>CAVUNY010000024.1:0-83448 GCA_963743005.1 uncultured Chloroflexia bacterium | reverse complement strand
AAGTTGCAGGCTGGCAAACCATCTGGAGGTAACCTATGCTAGGGTATATTCTCAGACGAATAGGGATCATGATCCCCACCCTGTTCATCATTTCTATCATCTCCTTCGTCGTCATCCAGCTTCCCCCGGGCGATTTTCTCTCTTCGTATGTGATGACCTTGCGCTCGCAAGGTGACCAGATCGATGAGTCGCAGATCAAAGTCCTGGAGGAACGCTACGGTTTGAACCAGCCAGTTTATGTCCAGTATACCAAGTGGATGGTGGGGATCCTTACCCGCGGCGACTGGGGTCAATCCATGGAGCTGCAAAAACCGGTCAAAGATCTGATCTGGGAGCGCATGGCGCTGACTGTAGTCCTGTCGTTGACCGCCTTATTCGTCAGCTGGTTCATCGCGATACCATTAGGCGTTTTTTCCGCCACCCACCAGTACTCGATCCCCGATTATATTTTCACTTTTATCAGCTTCGTGGGGATTGGCACGCCGGGTTTCATGCTGGCGTTGATCATCATGTGGGCGGCGATGAATTACCTGGGGTTAAACGTGGGCGGCTTGTTCTCCGAGCAGTTCATCCTCGCGCCGTGGAACTGGGCTAAGGTGGCAGATATGCTCAAGCATCTCTGGATCCCGGTCCTGATTCTGGCCCTGAACGGCACCGCCGGTGGGCTGCGCACCACGCGCGCCAACCTGCTGGATGAGTTGAATAAGCCGTATGTCGAAACTGCTCGCGCCAAAGGGATCACCGAAGCGAAAGTGATCTGGAAATACCCTGTGCGGGTGGCGCTCAACCCCTTCTTCAGTACGGTCGGTTGGGAACTGGCCAACCTGATCTCAGGCTCGACCCTGCTCTCGATTGTGCTCAGCCTGGAGACCACGGGACCGATGCTCCTGCGGGCATTGCAATCCCAGGATATGTATCTCGCGGGCAGCTTCCTGCTGCTGCTCAGTACGCTTACTGTGATTGGGACGCTGGTTTCGGATATTGTCCTGGCGTGGGTCGACCCGCGTATTCGCATGACATGATCCAGGGACTGATCTCCCTGTTTATCCTATCTTTAAGTATCTTTGAGAGGCCCCATGGCAAACCAGGTTGATACCCTGTTAGATGAAGAGAAGAATGTAGAAGAGCGAATTGCAGTCGCCCCGCCGATGACCTTAATGTGGTGGAAGTTCCGCAAGCACAAGGCGGCTTTGATCAGCGGGGTGGTGCTGATTATCCTTTACGTGGTAGCGATCTTCTGTGAATTCGTCGCGCCCTACGCGCCGGAAGACACCTTTATTCGCTACAAGCTGTCCCCGCCCTCGCCGATTCACCTGATCGACAGTCAAGGCAATTTCCGCGGGTTGTTTGTGTATAAGACCGTCCGCACCCGTGACCCGGTAACTCTGCAGAATATCTTCACTGAAGATAAATCTACAGTTTATTCGATTCGCTTTTTTACCACTGGCCCAACCTACAAGTTTTGGGGCCTGTGGGAGACGAACATCCACCTGTTTGGGCTGGATGTAGACCAGCAGGAGCAGGGTGTGTTCTTGATGGGCGCTGACCGCCTGGGGCGGGACCTGTTCTCGCGGGTGGTGTATGGCGCGCGCATTTCGCTCTCCATTGGCTTGATCGGCGTACTGGCCAGCCTGGTGTTCGGGGTGGTGATCGGCGGCATCTCCGGCTACTTCGGCGGTGCGATCGACACCTTTATCCAGCGCGTGATCGAGTTCATCCGCTCCATCCCCCAGATCCCGTTGTGGATGGCATTAAGCGCGGCCCTGCCGCCGACCTGGCCAGTTACCCTCACTTACTTTGGGATCACGATCATCCTTTCCCTGGTAAGCTGGACAGGTATGGCGCGCGTGGTGCGCGGGCGTTTCCTGGCGATGCGCGAGGAAGACTTCATCATGGCGGCCCGCCTGGTGGGCTCCAGCCAGCGCCGGATTATCCTGGTGCACATGGTGCCCTCGTTCCTCAGCTACATCATCGCCAGCCTGACCCTTTCTGTGCCCAATATGATCTTGAGCGAAACCGGCTTGAGCTTCATCGGCCTCGGCTTACGCGCCCCGGCCATCAGTTGGGGCGTGCTGCTGCAAGAGGCGCAGAATGTGACCGCGATTGCCCTGGCCCCCTGGGTTTTCTGGCCGGCGGCAGCGGTGATCCTTTCAGTGCTGGCATTCAACTTTTTGGGCGACGGCCTGCGCGATGCGGCCGACCCATACGCCCGGTAGGAGGAAACAGTGGACAACGGAAATACACTGCTGCAGGTAAAAAACCTGAAAACTTACTTCTACCTGGATGAAGGTATCGTCAGAGCGGTAGATGGCGCCGACTTCTCCCTCCAGCGTGGCAAGACCCTGGGCGTGGTAGGCGAAAGCGGCTGCGGCAAAAGTGTCACCGCTCGTTCGATCATGCGCATTCTGGCTAAATCGGCCAGGATTGTGGACGGGGAGATTGTCTTTAACCGCCAGGTAAAAGAAGTGCCGGCCGGCGGCTCGTCTGGCGGGCAGATGATCGAAACCCTTGATCTGGCCAAGGAAGACGCCTACGGAGAAGTCATGCGCACCATCCGCGGCGGCGAAATCTCGATGGTCTTCCAGGAGCCGATGACCTCCCTCAGCCCGGTGCATACCATCGGCAACCAGATCAGTGAAGTGATCACCCTCCACCAGCACGTAAACTCCAAGGATAGGCCGTGAGATCACCATCGATATGCTGGATAAGGTCGGAATGCCGCTGCCGTCGCGCACGGTCGATCGCTACCCGCACGAACTGTCGGGTGGTATGCGCCAGCGGGCGATGATTGCCATGGCGCTCTCCTGCCATCCCAGCATGGTCATCGCCGATGAGCCCACAACCGCCCTGGACGTGACCACTGAGGCCCAGATCCTGACCCTCATGCGCCAGCTCCAGAACGATTTGGGGATGGCGATCATGTTCATCACCCACAACCTGGGGGTGATCGCGCAGATGGCGGAACGGGTGGTGGTGATGTACCTGGGTAAAGTCGTGGAAGATGCGGATATCGATACCCTGTTCTACAATGCCATGCATCCGTATACCCAGGCTCTGCTGCAATCCATCCCCCGCCTGGGATCGGCAAAAAACAAGAACAACCGCCTGGCGTCCATTCGCGGGGTTGTGCCCGATCCTTACAATCTGCCGAAGGGCTGCCCATTCCATCCGCGCTGTTCCAAGCGTATCTCAGGCGTATGCGATGTGCTCGATCCGCCGAATGTCGAAGTGGAACCCGGGCATATGGTGCGCTGTGTGCTGTATAAGCAAAATTAACGGTAAAATGCCGTATTAGAGGATGGCAGTTACAGCCGGGGAATTCCCCGGCTGTAACTGCCAATAAACAACATGAAAATTTATCTGCTCTTCCCACCGCATTGGACCCCTTCCATGCCCCATCTGGCGCTGCCGGCTCTGACCGGTTTCTTGCGCCAGAGGGGTTACGATGTTGTCCAGCGCGACCTTAATGTTGAGGTTTTCGATGAGGTGCTGACGCGGCGTTATGTGCGCGATTCTGTGGAGCGCATCCGTTCCCGTTTTGGCCCAGGCGCCAGCCAGCGCCCGCTGCCTTATGGCCGCCCAAAACCAGCGGATGTCGAATGGGCCCTGCATAACGGTCCTGCGCTCGCCGAACAGATCGAAGATGCCAAGGCCATCCTGCGCAGCCCAAAATTCTATGACGGCGAGACCAGTGAACCGGCTTATGTTACCATTGCTCAGGCCCTGGAGTTGGCTTCCATGGCTCATTTCCCTGCTCGCCTGGAAATGACCACGTTTATCGACGCCGGCCGCACGGACAGCAGCCAGGATTTGTTTGCGGCCGCCCGCGACCCAAATATCAACCCATTTTATGATATCTTCCGGCGCGGTATTCTCAAGGATTTGCAGCGTGACCAGCCGGACCTGGTGGGCATCTCGATTCCCACCAGTTCGCAGATTCTGGCCGGGCTGACCCTGGCCGCTTTGATCCGGGATGCAGGCTTGAAATGCCACATCACGGTCGGCGGGCCGCATGTGACCATGATGCGCGAACGCCTGGTGGAAGTGCCCAGGATCTTTGACCTGATCGACAGCGCGGTGTTGTTCGAAGGCGAAATACCGCTGCATCGCCTGCTTGAAGCGCTTTCGTCTGACGGCGATTTATCCGGCGTGCCCAACCTGGTTTACCGTGACCCTGAAGTGAATACCAGGGTGATCGTCAACCCCGAGCCGGATTTCAAGGATTTGCGCTCGATTGAGGAAGAATCTAAGCCGGATTTCGACGGCCTGCCCCTGGACCGCTACCTGGCCCCGGAGCTTGTCCTGCCGCTGGCAACCACTCACGGCTGTTATTACGGCAAATGCGCCTTCTGTAACGTGGGTTACGGCAGCCCGTTTGGTTACTTCCCCATTCCTGTAGATCACATCCTTTCCGAGGTGCAGGCTCTTCAGGAAAAATATGCCTGCCGCAGCATTTTCTTCGTGGACGAAGCCATCACCCCGCGCATCATGCGCCAGCTCTCCGCGGCCCTCATTGAACGCGGCAGCCCGATTAATTGGACGGTTGCGGCGCGCTTCGAAAAATCTTTAACCGATGAACTGCTGGTCGCGGCGGCCAGGAGCGGCTGTCGGATGCTGCTGTACGGGTTGGAAAGCGCCTCCGAGCCGATTATGCGCAAAATGCTAAAAGGCACCGAGGTGAGGGAGATGGCGCGCATCCTGCATACCGCCACCGGGCTTGGCATCTGGAACCACACCTTTTTCTTCTTTGGCTTCCCTGGCGAGACGATCAACGAGGCCCAGGAAACGGTCAATTTCATCTATGCCAATCAGGATGTGATCCATTCAGCGTCCCCGGGGGCCTTCCTGCTCGAAATTTACTCGCCGGCCTATAACGATCCAGCCAAATATGGCATCCGTCGGGTGATCACCGATCCTGAACGCGATCTGGCGATTTATTTTGATTTCGAGCTGGTCTCTGGGATGAATGAAGAGGAAGCCAATAACCTGGCCGACCGCTTCGTGGAGCAGCTCCCGGACAAGCGTTTTGGCCAGTTCTATATGAACGATGTCGTGCGTTTCTTGTATGCCTGCGAGATCAACCGGAGGGAACAACTGCTTCCGCGCTGGATCGAATAACGCCGTGGGCCGGTTTATTTTCCGGGCCGGGCCGCAGGAGAAAAATCAACCGTTCCTATTTCGTTGGGCCGCTGGTTCGCTGTCGGATATGCGCCCAACGAAATCTTGTGTAAGGCAGATGATCATAATAAAAGTCACCTCTCCCAATAGCAGAAAAATGGGAGATAATAAAGATGGCTGAGAAACGTTTCGCATGGTTTTGCCGATAAGATGTAAAGGAGGAGGAAATGTCTGCAACTTTTCGTTTAAGCGCGTTTGGGGATGAAATTGATGCCGATCTGGCCGAGCAGCTCAAGACCCTGGTGGGTTTAAATGTGCGCGGTCTCGATCTGCGCGGGGCGTGGGGTAAAAATGTGGCAAAAATGGAAGATGACGATGTGGCGCGAGTCAAGCAGATATGCGCCGGGTATGGTGTAAAGGTAGCCTGCCTGGGCAGCCCGGTAGGAAAATCTCGCCTGGCTGAGCCGATCGATTTTGAAAAAGGCAACCTGACGCGCCTGATGGCGATTGGCAATATGCTCGACACCCGCTTTATCCGAATTTTCTCATTCTATCCGGATGATATTTCCAGCAATGACCATTACGATCAGCATGTACCTGAAACCGCCGACCGCCTGGGCGTTTTGGCTGGCCTGGCGGAAAAAGAAGGTTTTACCCTGGTGCTGGAAAATGAAAAGGGCATCGTCACGGATACCCCCGAGCGCTGCCTGGCTGTGCTCAAAGCAGTCAATTCTCCGGCCCTGCGCTATGCCTGGGATTCTGCCAATTTCGTTCAAGTGGGGGTGGGGAACCCCGTCGATCGGGGATGGGCCGGCTTACAGCCCTACCTCGGCTACGTTCACATCAAGGATGCGCTTCTGGAGAACGGCAAAGTAGTCCCGGCGGGTGAAGGGGATGGGCAGTTACCCGAGGTTCTGGCGTACCTCAAGGCGATGGGCTACCAGGGCACACTGGCTCTGGAACCGCATTTGAAGATCGCCGGGCATTCCGCCGGGTTCAGTGGGGCCGAGGGCATGGAAATCGCCGCCCGGGCTTTGCGCAAGCTGATGGTGGAGACGGGCTGCCAGGAAGTGTGGTAAAAATGCTCAAGAGTTGGGCCAAATATTTAGGTGCCGTGGTAGCTTTAATATTGGTTACCGGTCTGGCGGTCGTTGTTTTGATGACGGGGGCAAATTTTATACAATCGTTAGTGATTAATTTGATTAAAGATGCCGAATGGGCAAGCAGAAGTTCCGTTCAGGCCAATTTTTTTGTCAGAACCGTTTTGGATTTCTATTACGTCATCAGCGGTATTCTCTTTTTGGGAATATTTGTCCTGATGGAACAAATGTTGATCACCAGCGGGGTTCCTAAAAAATTAGTGCTGCGGCGGACCTCGTTTTCGTTGGGGGTCGAGCTGTTGATTCTGGCTTTTTTTCAACTATCTATGATGTTGTACCTGCCGGTGTCTCCAATCCAGGTGGTGTTAGCAGTGGGTGAAACCCTTCTTGGTATTGGGCTGGTCTATATTGGGCGGCGGAAGACGCTGATTCTCCCATGGTCGAAGGAGGAAAAATGAGCGCGATAGAAAATCTGGTTCGAAATATCGCGGCCGGGTCCGTGATCAAACCCTGGATTATGCTGGGTGCTTATAATATCGATGTTTCGCAGCGGGTCGTGGGCCTGACCTATTTCGAGCAGCCGACCCTTCCCACACAGGTGGGGTACAGCGCGATCGATGAAGCGGTTGAAGATGCCCGCCGGCTGCTGGCCGGCAGCCCCAAAGAGGGCGACCAGGATGTTTTATTAGGTCAGGCTGGTTTCTGGAACCTGGTGCGCGGACCTGAACAGTACCTTTCCTGGGGCACTTACAACATTTCCAATCATATCGGCGCCGCACTGCTCACCACCCTGCTGACCCCCGAAAAACCCGGCCTGCGCCGCTGGCGCATCCTGACGCGCATTTACCAGCGCATTCTGGTGGCGGTTGGCGGCAAGATTGTTTTCGACAGCGCCAACAGCAAAGGCAAGGTGACGGAAGGCGTCAACGAATACACCTTCGAAGCCGAATTGGCGCCGGGCGAGCAGCAGGTCGGGGTGGCATTGTTCCGTGTGGCGCGTATGGCCCAGGTGGGCATCCGCCTGGAATGTCTCGACAGCCCTGTCCAGGCTCGCGCTCCCCTGCCGGCCGGCATGCCTCTCGAGACGCGCCTGGCCGTGGAAGAGGAACTGGGCAGCATTCGCTTCGACCGGGATTTGTACTATCCCGAGCATGAAGTGGGTTTCCGCCTGGAGAAGTCCGCCGCTGCGGCGTCCCCACAGGGCGACCACGATCATCGACCGCGCCTGACGGTGGAACTGATCAACCAAAACCAACAGGTGCTTTATCAGGCGCGGCCCGCTCAGGCGGGGATGGTAACCCTGTGCCAGGGGCGGGATCTGCCGGATGATACTTTTACCCTGCAGTGCATCTGGCATCTGGCGAATGGGCAGCCGCTGACCTCGACAGCCTTCACCGTGCGCAAGATCAGCCCCAAACTGGCTCCGCAGGGTGACGACAAATTGGACGAACGCCGCAAGCTGGCGCTGGCGCATTACGCCGAAAGCGTCGAGCCGGGCATCCACGAAATTTGGAGTCCGGTAGCCCACTATGCACTGGGCGAGTACGACCAGGTGGACGAGGGCAGCATCCGCCGCACCTGCCAGTTCATCGCCGCCCGCAAGGACTGCGCCGATTTTGTCATCCAGGGTATTTTACGTCTCATGTTTTGGGAACGGGCCGGCGAGCACCTCAGCCCGGAGATCAATGCTTTGATGAAAGATACCGTGTTGGGCTTTAAATATTGGGTGGATGAGCCGGGCGACACGGTGATGTATATGGGCTCGGAAAACCACCGCCTGCTGTTTCATGTGGCCGAATGGATGGCGGGGCTGCTCTTCCCGACCGAAGAATTTACCAATACCCGCCAGAACGGCATGTACCATTCCCAAAAGGCCTATATTTACATCACCGAATGGCTGCGGCAGCGCGGGCGCTTTGGCTATGATGAATGGCATTCCAACTCGTACCTGCCGGTGTGTATCGCCCCGATCATGAACCTCTACGATTTTGCCATCAACGAAGGCCAGTATAAGCTGCGCCAGATGGTGCAGGGCGTACTCGACCAGATTTTCTTTTACCTGGCGGCGGATACTTACCACGGCTTTTGGGGCGTGACCCACGGGCGCAGCTATGGCATTTACATCAAATATGCCGATTTTGACGGCACCGCGGCCTGTGTCTGGCTGCTTTACGGCACCGGCGCGTTGAGCGGCGGCACCAACGGCATGGCCCCGGTCACCCTGGGCTCCAGCACCTACCGCCCGCCGCGTTTCTTTGCCGACATTGCCCACGACGACCAGGCCGTGGTTGAGATCAAGGAACGTCAGGGCATCCTGCGCGGTTCGGTGCGGAGCGCCAACTTCGTCGTTTACCGCACCCCCGATTATATGCTTTCGGGCCTGCAGGACCACCGCAAGGGCGAGTACGAAAGCTCCACCCATATCGCCCAGGTCACGCTGGCCAATAAAGCTCAGATTTTCTGGTCATGCCCCCACACCACCGGTGAAGGGTCGGGCCTGCGTCCGGATTATTGGTCAGGCCACACCACCCTGCCCCGCGTGGTCCAGCATAAGAATGTGCTGGCCCTCACCTGGCGTTTGAGCCTGTTTGCCTGGATGTCGCACTGCTGGCTGGAACCGGCCCGCTTCGATGAGGTGCAGGTGGCTGGCAACTGGGCCTTTGCCCGTTCCGGCAAGGGATATGTCGGCATCTGGTCACAGCACGGTCTGCAGTGGGCCGATTCCGGGCAATACGCCGGGCGTGAGCTGCAGTGTACGGCGCCTGAGAATACCTGGATCGCCGAATGCGGCCGGGAGGCGGATTGGGGTTCGTTCGCGGCCTTCACCGCCGCCCTGCAGTCTGCCAAATTCGAGGTCATCGACGGCGCGGTCCATTACCATTCACCCTCGATTGGCGAGTTTGTCACCGGTTGGGATGTCGCGCCAACCGCAGCCGGTCAGGCCATTCAACTGCACGGTTACCCGCTGTATGACAGCCCCTGGGCGCATGCAGATTTTGGTTCGGGTGAGCTGGCGATCCATTACGGCCAGGAGACTTACGAGATCTGGTTCAACCAATAGAATTAAAATGAATGTAGTGTTATTCGGTCGCGAAGCAACCGAATAACACTACCCATCAAGGAGTATCGATGACCAAAATTGCTGTGACCGGGGGCAGCGGAAAAGCCGGGCGGAATGTGGTGCGCGACCTGCTGGACCACGGCTACCAGGTGGTGAATGTGGATGCAGCGCCCCCAGCCCGCTCCCTGACCCGTTTTCGCCAGGCTGACCTGACCAATCTGGGTGAGGTGTTTGAAGCCTTCGATGGGGTTGAGGCGGTAGTGCATCTGGCGGCCATCCCCAATCCGGATAACTTCACCGCGGGGCATATCTTTCACAACAACACCATGGCCTGCTATAACGTGTTTACGGCGGCCATGCAGCTGAAACTGGCGCGGGTAGTGTGGGCTTCCAGCGAAACCACCCTTGGCCTGCCTTTCGAGCGTGAAAAGCCGGCCTATGCCCCAATCGACGAACAGCATCCGCTTTACCCCGAGTCCAGCTATGCCCTTTCCAAAGTCATCACCGAGGAAATGGCGCGCCAGTTCCACCGCTGGACCGGCATTCCGTTTATCGGCCTGCGCCTATCCAACATCAAAGACCCGGAACAATACGCCGATTTTCCCTCTTATTGGGCGGATGCGACCCTGCGCAAGTGGAATTTATGGGGCTATGTCGACGGGCGCGACGTGGCGCAAAGCTGCCGTCTTGCCCTGGAGGCGCCCATCACCGGGGCCGAAGTCTTTATTATCGCCGCCGCGGATACGGTGATGAACCGCCCCAACCGCGATCTGCTGGCGGAGGTCTTTCCGGGTGTGCCCTTGCGCAAGCCGGTCACAGATTTTGAGACCCTGCTTTCGATTGACAAAGCGCGCCAGCTGTTGGGCTATGCCCCCCAATATTCCTGGCGGGATCATATTAACCCATTCATTGCATCATAACTATGTTTTAGGAGACATCAATGAAGATCGGTACCCTCGAATACCCCCTGGTTAATGGTTACATTCATAACTGGATTGTTGCCGGGCCGCAGGCCGTGGAAGTAAAAGATCTGGAGCGCTTCACCGGGCCGGATTGGAAGATGCAGATCGCGAAGCATTATTATCAGCCGCAGCCCGGCCTGGACAGCACCCCGGCCGAATACGCCAAAATCGCATCGGGTGATTTTAAGGGGGAATGGAACTACGTCCACACCAAAGACGACCACTTTGTCGATGTGTCCGCTTTTTATCACCTGACCCATTACCTGCGGGCCTGGGCTTACACCGAGATCGCCAGCCCCCGCGAGCAGGAGATTAACTTCACCCTCACCACCAACGGGCCGGCGGACCTTTGGATTAACGATCAGCATGTTCACCGCCAGGAGCATTTTTATCACCAGATCCCCAACCGGGTGAAGTTTACTGCCCGGCTTGCCCAGGGCGTCAACCGCCTGCTGGTGCGCATCGAGGAAGTCGCCGCGCGTGAATGCCCCTTCTCGATGGCCCTGCGCATGGAGGGCTTTCAACCTGAAGCCGGCAAGGAAGACAAAGTGGTGCGCATTCCGACCGGCGCGCCCGATCCAATCCGCCGGATGAAGTTGGAGATGCTCTTCGAAGCCATCCATCTCAAGCAGGACGTGTACGGGCGCGAAGATAACATTACACTGTACCTACCCGAAGGGCCGGCGGCTTCCACCGAATTTAATGCCCGTCTGCAAGACCCTGACGCTTTTATCTTTGCCGAGGCTTTCCGCAAAGGGCGGGATGATACCTTCCTGCCGATGAAATTCCCGTATGAACTGCGGGAAGGCGATTACCAGATTTTTCTCTTGCCGACACCCCAGGAATATTATGAGGCGGGCTTACGGATTACCCGTACCTATAATCTTTACGCCACCCCCAATAAATTCTCCACCCAGCCGTATGGGACCTATGCCGAACGGCGGGAGGAGGCGCTGCTGGATGCCGCCCGGCGTAAGAACAATCTGTTCGCCGAGATCGCAAAAATGGAGTTAGGCTACTGGCAGGATGTGGACCTGGATGTGGTCATGAAAGCCATCGAGGGGATCAACCAGCGCCGCGACTGCAGCGACTTCTTCCTGTGCGGCCTGCTGGGAATGCTTTACCGCTATGGCGACAAACCCGAATTCCCCGCCGCGCTGCGGGAACCGCTCAAGGCCTGCATTCTCAATTTCAAGTATTGGGATGAAGAGCCGGGCAGCGATGCCATGTGCTACCGCACCGAGAACCACAGCATCCTGTTCCATACCTGTGAGGTGCTGGTCGGGCAGTTGTATCCGCAGGAAACCTTCACCAACGTGAACCAGCCCGGAAGCTGGCATCTGCAGACCGGCGAACGCCGGGCCCTGGATTGGCTGGAAAACCGGGCCGCGACCGGTTTTAAAGAATGGGATTCAAACACCTATTTTGAAGAAGACACCCTGGCGCTCTCCACCCTGGCCAGCCTGGCGAAAAACCCTCAGGTGTGGGAGATGGCGGCGGTGATTCTCGACAAGATGTATTTCACCATGGCGGTCAATTCCTACAAGGGTGTGTTTGGCTCGACCCATGGGCGCACCTATACTCCATACATCAAAACCGGTTTCCGCGAAGGCACGGTGGGCATAGCGCGCCTGTTGTGGGGCATGGGCATCTTCAACGACCGCATCCTGGGCACGGTGGCCCTGGCCTGTTCGAACTACGAGCTGCCGCCGGTGATCGAGGCCATTGCCGCCGATCTTCCAGAAGACATGTGGAGCCGCGAGCAGCATACCGGTGACGAACAGGATTTCCTCAATTCCGGTTCGCGCGGGACGGGTGTCAACAAGGTCACCTATAAGACCCCTGACTATATGCTCTGTTCCGTGCAAGACTGGCATCCCGGCGAGAAGGGCTACCAGCAGCATATCTGGCAGGTCACCCTCAGTCCGATGGCGACAATCTTCACCACTCACCCGCCGTGCGCCGCCGAAGATGGCTCGCACCGCCCCAATTTCTGGCACGGAAACGAGACTCTGCCGCGCGTAGCCCAGTGGAAAGATGTGCTGATGGCGGTTTACAACCTCCCTGCTGACGACTGGATGGGCTTTACCCATGCCTATTTCCCCACCTATGCCTTTGAGAATTTCGATATGCGCGACGGCTGGGCCTTTGCCCGTGTGGGCGATGGCTACCTGGCCCTGACCGCTGCCAAAGGCCTGCAGTTCATGACCCAGGGCGACAACGCCTATCGCGAACTGCGTTCCCACGGCACGCCGAATGTCTGGTTGTGCCAGATGGGGCGTAAAGCGCAGGACGGCAGCTTTCGAGGATTTCATCCGCAAGGTGCTGGAAATGTCGGTGAAGTTCGAAGTAAACGGCGCTCCACAGGTCGAATTGACCTCGCTGCGCGGCGAGCAGCTGCGTTTTGGCTGGAAGGGACCCCTGAAAGTGAACGGCAAGACCAAGAAACTGAGCGGGTTCAAACATTACGACAACCCCTACTGCATGGCCAACCTGGGCGATAAGATCATGGAAATCAAATACGGCGCGGATATGCTGCGCCTGCACTTTGACCAGCCGGAACCTGAGGAGAACAACCAGGCGGTATGAGCTACCCGATCTCTGACAAACGCCCTTTGCGCATTGGGCACCGCGGCGCCGCCGCCTATGCCCCGCACAATACCCTGGCCAGTTTTCGCAAAGCCGCCGAACTGGGAGCCGATATGGTCGAGCTGGATGTGCAGCGCAGTGCCGACGACCAGGCAGTGGTGATTCATGACCTGTATGTTAAAGTCCCCGGCGGGCAGGTGCTGCCGGTGCGTGATGCCACTCTAGCAGAGCTGCGCAGCATCGATTTGGGCGGCGGGGAGCACATCCCCGTGCTGGGTGAAGCGCTGGAGACCTGCCGCCAGCTCAACCTCGGGGTCTATATCGAGCTTAAGGAGGGCGGGGTTGCGCGCATGGTGGTTGAGGAGTTGGCCCGGCTGGATTACGGCGCTCACTGTGTGGTGGGATCGTTCCGCCCGGATTGGGTGGCGGATTTCACTGCCGCCGCCCCGCACGTGGCAGGTTCGATCCTGTTTGGATCCAAAGTCATCGACGGTCCGCGCGCCGTGCAGCTGGCGCGGGCCTGTGCGGTGGCTTACGTGCATCCCTGTTGGGAAAGCGATCTGCACCCCAGCGGCCTGTTGACCTCTGAATGGTTGGAGGCCGTGCGTTCGGCGGGTCTGGGTGTGATCACCTGGCACGAAGAGCGTCCGGACGAGATTGCCGAGTTGAAACGCCTGGGCGTGGATGGCATCTGCAGCGACCGCCCCGAACTGCTGGTTTGATCGGGACTGCCGGATCAGGAATGGTGGCGAGCCATGAATACCATTACATTTGAAAAACTCTCACGTTTTGACCGTCCGGCCGAACCGGCCAGCGTGAGCATCCCCTTTACGCGTGGCCGGATGTTTAACCCTGACCAGCTGGTCATCCGCAGTCCTGCGCCCTCGGGCAGTGCCGCTCAGGCGGGCGACCCTTTGCCTCTCCAGCGCCGCGTGCTGGCGCGCTGGCCGGATGGCAGTGTGCAGTGGCTGCTGGTCCATTTCCAGCCGGACCTGCCTGCCAACCTTGGGCGGACCTTCTCGTTTGAGATCGCGGACGCCGTACCGGCTGCCGCGCCAACGCTGACGGTCTCCGTCCGGGAGAGCGTACAGGGCATCGATCTGGATACCGGCGCGCTGCAGTTCACCCTTCCGCGGCGCGGGTTCTTCCCCCTGACCCGGGTCGTCTTATACGGCCAGCCGGTCTTTGGCGATGCGCCTTTCGGCGGGTTCGAGCTCACCCTCAGCGGTGAACGCCTCTCCACGGCCGGTTCTCCGGTCGAGCTGGAGGTTGAAGAGTCCGGGCCGCTGCGCGCGGTGGTGCTGGTGCACGGCAAACACTGCCGGGCAGATGGCAGCGGCTGGATCGACCTGCACGGGCGGGTTACGGCCTTTGCCGGTAAACCCTATGTGGAAGTGGAATACCAGTTTATCCATGCCGAGGCAGAGCCGCCTTTCGACCAGCCGCTTCAGGTAGAAGGGATCCGCCTGGATTTCCGCCCCCAGGTGCTGGGCGCTTCCCGCCGGGCGTTGGGCGAAGGTTATTACCAGACCCACGTGCAGCAGGCCGCTGCCGCCGAGGGCGCGCTGGAAATGACCCTGACCGGCGAAACCTTGCTCTACCAATCCAATGAGCATTACGTGGACTGTTTCTACGGCGATTTTTGGAGCGACTGGCGCGATGAGCAGGCCGGCCTGACCGTTTCCATCCACCAGGCCCACCAGAATTATCCCAAGGCGCTGTGGGCCGGCGCGGAAGGGATCGCCGCCGGGCTCTATCCGGATAGCGAGACACCGGCTCCCCTCTACCAGGGGATGGGTAAAACTCACCGCCTGCTGCTGCATTTCCATACCCCTGAACTGCCCCTGGAAGAGTGCTCCACGCGCTCGCTCCAGTTTCAACTGCCCGACCAGCCGCGCCTGGAACGGGCTATGGTACCGCGAAAATAACCCCTGGATTGCCGGGTATTTCCCTGCTCAGATCCCGGCCCGCCTGATCTCGCTTTTCAACCAGTTAATCAATACCCGCCCCCAGGCTTTGGGTATGTTCCACTTTGGCGACGCGCCCGATTCGGGCTATACCAACCAGGGACGCGGCGGCGGGCATACGGTGTGGGTCAACAACGAGTACGACCGCCCACATGCCTGTACCCTGTACTATGCCCTTTCCGGCCAGCGCCGCATACTGGATTCGGCCCTCGTGGCTGCCCGCCACTGGATGGACGTGGATTACTGCCACTACAGCCCCGACCCGCTGATCCACCACGGCTTGAAGATTCACACCCGCTACCACGTCACCGGCGGGGTGACCCCCTCGCACGAATGGGTGGAGGGTCTGCTGGATTACTACTTTCTGACCGGGCGGCGTGAAGGCATGGACACCGCCTGTGAGATTGGCGCCAATATCATGCGCCACATGGCTCAACCCCACTTCAACCAGCCCGGCGAAGCCGCCGTGCGCGAGGGCGGTTGGGCGCTGCGCGCCATGGTGGGCCTGTGGTTAGGCACGGGCCAGGAAAAATGGAAGACCGAAGCCCGCCGGCTGGTGGATATGTTCCTTGCCTGGCGCGAGCAGTACGGAGCCCTGCTTGCCCCTTACACCAGCCACACCATGCTGCGCGTCACTTTCATGATCTCGCTCACCGCCAATTCTTTTGCGCGCTACCTGCTGATTGAAGATGACCCGCGCATCCGCCAACTGATCGTCGAGACGGTAGACGACCTGGTGGAACACCACCTCGGCCCGGACGGGGTGGGCATGTATAAAGAACTGCCTTCGCTGCAGTTTTCCAACCCAACCATGCACTTCGTCGAGGCCCTGGCGCATGCCTATCGCATTACCGGCGAGGACCGCTATCTGCGGGTAGCTACCCGCCAGTTTGCCGCCTTCGAAGAAAACTTGAAGAGCAACCTGGTGGCATCGAAACGGGTGGACGACAGCGGGGCAGTGATTTACGGCGAAGGCGGAGGCCGCCAGTTTGAAGACAAATATTCCAGCCTGATCCTGTATGCCGGCGCCGCGGCGCCGCTGGGTTTCCTGGATTGGTTTGAATATCCCTATTAGCATAAGGAGACGCTATGCCACGCACAATGGTTGGTTCCCGTTGGGAACCTGAACTTGAGATCACCAAGGACCCGGTCAGTGGGGCCACGGTTCACCAGCTGACCCATTACAAAGGCCATTCGAACCACTCCTATTTCACCTATCCCGGCTGGATCGACGGCGGGCGCAAGATCGTCTTCCTGTCGGACCGCGAGAACCGCGCCAACCTGTACAGCGTCGATCTGACCTCGGGCGAGATCACCCAGCTCACCGATCTGGATCCTGCCGGGGGCGAGCCGGGCAACAGCGTCGTCAACAAGGTGCGCGACGAAATTTATTTCCACCGCGGGCGGACGCTGATGGCCCTGGACCTGAAAACCCTGGACACGCGCACGATTTTTACCACCCCGGATGGTTATGTCAGCGGCAGCGGCGACGGAACCGCCGACGGGCGCTATGTGGTCGTCGGTATGCACGCCGACTTGAGCGACCGCATCATGCTGGACCTGAAGAACGGTTATGTGGGCTTTAAGGAATTGTGGGAAGCGCATCCCCATTCGATGATTTATAAAGTTGATCTTGAGACCGGCGATGCCCGGGTCATCTATGAAGAAGACAGCTGGCTGGGTCACTTTAATACTTCTCCCACCCAACCCGGCATCATGACCTTCTGCCATGAAGGTCCCTGGCACCTGGTCGATAACCGCATCTGGGGCCTGGACATTAACACCGGCAAAGCCTGGAAGATCCGCCCAACCGCCAGCGGCGAGATGGTGGGCCATGAATACTGGATGCCGGATGGCATTCACATCGGTTATCACGGGCGGGTCAACTCGGCGGGCCCCGGCGAGTCGGCTGCCAATGGCAAGCCAATTTACGGCTCGATCGCTTACGACAACACCGACCGGGTGGAAGCGCCCTTTGAATACAACTCGTGGCACAACCACAGCTACAACCTGGACCTGATCGTGGGCGATGGCCGGGCGGAAAATCCCTACCTGCTGCTCTGGCGCTACCGCGATGGGAACTTTGAAGGCCCTAAGGTCCTAGCCTGGCACCGCGGCTCGTTCCACACCCAGCAGGTGCATGTCCATCCCTGCTTCAGCCCGGATGGCAAGCATATCGTCTATACCGCTGACCCGCAGGGCTACGGCCAGGTATTCATGGTCGATATCCCCGAATTTGAATCTCTGCCCGACCGCTCCAGCATCAAATAGCTCCCCCAGTCATCATACAAGGAGGCTGTATGGCACGCATGTATGCCGGTTCCCACTGGCAGCCCGAACTCAAAGTAACCCAGGACCCGGTCAGCGGCGCCACTGTCCGCCAGTTGACCGCTTATAAGGGCCATTCCAGCCACTTTTACTTCACTTACCCGTGCTGGTTCGACCAGGACCGCAAGATCATTTTCTCCTCGGACCGCGAGGACCGCACCAATTTCTTCAGCGCCGACCTGGCCAGCGGCGAAATCGTGCAGCTGACCGATCTGGACCCGGCGCGCGGCCTGCCGAATGTCTTCATGATCAACAAGAACCCGGCCCGCGAGGAGGCCTACTTCCTCCAGGGGCCGGCCTTGATGGCATTGAACCTGCTGACCCTGGAGCTGCGTGAAATCTTCACCGTGCCAAAGGGTTACATCGGCGAAGGCTGCTGCGCCACCGCTGACGGCAAATCGCTGGTCATCGGCATGTACCAGGACCTGAGCGACCGTTTCCAGGTGGACATGGATAATGGCTACATCGGTTTCCGCGAGTATTGGGAAGCTCACCCGCATTCGATCATCTATACCCTCGATCTGGACAGCGCCGCCTTGAAAGTGGTCCACGAGGGCGATTCCTGGATGGGCCACTTCAATCCATCCCCGGTGGTGCCCGAGATCATGACCTTCTGCCACGAGGGTCCCTGGGAGCTGGTGGATAACCGCATCTGGGGCCTGAACCTGAATACCGGTGAGGTGTGGAAGATCCGCCCCACCGCGCCGGGCGAATCGGTCGGGCACGAGTATTGGATGCCGGATGGGGTGCGCATTGGCTACCACGGGCATGCCGGCGGTGGGCCGATCTACGGCTCGATTGCTTATGATAATTCCGGCCGGGTGGAGGCGCCTTTTGCCTACAATTCCTGGCACAACCACAGCTACCACCTGGACCTGATCGTGGGCGATGGCGCCGAAGATAACCCTTACCTGCTGCTCTGGCGCTACCGCGATGGGCAGTTCGAAGGACCCAAGATCCTGGCCTGGCACCGCGGTTCGTTCCATACCCAGCGCGTTCACGTCCACCCCACCTTCAGCCCGGACGGCAAGCACATCGTTTACACCGCCGACCCCCAGGGCTACGGGCAGGTGTTCATGGTCGACGTCCCCGAATTTGATTCGCTGCCCGATAAAAAATGAGCGCCGTGATATCGCTTATCTCTTTCCTGGAGCAAAACTGATGATTGACTTCAAGAACTCCAAGCTTTTTACCCCCTACACCGAGCCGGAAACAGGCGTGACCAGCTACTTGCTGACTAAAAAAGTAGCCCCGGTACAGGAGGCTTTCTACTTCACCAATGAAAATATGAGCGCGGATGGGCGCTACTTCTGGTTTTACTGCGCATTTCCGCCTTCGGCAACCGCTGCCCAGGGGCGCACGCTGGGGGTCGTGGACATTCTGACCCAGGAAGTGCGCCATTTCCCCGAGACGCAGTTTAATGAAGCGTCGCCGATGGTTGAACCGGAGACCGGTGAGATCATCTGGGGGATGGGCGCCAGTTTATGGCGCCGCGGACCGCAAGCCGATGGCCAGGTCACGCTGATCAACTCGCTGCCCGAGGAGATCATCGGCAGCCGCCCGATCCCGCGTCTGGCTACCCACCTGACCCGTTCGGTGGATGGACGGACCTATTTTCTTGACACGCAAATCGGCGTGCAGTATGTATTTGGCGCACTGCCGGCGAACGGCGACCCGTTCGAGGAGTGGTACCGTTTCCAGCGGATTTACGATCATGCCCAGTTCAACCCGACCGACCCGGACGAAGTGTTGTTTGCGCAGGAAATCCACGGTGATATCCTGACCGGGCTGACTTTTCCGATCACGGACCGGCTGTGGATCATGCGCCGCGGAGAAAAACCTCGCCCAATCCTGCGCGAGCCACGTTGGGTGAGCCACGAGTGGTGGGACCCGGACGGCAAGCATGTGTGGTGCGTGTGGGGCAACGAGACCTGGCGAGTGGAAGTGCGCAGCGGGGACGTGGAAAAGATACCTTTCCCGCACCACTGCTGGCATTCGCACAGCAGCCAGAAGGGTGAATATATCATCGGCGATTCTAACGTCAAGTTCTACCGCGGCTGTCCTTCCGGGGTACATTTCCTTAACCGCAAAACCGGCAAGCTGGTGAAGATCCTGGACAACCCGGCGATGGATAATTACGTGGGCGGCCATTATCATATCGATCCTCATCCGCGCTTCTCGTGCGGCGACCAGTACGGGGTGTTCACCACCACCGTGCGCGGCGAGGTAGATGTGGCGGTGGTGCTCGTGAAGGACCTGATTGATATGACCTCATAGTCAAACCCAGTCGATGGATTTGACTATGAGGCTTTTTAAAATAACGTCAGTTCGGGTTAGTGAGATTAACCCATCCCCAACCCCTCACCCACCTGCCCCTTCGGGCACCGACGCGGGTTCGGGTGCGCTGAAGAGCGTCCACGGGGAAGGGGCAAAACAAAGAAGTTTGGAGATTTTTGCTCCGCGTCGCGGAGCAAAAATCTCCGGAACCTCTTTTCACCCCTCCCCGCGCTAAAGCGCGTGGGAGGGGCCGGGGGTGGGTCTAAAAAAGGCAATTATCCCGAACTCACGTTAAAGTTGGCCGCGCTGTGCGAACCACGCAAATAGGATGACATCATATAGGAGATCTTTATGGCAGAATTTGCCAGGTTAGACAAGAAAGGACTGGATGGTTTTTGGATCGAAACGTCCCTGGCGGCGGATAAGATCAGCTTGCACATCACCGAGATCGCTCCCGGAACGCGGGCGCACCCCCCGCATACCCATGCTGGAGTGGAAACTTTTTACGTCCTGGCGGGAAATGGCACGCTGGAAGCGGAAGATGGCACGCGGGTGCCGGTCGGCCCCAACCAGGCGGTCACGGTCGACCCAGGCCGGCTGCACGGATTGGTCAATACTGGCGATATGCCGCTGAAGTATATTGTCATCATCGCGAAATAGAACGTAATCACTGAACTCAGGAAACGAAAATGACCGAACCACTGCCCTTACCGCCCGACTATAACCCCCAGACCCATCTCCAGGCCCAGACCACCGAAAATGGGGTTTTTCATGAATCGCGTAAAGGCGCTTCGTTTGCCCAACGCCTGGTGGCCAACGGCGCCCCGCAGGACCTGGAACTGGCCGAAAAGGTGCTGGATGTGGTCCTGGGCTGCCAGGAACTGCACCCCGACGACCCGCATTACGGCAATTTCTACTGGATGCTGGAAGATTCGGTCGTTTTTGATCTCAACGCGGTCGAGTTCAACCTGGAACGCCTGATCCCGATGATGATCGAGCACGGTGAGCGCCTGTCGCCAGAGTTAGGTTCCCGCGTCCTGGGCGCCATCCGCCTGGGTCTGGCCGAGATCGAGCGCCTTAACGTGCTGGTGGTTTATTCCAACATCACCCTGCTCGATATCCTCAACACCTGCCTGGGCGGCGAACTGCTCGGGGATGAGCGCCTGGCGCGCCGTGGTTACGAAAAACTGGTGGCCTGGATGCGCCTGACCGATGACAACGGCACGCCTTACGAGTTCAACAGCCCGACCTATACCTGGGTCGATATGCGCGCCCTGCAGGAACTGGCCCGCCTGGTGCGCGACGCCGATACCCGCATCCGCGCCCGGGCGGCTGTCGCCCGCCTGGGGTTGAGCGTGGCCCTGCACATGCACCGCGCCACCGGGCGCTGGGCCGGGCCGCATGGGCGCGCCTACCAGCCGAGCATCCACTGCGATACCCCGCCTGAAATTAACCAACTGCGCGAGTGGGTTGCCGCCGGCGAGCTGCCTGGCTGGGTGTTGGATGCCCTCGACCGCCGCCCCGAGCCGCTGCAGGTGGATGAGACCGCTTACACTCCTTTCCAGGTCACCACCACTACCTATCAAAGCCCCTCTTTTGCCCTGGGGACGGCCTCCAAAGAACATTCCGGGCAGACCAACGTCATGATGGCCCATTACACCCGGCCCGCTGATCCGTTGGGAAAACCGGGCGTGTTCTACACGCGCTACCTGCTCAACGATAAATGGCTGGGCGATTTTTACCATGCCACCGACCGCACCCGCAGCCGCAACCTGATCGATGAAGGCCGCTTCTGGGGCGTGCAGCAGGGCAGCCGGGCAATCGGCCTGTACTGCCTGCCCAACAACCCGGGCGTCATCCGCAGCGCAAAGGCCGCATTGATCTGGACCCGGCATGAAGGGGTGGAGGAAATCTGGGCGGGCGAGCGCCGGGTGGAGGAATTACCCGCCGAAATCCAGCCGGGCGAGGTGGTCGTGGTTGGGTCGGGCGGCGCGTATGCTGCGGTGCGCGTCCTGACCCGCACCGATATCGGCCGCGCAGCCCCGCTGCGCCTGCGCGAAATCCAGGGTGACCTGGTGCTGGAGATCTATAATTATCTCGGCCAGGAAAAGTCCTTCTGGGAGATGGGCTGGCCGGGCGCCTTTTATCAGGGCAAGCCGCAGTGCGGTTTCTATTTTGAGATGGCGGAACGGGCGTCCTATCCGGATGGGCGCGCCTTTGGACGGGTTGTGGCGGGTGGGAACCTGCACGATCAGGCGGCGGCGCCCTTCGTGTATGATGGGACCCAACCGCGCCCCTGGACGGTCTCTTATGCGCGCGACGGGCAGGAACTGGGCATCGAAGTCGACCTGATGGAGTGGAAGCTGCGCCGGCGCTGGACGCAAAGCGGCGAGCTGGGCTTCCCCATGCTCGAGTTCGCCTGTGGCGTGCCAATCACGCAGCGGAGAAATACGCCTGGGAGGCGCGGTGCTGCGCTGGCAACCCGTTGGGGTGAAGGGCAGCAGTGTAGCAGAGTTAGCCCCGGCCTGGTTGTTTGCCTGCGCTGAAAGCGGGCGTTTTGCCGCCGGGTATACCGGCAGCCAGCCGGTGGCGTTGAGCCTGACACTCCCCAATGGGCGGGTGGAGGTCCCGGGCATGGCCGTGGGCACCGTCGTCTGGGACCAGGGCAAGGTCAGTGTGGATGCGGTCGACCTGCAGGGCGAACCGCAAATTATTATCTAAAACCCGGTTCGCGCGCCACAGGCTGCGCGATTCCAGGAATATTTTTCGAGGAGTGTACAGCATGGCCAAGAAACTCAAGATTTGCATCATCGGCGCCGGGAGCGCCCAGTTCTCGCTGGGCATGGTCAAAGACCTGTGCCTGACCGAGAACCTGCGCGGCAGCCACGTTTCGTTAATGGACATTGACGAAGGCCGCCTGGATATGATTTATAAGCTTGCCACGCGTTATGCCAGCCAGTTGGGGGCCGGTTTGACCTTTGACAAGACGACCGATCGCAATACGGCGCTGTATGGGGCCGATTACGTGATCAATACTGGCTATGTGTTGGGCCATGTAGTGGAAGCCAACCTGCGCGATTTATGCTCGCGTTACGGCTACTACCACTTCGGCGGGGCGATCGGCCCATACCACCAGTTCTGGCTGATGCTCAGTGTGGCCAAGGATATGGAAAAAATCTGCCCGAACGCCTGGTTGATCCAGGTGGGCAATCCCGTGTTCCACGGCTCTACCATGATGAACCGCGAGACCAATATCAAGATCATTGGCCTGTGCCACGGGCATTACGGCTACCTTGAGGTCGCCAATGTATTGGGCCTGGATCCCAAAAAGGTCACCTGGGAAGCTCCCGGGCTGAACCACAATATCTGGATGACGCGCTTCGAGTACGAGGGTAAGGATGCTTACCCGCTGATCGATCAATGGGTCGAGAAAGAAGGCGAGAAATACTGGCGGGATCATCGCGCGCAGTCCACTCATGATGCCCAGATGTCGCGCGGTGCGATTAACGAATACCGCCTTTACGGCCTGATGCCCATTGGGGATACCGTGCGCCGCGGCGGCTGGTGGTACCACACCGACATCATCACTAAAAAGCGCTGGTTTGGCGAGCCGTTTGGCGGCCCCGACACGCATATCGCCCGCCCGTATTTCGTCAAGAACCTGGAAAAAAATATCCAGAAGATGGTCGATGCCGGCAATGATGAAAACTCAAACCTGATCGAGATCTATGGTTCGATCAAGACCCGCGAGCAGATCGTGCCGATCATGGATGCGATCTCGTTTAATAACGCGGATGATTTCCAGGTCAACGTGCCCAATAAGGGCGGCAAGCTCAAAGGCATCCCGGAAAACGTGGTGGTCGAGGTCCCGGCGCATATCGATCAGGATGGCGTGCACATCAAGGACGTCCTCCCCCTGCCGCCCAAGATCATGTTCAACCACGTTTACCCCGAATGGTTGGAGATGGAGCGCGACCTGTACGCCTTCAAGAGCGGCGACAAGGGCATGCTCTTATGGCAGCTGCTCAGCGAGCACGGTACCAAGACCTACGACCAGGCCGTTGCCCTGCTGGATGAACTGCTCGATTTCCCCGGCGTGCGCGAAGTGGAAGAATTTGAGAAGTTCACCCCCGAAGAATACATCGCTAACTTCTTCAAGCACGACAAGCCGATGATCGGCTAGGATCGGTACGGATTTCGGATGAATAAATAGTTGGGTTTTTGTGCCCGCCTGGCACAAAAACCCAACCAGGATATTTTACAAAGGTTATGAACACCCATAATGCTTTTTCAACCAAAGCTGAAAAGTATGCCAGCTACCGATGGTCGTATGCTCCGGACGCGGTGGAGGCTTTCTGCCGGGCAGCCGGGCTGGGCATGCACTCCAGCGCAGCGGACCTGGGGGCGGGCACCGGTATCCTCACCCGCCAGCTGGCGGGGCGCGTGGGGCGGGTTTATGGGGTAGAGCCCAACCCGGAAATGCGGCGCGAGGCGCAAAAATACCTGGCGGACCAGGCCAACTGCACCTTGCTGGCAGCCAGCGCTGAGTTCGACCAGCCTGGAAGCGGGGTCGGTGGATGCGATCACCGTGGCAGAGGCTGCCCACTGGTTCGATTTTGTCCCCGCACGGGATGAAATACTGCGCATCCTCAAACCGGGTGGCTGGCTGGGGCTGTTCCACAACGCCAGCCTGGACCACGAGCGAGATGAAGCGGTTCGTGCCTTGCGCTCCCCAGACTACGGCGCCACCCCTGCGGCTTTTCCCCAACCCGGCACCCCCTGGGAGCACTTCTTTAACGGCGGCCCCTGCCAGACCTTAACCTTCCCTTTTCAAATCCGCGAGCAGTATGACGGCTTTTTGGGGGCTTTGCTCTCCACCTCGTACATGCCGGATGAAGATCATCCCTTATTCCCGACGTTTGAAAAGGCCGCCCGCGAGATATTCGAGCGTTATAACCAGGATGGCTGGATGGATGTGCACGGCGTCACCGAGCTCATGCTCGGCGTGCCGCTGCGCAGTTAATCCATTAACCTCTGCGTCTCCATGGTGATCTTTCACGAATAGGGATCCAATGCAATTTCCGCTCACTTCCACGCCCACCCCATTCCTCGATCTTGGGGCTGCCGCTGCGCGCGACCCGGCCCTGGTCTTTGACGGCGAGCGGCTGCGCTGTTACTACACCCTGGCCGAACAATCAGCCGGGCGCTACTGGCTTTCGGTCGAAGTCGTCGAGACATTCGACCTGCAAACCTGGACGCACCCGCGCCGCCTGACCGTTTCGCCGCTGAATTTTTCGAGCCCGGGCAATACCCTGCGCGTGGGCAGCGAATGGGTACTGTGCGTCCAGAGCTACCCGATTGACCCTGGCGGGACGTATGGCAACGAGACCTCCCGCCTGTGGCTGATGCGCAGCCCTGACCTGCAAAATTGGAGCGAGCCGCGCATGATCTGCACACAGGGCTGCCAGGCCCGCTGGGCGACTTCTCAGCGCCAGATTGATCCCTACCTGGTGCGCCATGGTGGAAATTTCTACTGTTTTTATAAGACTGGCGGGCAGCTCGGCCTGCTTGTTTCGCCAGATCTCGATCACTGGCAAGAAGCCAGCCCGGACCGCCCGGTGTTGGGCGCGGGAGATACCCCGGATGGCGTGACCGTGGAGAACCCGTGTGTGGTGCAGGCGCCTGGCGGCTACGCCATGATCTTTGCTCCCTGCCGGCCCACCCGCGGGATTGGCCTGGCTTATTCGACCGACCTGCTGCGCTGGCAGGACGTGCACTATCTCGATTTTCCGGCCCTGCCGTGGGCGGATAACGGCCCGACCGCCGGGATGGTTCTCGACCTGCGCCGTGAGACCGGCCGCTGGCTAATGGCTTTTCACGGTGAGCGTACGGCGCACCAAACCAATGCCCACAGCGCGGCCCTGGCTTTAGCCTGGGGAGAAGATCTGGAACACTGGGTTTTGCCTTGAAGGGTGTCAGACGAGCATGCGTTTGAGCGCCAGGGCGTTTTCCTGGGCGTCGCCTTCGATCGTGTTATTGAAGAAAATATATACTTCTTGCGCTCCGCCGTCTGCCATGCGGTGGGCCATTTCGCAAACCCCTTCCAATTCTTCTGGCGTGTAGCGGTCGGCATACCAGCGCCGGCGCCCGTGCAGGCGGATGTAGGCGCGCGGCCCGGTCACCCATTCGGTCAGCTGGTGATGCGGCGAATCGACGCAGACATGCGCTGCCCCCAGCAGCTCTAACTGGCGGCGCACATCCTCGCCCTGCCAGGCTGGGGCGCGAAATTCCACTGCCACCCGGCTGGGGTCGCCAAAGGCTTTAAGGATCGTGTGCAGCCAGCCGAGATCCGTAGGTTGGTCGGGCGCCAGCTGCAGCAAAATCATCCCCAGGCAGTCGTCCAGGCGGCAGACCGTACGCCAAAAGATCGCGATATCGGATTCCACGCTGGCGATTTGTTTCTGTTGGGTGACGATTTTTGGAATTTTGAGCGCGTAGCGGAACCCCGGAACGGCCTGCTCGCGCCAGCGCAAATCGCCGGTGTCGCCGGTGGGCTGATAGAAAGAACCATTGACTTCGACAGCCGAATATCGGGCGACATACCGCCTGAACCGGGTGCTGCCAGGGTCTACTACTGGAAAGAAATCGTCATTCCACCGGTCGTAATTCCATCCTGAAGTGCCTACAAAATATCCCACCATAATTACAGAGTAACTTAAAAACGGTTTGAGTACAAGCCCTGCTGATATAATGGGGCCATTATTTTATGGTAACAGGGATTTTTTACAACGAAAGAGGGTTATATAGTTATGCAGACCATCTGGTTTGAGGAAACTCGGGTTAAAACATACGAAACAGACTTCCAGCACCGTTGGAAGCCGTCTTGTTATTTTCAGACGATGCAGGAGGCCGCATCGCATCACGCCAGCCATTTGGGCTTTGACCAAAAGGGAATGATGCTCAACGAGCGGGTGTGGATCCTCTCGCGGGTGCGCATCCGCTTTCATGACTACCCCACGGTAGACGATGTAGTCAAAGTTGAGACCTGGCCCAAGGGTCTCCAGCAGCGCCTGCTTTTCATGCGCGATTATATTTTCACCGGTTCCGCCGGAAATGTACTGGGCGAGGCCTCGACCGCCTGGCTGCTGGTCAATCCAAATTCGCGGCGCATCCTGCCGCCCGGCAGCCTGGACGGCAGCCTACCGGATAACGGCGGGCGAGCGGCGCTGCCTGAACCGCTGGACAAATTGAACCCACCCGCCGGCCTGCCTCAGCGCCAGGTGTTTGCCGCCGGATACAGCGCCATTGATCTGATGGGGCATGTGACCAACGCGCGCTACCTGGATTGGATATCGGACGCTTTCACCATGGAAGAGCACGCCGCCCGCCGCCTGGCGGAACTGCAAATCAATTACACCAGCGAGGTGCTCCCAGGCGAACAGGTTGCGATCCTCGCCGGCCCGAAGGAAGATGGTCCGGGCCAGTGGTGGGTGGATGGCGTGCATCAGACCAGCGGCGCGCGCGCCTTTGAGGCGTTGTTGAAGTTTGATCAATAAAAAATCCGGGTTTTGCACCGTTGCATTCGGTGCAAAACCCGGATGACATTAAATAGAGGGGAATCTATTTCAGCGAAAGCAGGTCGAGTAAATTCTTATTGTTGATATACACGTTGACCTTGTTCACGGTGGAAAACTGCAGCGCGGTTTGTTCAAATTGGGCCTGCACCCGCGGGTTATCGCAGACGCCTCCAAGGGTTAAAGAACCGGTCAGATAAATATCTGCCACACCGTTTTTGATGGTCACCGATTGAAGCTGCAGGTCGGAGCGGAACAGGGCATTATACAGGCCGGATTGGCCGTAATTTTGCGATTGGACCGCCAGCAGCTTTTCCAGCACGCTGCGCAGCGGGGCAGACGGATTGTTCAAGGGCACAATCACACCGACCGCGCTGTCACCGCAGCCGATTTTTTTGCCTGAAACTCCATTATCGCCGATCGCGATCATAAAGATCTTGCCCTCCCTGGCGCTGGCGGCAGCGGTTGGCGGAACCTGGGTGGGCGCTTTGGTAGGCGCTTTAGTGGGCGCGACTGTGGGAACATTGGTCGCGGGTGGTTGGGTTGGGACCGCGACCGTGTCAGTCGGTTTAGCCAGGGTTGCCGCGGTCGTTGGCCCCCCGCCTGGCGCTTTTGTGGCGATCGCGATTTCTGGCGTGTTCGACGCCGCTTTGGTGAAGGTTGGCATGGGGGGCAGTGTGTTCAGCGGCGCGGGTTTAGTCGCCACCGGTGGAAGGCGTGGCAAAGTGGCTGTGGCCGCAGACATACCGGGCAGGCTGCATGCGCTCAATACCAGGGTTAAAACCAGGGCAAGAACAACGGTGAGTTTCATCCATTCCCTGACCTTTCGGGATTTTATCCATATCCCCTGACGGCACGATATGTGTCAGGTACATTTATTATACAGGTATACAAGAAAATCAATGAGGTGAACCGGGAGGTTAAAAAAATATCAAACGCCGGGGTGAGGGGGGCACCTCGGCGCTTGATGTTTATATTCTATATGCCATTGCCTATTTTGTAAAGGGTAATTCCTTTGGTTTTGAATATTTCTAAGCTTAAATTAATCCGGGTTTTCAGGGGTAAGCGCAGCGAAATCCTACCGCATCGTGGGCCTGGTCGGGCTTCCCGCCATAGCGCAGCGTGCTGCGCACGCTGCCGTAATCGTCATACCAGCTGCCGCCGCGCATTACCAGCCGGTCGCCGGCTGCCGGCTGGCCTGCAAGTTCTCGCCCGTCGTTCGTTATGTATGGATAGTTCTTGAACAACGAGCGCGTCCACTCCCAGGCGTTGCCGGCCATATCCAGCGCGCCGTATGGGCTGACCCCCGCCGGGTAAGATCCGACCGGGGCAGTATAGCGGTAACCGTCGTTCATGTCGCTGCGCGCCCAGGCCACCGGCAGGTTGGAGTCGGCAGCGTTCAAATATACATCTTTGGGCAGCTCGTTGCCCCAGGGAAAGAGCCGGCCGTCCGTGTCGCGCGCTGCCTTTTCCCATTGGGCCTCGGTTGGTAAGCTACCGCCGGCCCATTTGCAGTAAGCATCCGCCGCGTACCAGTTGGCCTGCACCACCGGGTGGTCGTCCAGGCCGCTGATCGAGGAATCCGGCCCCTGCGGGTGGCGCCAGTTCGCGCCAAAAACCGGGTCCGTGATCCCGTTTACCTCTGAAGCGCCGCCCCGTTCGGCCCCGGTGATAAACCCGGTGGCATCCGTGAACAAGGTAAACATGCGGTTGGTGACCTCGGTCTGGTCGATCCAATATGCCTCCAGGTTGACACTGCCCCCGCCGACCTCGCCGCCGCAGCCGGTGAACGTGCATTTGCTCATTCCGATTTGAAAACTGCCGGCGGGGACACACACCATCTCCATCTGGTCGCCGGGGCGGGTCCAGGTCTGGCCGACGGCGGTGCACGCCGGGGGCGCGGCTGAAACCGGGCTGGGGCTGGCGCTGGGCGCAGGCGTGGCAGAGGCCGCCGCCGGGCTGCCGGTGGCGGTTGGGCTGGCCGCGGCCTGCGTCGATATCGCTGGCAGACTTTGAGTTGGGGGTGCGGGTTGGGCGGGTGGGCTGAAGACACCGTTCCAAAACAGCAGCACCCCACCGGAAATGACCACCAGCGCCCCGGCCATGCCCAGCACGATCCACAACCAGGTGGGTGCGTGCGGAATTGAGAACCACCCGGCTGGCCCTGTGGCCGGCGACGCTGCGAGTGGTATGAATGAGGTGGCGCAATAAGGACAGCTTTCGCTCCCCGCCATCACCACCTGGCCGCAGTTCGGGCATTCAAAAGCCGCGATCCGATTGCCGGTCACCGGGCACGACAGGGAGTCGTCCGGGTGTTCCTGACCGCAGTGTGGACACTTCATCATATCACCTGGTTTCATTATAGAAGCACAGGTGAAATTGTCAACGCGCGTACCAATTAAAAAGGAGTTGCAACCGGCTTTGCCGGTTGCAACTCCTTTGGAAAAAATCATCAGGCCAAGGTGAATTTTCCGCTCAGGCGGATGTCGCGCGAGGATGCGCCTGCCAGGATCTCGAACTCGCCTGGTTCGGCCACCCAGCGCTTGCGGTAAGGATCGTAGAACGACAGGGCGCGCTCATCCAGGGTGAAGGTCAAATCCTGGCTCTCGCCTGGTTTCAGATCCAGCTTGGCAAACCCTTTCAGCTCCTTGGGCGGGCGCGCCAGGCTGGACTGCACGTCGCGCACGTAGAGCTGCACGATCTCCTTGCCGGCAGCTGGCCCGCTGTTGGTGACCGTCAGGCGCACCTCGACCGGCTGCCCGGCTTTGACTTCAGCCGGCAGCTTTAGGCCGCTGTAGCTGAAGGTCGTATAGGAAAGACCATAGCCAAACGGGAAAGCGGGCGCAATATCGCGCATGTCGTAGTAGCGGTAGCCGACGAAGATGCCCTCGCCATAATGCACCTTCTTGGTACCGGGGTAATTGATGTACGCCGGAGTGTCTTCCAGGCGTTTGGGGAAGGTGACCGAGAGTTTGCCGGAAGGGTTAATTTCGCCTGTCAGAATGCGTGCCACGGCGTTGCCGCCTTCCAGACCGGCGTAAAAGGCTTCCAGCAGGGCGGGGACCTTCTCGGCCCAGGGCAAACGCACCGGGGCTCCGGCATTGACCACCACCACCGTGCGCGGGTTCACCGCCAGCACGGCCTCTACCAGCTCGTTCTGGCGTCCGGTCAGTTCCATGTGGGGACGATCGTCACCTTCCGAACTCGAAATACTCGGGCAGGCCCACGCATACCACCACCACATCGCAGGAACGCGCCAGCGCCACGGCTTCTTCGAACCGATGGTCTTCTTCCGGGCGCGGGGTGAAGGCAAAGGAAACCGCGGCGTGAGCGTGCGAAGCGGATGCCGGGCGGGTGGTCTCCAGTTTGAACTCGTACGTCTGGCCGGCGGTCATCATGATTTCGGCCTGGGTGTAAGCTGCCGCGAAAGGCGTTCCGGAGGAGTTTTCTTTGTTTTCAATCAACAGCTTGTCGTCCAAATACAGGCGTGCTTCCCCCGCGCTGGAAAGCCCAAAGGAATGCCATCCGCCTTCCGGAGCGGTCAGGTTGCCCACCCAGCGCACGGAGAAGGCATTTTTAACTTCACTGACCGGCGCGGTGAACCACCAGAAATCGAAGCGGTTCTTTTCGATGCGCTCGGCGACCGGTTTTCCGCTGAAATCGGGATTGTCCCAAAACTGGCACAGCGCGCCGGATTTGCCGTCGGCCGTGGTCAGCTTGAGGGCGCGCAGGGGCGGCAGTTTGGCATAATTGTCGCAGCCCTGGGCGAACTGTACGTTCACCGGCTTGCCCTGGTAGGCTTTTTTCAGGCCTTCCAGCGGGCTGACCCGGTAGGGGGCCTCGAGGAATGAACTGCCGCCGCCGCCGATTGAACCGACGTTGGCGTGCGGACCGATCACCGCGATCGATTTTACCTGCCCGGCTTTGAGTGGCAGCAGGCCGCCTTCGTTGCGCAGCAAGACGATCAATTCTTCGGCCAGCTCGCCCGCCAGGGCTTGGTGCTCGGCGGTGTTGAGCGAACCGGGCGGCAGGGTGTCGCCGTCCAGCTTGCCGGAGATGGCCAACATGCGCAGGATGCGCCGGGTGGCTTCATCCACCGCCTCTTCGTCGATCTGCCATATGCGCACGGCTTCTTCCAGCAGGCGCCCGTAGTATTTGGCCGGGCCGGGCATTTCCAGGTCCAGCCCGTTTTGCACCAACTCGAAGACCGTGTGGTTGGCGCTCCAATCCGAGACGACCGCGCCCCGGTAGCCCCATTCTCCCTTCAGGATGTCCTGCAATAAATGGTGGTTTTGACTGGCGTAATCGCCGTTAATCCGGTTGTAAGAGCACATCACCGTCCAGGGATCGGCCTCTTTGACCACCATTTCGAACTGTGAGAGATAGATTTCGCGCAGCGTGCGTTCGTCGATAATCAAATCGCCGCGGAAGCGCTCGATTTCCTGGTTGTTGCAGGCATAGTGTTTCAATGAAGTGCCCACACGCCGGCTCTGTACTCCTTTGACAAAGCCCACCCCGATCTTGCCTGCCAGGAATGGGTCTTCGGCGTAGGCTTCAAAATTGCGTCCGGCCAGGGGGTGGCGCACGATGTTAACGCACGGTCCGAGCAAGACATCGCAGCCCATGGCGCGCGTTTCTTCGCCCAGAGCCGCTCCCACCCGCTCGATCAGCTCCGGGTTCCAACTGGATGCCATGGAAATGCCGGTCGGGAAGGAGGTGGCGGGGCCGTCGATGCGCCCGGTTTCGGGCTGGCTGGAGCGCACGCCGTGCGGGCCGTCCGTCATCACCAGGGAGGGGATTCCCAGGCGTTCGATGGGCACCGTGTGCCAGGAGTCTTTTCCGGACAACAGCGAGATCTTCTCGCCTGTGGTGAGCTGTTTGAGCAGGGCTTCAACGCGTTCATCCAATGCTTGCGGGTTTTTAGAATAATCGGGCATAGGTTTTTTCCTTTTACGCTGGTCGGCGCTCGCCCGGATGGCGTACATCGGATGCGGCGACCATCAAGAATGAGAGCGGGTGTTTTTTCAATGCGACTTGGCCGTATTGAAAAAACACCCAACCGGTTCAAAAGAATTTATGCGCTCAAATGTTTAAATTGGGGCAGGTAATCCTTGTTCTGCGCCAGCATTTCGTTGACCATGGTTTTAGTCTCTGCCAGGGATAGGACCGATGCGGAAGCGGGGTCGTAGCAGCAGGCCTGGTAAACCAGGCGCGGGTCGCCGGTCAGGGAGGCTTCGACCGTCATCTCTTCTTCCATCACCGAGAGGTGGTTGAGGGCCACCAACTGCGGCGGCAGCGGGCCGACGTGCACCGCGTGGAAACCGGCTTTATCCACAAAGACCGGTACCTCTACGCAGGCCCCTTCCGGCAGGTTGTCGATCAATTTGGCGTTGGGCACGTTGCCGTTGAACTGGAACACGTCGCCGCCCTGGGTGGCGCTGATGATATACGCGGCATATTCGTGCCCGCGCTCCAGGCTGATCGGGGTCTCTTTGGCGAACCAGGCCTGCGCGTCAGCTTTCCATTCAGTATCGCGGCGGCCGTATTCGTCCAGGATGTAGGCGTGTTTGCCGGGGTTCCAACCGGTGCCGGTGGTGCAGTACTTCTCGATCAGGTCCTTGCGCTTTCGGAACCACCAGTTGTATTCCGAATTGTGCCCGGATGAACTCGGTGACGTAGTAATCCAGCGCCAGGTACATTTCGTTGCGCACCTGTTCTTCGTTGTAGATATCCAGGTTCTCGGTGATCGCCTTGTGGATCAGCGGGTAGGCGTCTTTGCCATTCCACTCGTACTTGAGGTAGAAGGCCTGGTGGTTGATCCCGGCACAGGTGTAAGTGATCTCTTCATAAGGCGCGCCGATCCAGCGGGCCAGCATCATCGAAGTGCCCTGCACGGAATGGCACAGCCCGGTCACCGGGATGAAGCTCTCGCGCTGCATGGCGCGGCACAGCATCGCCATGGGGTTGGTATAGTTGAGCATGTAGGCGTTCGGACAGTAGCGCTCCATGTCCTTGACGATCGACAGCATGACCGGGATGGTGCGCAGGGCGCGGAAAATTCCTGCCACGCCGCGCGTATCGCCCACGTTGAAATCCACCCCGTATTTCATCGGGATGAGGATATCATGCTTCCAGACATCCGTGCCGCCGGCCAGGATTGTGACCAGCACCACATCCGCGCCTTTGAGGGCCTCCGCCCGGTCGAGCGTGGCCTCGACTTTGGCCGGGTACCCGCCCAATTCGACAATTTTCTTGACCGATTGAAGCGCGAAGTCAAGCCGTTCCGGGTCGATATCCATGAGCGCCAGGGTGGCATCGCGCATCTGGGGGAAAGTGAGAATATCACGCACCAGGCCGCGGGTAAAGCCGATGCTGCCAGCGCCAATGAAGGCAATCTTTGTCATAGCAATCTCCTTAGAAAGGTTGAAACCCATTTGCAAATACTGCACAATGGATGCAAAAATTGGGTCAAACGATGGTTTTTTTGGGGCTGCCATCACTTTATCATGGGCCGGATGGGCTGTCAACAGGGCTGGAGGGGGCAACACCGTGGGGAGAAAAGCTGGTTGGAGAGGGTGATGATTGTTATCTGCCGGTACGTTTTTCCCATAATTAACACAATCTTTCGGGTGATTTGGTGAAATATCATAAATCAGTTGTCAGATATTACCCATTTGCAGTATTTACAAGCTTATTAATGATGCTATAATGTTCGAGCAATCTAAATACTGCTGGATTGTCTTCACTGTCCCAAAAAAATTGCCGAACCAAAACCAAATAAGAGGAGATGAGGAATGCGTAAATCATTGTATATAGGGGTGATTGTGCTGGTTGTTCTGTCGCTTGTGGTATCCGCTTGCGCCCCGGCGGCGCCAACTGCTGCCCCAACTGCCGCCTCAACCGCGGCGGCTGCGCCCACTCAGGCGGCTAAAGTATGGAAGATGGCTGCCCTCTTCCCGGGTGTGATCACGGATGCCGACTATAATACTCTCGGCTACCTGGGCCTGACTGAGGTTAAGGGTTCCCTGGGCGTGGAAACGGCATATTCAGAAAGCGTGCCTGTGCCGGATATCGACCGTGCCATGCGCGAATACATCGATCAGGGTTTTAACATCATTTGGACGCACGGCAGCCAGTTCTTAAACCAAACCATTGACCTGGCCAAGCAGATGCCTGACGTGGTGTTCATCGCCGAGGGCGACTCGGAAGTCAAGGATCCGCCAACCAATTTCTGGCTGATCGACCGCAATTTCCACGTGGGTTATTACGCCATTGGAGCGATCGCTGCCAAGGCCACCAAGACCGGCAAAATTGGCTATATCGGTGGGGCAACCCTGCCCTTCTCCTATGCTGAAGTGCATGCTGTGCAGCAGGCGATCAAAGACCTGAACGCCAATGTCGAATTCAAGACCGTTTGGACGGGCGATTTTAACGATCCGACCAAGGGCCGCCAGTTCGCGGATGCAATGATCAGCGAGGGTGTGGATGTGATCATTTGCTCGCTCAACCTGGGAATCTTTGGCGTGTTCGAGGCAGCCAAAGCCAAGGGTGACGGCATCCTGGTGACCGCCAAATATATCGACAAGACCAACTTTGCTCCTAAGAACTACATTACTTCGCTGCTGTATGATTTCAAGGGACCCTTGGTGGAAATCGTGACGCGGATCAAAGCCGGTGAAAAAGGCGCGTACTACCCCTTAGGTTTTGCCACGGGTGTTGACGTCCAATTCCCGCTGTTGAATGTTGCCCCTGAAATGCAGTCGCAAATTGAAAGTATCGTCAACGATGTGAAGAGCGGCAAAATCCAGGTCGTGAAGAACACCGATAAGGTGCAGTAGCCCGATGCCACTAGAAACCATCCTTGAAATGAAGGGCTTTACCAAGTCCTTCGGGACGAATCTAGCCCTAAAGGATGTCAGCTTTGCCCTGGCCGCCCGGGAGATCCATGGTCTCCTGGGCGGCAATGGGGCTGGAAAAACCACCTTGATGAATATCCTGTACGGGCTCTACCGCGCAGATGCCGGTGAAATACTGCTGCACGGCAAGCGAGTGGTGATTACCTCCCCCAAAGATGCCATCCAGCATAAAATCGGCATGGTCCACCAGCAGTTCCTGCAAATAAAAAGCCTGACTGTGCTCGAAAATGTGGTGATTGGCACGAAGGTCAAACACCGTTTTAACCTCAAACTGGCGGAAGAGGAAGAAAAGATTCGCCGGTTATGTGAGCATTTCAACCTGGAAATCGACCCACACGCACGCATTGAAGATCTTTCCATGGGGGTCCGCCAAAAAGTTGAAATTTTGAAAGCGCTTTACCGCGGGGCCGAAATTCTGATTCTGGATGAGCCGACCACCAACCTGACCCCGCAGGAAGTCGATTCACTCTTCCAATCGCTGCGCACGATGGTCACGGACGGCCTGAGCATCGTATTCATCACCCACAAACTGCGCGAAGTGCTGGCGGTTTGCGACCGGATCAGCGTACTGCGCAACGGCCAGAATGTGCTCACCCTGGGGCGTGAAAAATCAACCGAAGAAGCTTTTGTGCGCGCCATGGTGGGTGATGAAATCAATATTGAGGAAAGCGTAGTTTTCTCCCAAAACAGGCCCGAATCGATTATTGAAGCCAGCGGCGATACGGTGATGCTTAAGATGGATCGGGTGACGCGCCTGAATGCAGAAAACCGGCCGCTGGTAAAAGATGTTACCTTCGAAATCCACGCCGGAGAAATTTTGGGCGTGGCAGGCGTGGCGGCCAACGGGCAGCGCGAATTGTGTGAAACGATCTTCGGCGTACTGCCAGCCAGTTCGGGGGCAGTGTGGTTCGATAACCGTGAGATTACCCACGCCGCCACCCATGACTTACTGGCAAGTGGAATGGCCTATATTCCTGAAGACTGCCTGCGCGACGGCTATCTGCCCAAGGCCAGCGTGGCTCAGAATCTCATTCTTGGCTTTCACCGCCAGGCTCCCTACAGCAGTCGGGGATTTATGAATTGGGATACCATTGTCTCGACTGTACGGGACCTGATCCAGGAATACCATATCAAGACCCTGGGACCGGCTGAAATTGGGGCCAACCTTTCAGGGGGGAATATTCAGCGGGTGGTGGTGGCGCGGGCATTTTCCCGCCCATGCAGGCTGCTGGTCGCGCATAATCCGACCCGCGGCCTGGATATCCCGTCGATTGACTTTGTATATAACCGTTTGCTGGAGCGTAAGCAGCAGGGTATGGCGACACTGCTTCTTTCAGAGAACCTGGACGAACTGCTGCTGCTCTGCAACCGGATTGCCGTACTCTACCGTGGCGAAATTGTGGGTCTGCTGGCGCGGGAGCAGTTTGAAAAATACGAGATCGGGAGGATGATGAGCGGTGTCCGCGCAAACTGAACTGCCAATGTTGAAGAAGACGCCCATCCAATCGATTTTACAGGCTGTCGGCCCCTACCTGTTGGCGGTGGTGGTGGCTTTTGCCGCCGTGGGCGTGTTTATCGGTTTGATGGGTTTTGATGTTTTTAAGGCTTACCAGACGATCCTTTTTACCTCTTTCCGCACAACCAACGGGATCGTTCAGACCCTGCTGAAATTTATCCCCTTAATGCTGCAGGCGCTGGCCTTTACCATTCCTCTGGCGACCGGTAAATTCAATATCGGCGGCGAGGGCCAGATGATCGTCGGCGGGATTGGGGCCACGGCGGTGGGCATTCTGTTTGCCGGCCTGCCCGGTTTTATCCTGCTGCCGATGGTGCTGGTAGCCGGGGTCGTGTCCGGCGCCTTGTGGGGGCTCATCCCGGCCTGGCTGCTGTATAAATTCAATATCAATGAAATCCTTTCCACCGTCCTGCTGAACTTTGTCTCCTTCCAAATGATCGATTATGTGGCCAGTGAGATCTGGATGGACCCGGTGGCGGGCCACCCTACGACCATTCCCATTGGCGAGGGCGGATGGCTGCCGCTGTTGATCAAAAATCCGCCGCTGCATTCCGGCCTGATCCTGGCGATTTTGGTAGCCGTGGGGGTGTACATCTATACCAACCGCACCACCGCCGGATACGAGCTGATCGCCACCGGCGCCAACCCGCGGGCATCCAAGGTGTTTGGCATCGACGTGCAGAAGATGTTTCTGTTCTCGCTGGTTTTGGCCGGGGCCATCGCCGGGCTTTCCGGTGTGCTGGAGGTGTCGGGATACCAGCACCGCCTGATCAAAGATTTCCAGTCCAACTTCCTGGTTTTGGGTTTGATTATCGGCCTGATTGCCAAGGGCAATAACCTGGCGGTGCCGTTTGTGGCCTTCTTTATCGCTGTCCTGGAGGTGGGTGCGAGCGCCATGCAGCGTACCATGGCAATCCCGGTGGAGATGGTTTACATCGTCGAGGCGCTGGTGCTGTTCTTTGTGCTCCTTTCTGAAGTAGTCCGCAGGAGGCGGTGATGGAATTCCTCGACCCGATTGTAAATTTTTTGAAATTGGTGCTGTTTTATGTGGTGCCGTTTGTTTTGGCCGGGCAGGGGACCATGTTAAGTGGGCGGACGGGCGTGTTCAACGTTGCCCAGGAAGGCGTAATGCTGTTTGGCTCAGCGATTGGATTTTTGGGCACGTACTATTCGGGCAGCCCGCTGGTGGGCGTGTTGGCGGCGATGGCCAGCGGGATGATTTTTGGCCTGGCGCTGGCTTATTTCACCACCAATTTGAAAATGGATCAATTTGTGATCGGCCTGGCGCTGTTCTTTGTCGGGTTTGGCCTGCATACGCTCATCCCAAAGCTGGCCCTCGGCATCCAGTCGTCTCTGCCGCGCATCCCAACCCTGTCGCAGGTGCCTATCCCGCTGCTCAGCCAGATTCCGATCCTGGGTGAGATCTTTTTCAATCAGAATGCATTTGTTTATTTTGCCATTCTGATTTCGATTGCGCTGTGGTATTTCATGTACCGGACCAAATACGGTCTGGAAATGCGCTCGGTGGGTGAGAATCCGCAGGCAGCCGACAGCCTTGGGATCAATGTCGCTTTCTGGCGTTATTCGATGACCATCCTGGGTGGGGCGTTGATTGGCATGGCGGGTGCGTACCTGCCGATGGAATTTGCCGGCACCTTTACCCCCAATATCGTGGCGGGCCGCGGCTGGATCGCGATCGCCCTGACCTTTTTTGGCGGCTGGGCGCCGCACACCATCCTCTTTGGCTCGCTGTTCTTTGCCAGCATCGACAGCCTGGCGACCAGGGCGCAGGTCGGTGGGTCGGCGATACCTTTCCAGTTCCTGCTGATGCTGCCATACCTGGCTACCATCCTGGTCATGGTGTTCAGCTTCCGCCGTTCACGCGTTCCGGCATTCCTGGGATTGAATTACGACCGCGAAAAACGCGGCTGAGAGATTGGGATAGAGAATAAAGTGGGGTATCTTTTCAAGCTTGCTTAAAAAGATACCCCACTATTTATTCAATATCCTTAAAAATACTTTTGCAGTATGATAATTCATATCTTTAAGGCGGTGCAACTATGCCTGAAATAAAAGAGAAGGTACATCTGGTCGCCGAGCAGGAAACATTGATGATCACCCTGTATGCCAAGACGCGGGGCAGCCCGCCCGGCTGGTTCGTGGATCCGGCTGCCTGGAAAATCATCGAGGCGGTCGATTATGACTTCTCGCAGCTAAAAGTCAAAACCGGCACGCGGTTGACGGTATGCCTGCGGGCGATGAAAATCGACCGCGAGATCTGCAAGTTTCTGTGCGCCGTGCCGTATGGGGTGGTGCTGCATCTGGGCTGCGGTCTGGACACGCGCTTTACCCGGGTGGATGATGGAAAGGTGATCTGGTACGACCTGGACCTGCCGGCGGTGATGGAACTGCGCCGCAAATTCTTTGCCGAGGATGAACGCTACCACATGATCGCCTCTTCAGTGACCGATTGGGGCTGGCTGGACCAGGTGAAGGCGGGCGGCAAAGTGGTGTTTGTGGCGGCTGAAGGGCTGCTGATGTATCTGTCGCCGGCGGATGTGAAAGAGCTGGTCACCCGCCTCCAGGCAGCTTTTCCCGGCTGCCGCCTGGTGTTTGACGCCTTCAGCACGCTTACCGCGCGCAGCGTGCATCGCAACGCTTCTCTGGACAAGACGGGCGCGGTCATCCAATGGGGAATCGATGACCCGCGGGTGATTGAAAGCTGGGCGCCGGGGGCCTGCCTGAACGAGGAATGGTACTTTGACCAGGCCGAGGAGATCGCCGGGCTGTCTTCTGGCTACCGGCTGATGTTTAAGGTCAGCGGGCTGTTCGCCGTCGCGCGTAAAGCCCACCGCATCCTGGATTTCAGCCTATAGATATAAATGGAAGAAGGTAAAATGATCGATCTCAAAAATTCCAAGCTGTTTACTCCCTTCACCCACCCTGAAAGCGGGGTGACGATCTACCTGCTGACCCAAAAGGTGGCTCCGGTGCAGGAAGCTTTTTACTTCGTCAACGACTCGATGAGCGCCGACGGGCGCTACCTGTGGTTCTACTGCGCTTTTCCGCCCTCCGGTACGGCCGGCCAGGGGCGCACGTTGGGTGTGGTGGACTTCGAACGCCAGGAAGTTCGTCATTTTCCGGATACTCAGTTTAACCACGCTTCGCCGTTTGTCGACCCGGTCAGCGGTGAGGTCACCTGGGGCATGGGCGCCGCCCTGTACCGGCGCGGACCGGAGAACGGCGACACGGCGCAGTGGGTCAATGAAATCCCCGCCGATCTGATCGGCGCGCGCCCGGTGCAGCGCATTGCCACTCATTTAACCCGTTCGGCGGATGGGCGCAGCTTCCTTGTCGATGCCCAGATCGGCATGCAGTACGTGTTTGGCTCGCTGCCGGTGGATGGCGGCGATTACGTGGAGTGGCAGCGCTTCGAGCGCAATTACAACCATGCCCAGTTCAGCCCCACCGACCCGGACCTGGTGCTCTTTGCCCAGGAGAACCACGGCGACCCGATCACCGGGCTGACCTTCCCGATCGTCGACCGCCTGTGGTTGATCCGCCGCGGAGAAAAACCCCATCCATTGCTGCCGGAACCGACCCGCGTGACCCACGAATGGTGGGATCCGGATGGACAGCATGCCTGGTGCGTGTGGGGCAATGATACCTGGCAGGTGGACATTCATACCCAACAAATCGAAAAGATTACCTTCCCGCGCCACTGCTGGCATTCACACGCCAGCGTCAAGGGAGATTATATTATCGGCGATTCCAATAACCGCTTCTACCGCGGCTGCCCATCTTCGGTCTATTTTCTCAACCGCCACACCGGCAAGGTGATCACCCTGGCGGAAAACCCGGAACGCCCGGACCATACCGGCCGTTCCTATCATATCGATCCCCACCCGCGCCTGTGCAGCGGCGACCGCTATGCTGTCTTTACCACCACCATCCGCGGGGAAATCGACCTGGCAGTCGTCCCCGTCCAGGATTTGATCGATCGCACTGCTTGACAGGGCTGCCGGGGGCGATGCGGCATTCGTCCCCGGCCTATTTTTAGCGGTTATGGTGGTCAAAACTCTGGAAATGACAAAAACGTCGGAATTGACTGTAAATTTTCATGAGAATTTACAAAATTTCCTTGCAAGTTTTAATTCTTTTTGTATAATAGTTTTGGTCATTATGCATATTCATTTCTCCCCTAAAGACAAATTCCTTTTATAATATGAATAATGCGTTATATTAGGTCAGCCTCATTTTTCGCCTGACCGCGCCTGTTACCAGCCATTATTGTTTGTTTTACCAATTGCAATCATTTCCATCCCTAGGTCTGTTATCGCGGGCTGCTTGAAATCTGGTTCCCTCTTGTTTAGCCCCTGACGATTTCAGTCAAATTTTGAGGAGGTAATATGAGTACAAAGCGTTTAACCCGTCGCCAGTTCCTTCAAATGAGTGGTGGCTTGGCTGCCGCATCCGCCCTTGCGGCTTGCGCTGCGCCAACTGCTGCTCCGCAAGCGACCACAGCTCCGGCCGCCACCGCGGCCCCCGCTGCCACTTCAGCACCGGCTGCTACCGCAGCACCTGCTGCCACCGCTGTTCCGGCTGCCACCGCAGCCCCGGCCGCTACCGCCGTTCCGGCCGCCAAATACAGTGAAGCACCCACGCTGGCCGCCATGGTCAAAGCCGGCACGCTGCCCAGTATTGATCAACGTCTGCCCGATAGTCCTGTGGTCGTCGCAGGCAACACCGTAGGTAAATACGGCGGCAACTGGCGCATGGGTACCACCGGCGTTTCCGACGGCGCGCTCTACACCCGCACCTTCTCCTACGAGCACCTGGTACGCTGGAACCCTGAGTGGACCGCGGTGATCCCCAACGTGGCTGAGAAGTTCGAGGTAAATACGGACGCCACCGAGTTCACCTTCTACCTGCGCAAAGGCCTCAAGTGGTCGGACGGCAAGCCCTTCACCGCAGGCGATGTGACCTTCATCTTCGATGAAATCCTCAAGGACCCCGACCTGAAGTTCACCACGATGGGTTGGATGAAGATCGCTGGGCAGGCAGGCACGGTCACCAAGACGGATGACTACACCCTTAAGTTCACCTTCCCCAAGTCCTATGGCCTCTTCATGAACCTGCTGGCCACGCCTGACCTGCAAATGCTTACCAACATCCAGGCTGAGTGGGCCAAGACGTATATGAAGAAGTTCACCGATCCGGCCAAGCTGGAGGCTGATATGAAAGCCGCCAACTTCACCACCTACCAGGATTACTTCCAGGCTTCGGTCTATCGCCAGGTTGGCTCGGGCACGCTCACCGAATACTGCATTTCCGGCCGCCCGACCCTCAACCCCTACGTGGTTGACAAGGCGTTCACGGGCAACGCCACCCAGGTGACCTTCGCGCGCAACCCGTACTTCTTCAAGGTCGACCAGAACGGGCAGCAGTATCCTTACATCGACCGCCTCACCGCCGACGTCTACGGCGACGTGCAAGCCATGCTGCTCAAGGCTTCCAACGGCGAAATCGACTACCAGATGCGCCACTTCAACACCAACACCAACAAACCGGTCTTGTTCGACAACCAGGCAAAAGGCGATTACACCTTCTTAACCTGAAGGATGCCGCCAATAACAAAGAAGTGATCATGTTCAACTTGTCGCACAAGGACCCCGCCAGGCGCGCCATCTTCGGCAACAAAGATTTCCGCATTGGTATGTCTTACGCGATCAACCGCCAGGATATCATCGACACCGTCTTCGTCGGGCAGGCTAAGCCCTTCCAGGCAGCCCCATTAGAAGGCACCCCCTTCTATAACCAACAGCTGGCCACCCAATATCTTGAATTTGATGTCACCAAGGCTAACGAAGCTCTGGATAAAGTTCTGCCGAAGAAGGGTGCCGATGGCATGCGCCTCATGCCCGACGGCAAGCCGCTCAACATCATTATCGAAACCTCCAACGCCACCAAGACCGACGGCGACACTGCCAACATGTGCGTTAAGTCTTGGAAAGCTGTGGGCGTGGCCGTGGAGCACAAGCCAGAAGAACGCAACCTGCTTTACACCCACAAGGACGGCAACGACCTGGACGCGATGATCTGGGCCGGCGAAGGCGGCGCGAACCCCATCATGGACGCCCGTTCCTACCTGCCCTATTCGACAGAAGCTGGCTGGGGTGTGGCCTGGGCGCTATGGTACACCGGCGCGACGTCCGATTTCAAAGAGGAACCCACGGGCGAAGTCAAGAAGGTCTGTGACCTGTATGACACTCTCAAAGGCACCCCGACCTACGAAGGCCAGGTGGCAGTGATGAAGCAGGTTTTGCAAGTGGCTGCCGATAACTTCTGGTGCATCGGTGTTTGTACCCCACCCGACTTGTTCGGCATCCGCAAGAACAACTTCATGAACGTCACGGACAACATGCTCAACAGCTGGGTGTTCCCGACAGCTTCACCGTATAACCCCTTCACCTACTATTTTGCCTAGTCGATAGCTTGTATAGGCCGGTTGCAGCAGCTATAGTTGCTGCAACCGGCTATTCGTACTCCGAGAATAATGTTTTGAGGGAAAAATCCGTTCTAACCTGAAGGAGTCTTTCCAAAAAGATTCCTTTTGGATAACCCCTTAAAAAACCATCTCAAGGAGGAGCAATGCTCCAATTTATCATACGGCGTATCTTATTGATAATTCCCACTTTTTTTGTTATCTCGGTGGTGGCCTTCGCCATCATCCAGTTGCCGCCCGGCGATTTCGCCACCAGCATGCTTTCCAATATGGCCGCTCAAGGCGAAGGCGGAGCCGACCTGGCGGAGCAGATCCGCACCACTTACGGTCTGGACCAGCCGGTGTACGTGCAGTATGCCAAATGGATGTGGAACATCCTCACCAAGTTCGATTTCGGCATCTCTTTCGAGTTCAGCCAGCCGATCAACACCCTGATCTGGGAGCGGGTAGCGCTGACCGTAGCGCTTTCGTTGGGCAGCGTGGTGCTGACCTGGCTGATTGCCCTGCCCATCGGCATCTTCTCAGCCGTGAAGCAGTATTCACTCGGAGATTACATCTTCACCTTCCTGGGCTTCATCGGCATCTCGGTGCCCAGTTTCCTGATTGCCCTGGTGGTCATGTACGTCATGTTCAAGGATTTCGGTACCACCATTGGTGGTTTGTTTTCGTCCGACATGATCAGTGCACCGTGGGGCTGGCCCAAGGTGGTCGACCTGTTCAATCACATCTGGCTGCCCATCGTCATCCTTGCGATTGGCGGCACGGCTGAGCTGATCCGCATCATGCGTGCCAACCTGCTGGATGAGCTTCGCAAGCCCTACGTGGTGACAGCGCGCGCGAAGGGACTGCCGGAATGGCGGGTACTGCTGAAGTATCCGGTGCGCATTGCCCTCAACCCCTTCGTATCCACTATCGGCTGGACCCTGCCGGCGCTGGTTTCGGGCTCGATCATCATTTCGGTGGTGATGTCCCTGCCCACCACCGGCCCAATGCTGCTGCGCTCACTGCAGGGGCAGGATATGTATTTGGCCGGCTCGATCGTGTTGATCTTGAGTGTGCTTACCATCATCGGCACGCTGCTATCTGATATTTTGCTGGCGCTGCTCGACCCGCGTATCCGTTACCAGTAGATTGAGGTGCCCATGACTGAAGCACAAATTCTTACACCCCAAACTGACCCGGCTGACGCGCTCACCGAAGGCGAACAGGAAGCCAAGGTTTTTGTCGCGAAGCAGTGGACGCTGGTGTGGTGGAAATTCCGTAAGCACCGCCTGGCCATGATCAGTTTGGTCATTGTCCTCCTGCTCTACCTGGTGGTCATCTTCGCCGACTTCCTGGCGCCGTTTGACCCCGGTAAAACCAACTCAATCGGCTTATATGCACCGCCTCAGACCCTGGCGATTGATAATCAGGGCGTGTTTGTTTACGGGTACACCAGCAAGATCGACCCGATAGCCCTGCGCCGCACTTTTGAGGTAGACCCAAGCAAACGCGTGGCGATCAGCATGTTCGTCAAGGGATACCCCTACAAACTCCTCGGCATCATTGCGATGGACGTGCACCTCTTTGGGCCGACCAATGCAGACGACCCGGTGTACTTGATGGGCGGCGACAGCCTGGGTCGCGACGGGTTAAGCCGTATGATTGTGGGTACGCGCACCTCGATGACCATTGGTTTGGTGGGCGTAGCCTTCAGCTTAGTCTTTGGCATCATCCTGGGTGGAATTTCCGGTTATTACGGCGGTTCAGTAGACACGATTATCCAGCGCATCATTGAGTTCCTGCGTTCGGTACCTGCCATCCCGTTGTGGATGGGCCTGGCAGCAGCCCTGCCGCTGGATTGGCCTCCCGACCGGGTTTATTTCGCCATCACCATTATCCTCTCATTGATCGGCTGGACCGGCCTGGCGCGCGTAGTGCGCGGGCGCTTCCTCAGCCTGCGCGAGGAAGATTTTGTTATGGCGGCCCGTCTGGACGGCGCCAGCCAGCCGCGCATCATTTTCCGTCACATGCTGCCGGCCTTCACCAGCCACATCATCGCCTCGATCACCCTCTCCATCCCGGGCATGATCCTCTCCGAGACCTCGCTCTCCTTCCTCGGTCTGGGGCTGCGCGAGCCGGTGGTCAGTTGGGGCGTGCTCTTGCAAGAAGCACAGAGCATCCGCTCCATCGCCACCGCTCCCTGGCTGCTGATTCCGGCCCTGGGGGTGGTGCTGGCGGTGCTCACACTTAATTTCCTGGGTGATGGTCTGCGCGACGCAGCCGATCCCTATTCACACTAACAGGAGGACAAAATGAAAACTCAAACAGATCTCCTCCTTGAAGTCAAAGGTCTCAAAACTCACTTCTTCCTGGATGAAGGAATTGTCCGGGCGGTAGAAGGGGCTGATCTGGCTATCCCACGGGGTGGTACGGTCGGCATTGTTGGTGAAAGCGGTTGTGGCAAAAGCGTGACCGCTTATTCCATCTTAAAATTAGTCGAACGGCCCGGTCGGATTGTAGAAGGGGAGGTTCTGTTCCACCGTCAGTTGAACAAAGAAGGAAACAGCGGTGGAGCAACGATTGAGACGATTAACATGACTTCGCTTAAGCCGGGCAGCCGCGAGATGCGCTCGATTCGGGGTGGCGAAATTTCGATGATCTTCCAGGAGCCAATGACCTCACTCAGCCCGGTGCATACTATTGGGAACCAGATCGAGGAAGTGCTCTTGCTTCACCGCACAACTGACCCGGCTGAGGCGCGCCGGCTGGCCATTGACATGCTGCGCCGGGTAGGCATCCCCAGGCCTGAAGAGCGTATCGATACTTATCCCTTCCAGCTCTCGGGCGGCATGCGCCAGCGGGCGATGATTGCCATGGCCCTTTCATGTCACCCCAGTCTGCTGATCGCCGATGAGCCTACCACCGCCCTGGATGTGACCACCCAGGCCCAAATCCTCGAACTGATGCTCGAACTGCAGCAAGAGATGGGTATGGCGATCATGATGATCACCCACAACCTGGGCGTGGTCGCGGAGATTTGCCAGGAAGTGGTAGTGATGTATCTGGGTGAGGTGGTCGAGCGGGCTGATACCGATTCGCTATTCTTCGACCCTTTGCATCCCTACACCCGCGCCCTGCTGAACTCGATCCCCAAACTGGGCCAGCGCGACCAGGGCCGGCTGGACCCGATACAAGGCATGGTGCCGGACCCCTACAACCGCCCCAAAGGCTGCCCATTCCACCCGCGCTGCACCAAGCGCATTCCAGGCCGCTGCGACCAGGTTCATCCCGATCTGATTGTCATGCCAGATGGGCGCGCCGTGCGCTGCCTGCTGTATGGAGAGAAGTGATATGGCCGAGACCGCAAAAATCCTCAATGAAAATGTCCATCTTGATGTAAAAAACCTCAAGATGCACTTCCCCATCCGCAAAGGTTTTACCCGCCGCCAGGTGGGTGCTGTCAAGGCCGTCGACGACGTCAGCTTCACCGTGCTGACCGGCGAAACGTTGGGTCTGGTGGGTGAATCGGGCTGCGGGAAAACAACCATTGGGCGCAGTGTGATGCGCGCTTACGATCCTACTTCTGGCAGCGTGTTGTACCGCAATCAGTCTGGACAGGTGGTCGACCTGGTTAGTTTAAAGAATTCGGAGCTCAAGCCATACCGTAAAGAACTGCGCATGATTTTCCAGGATCCTTATTCTTCGCTAAACCCGCGCATGTCCGTACTGGAGATCGTGGCTGAGCCAATGATTGTACACAATATCGCTCACGGCCAGGAACTGGAAGACCGCGTGGCGACCCTGCTCAGGAAGGTAGGCCTGCGTCCGGAATACATGCGGCGCTACCCACATGCCTTCTCAGGTGGACAGCGCCAGCGCATCGGCATTGCCCGTTCACTGGCCCTTAATCCCAAACTGGTGATTTGCGATGAGGCTGTCTTGGCGCTGGACGTCTCGGTTCAGGCCCAGATTCTCAACCTGCTGGAAGACCTGCGCGTCGAGTTGGGTCTGACTTACATCTTCATTTCGCACGATCTCAGTGTGGTGGAATACGTGGCTAACCGGGTGGCGGTGATGTATGTGGGCAAGCTGGTCGAATTGGCGGACACGGCCCATCTCTTTGCCAACCCACGCCATCCCTATACCGAGGCGCTGCTTTCGGCTGTGCCCAAGCCCAATCCACGCATGAAGTCGAAACGCATCATGCTGGAAGGCGACATAGCCGATCCGGCTAACCCGCCCAGCGGCTGTTATTTTCATCCACGTTGTCGCTATGCCAAAGATATATGCAAGACCGACGCCCCCGCGCTGATCGAAGCGGAACCCGGTCACCTGGCGGCCTGCCACTTCGCCAAAGAGCTGACCCTGGCAGGGGTGCGCGTCTGAGGCTGAAATCAGCTTCTTTAAAATAAAATAAAATTGCTGTGAGGCGAGAGATCTTGTCTCACAGCAATTTTTGACCTGTATGGATGCCTGCTTTGACCCCATTCCATTGAAAGTGGAAATGCCTGGTGGATCCTGGGCGATCTGAGTCAGACCCACAGTTAAGGTTTGCTTTTGAGGGAAACTTCCTGATGTCCCTGAATGACCGGACAATTCTACGCCAACTAAGCGAACAATATCTCGAAATTTGTATGCGCCCTGAGCAGGCCGAACGGCGCCGTATGTGGCGCCAACACAATAGCCTGAAATGGACTTATCCGTTGATCTACACGCGAGCATTTGCCTGGTCCGAAATGATCCAATCGGTTTGCGAATGTACCGATCCATTTTTTCGGTATTTCGAAAACTTCTTTCGCTACCAGATTTTTTGGAACAACCTGGGCGACGATTTGATTTTTGAGCCCTGGGTGACATTAAATGCCACATATCGCTGCGCAGGTTGGGGGGTGACTGCCCACCGCAATCATTCGGATGAACCGGGCGGGTCGTTTAAGGTCGATTACGCCTTGAAAAAACCTGAAGATATCGAAAAGCTGCGAGCTCCCTGGCATGAGATCGATGAGGAAGCCACCCAACGCAATGCCGAGAAGCTGCAAGATGCAATTGGTGATTTAATCACGGTCAATATCGACCGTGGTCCTGCTTTCAGGATGTGGACGGGGGATATTTCTACGGATCTTGGCTACCTGCGTGGTATTGAAAACTTCATGTTGGATATGTATGATCGTCCTGAATGGCTGCATCGCCTGGCCGCTTTCATGCGCGATGGCATTTTGCGCACCCATGACCAGGCCGAGACAAATGGAGACTGGGGATTATGCGCACACCAAAATCAGGCGATGGCCTATGCCGAAGAATTACCCGACCCGGCCCCGAATGTGAACGGGGTCATGCGCAGCCAACTCTGGGGTTATATGGCAGCTCAAGAATTTACGCTGGTTTCTCCGGCGTACCATGATGAATTCTTGCTGCAATATCAATTGCCCATCCTCGAAAAATTTGGCCTTACCGCCTATGGTTGCTGTGAAGATCTGACCCGCAAAATCAAGCTGCTCAGAAAAATACCCAACTTGCGCCGGATTGGCGTATCTCCCTTTGCCAATGTGGCGCGTTGCGCGGAACAAATTGGCAGCGATTATGTGGTTAGCTACCGCCCCAGTCCGGCGGATATGGTCAGTTATGGGTTTGACCGCGAGCGTAACCGTGCCATTCTACGCCGTGACCTGACGGCATGCAAAGCGAATGGGTGCCACGTAGATATTACTCTTAAGGATGTTGAAACCGTTGAACGGGATCCCACCCGTGTGATGCGCTGGGTGTCGCTCACCCGTGAAGTGCTGGACGAAATATATGGATAATGCTGGTTGCTGGTCTCCAATAACCTATTGACTGGGAACGAATTTGATACTATTATGTAATCTGTTCTTTAACCTATCAACCTGTCATATAGGTCGGAGCCATGCAACTTTCTCGAATGACTTTAGCCGAACAAATAGCCCTGCAACTGTTTGATTACATTCAAAAAGATGGATTGAAATCAGGTGAAGCCCTGCCTTCCGAGGCTCACCTGATGACTTCTTTTGAGGTCAGTCGCCCTATTGTGCGTGAAGCGTTGCGATATCTCGAGGGGAAAGGGGTCATTGATATTGTTAACGGCAAGGGAGCCACCATCCGCCCAATCACAGGACAGCAGTTCAGCGATTATTTCAACCTGACTGTTCACCGCCGTGATCACGCGTTCATTGAGATGATGGAGGTTCGAAGGGCATTGGAAGTCGAAAGCGCCTCGCTCGCAGCTCAACGCCGCACTTTGGACGAGTTGAGAGATATCGGTAAAATATTGGCACAAATGCAGTCCCATTTGGACGAGTTTGAGGCGTATATCGATGGCGATGTCGAATTTCATCTTTTAATCGCAGCAGCGAGCCACAACGAAATTTTGCTGCACGTGATTAAGTCCATTCGGACGGTCTCGCGGGATTTGATGATTGCAGGATTAGACCGTTGGCGCGATTTGGAGGCAGACCTGAAACGAGTTCAGCAGTTGCATGAATTTGTGTACCTGGCCTTGGAACAAGGCGATCCGGCCGCAGCTTCGCAAGCAATGATGCGCCACTTTGATGAGGCTGTCTCTAAGCTCATAGGCTCAGAACCGGACTGAATTCAGATAGTATCACGTCAATCGACGCCCAAAATTAACCCATATTACGAAAATGATAAGGAGAAACCAAGGCATGACCGGAAATGCAGCCAAAATTGTGTCGACGCCGGTGATAGCCCTCCCAGGCTGGCCTGAGTTCCAGGCAAACATCCTTAACCGTCCTATCGAACGGATCAATACCGGTTGGGAAGATACGTTGGTGCCGCTGGGGCTGGCGCTGTTGGGTGCGGCCTTCGCGGATGATGCATTGATCGACTGGGTCGAGCACTGGGTGGACTATCACCTGGCGCAGCCCTTGAAGAAACCGCCGCTCGAAGATGTGGTTTTCCAAAAATCTGGCGACCCGAACCAGGGCATATTTCTGACACCCTATTGTGGGGATTGGGGCGCCGCGATGGTCTTTGCGGCACTCTATAACCTGCGCCCCACCCAACGATTAATCGAAACGACCCGGCTCATTGCGGATCACATCTGCGATGCCAGTATTCGGGTCGAGAACGGCGCGATTGCACATTCAAACTGGTCGAAGATGCCCTGGGTTGACACACTATATTACACAGCGTCCCCGCTGGCCCGCGCTTATCAAATTACCCAGGAGCCGCGCTACGCCCGCGAGGCGCTGAATCAGTGTATCCAACACGCCTATTATTTGCGCGACCCGCAAACCGGGTGTTGGTTTCACGAAGCTGATACGAAAACCGGCGAACGCACGACAAGTTTTTGGTCGCGTGGAAATGGTTGGGTGATAATGGCGCTGGCCGACACGCTGCGCTATTGCCCACCTGAGACCGAGGGGTGGAACGAGGTGCTGGCCTATTACCGTGCGCTGGTGACCGGGTTGCTGCGTTTCCAGCATCCGTGCGGGTTGTGGCGGATCATACCTGAAAATGGGGAATCGCACCTGGAAACGAGCGGTTCCATTATGATCGCCACCGGGATCACCGTGGGTATTGTAGAAGGCTGGTTGAATGGCTCCACTGTTGCTTCGGTTTGGCGTACCTGGCATGAGGTATTGACCTGGATCGATGCGCAAGGTTGGCTGATGGGTTGTCAGACCCCGGCCGGCCGAGGTGGATGGGAAGTGCATAAACGTTCACAAATGGGCGAACGCACCTATGGCACGGGCAGCCTGCTGCGTCTGGCCGCTGAATTACGGAAGGGAGATCTGTTATGAGTAACTATGGTAGCGACTATTTCGAGAATGTTTTGACCGAACCTGGGATGAACGGACTTTCGTTTAACACGTGTAAGCTTTTGAATTTTCAGCTATTGGTTCTCAACATAGGGGAGAAGTACTCCTTCGCCACTCAGGACCGGGAGTATGGCCTGGTCATTTTGACGGGAACGGCCGATATTTCGGTTGGGGCCGATCTCACCTTCAAGAATTTGGGTGGGCGACGCTCGGTCTTTGCCGGACCGCCTACGATGGTTTATGCGCCTTGCCAGGCGCCAGTGACGATCCAGGCGAGCAGCCGGCTCGAAGTGGCTCTGTGCAGTTGCCCTGGCGCAACGGTCATCGAGCCATATCGGATCGATCCGGGAGATTGCTTTACGGGCCGGTGGGGACGGTTTAATACGTCACGCACTTTCAATTACCTGATCGATGCCCGTCGTCCTAGCGAACGCTTGCATATCGCGGAAGTGACTGTATCGAGCGGAAATTGGGCTACCTATCCCCCGCATAAACACGAATATAACGTTCCTGAACAAGGGGAAATCTTCCAGGAAGAAATGTACTACTACCGCGCTGAGCCGGCAGAGGGTTTCGGTTTTTGCGGTCTGTACGGCGGAAAAGCCAAAGAGGATTATGCCTTTATGATCCGTAACCATTCTATTTTGAAAATGCCTTATGGGTATCATACCCTGGTGGCTGCCCCCGGTTACAGAATTTGGTATCTGGCGCTCATCGCGGGTGATACCAAAGCGAGTCAAGTTATGGCCGATCCCAACTACGCCTGGTGGAATAAGGCTGAAATCGCGCTTGAAAACGTCGAGCAGAATTTGCTCGGTTAAGAGGGGATATGCTCAACTGGAAGGACGATGACGAATTAATCGGTTTGGTCAAAAGCGATTTGTTTACCGCGGTAATAGGGGATGTCATGGATGTAAGCGGTCTCCCGCACCAGTTTTTGCCACCCCAAATTGTCCCGCTGCGTGACGACATGCTGATCGTGGGGCGGGCGATGCCCGTCATGGAGGCCGATTGTACTGGTACGGTTATCGTAAATGAAAACAGGAACCGCCCCTTTGGTCTGATGTTCGAGGCGCTCGACAATTTGAAGCGCAACGAGGTCTATCTTTGTACTGGAGGCTCCCCAACCTATGCCTTATGGGGAGAATTAATGAGTGAACGTGCCCTGCAGCTTGGCGCGGCAGGGGCCATTCTTAACGGGTACTCGCGGGATACACGCGGCATCCTGCGTTTGAACTTCCCCACTTTTTCATGGGGCCGCTATGCGCAAGACCAGGGGGTTCGAGGACGCGTCATTGATTTCCGGTGTACGATCCAGTTCCCAAACGGTGCACTCGCCACACCGGGTGATCTCATCGTGGCAGATCTTGATGGAGCGGTTGTTATTCCACGCATTTATGAAGAAGATATTGTGCATAAGGCATTAGAAAAAGTGCACGGTGAAAATAAGGTGCGGGAAGCAATCCGTAACGGGATGAGCGCTCACGATGCCTTCGATCATTTTGGCATCATGTAATGGTATCTTTATCAGGGGTATGATCATTGGCGTGAAAGGATTAAGTAAATGGTTTATAAAGACGTGACAGGTAATCTGGTGAAGCAAGAACACCCCCTCGCCGAACAGGTTGACCGCTATCGGGGGTGCATTGCAGCCGCGCCCAGGTTTAACCCAACGGGGCGCAGCCGCGCCGACTATTTGAATCTGATTGAAAAGGTGGTGCGCTTCTTTCATGGCCATCAAGCGGATTTTGGCGGTATCATCGACCCCTATTTTAAGCGTGAACGGCACTACTCGACGCCCAGTTATGCGCTAGGCGCGGCCCTGCTCGTCGCCAATGGGCGGGTCGATCTCCTGGATAGCGCTGAACGTGCCATGATTTGCGCTTGCGAGGCGTTGTCCGTAGGAAAGGCGCCTGACCAGCACGCTGATTTCTTCACGATCTTTCTGATGAAAGCCGACGAACTGCTGGCCCCGATCGCCGCCCCCCAATCGGTTGAACGTTGGCGGTCGGCGTTGTCTCGGATCGACCCGGAAGCTATCTACATGGTTCAACTCGCCACGCGCGCGGAGGGAGATATTCACAACTGGAATGCGATCAACTGCGTTGGCGAATATTTACGTCACAAAGCGGGTTTGGGAGGTTCTTCGATATGGTGGGAAAAGCATTTGCCATACCATACCCGGCGTTTTGATGATTTTGGTTTGTACCGCGACGGGGAAATGTCCGGCACGGCGCACCCGCTGGCCTACGATGCCGTCACCCGGTATATGCTTTCGGTGCTGCTTGATGCCGGTTATGATGGGCAGCAAGCAGCTGCGTTCGACTTGAACCTATATAAGGGAGCCTGGACCTCGTTGTTTGTGCAAACGCCGGGGGGTGAATGGCCAGGCGTTGGGCGAAGCGCCCACCACCAATGGAATGACGCAGCGTTGGCGGTTTGCTATGAATGGGCGGCGCATCGTTTCGCGGGCGATGATCCGTTGTTAGCGGCGGCTTGTAAGCGCGGGGCGCGCCTGTCATTAATGGCGATTGAGCCCTGGCTGCGCTCGGGCGGCGATTTGTTCATCGTGCGCAACCGTTTTGAGCCGGAGGTACGCCATGGCTACGAGCGCTACTCGGTTCACGCCACGTATAATCTATGGACAGTTGCCGCGCTATCCCTGGCGTATTTGATGGCTGACGACAGCATCCCGGAACAGCCGATCCCTGGTGAAGTTGGAAGTTACACGGCTAAGCTGGGTGCGGCCTTCCATCAAGTGATCGCTGTTCATCAAGGGTTTGGCCTGCAAATCGAGACACGCGGCGATCCCTCTGCCAACCCCACCGGTGTAGTCCGTGTGAACCGAATTGGCTGCAACCCACAAATCGGCCCCTCCGAGGGTGCGGTCAGCGCGCCGCGGTACGCTACCATCGGTCCCACCCGCGCCCTGGCGCTTGGCCCGGCCTGGCTTGACTCAACCGGTCGATGGCACTCCCTGGCCGAAAACGTTGAAAGCTCGTATCCATCGCCCTATGCCCCGCCCGAAGTGACCGTTTTGGGCGATCAATCGCAAGACTATAACGAGGTGCGGCTTGTGTGGCGCGGTCTGCCGTGCCTGCGGGCGTTATACACCGAGTACAAGATCGGCGCGGGGTTGATCCGCGTGTTGTATCGGGCCGAAGGACAGGTGAAGGGCCTGCGGGCAGAACTCCCGCTATTCGATTTTGACGGGCAGACGCACAGCAAGATTGAGTGTGCCGGCTCAGAATTGACCGTCACCTTTGGCGGCAGCCAGATGCGTTATCGTCTGCTCGATCCTGCGCTGCACTTTACCGTCACCGATGAACGGGCAGCCACACGCGCCGGTCTGCTGCGTTATGCCTTCATCGACACAGACGCGCAATCCATTGAATTCACAATGGAGTTATATCCTCTGAAATCATCCCGGATGACGCCAGCCGCTTGAAGATGGCGGATGGGAGCGAACAGACATTGGACGAGAAAAACTTTCCTGTCTGACCCCCTCTATTTTTTTATTGATCTTTCTAAATACCCCTTTTTGAGTTATTGACCGCCACTTGTGGCGGTCAAAACTCAAATGCCCCCACCCCTTATTTATTCTTTCAAGTAAAATAAAAGTTGATAACCAACTCTTCCCGAAAGGTCCTCCGTGTCCAAACTTCTAACCCCTCCAACCCCTGATTGGCAAAATCCGCTCGTCTTGCAGCGCAACCGCCAGGCGGCGCACGCCAGCTTGCTGCCCTACCCCGATGAAGCCAGCGCTCTGACCGCCGAACGCGGCGCGACCCCCTTTTTTACCCTGCTCAATGGCGCCTGGCAGTTCCTCTACCTGAACGCCCCGCACGAAGCCCCCGCCGGTTTTGAAGCCGCCAGCTTCGACGATTCGCAGTGGGATTTAATCCCCGTGCCGAGCAACTGGCAGATGCAGGGTTACGGCCGCCCCAATTACACCAACGTCAATTATCCCTACCCGATCGACCCGCCGCATGTGCCGGATGACAACCCGACCGGCCTGTACCGGCGCAAGTTCTACGTGCCTGAAACCTGGGCCGGGCGCCAGATCGCGCTGGTCTTTGAAGGCGTCGATTCGGCCTACTACGTATGGGTCAACGGTAAGATGGCTGGCTACAGCCAGGTGCCGCACCTGCCGGCCGAGTTTGATATCACGCCGTTCATCCAGCCTGGTGAAAACCAGGTGGCGGTGGAGGTGTTCCAGTGGTCGGACGGCAGCTACCTCGAAGACCAGGATATGTGGCGCCTGAGCGGCATCTTCCGCAATGTCTGCCTGGTGGCTTACCCCCAGGTCTACGTGCGCGACGTGCGCATCCGCACTACCCTGGACGCCAACTACCAGGATGCCGTTTTCGATCTGCAGGTCAGGGTGGCGAATTCGACTGTCCGGGCGGTGGGTGAATACCACCTGGCGGCAAGACTGCTGGATGCGGGCGGCGCGCCGGTCTTCGAACAGGTGGTGCAGTCGGCCCTGGTCATCGCCGGCGGCGAAGAAGTTATCGCCGAGGCGCTGGTCCCGGTCAAGGCGCCGCGCCTGTGGTCGGCGGAGGATCCTTATTGCTATACCCTGCTCCTGACCCTCACCGGGCCGGACGGCAGCCTGCTGGAAGTGGAACGCTTTACCACCGGTTTCCGCCAAGTGGAGATCAAGGCGGGCGTATTTACGATCAATGGGGTGGCGATCAAGATGCAAGGTGTCAACCGCCACGAAACTCATCCCGATCTCGGCCACTCGGTTTCGTACGAGTTGATGATTGAGGACGTCGTGCTGATGAAACAGCACAACATCAACACCGTGCGCACCTCCCATTATTCCAACGATACCCGCTGGCTGGATCTGTGCGATAAATATGGTCTGTACGTGGTGGCGGAGACTGACCTGGAAGCTCACGGTTTTGCCCCGATCGGCGATTGGAACTACCCTGGCAGCCACCCGGATTGGAAGGAAGCTCACGTCGAACGCTCGGCGCGCATGGTGGAGCGAGACAAGAACCATCCTTCGATCGTGATCTGGTCGCTGGGCAATGAATTGGGTTTTGGACCCAATATACAGGCTCAGTCCGATTGGATCCACGAGAACGATCCGACCCGTCCCGTGCATTACGAACGGACGCGCGAGATGGCCACGGACATGGTCAGCGTGATGTACCCCACGGTGAGCAAGCTGGAGGAGGAAGGGCGCAACCTGGCAGGCGACCCGCGCCCATTCTTCATGTGCGAATACGCGCATGCCATGGGCAATGGTCCCGGTAACATTCAGGAGTATTGGGACGTGATCCGCGCTTACCCGCGCCTGATGGGCGGCTGCGTGTGGGAGTGGGTGGACCATTCCGTGCGCATGCACACCGCCGAAGGCGAAGAATATTTTGCCTACGGCGGCGACTTTGGCGACCAGCCTAACGATGGCGATTTCTGCGTGGACGGGCTGAACTGGCCGGACCGCACCCCGTACCCAGGGTTGATCGAGTACAAGAAAGTCATCGAGCCGGTCGATGTGCAGGCCGTGGATCTTAAAACCGGCCGGCTGCGCCTGGCGAACCGCTACGCGTTTATTTCCCTGACCGGGTTGGAAGGCAGTTGGAACCTGTACCGCGACGACTGCCTGCTGGAGCAGGGCCGCCTGCCAGCGTTAGCTGTAGCCGCCGGCGCGTCCCTGGACGTTACCCTGCCTTACCGTTGGCCGGCGGTGGTGGCCGGGGCCGAATACTGGTTGAATTTGAGTTTTACCCTGGCGGAAGACCAGCTTTGGGCAAAACGCGGCCTGGAAATGGCCTGGGCTCAGTTCAAACTGCCGGTAGATGCCCCTGCCATGCCCAAAATTAACCTGGCAAATTTTGCCCCGCTGAGCGTCGAAGAAGGTGTGGAGGCGGTAACAATCACCGGCGGGGATTTCAAACTGGTCTTCGACACCTTCCGCGGCACGATCGGCAGTTGGGAATGGAACGGCGTGAGCCTGCTCGAGCAAGGCCCGCGCCTCAATATCTGGCGGGCGCCGACCGACAACGATGTCCGCATTGCTGAGGACTGGAAGAAATTTGGCTACGATCGGATGCAGCAGCGCATCGAGCGCGTGGAAATGGATGCCGGCCGAGAAGAAGTGCAGTTTATCGTGAGTGCCGTGCTGGGCGGATATTCCCTCAAACCTGCCTTCGGGGTGGATTATCATTTCCATGTTTCCGCCAGCGGGGCGGTGGACATCGATACCACGGTCAGGCCTCTCCAGCAAGACCTGCCCTCCCTGCCGCGGCTCGGATTGCAGCTCAAGCTGCCCGGTGAGTTCGAACGTTTTGCCTGGTATGGGCGTGGCCCGCACGAGAATTATATCGACCGCAAACAGTCCGCCCGGGTAGGCGTGTATTCCGGTTCGGTGATGGAACAGTACGTGCCCTACGTCTTCCCCCAGGAAAATGGCAACAAGTCCGATGTGCGCTGGGCGGCTCTGACCGGTCTGCGCGGGCTGGGTTTGATGGCGGTCAGCATGCCCCCCGGCGTAAGCAGTGCTGCGCCAGGACTGCTCAACGTCAGTGCCCACTACTTCACCCCTGAGGATTTCACTGCCGCCAGCCATACCTATGAGCTGAAACCGCGGCCCGAGATCACCCTCAATCTGGATCATGAACTGAATGGGTTGGGCTCGAACTCCTGCGGGCCTGGGCCGCTGGAAAAATACTGGCTGCGGGCCGATGTGCACCATTTCAGCCTGCGCCTCAAACCCTTCAGCCGGGATGCGGGTTCGCTGTTCCTGGCTGCCAGGCAGGGATAACCACAAATTCTGGAGGTTGAAACGCCAGAGAAATTAGCCATTGGCTGTGCTTTACCCGCAGCCTGCCGGCTTACGAAATGCTGACCGACTGAAATACTTATGCAATGGAGAAAATGAATGCGACGAATTGAACTGTGGGAAAAAACGCCGGGGTTCGACCCGGCTTTCGGGCAGGAAGCGCCCGGTTTGAACCTGTTTTTATTGGATGATGGCCAGCCGCACGGACTGGTGATCGTCTTCCCGGGCGGCGGTTACACTAACCTGGCGGCGCACGAACGCGAACCGGTCGCCGAATGGCTGAACGCCGCCGGTTTCTCAGCCTGCGTGCTCAACTACCGGGTGGCGCCATACCGCCATCCGGCTCCCTTCCAGGATGCCACCCGGGCGGTGCGTACCGTGCGCGCCCATGCCGCTGAGTGGGGGGTTAAAGCAGATAAGATTGGCGTGCTGGGCTTTTCGGCCGGGGGTCACCTGGCAGCGACACTTTCCACCCGGTTTGACGCTGGCGATCCGACGGCCTCCGACCCGGTGGAGCGGGTCAGCTCCCGCCCGGACGCGGCGGTGTTGTGCTACGCGGTGGTCACCTTCACCCGTTCATTTTCACATGCCGGGTCGGGACAGAACCTGGTGGGTGAGAACCCTCCGCCGGGCCTGAAGGAGTTGCTTTCCGCCGAGACCCGGGTCACCGCCGCTACCCCACCCTGTTTCTTGTGGCACACCGCCGATGACGCCTCTGTGCCGGTGCAGAACTGCCTGACATTCGCGGAAGCGCTGAAGACCAAAGAAGTGCCGTTTGAGCTGCATGTCTTCCCGCATGGGCGCCACGGGCTGGGCCTGGCGAATGATGATCCCATCGTGGGCCAATGGAAAGGGCTGTGCGCCACCTGGCTGAAGGGCCTGGGGTTCTAGCTCTATTGGGGGAATAAAACACAGAGGCACACCAATGGGTGCACACCGTGCAGGGATCAGAGGCGTTTTTCATATAAAATTTGCTTCTGATTTTCTCTGTGTCTCCCCTTCGGGGACCATGCTCCTGTGGCTCAATGGTAAATTCCGAAAATAGAAGAGAACCTGATGCCTTTGTCCAGAATTTCTGTCAGCAAAAATCACCGTTTCCTGGTGGATGAAAGCGGCGCGCCGTTTTTTTGGCTGGGGGATACCGCCTGGGAGATTTTTCACCGTCTGACGCGCGAAGAAACCGAAGATTACCTGGAAAATCGCCGCCAGAAAGGGTTTAACGTAATCCAGGCCGTGGCCCTGGCCGAGTTCAATGGGCTGCGCACCCCCAACGCTTACGGCGAACTGCCATTTTTTGACCTCGATCCGGCCCGACCCAACGAAGCTTATTTTGCCCACCTGGATTGGGTCATCGCCCGTGCCGCCCAAAAAGGCCTGTATATCGGCCTGTTGCCCACCTGGGGCGACAAGGTCAACCGCATGTGGGGGCTGGGTCCGGTGGTCTTTGATCAGGCATCCGCCGGGGCGTACGGGGCCTGGATCGGGCGCCGCTACCGCCAGGACGCTAATATCATCTGGATCCTGGGGGGCGACCGGCCCGAGAGCGATGCGGATGGGCATGACTATACCCCCGTGGTGCGCGCCATGGCCGCCGGCATCCAGGCTGGGGTAGGCGGCCCAACCTTGATGACCTATCACACCAACGGCGGGCGCAGCTCCGCCCAGGCTTTTCACGGCGAAGACTGGCTGGACCTCAATATGTGGCAGTCTGGCCATCACCAGCAGGACGCACCCAATTGGGAAATGATCACCTCCGATTACCAGCGTACCCCGCTCAAGCCGGTGCTGGACGGCGAGCCCAATTACGAGGATCATCCGATCAATCCCTGGCCGGAATGGACCCCAGAAAAAGGCTATTTCCGCGATCACGACGTGCGCAAGGCTGCTTACCGGGCGGTCTTTGCCGGGGCGTGCGGGCATACCTATGGTCACCACAGCCTCTGGCAGTTCTACGACCCGCAGCAGCGCGAGCCGGTCAACCACCCCTGGTGTGATTGGCGCACCGCCCTCGATCGTCCGGGTGCCTTCCAGGTCGGGTATTTGCGCCGCCTGATGGAATCGCGTCCCTACCTGACGCGCATCCCTGACCAGCAGGTTTTGGTTGGGGAGCCCGGCACAGGGGCTGGACATGCCCGCGCCGCGCGCGACAGCCAGGGCAGCTATATGATGGTCTACCTGCCGCTGGCGCGCCCGGTAAACGTGCGCCTGGGGCTGCTGGCAGCCTCCACCGCGCACGGCTGGTGGGTTGATCCACGCAGCGGGCAGGCGCAGGACCTGGGTACGTTCCCGGTCACGGCCGAACGCGAATTTGCTCCTCCGCCCGGTGGACCGGATTGGGTGTTGGTGGTGGATGATGCCGGGAAAAATTTCAACCCGCCGGGCGGCTAATTTTCAAAAATGCCGCCAAGAATATTACGGGTCATCCAAGTTGTCCTTCTGGCTGTTTGCTGTTCGCTGATTGGCTGACATGCTGACTGGCTGACATGCTGACATGTTGAAATCCTATAAGAGGTCTACGATGAATGAAACGATTTCCTTACAATCTCTGGCGCGGATGATCGACCATTCCCTGCTGCATCCGACGATGACCGACGCGGTAATCGCCGAAGGCTGCGAGCTGGCCCTGCGTTATCAAGTGGCGACGGCCTGCGTCAAGCCTTATTCCATTCCCCTGGCACGCTCGATTCTGGCCGGGTCAGGCGTGGCAGTCTGCGCGGTGATCGCTTTTCCGCACGGCAACAGCATCCCCGAGATCAAGCTGGCTGAAGCGCAGCACGCCGTGCAGGCCGGGGCAAGCGAGATCGATATGGTGGTCAATATCGGCAAGGTATTGAGCGAGGATTGGGATTACGCTTCGATTGAGATTCAAGCCGTCAACCGGGCCGTGGTCTCCAGCGGCGGGCTGCTCAAGGTTATTTTTGAGACCGATTACCTGGAGGACCAGCATATCATCCGCCTGTGCCAGATCTGCTCTGAGCACGGGGTGGCCTTTGTCAAGACCTCAACTGGCTACGGTTTTGTGCGCCAGGCTAACGGCATGTATGCCTACCAGGGGGCGACCGATCACAACCTGCGCATCATGCGCGAGCACAGCGCGCCGGGGGTGCAGGTCAAGGCTGCGGGTGGGGTGCGCACCCTGGATGACCTGCTGCGCGTGCGCGCCCTGGGCGTGACTCGCGTCGGGGCCACTGCCACCGCTGCGATCCTGGACAAAGCAAAAGAGGGAGGTTTTTCTTAATTTTCCCTATTGACAAATGCAATAACTGGCCATATAATCAAGTAAACAATATTTAATTCAATATAGTTATATCAAATAAAGTTTATATCAATAAACAAGGAGCTTTTTATGCAAGATAACAACAACCAACCCAAAGGCGAGCACGAGCACAACCGCGGTCGCCATCACCGCCCAGAAAGCGAGCAAGTTAACCGCCCTGTGGGAGAAGAAAGTGGTTTAGAAAACCGCCATCGCCACGGAGACCATGCCGGTCATGGCGGTAATTTCTGGCACGAGTGGCATGATGAGCGTCACCACCATGGTCATGCTGAGGAATTTCTCCCGGGTCAGGTCCTTTCTCCGAAAGAGATAGAGGCCTGGCGTGAATTCTTCCACGAGACTTTTGGCACCTGGCCGGAAGACCACTGGATTATCGGCGGACGGCGCTTCAGCCCCTGGCACCAGGGGATGGACACCTTCAACCCGTTCGTTGCCAACCTTTTGAGCAAGGGCGGCGGTCTTTTGCCCCTCTACGCGCTGCATCTCATTGCCCAGCAGCCGCGCTACGGGAACGAAATTATGGATATCCTGGCTGAACGGACCAACGGGCAGTGGTTCTCAAACCCGGGGGCGATATACCCCTTACTGACCGAAATGGAACGTGAAGGTTTTATCCTCGGCGAGTGGTCTGATCCCTCCAAGCGCACGATGCGCGTTTACACTGTCACCCCAAACGGGCAGGCAGAGCTGACCCGCATCAAGACCATTGTGATGCCGAAAGTAACCGAGACGGTTAACGTCTTGGGGGAATTTCTGCAAGATTTACAGGGTCAGGCTCAATCCCCTGTGGATGAGCCAGATTCTTCTGAACCGCAAGGAGAAATTTAATTTATGGAATAAATAGATAAGAATATGAAAGGGAATCAATTGGAAATGAACATTAGAGGAAATTATGAAATTAACCAGCGGGCCAGGTTCGCCGGGCAATCTTACCAGCAGTGGAATCAGGCAATGGTGGTGCATTCTCCGAAACAGCCTTCTTCCATGGCAGTCACAAACAGGGGGACGATCTTCAGTATAATGTTCGGCAGCATTCTGGCCAATATTAGCAAACCGTTAGGAAAAAGGCTGCAGTTGAGCCGCGAAGGATGGAAGGAAGCACACCCTGCTTAAAAGAGCCTGCTGATAGACCGCTCAATGGCAGCTTATGGGTAAGAACGGATAAATTTCGAGCTTGAAATCGTACAAACCCCTAACTGTCACCTAAAATTATAACGATAAATGATTTTCAACCACAAGGACCCTTGTGGTTATATTTTTGCCTGGGAGCTGAAAAACCAGCCGGTTGGATTTCAGCCCTTCCCGGATTTCTAAAAATACGATTATAATTTAGCCGGCTAAGTAAACTGGAGGCTGGATATGACTTCTGTTAATTTTCCTGATTCGATCGATTTCTGGGTGGCGCAGGTCAGCCGGCTGCATTACACCCGGCTGCATGCCCTGATGGCAGATCTGTGCCTCTTCCCAGGACAGCCGCCGGTTTTGTTCCGCCTATGGGAAAAAGATGGGCGTTCGCAGACGGAACTGGCAGACCTACTGCGCATCAAGCCGGCTACCATGACCAAAATGATTACCCGCATGGAGAAAACCGGCTTCATCCGCCGCGAACCGGATCTCAAAGACCAGCGCGTGTCGTTGATTTTTCTGACGGAGGCTGGCCGGGCGGTAAAAAAAGATGTGCTGAATATTTTCGAGCGTCTGAACAACGAGCTGGTGGGTGGCTTTACGCCCGAAGAGCAGGTATTGCTGAAGCGTTTCCTGATAAAGCTGCGGGACAACCTGCAGCAAGGAGAGGCAATCAAGGCTGAGCAGCCTGAACCGGTGATTAATTTATAAAAGCGACGGAATCGATGAAATATTTTCGCAGAATATTGGGATACTTACGTCCTTATTGGAAGCTGGCAGTGTTGGCTCCGCTGATGATGGTGGTGGAGGTCGCGATGGATCTGCTCCAGCCGCGGCTGATGGAGCAGATCATCGATGTCGGCATTGCCAACAAGGATTTGAACCTGGTGATCCACACCGGCTTGACCATGTTTGGAGTGGCGATTGTGGGGATGGTCGGGGGCGGGTTGTGCACGGTATTCGCGGTACGAGCAGGAATGTTCGTCGGGGCGGATGTGCGCGATGCGCTTTTTGAAAAGATCCAATCTTTCTCCTTTGGCAACCTGGACCGCCTGGGTACCGGAGAGCTGATCACGCGCGTCACCAACGATGTGACCCAGGTGCAGGAAGTGATCATGATCATCCTGCGCATCATGGTGCGTTCGCCGCTGCTGGTGATTGGCAGCCTGATTATGGCGATTCTGACCAGCCCGTCGCTATCCTGGCTGCTGTTTATCCTGGTGCCGGTCATCCTGGTCTTGCTGTGGTTTGGCATTTCGCGGGCATCGCCCATGTTTTCTGTCGTCCAGCAGAAATTGGACCGCTTGAATACCGTGATGCAGGAAAACCTGTCCGGTGTGCGCGTGGTCAAGGCCTTTGTGCGTGAAGACTACGAGAACCAGCGCTTTAAGACCGCCAATGTGGACCTGGTGGATCGCACGATCCGTGTCAGCCAGCTGTTGGCGTTAATCATGCCCTTGATGATGTTTACCCTCAACCTGGGAGTGGTGGGGGTGGTCTGGTTTGGCGGTAACCTGGTCATCGCCGGCGGAACAAAAGTCGGGCAGGTGATGGCCTTTATCAATTACCTGTCGCAGATGATGTTTTCTTTGTTGGGCGTGGGTATGCTCTTGATCCGGGTTTCACGGGCAGAGGCCTCCGCCCGGCGCATTCTGGAAGTGATGGATATGCAGCCGGAAATCCAGGACCGCCCCGGAACCAGCGAGGGGTGTACCCTGGGCGGGCGAATTGCCTTCGAAAATGTGAGCTTCAGCTATGACGGCAACGAGAGCGCCGTGCTCAAAGATATTAACCTGGTGGTCGAGCCCGGGCAGGTGGTCGCGATTTTAGGCGCGACAGGTTCCGGTAAATCGACCCTGGTGAATCTCATCCCGCGCTTTTATGACGTGAATGCCGGACGGATCACGCTCGACGGCTGCGATGTGCGCGACCTGCCCAATGAGGCGCTGCGCCGCCAGGTGGGTATGGCCCTGCAGGAATTGGTGCTGTTTTCGGGTTCGATCCGCGAGAATATCGCTTATGGCAGCCCCCAGGCCAGCCAGGAACAGGTGACTGCCGCCTCCCAGGCGGCCCAGGCTCACGACTTTATCACTTCTTTTCCGGATGGCTATGATACCGTGGTTGGGCAGCGCGGGGTGAACCTTTCCGGCGGACAAAAGCAAAGGATCGCCATTGCGCGAGCGCTGCTTACCAACCCGGCGGTGTTGATCCTGGATGACAGCACCAGCGCGGTGGACGTGGACACGGAAGGCAAAATCCAGGATGCCCTGGCGGAGATCATGAAAGGCCGCACCAGCATCGTGATCGCCCAGCGCATCAGCACGGTGATGGGCGCTGATAAGATTGTGGTTCTGGACGACGGCAAGGTGACTGCGGTCGGAAAGCATGCCGAATTGATGGAATCCAGCCCGATTTACCGCGAAATATACGACCTGCAGCTGGGGAATGGAGTCAGACATGCCTGAAAAACGTGAAGAACGGCGGCCAGACGGGCCATTGCTGCCTATCGGGCCGGGCGGCGGGCGGCGCGGGATCGTGGGGCCGGGGCCGAAACCCAGGAATATGTGGAGCACGCTGCGCCGGCTGTGGGGCTTTTTGCGGCGCCAGCGGTTTGAATTGTTGGCGGTAATATTGCTGGTCCTGCTGACCACGGGGCTGAACCTGGTCAACCCTTATCTACTGGGTCAGGCCATCGACCGCGCCATTATCCCCGGCGACCTGCCTTTATTGGTACAGTTTGTCCTGCTCATGGTGGGGTTTTATCTGGGCGCATCCTTAACGACTGGCTTGCAAACCTATATCATGGCGCGCGTGGCGCAGCACACCGTGCGTGATCTGCGCCAGGACCTGTTTTCACACATGCAGATTCTGCCGCTGCGTTACTTCGATAAGACCCCTCACGGCGAGTTGATGAGCCGCCTGACCAACGATATCGACAACATCAGCAATGTGCTCAACGAAGGGGTAACTCAATTCATCTCCAGCATCCTGACCCTGATCGGGGTGATCACCATCATGCTCCTGCTGAACCCCTGGCTGGCGCTGGTCAGTATGGTCTCCGTTCCGCTGATGACTTTTATCACCCGTTCCATTTCCCGCTTCACGTTGAAAGGCTTCCGCGACCAGCAGAAGGCGCTGGGTTCGTTGAACGGCACCATCGAGGAAACCATCACCGGCGAGAGAGTGATCAAGGCCTACGGGCAGGAACAAACGGTCATTGATAAATTCAAAGTTGAAAACCAGGTTTTAAGAGAAGCCTCGATCCGCGCGCAGACCTTCTCCGGGCTGCTCGGGCCGCTTAACAACATGGTGGGAAACACGGCCTTCGCCATCGTCGCCGGTACGGGCGGCTGGATGGTTTTGCGCGGCATCGCGACGGTGGGTGAGATCGCCAGCTTCCTCAATTATTCACGCCAGTTGGGCATGCCCCTCAACCAGATTGCCAACCTGTACAACACCATCCAGGCGGCGCTGGCCGGGGCCGAACGCGTCTTTGATGCCCTGGACGAAACTCCCGAGCCAGCGGATGTACCCGAGGCGGATCCCCTGGATGCGGTGCACGGGGATGTCGTCTTTGACCAGGTTACCTTCGGTTATGATGAGGACCAGACGGTGCTCGAGCAGGTCTGCCTGCACGCCAGGCCCGGGCAGACGATCGCCCTGGTGGGGCCAACCGGGGCCGGCAAGACCACTATTATCAACCTGCTTTCTCGTTTTTATGACGTGCGCGAAGGGACGATCCAGGTCGATGGCACGGATATCCGCAATACGCAGCGCAACAGTTTGCGGCGCATGCTGGGGATCGTACTGCAGGACTCTTTCCTGTTTTCCGACACGGTGCTGCAAAACATCCGCTACGGGCGGCTGGATGCCAGCGATGACGAGGTGATCGCCGCGGCCAAACTGGCCAATGCCGATACCTTTATCCGTCACCTGCCGCAGAGTTACCAGACCACGCTTTCGGAACGCGGAAGCAACCTCAGCCAGGGTCAGCGCCAGATGATCTCCATCGCCCGCGCCATCCTGGCCGACCCGCGCATCCTCATCCTGGACGAAGCCACCAGCAGTGTGGATACCCGCACCGAAACTCACATCCAGGAAGCCATGCTGCGCCTGATGCAGGGCCGCACCAGCTTCGTGATCGCCCACCGCTTGAGCACAATCCGCGAGGCGGATGAAATCCTGGTGATCGATCAGGGGCGGATCATCGAGCGCGGCACCCACAGCGACCTGCTGGCTCAAAAGGGATTTTACCAGCGCCTGTATGCCAGCCAGTTTCGCGGGCAGGTGCCGGTAACCTGAACCAATCCGGATCGTGGCGCCATTTTCGTTGTAAAATAGAACCTGGTTAACCATACGCTTCACAACCCTGTCGCTTTATAAGAGAGGATTACCATGGAAAATTTACCCCCCCTGCGCTTTTCCGTCATCGGCATCAACCACGAACATATTTATGGGCAGGTAAACCTGCTGCTGCGCGCCGGGGCCGAGCTGGTTTCTTTTTATGCCAAAGAACCCGACCTGGCGGCGCGTTTTTCACAGGTATTCCCGCAGGCCGCCCTGGCCCGCACCCCGGACGAGATTCTGGAAGATGCTACCGTCCCGCTGGTAGTCAGCGCCGGGATTCCGGCCGACCGTGCTCCACTGGGGATGGAAGTGATGCGCCACGGTAAAGATTACATGTCCGATAAGCCCGGTTTCACCACCCTGGAACAACTGCAGGAGACGCGCCGGGTGCAGCAAGAAACCGGTCAAATTTATTCGATATGCTACTCCGAGCACTTTGAAACCCGCTCCACGGTGTATGCGGGGGAACTGGTCAAGGCCGGCGCCATCGGCAAGGTGGTGCAGACGGTAGGCTTCGGACCGCATCTCGCCAGGCTGCATACCCGGCCCGAATGGTTTTACCAGCGCGAGAAATACGGCGGCGTGTTGTGTGATATTGCCTCGCACCAGTTCGATCAGTTCCTGTTTTTCACCGGTTCGACTGAGGCCGAAGTAGTTTCTTCGCAGGTAGGCAATTTTAAATACCCTCAGTATCCCGGTTTAGAAGATTTTGGGGACTGCATGGTGCGCGGCAACGGCGGCACAGGTTACGTGCGGGTGGATTGGTATACTCCCGACGGGCTGCCGGTCTGGGGAGATGGACGCCTCACTATTTTAGGGACCGAAGGATATATTGAACTGCGTAAATATATCGATATCGCCGGGCGGCCGGGCGGCGACCACCTTTTCCTGGTGGACCAGAAGGGTACCCAGTATATCGACTGCTCCGATAAGGATCTGCCTTACGGCCGCCAGCTGATTTACGATATCTACCATCGCACCGAAACCGCGATGACCCAGGCTCATTGTTTCCTGGCTTCTGAATTAGCCGTTAAAGCCGAGGCTCAGGCCGTTCGCCTGGGAAACCTGGCGCAGGTATAAATAACACAATGGATTCAAAGCTGCGCGTCGGAGTGGCCGGATCAGGGATCGGCCGGTCGCATATTCATTCTTTTCAATCGCTTCCCGACCAGTATGAAGTGCTGGCCCTAGCCGGAAAAGACGAGCGCACCCGGATGGTGGGTGAGCAGTATCAGGTTCCCAGGGTGACGGATGATTTTAACGAATTGTGCCGCATGGACGATCTGGACGTGATTGACATCTGCACGCCTTCATTCCTGCACTACGAACAGACCCTGCAGGCCCTGGAAGCCGGCAAGCATGTCATCCTCGAAAAACCAGCCTGCAAGTCACTGCGCGAGATCGATGGCCTGGCGGCAGCCGAAGAACGCACGGGGAAGCGCATCATGCCCGTCTTTCAAAACCGCATGGGCGCGGCCGCCCAAAAGCTGCGCTACCTGAAAAATGTGGGGGTCACCGGGCGCGCCTACCTGGCCACCGCCGAAACTGCCTGGCGGCGGCGTTGGGAATATTACGACGGTACATGGCACGGCAAGTGGTCCAGCGAGCTGGGTGGGGCGTTGGTCACGCTTGGCATTCACGCCAACGACGTGCTGACCTCGATCCTGGGGCCGGCGCGCAGCGTATTTGCCCGCATGGCGATCCTGGTCAATCCGGTGGAGACGGAAGACTGTGTCTCGGCTTCACTCGAATTGGCGGATGGCTCGCTGGCCTCGATTTCTCTGACCACCGGTTCGACGGATCAAATTACCCGCTTGCGTTTTGTGTTTGCCAACCTGACGGTGGAGAGCAATACCCGCACTTACAGCGCGACCGCCGAACCCTGGACGTACACGCCGGATTCCCCCCAGGCTGAAGTAGACATGCAGGCTGCCCTGGAACATTTCACCCCCCAGCCTGAAGGATTTATCGGGCAGTTCGCCGGGTTCTACCAGGCTTTACACACCGGCGCGGCTTTTCCGGTTACCATGGAAGATTCGCGCCAGGCGATCCAGCTCTTGACCGGCTTTTACCTTTCCTCTCGCACTCAAAGGCCCGTAGACCTGCCGATCCCGGTCGATCACCCCTATTATGATGGCTGGCTGCCCGGCACAGTAATTTAGCTGGTGGATGGTGACTTTTTTACCGCTTTAGGATAAGCTTCTCCAGGATTAGCGCGACGATTTAACAGATGGATACCTTTCCTCTCGTAACCCGGCCCCGCATCGTTGTTCCACGCAGGCGCAGCGAGTTATTAACGCGCCAGCGGCTGCTGAACGGGTTAATGGAGCGGTTGGATAACCGCCTGGTAATTATTTCCGCTCCCGCCGGTTATGGGAAGACTTCATTGCTGGTCGATTTCGTTCATCAACTTGAGTGGCCGGCATGCTGGTATGCCATCGATGAGCTGGATCGCGATCCGCTGCGCTTTATCGCCCATTTTATCTCCTCAATTCAGGTACGTTTTCCGCAGTGCGGCCGGGCCACCCTGGGAATTCTTAATTCCAGCAGCCAGGATCGCATCAACCTGGATATGCTGGTGGCGGCCGCGGTCAACGATATCTTCGATAATATTTCTGAACACTTTGTGATGGTGCTGGATGACTACCATCTGATCGATGACAGCCGGCCGGTAAACCAGTTCCTCAGCCGTTTCCTGCAAACGGTCAGTGAAAACTGTCATGTGTTTGTGGCATCTCGCACCCTGCTCACCCTGCCTGATCTCACCCTCCTGGTGGCAAGAGCGCAGGTCGCCGGGATGAGCGTCGAGGAACTCAGCTTTAAAACTGATGAAATCCAGGCTTTGTATTTACAGAATGAGCGCCAGGTGCTGCCCACCGAACTGGCTCGCGAAATGGTGCGCAAGACCGAAGGTTGGATCGCCGGCCTGCTGCTGACCAGCCAGGTGGACCGGAATAAGGTTTCTGACCGCCGGGGGATGCAGCGCATGACCGGGGTGGGTTTGTATGATTATCTGGCCCAACAGGTGATGGAAAAACAGCCGCTGGATGTACAGGAGTTTTTACTGCGCACCTCGCTGCTGGAAGAATTTACTTCTGCTTTTTGCGCCGAAGTGATCGGTCCGGCCCTCAACCTGGAATTGAATTGGGATGCGCTCATGGATGCGGCCCTGCGCAATAACCTGTTCATCCTGCCCGTGGATGAAGAATTGGTCACCCTGCGCTACCATCATCTGTTTCTTGATTTCCTGCAGCACAGAATGCAGGAACAGCGACCCGATGAGGCTACCAGCATCCAATCTCGCCTGGCTCAGGTGTATGCGGGGCACGGCGATTGGGAAAGGGCTTACCGCGTTTACCAGCGCCTGGGGCGGCTCTCGGCCCAGGTGGGCCTGTTGGAGCAGGCCGGCCCAGAATTAATGACCAGCGGGCGCCTCAATACCCTATCGGATTGGCTGACCACCCTTCCGCAGGCGATGACCCTGGCCCGTCCGATCCTGCTTTCACTGCAGGGCGGTCTGGCGATCATGCGCGGTGAGCTGGGCGAAGCCCGGACCCTGCTGGACCAGGCCATCCTGGGTTTAGCCAAAGCCGACGATCCGTACCAGTTAGCTCTGGCCCTCTCCCGCCGCTCCACGGGCTTGCGCCTGCTTGGCCGGTATACGGATGCGCAAAATGACGCCGAACAGGCTTTATTATTGTCCGAAAAGTTTGAAGGACATCCCCGGGCTCACGCCGAAGCGCAGCGTGCCCTGGGGTCGGCCATGCTTTCCATGGGCCAGACCCACCGCGCGTTTGAGCAGCTCAACCTGGCGCACGAGGCATATAAATCCATCGGTGATATTGCGAGTGCAGCGCGCACCAAGCTCGATATCGGTATGGCGCAGCGTTCCCTGGGCCAACTGGATGACGCGGAAATTGCCTATACCCAGGCGCTGGAGCTGTGGGAGTCGACCGGTAACCTGGCCTGGCAGGCCAACCTGCTCAACAACCTGGGCGTGCTGCAGCATGAGCGCGGCGACTTCCTGCCGGCTGCCCACAGCCTGGAACGTGCGGTGGAGTGCGCCCGCCTTTCCAGCTACCCGCGCATGGAAGCCTTTGCCCTGGCAGGTCTGGGTGACCTTTACCGCGACCTGGAAGCATATAATGAATCGATGGAGGCCTACCGCCAGGCCGCTTCACTGGCAGAACGCACGGAGGAACGTTACCTTTTATTTTACCTGGACCTGGCGCGCGGCGTGCTCGCCCGGCGCCAGAAACGTTTCCCGACAGCGCGCGAACTGCTGCAGGCCGCGTCTCAGCGCGCGCAGGCCGGGCTCGCGCAGATTGACCAGGCTTTTTGCCATTTGGAGCAAGCCTCATTACTGCTCGCCCTGGAAGACTTTCAAGCGGTCGCGGGCGAATTATCTGAAGCCGCAGACTTTTTTGCCAGCCAGGGACGGCGTCTGGAATCCGCTCGCAGCCAGTTGCTCCTGATGCTGGCAGCCGCCGGGCGCGAGGATTGGGGTGCGGCTCAAAATCATCGCAGCGCGTTGGCAGAAATATGGGATTTCCCGAGCGCGTGGCCGCCGCTGGTATCGGCCGCGCGCGAGTTTTTACCGCTGCTGGAAACAATACACAACCTCCCGGAAGCGGGGCCTCAGGCCGGGCGCTTGCTGCGCCAGGTGGAGCAGCTTAACCGGCGCCTGCCGGGATATCGCCGCCAGCTGCGTCCTCAGGCGGGGGTTGTGCCGTTAGGCCCGGCGCATATTATCATCCAGACCCTGGGGCGGATGGAGGTGCGCGTCAACCGTGATTTGATCGCTGGCGCAGATTGGCGCTCACTGGTCGCGCGCGATCTGTTCTTTTTCCTCTTGAACAATCCGCAGGGGCTGACCAAAGAACAAATTGGCCTGGTCTTCTGGCAGGATGCTTCTCCGGACCAGCTTCACCAGCGTTTCCGCAACCTGATCTACCGCCTGCGGCATGCCGTTGGCAGCGATGTGGTCGTGTTGGGTCTGGATGAGCTGTACCGCTTTAATCATGCCCTGGATTACGAATATGACGTCGAGACCTTCGAGCGCGAACTGGAGTATGCGGAAAAAATTGAAAAAGATGATGAGCGGCTTAACCGTTTGATTCGGGCCACCCGCCTTTACCAGGGCATTTCCTGCCGGAAATCGATGCCGAGTGGGCACTGGTCGAACGGGAGCGCCTTAAGCGGCGCTGTCTGGACGGCATGCTCAACGCTGCCAACCTGGCGCTGGAATTGAAACGTCCCGAACAGGCTTTACAATCCTCCCAGGCGGCGCTGAATATTGATCCCAGCCTGGAAGAGGCCTACCGCCTGGCAATGCGCGGATACGAGGCAGAGGGCAACCGGGCCGGCGTGATCCGCCAGTACCAGGCCTGTATTCAGTGTATGCAGGAAGAGTTTGGCGCCGGGCCTTCGCCGCAAACGGTGCATCTCTTTGAGCAGTTAACCCGCTGATCGATGGTGAATCAATTCAGTACAGTATTAAAAGAGTAATGAGGTGGCAAACCACCTCATTACTCTTTAATAACAACAATTTCAAAACTCTCATTTTATTTTAATCTTTGGTAGCCTGGTTGGCAGTCTCCCGTTTGTCATACTCAGTATAGAAATTCAAACTTTAGGAGATCAGTCATGAAAACACTTTCCGCTAAATTATCCCAGCTTGTTGCCCGCCGCGATACCCGTGTTGTTGTCTTCGTCCTGACCATTGCCATGTATCATCATTTCTGCCGGTGCGCCCGATGCGTCCGGTGGCGTAGGCCTGTAGTTCTTCCTCTTGATACTCCTTCTGGGTGCAGCTCTGGCTGGCCTGGCAGGAGGCATCGCGTGGGCCGCGATTGGCCGGCGCCCTTACCATCTCCCGGATTTGCGTTGGGCCTGGTTGGTGCTGGTAGCCTTTATCCCACAATATTTTGCCTTCGTCCTGCCGGCAACCCGAGCCTCAATTCCTACCCCCTGGATCCCCGTTGTTATTATTGGATCCCAGGCGCTGCTCTTGATCTTTTCCATTGTGAATATTCGCCGGCCTGGCTTCTGGCTGTTAGGTCTCGGGTTGGCGCTCAATTTGCTGGTGATCTTGCTTAACGGGGGGATGATGCCAATCAGCCCGGAGACCATCCAGCACCTGTATCCCGATGCCCCATTTGGAGCCTGGCAGGTCGGCCAGCGCCTGGGTGTGGGCAAGGATATCGTCATACAGGCAGCAGAAACCCGTTTGTGGTTTCTTTCCGATCATTTTTCCCTGCCAGATTGGGTCTCATATAAAGTGGCTTTTAGCCTCGGAGATGTATTAATTTCGGCAGGAGCGTTTTGGCTGCTCCTCACATTTGGCGGTAGATCTATTTCTAAGGAGATCAAGGCATGAACCAATTTGCATCCGAACCCTCGCTTTCGTCAGTAAATGCCTACCAGCGGCAGGAAATCAGTCGCATTTTGACTGCCGCGGTGATTAACGAGAATTTCCGGAAATTATTGTTAGCTAACCCGGATCAGGCGCTGACCAAAGGTTATCGCGGCGAACCTTTTCATCTGGCTAAAGAAGAACGCACCCGTCTGGCTGCGATCCGCGCCAGCTCTTTGGCCGAATTTGCCGCGCAAATTCCCCAGTTTTAATTCGAAGCTCCTGGACAATACTCAACAAGGTTGTTTGGTATTTTGGATGGATTAGAGGTTGTGATTAATGAATATGTACGGCAGTTTGTTTAGCTTCCTCCAATCCTGGCCGGAACCAGGAAAAGGCTCCCCTCCAGTGGAAGCTTTTTCTGTTCCGGCTGTCCTTTCAGCCGCCTCGCGCTCACCAGGCAAAGGTATGCAAGAAGCACTTAACGAACTGTTGGCATTTAGCAGGCAGCTTTCTGTGGCTTCCACTTTGGAAGACCTTTCTGCCGAAATAGCCCAGGGAGCCGTGGATATTTTACAGGCCACGTACAGCCGGGTAATGGTTTTGCAGCCCGACCATACCATGACCTGCGCGGCCAGTTTTGACCGGCGGTTGGGCGGAACGTCTGCTGTAAAGCAGACCTCTCCGCCTGCTTTGCAGTTGTACCAACGGGCGGCGTTAAACGCTGCCCCATTGTTCTTTCGCCGGGGAAGCCCTTCTTTATCATCTGCGGAACGACACCTCCTGGGGTTGACCAATCGCGGGGGGTTGTGCCTGGCTCCGATGCGCCTGAATACCGAAGCGATCGGCTTGTTGGTTTTGGGCCAGGAAAACGACAGCCAGGAACCGGCTCATCTGGAAGAAAAAAGTCGTTTGATTTCGTTTCTGGCCGAACAATCTGCCGCTGCTATTTACCGGGTGAGTTTAAGCGGCAGGCTGCGCGAAAACCAGCTCGAGACGGTTTTGGCCCTGGCCAAAGCCCTGGAAGCTCGCGATCCCCATACTGCCGGTCATGGACAGCGTATGACGGAATTGGCCGAGAAAATCGCGTCCAAAATGGGCATGGCACCCACCGGTCTGGAAACGATCCGCTGGGCGGCCCTCCTGCATGATATTGGTAAAATCGGCATCGCGGATGAAATATTAAGAAAAGAGGGCCCGTTGACTTCAGAAGAGTGGTTCATCATGAAAAAGCATCCCCTGGTAGGGGCTGAGATCGTGATGAACGTCTCGAACCTGGCCGACGTGGCCGGTTTGATCCACTCTCACCACGAACGCTTTGATGGTAAAGGATACCCTCGCGGCCTGGTCGGGGAGGAAATCCCATTGGGCGCGCGCATCATCGCTGTGGTGGATACCTACAGTGCCATGACCGACGGCCGGGTGTACCGCCCGCGTTGTACCCATGCCGAGGCTACCGCCGAATTAATTCGCTGTTCGGGAAAGAATTACGATCCCATGATAGTTGAAGCCTTCTTAAGCAATTATCCCTAGGGTCAGGGGCTTTTTTCCATGCTGCTGCAATGCAGCCGGCCATCCCGGGTTTTTGACCCGGGATGTGCCGTTTAAATTGCGTCCTTGCAGTTTTTTTGGGTATGATTAAGGCATGGGATATTTTGAGATCGGTATTTACCAGCCGCGCAATGGCTTGAATGTGGGCACGCTGTGGCGTTCGGCCCAGCAGTTAGGCGCGGCCGGAATATTCACCATCGGGCGGCCTTACCGCCGCCAGACCAGCGATCCTTTCAATACGCCCGGGGAGATCCCGCTGCGTTGGTTTGAAAATTTCGACCATTTCCTCGAAAGCCGTCCGTTTGGCGCTCAACTGGTGGGGGTCGAGATGGGTGGGACGCCGCTGGCCCAGTTTGAGCATCCTGAACAGGCCATTTACCTGCTTGGCTCTGAAGATAATGGGCTGCCCGCCAGGGTGATGGAAAAGTGCAACGCGGTGATCGCCCTGGAAGCGGTGCGCCAGGTATCTTATAACGTGGCGGTGACCGGCAGCATTGTGATGTATCACCGGGTTTTTATGCAAAAACGTTAACCAAATGTTAGCCTGAATCAATTGACTTTTTAACCTGATTTTGCGAAAATAGGATTGAAGCAACCTGTGGATTATCCTTGCACCGCGGAACGAGGTTGATGAGTTTAAAGGTACGCCAACGTCCAGTTCCACCAGGATCCGAAAAACGGTTTTATTCAATATCGACCGGCGATGTTCTTTCATCGCCGGTCGCTGTTTTAAACCATAAGGGAGGAAGCTGATGATTACACTGCGCTTTGATGGATTGTTCCGCACCATATCTCCCAATAACGACCCGCGCGAGGTGACCGGACTGATGTGTTATGGCTGGGTAATCTTCCGCGATGGGCGCCTGGTGGCGCATGGACACGGGGCTTTTGCCCGACCGGAACTGGCCAGTTCCAATTCTGCGGAATACCTGGCGATGATCGAAGGGCTGCAGGCGCTGCGCGATATGGGCGTGCAGCGTGAAGCGGTTGAAGTGATCGGCGATGCGCGCTCGGTCATCGAACAGATGCTGGGGCTGGCGGGGGTCAGTTCGCCCCAGGCCCGGCCGCTGTACCAGCGCGCGCGGCGCATCGCCCGCCACTTTCACAATGTACGCTGGTTGTGGCAGCCGCGCCGGGACAACTCGCTCGCCGACCAGCTCACCCGGCGGGCCTTGAAAATGGTGAACTGCAACCGCGAGAGCACGCGCCAGGCCTTGCAGCAGGCGTCTAAACCCCGGGGCGGGTTGATGTCGCTGCTGGATTTATCCGTTTTCAGTGGGGTGTGAAAAAGGGTTCAGCCTGTCAGCAATCAGCCAATCAGCCGTAGGGTGCGCATTGCGCACCTCTTTGGCTGAGGAAGCGGAACGGGGTCGAAAAAAAGTGAGTCCGTGGTGTGGAGAAATGGGTAGGTGCGCGCAGTGCGCCCTCCTCAAGGGAAATATTTGGAAAAGGTGCCCAGCACGCCTGGCAGAAGGCTATTTTTATTTTCCTGTAGGGGTTTCGAGAGAATCTCGTTTCAACAGCAGCGGGCCCAGGCGGTCGATCAGCCAGCCGAAACCCACTTCCAGCAAGGGGGAAAAGGCCATAGTCCAGGGCACGTAAGCCACCTGGCGCGGGTGGTCCAGCAGCCCGAGAATGCAGTTTGCGACGGCTTCGGCGGGTATGGCAAAGCGCTCGGCCGGGATCGAGCCGCCCTGTTCGCGCCCGCGGGCGCGCTCAAAGAATTCCGACTGCACCGGGCCGGGGCGCACGACGCTGATTTCCACCCCGCTGCCGCGCAGCTCGCGGTACACCGCCGTGGTAAAGGTATCCAGAAAGGCCTTGCTGGCGCTGTACAGCGCCACGCCCTGGTTTGGCATGGCACCTACGATCGAGCCGACATTAATGATGTGCCCGCGGCGCCGGGCGCGCATGCCGGGCAGGTAGAGCTGGCAGAGCTGCACGCAGGCCGCCATGTTGACCGCGATCATCTCCTGGGCCACATTCCAGCTCATTTTTTCGACGTAGCCGTACCAGCCCAGCCCGGCGTTATTGACTAACAGGTCTGCCTGGGGGTGAGCCGCGAACAGCGCCTCGCGCCCAGCAGGGTCTGCCAGGTCGACCGGGAAAATTTCTGCCTGGCCGCCGGCGGCGTTGATTTCGCCGGCCAGCTGCTCCAGCCGACCCGCGCGCCGGGCAGCCAGCACCAGGCGCCAACCGTGGGCTGCAAGTGCGCGCGCGGTTGCGGCGCCGATCCCGCTGGAGGCCCCGCTGACGATCGCCAGGCCGGGTTTCATCACTAGCTGCAAATCCGGCGGGACGAGCACCGGGGCCAGCACCCGCCCGCGCTCCAGCCACCAGCGCACCGTGTCGCCCAGGGAGGTGGCCAGCGAGCGGGGTTGGTACCCCAGTTCACGCTGGGCCCTCGCGATGCTGATATGGGAATTGCTTTGCACGGTTTCCAGGGCGTAGCGCGTGAAGCGCGGCGTGCTGCGCGCCAGGCGGTAGTACCATGGGGCAAACCAGCTGCCGATGATCGCCAGGGGCATGGGGATTTTGATCGAACTGGCGCGCAGTCCGGTGACCTGGCTGACGATGCGCCACATCCATTCCAGGGACACGCGTTCCCCGCCCAGGATATAGGTCGCGCCGCGCCGGCCGTTCTCGCAGGCCAGGATGTGCCCTCGGGCCACGTCGCGCACGTCCACGAAATCGAAGAAACCATCCACCGTGACACTCACCTTGTTCGCCATCCAGCCGCGGATTAACTCGCCCATCTCGGACTGGCGGAAATCGAACGGACCCACCACTCCGGTCGGGCACACGATCACCGCATCCAATCCGTACTCGGCCACGGCCTTGGTCACTTCCAGCGAAGCGGCGGCTTTGCTGCGGTCGTACTCCCCGGCCGGGTTGCTGACGTCAAAATGCAGCGACTCGTCGATCACCACCCCCTGCGGCGGGCGCTGCAGGGCATGAATAGAGCTGGTATACACCATGCGCCGGACGCCGGACTGGAGCGCGGCGGCGAGAATGTTGCGCGTGCCTTCGATGTTCACCCGGCGCATCAAAAGCTCCTGCCCGGGCAGGATGGCGATGATCCCCGCCAGGTGGTATACAATTTCTACCCCGGCAAAAGCCGCGCGCAGCGTCTCTGGTTTGAGTACGTCGCCTTCCACGATTTCGACCGGCAGCCCATCCAGGGCGGAGCGGTCTTCCCCCGGCAGGACCAATGCGCGCACGCTTTTCCCGCGCTCAATCAGCTCACGAACCAATACGTTGCCGACATGCCCGGCGGCCCCGGTAACAAGAATCATGTATTCTTCTCCTGGGAGGGCTGTAGACCCTCGAATAACAAACGAATCCCCAATTCGGCCACGCCATCCCCGGCGGTTTCCTGGGGGTCCATAACTTGCTGTAGAACTACCCCCATTGCCAGGGCCAGCAGCGCCTGGGCGGTCATTTTGGGGTCCACCGGACGGATAGAGCCTTGTTGGATGCCTTTCGCCAGTGCGTCGGTAAACAGCTGTAAAAAATGACGGTAGGGGGCGATGGCTGTCGCCCATAGGAGCGGATCGCGGCTGGACTGCGTCCAAAATTCAAGGAACATGGGGAACTGTCCCTGCGCGTCGCGGAAAATCGGGCTGGCCATACTCACCAGGCGCATAAACCCCGCCGGCACGTCCGGGGCGTTGTTGAGCAGGGCATCCATCTGCAGGTTGAGGCCGGCCAGCCAGCCTTCCAGCAGGGATTGAAAGACGGCCTGTTTGCTGGCAAAGTGATGGTAGAAGGCGCCTTTGCTGACGCCGGCCGCCTGGCAGATCTCGGCCACGCTGCTGGCGTCATATCCATTTTTTGCGAAGAGCGTGATCGCGGCCTGTAAAATGTGGGCTCGGGTTTCTTCACTGCGCTGCTGCATGCTGCCTCCATAAATAAAACCGACCGGTCGGTATGTTTTTATTGTATCTCTTCTCAATGTCCTCGTCAAGCCTTCATAAAAACATACATTTTTCCCTTGATCATTTTTGAGGATTCCGCTATATAATTTATTTGCCCTCTCTGTATTTGCCAGGAGGTTATTTTAATCCTGTGCCTGATCTCCTGATCGCCGATGTCGTCTGCATCTGGCCTGAGTGGGTGTCGGTTCCGTTCTTATGTTGAAAGGATCTCCATGAATATTTACGTAGGAAACCTCTCGTATAAGGCCAGTGAGGAGGAGCTAAGCCAGGCGTTTTCAGCGTATGGTCAGGTCTCGTCTGTGGCGATCATCAAGGATTCAGCAACCGGTCAGTCCCGTGGGTTCGCGTTCGTGGAAATGCCCAATGCCGCCGAAGGTCAGGCAGCGATTAATGGAATGAATGGCAGTGAACTGAATGGCCGTCCGCTCAAGGTAAACGAAGCTCGCCCACGGGAAGAACGATCGCGGCGCGATAGTAGTTTCGGCGGCGGTGCGCGGCGCGGCGATCCTGGCGAAGGACGCGGCCCGCGGCGTTCCTGACCGGCCGGAATTCCAGTTAAGCGATCAGCCTTCCGGAGGCAGGCGCAGGCCGCTGGAAGGCTGATATTTTTCCTTACAATTCCATTAATGGGCTGGATTTTTTCACTCCAGAGTGCTAAAATCATCGTGAACTTGAGCACAAATGAACAAACGCCCAGTAACTTTCTGGGCGTTTGTGTGTGTCTGGAGGTGAAACTATGGCTTTCGTGAGTGAATTAATTGGCAAAATCGTCACGGATGTTGACGGCGAGCGCGTAGGTACCCTCAAAGATTTGCTGGCGGTGATGGTGGTCAAGAACACCCATCCCCAGATTACTGCGATTGTGGTGAAAGAACGCAGTGCTGACCGGATTATCTCCATCGAGGATGTGGCGGTTTTGATTGCCCCTGGCATCCCGCTTAAAGTTCGCTTGGAGAGCCTGCGGCCCCATCAAATTACCGAAGATGACCTGTGGTTGATCCGCGATGTGCTGGACAAACAGATTATCGATATGAACGGGGTGCGCGTCGTGCGGGTAAACGACCTGGAGCTCACCCGGGTGAATGGCACCATATTTGTTTCCAATGTGGACATCGGTGGGGCGGGTCTTTTGCGCCGCATGGGGTTAGGCGCCCTCGCCCGCCGCTCCGTTTCGCGTACCGGCACTTCCCAGGGTTCCGGGATCATTTCCTGGGACGATGTGGAGCTTTTAGGAAAGGACCAGCCCATTCGCCTTAAAGTAACCGGCGATAAGCTGGCGGAACTGCACCCGGCCGACCTGGCGGAAATTATCAGCGACCTCAACCGGGCCGAGAGCCGCGAATTCCTGGATAACCTGGATGTCAAAGTCGTGGCGGACGCCCTCGAAGAGGTGGAGCCGGAATTTCAGGCCAGCCTGATCGAAGAAATGACCAACGAGAAGGTGGCCGACGTCCTCGAAGAAATGGCGCCGGATGAAGCGGCCGATCTGCTGGCTGAACTGCCGGAAGACCGTTCCCATGAACTGCTGGAATTGATGGAAGATGAAGAGGCTGAGGATGTGCGCGAACTGCTGACCTATCCCGAGGAATCGGCTGGCGGCATCATGAACACCGAATTCATCTCCGTGCGGGCCGATTGGTCCGCCGCCCACACCCTGGATCACCTGCGCCATACAGCGCATGAAGCGGAAACAATCTATTATTTGTATGTTGTCGATGAGCCCGGACATTTGCTGGGGGTTCTCTCGCTGCGCGACCTGGTGTTGATCTCTCCCCAAAAGAAAATCCATGAGTTCATGCAGGACCGGGTGATCACCGTCAGCCTGTTAGACAGCCAGGATGCCTGCGCTCAGCTGGTATCGAAATATAACCTGCTGGCGGTGCCGGTGGTCGATGGTGATAATGTGATCCACGGCATTGTCACCGCGGACGATGCCCTGGACAAGATGATCCCGACGGCGTGGAAGAAGCGCCTGCCGCGCATGTACCACTAACACAGGTGAGCCATGAGAGCCTTCTGGCAGCGCATCCGTCCCTTCCGTACGCGTATTCTATTGTTATTGGCAGTGGTCGGCCCGGGGATCATTACCGCTAACGTCGATAACGATGCCGGCGGGATCACCACCTACTCGGTCGCCGGCGCTCATTATGGCTACACTTTGTTGTGGATGATGCCGCTGGTGGCCCTGGCGCTGATCATCGTCCAGGAAATGTCAGCCCGCCTGGGCGTGATCACCGGGAAAGGCTTGGCCGATCTAATCCGTGAAATGCTCGGCGTGCGGGTCACGGCCCTGATTCTCGGGGTGCTGGTATTTGTCAACCTGGCGAATACGGTCAGCGAATTTGCCGGCGTGGCCGCTTCCATGGAAATTTTTGGCGTCTCCAAGTTCATCTCGGTCCCGGTGGCAGCCGTGGGAGTGTGGCTGCTGATCGTGAAAGGCAGCTACCGCACGGTAGAGCGCATCTTTCTGGTGGCCAGCGCCATCTACCTGGCGTATGTGATTTCCGGCTATCTGGCCCGACCGGCCTGGACTGAGGTGCTGACTTCGTTCGTCACCCCCACCTTCCATCTGGACACCCAGTTCGTGACGATCTTTGTGACCATTATCGGTACGACCATCGCTCCCTGGATGCAGTTTTACCAGCAGTCTTCGATCGTAGACAAGGGCTTGAAACCAGCCGAGTACGCCTATGAGGTGGTGGATGTCGTCCTAGGGTCGCTCTTTGCCGTGTTGGTGGCGGCGTTTATCATGATCGCCTGCGCCGCCACGCTTTTCCAGGAAGGCACGACGATCGTTTCGGCAAGCGACGCCGCGGTCGCGCTCCGTCCGCTGGCAGGACAGTTTGCATCGACGCTGTTTGCCCTGGGGCTGCTGAATGCCTCTCTCTTTTCTGCCGGCATCCTGCCGCTGTCGACGGCGTATACGGTGTGCGAGGCCTTCGGTTGGGAAAACAGTATCAGCCTTAAATTGAATGACGCGCCAATTTTCTTTGGGATTTACACCGCGCTGATTGTGCTAGGGGCCTTGATCATCCTGCTGCCCATTCCATCGCTCATCCAGGCCATGCTGGTCAGCCAGACAATGAACGGGGTGCTGCTGCCGGTGATCCTGATTACAATGCTCAAGGTGATCAACGACCGGCGCTTGATGGGCAAGTTTGTCAACGGGCGGGTCTACAACATTATCTGCTGGGTGACAGCGGTAGTCTTGAGCGTGCTGGCTATCATTCTGATTGTGGCGACCTTCTTCCCCAACCTGATGACGTTTTAGGGCTTTCTCCAATACCTTTTTTGTGGTTGATGTCTCGCGAAGCGAGACATCAACCACGTTAAGTCTCTACTCCATAAGGCCGATTTCGGGCCGGCGAAATGTGGTGAAAACGGCAAATCCGAACAGCAGTACGGCCGAAATCCCCACCGTGGCCGGTGCGCCGATCTGCGTGGCGGCAGCCCCTGCCAGCAGTGAGCCGATGGGGAAACCACCTTGAAACACCAGGGTATAAATGCTCATCACCCGCCCGCGCAGTTCATCCGGCACTTCCATCTGGATCAGGGCATTATTGATATTGGCGATCATCATCAGGTTCAGACCAAAACCGAGCAGCATCAATAAAGACAGCGGCAGCAAGCGCATCATCGCAAACAGCAGGATAAATACCGGCATCGCGTAGCTGCCGATCGCCCACATTTTTCCACGTCTTTTCATATGGCTGAGGGTGGCGATGAGCAGCGCGCCCATCATCGAGCCCAATCCGCGGGCGGAATTGAGCAGGCCATTGGTGGTGGCGTCGCCTCCCAATGTATCCTTGGCCCAGGCGGGCATCAGGGCAAACAACCCAAACCCAAAGATGCTCAAAAAGGCCGAACCGACCATCAGGTAGAGGATCGTCGGTTTGCTCCTGACGTATTCAAATCCTTCCTTGAGTTGGGATACCGCCGATAGAAGCCGCGGTGGCGCGGGCATAACCGTGATGCGCATCAATCCCAGGGCGATCAGCACCGCGGTGAAGGATATTCCGTTGAGGATGAAACACAACCCCGGCCCCACGGCGGCGTAGGTCAAACCGCCCACCGCCGGACCAATCGTGGCGGCGGCATTAAACAGGGTGGCGTTCAGCGCAATGGCATTGGGCATATCCTCACGGTCGGAGACCAGCTCGCGGACGAATGAAATCCGCACCGGGGCCTCAAAGGCATTCACCGTTCCCAGCAAGAAAGCCAGGATCAGGATCATCCAGGGCCGGACGGTCCCGGTAAGCACCAGAATCGCCAGGATAAAGGCCAGCAGCATGGCAGATGTCTGCGTGACCAGCAGCAGATTGCGGCGGGGGATGCGGTCGGCGATTATCCCGCCGTACAGCGTAAACAGCCAGGTGGGTACCCCGGCGGCAAAGCTCACCAACCCCAGGTATAAAGCGGAGCCGGTCAGTTCGTAGATCAGGTATCCCTGGGCGGTATTCTGCATCCAGGTCCCAACCAGCGAGAGCAGCTGTCCGATAAACCATAAGCGGTAGTTAGGATGGCGTAGCGAGGCAAATGTTCGCGATATGCTGATCGAGGCGGTCGATTGGGCCATGGGCGATATTCGTGCCGGTTGTGCAACAAATAAGGATATTGAGCTAGAAAAACGCTTGAAGGTATTTCAGGTATACTATAGAAAATCCCAATTGGGGAGAGGTAGATGACCACATTTGTCCCGATCGAGACCGAATGCAGCCTGTGCGGCACGCCCAGCGAGCAGCGCATCGGCCGGGTGCCCACCTCAGATGGGCTGCCCGATCTGGATTCGCGGCCTTCCGAACAAATGCGTTCGAGCATCGTTTTCTGGGTGCAGCGCTGCCCTAATTGCGGCTACTGCGCCACGGATATATCCCTGGAATACCCCCTTGCCGACCAGACCGTGCATTCGCCGGCCTATCAAAAGGTGCTGCTCCGGCGAAGCATGCCTGAAAAAGCGCGCCAATTCCTGGCCTGGGCTTTGATCCAGGAAGCCAACGAAGAATTTGGCGGGGCCGGGTGGGCGGCAATGCACGCCGCCTGGATCTGCGATGACGCCGAAAAGCCAAAAGCCGCCGTAGAGTGCCGCCGGCTGGTGCTGGATCGTTTTGCCCGCCAGCGCGCCCGTTTGGGGCATATCACCGGCTTCGAAGAACCCGGCGTGGAAGAGCTGGTGCTGGCGGATCTTTGCCGCCGGACCGGGCAGTATGATGGCGCGGCGCGCTGGGTGGATCAGGGGTTGGCGCGCCGCCCGGAAGAGATCGTCCGCCGCGGGTTGGAAATGGAATTCAGCCTGGCCAGGCAAAAAGACCGCGGCGCTCACTCGCTGGAAGAACTGCTGCATTGAGAACCTGTCCGAATATTAATTCGA
>CAVUNY010000023.1:0-116384 GCA_963743005.1 uncultured Chloroflexia bacterium | reverse complement strand
ACAGAGAGGGAGATCATTGATTGGATAATCATCCGCAGCGCAATTCGCCGCTGTTTTCACCGGCAAGCGTTGCGCTAACATTGTTGGTTCTTTTTAATTCTTGGAGGCGCTTTATGGTTTGGAGGCGGCTTGGTATTTAACCCGGGCCAGGTCAGTGCAAAACAGGCAGTTGGGGTCGAGCTGGGAGGTTTTCACTCCCATGCAGAATTCGAATCCCAATGCCGTTTTTGCCATGACCCCTTCCAGGCAGACCAGGCGACCCAATGCCTGGACTGCCATAAAGACATCAGTACCCAGCTGGCGCAGGGCGATGGACTGCACGCGCGGCTGGCCCAGCCGCGCGCCTGCGCCTCCTGCCACCAGGACCACAAAGGCCGAGATTTTGATCCCTCACAGGCCGCTCTGGCTTCATTTGATCATTCACTCACCAGTTTCCCGCTGACCGGCAAACATGGCACCCTGGAGTGTAAACAATGCCACAGCGCCGATACAACTTTTGCCAGCGCAAAAACGGACTGCGTTTCCTGTCACAGCGAACCGCAAAGCCACGCCGGAATGTTCGGCACCGACTGCGCGGCCTGCCACACGGCTTTCGATTGGCGCCCGGCCAAGATTAACGACGTGGCTTTCGACCACCGTTTCGCCAAATTTACCCTTGACGTCCATACTGTTGATTACAACCAGGCGCCCATGCTGTGCACAGCCTGCCATACCAACCAAAAACTGACGTTTGACCCACAGCCCTGTCTGAACTGCCATGGCGATCACGATAAGACTTTTATGGATAAACACGTCCAGCAATATGGCACGCAGTGCCTGGTTTGCCACGATGGGGTCGACCGCCTGCACGGCTTCGACCACATGGTGGTCTTTCCGCTGGACGGAAAACATGCCAATTTACAATGTGCAGACTGCCATAAAAACAATCAATTCCGCGGCACGGATGCAAAATGCGTTGCCTGCCATGAAGAACCGGCGATCCATGCCGGGTTCTTTGGCACGCGCTGCGAATACTGTCATACCGACCAGGCCTGGCGCCCGGCGCCTCTGCGGGAACATACTTTCCCGCTGGACCACGGCGGCAACGGAAGTGAAGTTGCCTGCAAGACCTGCCATCCTTCAACCTACAGCGAATATCCTTGCGAAGCGTGTCACGAACACGCTCCCGATAAGATCGCACAAAGCCATGCCAGCCTTAATTTACCGCCCGACCAACTGGCCGACTGCCTTCACTGCCATTTGGACGGCAAAGTAAAGAAACAATAAGGCCATCCGAGGAGAATGCTCATGCGAAAAATCGTGTTTTGGATCGTATTACCCATTTTGATGGTACTGATGCTCAGTCTGACCGCCGGGTTGGCCCTGGCTGAGCTGGCGCCATTTCATCCTGGAGACACGCTTTATTCTCTTCAATATCAAGCCGAACAGGTCATGGTCACCCTGACCCCTGATCAAAATGCAAAAGCCGAGACCCTGCTGGATATTTTCCAACGGCGCACGGCCGATCTGGGAAATTCAGGCGATGGTATGAAGGCCCTCCAAGAATTCGACCTGGCCTATGACCAGCTCATGCAGGCCCTGGTGGACGCCCCCGATTCGCATGCCGCCGACCTGCGCTCGCGCGCCATGGCAGTTTTTGCCAAAGCGGTGGATAAGCTGGGCAGCCTGTTACAGGCAGGTGGAACTCAAACTGACTCTTACCAGGCACGGATCACCCGGTTGGCAAATGTGTTGCAAAACCTGGCCGATCTTGGCAGGCCGCTGAGTGCCTTATTAACCGATTCAAGCGGGCAGCCGGTCATCGGCTTATCCGCACAATCGTCCACCCAAACCGCAGCGGACACCAGTGGAGACCCCACCCAGGCCCAGACCGTCGACCCGCACATCGTTACATTTCAGAGTGGTTCCCAGGGAGCGGAACATTCTTTCTTCCCGCTGACCGGGAAACACGCCACCATTGTCTGCACGGCCTGCCACTCCAACGGCCAGTTCGCCGGCACGCCCACCACCTGCACGGCCTGCCACAGCAGTGTGACGCCGGCCAATCACTTCCCAGGCGAATGCAGCCAGTGCCATACGACCGATGCCTGGAAACCCGCCAAATTTGACCACACGTTGGCCATCGCGGCCAACTGCACTACCTGCCACCAGGCCGATAAACCCGCCAATCACTGGGCAGGGCAGTGTTCGTTATGCCATTCGACAACTGTCTGGAAGCCCGCCACCTTTAACCACGCGGCGTTGAACGCCACGGACTGCGCCTCATGTCACACCAAAGACAAACCGGCCAACCACTGGTCGGGACAATGTTCGCAGTGCCACACCACCACCGCCTGGAAACCGGCCACCTTTAATCATGCCGCGGCGAATGCTACAAACTGTGCCTCATGCCACACCAAGGATAAACCGGCCAATCATTTCTCCGGCCAATGCTCGGCGTGCCACAGTACCAGCACCTGGACCGGCGCAACTTTCAACCATGCGGCCGCTGGCGCGACAGACTGCGCCTCATGCCACACCAAAGATAAGCCGGCCAATCACTTCTCCGGACAGTGCTCGCAATGCCATAATACGACCAATTGGAAGGGCGCTTTCAACCACGCCGCAGTAAATGCCACCGACTGTGCTTCCTGCCACACCAAGGACAAACCGGCCAACCACTGGTCTGGACAGTGCTCATCGTGCCATAATACCGTCGATTGGAAACAGAGCACTTTCAACCATGCCACGGCGAAAGCCACCGACTGTGTCTCGTGCCACACCAAAGATAAACCGGCCAACCACTTCTCAGGCCAGTGCTCGCAGTGCCACAGTACCAGTCAATGGACCGGCGCGACGTTCAACCACGCGGCCGCGAAAGCCACCGACTGTGTCTCGTGCCACACCAAAGATAAACCGGCCAATCACTTCTCCGGCCAATGCTCGCAGTGCCACAGTACCAGCCAATGGGCCGGCGCGACCTTCAACCACGCCGCCGCTGGCGCTACTGACTGCGCCTCATGCCATACCAAAGACAAACCGGCCAACCACTTCTCAGGCCAGTGCTCGCAGTGCCACAGTACCACCGCCTGGACCGGCGCAACCTTCAATCACGCCGCCCAGGGCGCTACCAACTGCACCTCGTGCCATACCAAGGATAAACCTGCCAACCACTTCTCAGGGCAGTGCTCACAGTGCCACAATACCAACGTCTGGACCGGCGCTTCGTTCAACCACGCCGCCCAGGGCGCTACCGACTGTGTCTCGTGCCACACCAAAGATAAACCGGCCAATCACTTCTCCGGCCAATGCTCGCAGTGCCACAGTACGACCGCCTGGACCGGCGCGACCTTCAACCACGCCGCCCAGGGCGCTACCGATTGCGCCTCGTGCCACAACAATGTCAAGCCGGCCAACCACTTCTCCGGACAGTGCTCGCAGTGCCACAATACTACCGCCTGGACCGGCGCAACCTTCAATCACGCCGCCCAGGGCGCTACCGACTGCCAGTCCTGCCACACCAAGGACAAGCCGGCCAACCATTATTCTGGCCAATGCTCGCTTTGCCACAATACTGCCGCCTGGTCGCAGTATACGTTCAACCATGCCGCTGTAGGTGCTACCGACTGCGCCTCGTGCCACACCAAGAACAAACCGGCCAATCATTATTCGGGCCAATGCTCGCTGTGCCACAATACCAGCGCCTGGTCGCAGGTGTCGTTCAACCATGCCGCGGCTGGCGCAACGAACTGCTCCTCGTGCCACACTGCCCCGGCCGGCCACTTTGCCGGCCAGTGCTCGCAGTGCCACACCACCAGTGCCTGGCAGCCGGCGACGTTTAAACACACCTTCCCGACGAGCCATGGTGGAGCGAACAACGTATGCTCGGCCTGCCATACCAACGGCGGCAGCGGCCCCTATGACTGCTTCAAATGCCACAACCGGACGCAGATGGACAGCAAGCATAAAAATATAACCAATTACGCTACCCGCTGCCTGGATTGTCACGCCAACGGCAGGGGAGGATAAGACGCCCATGAGTGGTATCTTCGTAGCTCTCATCCTGAAACTTGAGTAAAGCAATGGTAATCTTATGGCAAATTTTTTGACACTTCTTCTTCGTCCCTCTGCTGTTGACAAGCAGCAAGAACGCCTGGCCGGAAGCCAGGTAGTACCCGAGGCAAGCCGCTGTGTACAGTGCGGTATCTGCTCGTATAACTGCCCCGCCGGGATTGACGTGCGCATGCATGCCTCCCACGGCCAACCCGTGCACGACAGCCGCTGCCTGACCTGCGGCGAATGCGTGCTGCGCTGCCCTCGCGGGGTGCTGCGCTTCGAGCAGGTCGCATTAAACCGCCTGAAAGGTGAGGAATGATGCGCCGGTATGTGATTATCGGCAGCGGCGCAGCCGGTATATCCGCGGTAGAAGCCTTGCGCGAGCAGGATCCCACAGGCAAGGTGATTTTGATAACCGGCGACCGGTTCGGCTATTATTCGCGGCCTGGGCTGGCATATTTGCTGGCGAACGAGGTTGATGAGGGCCAGTTATACCCTTACCAGCCAGAAATGATCAAAGGTTTGGGCGTCGAATGGATCACCGCCCATGTGGAACGCATCGAGCCGCTGGCGCATCGGCTGCATCTTAAAGATGGGCGCACGGTAGATTATGACCGCCTGCTGCTGGCTACCGGCGCCACCGCGATCATTCCTGACCTGCCCGGCATTCACCTGGAGGGGGTGGTGAAACTGGATAACTTCGAGGATATCCATCGCATCCTGCGCCGGGCTCAGCGCGGCAAGGAAGTGGTGGTAGTGGGCGGCGGAATCACCGCCTTGGAGTTGGTCGAAGGGCTGGCTGCCAGGAAAATGCGCGTCCACTACCTGCTGCGCGGTGAACGCTATTGGAGCAGTATTCTGGACGAATACGAATCGCATATGGTCCAGGAAAAGCTCAGAGAAGATGGCGTCATGCTCCACACCAAAGTGGAGGTCAGCGAAGTCTACGGGCGGCACAACGCTGTCGAAGGGGTATTAACCCAGGATGGACAAAAAATCAAAGGCCGGATGGCAGCCTTTGCCGTTGGCATCCGCCCGCGCCTCGAATTAGCGCGCAGCAGCGAAATAACCGTCAAACGCGGCATCCAGGTCGACGAATACCTGCAAACCAACCAGCCAGACATCTTTGCCGCCGGGGATGCGGCGGAACTCATCGACCCTGAAACCGGAAAAGGGGTGTTGGAAAGCCTGTGGTATCCCGCTCGCCTGCAAGGCCGGGTGGCCGGGGGGAATATGGCGGGAGGCAACCAGGCATACCAGCGCATCTCGCCTTATAACGTCACCCGTCTGGCAGGAATCATCACCACGATTATCGGCCAGGTGGGACAGGAAAAAAAGGAACTTGACCGGGACACGAACGGCATCATGCGCGGCGACAGCGAGGTCTGGCGCCAGGTTACCGAAGCGATGGTAGCGCAAAACAGTTCTGGGAACAACCGCCTGCGTTTGTACGTGGCAGAAAAGACGCTGCGCGGCGCATTGGTGATGGGCGACCAAACTCTTTCACGACCGTTACAGCACCTGATCGAAAACGAGGTGGATATTTCATCCATCCGCCCGGCGCTGCTGGCGCCTGACGCTGATCTGACAAAAGTTATCCAATTATTTCAAAAAGTGGTAGTATAAGCACGGGGTAACCCCTCATTTATTTCCCGCTTTGATTCCGAAAGGGGATCCATGCTTGATCGTTCCCGCGAGCTGCTTTTCGCCCTGGTAGCAATCGTCTTTATCACCATCGTCTATTTTCTGATGCTCGCCGTGACCCGGGGAGTTCCCGCTGCCAGCGGAGTATACGGGCACGGTATGGGCATCCTCGGTTTCGTGTTGATGCTGATGACCGAGATCCTGTATTCACTGCGCAAACGCTGGCGGAGTTACCGCTGGGGAAAAATGGCGCGCTGGCTCGAATTTCATATTTTCACCGGTCTCGTCGGGCCTTACCTGGTGCTGCTGCATTCCTCGTGGAAATTTAACGGTCTGGCAGGCGTGGTCATGCTGCTGACCGGGGTGATCGTCGCCAGCGGGTTCATCGGGCGCTATATTTACACTGCCGTACCGCGCACTGCTAACGGGGTTGAACTCAGCCTCGGCGAAATCGAATCCCAGGTGGCGCTATTTGAACAACAGATCCAACTGGTCAGCGGCCAAACCCTGGTCACCGCGGAGCTGCGTGACCTGACTCGCCAGCGCGACCGCTTACGGCGGCAGGCCGCCAACCTGGTCAACGCCCGGCGGACGCTAGCCCTGTGGCACGCCATCCACATTCCCATCGGCCTGACCCTATTCGCGCTGGCCTTCGTACATGCCGGAGCGGCAATTTACTTCGCCTCCCTGCTGCACTAAACCCCGGCCAGACGCGCGCTCACACCCCATAACTTCTTCCACGTTTCCTGATCGTAGGATTTCACGTTCGAACGCACCTGGCGGTTATTTTCGTCCCAATACCCGCCGGTTACCTCCTGTACCGCCGGGTCGGCAGCCAGGTAAACGTAGGTCTGCGCCTGGCGCTCGGGGGTGATCGACATCCCGCGCTTGAGCTTATAGACCTGGCGCACCCACCTCGGCAGGTGGGTCAGGCGCTCATCCGGTATCGCCACGTTGGTCACGCGCACACAGTTGACCGTCACCCCGCTGCCCCGCAGGCGCTGGGCCAGGTCGTAGGTAAACATCACCTGGGCCTGTTTGGAATGATAATACGCGTGCTGGGTGCTGAATTTGTGTTCCCCATTTAAATTATCAAACTCAATATCCAGGAAGGGGTAGGTGACCAGGCCCTTCGAGGCCACGGTGATGATGCGGCTGGGGGCGCTGGCTTTAAGCGTGTCAAGCAGCAGGTGGGTCATCAGAAATATGCCGATGTGATTGGTGGCAAAGATCGTCTCCACCCCATCAGCGGTGAGCGTGGGCTGTTTCAGGGTGTGGTCAAAATTGGCTGCATTGTGAATCAGCACGTCCAGGCGCGGGTGGCGCTCTAAAAAAGCGCCCGCGAACTGGCGGATCGAAGCCTGTGAGGCCATATCCACCGGGATCAGTTCTACGTCCTGGCTGTGGGCCGCCTCGCGCACCTCTGCTAGCGCGCGGGCGCCGCGCTCGGCCGAACGACAGGCCAGAACCACCGTCGCCCCGCACTGCGCGAGCTGGACCGCGGCTGCTTTGCCAATCCCCGAGTTGGCCCCGGTGATGATGATCGTCTTTTGGGTGAGATTGTACGGCATAAGGGGACCTTTATCCTTGCGGGTCTGGCTGTTTTGCCATCCCAAACTGCAAAATGGAGACGATTTGCTCGAAGATTTTTTTCACTTCTTGCATTTGTAAAGGACTGTGGCCATCCTGAGGGGCTCGCAGCGGGTCGATCCCGGACCGGGCCGCCAGGTAGCTGCTCAGCTCGCTCAACGCCGCGGTGAAGATAAACGCCGCGGCCTCGGAATCGACCTCAAGGCGGATCTCACCCTGCTGCTTGCCCTGCTCGATCAGTGCCTGAAAATACTGCACGGTCGCCAGCCGGGATTGGGTGACCAGGTCTTCCGGCAGCGGGGATTTCCCGTACAGAGCCCGATAACCAATTTTTGCCAGGCGCGGATAGAAGATCTCGAATCTGGCCATCTCGCCGAACAGCCGGCGCAGGGTATCGAAGAACTTTCCCGCAGGTTCGAGCGCGCGGATGCCGGCCATCATCTCGGCTTTTTGTTTGGTCACCAGCCCAAGCAGGTAGCGGTGGAGATCGCTCTTATCCTGAAAATACTGGTACAGGCTGCCTTTGGCAATCCCGGCGCGGGCCACGATGCGCGAGATCGAAGCGCTGTCATAATCATGGCCGGCGAACTCATCGATCGCGCAGTCGAGAATTTTTTGCCGTTTTTCCTCCGGCAGGTTGAAGAATGTCGGGTAGGGCATCACACACCTCAAAACAATATGACCGGTCAGTCATATGACTGACCGGTCATATTATAAACCCTGGTTGAACCCTGTCAAGGGGGATGAGGCGTGTTAAAAATAGTACTAATTTTAAATTCCCTGCAAACGGAGAAAAATAATGGCTCAGTACCGCCTGGTAGAACGCCCTTCATTTAAGGTCGTGGGTCAAAAGACCTGGATCTCGGGGCAGGATAACGCACTTTTCGGCCGCTTCTGGGACCAGTGCGCCAGCGCCGGGCTGTTCACGCAGTTTGAATCCCTGGGCGGGTTCCAACCCGGCATGCAGACTGGTGGAGTAACCCTGGGGATTTCGCGGGTGGAAAACGACCCGGCCTGCAGAGAATTCTTCTACATGATCGCCATCGAAGAACCGCAGGATGCGCCTGAAAACAGCCTGGAGGTGTACCAGATGCCCGCCGGGCTGTGGGCCGTCTTCGAGTGCCGCGGAAAAATGCCCGAAGCGCTGGTTGAATCTGAAATCTATGCCTTCACCCAATGGCTGCCGGGTTCCGACTATACGCATGCCATGGCACCGGAGATGGAAGTCTATCCCCCAGGGCAAGATGGGCCGGAAGTTTGCTGCGAGTTCTGGCTGCCGGTCGTAAAGAAGTAATTTTTTCAAAGGAGTCGAAAGGTGACGGACAGTGAACACAGCCAAAAATTGAGGGTCGATCTGGCGGCCCGCGGCGGGGCAGTCAAACACGGCGCGACCGGTTTCCTCTACGGTCTGGGCAACGACGGTATCCCCAGCGCCAACATGCTGGCCCCTTTAAAACCTCAGGTCGCCGCGCAAAAGCCGCAGGGCGGCGCCCAGCACCCCAACGGGGACGCGCTGGATGTGGCGCACACTTACCAATCGGCCGGGGGACGCGAAATCCAGATCTACCTGCAGGACGATTACACCAACTGGCCTTACGAGCAGCTGGGGCTGGAGGATTACCTGGCCCGGGTGGCGCGTATCACCCAGGAAGCCAAAGACAGCCCGAACCGCGATTTGTTTTCATTTGTCCCTTTAAACGAACCCGACCAGATCTGGTACAACAAAGACGACCGGCGGCAGGCCCTGCTGGATGATTTTCGGGCGATATCCCGCACGATTACAGCCGTCTATCCCGCGGCGCGTATCGTCGGCCCCAATTTCGCGCGCTACGACTCCAGCTTTTACCGGGAGTTTCTGGCATTCGCCCGGGAGCACGACTGCCTGCCGGATGTGATTTCATGGCACGAGTTGGGGGACGACTTTTTCGCCGGCTGGGACGAGCGTTACGCCGACTACCGCGCCAGCGAACGCGCTCTGGGCATCCCGCCCCGGGAGATCTGCATCAACGAATACTGCCGCATCAACGGCGACCTGGGTGTGCCGGGCCGGCTGGTGCAGTGGATCGCGCGTTTTGAAAACAGCAAGGTGGATGCCTGCCTGGCCTACTGGACGGACGCCGGCTCGCTCAACAACCTGGTGACGCGCGACAATTACAACATAGCCACCGGGGCCTGGTGGCTGTATCAATGGTACGGTGGGCTGAGCGGTGAAACACTGCGCGTCGACCCGCCCAATCCCAGGGCGGAAGGGCTACAGGGGCTAGCGGCCTACGACCGCCCGCGCAGCCAGGTGCGCATCCTGTGCGGGGGCGGCCGCGGGCCGGTCGAGCTCCTCGTCTCCGGTTTTGACACCGCGCCGGGCTTCGGCAGCTCGCTGCACGCCACTGCCTGGCTGGCGCGCGCCACCGGCAATGCGCCTGCCAACGACCCGGCAGTTCTTTTTGAGGGTGATCTCCCCATCCGGGAGGGTCAGATGCGGATTGAGCTGGCTGCACTGGACGAAAACGATGCCTGCCTGGTGATCCTCACGCCGGGAGCCGATCCGCATGCCGCCGCCCGGGATGGGCGTTATCTCGGCGAATATGCCGACCTCACCCATGGGTTGGGCGCACTACCGGGGATGGACCCCACCAGTGACGACAACCGCTGGATGGGGGCCTATTTCGTGGTCACCGCCGCCGAAAACCGCTTTTATCAGATCCGCATCCAGACGCGGGCCAGCGCCAGGGACGAGCAGCGCGGCAGCCAACCCCTGTACATGTGGATCAACGGGGCTCCACTCGAAACCATCCATCTAAAGGGCGGCAGGCAGAATGGGCCTGAGACGGCCGCTACCGTTTTCCTGACCGCGGGGATCAACCGCGTCGATTTTTACGAGGCCGTCAGCAGAGAAACGCATTTCGCCAGGATCGATTTTATCGAATTGGCACCGGCGGAAGGACCGGTAAAGAGCTATGCCGCCGCAGCGCCTGAGAACCTGCTGGAAGGTAAGGTGGAAATCGGCCTGGAGCCTGCCGCCCACGGCGGCAAATACGTGGGCCAGATCGGCGATGGGGAGGCGAATGCGCTCACTTTTCAAAATGTCGATGTCCCCCAAAGCGGGCCCTACAAGCTGGTGGTATATTTTGCCAATGCCGATTTCCGCGGCGGTCACTCCTACAACTCCCAGGTGGTCGACCGCAGGGCCGAGATCCAGGTGAATGCGGGGGCACCGCAAAAGGTCTATTTCCGCAACACCTTCACCTGGGACAACTACCAGAGCCGGGTGGTGGATATCGAACTCCGGGCCGGGCGCAACACGATCCGCTTCAGCAACCCTGGCGCCGGGGCCTATGGCCCGCACATCGACCGCATCGAAATCGCTCCGCGAAAAATCCGGCCATAGGGGTGAAATCACCTTTAGTTGAGGAAATGATCATGGAACCTATCGAACGATAGCCCGATGTGTCCTGATCCGGCATCGAATTACGATAGTATGTTGGTACTTTATAATCGTGATTCGGGAGAAGGGATTGAAGATACGCCCATTAAGACGGAAGGAATGGAGTAAACGGGATTGGAAAAGAAGGTAATATGGTAGCAAGAGCCGGAGTGGTGCGCGTTGCGCACCCTAAAAGTGCTGGTGTCGTAAGAGCCGTACAGGTGCATATGCGCCCGTCGCTCCACCGGCGCGCCTCCACATCGGGAACAAAGTGCTGGATCGGAAGAATGGGGTTGATTCTTAATCAACAATAAAACGGATAGAATAATCTGGAACACCTATGAGGATACTCGGTATTCTCAAGTCGACTTCTCCTTTACCATCAAATTCAACATAAGTAGACCAGCACTCTGGGCTTCCATCAAATGCTAACCCTGGAAGACCTCCATTTGAAATCCATGCCATTGTTGCATTTCCGTTGATTGTCGTACGATATCGAAAAAGTTCTTTTGGATAAAGATCTTTTGGAACGTTAATAAACATGCGAGTAGTTCCACCGACATATTGAACTGAATTATTCAATTTAGACTTACAAGCAGCAAATTTATCAGCCACTTGTTGGGACGTCAGCGTTGGCGACCTTTGAGTAAATTTGATAAAAGGGGTTTCTGTTAATGTTGACGTTCGAAATGGGGTAGGTGTCATATCAGACGGATAGGCGAGATAAGAAGGGGGTGGAGAGGGGGTTGCATTTGGAGTCGCGAACTGAATTATTATCAAAGTCTGCTGCATAATTCGGGTTACTTCAACGGTTTGCTGCACAATACGGGTTACTTCAACAGTTTGCACATTTGATGCGCATGCACTGACCATGAGGGATATCAAAAGACAGACTAGGATATTGAAAATTCTCTTTTGCATAAGTTTCCTTTTCAATTCAATAATCCACTCAGAATGATTGACAAAGCAATGTTAATATTCCGTTCGGATGGATTACTATTAATAGTATAGTCACCTTTTACAAATTTATTTGTGCATATCATGAGTCAGAGCAAGGTCATGATAGGTAATTAAATTGAAAATGCTTTTCTACATTTGCGCTAAAATGTTTTTAAACCGGGAAAAATAACGAGGAACATTCTGATGGACACCAATCGAAAATCGTGGAATGAGCGCCAGCAGGCCCTCCGCCAGGCGCTCAACCGGCCAGAAGAGTACCCGCAGGCTGTCGCGCTCTTCCTGACCCAGCATGCCATGGTGCACGCTGGCGAAATGAGTCAATCGGGCCTATGGTCGTTTGAGGATGAGGCCTGGGCCGGGCTGTCCGCGGATGACCTGCGGCGCATCCCGCGCGGACAGGAGCATTCGATAGCCTGGCTGGCGTGGCACATCACGCGCATCGAGGACATCACCATGAACCTGCTGGTGGCGGGCCGCCCCCAGTTGTTCCGGCGCGACGGCTGGCAGGCCCGGCTCAAGATCGCCGCGGCAGACACAGGCAACGCCGGCAGCCCGGGTGACATCGCCCGGCTCAGCGGGGAAATCGACCTGGAGGCACTTAAAGCCTACCGTCTGGCGGTGGGCCGCTCCACGCGCGAGATCGTACAGGACCTGCGGCCGGGACAGTTTAAGGACAGGGTCGACCCCGCCCGGCTGGCGCAGATCATGATCGAGGTCGCGCTCACCCCGGCAGCCCACGAAATCCTTGAATATTGGGGCGGGCTGACGATTGCCGGGCTGCTCCTGATGCCTCCGACCCGCCACAGCTTCATCCATTGGAATGAAGCGCTGCGCGTGCGCCAAAAGCTGCGTTGAGAGCCGGTTTATCGGGTAAAATTAAAGTCGGTCGGACTGCGCGGACCAAGCAATAATTGTTTTTCTCCGTGTCCTCCGCACGGTGTGCACCCTTTGGTGTGCCTCCGTGGTGAATCATCAAAAAATTAGAAGTTAACCCAAATGGGACGGCAGCCCGCCGCCCAAATAAACCACACAGACGGAAAATATGCCCTATCAAATTGCCCTGGTTACCGACAGCACCTGCGATATCCCCGCGGAATGGATCCGGCAGTACGAAATCGCGGTTGTGCCGCTGACGATCATTTTTGGCAGCGAACAGTTCCTGGACGGCGTGGAGCTTTCCGCCACCCAGTTTTACGAGCGCCTGTCTACGGGGGCGCAGCACCCCACCACCTCCCAACCGACGCCCGAGGCATTTCTGGATGCCTACCGGCGCGCCGCGGCGGGCGGGGCCGGCCAAATCCTGGCGATCACCATCAGCAGCGCGATGAGCGGCACGATGGAATTGGCCAGGCGCGCCGCGCAGGAAAGCCCGATCCCGGTGCAGGTGATGGACGGCAAAAACAATTCGATGGGCCTGGGCTGGCAGGTGATCGCCGCGGCCCGCGTGCGCGAGGCCGGGGGCGGGCTGGAAGCCATGCAAACCGCCGCCAGCCAGGTGCAGCAAGATATGGCTTATTACATCTCCCTGAACACGATCGAATACCTGAGCAAGGGCGGGCGGATCAGCGAGGCGGCCCGCTTTTTAAACTCGATCTTGAACATCAAACCGATGATCTACGTCCGCCCGGATACCGGCACGGTCGGCGCATCCATCCCGGGCCGGTCGCGCAAGACCGCCATCGACGGGCTGTACAAGGAATTTTTCAGGCATATACCCCCGGGCCGCCCGCTGCACATCACCGTGCTGCACAACGATGCCCTGCCCGAAGCGCAGGCCCTGGCGGAACGGGTGCGGGCCGAATACAGCCCCCAGGAGCTTTTCATCCAGATCGTCTCCCCCGTCCTGGGGGTGCATACCGGCCCGCGCGCCATCGCTTTGTGCGGCTATGCAGAGCGCTGATCCGGCTGATTTGCTGACTTGCTGACCGGCTGACATGCTGACACGGAGATACCATGAGCCTTCTGGGGATCGACGCCGGTACGACCGGCTGTAAAGCAGCGGTGTTTGCCGAAGACGGCAGGCTGCTGGGCTCGGCCTATGCCGAATACGATGCCCGCCACCCGCAGGCCGGCTATGCCGAGCTGGACCCGGTCGCTGTATGGGGGATGATCAAAAATATCATCCGCCAGGCAGCCGCCCAGGCCGGCGCCGGCGCGATCCGCGGCGTGGCGGTATCTTCGATGGGCGAGGCGTTCGTCCCCGTCTCCGCCGGCGGGCAGGTGCTGGGACCGTCGCTGCTGAACTTCGACACGCGCGGCGAAGAATTTCTGGCGGACCTGGCGGCGCGCATCTCCGCTGAACGCCTTTACCAGGTCAACGGCAATACCCTGGGCAACCAGTACAGCCTGACCAAGCTGCTGTGGATGCAGCGCCACCAACCCGAAATCTATGCCCAGACCCGCTATTTCCTGCACTGGAGCGGTTATCTGTCCTGCATGTTGGGCGCGGAGGCGGCGGTGGACTACTCGCTGGCCAACCGTACGCTGCTGTTCGACGTCGACCGCGCTGCCTGGTCGGACGAACTGATCGCGCTGGCCGGGCTGGACGCCGGCAAACTTCCCCCTCCGGTACCCTCCGGCACGGTGATCGGGACCGTTTCCGCAGCCGCGGCGCGAGAATTGGGCCTGCAGCCTGGCATCCCGATTGCCGCCGCAGCCCACGACCAGAACGCCAACGCGCTGGGCTGCGGGGTCATCCAGGAAGGCCAGGCGGTATACGGCATGGGCACCTACACCTGCATCACCCCGGTTTTTGGCCGCCGGATCGCAGCGGACACGATGCTGGCGCGCGGGCTGAACACGGAGCATCACGCCGCGCCGGGCCGTTTTGTCAGTTTTATCTACAATCAGGGCGGCGCACTGCTCAAGTGGTACCGGGATACCTTCGCCGCGGTGGAGAAGCGGGCCGCCTCCGCCTCGGGCCAGGATATTTACGCCGCGTTGATCGCCGAAATCCCCACCGGCCCGAGCGAGGTGTTGGTCCTGCCGCATTTCATGCAGACCGGCCCGCCCGAGTTCATCAGCAATTCTTCCGGGGTGATGGTCGGGTTGAAACTGGAAACCACGCGCGGTGAAATTTTGAAAGGGATGCTCGAAGGGGGCATCTATTATTTGAAAGAATGCATCGACACCCTGCCCTCGGCCGGGATCCAGATCGAGGACTTCCGCGCCGTGGGCGGCGGCAGCAAATCCGATGCCTGGGTGCAGCTCAGCGCCGACATCTTTGGCACGACCTTTGTCCGCCCGAAAGTCACCGAGGCCGGCGCGTTAGGGGCCGCCATCCTGGCGGGCGTGGGAGCAGGAGTCTTCGGATCGGTTGAAGAAGGGGTGGAAGCCATGGTCCGGCTCGACCGGGTCTTCGAGCCGGACCCGGCGCGCCACGCGGCCTACACCGGACGTTACGAGCAGTACCGCAAACTCTGGCCGCTGATGAAAGAGTATCTGACCGGCTTATAAAGAACTGAGACGCATATTTTTAAGCGGTGTTTTGCCCACAAAATGTGGGCAAAAACACCGCTTAAATTTTTGGATTCCTTTACACCAAATTAACACCGTTCGGAATACATTTGAGCGTGTTAGGAGGAATATGACTGACGTTCTTTATATTCTATTGGTGATTTTATTTTTTGCCGGCTGCTGGGCCATGATCCGCGGCCTGGACCGGTTATAAACGGAGGGTCGTGATGTCGCCATTGTACTGGATCGTCGGGGTGATCGCCCTGGGGTTATTAATTTATTTGTTCATCGCTCTGCTCAAACCGGAGAAATTTTAATGACCAGCTACGGATGGTTGCAGTTTATCGCTTATTTTGCCGCGTTGATTTTACTGGTAAAACCCCTTGGGCTGTATATGGCTCGCGTCTACCAGAAAAAACATACGCTTCTGACCCCGATCCTCGCCCCACTGGAACGGCTGATTTACCGCCTCGCCGGTATTCATGCGGATGACGAAATGGATTGGAAAACCTATGCCGGGGCTATGCTGCTGTTCAGCCTGGTAGGGTTCGTTTTCTTATATCTGCTGCAGAGATTGCAGGGCTACTTGCCTTTAAACCCGGCCGGGATGGGAGCCGTATCCCCCGACTCGTCTTTGAACACCGCGGTGAGCTTTGTTTCCAACACCAACTGGCAGGGTTACGGCGGCGAGACGACGATGAGCTACCTGACCCAGATGCTCGGGCTGACCGTGCAAAACTTCGTTTCCGCCGCCGCCGGCATGGCAATGCTGGTGGCTTTTATCCGCGGGCTGACCCGCCATAACACACGCAGCCTGGGCAATTTTTGGGTCGATATGACGCGCGGCACGCTGTATATCCTGCTGCCGCTGTCCATCATTCTGGCCCTGGTTCTGGTTTCACAGGGGGTGGTGCAGACCCTGTCTCCCTACACCACCGCTGACCTGGTCCAGCCGCAAACGGGCCAGAACAACCAGGCAGTTCTCACCCAAACCATCGCCGTGGGGCCGGCCGCCTCCCAGATTGCCATCAAGCAGTTGGGAACCAACGGCGGTGGGTTTTTCAACACCAATTCGGCGCACCCTTTCGAAAACCCCACCCCGCTTTCGGATTTCCTTGAAATGTTGTCGATCTTGTTGATCCCCGCCGCGCTGTGCTATACCTTTGGCGAAATGGTAGGCGATACCCGCCAGGGATGGGCAATTTTAATCGCCATGCTGGTCCTGTTTACTGTGCTGGCTGGGGCTGCCGTTTGGGCGGAACAAAATGGCAATCCCGCGCTTGCCCGGCTGGGTGTCGACCAAACCGCCAGCGAACTCCAACCGGGGGGCAACATGGAAGGCAAAGAACTGCGCTTTGGCCCGGTGAATTCCGCGTTGTGGGCCACCGCCACGACCGCCGCCTCCAACGGCTCGGTAAATTCGATGCACGATTCTTATACCCCCGTAGGCGGGCTGGTTTTATTGGTCATGATGCTGCTGGGCGAGGTAGTTTTTGGCGGGGTTGGGTCCGGTCTGTACGGCATGCTGGTTTTTGTGATCCTGGCGGTTTTCGTGGCCGGTTTGATGGTCGGGCGCACGCCTGAATATCTGGGCAAAAAGATCGAGGCCTATGAGATAAAGATGGCCTCGCTGTTGATCCTGATCATGCCGCTGACCGTGTTAGGCCTGACAGCGGTAGCGGTTTCGCTGAGCGCCGGCCAGAGTTCGGTGCTCAATCCGGGACCGCACGGTTTCAGCGAAATTTTCTACGCTTTCGCCTCCCAGGGCAACAACAACGGCAGCGCTTTTGCCGGCCTCAATGCCAATACCGTCTTCTACAATCTGGCAGGCGCGCTGGCGATGCTGATCAGCCGTTTCTGGCTGGCTGTACCTACCCTGGCCCTGGCCGGATCGCTGGCCGCCAAGAAAAAGGTACCCACCGGGGCAGGCACACTTTCTACCACGTCCGGGCTTTTCATCGGTTGGTTGATTGGGGTGATCGTGCTGGTCGGCGCTTTAAATTTTGTCCCGGCATTAGCGCTGGGTCCTATCGTTGAACATTTATTGATGATCGGCAGGTAATGATGAATAACCCTGTTCGCAAGAATACCAGCAGGCGAATCCAGTTATACCGGCGAGCAGTGCTGGACTCGTTTATCAAGCTCGATCCGCGGGTGCAGGTGCGCAACCCGGTGATGTTTGTGGTGGAGGTCGGCAGCTTGATGACCACCGGGCTGTGGATCCAGGCCTTATCTGGCAATGGTGAAGCCCCAACTGCATTTATCGGCACGGTGATGGTATGGCTGTGGTTTACCGTTTTGTTTGCCAATTTCTCAGAAGCCTTAGCCGAAGGCCGGGGCAAAGCTCAAGCTGAGGCGCTGCGCAAAACACGCCAGGAAACCAGCGCCAGGAAGCTGGTTCACCCGGTGACCACTGGTCTCCGCCCGGCGGATACCATCAGCACCCCCTCCACTCAGCTGCGGCAGGGCGATGCTTACCTGGTTGAGGCCGGCGATACCATCCCGGCGGATGGAGAAGTGATCGATGGCATCGCCTCGGTGGACGAATTGGCGGTCACGGGTGAATTGGCCCCGGTAATCCGCGAAGCTGGCGGCGACCGCAGCGCCGTGACCGGCGGCACCCGCATCCTGTCCGATTGGTTGGTGATCCAGGTGACGGCAAACCCCGGTGAAGGCTTTCTGGACCGGATGATCAACCTGGTGGAAGGCGCAAAACGTCAAAAAACGCCCAACGAGATCGCGCTGAACATCCTGCTGGCGGCGTTCACCATCATTTTTCTGGGGGTGTGCATCACCCTGCTGCCTTTTTCTCAGTACAGCGTAAAAGCCGCCGGCGCCGGCCAGCCAATTACCATTACGGTGTTGATCGCGCTGCTGGTATGCCTGATCCCCACCACCATCGGCGGGCTGCTCTCGGCGATTGGGATTGCCGGGATGGACCGCCTGATCCAGCGCAACGTGATCGCCCTCTCCGGGCGAGCGATTGAGGCCGCCGGGGATGTGGATGTGCTCCTGCTGGACAAGACCGGCACCATCACCCTGGGCAACCGGGAGGCGGTTGCGTTTTTGCCGGTGGGCAGCAGCACGCCCCAGGAGCTGGCCGAAGCTGCTCAACTGGCCTCGCTGGCAGATGAGACGCCCGAGGGGCGCTCGATCGTGGTGCTGGCCAAAGAGCAATACGGGCTGCGCGGCCGCTCCGTCAGACCGTCGGCAGCCATGCCCGAGGGGATGCATTTCATCCCCTTTTCCGCCCAGACCCGGATGAGCGGGGTAAGTTTTGACCATACCTCCATTTACAAAGGCGCGCCGGATACCATGACCAGCCACCTGCAAAGCCTGGGTGGGGTCATTCCCCCCAATCTGCTCCAGACGGTAGAAAATATTGCGCGCAACGGCGGCACCCCGCTGGTGGTCACGCGCAATGAAACTGCGCTGGGTGTGATCCATTTGAAGGATATTGTCAAAGGCGGTTTAAAAGAACGTTTCATGCAGCTGCGCAAGATGGGGATTAAGACCGTGATGATCACCGGCGACAATCCTCTGACCGCCGCCGCCATCGCCGCGGAAGCGGGGGTGGATGATTTCCTGGCGCAGGCTACCCCGGAAAAAAAGCTCGCTTTGATCCGCGAATACCAGACCGGCGGGCGGCTGGTAGCCATGACCGGTGATGGAACGAACGACGCCCCGGCGCTGGCCCAGGCAGATGTGGCGGTAGCCATGAACACCGGCACGCAGCCCGCCCGTGAAGCGGCGAATATGATCGACCTGGAGAGCAACCCCACCAAGCTGATCGAGATCGTGGAGATCGGCAAGCAGCTCTTAATGACGCGCGGTTCGCTGACCACCTTCAGCATCGCCAACGATGTCTCCAAATACTTTGCCATCATCCCGGCGGCGTTTGCTTCCACCTACCCGCAGCTGGGCGTGCTTAATATCATGCACCTGGCCACGCCCGAAAGCGCGATCCTCTCCGCGGTAATCTTCAACGCGCTGATTATCGTGCTGCTGATCCCATTGGCGCTGCATGGCGTCCCGTATCGGGCCGTAGGCGCGGCGCGGCTGCTGCGCGACAACCTGTTGATCTATGGCTTGGGTGGTTTTGTGGTGCCGTTTATCGGGATCAAGTTGATCGACCTGCTGCTGGTCGCACTGCATTTAGTTTGATTGATGATGATTGGAGGAAAAGAATATGTCCAATATTTGCTTCTTACTTTCCTGTCTTTTGGTCCCCCTGTCCTTTGGCTTGTTCGATCTGCAATCTACGCTGCCCCTGAACGGAACCGTCCATACCCTGTTCGAGATTCTGATCATCCTGGCAATTTTCTGGCTGATCTGGCTGCTCAATCGTTTTGACCGCTGGCTCTATCTGCATAGTTCCTTTTCACAAAAAAAGAACACGCTGTCACAAAAACGAATAGTGGAGACAAGCATATTTATTATGGAAGCCAGCATTAATCCGGGCCATGCAGGCCATCAAAAGCCGGCCGAAAAGGTCGAGAAAATTGTGCCTGCTTCAAAATTTGCCGTTCACGAAACACAGGGCACATTGGATCCACTCACGAATAAAAATGGACAATAACACCATGATGATCCGCAATCTTCTCCGTCCAGCTGCCATATTATTTCTGCTGCTGACCCTTCTCACCGGGTTGATCTATCCCCTGCTGATCACCGCCCTGGCGCAGGTGATCTTTCCTTATCAGGCGAACGGCAGTTTGATCACCCAGAACGGGCAGGTCGTTGGTTCAGCCTTAATCGGCCAACAGTTTGATGCCCCAAAATATTTTTGGGGCAGGCTTTCCGCTTCCGGCGGCCAACCCTATAATGCTGCCGCATCCAGCGGGAGCAACCTCGGCCCGACGAACCCGGCCTTAATCGCCCTAGTATCCGCGCGCATCGCGGCGCTCAAAGCAGCCGACCCCAATAACAGCCTGCCGATTCCAGTCGACCTGGTGACGGCCTCGGGCAGCGGCCTGGATCCTGAGATCAGCATCGCCGCGGCGCGCTACCAGGCAGCCAGGGTGGCCCGCGTCCGCGGGCTGGCGTTGGACCGCGTTGAGACGCTGATCGATCAATACACGACCGGTCGTACCCTGAACTTTCTTGGAGAACCGAGAGTCAACGTGCTGAAGTTGAATTTGGCCCTGGATGCGCTAAAATAAAGGCATGGCTGATTACTTAAAACGGCCCGATCCGGATGAACTGCTGGCACGCTTGAAGGGGGAAGAACACCAGCAGGCGCGCGGCAGGCTCAAGATTTTTCTGGGCTATGTGGCCGGTGTGGGAAAAACATACGCTATGCTGGAGGCGGCGCACCAGCGCCGTCATGAAGGTCTGGATGTAGCAGCCGGCTATATCGAAACCCATGGAAGGGTGGAAACCGAAGGCCTGGTCGGTGACCTGGAAGTGCTTCCCCGCAAACAGGTGGATTACCGGGGGAAGATCTTGACCGATATGGACCTGGATGCCGTCCTGACTCGCCATCCGCAGCTCGTGCTGATCGACGAACTGGCCCATACCAATGCGCCTGGCCTGCGCCATCCCAAGCGCTACCAGGATGTTGAGGAAATCCTGGATGCCGGGATTAACGTCTACACCACCGTCAATATCCAGCATCTGGAATCCTTAAAGGATGTCGTCCAGCAAATCACAGGGATTTCCGTTCGGGAGACCGTTCCGGACAGGATCATCGACGAAGCCTATGAAATCGAGCTGGTAGACCTCCCCACCGACGAGCTGCTTGACCGGCTGCGGGAAGGGAAGGTCTATATCCCCGATCAGGCGGCGCGGGCCATTCAAAAATTCTTTCGTAAGGGCAACCTGACCGCCTTGCGCGAGCTTTCGCTGCGCCGGGCAGCCGCGCGGGTGGATGAACAGATGCGCAGCTATATGCAGACCCAATCCATCCCCGGCCCCTGGCCGGCGGGTGACCGGATTATGGTCTGCCTCAGCTCGCACCCGATGGGTGAACGCTTGGTGCGCGCCGGTCGCCGACTGGCTGAGGTGCTTAACGCGGAATGGTATGTGGTTTTTGTAGAAACACCCGGCCATTTACACATGCCTGCCCAAAACCGGCTGCGAATTGAGCAAAATCTGCATCTGGCCGAAGAATTAGGCGCCAGGGTAGTGAATCTCACCAGCGAATCGGTGGCCGAAACGGTGGTCGAATATGCCCACCAGCACAATATCACCAAGATCATCGCCGGGAAACCGATGCGCCCGCGCTGGTTCGAAATATTGCGGGGCACGGTAATCGACCAGATCTTACGCAACAGCGGCCGGATCGATGTGTACGTGGTCAGTGAGGGCGCGGAAACACCCCTGAAAGCAGCAGGAGGGATAATTCCAAATGCCGTATCGCCCCATAAACCATTGAGCCGTTATCTGATCAGCATCGTTCTGGTTTTCGTGGCCACGCTGCTGGGTTTTCCGCTGCGAGGTTTCCTGGACCCGACGAACCTGGTGATGCTTTTTCTGGTCGCAGTCGTTTTTTCGGCCGTAATCCTGGGAAGAGGTCCTTCGATTATGGCTTCAGTTTTGAGCGTGCTGGCTTTCGATTACTTTTTTGTTGACCCCCGCTTGACTTTCACCGTCAATGACACCCAGTATATTCTTACCTTCATCGGGCTGTTAATCGTCGGCCTGATTATCAGCAATTCGGCGGCGCTCTTGCGCGACCAGGTGGATCTGCTCAGACGAAGAGGGCAGCAAAGCCAGGCACTGAATGTGATGAGCCGGGAGCTTACCGCGGCGATCACCCCGGACGAGGTTATGGAGACCGTCATCCGCAATGTGAGCGACATGTTCAACCGCGAAACGGTAATATTGCTGCCAGAAAACGGGCATCTCACCGTAAAAGCATCCACACCGGATATCGTCATCGGCGAATCGGAACTGGCTGTGGCGGATTGGGCCTTCAAACACGGAAAAGAGGCGGGCCGGGGAACAACCACCCTGCCGGCGGCGGATATTCGTTATCGTCCTTTGATCACTGCCAGTGAAACGGTCGGGGTGCTTGGCACCAAGCCGCAGGCGCTCCAGGTCATTCTCACCGACGATCAACGCCTGCTGATGGAAGGGGTTACCAATCTGGCGGCGATCGCCATCCAGCGGGCCTCTTATGGTGAAAAAGCTGCTCAGGCGGAAATGCTGCGCAACACCGAAAAGCTGCAAACCGCGCTTTTAAATTCGATTTCCCATGAACTGCGCACCCCCCTGGCAACGGTAACCGGGGTGCTTTCCAGCCTTGAGGAATCGGAACGGGCCAGGCCTGCTAACCAGCTCGATCCGGCTACCCGGATGGAATTGATCGTTTCTGCTACCCGCCAGGCGGGCCGGTTGAACCTGCTGGTGGAGAACCTGCTGGATATGACCCGCCTCGAATCCGGCGCGCTGCGCCTGAACCGGGAGCCGACCGACATTCAGGACCTCATCGGTACGGTGCTGCGGCAAATGTCCTCTGAGCTATTGAACCACCCTTTAAAAACTGACCTGCCGCCAGAGCTTCCACTGGTTACCATGGACGCGGTCTTAATCGCGCAGGTGTTAAAGAATCTGCTGGATAATGCTGCCAAGTATTCACCGGTTAACTGCCCGATCTTCATTTCGGCTCGATTAATGACCGAGAAAATCGAAATAGCGGTTTCAGATCGAGGAATTGGCATCCCAACCGCTAACCTGGAACGGGTATTTGATAAGTTTTTCCGGGTGCAGCGTCAAGAATCGGTCGCCGGCACAGGATTGGGCCTGTCGATTTGCAGAGGGATTATCGAAGCACACGGCGGCCGGATTTGGGCCGAGAACAATCCGGACAAAGGCGCTGCGCTCAAATTCACCCTGCCTGTTCATCCAGACAATAAAACATGATCGAGAATGGTTTCCGCATTTTGGTGGTGGATGATGAGCCTGAGATACGGCGCTTCCTGCGTGCCTCCCTGAAAATTCACCAGCATGAGGTGGTGGAAGCTGATAACGGAGCGAAAGCCATCCTTGAGATCCGAGAACACAATCCAGATTTAATCATTTTAGACCTGGGGCTGCCGGATATGGGCGGCGTGGAAGTCACCAGGCGGGTGCGGTCATGGAGCCAGATCCCGATTATTATCCTTTCCGTACGCAGCCGGGAAGACGATAAAATCGAAGCCCTCAATGCCGGGGCAGACGATTACCTGACCAAGCCCTTTGGCGTTGGCGAGTTATTGGCACGGATTCAGGTGGTGATGCGCAGGATTGGCAACACAGGCACGAAGCCAGTTTATCAGGTAAGCGACCTGGTTGTGGATTTAAACCGGCACCAGGTGCGGATCTCGGACAAAGACATCGATCTCACGCCCACAGAATTTGACATTATCAGCATCCTGATCCAAAACGCCGGGAAAGTGGTCACGCAGCGCCAGCTCATCCGTAAAGTATGGGGGGCAGCTTACGAGGATGAGTCGCGCCTGCTGAGAGTAAATATCAGCAATCTAAGGCGGAAAATCGAGCCCAATCCGAACCAACCCACCTATATCTTAACGGAGTTAGGGGTGGGCTACCGCATGAAGGACGAATGAATGACTTAGATTCGATAAAAGGGGGATATTCCCAGGGTTAATTTTTGGAAAACAGTTTATTCAAGCCTATTTTTATCTTGCGCGAAAGGTGAGTAAATTCGGTATGCTTTTTATAGCTGCCCCACAACTGCTCTAAGGCCCGCGATTCATCCGCGCCCACGCCTACAAGGGTTGAACCGCAGGTACAGCGGGCCTCAAAATGGACACCATCCAGCTGGCGGGTCAGGTAGCGGACCATCAGGTAATGGCCTTTTTCAAGCTTGACCCCGGCTGGTTCGCGGGTCTCGGCGATCCCCATTTTTTCCATCAGCAGACCAACCTCGCCATCGCGGCGCAAATCTGACCACACCTGGCGCGGCGCGTTTTCATTCTCCCCACAGCAGTTCACCTCATGGATGGTGCTGCGGTTAAGGCGGGTGGTCATACTCGAAAGGCGGAGGGAGCGGGTCAGTACGGCGAATTCAGCTTCGGGTTGTTCGAAGAATTCGCGCTCATCCGGTTCCAATGCCTGGACGACCTTGCGGAGTGGGTTGATATCTTCCTGGGCGGCGAGGTAATCGACATATTCTTGCAGTTTATTATGAACGGCAGTCAGCATGTGGCGGATCAGGTCCGGCTCGTGATCGACAAGAGCTTGCTGCAAGCGCTGCAGAAAAGGTAAATGATAGCTCGATTCCTTGCTGCCGAGATGTTCGGGGGTGAGTTCATCCATCGTAACGGTAAACTCGAGTTCCAGCTTAAATGTTTTTTGGGCCAACGGCGACGTCATTAAAAATTCCTCGCAAGCGGTGAATTATCCCAATCCACGACGCCCCTGGCGGATTAGTTTCATCTAATTGTGTCAAATAGGACCTTATTTGTCAAATGCAATATGTCATATAAATAGCTGTCATTTATGATCATAAAAAGTTTCCATGCTTTCTTTCACAGACGCTGCATGTATTAATAAATATAACCCCAGGGTTGACCTGGGGTTATGTCAGTGCCGGTCAGTGGTTGAAACGAATCAGACTAACGTCGGGATCCAGTCATGGTTTGCTGTTCGGCCATGAGACCCAACTGGGTCATAAAACTGACCTGGTCCCACAATACTTCCTGGTGAATAACCAGATTGTTGCGGAATTCATAAATCGTGCAGCCTGGCATCTGAACGACGCGGTTGGTGGCTGGAACGCTCTTTCCGTCGCGCAGGACATAGGAGCCCTTATGGGTGCCTCTCACCGTCCAGGTGAGAGCTACTTTTTCTCCCTGGGCGATGATATCCCGGATGGTGAAATGGGTATCCGGGAAAGCATTCAGGATACCACGCAGGTACTCGCGGTATTCGTCATGATTCAATTCTGTCGAAGAATCGACCATCCTTACTCGCGCGTTCGGCGAGGAAATCTGGTCATCATCCAGAACATGCTTGTTGATATTTTCAAAGGACTGTTTTACAACTCGAATATTCTCTTGCTCAGACATGGGTTCACTCCTATGGGTTGTGATAATCAGGGGTTAAAAATCACGCAGAGGTTCTTTCGTCTGATAGTGGCACGGCACTATGGCTACATTTTAGATCAGTTTTATCTAAATTTCAAGTTTGGGATTATTTTCACACTATCTAAATATTTTAATGTTTTATTACAGCTACTCGTCTGCTGATGGGGATGGGCAGAACCCGGTATAATTAATCTATGACCATCGCAATCATTGGAGCCGGCGCCTCCGGCATGGTGGCTGCCCTGCAGGCAGCCTGGCATGGGGCGCAGGTAACCCTGTTCGAACGCAACTCTCTGTTGGGGCGCAAGCTGCTGGTCACGGGCAGCGGGCGCTGCAACATTACCAACGGCGCCGCGGAGGCCGAAAAATATGCCTGCGCCGACCCGCATTGGCTGGCCGCGCTGTTGAACTGCTTCGGGGTAAGCCAGCTGCTGTCCATGCTGGACGAGATCGGCATTCCGGTCTACAAGACCGCGGACGACTGGTATTACCCGCTTTCCAACTCGGCCCAGACCGTGGTGGATGCCTTTGCCAACGCCCTGGCGCTGGCAGGGGTTGCCCTGCAGACTTCGGCCCAGGTGACCGCCATTCAATCCCGACCCAATGGTTTCCTGCTGCGCTACCGGCAAGGGGACGAAAAAAAGGAAGCTTTTTTTGAGCAGGTAGTTGTGGCTGCCGGGGGAGCGGCTTACCCGGCGCTGGGCTCGCGCGGCGAGTTATTTGCCATCCTGGAACAGCTCGGGCACACGGTGAGCGCAAAGCGCCCGGCCCTGGCCCCCGTGCTGGCAGAGTTGGGCGAGCTGTCTCCCCTGCAGGGTGTGCGATTGGATGTGGGTGTAACTCTGTGGGACGGAAACCAGCGCCTCGCGGCGACGGTGGGTAACTTAATTTTCACTCAGTGGGGCCTCAACGGCCCGGCGGTGATGGATCTCAGCCATCACATTTCCGCGCGCCCGGGGCGCAGACTGAGCCTGTCGCTCAACCTGCTGCAGCTGTGGCAGAACGAGTTCGACAGCCTGCTGCGCCAAAAACGGGCTGCCCCCTACCCGCTCAATGTGCTGCTGGGCGCTTTCTTCCCGCCCAAAGTGGCCCCGGTGTACCTGAAAATGGCGCAGCTGCCCGAGAACAGCCTGCTGTCCGAGGTCAAAGAAGACGCACTGACCCGCCTAACCGCCAGGCTGAACGAAACCCGCCTGGCAGTCAAGGGCGTTCGCGATTTTGAATACTGCCAGGTCTCGGCCGGCGGGGTGCCGGTCAGCGAGGTCGACCCATTGACCATGGAATCGCGCCGGGTCAAAGGTCTTTACCTGACCGGTGAAACGCTGGACGTGGTCGGGCCGTGCGGCGGGTTCAATTTGCAGTACGCTTTCAGCAGCGGCGCGCTGGCGGGCCTGGCGGCTGCCGCGCGCTGAAAAAAATTCTTACTTTTCAGTGGAGAGCCAATGGAAATCAATCACAATATCCAATCCCAATACCAGGCAGCACTGGAGATGCTGCGCAGGGTAGTCGTGCAGTGCCCGGATGAAATGTGGGACGACCCCACTTACCGCAACGTCTTCTGGCGGGTGGTCTACCATTCCCTCTTTTACACCCACCTGTACCTGCAGCCCCGCGGAGAGGATTTCATCGCCTGGGCAAAGCACCGGCCCGAATACCATCAAATGCAGTCGGGGGGAGAGCCGTATACCAAAGCAGAAATTCTGGAATATTTTGACCTCATCCGCCAGCAGATCGATCAGCTGGTGCCCGCGTCCGATCTGGAGGCACCCTCGGGCTTTGGCTGGCTGCCGTTCAACCGCCTGGAAACCCACCTGTACAACCTCCGCCACCTGCAGCAGCACACCGGCGAGCTGTCCGAGCGGCTGGGTGTCGTCGCCAGTATCGACGTCGATTGGGTGACAAAGGTTTGAACCAGCTTTCTCCTCACGTTTACTGGTTGCCGCCCGATTCCCGCACCGACCGGCCGGTGCTGGGGGCGGTGTGCGGCACGCGGGCCACGCTGCTGGTGGATGCCGGCAATTCGCCGGCCCATGCCGGGCTGCTGCTGGCAGAGGTTGCCAGGCTGCGCTTGCCGCCCCCGACCTATCTGGTATTGACCCACTGGCATTGGGACCATGTGTTCGGCGCGCAAACCCTCAACCTGCCGACCATTGCCTCGCTGGAAACGCGGCGCATTGTCACGCACATGGCGCAGCTGGATTGGAGCGATAAGGCCCTCGACCGCCGGGTGGTAGACGGCAGTGAAATTGACTTTTGCCGGACGATGATCAAAGCCGAGCTGCCTGACCGCAGCCAGCTGGTGATTAAACCGCCCGAGATCGGCTTCGATGGGCAAATCGAGCTGGATCTGGGCGGGGTGACCTGCCAGATTGTGCATGTCGCCGGCGACCATTCCGCCGATTCAAGCGTGGTCTATGTGATGGAAGACCGGGTGCTGTTCCTGGGCGATTGTCTATGCGAAGACCTGCACAGCGGCCCGCGCAGCTACACAACGCAGAAGTTTCTGCCGCTGATCGAACGCATTTTCAGCTTCAATGCCAATTTTTTCCTGGAAGGGCACGCCGATGAGCCCGCATCCCGTCAGACATTGCTGGCAGAGATGGCAAAATACCAGATGATCGGACGCGAGGTCGAGCGCAGCGGCGCAGACCGGGCCAGGCTGCTTGATGCGGTGCAGGTCCAATTGGGCCGGCCTGTCAACGAGGAAGAGCTCGAGATCGTCGAGTCGTATCTGGCAGGGCTGAATAAATGAAATATTCGTTCGTGGCTATTTGGGAGGAAAGCAATGACCGAAAATCTCTCGTCCCCGGAAGGTTTATCTTCCCCAACCCCGTGGGGAACGGCATTGATCTCCCTGCTGCCCTTCTTTTTGGCCGGTCCGGTGTCGTTAATCCTCAGCTACCTGCCCTTTTGGACCGATCCGCTGTGGACCCGGTGGACCGGACCTGGCGAAGCCATCTTTTTCGTTCTAATATTCTGGATCGGTATCCTGCTCGGGGCCAAACACGGTTTTCCACGCTGGTCGTACCCGTATGTCATGGTGGGCATCGTCTCCCTCGCGGCATTGGTGAATGAGCTATTAAACATCACACCCCGCAACAACATGCAGCTTTTATGGATCCTGGCGGTTGCCGCGGCATGGGCGGCGGCAACCATTCGCTGGCGTTCTTTCCGCCCTTTCTGGTCTCACATCCGCCAGGATTGGACCCATCTCTCATACTGCTTTTTTGCCCTCATTATGCTGGTCTTGTCAACGGTGGACAAAGAAGAGACGCCCCGCCTGACCCTGCTGGTGCTGCTGCCCGGTCTGCTGTCCCTCACTGGAGCCCTGCTCCATCTGCGCAGCACCACTCGCGCGAGGCGGATTCTGGCCCTGGTGCTCAGCCTGACCCTGGCGCTGCCCAGTTGGGTTCTATCGATGTCTACAGGAATGATGAGCACTCCCTCAAACCGATTGCGAAGTCTTCAGCGTGTTATTCGTCGCGTATTTTATACTGCTGGCCATCCTGCTGCTGCCTGCCCTGATCGGGTTGATCAAACGGACTGAACCCAATCAAGAAACCCTGCAATAAATCCAAAAAAACATGAATTCTTCCGCCGCACTCGTTATTGGGTGCGGTTTTTTTCATTTTGCCAGTAAAATAAGGCTTACATTACAGGTAAACGATGAACACCAATCTTCCATCCATCGACGTGCGCCGGCTGTACGACCGGTTTAACGCTTCCGTGACTGCCCTGGACTGCGGCCTGAAATGCGCGCCGCACAACCCCAGCGGCAAACCCTTCTGCTGTGATATCTGCCACGCCGTGCCGGTCGCCTACCGCCAGGAGTGGGATTTTTTGCGCACCCGCACCGACCTGTGGCATGCCTGGCGCGGGGATGAATGCGCCGCCGAGCCCAGCGATCCGGCCCAACTGCAGGCCGAAACGCCAGACCACCTGCTGCTGCTGGCCTGTAAAGGTCCGGCGCACTGCCAGCGCGAATACAGGGCCACTAGCTGCCGCCAGTTTCCATTTTTCCCGTACATCACCGCCGACGACCGCTTCGTGGGGCTGGCTTACGATTGGGATTTTGAGACCCGCTGCTGGGTGATCAGCAATCTGGCGCAGGTGACCGAAACATTCCGGCGCGAGTTTTTCACGACCTATGACGAAATCTTTGCCCAATGGGAAGAGGAGTTTGACAGCTACGCCGCGCTATCAGAGATGATGCGCGAGCATTTTGCCGTCAAGAAGCGCCGCATCCCCATCCTGCACCGCAACGGCGGCGCATATCTGCTCAGCCCGGTCAGCGAACGCATGCGGCGCGTCGACCCTGCGCGCCTGCCGCGTTTTGGCCCCTACCGCATGGACATAGCCGGGTAAGGGCAAAATATTAAATGGAGGATTCGATGCAAAGAGCGATCACTTTTGGTTGGCGTGTGCCAGATTTCCCGGAGTATGGCGCAGACAGCGCCGCCTTCCGCCAGCATATTTTCGACTACATGGACGTCCTGCAGGCCGGCGGTTTGGATTCGGCCTGGGTCGGTGACCACTTTTTCCCCTGGTCAGCCGAGATCGACCAGGGCATGGACACGATCGAAGCCTGGACGACGCTGATTTACCTGATGGCCCTTTACCCTCGCATGCGCTACGGCACGATCGTGCTCAGCCAATCCTACCGCTCGCCCGCGGCCCTGGCCAAAATGGCGGCCATCGCCCAATGGATTTCTGGCGGGCGCTTCATCCTGGGGATCGGCGCGGGCTGGAAGGAAAACGAACACCTGGCTTACGGGTATCCCTACCCGCCGGTCCGCGACCGTCTCGACCAGTTGGAAGAGGCCGTGCAGATTATCCACAAGATGTGGCGCGAGGAAGCACCCACCTTCCACGGCAAACATTATCACATCGATGGCGCGCACTGCTCGCCGCGGCCTGACCCCCTGCCGCCCCTGCTGATTGGCGGCGCCGGGCCAAAACGCACGCTGCGCATTGTGGCCAAATACGGCGACTGGTGCAATCTGAACAACGCCAGCCTGGCCGACTCTAAGACCAGCCTGGATATCCTGCGCCAGCACTGCCAGGCGGTGGGACGAAACTACGATGAGATCGTCAAAACCTTTAGCTGCGACTGTGTGGCGCTGGCCCCAACCCTGGCGGAAGCCGAAAAGGTGCGTAAAGCCAGCTTCTTTGGGCGCTACGGCGCGATCAGCGGCACGCCACGTGAAGTCACCGCCCGGCTGCAGGACTACGTTGACCTGGGGTTCAGCCATTTCATCCTGCGTTTCGCCGATTATCCCAACCCGGACGGCGCGCGGATGTTTATGCAGGAAGTGATGCCCAATTTTGCTTAAACCAGGCATCACGCCTGGTGAATTCCTTAAATTGCTCCGTTTTATCATTAACCTGCTGTGAGGTGGCATGAACGATGTGGTGGTGCGTCCCATCCGAACGCGGAGCGAGCGGCAAACCTTCCTGACCTTTCCCTGGCGCATTTTCAAAGACGACCCTTTGTGGGTGCCGCCGCTGCTTTCGGATTGGGCGGAACGCATCGATCCGGTGTGTGGGGTCTTTTTCCAACGCGGCGAGGTGGAGTTTTTCATCGCCTGGCGCGGAAATCAGCCGGTCGGCACGATCTGCGCCGCCGAGGACCACCGTTCGAACGCCGACCGGAATCTGCGCGAGTGCGTATTTGGCTTTTTTAACTTCATCGATGATTACACCGTGTTCGAGGCTCTCCTGGGCAAGGTGCGCGAATGGGCTCAGACTCGCGGGCTGGATGCGCTGACCGGCCCGTATAACCTGGATTACGAAGACAGTTACGGCATCCTGGTGGAGGGGCGCGACCGGCCGGCGGCCTTGTTGTGCGGGCATACCCCGCCCTACTACCTGGGTTTCGTCGAACGCTACGGCTTCCAACCGGCCCGGGGCGACAATATCGCCTACGCGCTGGATATCAGCCAGGATACGCCGCCTCTGCGGGATCTGGCGCGCATGGCCGAGCGGGTGCGCGCCCGTGGGCGCTTTACCGTGCGCCCTGGGGACCTCAGCCATTGGGAAGAGGAATTGGACCGCATTCACGGGCTGTTGAATGCGTCCCTGGCCCACCTTCCCGATTTCCGCCCCTGGCCGCGCGAGGTGGTTTTTAACAGCCTGGCGCCTTTCCGCAAAATCGCCGACCCCGAACTCATCCTGTTTGCCCAGGACGGTGAAAACACGGTGGGCTGGCTGCCCGGGCTGCCCAACCTGAATGAAGTCTTTATTCATGTCAACGGGCTGCGCCGGCCGTGGGATTATCTCAAGCTGGCCTGGTATATGCGCCGTCCGGTGCAGTGCCTGACGGTCAAAAGCGTGCTGATCCCACCCCAATATTGGGGCAGCGGGGCTGCTATCCTCTTGTTTGACGAAATGATTCGGCGCGCCCGCGCTCGCGGCTACCGCTGGATCGACGCCTCCCTCACCTCGGACGATAACCCGCGCACCCCAGCCCTGGCAACCCGCCTGGGCGGGAAGATCTACAAGCGCTACCGCGCTTACCGGCTTTCGATCTGATCCATTCTCTCCTCTCCCATCCCATCCCCCGATGCAAACCTCCTCGCCTGCTCCTGCCAACCTCGCCCGCGGCTATACCATTGCCCTGATCAGCGCCGTTTTTCTTTCCACCACGGCGATTTTCATTCGCCACCTCACCCTGACCTACCATATGCCGGCCCTGGTGCTGGCCTTCTGGCGGGATGTTTTTGTGGTCCTGACCCTGCTGCCGGTTCTGGGGTTCGTGCGTCCGGGTCTGTTACGCCTCCCCCGCCATCACCTGCCCTATCTGGCAGCTTATGGCCTGGTCCTGGCCCTGTTCAATGCCATGTGGACGCTCTCGGTCTCTTTAAATGGGGCGGCTGTGGCTACAGTGCTGGTGTATTGTTCGGCCGGGTTCACTGCCCTGCTGGGGTGGTGGCTGCTCAAGGAGCGCCTGGGGTGGGCCAAGCTGCTGGCAGTCGTTTTCAGCCTGGGCGGGTGTGTGCTGGTCTCTGGCGCCCTGGACGCCGCAGCCTGGCAGGCCAACCTGATGGGCATCGCCACCGGGGTCTTTTCCGGCCTGTGCTACGCGGCTTACAGCCTGCTGGGGCGCTCCGCCGCTCAGCGCGGGTTGAACCCCTGGACCACTCTGGTCTACACGTTTGGATTTGCGGCGCTGTTTTTGCTGGCGTTTACTCTCATCCCGGGGCAGCCGCTGCCCGGCGGCGCTGTCCGCCCGGCCGATCTCTTGTGGTTGGGCAGCGCCCTCGAAGGTTGGGGGGTGTTGATCCTGCTGGCGGCGGTGCCCACCGTGGCCGGTTTTGGGCTGTATAACGTCAGCCTGAGTTATTTGCCTTCCAGCGTGGCCAACCTGATCGTCACCATGGAGCCGGCGTTTACGGCGATTGAGGCCTATATCTTTTTCGACGAGCGCCTGACCGCGATCCAGTTGGGCGGAGCCCTGTTGATCGTATCCGGGGTAATCTTGCTGCGGGTGTATGAAGGCTGGCTGGCCAACCAGACCCGCCTGGCGCGCGGTCCGGCCGTGGATTATTGACCACGAACGTTTAATTTTGTAATTTAAGGACGGTATAATAGATTTGGATACCGTGAGGTTAAAAGTTGTGATCAATAATATTTTGTCCCACCCCAAGCTTTTGAAAACGCTGCGCTACACCGCGGCATATGGGCTGCTGTTTGCCTGTTTCTTCGCCGGCATTTGGATCATCGAGAGCCTGCGCACCAATGTGTTCGATATCAGCGTGCTGCTCAAGGCCAATCCGCAGCTCATTTCTTTCCTGTATTCCTGGGGCAGTTATGCTTTCTATCTGCCGGGTCTGCTGACGATCGTTTATCTTGAAAGCTATCTAAATAATGCGGCCAAAACCGGGCAGGTGCTGCACGGCGCCAGGAATATAATCCTCATTGAAGGTGGGATCGGGTTGGTCTCCGTGCTGATCACGGTCGGGCTGTCGCTGCTAAAACTGCGCCCCCCTTTATAAATCACCATCACACCGGTTGCGGCCTCTAACTGCCGGCCGGTCACCGCAACATCAAATTATCATGGGAGAACGATTATGACAGACACGAATGTCGACAATGAAAAAAGAATAGAAATCGAATGGAACGGACCCTACCATGTGGATGGCCAAATTCCATTGGTGCGCAAGACCCAGATCGTTTCGGAGTACGGCGAACCGATTGCCTGGCAAACGGAGGAAACCATCCGCAGCGCGGGGCATTATGAATTGTGCCGCTGCGGTCATTCAAAGGACAAGCCGTTTTGCGACAGCAGTCATTTAGAATTCGATTTCGACGGCACGGAAACCGCCTCGACCGAGCCCGACGCTCAGGACCGGGTGAGATTGCCGGGTGGGAAGAAAATCATCGTCAGAAAAAATGGTTCGCTGTGCGCCGATTCGGGCTACTGCGGGCTACGCAACACCAACATCGCCAAACTGCTGGCGGATACCGCGGATACCCAGGTGCGCCTGCAGGTGATGGCGATGGTCGAGCACTGCCCCTCCGGATCCTATACCTACGCTGTCGAAGAAGGCGGGCCCGAGATCGAGCCCGACCTGCCCGAACAAATCGCGGTGGTGACGGAAATCACCTCGGACGGCCCGATCGCCGGGCCGCTGTGGGTTACCGGCGGGATCTCGATCAAACGCTCCGATGACCAGGTGATCGAAACGCGCAACCGGGTCACGCTGTGCTCCTGCGGGGATTCGAAGAACAAGCCCTTCTGCGACGGCAGTCACCGCGCCGGGCATTGAAAGGACAGGATGACAGAAGCTGAAATGCGCCTGATCAGCGTCAACATCGGCCAGGTGCGGCCGATTGAGCACGCCAAGCCTTCCGGAAAGACCGGGATTTACAAGCTGCCGGCGGCGGAGCCGGTGCAGATCGGTCCGTTGGGTCTGACCGGGGATGCGATCTGCGATACGAAGCATCACGGCGGAGTGGACCAGGCCGTGTACATATACAGCGCGCCCGATTACGCCTGGTGGTCGCAAACCCTGGGACTCGAGCTTGCTCCGGGCACCTTCGGCGATAACCTGACCATCGCTGGCCTGGAAAGCGCCCGGATGCTGATTGGCGACCGCCTGGCGCTGGGGTCGGTCGTTCTGGAAGTGACTTCGCCGCGCATCCCGTGCGTCACCCTGGCGGCGCGCATGGGAAACCCGGATTTTATCAAACTGTTCATCGCGGCGGAACGCCCCGGCGTGTACTGCCGCGTGATCCAGGCCGGTTCGGTCCAGTCCGGAGACAGGGTGACATACCAGCGCTATCCGGGCGTCACCGTATCTATCCTGGAGATGTTCCGCGATTCTTATAAGAAAGAACTGGACGAGGCCACCCTCCGGCGCTACCTCGCGGCGCCGGCGCACTACAAAGACCGCATCGAAAAAATCGAAATGTTGAAAAAGATGGGACTAAATCCGTAACCGGACCCCCACAGGGAGGGAGACTATGAAGGTTTTCTTGAGCGCCGACATCGAAGGGGTGACCGGCACAACCCATTGGGATGAGACTGAAAAGAGCAAGGCGGATTACGCTGAGTTTCGTGAGCAGATGACCGCCGAGGTGGCCGCCGCATGCGAGGGGGCGATTAAAGCAGGAGCAACCGAGATCTGGGTCAAGGATGCCCACGATTTGGCGCGCAACCTGATCGCCGCCCGTCTGCCGCAAGCCACCAGGTTGGTGCGCGGTTGGAGCGGGCATCCTTTCCTGATGATGGACACCCTGGATGCGACCTTTGCAGCAGTGATGATGCTGGGCTATCACTCGCCGGCCAGTTCGCCAGCCAACCCGCTCTCCCATACTATGACCGGCAGCACCGTTTCGGTCAAAATCAATGGACGCTTCGCTTCCGAATTCTTGATCAATGCCTACACCTCCGGGCTGGTCAAAGTTCCGGTGGTTTTTGTGACGGGCGACGCCGGCTTATGCGACGAAGCGAGTGCGCTCATCCCGGCCATCCACAGCGTGGCGGTGAAAGAGGGCATTGGTAACGCAACGATCAATCTCCACCCCAACCTGGCAGTAGATGAAATCCGAAAGGGCGCATACCTGGCGCTGAAAAATGATCCCGCCAAGTGTCTGCTGCCTTTGCCGGAAAAATATCAGGTCGAGATCCAGTACAAAAACCACGCCAAGGCATATGGCAGCTCATTTTTCCCGGGCGCGTGGTTGAAAGACGCCACTACGATCCAGTACGAGAGTGAAGATTATTTCGCGGTTTTGACCTTCTTAGGGTTCGTTTTGTAAAAATTATGAGGGCGTGGCGATTATGAAGAAATTACGAGTGGCATTACTGGCTAATTTAAAGATCAGCGCCCCTCATTGGGAAGGGATGCAGCCGGACCAGTGGGATGACCTCGATTCTGAGGGAACGGTGGCCACACTGGTGGATGTAATTCGCGCCGGGGGGTATGACTGCGAATTTCTGGAAGGGGATATTACCCTGCTGGACACCATCCGCTCTTACCGCCCGGATATCTGTTTCAACATCTGCGAGGCGCATTTCGGCGATTCGCGCGAGGCCCAGGTGCCGGCCCTGCTCGAAATGCTGCGCATTCCCTACACTGGTTCGAAAGTGCTCACCATGGCCCTGGCGTTGGATAAACCCATGACCAAGCGCATCTTATTCTGGCACGAACTGCCCACCCCAGATTTCCAGGCCTTCGAGCGCGAGGATGAACCCCTGGACCCGGAAATGAAATTTCCGCTCTTCGTCAAGCCCAGCCGCGAAGGCACCGGGATGGGGGTCAGCATCAGCTCGATGGTGCAAAACGAAGCCGAACTGCGCGAGCAGTTAAAATTCATCCTCAACAAGTATAAACAACCCGCCCTGGTGGAACGCTTTATCGATGGGCGCGAGGTCACCGTCGGCGTGGTTGGCAACCTGGTGGGGCCGGTGGCCAAGCGCCTGCCCGATGACTGGGATGAAGAGCGCATCCAATCGGGCCTGCGCTTTTTCCCTCCCCTGGAGGTGGACCTTAAGCGCTACCGCGATACGGATATGGTGTACAGCAACCGCCTGAAAGTGGCGCTGGCCGACCAGCTCGATTATCTCTGCCCGGCGCCGCTCGAACCGGAGCAGATCGACGAACTGAACTGGCTGGCAGCAGCCTGCTTCCGCGTGGTGGGCGCGCATGACGTCTCACGCATCGATTTCCGCCTGGACGTGAACGACCACTGGAAACCCTACATCCTCGAAATCAACCCGCTGCCCGGTCTTTCACCCGGAATCTCGGATATTGTCATCGAAGCCGCCGCCGACGGGGTCAGTCATGCCGAACTTGTGCATCTAATCCTGGAAGCTGCTCTCAAACGTTACGGCATAAAATAAAATATTATGAGTAGACAACCATGCAGCGCACCCGGCGGTTTTACCTGCAAGAAAATGGCAATGGTGAAAGCGGTCTTAGCGAACCAGGGGAGGTAGAATGGACGATCCAACCAGCTCACTCCAGGTGATCCGCCGGGCTTATCCGGAACTGGCAATCAACAGTGTGGAACCCCACAATCACGAAGGGCAGTTCAACAACCTGCTGATCATCAACGACGAGCTGATTTTCCGCTTCCCCCGCTATGCCGATGGGGTGGCCAGCATCCTCAAGGAAATTCGTGTCCTGAGCCGCATCCAGGGCTGCACGACCCTGCCCATTCCCAACCCAATCTACTCCAGCCAGGAGACGGACCGGGTGGGTGAGGTGTTCATGGGCTACCCCTGCCTCCCGGGGGAAACCCTCTGGCAGCCGGTACTCACCCAGATTGATGATGAGCGCATTATTGCCCGCTGGGGAGAACAGCTGGCGGGGTTCTTGCGCGAATTGCACGCCATTCCAGCCCAAACGATCGGTGACAATTTACCCCTGCAAGACGGCCTGGCCGAATGGGAAAATCTCTACGCCGACATCCGCAAACACCTGTTTGCCTTTATGCGCCCGGAAGCCCGCGACGAAGTAAGCTTTCACTTTGAAGATTTTTTTAAAAACCCAGCCCTGCACAGCTACCAGCCCACCCTGCGCCACGGCGATTTTGGCTTCGGGAATATTCTCTACGATCCGCAGACGATGAACATCAGCGGGGTGATCGATTTTGGTTTTGTAGGGCTGGGCGACCCGGCTATCGATTTAGCCTCGGCATCGGTACTGGGCGAGAAAATCTTCAAAAGGATCTGCCAGGCCTACCCCAATTCACATTCCTTGCTCGACCGGGCCTGGTTTTACCGCGGCACTTATGCCCTGCAAGAAGCACTGCATGGGTTGCGCAAAGACGACCAGGAAGCCTTTGAAAGCGGAATCGAGCAATACCGCTGATATTCCCAGATTATGGCTGCAGATTGAATAAAAATACTTCTCCGCCTGCCAGATCGCCAGGCGAGCCCATCAACAGGCTGTCCCCGTTCATGGTGACCGTCCGGCGCTGGAAGTCATCCGGGGCGCCATCCGCCTTAACCGGGATGAGTTTGGTCTGGTATTTCCAGTTTTGATCCTGACGTTCAAAAACGTAAGCCGTGTTGGCGAAGGTCGAGACGACTGCCAGCCGGTTCCCTTCAATTTCAACGAATGCGCCAAAGAATATGGGGCCCGGATCATGACCGAAGAAAGGCAGCGCGCCGACAACGGGTTCGCCATACGCCAGAGACAGTTCTGCCTGCGGTTTCCAACCATCATCTCCGTGCTCGAAGATCGCCACTGAACCCGTTTCGCGGCCCGACCCGGCGAACCCTGGTTTGCCCACCGCCAGCCAGGTTGCCTTTCCTGCTTCGCCGCCTAACGCTACCGGAATGCCAAATACATTGTCGATCATTTGATAAAGCGCTGCCTCCTGCGGCCCAGTCTGGTAGGTTTTCTGCCATTCGTCTCCCACCCGTTCAAAAAGGGTAACAGTGCCGCTTGTCTTCAGGGATTGGACGTATGCTTTTTGATCAGATGAATCAGGCAACGGTTTCTGGATCACCGTGCTGACAGCCAGCGTATCGCCATACAGATCCATGAGCACATTGTAAGGCTCGCCGTCTGCGGATGGCGGGACCTCCACCTGGGCCAGATCGCGCCAATTGCCCTTTCCTGCTTGCTGAAAAATTACCACGCTGCCGGCTTCCGGAGAACCGGATGCCGCCAACAGGTTGCCGTCCAACGCCAGGGTCGATCCCAACCTTGCGCCGGGTTTGGGTCGATCGCCAAGGAGTTTATCCGTTTCCACCCAATCTGAGCCATTGAATTCGAATATATAGATCGCCCCGGTGTCGTTTCCCACCTGGGGGTCGTCATACCCCGGTGCGCCGATGGCGATCATCGTCGCGTTTATTAATTTAACCGACATGCCAAAATTCTGGTCCTTTTGGAAGCCGTCATCCCGGTCGCTGGCGGTCAGGGTGGCCTCAACGCCGCCCGGGGATCTTTTCAACACGTAAACGAATCCGGCGCCTTCCCCAGGCGGCCTTCCCCAACAGGGCGCGCCCACAACCATCCGGTTTTCATCCATATCGACTGCCCCGCCAAAGTGGCATCCTGTATGGGAAAAAAGGGTGTAAGTGCTGATCTCGGACTCCGGCGTATCAAATACCTGAGGGGCAGGCGTAGCCTGTGGGGTCGGACTGGCAGCCGGCTGTACAACGGGTATCGGGCGAGAGGTGGAAATAATGAACAGCACAAATATCAGGATCAATATTATGAATCCGGTCCAGATCAAAGTGTTTACGGGCAAGGATAACCATTGCTGGTGCTTAGGTTTCTGCGTACCCCGGAGGATTTGACCCACCGCAATCGGTCTGGCATTCACCGCCCAGCGCTGGCTCGCCTGCGCCTGCAGCTGCTGGTAGATGCGCAGATCGGCACGGCACAATGGGCATTGGGAAGGGTGCGTTTGCAGTATCGCGAGTTGTGACGCCGTCAGCGGACTCCCATCCATTTGCATCTGATACACTTTAAAAAATTGTTGGTGGATATCGCTCAAGGCTGCACCTCGTCCCACAGGGTTGTAAATTCCGGTCTGGTTTTTAATTGGGCACGCAGTCTGGCAAAGGCCGCGTACAGGCGAGAATAGACCGTCTTTTCATTTAGCGCCAAAACCTGGCTGATTTCACCAACCGTCAGGCCGTGGATCAGGCGCAGTACCACGACCATGCGGTACTTTTCATCCAGCAGATCGACCATCTTCCACAATTCACTACGAGTTTCGTCTCGAATGACTTGAGATTCGGCCTCGGGTGAATGCGTGACCAGATGGGTGAGTGACGTCCATGCCTGCAGCCAGAAATGGCGCGCGGCGCGTTTACGCAGCTGCATGCGGCAGGTATTTACCGCGATTTTAAACAGCCAGGCTTTGAAGTTCGTGCCTACCTGGTACAGGTGCAGTGCATCAATCGCCTGGATGAAGGTTTCCTGGGCCGCATCCTGGGAATCATCCGGATCACGCAAAATAGAAAGCGCAAGCCGGTAAACTGGCGCGCTGTATTCAACTACCATAGTCTCAATGACCACTGGATCATGTACCCCATGATCGCCGATAAGACGATCCATATCACCTCTGATCGTTTCCATTCTATTATATATAATGCTTGCCAACGCTAATATTCCCGATTTTGGTCCCGCCAGTATTTTGGAGAAAAATAGGTCTATTCGAGGGATTAATCACTGGATTGAAAAACACAGCGGCATTTAATTTATATATTACCGATCAAATCCCGCATCAATTGCGGCTTTATGATGTTCTGTTGATATAATAAACACAATTTTCCGGGGAGGGAAAGCACAATGTTAGAAAAACGCGAACTATACCGTATGCCGTGGTCCATGAACGATAACCCGATCGCCTGGTTGGAGGTGACGGATATCTGCAATATTCATTGTGAGGGGTGCTACCGGCAGCATATCACCGGCCATAAGACCCTCGACCAGCTCAAAGAAGAAGTCCTGTTCTTCAAACGCTGGCGCAATCCAGATAACGTCTCGATTGCCGGCGGAGAACCCCTGATCCACCCGCAGATTATCGAACTCGTGGCCTTTATCCGCGAGCAGGGCATCAAGCCCATCATCCTGACCAATGCCGTCGCACTAAAACCGGATATTCTCCACGAGCTCAAAAAAGCCGGCCTGGCGGGTTTTACCGTGCACATCGACAGCCATCAAAACCGCCCGCATTGGAAGGATAAGAGCGAGGCCGATCATAACGAGCTGCGCCAGCAGTGCGCCGATATGATTGCCGCTGAAGGCGGGTTGTACACGATCTTCAACTCGACCGTCTACCCATCTACCTTCCATGAAATTCCGGATGTTGTGCGCTGGGGGCAGGCCAATATCGACAAGGTGCAGGGGCTGGTCTTCATCACCTACCGCACGGCGACTATCGACACCCAAAGCGGGGTGGCGCTGGATCATGAGGTAGACATCAGCAAGCTGAGCTACACCCGCGATAGTTTCTCTGAAAAATTCATCACCTCTCCCGAGGTTTACCAGATCATCAAGGAGACCTGCCCGGAATACGAACCTTCCGGCTACCTGGGCGGGAGCATCCTGCACACATCCTATAAATGGCTGATCGGCGCCACCATCGGTACCAAACGGAAGATGTTAGGTTCGGTGGGCAAGCGCGGCATGGAAATCGCCCAGGCCGGGCACCACTTTTTCACCGGTACCTACCTGGCCTACCTGGCGGATCCCAAGATGGGCGGGGTGGTGTTCAACCTGTGGCCGTTTGATGCCGCTTCACGCAAGGCGTACGCCAACTGGTGGAAAATGGTGCTGCGCAAACCGGCGGCCTTGTTTGACCGGGTATATGTACAAAGCATTGGCATTATCCAGGCGCCGGACATCCTGCCCGATGGGCGGGCCGACATGTGCGACAGCTGCCCGGATATCACCTACCTGGACGGCAAGCTGGTCAACTCCTGCCGCATGGATGAAGTTCGCCTGTTTGGCAGCTTCGTCAATGTAGTCGAAAAAACTACGCAAGACGACCCGGCGCGCTCTAACTGATGAACCCGGTGCAGTTTGTGCGCGGCCTGCTGCGCCTGCTGCGCGGCAGGCCGCAGGTGCCCGAGAATTTACAGGATAACCTCCTGCTGCAAACCATCCTCCGGCGGCGTTCGGTGCGCAGTTTCAGCCGCCGGCCAATCCCGCCGGAGGTGTTTGCGGCCATTCTGGAAGCCGGGCGGGTGGCGCCGTGCACAGTTAATCTGCAAAGCTGGTCTTTTGGGGTTTTCGATACCGCTTCCTGGCAGGGGACCTTCGGCCGGCCCTTGCCCTTCAAAGCCCAACGGGCGGTGATCGTGATGGGCGATTTCCACCGGGTGAAAAACCTGGTGCCTGACTTTCCGGACAGCCCACTGGTCGATTACACCACGGCGGTGATGAACGCCTCGCTGGCGGCAATGAACATGAACCTGGCAGCCGAGGCGTTGGGCGTTTCCTCGGTGATGCTTTCCGAAACCGGGCGCACCGGTCTGCTGGATGCCGCCTACCTGCGGGATACGCTCGGCCTGCCGGAGGACGTCTTTCCGATCACTACCATCGTCTTCGGCTATGCCGCGGGCGGTTACCCACCCATGCCGCCGAAACTGCCCATCGAAACGATCAGTTTTACGGGTAAATATCGCGAGCCCGACCCGGCAGTGATGGAAGATTGGCTGGCGCAGATGAAAGCGGGCTACAAGGCCAGCCACCTGAACTCTTCATTTGAAGCTCAACTTAATATTTATCGGAGCAAGATTGGCCAGGCGGAGCAGGACCTGCGCCACATGATATTGGGTAAATAAACGGCCACGCAAAACATCATATTAAGTTAACCAGCCAGTACTTCGTGCACCACCGGCATCCAGCTGCTGATCTGGATGTGCTGGGGGCATTTTTCTTCACATTCCTGGCAGTCAAGGCACATATCGGCCCGCGATTCCATCGGCATGCGCTCGTACTGCTTGCGCGATTGGGGCAGGATGTTGTACATCGAAGCCTGGTTGTAAAGCTCGAAGATGCGCGGAATATTGACCTGGTTGGGGCAGGGCTGGCAGTAGTCACAGTGGGTGCAATCCACCGGGCATAATTCCTGATACTTCACCCGGGCGCGGTCCACCAGGGACTGCTCCACCGGGGTGAGTTTTCCGACGCTGGAAGTCTCTGCCGAGGCCAGGTTTTCTTCCACCTGCTGGAATGCGGTCATCCCGCTCAGCACCAGACTGACTTCGGGCTGGTTCCACAGCCACTGCAGGGCCCAGTCGGCGGCGCTGCGGCGCACGGGCGATTCATCCCAGATGGCCTGGATCGGCTCGGGCGGGTTGACCAGGCGCCCACCCAGCAGAGGTTCCATCACCACCACGCCCATACCGCGGGCAGCGGCGTACTGCAGACCTTCCGTGCCGGCCTGGTTTTCAATATCGATGTAGTTGTACTGGATCTGGCAAAAATCCCATTCTTCAAAGGCATCCACGATTTCTTTAAAGACCGGCAGTTCATCGTGGAATGAAAACCCGATATGGCGGATGCGCCCGCTGGCGCGCGCCTTGAGCAGCCACTCGCGCACGCCCAGATCGCGCACCAGGGGCCAGCGCTCGCTGCCCAGGGCATGCAGCAGGTAAAAGTCGATATGGTCGGTTTGCAGTTTAGCGAGCTGCTCGTTCAGCAGCCGGTCAAAATCCTCGGCCTCGTTCACTTTCCAAACCGGCAGCTTGGTTGCCAGGGATACTTTTTCGCGGTACCCATCCTGCAGTACCCGACCGACAAAACGCTCGCTGTTTTCGCGGTGGTAGGGATAAGCCGTATCGATATAGTTCAGCCCGCGGTCGATGGCATGGCGCACCATGCGCGTCGCTTCGCGCTCGTCAATCTCTCCGCTGTCGTTGTTCAACAGCGGTAAACGCATGCAGCCAAAACCCAGCGCCGAAGCGCGCCAGTCCAGGCTGCCAAACTTACGGTATTGCATGTGCAGTTCCTCCACTAAAGGTTTAAACTCTTATTATAAATTAAATTCGGCTAAATACGACGCGATTCCTCCGATCAAAAAAACAAATTGGCGAAACCTGCAACAATTTCCGATTTATATCGTAAACTATCTTAGCTGTCTGCCGCCTGGCACTGTCCTCGTTTAATCTTCGAGGAAAAGCTGCGAGCCGCCAGCTCACCAATTTATTGCCCATTCAGGAGCAGAAATATGCCCCCTATTCTTGAGGTCCACGACCTGGTAAAGAAATACGCGGAACTGACCGCGGTCAAAGGCATTTCGTTTAACATCCAGCAGGGTGAAATCTTCAGCCTGCTCGGGCCGAACGGGGCCGGTAAGACCACCACCATTTCAGTGCTTTCCACCCTGTACCAGCCTACCAGCGGTGACGCGCGCATCGCCGGCTTTTCGGTAGCCAAAGAGCCGATGGCGGTGCGCGAGGTGATCGGGGTGGTGCCGCAAGACCTGGCCCTGTACGAAGACCTGACCGCGCGCGAAAATCTGGTCTTTTGGGGCCAGATGTACAACCTCTCCGGCAAAAGACTGCGAGCGCGCGTGGACGAGGTACTGGAGCAGATCGGGCTTTCCGACCGCGCCAACCAGCGGGTAAAGACCTATTCCGGCGGGATGAAGCGGCGGGTCAACATCGGGGTCGGCCTGCTGCACAGGCCGCGCCTGCTGTTCATGGACGAACCGACGGTGGGCATCGACCCCCAATCCCGGCGCGCGATCCTGGATTCGGTAAAAGAATTAAACCGCCAGGGGATGACCGTGCTCTACACCACCCATTACATGGAAGAGGCACAGGAGCTTTCCAACCGGGTGGGGATTATCGACCACGGCGAGCTGATTGCGCTGGGCACCCAGGCCGAGCTCACCCGCCAGGTCGGTGAAAACGAAACCCTGGTCCTGCACCTGGCGGAAGAGGAAAACCCACAGCCCCTGGCCGAGGCGCTGCGCGCGATGGACGGGGTGTTGGGGACGGATGCCAGCGACCATTCCGTAACGGTGATCGTTCCTGAAGCCGAAGATGCCCTGGCTCCGGCAATCACCCGCGCCAATGAACTGGGGGTCAAGATCCGCTCGGTGGATATGCACGAACCCAACTTGGAAGCGGTCTTCCTGCACCTGACCGGGCGCGCTCTGCGCGACTGAGGAGAACTTTCATGAAAAAAATACTCCTCATCGGTTGGAAAGACGTCGTGCTGGCCTTCCGCGACCGGGCAGCACTGATTATGATGCTGGCGGCGCCCTTTGTACTGACCATCGGCCTGGGGTTCGTCACCGGGCGCCTGTCCGGCGGCACCAGCAGCGGGTTGAACATTATCCCGGTGGCGCTGGTCAACCAGGACAGTGGTCAGATCGGCAGCAGCCTGGTAAATTTGTTTCAATCCAGGGATCTGGCGGAACTGGTCTCGGTCCAGACCCTGGACGACCCTGCCCAGGCCCGCCGGTTGGTCGATGAAGACCAGGTTGCCGCCGCGATCCTCATCCCCCCAGGTTTCAGCGATAGCATCTTCCAGTCGAACCAAACCGGCGCCAGCGCGGCGCCGGTCAAACTCGAAATGTACGCCAACCCGTCCCGCCCCACCGGTGCAGGGGTAATCAAAACCATCCTGGAGGAATTCATCAGCCGGGTAGAGATCGCGCGGGTAAGTGCGCAGGTGACCGTGACCGGACTGCTGACCAGTGGGCGGGCCGCACCCCAGGACGCGGCGCGGATCGGGGCGCAGATCGCCGCCGAGCAGGACACAGCGCCACAAGACAACCCGGCGATCACGGTGAAGAACGTGACCAATGGGCCTGCGCCGGTCACATTCGATGTATTGGCGTTCATGGCCCCCGGCATGGCATTGATGTTCTTGATGTACACGGTCAGCAACGGCGGGCGCACCCTGCTGGCTGAGCAGCGCCGCGGCACGCTGCCGCGCCTGCTGGTCACGCCCATTTCCACCACCCAGGTGCTGGGCGGCAAAGTGTTGGGCATTTATCTGACCGGGGTGGCGCAAATGCTGATTTTAATCGTCGCCAGCAGCCTGTTCTTTTCCCTAAAGTGGGGCGACCTGCTGGGCGTGCTGGTGCTCGTCCTGGCAGCGGTCGCCGGCGCAGTGGGCTGGGGCATGCTAATCACTTCGCTGGCGAAGACCCCCGGGCAGGTGGCTACGATCGGGTCGGCGGTCATGCTTACCTTTGGCATCCTGGGCGGCAGCTTTATCAGCCTGGAAAATATGCCGGACTGGTTCCAGACGATCAGTAAAATTACCCCTAACGCCTGGGGGCTGGATGGCTTCACCACCCTGGCCCTGGGTGGGGGTCTCAACCAGATTCTGGGGCCGGTCGCCGCCCTGGTCATCATGGGGGCAGTCCTTTTTACAGCCGCGGTGGTTTTGATCAACCGGCGCGGTTTTGCCCAGCGCTGAGCGGGAGCTGCCATGCGAAAAATACTGGCTATTACCTGGAAAGATACCCTGATCCGCTTTTCCTCCACCTCAGAGTGGCTGTTTTTCCTTATCCTGCCGATCGTATTTACCCTCATCCTGGCCGGGGGCACGGGGGGTTCCAGCGACCCCCGCCTGCGCCTGGTAGTGGTCGACCAGGCCACTACCCCGCTTTCGGCGGAACTGATCGATACCCTGAGCCGGTCGGACGCCGTGCGCCCCGAATTGATGCCCCTGGGCCAGGCGGAAGATGAATTTAACACCCGGCGGATCGCGACCCTGTTGGTGATCCCTGCCGGGTTCAACCTGGACAACCTGGAGGCCGGCGGACCTGGGGCATTCCCGCAGGGGGGCAAAGTTGAACTGGAACTGCGCCAGCAGCCGAACGACATCAATGCCCTGGCAGCAGCGCAAGCAATCAACTCGGCGATCAGCCGCATATCCAGTGCGGTGGATATTGCCCGGCGCAGCGTGCAGGCCGCCGAGCAGATCTCTCCGTTCGCCGGGGCGGACGCTCGCCAGGCTTATTTCGACGCCTCCCTGCAGGCCGCCCAGACTCAGATGAGCGCAGCCCCCGACCGCTTATCGGTAACCACGGGCGCCGCCGCCAACCAGATCGATTATGACCCGCGCGCCAATTCGTCGGCAGGACAGTTGATCACCTGGGTCTTCATCCCGTTGATCGCCATCTCCAGCCAGTTTGCCTACGAGCGCCAGGAAGGCACCCTGCGCCGCCTGCTGGCCACCCCCACCCGCAAGGCTACCTTCCTGTTGGGCACGATCACCGGGCAGGTACTGATGGCTGTCGTACAGATGCTGCTGCTGGTTGGTTTTGGCCTGCTGGTGATGAAGGTCAACTGGGGCCATTCCCCGGCGGCGCTGGCGCTGATCCTGGTTACGGCGGCTCTGGCTGCCGCCGCGTTGGGCACCACCCTGGGCACATTCGTGCGCACGCCCGAACAGGCCAACGGGTTGAGCATCATGCTGGGGATGACGATGGCCCTCCTGGGCGGGTGCTGGTATCCAATTGAGCTCTTCCCATCCTTCGTCCAGACCGCGGCCAAAATCCTGCCTACCACCTGGGCGATGCAGGGCATGCTGGATCTCGTGCTGCGCGGGCAGGGGTTGAGCGCCGTGCTGCCCGAGGCTGCGGTGTTATTGGGTTTCGCGGTGGTGTTCCTGACCATTGGGGTGCGGCGCTTCCGCTACGAATGAAGCCACCATCGGACCATCCATCCCGGTTGATTCGAACCGGCGCGGCAGCCGGAATGGCCGCGCCGCTTTTATTTGGCGGGGCGCTGGTAATCCTGACCCTGGTCGAAAACCTTTTTCTGCGCACCCTGGGTTGGGATCCGCTGGCAGCCCCCACTTTGGATTGGCCGAGCGGGTTGTCCCTGGGGCCTTACGGCGGGTTCATGACTGCGGTATTCATCACGACCGGCCTGCTGACCGGCTTTTTTGGACTGGGGCTGCGCCAGGCGCTGCTGGCCTTGCCGGGCGGGCGTTGGGGTGGGGCTTTTATCGCCGCGGCGGGGATCGGGCTGTTGGGTCTGGCTTCTCCTACCGACCCGACCCTCTCCACCCTGCCCGCCACGCTGCACGGGCGCATCCACGACCTGTCCTACGTCTTGCTGGGTTTGACCCTGTTCCCGGGCATGATCCTGTGCGGGAGGGCCTTCCGCGCCGGCTCGCGCTGGCGCGACCTGGCAACCACCACCTGGGTCACTGCTGGGCTGGCTTTGCCGGCCTTCGCCTTGAAAGGCATCGCCGTGTACCTGTACCTGGCGGCGGTCATGGTCTGGGCAGAAATGGTCGCCTGGCGATTGTGGAAGCAAGTCTAAACGGATTGGCGCCGTTTGCGCAGGATGAGCAGCGTTCCTGCGGCCAAAGCCGCGGTTGCACCCAGGGCAATCACGATCCATCCATACTGCGTTTTGGAAACGCCGATTTTTTCTAGCTGATAAGGCTGGCGGATGCCAAACTCGATTATCTGAAAGACTCCTTCCAGCCCGATAACCTGCCCGAAAAGATCGCGGTGAAACTGAATTCGCGTCTCGGTCCCGTGATAAAAATACGGGTGGAGGAAAGCGTCTTCTCCTAACGGGTAGAGGCGCGCGGCGGGCATGCCCTCTTTCTGGATAAACAGGCTGCCGGCGTTCAGCGAGACCCGGGTTACCTGGCCTCCCGTCGCCACGGGATCACGGTATTCGCCGGTAAAATCGATCAGCTTGCTGAGGTCATAACTTTCATCCGCCTGGCTGTCGGCATTGACCTGGTACTGCAGCAGGGGCTCGAAGGCGAACCGCTCGCGATCGTCATTTTTGGGAAAAAGCGAGGCGATCGATGCGCTGTGCGGGCCTTTGGCGAGCTCCTCAGCAATATTAATCACTACCACATGCTCAAAATCATGAAACTGGTAAAGATAGATCACGCCGTTCTTGAGGTCATAAACCTGCGAATATTGGGTGGGGGTTTCACCCTCCTGGTGAACTGCCGGCAGTATATTGCGAAACAGATCCACGGAATACGAGCTCGCCTCCGCCAGCATGCGGCTCGCTTGATTATAGCGGTCGCTGGGATATGGCGGTTCGGGGTATTCAACCTGGCGGAAATTGGCCGCAACCTGGAATTTGCCATCGATCGGCAAGACGTTGTCGCCATCGATGATCACCGAATGACCAAACCGGTCGCCAAAGAAAAGCTGGCTGGTCTGCAGACCATCCAGGGTGTAGCGCCCCAGCAAATCCTGGACCTGCTCAACCGTCGAGCTGGTGGTAAACACCTCCTCAATCAGCTTCAGGATGCCATCCGGCGGGGCGGGTTTGCCGGAATTGAGAAAGGCTTTGTAGGGCAGTGCCAGGCCGTCAGAGAACAGGCCCTGGTCATTGATCATGCCCTGGGGGGTCAGGTCATCAAAACCGAAAGCCACATAACCATACCGGCCGTTTTCCGCCGGGTGATACCAGACGTAGGTGAGCGGGTTTATAAAATCTTCGTTGTTTCCACCCAAAACCATGCTGCCGTCTGCCCCGTAGAATACCGTACAGCCCTGGTCCGGCAGCAGGACCTGCCGGGCTGGTCGCAGGGCGGCATGGCTGGAAGATAAAAATACACATAGCAGCAAACCCCCAAGACCAACAAGTCTTTTCAAAGTGAAAACGTGCCCAAATTGAATATTCATCGCGGTGGTCCTTTCGTATTTCATTGATCTAAGCATAAGGATACCGGAATCGAGGTCCAGGACCATCCACCTGCGGGATAATTTTCAGGGTGAATTGGCGGAGCTTAGACTGCGATCATTGAGGCGGCGCATCCAGGCGTTCGACCGAGATCAGCGTGCAACCCAGGTTATACAGGGTTTGCAGGGCGCCTATCAGGGCCGCCTGGTCTTGAAAAACCCCGGAAAGATACAGGTTGGGAATTGAGCCCGGGTCTTCCTCCGCCCGCAGTTGATATTCAGCAAAATAGTTCATCCAATGCGGGCTAAGCTGGCCCTGCAAATGGAGGAAATAAGAATGGGGTTGGTCAGACGTGCTCATCAGGCTCCCAGATTGGCGCAGGGGATCGATTGGGGATCTTTCCCCTTGCGCCAGGTGATATTTGAAAATAGCATATCACCCCCATGGGATTAAGCGCATCGCGAAAAAGGGTTAATTCGGTCCGGGTGAAAGCAGCCCTAAGGCGCGCGCCCGGTTGACCGCCTGCAGCCGGCTGTGGACATCCAGCTTGCCGTAGATCGAGTTGGTGTGCGCCTTGAGCGTGTTGACCGTCAGATAAAGCCGGCGGGCAATCTCCGCATTGGATAAGCCCTCCGCCATCAACTGCAGTACATCCAGTTCGCGCGGGGTGATCGTTTCGACCAATTCCGCCGATTTTTCCGCGCTTCGCGGCGCGGGTGCCGCTCTCAAGCCCGAGTCGACCAGGATCTGGTTCAGGAATGCACCCAACCCGAGATCGCCGTCCTTTGGCAGGCTGGCGATCAGCTTCTTCGCCAGACCGGTGGTGTCATCGTTGAGAAAAATACGCAGGCTGCCTTCAGGCGCGGAGCGGCGCGCGGCGCGCTCGAAGGTCGCCAGGGCTGCAGCCTGGTCGCCCAACCCATCCAGCGCCTGCGCCTGCAGGATTTCGATTTCGGAGAGCAGTTGAAAGCGTTCCCCCTGCTCGGCGTGGAGGCGCATGCCTGCTAAGAGTTCGAGAGCCGCTTGATATTCACCCCGGACGATCAACAAACGGGTAAAAACGAGCTGTTCGACCGTGTACAGCGGATTGGAGCCTTTAGTTTCCGCTTGATAATGATCCCTGGCCCAAATTTCCACCGCCGCTTGGTTGCCTGCCTGGAGTTCCAGCCAGGCCCCGACAGCCGCGGCATGGCTGCCGATCCAGGGCAGGCCCAGGCGCAGGGCTTCCTCCTGCGTGGCGCGGATGCCTGCGAAGGCGGCATCACGATTTCCATTGAGGAAGTTGAGCCCAGCCAGGATGTTCGCGCCGCCCACCACGGTCAGCGAGGTGCCCATGCGGCGGCATTGTTCGATGCCCAGTTCGATCAAATGGCGGGCATCCGCCAGTTCGTTGCCTTCAAAACAGATCTCGGCCCAGGGCATGTACAGAAACAGGGACTGCGGAACCACCTGCCCTCTGGTGTCGATGCACTGGCGCAGTGCACTCTGGCAGTAGGCCAGCGCCCGGCGGCGTTCGCCGTGCATGGCGTAAGAAATAGCCAGATTGCCTTGCAGAACGACCAACCCGGTGTCGACCGGGCGCCCATCCCGGGTGAGCTGGACTTGCGTGGTGCGGATGGCTTCTTCGTAATTTTAAATCGACGCCGGGACGCTGCCAAACTGGCGCTGGATCTGCCCGAGCAAAGAAAGCACGATCAGGCGGAAGAAATAATCCACCGGATCCATCCGCGCCAGCGCATCTTCCGCCCAACCGATCGCGGATTCGATCCCAATGCCCCGGGCATAGGTGATATAGGCTTTCAGTCCCAGCAGGCGCCCGCGGCTGTCGTTTGAAAGACCTTCTACGCCGCTTTTTTCAACTTCTCCGACCCACCGGACGGCGACGTCCATCTTGTTGGTAAGAATGGAGGCGCAGGCCAGAAAGATCGACAGGTCAGGATCGGCGCGGATCACGTTTTCCGGCAGGGCCGCGAACCAGGCCAGCAGCGTCGAGAATTCCCCGGCGCCAAACAGGGCGGGGGCAGCCTCGCGCACCAGGCGGCCTGCCCACTGCATATCCTGGCCTTTCAGCGCAAAGGTAACCGCCTCGTCGACCAACCCGCTGCTTTCAAACCAGGCAGATGCCCGCCGGCAGAGCTCCAGGCGGCGCGGCGCATCAACACCGGCGCGCAAGAACTCGGCAAACAGGTGGTGGTAGCGGTACCATTGGTGGCGTTCATCCAGCGCCAGGATAAATAAATGAGCCTGGTCGAGCTGTTTTAAGATCGCCTGCGCTTCCGGGCCGCCCGACCACCGCATCGCACAGTTCCGGCTGAAAGCGATCCAAAATCGAAGTGGCGTAAAGAAAATCGATCACTTCCTGGCTCTGCTGTTTGAGCACTTCCTGCGCCAGGTAATCGAAAACATACTGGTGGGTGCCGCCAAACGAACCCAGGAAATCAGCGATCTCAAGCGCGCTGCCCTGGCGGGCGGTGTAGGCCTGCAAGGCGATGGCCGCCATCTGCAATCCTGCCCCCCAGCCCTCGGTGCGCTGCTCGAGCAGCAGCGCCTGACCGGCGTCCAGATCCAGTTGGGTGACGCGCCGGATGAATTCCTGCCCTTCCCCTTGGTTAAAACGCAGGTCGGCGGCGCGGATTTCATTCACCTCGCCCCGGGCGCGCAGGCGCGCTAAAGGCAGCATCGGGTCGTGACGCGTGGTCAGCACCAGGTGGAAATGAGCGGGTTGGTGGTCCAGCAGGTAGGTAACGGCCTGGTTGACCTCCAAATCGGCGATCACTTGAAAATCATCCAGCACGAGCACCCATTCGCCTGAAACACGATCCAGGTCATTAATCAAGGGCACCATCAGGCCTTCCACTGGCATGCGCTGGGGCAGGTCGAGCGAAGCCAGGGTGGTCTGGCCTACCTCGGGCTGCAATTTTTGCAGGGCGGCTGCCAGGTAGCGCAGGAAGCGCGCCAGGTCGTTATCCGCCTCGTCCAGGGAGAGCCAGGCCAGGGAAACCCCGCGTTCAGCCAGCGCACCCGCCCAGTCGATCACCAGGCTGGTTTTGCCAAACCCGGCCGGGGCGGATAAAACCGTCAGCCGGCTGCCGGGCAGCAGGCCGAGATCCAGCAGGTCGAGCAGGCGCGGGCGGGATACCAGGCTGGGACGCCGGGGAGGCAGGCTGAGTTTGGTGGAAAGCAGGGGAAATGCGCTCACTTGGTTAATTATATAGCCTGGCACAGAAAACTTAACCCCCTCACTTAACCCCTTTTCTGGATGCGATTAACCCTTGCAGCTCGTTAGACTGAGGTCATCCAAATAACAAAATAAAGCCACCTGCGCAGTAGGGCTCAAACAAATAGTTTCCTCCGTGTCCCGCGCTTCGCGCTCCGTGGTGAATCATCAAAAGGAGCTGACCATGAACGCTAAAAGTAATTCCATGCAAAAAGTAATCCACAACCGCAATTTCAGCCTGCTGTGGGCCGGACAGGGCGTATCTTTGCTGGGCGACCAATTTGAAATGATCGCGGCCCCCTGGCTGGTGTTGAATCTGACCCATGACCCCCTGGCGCTGGGGACGATACTGGCCCTTTCCAGCATTCCCCGGGCGGCCTTCATGCTGCTGGGCGGAGCGATCAGCGACCGTTTTTCAGCGCGCACGATCATGCTGATCTCGGATGTCATTCGCCTGGTCCTGACGGTGGCGATGGCCCTGCTGGTTTTTACCGGCGGGATGCAGATCTGGCAGTTGTATGCCTTTGCCCTGCTCTTTGGACTGGTGAGCGGTTTCTTCAACCCGGCGGCCAACTCGATGGTGCCGCACATCGTTGAAAAGGACCACCTGCAGGCCGGCAATGCCCTGATCCAGGGCACCGCCCAGCTGACCAATTTCGTCGGTCCCGTGCTGGCCGGCGGTCTGATCGCCCTGTTCGCCGGTGGTCAGACCGGACCCACAACCGCCGGAATGACCGGCATCGCCGCCGCCTTTGCGCTGGATGCCCTCACCTTCCTGATTTCGATCCTGACCCTGGTGGCCATGTCGCCGGTGCGCACGCCGGAACACAGCGCCAGCGAAAACGTGCTGGAGTCGATCAAGAGCGGGATCCGCTTCGCCCTGCAAGATAACCTGCTGCGGGTGCTTTTCGTGCTGATCGCCGCGGCCAACCTGCTGTTCGTCGGCCCGCTGCTGGTCGGAATGCCGGTACTGGCCCAACTCCGCCTGGCCGGCGGCGCGGCGGCCTTCGGGCTGGTCATGTCGGCTTACGGCGGCGGCAACCTCGCGGGGATCCTGTTGGCGGGCAGCCTGCCCAAACCCGGCGCGGCGCTGTTGAACCGGCTGGTGGTAGCCCTGGTTGCCAGCTTTGGCCTGGCGCTGATCTCCTTCGCCTTCATCACCTCCACCTGGCTGGCCTTCGCCGTACTGCTGGCGGTGGGCATCGGCAACGGATATTTCGCGATCACCATTATCACCCTGCTGCAGCAGCGTACCCCGGCCCACATGTTTGGGCGGGTGATGAGCCTGATCCTGTTCGCCAACGTGGGCCTGGTGCCGGTCTCGCAAGCCCTCTCGGGATTGCTCATCAAGCTCAGTCTGGAAGGCCTGTTCATCGGAGCCGGACTGCTGATGGTCCTCCTGGCAGCCTGGACGGCGCTGGATCGTGAAGCGCGCTCGATGGGCGAGTTCATGCTCGAACCCAACGCAAATTAAATTAAAAAGGTGTGTTGGCGGTGGCAAAGCCACCGCCAACACACCTGAAACATCTTGCTGGCCGCTCGCGCGATACCACCCTGAGGGGGTAAAGGAGCGGGTCTACGTAAGGCGAATAGTATTGTGGTGTGAGTGATCGCAGCATAGCTGCGACCACTCACACCACGAACCATTAATCAAGGCACTTATTGGAGTTGTTTTTCGAAGAAACTGTTGATTTCATTCATAAAATTGACATCCCGTTCGCTCGTCTGAAATCTATCGACACCGGCATAAAAAACTGCCTTTACCTCATCCGGAATGTTCCCATCATATTTATCAAACAAAACTTTATATTCCTGGTTTTTTTCGTTTTTGTACTGGATCGCCGCGTCTGACATAAACAGGTCGTTGTGGCTGTTGTGATTTTCGGTGCTGCAGGTTTTGTATACGACGTCCGGGTTGGTGATTAAAGATCGATGCGCAATAATGCTGGCGCCGTTGTACAGAATATCTTGGTCCGCGCTCCCGTGGATGATCATGACCGGGGTATGGCTCCGGTTGATCCCATCGACCGCGGTAAGCCGGGCGGTGCTGCCAAACAGGATGGATTGGTATGCCCGCAAAAAAGGATTTTCGATATTTGCCAAAATCCCGATCGTGCTTTTTGCTCCCTCGAGCAGCAGTTCATCCGGTGAATTAAACCCCGATATACTCGCGCTGGCGGCAACAGCATGGTTGTAATTTAGAATAGCGGTGACGGCATATCCACCCCAACTATGTCCATAAAGCATAACCGGTAAACCGTTCAGGCCTTTATCATTCTCGATGGACGTTAATGCGGCATCCAGATCTTTTACCGACTGCGGCAGCCCGATGGTACTTGACCCCTGGCTCTCATGGGTTCCGGTATTGTCGTAAGAGAACACCCGCCAACCGTGATCGACAAAATACAAAACTTCCGGCAGATAGTGTTCTGCATCGAAACCCAATCCATGAGAAATTACCACCAGCCCTTTATCGTTTTCTTCACCATAAATATATCCCCTCAGGGTATTTTCGCCGGATTTTAAATTAACAGCCGTGCGCGGAGTTCCGGCGACATCACTGTATTGGAGATAACGTGCAAACTGTGGTTCATCAACCCTGGGGAATTGTCCATCGTAAAAAATTTTGGCGAGGATCATCGCCCCAACTGAAAATAATAAAACAAACCCGACCAGACCGGTCACCACTATTTTTGACCAGTTCCGCTTCCCCGCCCCTATTTTTGCCATTTTTCCTCCTTTTCGCCAAATCATTCCTTACCCTTACCTGGTAAATGGCATTTTTTACCATTGCAGGTATACCATAACCATTTTCACCTTTATAGTTATACAAGTAATACTCGGTTGGATGACTTCTTTCTTAATTGGCAGAATACAAACTGCACGTTTAGAGAATAGTCATTAAACCAGGAATGACTCCCCTGCAAAAAGGAGTGGACAAAATAGGTAAAAGTTTAATATAATAGGTCAAGCCATTCTACACCATATCCATCCAGGTCGTGAAACATGTTCCGAAAAAACACCCGCCATTTACAGCCGGTATTGATCAGCAACGTTCAAGATTTACCTGAAAAACACCGCAAGCGTTTGGAAAACTCATGGGCGGGGGTTTTCTACCGGGAGACCTTCAGCCGCCTGGATGAGCGGCCCTTTGAGGTGCTGTATGCGGATTGTCCCTCTCGGCCGAATGTACCGGTGAATGTGCTGGTCGGGCTGGAAAGTCTGAAGGCCGATTTCGGCTGGAGCGATGAAGAGATGTATGATGCCTTTACCTATGACATGCAAGTACGCTACGCGCTGGGGTATCAGCAGTTAGGTGAGGGGGACTTTGATCTGCGCAGCCTGTATTACTTTCGCGAGCGGGTCAGCCGATATAGGCAGGAGAAGGGGATCAATCTAATCGAGAAAGCTTTTGAGCAAGTGACCGACGAGCAGATTCAGGCCTACCAGCTCAAGACGGGCAAACAGCGCATGGACAGCACTCAAATCGCCAGCAACATTCGCGAAATGAGCCGGCTGCAGTTGTTGGTGGAGGTGATCCAGCGCGTACACCGCATGTTGAAGGAAGAAGACCAGAAAGGCTATGCGGAAGCCTTTGCGCCGTTTATCCTGGGGCATTCCGGGCAATATATCTATCATCTCAAGGGGCAGGACACGAGCGAGCATCTCCAGAAGATCGGGGAATTGATGCAGCGCATCCTGGGCGAACTGCAAAACGCATATAGCCAAGAGCCGGTCTACCAGATGCTGGAACGGGTGTTTGGCGAGCATTATCGGGTGGATGAGCAGGTCGTGAAAACCAAAGTGGACAAAGAATTGAGCGCCAGCAGCCTGCAATCGCCCGACGACCTGGAAGCGACCTACCGGGAGAAAGGCCACAAGGCCTACAAGGGTTACGTGGCCAACCTGACCGAGACGTGTGACCCGGACAATAAGCTGCAATTGATCACCAAAACCGCGGTGGCGCCCAATAGTGTCGATGATGCCAAACTGATGGAAGAAGATGTAGCTAACTTGAAAGAGCGCACCGAACTGAAAACGCTCTATACGGATGGCGGCTACGGCAGTCCCGACGCGGACCAGACCCTGCGGGATCACAAAGTGGAACAAATCCAAACCGCGATCCGCGGTCGGGTGCCCAGCAGCGAGAAACTCAACCTGGCGGATTTTGACATCCAGCGGGCTGAGAGTGGCAAGCCGACCCAGATCACCTGCCCGCAGGGACAGACGGTAGTGCTTCACGCCAGCAGCCAGAAAAAAGGCTATGTGGCTCATTTTGACCTGGCGATCTGCCAGACCTGTCCGTTCTATCAGAAGAGCTGTCCCGCCCAACCCGGAAAACGTGACCCGAGGTTACACCTGAACTTTAGTGAAGCCCAGGCGAATGTGTCGCAGCGCAGACGGCGCAGTTTGGCCTGTCTGCAAGAGGGACGCAACTTACGGGCGGCCGTTGAAGCGACGGTACGGGAGGTCAAACACCCCTTCCCGGCCAGCAAGTTGCCCGTGAGAGGCCGATTTCGGATAGCCTGTATGGTCGCCGGTTCGGCCCTGGTCACCAATGCTCACCGTATCCAACGCTATCTGGTCGCCAAAATAAAGTTGGAAAATGAGCAAAAAAAGGCCCAAACAGGCCAGGAATGCGCCCAAGATGGGCCTGCGGTTGTGTTTTTTGCATCGCTGAAAGCGGTTTTTGAGGCCGGGCTAGCCCTTTTGGGTTGGCGGAAGCGAATTTTCAGTTATTAATGTGCAGGTTTTTGCAGTGGAGTCAGGAATAGAATGGAACATCGAATGACCAAATAAAATCACGATGATACAATAATTTCACCCAGAATAGCTGTTCTCAAGCCGTGGGCCAGGATAAAAATGATCTTCCTCCGTGGTTCCGTGGTGAATTTTCAAAAAAAGTGAGATAAATATGAAACTGATCGATGCACAGGTAGAAACTTTTCAGTATAAAAACCATACCGCGCGCGACACGGAAGGCCACACCCATCCCGGCCCGGAGCAGGATGCCAAACAGACTCTGCTGCGCCTGATCACGGACGAAGGCGTAGAAGGTTATGCCTTCGGCGGTGCCAGCCCGGAGGTGGTGCGCCAGATCGTCAGGCCCATGCTGATGGGCGAAGACCCCTTGATGCGCGAGCGCATCTGGCAGCGCATGAAAGAACGCCAGCGCCTGCACCTGGGCGCGCTGAACGACAAGGTGCTTTCCGCGGTCGACCAGGCCCTGTGGGACCTGGCGGGACACGCCCTCAACCAGCCGGTCTACAAGCTGCTGGGCGGGTTTCGGGATAAGGTGCCGGCTTACGCCAGCACGATGTGCGGCGACGATCTGGAAGGCGGGCTGAAAACGCCCGAAGATTATGCCCGCTTCGCCCTGGCCTGTAAGGCTCGCGGCTACCCGGCCTTCAAGCTGCACACCTGGATGCCGCCCCTGCCGGGCGCGCCCGACCCCAGGCGAGACGTGGCAGCCTGCGCCGCGGTGCGCGAGGCAGTCGGCGAGGAGATGGTGCTGATGCTTGACTCCTTCCACTATTACAGCCGGGAAGAAGCGCTTTACTTGGGCAAGGAACTTGAAAAGCTCAATTTTTACTGGTTGGAAGAACCCATGGACGAGCACAGCACGTCGTCCTATGTGTGGCTGGCGGAACAGCTGGCGATCCCGATCTGCGGGCCGGAAACCGCCGAGGGCAAGATGCACACCCGCGCCGAGTGGATCGTGCGCGGCGCCTCGGATATCAGCCGCGGCGGGGTTAACGACCTGGGCGGGATCACCCCGCTGGTCAAGACCGCGCACCTGTGCGAGTCATTTGGCGTGCGCATGGAAATGCACGGCGGCGGGGCCGCCAACCTGCACGTGCTGTGCGCCATGGGCATCCCCGGCGAATTTTACGAACGCGGCCTGCTGCACCCCTTCCTGGATTACGAACAGCCCCAGCCCTGGCTGGCGGCGATCGACGACCCGCTGGACGCGGAGGGCTGCGTGCATGTCTCGCAAAAGCCCGGCCTGGGAATGGAGATCAACTTCGACTACATCCAGGCCAACCGCTGCGATTAGCCGGTTTCGAGCATAACCTCGACCCCTACAGCGTGCATGATGGCGGCTGTGCCGGCGGAAGTGCCCTGGGTGGAGGTAAACAGGTTGGCCGCGCCGCCGCGGTCTATGCCCTGTTCGTCCAGATCGGCCCAGATGCCTTCCATCAGGCATACCACGCCGGGGGTCAGGCCCGCGTTCAGGATCGCCGGCAGGCAGGCCGTGCCCCGGGCATTAACCACGCGCACCCGGTCGCCCGCGGCGATGCCGCGGACGGCGGCGTCTGTCGGATGGATTTCCAGCCCATGCGGCGCTTTGGCGCGCAGGGCGGGGATATTGCTGCCCTGGGAGTGGGTGCGGTGCGGCGACTTGGGGGTGATCAGGCTCAGCGGGTAGAGCTCGTTGACTGGCGGGGCCTGCCAGGTGGGGATGAGCGGCCCGCCCGTGGCACGCTGGTAGCTTTCACTGGCGATTTCCACCAACCCGGAAGGTGTATCCAGGGGATATTGGCTGGGGTCGGCGGCAAAATCGGCCAGGCCCACCCGCTCCTGATCGGCTCCCCAATAAATGCCGCTGCGCCGGAATTCATCCGGGTCGCTCACTTCCGATTGGGCGATCAACCGCTCCACCCATTGCGCCGCGCTGCGCCCTTCAGAGAATTCCAGCCCAAACCCCAGGCGCTCCGCCAGGTCCCACAGGATATCGTAATCGCTGCGCGCCTGGCCCGCGGGGGCGAGGACCTGTGGTTTGTATAGCAGGTAATTGCCCAGCCAGGGGGTGCCGATATCCTCTTTCTCCAGGGGGGACGCCGCCGGGAAAACCACGTCGCACCACTGCGCGGTGGGGGTCATAAACAGCTCGTGGGTGACCGCAAAGTCGACTTTGGCGAAAGCCATCCGGTTTTTACGTACATCGCTGCCCTGGTTAATCGGGTTGCCGCCCAGGTTGTAGATGGCGTGCAGGTCGGTGGGGTATCCCCCGCTGCGCCCTTCCAACACGGCATCCGGCCAGCGCAGAATAGGCAGCTCGGGCTGGCTCTCACGCCCTGGGCGTGCCCGCAGGGGCAAAGAGGGCACCGACAGGCGTCCCACCCTGGGAATTGGCAGGCGGCTGTTGATCGAGCCGGTCGAACCGCCCCGCCGGCCAAAATTGCCGGTGGCCACCTGCAAAGCCACCGTCAGGCGGTAGGTTTCTTCCCCGGCAAATACGCGCTGGATCGAGTATCCCGGGAAAAGCATGGCCGGTTTTGCGGCGGCATAAGCACGCGCGAAACGGACGACCTCATCCGCGGGCAGGCCGCACACCCCGGCAGCCCACTCCGGCGTGCGCGCCGCGCTGCCATCCAATCCCAATACGGAGCGCTCCAGCAGGCCCATCCCCTGGCTGTGGGCGGCGATAAAGGGCCGGTCGACCAATTCCTCGCTGAACAGCACGTGCAGCACGGCCAGCATCAGAGCCGCGTCTGTCCCGGGGCGGCAGGGGAGCCACCAGGTGGCGGTATATTTGACCGTTGCCGTGCGGCGCGGGTCGATAACCACAATCTGGGCCCCGCGTTTTTTAGCCTCCACCAGGCGCTGGGGCACCTCCGCCCCCTGGCGAGTTTCGAGCAAATTCGCCCCCCACAGGATGATCATCTCGGCGTACTGCAGCGTAGCAGCGTCAAAACCGGACACCGGCCACTGCGAGCCCAGCAGGTAGGGCAGAACGACATTCGCCGCCGCGTTGCTGTAATTGTTGGTCAGGCGCGTGCAGCCGCCATACAGGTTCAAGAAACGACCCAACAGCCCGGAAGTGCCGTGCAGCGCGCCGGTCGCCCCGGCGCTGGCCCGGTTCAAAACCGCATTCGCCCCATAGCGGGCGCGGATCTCGCCCAGGGAGCGCGCGGTAAGATCCAGGGCTTCCTCCCAACTGGCCGGGCGGAACCGGCCCGAACCGCGCGGCCCGCTGCGCACCAGCGGCGTTAGAATCCGGTCCGGCGCGTACTGCTCCAGGGGCAGGTTGAAACCCCGCGCGCAGCCTTTGAGATATTTTCCGCCAGCCGGGTTGTTGACCACGCGGGTGACGCGCCCATCCTCGAGCGTTGCCAGCAGCGGGCAGGCGTCTCCGCCGCAGTCTTTGCCGCAAAAAACAGGGATATTTTTCATCGTTCGTCTCATCATTAAGATTTTTTAACTGGCCGGCCAACGGGTAAGGTCGTAACCATAGCCCACTTCCGGCAGCGGAGCGCCGCCGATCTCGATCCAGCGCTCGCGCACAGGTCTGCCACCCAGGGACTCGTAGAAACGCCGAGAGGGGTGGTTATCGCGCAGCACCCAGATCAACATGCTCTGGTGGTCGTTCTGGCGCAGCCAATCCACCGCGGCGCTAACCAGAGCGCGCCCCATGCCTTTGCCCTGATAAGCCTGGAGCACGTAAATCGCGTACAATTCGCCGGAATAATCCGGGTCGGCATCCCGGTCAGGCCCAGCGCCGCACAAACCCGCCACCAGGGGCGCCACCTCGATCCCCTCCGTGCCCAATTCCGGGCTGACCTCAGCCACAAACAGGCGGATATTCAACTGCGGCGAGCGCAGGCGGTCATCCCAGAGCGCAATTTCCTGGTTTATGTCCATCCCGGCGATGACCGCCTCGGGGATCAAACCGCGGTAAGAAGTGCGCCAGGTTTCTACCCGCACCCGCGCCAGGCTGGCAGCATCGCTAATGCCCGCCAGACGAATGTTGATCTGCATACGGCACTCTCCAAAATGTAAAAAGAATGCATTTCAAGTATACTCAGCTTGTTGGCTAAAATGATAACACAGGAGGAAAAAACCATGATTGGACGCATCTGGCACGGTTGGACTGCCCCTGAAAATGCCGACGCTTATGAAGTGCTCCTGAAGAGTGAGATCTTTACCGGGATCCAGAACCGCAAGATCGCCGGCTACCGCGGAATCCAGCTTTTCCAGCGCGAACTGGAGCATGAAGCGGAATTCGTGACCATCATGTGGTTTGAACTCACTGGAAGCCGTGCGCAGTTTCGCTGGAGAAGATTATGAGGTGGCGGTCGTGCCGCCCAAGGCGCGAGTACTGCTGGCTCATTTCGACCCTCGTTCGCAGCATTACGAGATAAAAGCCGAAATGATGGCCTGAACACAAAGAAAGACCTGGAGGGTTCGCCTCCAGGTCTTTTTTACCAGCGGTCCTTTAATCTTGCAGCGTTTACCGGGTTCTTCTTGAATAGAAGTTGTAAAACGGCTTTATGAAAAAGTTGGTGAAGTCATACGAATAATCACCCAGGACATGATAGCCGTCCCGGCAGCGAATTCCGCCATGTCCATCCTCAGAACTGCCAGTGAAGGTGTAACTGCCTGGTCTCTGGCTGCTGTCATCCTTGACGCATACCGCGGTTGCGGTCACCTGGCGAGTGGGATAGACCCTCGTCGCCCGGGGAGTCCGGGATGGATACGGCGTCCTGGTCATTGCAACCTTCGTTCGTTCAGGGCGTTCGGTTTCTTTGGGATGTTCAGTTTCCCTGGGCTGTGAGGTCTTAGCGGGCTCTTCAGTCTCCGTTTCCTCAGGCTCACCGGTTCGAGTGGGTTTCATGGTCGGTTGACCCGTTGGTTCTGTGGAGGGCGCGACCGTGGGCTGCGAGGTTGGGGCAGGCGTGGCGGTGGCTGGCGGGGGATTTCCCATGGACGTAGCCGTCGGAGGAAGGCTGGTGTTGGTCGCGGTCGGGGGAACACTGGTATTGGTCGGAGTCGGCGGCACGGAGGTTTTCGTGGGTGTAGCCGTCGGCGGGACTGTGGTCGGAGTATTGGTCGGGGTCTGCGGGAAATCCGCGGCATTCCCCGGGAAGGTCAGCGCGTTAATTTCCTGGATGTTGGTAAAACCATCCCCATCCGAATTGAGCGCTTCGATCATATGGAACGAATTCGCATTCCCCCGGCCCAATGCTTTATATGCAGCGCCATAGGGGTTCAGACTGGGGGCAGAAGTATGACAGAGTGAGCAGCTGTCAATACGGGAGCCAGATATATTAGGGTAAGTTCCCAGCATTAATGCGTAATCTGACGAAGCCGCCGAAGCGGTGATTACCCGGTTGAGCAGAAAGATCCCACCCCCCAGTACCAGGCTGATGACTAAAATCGTAATGATGGGAGATCGTCTCCCATTCCCGTTGGGGTTTTGTTCTGAACTCATATTTTCTCCTTAGGTCAGGATATAGAAAACAAATTTCTAATCCTAAGATTTTTCAGACCATACAAACCAGGACCGCATGCTCGGTTTTGTCTTGGTTTATTATGAACTGAACCGCGTACTGGATGATGCTGCCGTGTGTAGAACCGCCAGCATTTCCTGATCAATAAAAAATCCGGCTTTTGTTATCATCCTGCGAGGATCCAAAACTCCGGATTTATAAATCGGACAACGGTTATCCGATTACGTTTGCCAGTGTAGCATAGAATGTTGCATATTTTTGTAAATAATTCTGTAAGGCAAATCGCAGGTTTAGGACCGTAACATTTTCTAAACAATTAAAATGGAAACGGGCCTGGCAGGCTCACAATGTCAAAAAAGCGCGCTGCATCAGGCACAATCTCGTATAATCAAGCCAGGAGAAACCACCGTGAACCTGTTATCCAATCTAAATGCCGATAATTTGAAATCCAGCCCGTTGAGCTGGGCCAACCCGCCGCTGAAATGGGAAGCATTGCCGGGCGGAGGGCTGCGCGTAACCGTCCAACCGCGGGTCGATTATTTCCAGGACCCTACCGGAGGGCATAACAAAGACGATGCCCCCTACTTATGGTTGGACGTCAACGGCGATTTTGTCGCCCAGACACACTTAAGCCCGGCGTTCACCACCACCTGGGACGCAGGCGCGCTCATGGCGCGCTTCGACGCCCAGCACTGGGCCAAGCTGTGTTACGAAAGCACCGATATCGGCACCCATGCCGCGGTGAGCGTGGTCACCAACGGCAAATCCGACGACGCCAACGGCGCGAACCTGACCGCCGCCAGTCTGTGGCTACAGATCTTCAGGGTCGGGGATGTGTTCGGCATGCATTACGCCCTGGATGGAAAAAGCTGGCAGATGGTGCGGATTTTCCGGCTGGCAGGTCCACCCACGGTAAAAGTAGGCCTGGTGGCCCAATGCCCGGCGGGGCCGGGCACCACGACCGATTTTTTCACTTTTTCGGTCGAAAACCGCACCCTGCAAAACCTGCGGGCCGGGGCGTAAATTCGTGAATAAAAACTGGTTGAACTGGCTGACGGCCCTGTTTGTGGTGTCCTTCGCGGCGCTGCTCACCCTGGCCGCGCGGGCTTTTTTCACCGAATACAGCCAGTTCACCAGTGAAAACCTGGATCTTTTTATCCGCGGTTTCGGACCGCTGTCTGCGCTGATTTATGTGCTGGCTTATTTCCTGGGATCTCCGATCCCCTTCCTGGCCCCCGTATTGGCGGCCGCCGGCGGCCTGCTGTTTGGGCCGGTGGCCGGCACGGCGCTGGCGATCATCGCTTCCACTGCCACCTCGCTGCTGCCATTTATGATCGCCCGCCGCCTGGGGCGGGGCTGGGTTGAAACCCGCTTGAAAGGCACCCGGCTGGACGATTTGCTGCGCAGAGCCAACCAGGGCGGCTTCAAGTTCATCCTGCTGCTGCGCCTGGTGCCGGTCATGCCCTGGGAACTGCAAAATTATGTGGCCGGGGTTACTCAGGTAAAACTGGCTACCTACCTCGCCGCCACCCTGCTGGGCAGCACCCCGCTCTCCGTGGCGCTGGTCATCCTGGGGGCAGCCGCCAAACAACCATCTTCATGGCAGTTTATCGCTGCCCTGGCGCTGACCGGAACGGTCCTGGTGGTTCCGCTGGTGATCGTCTGGGTGCGCAGCCGGCGCGGGCACAGCCCGAAGGAGGTGGAACTTTGAACACCGGGTACCTTTTATTGGAGGGTGGGGCAGAATTTGGCGGGCGAATGGCCGACCCTGACCGACGTGCCCTTGAACTGGTCGGCGGGTTCGATAGTGTCTTGAGCATCCTGCCTACTGCGGCTGCACCCGACCACAACCACAACCGCGCCGGTCAAAATGGGAAACGCTGGTTCGAGAGCCTGGGGGCGCGCCAGGTAGCGGTGCTTCCGGTGATCGACAGGGACTCCGCCGATCTCACGATGAATGCCGCGGCCATTCAAAATTCTCGCCTGGTCTACCTGCTGGGTGGTTTCACCCATTTCCTGGGTCAGACCCTCTCCGGCAGTTTGTGCAGCCAGGCGATGCGCTCCGCATTCGAGGCAGGAGCGGTTATCGCCGGGAGCAGCGCCGGGGCGATGGTCTTATGCCAGTATTATTACCATCCGGGCAGTTCAAGCGTCTTCGAAGGATTAAACTCTATCTGCCGGGCACGTGCTTTCTGCCGCACCACAATACCTTTGGGGCGGGTTGGGCAGCCCAACTGGCAAAACTGCTGCCAGGCCAGGCTTTAATCGGCGTGGACGAGCAGACCGGGATCCTGAACGACGGCAGCGGCGGGGTGTGGAACGTATACGGCAAAGGCACAGCCACCATTTACCGGGGTGGAAAGCCCACGGTCTATTCTCCCGGGCAGACCTTTTCACTCTTGTAAATATCATTCTTTCCCAGAGAGCGGCATCACCCGGTAGTTAATAAATGTGCCGCCAGCGTTGGCTTCATCGGCATAGTAAAACAAGGCCAGTTCCTTGACCCGGTAGGGTAAATCAACCTGGGGGCTTCGCAATCCATCAAAATAAGCCTGGTATGGATTGGCGCCTGCTAATTTTCCCATCTCAATCGTCATGTGAAAGCGATACTCGCTGCCGTCATGCGCGGCGCGAGTGTTCTTGAATAAATGGCTGAGTTCCTCATTAAGCTGGTTGTGCAGCCCGCGCAGGATGGGGGTTTCCACGACATGCAATCCCAGAATGACAAACCCGGCCCATTCCTCGCAATAAAACCGGTCCAGACGAAGGTCGAAAGGCGGGGTATGCGCAGCCAGGCTGTCGAAGTAATTCTCCAATACATCCATATTTTCAAAGGTAAACGGCTGTTTCAAGCTGACATGGGATGGGACCAGGGATACATAAAAAGGCACCTGGTATTTTGCATTGAGCTCGAATACGATGCGCCGGATGAAATTTTGGATGGGGCTGTTTGCCAGCAGGACGATCGCAGCTTTCAAAGGGCATACCTCCACTTGAAACGAATATAGCATAAAACCATAGCGTCTGCTATCATTATCCGTATGCTGCACCCTTTTGAAGCGAACAAGCTGGTGGATGACCTGATTGAGCGGGAACAGTATGCGCTGGCGGACCAGGTTGCCGGACTGTACGCGGATGCGTTTGACAGCGGCGAGCTGCGCTTCCAGCGGTTGCTGCTGCCGCTGCGCATGGGCCGGCCTGAAGAGACCCTGCGGCGGCTGGAGGAACTGCACAACACGGGGCGGTGGTTTTCGCGCTGGTTTCTGGAACGTGGGCAGGCTTTCCGCCCGCTGGCGGAAGACCCGCGCTGGCAAGCGGCGCTGTCGTCCCTGGATGAGCTGGAGCGCGCTTACTGGCGCAGCGGCGTGATGAAGCCCATGACCCTGACGCCGGAAGCAGGCCGGCCGCCTTACCCGCTAGCCATCGCCGTACACGGCAACGGATATAATTCCCGTCACATGGCCGAACAGATGGCCCCGGCAGCGCTGCAGGGCTGGCAGGTGTTCTGCCCGCTAGCGCCGAACCTGGTCGGCCCTGGGGCACACTGGTGGGCCGACCACGATGAGTCAAAGGGGACCATCGAGGCTCAGGTGGAGCGGGCAGGTCTATCCGGCGCGCCGGGCCGGGTGATCCTGGCAGGATTTTCCAAAGGTGGGGAGGTGGCCGAGGTGCTGAGCCTGCGCGGCGTGTTTGAGGCGCGCGGGTTTATCACTGTAGGCGCAGGCGGCTACCTGCACCTGGAAGCTAACCCGGATCGCTGGCGACCTTTAATGGAACAGGCCCCACCCGGCCTGCGCGGCGTGGTGATGTATACGGCGTTTGACCTGGAACGGGTTGGCCCGTTGGCCAGGATCCTGGCGCTGTATCAGGAGTACGGCATCGCGGTTCAGCTGGTAGAGTACCCGGGCCAGGGGCACATCTTCCCGGTTGATTTTGGGGATCGGTGGAAGGCTGCGTTGGACTGGATCGATGGCTGACCAGTGAGTCGTAGAGCGGGCAAATGCTCGCCCTATCATGCCGTAAGCTTAAAATACGGAATATTCTGAAATAGACTATAATCTGACAATTAACATCTGGAAGGCAAGCATAGCTGAAAATACGCCTGCCAGCACACACAAGGATCGCAATGTCACCAAAACGCCTCAACGTGATCACCCTGGGGATCATGCTCAGCCTGTTTCTGGCCTCGATGGAAGGCACAGTGGTCGCCACGGCCATGCCGACCATCGTCGGGCAGCTTGGCGGGCTGTCGATTTACAGCTGGGTCTTTTCGATCTACCTGCTGACCTCAACGACTACCGTTCCCATTTACGGCAAACTCTCCGATCTGTACGGGCGCAAGCTGGTTTATACGGCCTCCATGGTCCTGTTCGTGGCAGGCTCTGTCCTGTGCAGCCTGGCTCAGACCATGGATCAGCTGATCATTTTCCGCGGAATACAGGGGTTAGGCGCCGGAGGTGTGCTGCCGCTGGCCTTTACCATCATCGGCGAAATTTTCGACCTCGAGCAGCGTGCCCGCATGCAGGGGCTATTCTCGGGAGTTTGGGGCGTCTCCTCGGTGATCGGCCCGTTGATCGGCGGTTTCCTGGTCGACCAGGTTTCCTGGCACTGGGTGTTCCTGATCAACGTGATCCCGGGATCGCTGGCGGTCATTTTGGTGTGGTTTGCCTGGCAAAGCAGCGCACCTGTCAGAACGAAGAAGGTGAGCGTGGATTATGCCGGAGCCGGCTTACTGACCGTGGCGGCGCTCGGCCTGCTGCTTGGCCTGGACCAGCTCGGCACCCCGCTTTCCTGGGGCCTGCTGATCGGGTTCGTGTTGCTCACGGCCCTCCTGCTGTGGGTGGAGCGCCGCGCCCCCGATCCCATGCTGCCGCTGCACCTGTTTAATGACCGCCTGTTCGTCGTTTCCCTGCTACATGGGGTGTTTGCCGGGTGGGCCATGTTTGGCAGCCTTTCTTATGTGCCCCTCTTTGTGCAGGCGGTGCTGGGCACCAGCGCCACCCAGGCCGGGATTACCCTGACCCCCATGTCGCTGGCCTGGACCTTCGCCAGCATTCTGGGCGGGCGGCTGCTGCTCAAGATGGGCTACCGCACCCTTTCCTTGTTTGGCATGCTGCTGTTGTGCGCCGGCACCTTCTTGATGACCACCATCAACCCCGCTTCCAGCCAGATCTTGATCATGGTTTACCTTTCGTTGATGGGGGTCGGCATGGGATTATCCATCCCGGCGTTCCTGATCGCCGTGCAAAGCACGGTGCGCAAGCAGGATCTGGGCGTGGCCACCTCCACCGTGCAATTCAGCCGCAGCATCGGCGGTACGCTGGGGGTCAGCGTGCTGGGGGCAGTATTGAGCAGCGGGCTAGCCAGCCGGTTGATTACCGCGGGTATCGACCCGGTTACCGTCTCGCTTGACAGCCTGATCGACCCGCTGACCACCGCCGGCACGTCCGCGATAAGCGGCCCGCTGCGCGATGCGCTGTCGGGATCGATCGCCAGCCTGTTCATCACTGCCTCCGTGGCAGCGGTGCTGGGCCTGGCAGTGGTGGCCTTTGCCCCTGCCGGAAGGATTGCGCAGCTTATGGAAAACAAACTGGTGAAGGACAGCCCCGGATCATGAGCGCTTACCTATGGAATGCCCTGGATTATGAAAAGAACTCCTCTCAGCAGCAGCTCTGGGCGCGCGAGCTGATCGCCAAGCTGCAGCTGAAAGGTGACGAACATGTACTGGATGTGGGCTGTGGTGACGGCAAGGTCACCGCGGAAATCGCTGCCCGCCTGCCGCGCGGTTCTGTCCTGGGGGTGGATAAATCCGGCGAGATGATCGCCCTGGCCCGCCAGCGACACGCGGTTGAAGCGCATCCCAATTTACGTTTCCAGGTCGAAGATGCCAGCCGCCTGCCATTTGAAGCGGAATTTTCCCTGGTGTTTTCAAACGCCGCGCTGCACTGGGTAAGCGACCACCGCCCCGTACTCCAGGGAATCGCACGCAGCCTCAAACCGGGTGGACGCATACTATTACAGATGGGGGGGCAGGGCAACGCCGTTTATATCCGCGAAGCGATCGACTCTCAGATGGAGCTGGATCCTTACGCCCCCTATTTCACAAACTTCGTTTTCCCGTTTGGCTTTCACGGGCCGGAGGATTATAAAATCTGGCTGGGTGAAGCCGGGCTGAAGCCGCTGCGCGTCGAATTAATCCCCAAGGATATGGTCCACGCCGGGCTGAGCGGGTTAAAAGGCTGGCTGCGCACCACCCATTTGCTGCCCTACACCCAGTGCCTGCCGGAAGAACTGCGCGAGCCCTTCATCGCCCAGGTGGCGGCGGTTTACCTGGCGCGGTTTCCCCTGGATGAACAGCAGCAATCCCACGTGCGCATGGTGCGGCTGGAAGTGGAAGCCGAACGAGCCTGAACCGCCGATAAGAGGATGCCGGATATGGATTCCAACAACCCGATCGTAAAACTTTGCGTCGAAGGCATGCGCGCCGAAGGCGAGAACCGCTTCGAAGACGCGCGCCGGCTCTTCACCCAGGCCTGGGATGCTCACACGGACGATTTCGAGGCCTGCATTGCCGCGCACTACCTCGCCCGCCAGCAGGACAACCCCCAGGATATGCTGCGTTGGAACCAGGAAGCCCTGGCGCGGGCGGACGCCGTGGGCGACGAACGGGTGACCAGTTTTTACCCGTCGCTTTACCTGAACCTCGGGCATTGTCATGAAACACTGGGGAATTTGGATGAGGCCGCCCGCTTTTATGGGTTAGCCAGCCAGGGCATGGACCAGCTTCCGGACACACGCCTGTCCGGCATGGTGCGAGGGGCGGTCGAGGCCGGGCAAAAACGACTTCTGGATAAGCCAGAAGAATCACAGGCAGATTAACTCTTCCCGAGGACCCCTGATGGCTCAGGATCCAGAAACATTTCTCAAGCAAGTCAACCTGACCCGTTATCACGGCCAACCACAGGGTTTTTACGAGAGTTTTTTCCTGCGCGCCAATCATCCCTCACGCCCACTCGCATTTTGGATTCGATATACCCTCTTCAGCCCGAAAAATCGGCCAGAAAGCGCGCTTGGCGAACTCTGGTTTATCTTCTTCAATGGTGAAAACGGCCAACATCTGGCCGCCAAACAGGAATTTCCCCTCAGCGAATGTGTTTTCAACCCTACAGCGTTCCAGATACAGGTTGGAAATGCGCGCCTCGACTCGCATCATCTGGCCGGCGCCGTTCAAACTTCTGAACGCGTGGTTTCCTGGGATCTGACCTATACCTGTGCTTCAGATCCACTCCTGCTGCTGCCAGTCGGGTTGTATCAAACGCGCTTCCCGGCCGCAAAAAGCCTGGTCAGCATGCCCCTGGCGCGCTACAACGGCCGGCTGACATTGGGCAATGTGACGGTGGAAATCGCTGACTGGACCGGCAGCCAGAATCACAATTGGGGAATTCGCCATACCGATCTGTATGCCTGGGGCCAGGTAGCCGGTTTCGACAATTATCCAGACAGCTTCCTGGAAGTCGCTACCGCCAGACTGCAAGCCGGCCCATTCTGGACGCCGGCCATCACCCCGGTTGTATTGAGACACCAGGGTCAGGAATACGCCATCCATGGATTGCTTCAGTCAATGCGCAATCAAGGTTCATTTGATTACTTCAACTGGCATTTTAAAGCCAGTACAGCGCAGGTCAAAATCGACGGCAGGATCACGGCTCCACGCAGCGCATTTGTTGGTTTGAGATACCGCAATCCGCCAGGCGGGGAAAAGTTCTGCCTGAATACCAAAATCGCATCCTGTACCCTGGTAATGAAGGATAAAACGAAAGGGATCACCCAGACTTTAAAAGCACAGAACCGGGTAGCTTTTGAAATCCTCACCGACGACCAAAGGCACGGCATATCCATATCGGCATAAATGGATACTGTATCTATCGTTCATGAAGTAGAAGGCAGGGTAGCGCGGAGGGAATGGTTCTGAAAAACAGCAGCTTCGAGGCCAGTTTGAGATTGAAATAGAACGGCCTGGCGCAAGCGTCTGCGGAAATTGCGATTTTCTCGTTCGAGATGACTGGTGGTACGTAAGTGCGTGAGGGGCCAATCTTCGCCACGTTCAAGCGCCTGCTCATGGACTGGGAAGAAAGCCAGGGTACGTTCGAAATCACGTTGCAATGTGTGGACGGCTTTGGGCTGATTAGTCATCCATTTATTGCAAAAAGCGTGATAGCGCTGCCAGGCCTGGATTTCCCCGTCTGCCTGCCAGATCACACGGGCTTCATCCAAGATCGCCTGGCGGTAGGCTTTAGCGCTCGGGCGATCCATGCCTGCCGGGAGCGCCAGGTCACGCAGGAGATTGCGCAATTTATGGAAAATGCAACGCTGTAGGGGAACATTGGGGCAATAGGTTTGACGTGCCGCTTCCAAGCCACCTGCGCCATCAGCAATGAGCAAATCCCAGCGACCTGGGGTTCGCAGCTTGATTTGTTTGACGGCAAACAGCAGGTCTCCCCAGCTTTCTTCACTTTCTTTCTCGGCCACCAACCAGGTCAGCAAGCTATGCTTCCCAGTGGTTGGCCAGCAGCCCCGCGCAAACAAGATCACGTAGCGCTGCCCCACTTTCTTCTGGCGCATTCGCCCCAATCGATCCTTGATGTTTCTCCTCCATCGTCTTCATCAGCGTAATCCATACCCCATCCACTTCCACGATGGGTGGAAAGCTGCCCAGCGGTCGCTGCAACCATTCTTCTCGTCCGGCTCCGGCCTGCTGCACCCGTTCATTGATCGTTCGCAAGCCCAATGAACCCCCCAGTTTGGCATCCTCTTTGGCTTTGATCCAGCGCAAGCTCAGCCCCCAACCATACTCCGCTTCCATTTCCCAGGTCAGATCCTCCCAGATCCGCTGCCCTTTTTTTAGTGTCCGAAAAGGTATCCCGACACTGCCGCCACACCGGCAGCGCACTTGCGGCATTTGTAGGCTCAAGTGTCCCCAACTGGCGTCCAACCCTCGCCGGTAATGCCCATTCCGCCAGAACCAACCCACTTGTTGTTTGCCACATTTCTGACAGACCGCTGCCCCGTGCTCTTCACTCCTTACCTTTTTACTGCGTCCATGCGCCTTCCGCTTCAAGGCACGTGTGACTTCTTCTTCCAGTTCCGCCTCAATGCTCCGCTTTACCACCTCTTTCACCGCCTCCTGAAGTCCATTGATGAACCCAGGTAGATATTCTTCCCGAGTTTTTCCCTCTCCTGCTTGTATTTTGAGCTTGCCAATCGGTACAATTGTCATTGCCTGATCTCCGGTGTCTCTGGTTTCGTCACCTTGATTCTACCGGTGATCAGGTATTTTTTTCCTTCCCTACTTCATGAACTAATGATACAGTACCCATAAATGCCATCGCATGGGTTGAAACCTGACCGGCAAATTGATATGATACAGGGGTAATGATTGGTATCGCCGCCCCACGAAACAGAGACTGGGGGCGGGTACGCGAAGGATCAGGAGGATACACATGGTGACTGAACCCGGTTTCGATCTTGCCGCCGCTCACGAGCACTTTTCCGTGGTATGTTTCAACCAGGTGTGGGATTTAATGGATAAACCGAACCGCACGCCGGCCGAAGACCAGGAAATGATTGAACTGTGCCTGGCATCCCTCTGGCACTGGTCGCAGCGGGATGACTGCACGCCCACCAACTTATCGATCGGTTACTGGCAGGCTTCACGCGTTTATGCCCTGCTCGGTCAGGCCGAAAACGCCATCCATTATGCGCGCATGTGTTTGAACGTCAGCCATGAAAGCGACGTGCTGCCTTTCTACCTGGGCTATGCCTACGAAGCCATGGCGCGGGCCGCTTCCATCGCGAAGGAGCAGGCCAGGGTGGCCGAATATTTGACGAAGGCCCAACGGGTGGCTGCCGCCCTCACCGATCCTGAGGAACGCGACCAGCTGCTTGAAGACCTGGAAACGATCCACTGATCACACCGGCCTGAGGGATTTACGCGGGCAGGTTGAGGGCGGCGATCATCCTTTCAATTTCGAGCGGCTGGCCTTTACTTTCCATCCGTTCCAGCACGATCGCCCCCGGGTCGCACTGCCCCACGCAGATCCCGCAGCCCATGCACAGTTCCACATCCACCACTGCTGTCTCTGCCAGGCGGATGGCCGAGAACTGGCAGTTCTCGACACACTCCCCACATTGCACACACAGCTCGGGGTCCACCCGGGCCACATAACCAGACGAAGCCAGCATCGGCGTACCGCTGCGCTGGGCCTGCATGGCCGCACAGCAGCAGGCGCAGCAGTTGCAGATGGCATAAAAACGGCCCAGCATGGCATCTTTGAAGAAGGCGTGGTGCACGTGCCCGCGCCGGTCTTCCGCCTGGAGAATGTCCGCGGCCTCCTGCGGCGTGATGCGGCGCGAGCGCTGCGGGTGGTGATCCACCACAAAGCTGGCAAAGGGTTCGCCGACGATCAGGCACACATCCAGCGGCAGGCAGGGGTGTTCGCTGGCAACCCGGCAGGGGCAGTCCAGCACCACGATATGCTCGGGATTTTGCAGGACAATATCCCGCGCCAGGGCATAGGGAATGACGCGCTCCAGGTCACCCAGGGCGATATCTTCTTTTACAGAAACCAACTGCCTGGCAGCTGCCAGCGGCACCACTTTGCCGTGATAGGTGTCTTCCATCCTGACCGCGGGCGCATCCCCCTGCCCGGCGGCATTGGCGACGATCCGGCCGCCGATCCAGTTCAGCAGCGGCGCCAGGCGTTTTGCCAGCGGGTGGCGCCCGCTGCCCACGGCGATATAGAAATAGGTCCAGCGCCCGTAAAAATAGCCGTGCAGCAGGCTGAAAAACGAGCTGCCCTTGACCCGGCGCGCCTCTTTGAAAAAAGCGCGCGTCGAAGGCCGGAAAATACCCTTCAAATTCATTTGAGCACCCCTCAAAAAATTATTGGGAAACGGCTAAAGATGGAGTACGTCCCGCATGCAGTAATATCCGACTGGCATGAAGCGATACCCAACGATCAGTTTCTCCGCGATCTCCCAATTCATGCCAGGTTCGTTGGCGAAAGGGACTGTTACCCCTCCAGCGGCCATTTCGGCCTTGAAGTTGTTCCAGCCAATTCAATGCGGAATGGATGCCAGGGTGATAAAGCATATCTAACTCATCCAGGACACGCAAGGCAAATAGAATATCTACCTGATAGAACAGGGGAAAATTCAACTTGAACCATAATGGACTGGTCTTCCCCTCTTCCGAAGGATAATCAGCATTGACCAAATGAAAAGATTCGAGCAGAAATTTCACTCCTTGCTCGATAGCATCATTGATTTCTCGATTGAGACGTTCTTTCGGAACCGCTGCTAATCCCCACAATGTTCGCACGACGCCCCACGCGCAGGCATATCCCCCATTATGGCTACAAAGGCATGGGCCATCTCGTAAATCCATGATGGTATAGGAAATGATTTGTTCTACCTGAGCATCACACGATCCTGAATGTAACGCATATCGGAGCAAATTACCCCAAAAGCAAGACAGGCTTGTCGTGTGGGTCCTGATTTGTTGGCTTAATTCATTGGCAGTAGCGTTGAGCATATAATGAACACCCTGCTGAAACCGTGAATCATGACCATTGACACATAATTCAGCGAGCAACATCAGACTCCAATGTGTGCTCGTATATTTGGGAGTGTAATAACTGCGCTCGCCATTCCATTTTCCAGCATCCGATTGGTGGCTTAGGATAGCTGGAACGGCCCCATATTCCATAATCGCCTGTTGCGTTTGGACTACCTGCGTTTCATTCGACGAAAGACCGAACAAATCAACCAATGTTCGGAATCGAACAGCAGGTGAATCAGCCCTCAATAACCAGTGGGCGAGCTCATTTTCACGCATATCCTTTTTCCTTCCTCTAGCTGGTGACGATCAATGTTCCAGTACGTATCACTTCGATTAATTATAGCAAGTTATCAAGTTTCACCGGCTGGTGGCAAATAGTAGCAGGACCAGCCGGTCCAGCAGACATAGGATCCACCGGTATATGATCTGCCTCGGTACCAATATCAATCTTCTTCGTCCGCCAGTTTGATCGCCACCTCGACCTGCCATCTGGTTTTGCGCGGCTCGAGGGCCGGGTCGGTGAGATAGGTCTCATAGCGCCCGCGAAAAGCATCGCCCTTGGGGTCGTCCCAGCGGTCAAAGGCGTAGCCGTTGGCCCGCACCCATTCGATTAAGGTTTTATTGCCGGTATACCCGCTGCCAGTATATACCAGACTGGCATAACGTCCCGCCGGCATCCGCCCCGGTGACACCCGCCCATCCCCCAGCAGCGGGGTTTCCACCGGAATCCCCACCTCAATATCCATCTCACCCGCCATATCGATGACATGATAACGCAAGAATGGCGGACCGGCGGGACGTAAGCCAATTCGTTTCGCCCACGCGTTTAACTCATTGAACAATTTCCCGACGACTTTAAACATGCCTTTCATCGGGGTCTGGGTGCGGATGCCCAAATAAGGCTGTTCTGGGCGCTGATCGAGACGAGGTTGGCCAACGGTTGTCATGGTTGCTCCTTTTACTTTGGCTGCGGATAAACCCATTTTTACCTCAATTCTGCAGATATTTCCAATCAGATTGCGCAAGCCTATTGCTTTTTAAAACAGGCTTATAATTTCAATATTAATCCCCCCGAGTGTCAATTAACAAGGAAAAGCACGATGGGTATCCAAACGATGGTTACCGCCAGCCAATCTGCCGAGTTAATCCGCAGCGGACAGGCATCTTCCTATGACATAGTCAAGCAACTGCTGGCTCGCATCGCAGAGCACAACCCGGCCTTGAATGCCATTATTACCCTGGATGCCGAGGGCGCGCTGCGCCAGGCCAGGGATGCCGATGCTGCCAAGCAGCGAGGTGAAGCTCTCCGCCCCCTGCACGGCGTGCCGATCACGATCAAAGATTTGTTTGAAACCGCGGGGATGCGCACCACCAGCGGGTTCCCGCCGTTCGCCAACCGCATACCTGTCGAAGATGCCCCGCCGGTAGCCCGCCTGCGCCAGGCGGGAGCGATCATCCTGGGGAAGACGAACCTGCCCACCCTGGCCAGCGGCATTCAGACCAATAACCCGGTCTTTGGCCGCACCAACAACCCCTGGGACCTGGCGCGAACCCCCGGCGGCAGTTCGGGCGGGGCGGCTGCCGCGATTTCGGCCGGCCTTTCATACCTGGAATTGGGCAGCGATATCGGCGGCTCGATCCGCATCCCCTCCCATTTCTGCGGCATTTATGGCCTGAAATGCACCGGCGGGCGCGTTTCGGGCAAGGGCCATCTTTCCAGCCCCAAAAAACTGGCCGTTCCCAAAGGTTGGGAGGCGCTGCTCCAGCTGGGCAGCATGGGTCCGCTGGCGCGTTCGATCGACGACCTGCGCCTGGCCCTCCCGATCCTCGCCGAACCGGGCACGCCCGGTCTGGAACAGCCGCCGCAAAAAGAACTGGGGCAGCTGCGCATCGCCTGGACGGATGATTTTGGCGGCGCTCCGCTGGACGAAGAAAGCGGGCGCTTGATGCGCGCACTGGCCGATCGTTTAAAAGGGGCCGGCGGTCAGCTGGAACGCTGCGCGGGAGCGGGTTTTGATTACGAAGAGGCCTGGTATGTGGCCGGGTCCTGCCTGGGCAGCATCAATACCCTGTTCCAACCGCCGTTGATGCAGCAGTTCCGCAAGCTGATCGGGCCTGTCCTGTCCCGGGTGGCAAAGTCTCATGCCCTGCAACGCGGCCTGTATGCCGGGGCCTCTCTCCGCCCGCAGACCGTACTGGATATGCTCCAGAAGCGCCAGGCGCTGATCGAACAGTGCGAGCGCTTCTTATCCGATTGGGACGCCTGGATCTGCCCGGTCTTCCCCACCCCGGCCTTTACCCACCGCAAACCGGATGCGCCGGTCGAGGTTGACGGCAAACCCTGTCCGCAACTGCTGGCCAACCTGCTGCACAGCGTGATCTTCAACGTCACCGGGCATCCGGTGGTGACCATCCCCATTGGGCTGACCGCCCAGGGACTGCCGGTGGGGGTGCAGATCGTCGGCCGCCGCTGGCAGGAGATGACCCTGCTCAATACGGCCCAGCAAATCGCCAGTGTGACCGGCGGCTGCCAACCGCCATTCTAATAATGCCAATCGAACAGACCGAATGATTGACACAAAGCTTATCCTCATTGAAGGTCCTCCGGGGTCAGGAAAATCCACCACCGCCCAAAACCTGGCCGCGGAAATTTCAAATTCGGGGAAAACATGCCAATGTTTTTTGGAGTGGAGCGCGGAACATCCCATCCCCATTGGCGACGATTTGCATTTGGGCGAAGTGCTGGCTTCGGCAATCAGCCGCGAAGCCGAAATGCTGGAGCTTTGGCAGCGCTTTGCCCAGGTCCGGCGGTCAGCGGATGGCGTGACCGTCATGGAAAGCCGCTTCTGGCAGACCAGCGTGATGCTGATGTATGTCGCCGGTCATCCGGTTGAAAAAATAATGGCAAGCAACCGGCGCGTCATTCAGGCCATTCAAGACTTGAATCCAGTGTTGATCTATTTTGCGATCGACGATCAAAAAGCGTTTGCGGCGCGCACGATCAAGATAAAGAACGAGGAATGGCAAAAAGCAGGTTTGCCTGCGTTATGGGAGACGCACATTTACGATGCGTTTAACTCACAGAAATGGTTTACCGATCGCGGCTTGAGTGGAAACGCAGGTTTGATCGCCTTATTGGAAGAATGGGCCCAGGTCGCAGCAGGGCTATACGATCAGCTGCCGTTCCCGAAAATCAAAATCCGCAACCCCCACCAGCACTGGCCGCTGGCGATGCAGCAAATGCGCGGCTTTATCGGTCTGGCTTGATTGAACTGCACGGGATGAATGCGCGGCTGCCAATATGAAAAGCATGATGGAAAAATTAGCATCCTCCGCTGCCCCCATTCGGATCTTGATCCCCGAAGGCTCCAGCCTATCGGCGCGAGAAGCCATTGCTGCGCTGGGTCCGCTGGGCTATTCGCTGGCAGTCTGCGATCCCAACCCGCTGTGCGTTTGCCGGTTTTCACGTTTTACCCGAAAGTTTTACCGCAGCCCCAAAATGAGCAGCGATCCCAATGCCTACCTGGCCTTTATCCTGGAACTCCTGCAGCGCGAGCACTTTGATGTCCTTCTGCCGGTGCATGAAAACGCGTTTCTTTTCTCACGGGCCCTTGCACAGATTTCGCGCTGCACTCACTGCGCGGTGGCCGGCTTTTCAGCCTTTGAACGGGTGCAGAGCAAGGCCGCCTTCACCCAGATGCTCGCTGAACTCAATCTACCGCAACCACCCACCCGGTTAATCACTCAATGGGAGGAGATCGCGGCCCGGCGTTCTTTTCCTTTCTACGTGAAGACCGCTTTTGGAACCGCCGGGTTCGGCACCTGGCGGGTCACGAACGAAGGCGAGCAGCTAACCGTGGTGCAAACATTGGCGGAAAGCGGGGCTTTCCGCCAGGCAGCGCCCATCCTCATCCAGGAGGCAGCCCCGGGGATATTGGAAGTCGTCCAGGCGGTATTTGACCACGGGCGCCTGGTCGCGGCGCACTGTTACCGCCAAACAGCAGTGGGCGTGGGCGGCAGCGCTGCCGCCCGGATTGGGGTCGAACGCCCCCCGGTCATCCAGCACCTGACAAAAATTGGACAGGCATTGAACTGGCATGGCAGCCTGATGCTGGATTATCTTTTTGATGACCCAACCGGGCAAATCGCTTTTATTGACCCCAATCCCCGTATGGGTGAGACGATGAACGCCACCTTCCACGGGATCAATATCGCGGATTTGATCGTGCGCCTTTCACTGGGTGAATCGATACCGGCCCTGAACGAAATCCGTGCGCCGGTGGAAAGTCACATCCTTATCAGCATGCTGCTGGGAAAAGCCATCCAAAAACCAACTCGCCGGGCAGTCCTGGCTGAACTGCTCAGCGCATTGTTCGGAATTGGCAGCTACCGGCGTTCTCGCGAAGATTTCGCGAATGTTTGGCGGGATTTTCCCAGCCTGATTCCCATGCTGATGGTGGCTTTCCAGTTATTGATTAATCCCAAAAACAGTAAGAAAATTGCCACCACCGCGGTCGGGAATTATGCTCTGACGCAGTCTGCGGTGGATCAAATTCGAAACTCGCCCACAGGGTAACCAACGATCCGCGTTGGTGATCGCAAGCCCGAGGTTCGAAAAAAACGCCAGACGGCCCTGATTTATAAAGGTTTGCTATAATCGATCTACGCCAGAAAAGGAGCGAGGATGAGCCTGGAGCAAATAGCTAATATTTATTTTTCAAAAAAGAAGGCAGAAAAGCGCACGGTCAGTAACAAGAGCCGCGCGGTAGTTCAAAGGGAGAAGAAATACTCCCGGCCTGCTCGCAAGTTCCCCTGGCTTATCGTGGGCATCGCCATCGCCATTGTCCTGCTGCTGGGGGGCAGCGGCATTGGGTTTGCCGCCAGCCAGGAAGAAAACGATGCTTTCTGCGCTTCCTGCCACACCCAACCCGAATCGACGTATTTCGAGCGCAGCCAGGCCGCAGCGCCGGTGGACATGGCATCTTCGCACCACACTTCGAATGATCAGAATACCAAATGCATCGACTGTCATTCAGGGGGCGGGGTAACCGGACGGTTGGGCGCCATGCTGCTTGGGGCGCGCAATGCCCTCATGCACTTCACCCATACCGAAACCCAACCTGCTCCGCTGACCGTTCCTATCCAGGATATAAATTGCACTAAATGCCACGACAACATTTACCGGAAGACCGATTTGAGCAACCATTTCCATGAGTTCCTGCCGCGCTGGCAGGCCCTGGATCCAAAGGCGGCCACCTGTGTAGACTGCCACTCAGCTCACGTTACCGGGGGAGATGCCGCGCAAGGATTTCTGGTGGCGAATACCGTCACCCCGATCTGTGAGCGCTGCCACGCGGCGCTGGTTACCGGCCGGTAAGCGCAAACGGCAGCCAGAATACAAAAAGATTACCCTCCCCAGATTTTAACCCTGGGGAGGGTAACTATTTATTTGCATATTTTCCGGGAATACACCCTAAAAGCCGGGGAACCCAGCGTCCTGGCAAAATCAGGACTGACGCTGTGAGCGTCTTGATCTAATAGCGTCGGTTTCCGCCACCGGTGCTGCTACGGCGATTGCCACCGCTGCCGCCACCAGGGCCGCGACCATATCCGTCGCCACCACGGGAACCGCCAAAGCCGCCGCCACCACGCCCAGATTCTTCGCGCGGGCGAGCGGGATTGACTTTGATTTCCCGGTTTTCCAGGTTATAGCCATTGAATTTCTTGATGGCGCTTTCTGCTTCAGCCTGGGTGCTCATCGTGACAAAGGCAAAGCCTTTTGAGCTGCCGGTGTCTCGATCTTTAATCAATGCAACATCCGTTACAGACCCTACTTCAGCGAACAAGGTGCGCAGGGTATCCTCCGTGGTGGAGAACGACAGGTTACCGACGTACAGTTTTACTTCCATTTTTCCTTGGTTCCTCGACTCTGGCTTTATTGCCAGAAAAAAATTTGCCGCAAACCTAACAATTAGGATTGGCGGCAATTGCAGACGATCCTTCTTTGGATTAGATCAACTATACCACTAATCTATTGTTAATGCGAGTCCCAATTTATGCCGCTCGCATCACTCAAGCAATAATAATTTTTATGTGGTATACTGCTTTGTCTGCTATACCCTGTAGAAAACTAAGATTTGCAGTTGTAGACGGGCCAGGTCTTAACCTGAGCCCATTTTTTGTGAAAAGGATATTTTGTGAGTTTTGAAACATTTTCATTCCATCCGCTGATCCAGGCGGGTATTTTAAAGGTCGGTTACACCACACCTACACCCATTCAAAAAGAGACTATTCCCGCGATCCTCGAAGGACGCGATCTGCTGGGCCTGGCCCAAACCGGGACGGGCAAGACCGCCGCCTTCGTTTTACCCATCTTGCAGCGTTTATTAACCGGCCAGCGCGGCCGGCTGCGCGCGTTGATTGTCTCACCCACCCGCGAACTGGCCGAACAGACCCACGCGGCGATTAATGCACTCGGCCGCCAAACCGGCCTGCGCAGCGTGACCTTATACGGCGGGGTCAGTCCGGCTCCCCAGATACAGGCTTTACGCGCTGGCGTGGATATTGCCGTGGCCTGCCCCGGTCGGTTATTGGACCTGATGGGACAAAGGATCGCGCGCCTGGACAACATCCAGGTGATGGTGTTAGATGAAGCTGATATGATGTTTGACATGGGTTTCCTGCCAGACATCCGGCGGATTATGGCGGCCCTGCCGTCCCAACGCCAGACGCTCCTGTTCTCGGCCACCATGCCGGCTGAAATCCGCACGCTGGCAACTGACTTCCTGCGCCAGCCAGTCACGGTGGAGATTGACGTCGCCCAGCCGCTGACCACCATCAGCCACGCGATCTACTCGGTCGATCAGACCCAAAAGACCGAGATGCTGTTGGACCTACTCGGCCAGACCGGCAGCGGGCAGGTGCTGGTATTTACCCGCACCAAGCACCGCGCCAAGAAATTGGCCGAGCAGCTGGTGAAAGCCGGCGTGGCCGCCACCTCTTTGCAGGGCAACCTGTCACAGAACCGCCGCCAGGAATTGATGGACCGCTTCCGCAGCGGCCGGGCCAAGGTGATGGTCGCTACAGATATCGCCGCGCGCGGGATCGACGTTTCACAGATCACGCACGTGATTAATTATGACCTGCCGGATACGGCAGACGCTTACACCCACCGCACCGGCCGGACCGGCCGCATGGAAAAACTGGGCACCGCGCTTTCGCTCACCACGCCGGATGATCTGGTGATGGTGCGCACTATCGAACGCCAGTTGGGCAAATCACTCGAACGGCGCAAGCTGGCCGGCTTTGAGGAACCTGTAGTTTCCCCAGCCGTGCGCAGCAGTATGCCCCCCACCCATTATGGCGGGCAGAGGCCGACATCCAACCAACCCCGACGGCCGCAGGTCAACCGCCAGCGGTTCTATTCACCGGTAAAAGGCTAAATATTGAACAAATGATCCCCAAAACGAATATTGGGGATCATTTGCTGATAGCAATGAAAAAAAACAGAGTGAGATGGGCGAATGCCTATCTCACTCTGTTTTGATCAGGTCATATTGAGGCAGGGTGAGTCATGGTTTTAAATGTGACTGGTACTTCATTTAATCACTGGTTATACTATTTATAGGAAGGTAAGGTGATATCATGAATAGTATTAGTGAACGTCCCTCCCTTGAGACGATTAAGACCTCCTGGCAAAAAATGGTGGCGCCTTACCAGCGCGCTGACCTTCGCCGCAGCCTCGGTCAATTGGCAAATTCCCTGCTGCCTTACATCGGACTTTGGATCCTGATGATTTTCAGTCTGCGTGTATCCTATTGGTTGACGCTTATCCTGGTCATCCCCGCGGCAGGATTCCTGGTACGGATTTTTATCCTCTTCCACGACTGCGGGCATGGTTCTTTCTTTAAATCGACTGTGGCCAACCGGCGGGTGGGTTTTTTTCTGGGCGTGCTGACTTTTACCCCCAGCGATAGCTGGTGGCATGCCCATGCCGTGCACCACGCCACAGCCGGCAACCTCGACCGGCGCGGCGTAGGCGACGTGATGACTATGACCGTGGAAGAATACCTGCAGGCCTCCTGGTGGCAGCGCCTGAACTACCGCTTCTTTCGTCATCCGGCGGTGTTGTTGGGATTAGGCCCATTTTTTTCTTTTCTGATCCTGCCGCGCATTCCAACCCGATCCTCCAGTAAAACAGACCGGCGCAGTATCCTGCTCACCGACCTGGCAATTGTGATCGTCTTTATTGTGATGAGCCTGTTGATCGGGGTAAAAGAATACCTGATCATCCAGATCCCGGTGATGTGGCTGGCTGGGGCGGCTGGCATCTGGATGTTTTACGTCCAGCACCAGTTTGAATATGCCTATTGGGTGCACAGCAGCGATTGGGATTATACCCAGGCCGCCCTGCAGGGCGCTTCCTTCTACCACCTGCCGCGCATCCTGCAGTGGTTCACCGGAAATATCGGTTTTCATCACATCCACCACCTCAGCCCGCGCATTCCCAATTATTTCCTCGAAAAATGTTTCAAGGAAAACCCGGCATTGAAACCGCCTTTCATTATCGGGGTGCGCGCTGCATTAAACACGTTTTCGCTGCGCCTGTGGGACGAGCAGGCCCAGCGCATGGTTGGGTTTCAGGCCCTGCGTACTCGATAAAATTCTGCTCTATAAGATGACAATGCCATAAAAAACCGCCGTGAACCGGCGGTTTTTTATGGCAATATGTCAACCATTCGTAAAGAACACGTCGTCGACAGAGTTAATGCCGCTCGAAAAACGTATAATAGATGCAGGCTTGAGATCTAGTATCGTGCAGGCTTCAGGCTGGTTCAGGGAGGCAGTCATCTATGGAAATTAGCATCGAATTCCTGGTTATTTTTGGTTGCATCGCGCTGTTCGTGGTAGCACTGGCAGCCGGCTACCTCAATTTACAATCCCGCCGCCGGGCCTGGGAAGAACTGGCTGCCCGGTTGGGATTAAACTTTTGAACCGGGCACCTGGTTGGGCCACGGCATGTTGATGAGCGGCACCTATCGCAGCCAACACCTCACCCTGGACAAATTTACCCGCCGCACCGGCAAAAACTCAACTACCTACACGCGCATCGTTCTGTTCTTGAACCAACCGACACAGCTCGAATTATTAATTTATACCGAAGGCCTGTTCAGCAAGATTGGCAAAGTGTTTGGAATGAAAGAAATCCAAACCGGAGATGAAGCCCTTGACCAGCGCTATATCATCAAAGGCCAGCCGGAAAACATGATTGCCAGCCTGCTGCAGTCGTATGACCTGCGCCAAAAGCTGGTCGAAGCCCCCACCCTGCATATCAAAGTGCAGGGGCAGGAGATATACTACGAAAAGCGTGGCTTTATGCGGGATGAGAACAACATGATCGCCCTGCTGGATCTGATCACCAGCCTGGCAGGCGGCATCGACCGTCTGCGAATATAACCAGAGGATCCTTTATGCAAATCATTGAAATGCATGTTACGCCGGTCGCGATCAGCGATCCGCCGCTGCTCAACGCCGCCGGGCTGCACGCCCCGTATGCCCTGCGCACGATTATCGAGCTAGTCACGGATGACCACCTGTACGGGTTGGGAGAAATGCCTGGCGGGGCCGAAATGGTCAGCCTGCTTGAATCGGTGCGCGACCTTGTGCTGGGCAGCGATCCTTTTCAACTGAACGCCCTGTCTTTAGCCATCGCGCAGCGCCTGACGCAGACCGCCCAACCCGGGCAGACGGACACAACCCGCGAAAAATGGGCCGCGCGCGCTTTCAGCGCGCTCGAAATTGCCTGCCTCGACCTGATGGGGAAAGCCACCGGGCGCCCGGTGGTCGATCTGTTGGGCGGCAGGGTGCGCGAGCGGGTGCCGTTCTCGGCTTACCTGTTTTACAAACACCCCGGAGCAGGCGGCGCGCTGGGTTTCGGCAGCGATCCGCGCGCCGGCGGCTGGGCGGCGGCCCGCCAGGCAGCGGCCCTCGACCCGGGTGGCTTGGTGGCCCAGGCCCAGGCCATGTGCGCCGCATTTGGATTTAAGTCAATCAAGTTGAAAGGCGGCGTCTTCGAGCCGGCGGTGGAAGTGGAAACCATCCGCGCCCTGCGGCGCGCTTTCGGCCCGGGGATGCCGCTGCGCATCGACCCCAACGCGGTCTGGCGCCTGGAAACCGCCATCCATTGGGGCAAGGAACTGGAAGGGGTGATCGAGTATTACGAAGACCCCGTGCGCGGGCAGGAGGATATGGCGGCGCTGCGCAAAGCGGTTAACGTTCCCCTGGCAACCAATATGTGCACCACTTCTTTCGCGGAACTTCCCGGCAGCCTGCGCCTGGAATCCGAAGATATCATCCTCAGCGACCACCATATGTGGGGCGGCTTGCGCGCCTCGGTGGAATTGGGCCGCATCTGTCGCACCTTTGGGCGCGGGCTGTCGATGCATTCGAACAGCCACCTGGGGATCTCGCTGGCAGCCATGACCCACCTGGCGGCGGCGGTGCCTAACCTGACCTATGCCGTGGATACCCATTATCCCTGGCAGTCGGAAGAAGTGATCGTGGGCGGGCGCCTGCAGATTGAAGACGGCTCGCTGCCCGTGCCGCGCGGCCCGGGCCTGGGAATCGAGCTCGACCGGCCTGCCCTGGCGGCGCTGCATGCCAATTATCTGGCCTGCGGGCTGACCAAACGCGACGACGAAGTGGAAATGCAGAAGTTGGAACCGGGCTGGAAATTTCAGCCAACCCGCTGGTAAAGTTTCAACGTGAATCACTCCGGAATTAATCTTTCGGGCTGATCATCTTGGGAAAATGACCCCTTCCCCCCGCCCTCGAGGGCGGGGGTTGGGGGTGGGTGTAATTTCACTAATCCGAACCGACGTTATGTTAATAAATTGGACCCCGGCAGAAATGCGCCGGGGTCTAATTTGTTGTAATTAAAAAGTTAGCTCGCGCGCTGCATTTCTACCGGAAAGCGGCGGATGGTCAGATCGCCGGCGCGGCCCATCACCTGGGCCAGCAGTTCCTCGGGCACATCCACCATCGAACGCCGGTCCTGGATCAAGATCTTGCCGATGCTCTTCCCGGGGATATTGGCGTGCGAGGCAATCGCGCCCACGATATCCGTGGGGCGGATGCCCTGTTCCTTGCCCAGGTTGAGGCTCAAGCGCACCATACCCGGCTCGTGCGAGGTGGTGCCCCAGGATTGGACATGCTCACCACCGCGTTCCGCGCCACGCTGGGGGCTGCCCTCACGGGCTGGACGGGCGTATTGGGAAGAAGAACGGGAACGGGTCGGGCGGGCAGGCCGCGGTTCCATCACTTCGCTGACCGGATCGATCGGGCGCTGCTTTTCGTCGGCGCGGGCCAGCTTGAGGGATGCCGCCGCGATTTCCATGGGGTCAAAGCCCTGGCCAACCAGCGTTTCCACGATCTCGCGCTCGCGCTTGTAGCGGTTGCGCTTTAACCACATCACCACCTGGCCCACCAGCTGGTCTTCACGATGGCGCTTGATTTCGTCTTCGGTCGGGACGACGGCCATGGTCAGTTTTTGGTGGGTAAAGGCTTCAATCTCGCGCAAATGGCGCCGCTCGAAGGGACAAACCAATGAAATGGCAATCCCTGTCTTGCCGGCCCGGCCGGTGCGGCCGGTGCGATGCACGTAGATTTCTGGGTCATCCGGGAGATCGTAATTGAAAACGTGGGAAATATCGTCGATATCCAGCCCGCGCGCGGCCACATCGGTGGCCACCAGCACGCTGATCTTGCCCTGGCGGAAACGATTGAGGGTATATTCGCGCGCATCCTGGCTCAGGTCCCCATTGAGGGCCTCTGCCGGAAAACCACGGGCGGTTAATTCACTGGCCAGATCGCCGGTGCCCACCCGGGTGCGGGCGAAGATCAATGCGCTGCTGATCTCTTCCATTTCGAACAGGCGCGTGATCACGGCCAGCTTGTCGGATTGGTTGGCCACGTAATAGCGCTGCTCGATGGTATCGACCGTCATTTGCTCGCTCTTGATCGAGATCACCAGCGGGTCGTGCATGTAGTGGTCGGCCAACTTGCGGATCTCGCGCGGCATGGTAGCGGAAAAGAGCGCCGTCTGGCGGGTCTCGGGAGTCTCGGCGAGGATCTTTTCAATATCCTCGATGAAACCCATACTGAGCATTTCGTCGGCTTCGTCCAGAACCACAGTGCGCACCTGTCCCAGGACCAGGATCTTACGGTCCATCAGGTCGATCAAACGCCCGGGCGTGCCGACGACGATGTCGACCCCGCGCTGCAGCTCATGGATCTGCGGGCCGTAAGACTGGCCGCCGTAGACGGCGGACACGCGCACGTTGGAGAAACGGCCATAGTCGGCGACAGCTTCAGCTACCTGTAAAGCCAGCTCCCGGGTGGGTACAACCACCAGGGCCTGGATGCGCCCGCGGCTGGGGTCTAGATTCTGTAAAATAGGGAGGGCGAACGCGGCTGTCTTGCCGGTGCCGGTTTTGGCCTGGCCAATCACATCGCGGCCAGTGATCATCACGGGGATGATCTCAGATTGAATCGGCATGGGGGCGGCATAACCGCGCTCGGTAACGGCCTGCACCAACTGCGGGTGCAGGTTTAATTCGGAAAAATCGGTTGTCATCAAAACTCCTACCAAATAGTTATGGTGTGTTTTGATGACCCCGCATGCATTGCATGCCCCGAATGCCGCCCATCAATCCGGCCCGTCCTCACGGAGGGACCGCAGCGGCACAAAAAAAGCCCGACCAGCTTCCATCGGGCAATGCTTCGGAAACATCAAAACAAACCCTGATACGCTTGATCCACCATTGGACCAGCGCAATAGTATACCACACATTCAAGAAAATAAAAAATATTGTTGGCAGGTTGGAAACAGCACCAGCTGGAGAAAAATTGATCAAACTCGTCAATTAATCCTAATCCTATCTTAATTCCCTCCTTAATCCCTATCTGTAAGATAGGTGTATCACCATGTTGAACCGTGTAAAGTGGGAATGATTGATGAGCAGTTAATTGTTTTACGTCTCTTGTGCGTTAGTCCCGATGGGTTAGGGGTAATACCCAACTCTTATTAAGTCAGATGAGACTGATGGATTATGAAATTTGGGGCTGTTCCGCTTTCGCAAGCGAAAGGTAAAATCCTTGGTCACAATATTGCTGACCTGGATGGGTACCGCCTGTTAAGAAAAGGGATATCCCTGGACGACCAGGATATTCTGGCGCTGTCTGCCATCGGGCGTGAAAACGTATATGTGGCTGAATTCGAGGCGGATGACGTCAATGAAAACGAGGCTGCGCGCAGGATTGCGCAGGCCTGCGCCGGAACGGGGATCGGGATCATTGGGCCTACCGCCGGGCGGGTCAACCTGCTTGCCAACGATCTGGGTGTGCTGCGCATCGATATAGATCTCCTGGAAGGGATCAATGACCTGGAAGGCGTTACCCTGTCCACCCGGGTTACAAATACCCTGGTCCGCAAGCGAGAAATTGTCGCCGCCGTAAAAATCATCCCTTACAGCCTGCCGTTATCCCAAATCCAGCGCGCGGAAGCATTGGCATCTGCGAAAGCGTCCGCGGTCGTCGCGGTCGACCTGCTTACCCCGCAGCCGGTGAGCATGATTTTCTCGGGTTCGGCTTCGATGCAAGAAAAGCTCAACCAGGATTTCGCGCCGTTGATCGAAAGGGTGGGTGGGATTGGCTCCTATATCTCCACCACCGATTACGTCGCGCTGGAAGACGCCGGGGGCGAGAGCCAGTTAGCCGGTGTGCTGCTGAGACGCTGCCAGGAAGGGGCAAAACTCATCATTCTGGCCGGAGAGACGGCCATCATGGACCGCTATGACATCATTCCGCGGGCCCTGGAACTGGCCGGCGGCCAGGTGGAAGTGATTGGCGCGCCGGTCGACCCGGGAAATTTGTTGATGCTGGGCTATCTGGATGGCACGCCGGTATTAGGGGCCCCCGGCTGCGCCCGCAGCAAGAAAATCAATATTATCGATTGGGTGCTACCTCGTCTATTAGCCGGGGATCATATCAAGCGCAGCGAGATCATCCGCCTGGGACACGGTGGGCTGTTGGAGGATTCCGCACAGCGTCCCATGCCGCGCGATAAAGTCGAAGGTGAAGTGCCAGTCTTTGAAAGGGAAAAACAGGAAGATAACGGGTAATGCTGCCCGCGTGTTTCTCCAAATTCAGATTCGATCTTTCAGGAGGCTCGTATGAACAAAACGATTCAGGTAACGGTCAATGGTATTCTGCATACCAGTGAAGTCGAACCCAGGCTCTTGTTAGCGCATTTCCTGCGCGAAAAGCTGGGATTCACCGGGACCAACATTGGCTGCGACACCAGCCAATGCGGGTCTTGCACCGTCCTCCTGGATGGATTGGCGGTCAAGTCCTGCACGATACTTGCCGTCCAGGCCGACGGCTGCAGCGTTACCACCATCGAAGGATTGGCACAAGACGGGCAGCTGCACCCGCTGCAAAATGGCTTCTGGGAAAAACATGGCTTGCAGTGCGGTTTTTGCACACCGGGGATGATCATGTCCGGCGTGGGGCTGCTGAGCCAAAACCCTCATCCCACCGAAGATGAAATCCGCCATGCACTTGAGGGCAATATTTGCCGCTGCACCGGCTATCAGAATATCGTGGCCGCGATCCAATACGCTGCCCAGGAAGGCTAAAGGAGGAGGCCCGTGACTACAAGAGCATTTGGCGCTTCCATTAAGCGCAAAGAAGATCCTCGCCTGATCACCGGCGAAGCCAAATATATCGACGATTTGCAGATGCCCGGGCTGCTCCACGCGGCGATTCTGCGCAGCATATATGCCCATGCCAAAATCGTCAGCATCGATACCAGCAAGGCCGCCGCCGTCCCTGGGGTGGTAGGCGTTTTCACCGGGGTGGATTTCATGAATATCAATCCGCTGCCCATTGCCTGGCAGGCGGGCGGCATCAAAAATTTTGTGAACTCGCCGCGCGTGCTGGAAGTCGATAAGGTAACCCACAGCGGCGCGGGTATCGCGGTGGTAGTGGCGACCGACCGCTACATCGCCGAAGACGCCCTGCGCCTGATCGAAGTCGAATGGGAACCGCTCCCCGTGGTGGTGGATGCAAAAAAAGCCACCCAACCCGGCGTGGTCCAGATCCACGAAAACGCGCCCAATAATATCGTCATGGATTGGAACTGCGGCGATTTGGAAGCAACCGACAAGGCTCTGGCCGCCTCGGATATAGTCGTCAAGCAGAGCATCACCAACCAGCGCCTGATCCCCAATCCGATCGAGCCGCGCGGCTGCATGGTACAGTACAACCCGGCCTCCGAAGAATATACCGTCTGGGTAACTTCGCAGGCGCCCCACGTTACGCGCCTGCTGTTGGCTGCCTTCGTGTTTGGGATCAACGAAACAAAAATACGGGTGATTTCGCCCCAAATTGGCGGCGGTTTCGGGACAAAGATTTTTCTATACCATGAATACTGCCTGCTGATGGCACTGGCCAAGAAAGTGGGCGCTCCCGTCAAATGGATGGAGACCCGCATTGAGAATTACGTTGCCACCACCCACGGTCGCGATCATATCACCGATTTTGAAATCGGAGCCAACAAAGATGGCAAGATCACAGCCCTGAAGGTCAATACCTATGCCAACCTGGGCGGCGTGCTCTCCACTATTGCCCCAGGCATCCCAACGACTTTATACGGCCGCCTGCTTTCCGGTTCCTACAAAGTACCCCACATTTACTGCAATGTAAAAGGTGTCTACACCAACACCGGGATGGTGGATGCCTACCGCGGAGCCGGGCGCCCTGAGGCGACCTACGTGATTGAACGCGCCATCGATCTGGCTGCCAAAAAATTGGGCATGGATCCGGCGGAGATTCGCCGCGTAAACTTCATCCAACCGGAAGATTTCCCCTATGCGCCGGCCGATAATATCCTGGCTGGATTGAAGTATGACAGCGGCAACTACGAAGGCACGCTGAATATGGCGCTGGAGATGGTTGGCTACAGCGATTTTCGTAAGGAACAGGCCGCTGCCCGCCAAAAAGGCCGCTATCTGGGGATTGGGTTCTCCTCCTACATCGAAATCTGCGGCGTGGCGCCGTCCGCCTGGATTGGTTTGCCCGGGCAGGGTTGGGGCGCCGGTTTGTGGGAAAGCGCCAATGTCCGCATCCACCTGACCGGAAAAGTGGTGGTAACGACCGGTTCACAGTCTCATGGACAGGGATTGGAAACCACTTTTGCTCAAATCGTCGCGGATGAAATGGGCATACCCGTGGATGACGTCGTCGTCCAGCACAGCGATACCCAGGGCACGCCTTTCGGCTACGGCACCTACGGCAGCCGCAGTACCGCGGTCGGCGGGATGGCAATTTACAACAGCCTGCTGCGCATCAAGGAAAAAGCCCGGAAATTGGGCGCGCACCTATTAGAAGCCTCCGAAGAAGATGTGGTGTATGACTCGGCGACCGGAAAGGTTTACGTACAGGGCTCGCCGGACAAAGCCAAAACGATCCAGGAAATCGCTGCCATGGCAGCCCTGGCTTATAACCTGCCCCCCGGCATGGAGCCATTCCTGGATGATACGGCTTATTATGACCCCCCCAACTGTACCTATCCCTTCGGCACCCATATCTGCGTGGTTGAGGTGGAAGCTGAAACCGGCACGGTCAAGGTGCTGCGCTACATCGCCGCGGACGACGTGGGCAACCAGATCAACCCGATGATCGTCAGCGGGCAGCTGCAGGGCGGTATCGTGCAGGGCGTTGGTCAGGCGCTGTGGGAAGGAGCCGTGTATGACGAAAACGGGCAGTTGATCTCCGGCTCTCTCATGGATTACGCCATGCCCAAGGCCGATTTCTTCCCCAATATTGAATTAGGCCGGACGGTTACCCCCTCCCCGACCAACCCCATGGGCGTCAAAGGCGCCGGAGAAGCCGGTACGATCGGTTCTGCGCCGGCTGTGGTCAACGCCGTCATGGATGCCCTCGCGCCTTTTGGGGTCAGCCATCTGGATATGCCGCTCACCAGTGAAAAAGTCTGGCGGGCAATGCACAAGAACGGAGGCTAAGCCATGTATTCAGCTAAATTTGATTACGTTCGCGCCAACACCGTAGCAGAAGCCGTCGCTTTGCTCAGAGATCTGGATAATGCCCGGTTGATGGCTGGCGGGCACAGCCTGATCCCTGCCATGAAGCTGCGCCTTGACGAACCGGGTACGTTGATCGATATCAGCCGGATCGGTGAATTGAAAGGAATCCAAGCTCAAAATGGAAATGTGCGCATCGGAGCGCTGACCACCCATGCCGAGATCGCCCGGTCCACCCTGGTGCCGGACGGGCTGCGGGAAGCGGCCGGAATGGTTGGCGATCCACAGGTCCGCAATCGGGGCACGATTGGCGGGAACGTCGCTCACGCCGATCCGGCCTCGGACCTGCCCACCATTCTGAACGCGCTGGGCGCTACCTTTTTCCTGTCATCCGCCACTGGCACCCGCAGCGTCGCCGCCAGCGATTTCTTCAAGGGTCTCTTCGAAACCGCCAAAAAAGATGGCGAAGTGCTGGTGGCGGTAGAAGTTCCTTCCGCCGGCGCATCCGCCTACGAAAAGATGGGCAACCCGGCCTCCAGATACTGCATGGTCGGGGCGGGCGTATGCCTGAGCGCGTCCAATGGAGTTTGCACCGCGGCACGGGTGGCTGTGGGCGGTTTGACCCCCTGCACAATCCGCTGCCCATCGGTGGAGGCCGCGCTGGTTGGCAAACCGCTGCAGGCCGCGGTATTCGCGGCAGCCAGCCAGGCAGCCGCCGGCGACCTGAAAGGTGATCTCATGGGCGACATTCATGGCAGCTCCGAATACCGCAAAGCCATGTTGAGCGTCTATGTCCAGCGTGCTTTAGTCAAAGCCGTCGGGCGGATATAGAGAACAGACCGGATGCTGCCGATTACATCGATTGAAAACCTGCAAAGCAACCTGCGGGAGCGCTTATATATTGCCGAGCGCGGCCTGGCAACATCGATTTACCTTGCCTATAAATTACAGCGCCCGCTTTTCCTGGAAGGAGAAGCGGGCGTGGGCAAGACCGAGGTGGCGAAGATGATGGCGGACATCCTCGACACTGAACTCGTCCGGCTGCAGTGTTATGAAGGGCTGGATGTCCACCATGCCGTCTATGAGTGGAACTACGCCCGCCAGATGTTGAATATCCGCCTGATGGAAGCGCAGGGTGAGAAAATCAGCGAGCTGGACCTCTTCAGCCGCGATTATCTGCTGCGCCGCCCGCTGCTGCAGGCCATCGAACATTCGCATGATAAGCCGGTGGTGCTGCTGATTGACGAGGTGGACCGCAGCGACGAAGAGTTTGAAGCATTCCTGCTGGAAGTGCTCTCAGATTATCAAATCACCATCCCGGAAATTGGCACGATTTCAGCAAAATACAAGCCGTTTGTGGTGATCACCTCCAACCGGACGCGGGAAGTCCACGACGCGCTCAAACGCCGCTGCTTGTATTTCTGGATCGATTATCCAACATTTGAAAAGGAACTGGAAATCGTGCGCGCCCGGATTCCGGAAGCTCCCCTGCAGCTCTCCCGCCAGATCACCGCCTTTATCCAGGAGCTGCGCCGGGCCGACTTGTATAAGATCCCGGGTGTTGCCGAAACCCTCGATTGGACGACCGCCATGGTGGCGCTGGACCAGCAGGCGCTCAACGCCTCCATTGTTGAAGATACCCTGGGCGTTATTCTCAAATACCAGGATGATGTGGATAAAATAAAAGGGGAAAACCTTAAAAACATGCTGAGCCGCGTGCAAATATCGGGTTGAGGTGGAATCGAACCAGTTCCTGCACAATCTTCTGTTATTTGGCCGCCTGCTGCGCGGTCTTGGGATGGATGTCAATACGGGGCGCATGATCGACCTCGTCCATGCGCTCCAGTTTATTAACATCGGGCAGCGCACAGATTTTTATCACGCGGCGCGCACGCTGCTGGTGCATAACCGCGAAGATATCGCCCTGTTCGACCAGGCCTTTGAGCTGTTCTGGATCAAACACCAGGATGAATGGATTAACGTCAACCTGAGTGGAATTTTTGCCAGGCGCAGGCCAAATCACAAGGGCACGCCGGTTCTTCTGCCGGCAAAAAACAAAGGCGACAACCCTCCGGAACCCGATCGCCCCAACCCCGACTCACCCGTCCATATTCAGGTGATGCGCACCTACAGCAGTCAGGAACTGCTGCGCAAGAAAGATTTTTCTGAAATGGACGGGGAGGAATTGGACACGGTCAAACGCTTCATGCGCACCCTGACTTTCCGCTTAGGGGAGCGCCGCACTTTAAGGCTGCGCGCCGGGCGCGGCCAACAGCTCGATTTCCGGCGCACGCTGCGCAAGAGTTTTAATACCGGCGGCGAAGTGCTGGAGTGGACCCGCCGCGAGCCAAAAGTAAAACCGCGCCCGCTGGTGATTATCGCCGACATCAGTGGATCGATGGAGCGCTATACCCGCCTTTTGCTACACTTTATCTACGGCTTGGGACAGGCGCACCGCCAACCGGTGGAAGCCTTCGTCTTCAGCACCCGCCTCACCCGCATCACCCGCCAGATGCAACACAAAGACATCGAAAGAGCGCTGGGTGAGGTTTCAGAAACTGTGCAGGATTGGGCCGGCGGCACGCGCATGGGGGAAGCGCTCAAAACATTCAATTTTACCTGGGGCCGGCGCGTGCTGGGGCATGGGGCGATTGTGCTGTTCATCAGCGACGGCTGGGACCGCGGGGATGTCCACCTGTTGAGCACGGAGATGTCTCGGCTGCATCGCAGCTGCCACCGCCTGATCTGGCTCAACCCGCTGCTGGGCTCGCCAAACTACCAGCCCCTGGCGCGGGGCGCAAAGGCTGCCCTGCCCCATACAGACGATTTTTTACCCGTGCATAACCTCGCCAGTTTGGAGGACCTTGCCGGACATTTGGTAAAATTAAGTGCAAGAAAATACGCGAAGCGCGCAGGAAGCGAACTATGAAAGATATCATTCCAAACCTGCTCAATTGGCTGCAAAACGGCGAGACCATCGCCATCGCGACCGTCATCCAGACCTGGGGATCCTCACCGCGCCAGACCGGCGCCAAAATGGCGATCACAGCCAGTGGAAAAATGACCGGTTCGGTCAGCGGAGGGTGCGTGGAAGGCGCCGTGGTGGAAGCCGGGATCGAAGTGCTGAAAACCCGCGAACCGCAGCTCCTGCACTTTGGCGTCGCCGATGAAACCGCCTGGGAGGTCGGATTGGCCTGCGGCGGCACCATCGAGGTATTTGTCCAGCCGCTGGAAGTTGAGCGGTTCCAGCAGCTGAAATCCGCGGTCGAAGGCGAATACCCCGCGGCCGCGGTAACGATCATCCGGGGACCCGTCGGCATGCTCGGCAGCAGCCTGGTGTGGTCAGAAAAACAGGCCCCGCAGACCAGCTTTACCGCTGAGATGGAATCAGAAATGATTGAGGCGGCTCAATCTGCCCTGTCCGGCGGGCAGCCGCTGCGGCTGCAGCTTCCCGATGAGCACGTGGAGCTGTTTGCCGATGTGCTGCTCCCGTCTGCAATGCTGGTGATCGTGGGCGGCGTGCATATCTCCATCGCCCTGGCAAAATTGGCGAAAGTGCTGGGCTACCGCACGGTGATCATCGACCCGCGCCGGGCCTTTGGCAGCGCGGAGCGTTTCCCGCATGCCGACCAGCTGATCCAGGCCTGGCCGGATGAAGCCCTCCATTCGTTGGCGATCTCGCCCAACACAGCCATCGCCGTACTGACCCACGACCCCAAGCTGGATGATCCGGCGCTGCTAGCGGCACTCCCCGGACCGGCGTATTACGTGGGTGCCCTGGGCAGTAAAACCACCCAGGCCAAACGCCGCCAGCGGTTAATCGAGGCCGGGCTGAGTGAAACTCAGGTGAACCGCCTGCATGGGCCGATTGGATTGGATCTCGGCGCCCATTCGCCGGAGGAAATTGCCCTCTCCATCCTGGCTGAAATCGTGGCCGCCCGGAGGGCATAATCCTTGGACGATCCAAAAAATATTGCCCCTCCCGTGGCTGCCGTGATCCTGGCTGCCGGGGCCGCGTCCCGCATGGGCCAGCCCAAATTATTACTGCCCTGGAATGGCGAGCCATTAATCTGTCATGCCGCCCGCACCGCCCTGGCTGCCGGGTTGGCGCCGGTAGTGGTGGTTACCGGCGCCGGGGCGTCCGCAGTCCAGACCGCGCTGCAGAGTTTGGCAGTTCAGTTCGTCTATAACCAGGATTGGGAAACCGGACAGAGCACCTCGGTTCGAGCTGGGCTGAACGCGCTCCCTTCCCAGGTACAGGCGGTGCTTTTTATGCTCGGAGACCAGCCGTATGTTTCAGCTGAACTGATTAAAAAGCTGGTGAAAACTTACTCGGTTGCCCGGCCCGCCATCCTGGCCCCATTTGTCGGTGAAAAGCGCTCTAACCCGGTATTGTTTGATCGTTCCACCTTCGATGTTTTATCCCGCCTGCAGGGCGATGCCGGTGCGCGCAGCATCTTTGCACAATATCCACCCCAGGCGATGCAGTGGCCGGACGGGCGCCTGCTCCTGGATATCGACACCCCCCAGGATTATCAACGGCTGGTGGGGAAATAATCTCCCTTTTTTACGATCCCCATTCTACGATTTTTAGAGGCGGCAGAGTATACTTGGGGCATACCCATGGACGACCATTTTACCCGTCACAATGCCCTGCTGAATATTTTAGGCGAGTTTGTATGGGGGCTCAAAGCCAACCTGATCGTGCCCTCCGTCATCCTTTCCGTGCTGCTGTACCAGTACGGCGCCAGCCCAGAGCTGATCGGCTCGATCACCGCCATCGAGACCAGCATGATCCTCCTGCCCCAGATGCTGGGCGGCTACCTGTTTCATTCCCGGGCACGCCGCAAGCGCCAGCTGGTGCTCTGGCATTACCTGGTGATGCTGCCATTCAACATCGTCATGGGCATCCTGACTTTCGCTGCCCGCCAGATGGACCCGGCCGTTTACCGGACGGCGATGCTGGTGTGTTTTGCCTGCTACACCGGGGCCATCGGGGTCGTGTCGGCTTCGTGGTTTGAATATTTCATGGGGACGATTTACGAATCAAGCATCCGCGGCACAGTGATGGGGTTGAGCACGTTCGGCGCTTCCATCACGGGCACATTCGGCGCGCTGTTTGCCGGCTGGCTGATCGGCAGCCTGCCCCTGCCGGATGCCTATGCGTGGCTGTACCTGATCTCCTGGGCCTTTGGCATGCTCTCGATCAGCATGTTTATCTTCATCAAAGATCCCGCCGGCGGTACGCCGGTGATGGATGAAAAGCGCCCTTCGCTGCACAGCCTGTCGCTGAGCCTGCGTATGAGTATGGGGGTGGCTAACTTCCGCACCTACCTGTTGGGGCGGATTATGGCCATTTCCGGGTTCAGCATCATTCCCTTTGTGGCGATTTATTTTACTTCGCTCTCCGGGGGCGGGCTGTCTAAAGAAACCGTCGTCGCCAGCTATTCGGCCTTCACCATCTCCAATGCCCTGGGCGGCCTGTTTCTGGGACGACTCGGCGACCGGTTCGGCCACCGTTGGGGCATTCTGTTTGGGGCAGGGATGCAGGTGCTCACCCTGCTGGCGGCGTTGAGCGTGCCGGGCATGGCCGGCTGCATCCTGACCTATTCCGGGGCCGGCTTTGCGGCGGCCTGCGGCTTTATTTCCCATTACAACCTGGTGATGGATATGTGCCCGCCTGAAAACCCCAACCGCGTGGCGCATATCTCGATGGCCAACCTGGCGATCGGTATTCCGGCCTCGCTGGCCCCGCTGGCTGCCGGTTGGGTAGCCGGGGGATGGGGCATCCCCACCCTTTTCACCATCTGCCTGGGGATCAGCCTGGCGGCGCTGCTCTGGTTAGTGGTGCGTTTCAAGGAACCGCGTTCGGTTTAAATAGTGGTCGTGTTTTTCCTCGCCTGCGGCGGGGAAAAACACGACCACTTATAGTAATAGTTACCCGTTCTTCTGCTGGAATTCGCCCATGAACTGGACCAGCGCCCGGGCGGAGGCGAGGGGCAGCGCATTATAAATGGATGCGCGCAGGCCGCCCACCGAACGGTGACCTTTCAACCCGATCAATTCAGCCTTGGTCGATTCCTTGACAAACTGGTTTTCCAACTCTTCGGTCGGCAGGCGGAAGGGCACATTCATGATCGAACGCGCCGCGGGGACGGCATGACCGCGATAAAACCCACCACTGTTGTCGATCGCCTGGTAAACCAGCGCGGCTTTTTCCTGGTTGATTTTATACATCGCTTCCAGGCCCCCTAGGTCTTTGAGCCACTGCAGCACCAGCCCGACCATGTAAATGGCAAAGCAGGGTGGGGTGTTGTGCATCGATCCGCTTTCCGCCAGCAGCTTATAATCCAGCATCACCGGCAGCTTCTCAGGGACGCGCGCGAGCATGTCGTCGCGAATAATCGCCACCACTACACCTGCCGGGCCGGCATTCTTTTGCGCGCCGGCATAGATCATCGCATATTTAGAGACATCCAACGGCTGGCTCAGGAAATCGGATGACACATCGCAGACCAGCGGCACCCCATCCGGCACGCCCGGTTCAACCTTGAATTCGACGCCGTGGATGGTTTCATTATGGCAAAAATGGAGGTAGGCCGCCTTGGGATCGACATTCAGCTCGCCGGGCTGGGGCAGACGCGTGTAATTATCGGCCGCGCCGTTAAATGCCGCGCGCGCCGCCCCTTGCTTGCCGGCCTCCTTGAAAGCCGTGTTGCTCCAGGAACCGGTCACAACGTAGTCGGCCGACTGGCCTGCCGGGCGCAGGTTCATCGGCAGCATGGCAAACTGCAAACTGGCCCCACCTTGCAGGAAAAGGACCTTGTAGTTGGCGGGAATGCCCATCAGCTCGCGCAGGTCGGCTTCGGCAGTCTGGATGATCGCTTCAAATTGCTTGGAGCGGTGACTCATCTCCATTACCGACATGCCGCAGCCCTGGTAATCGAGCAATTCGGCCTGGGCCTTTTCTAATACAGATTCCGGCAGCACCGACGGACCGGCGTTGAAATTGTGGACACGTTTCACAGGGCTCATGATGGTTGCCTCTTTCAAATGAATTTTATCGGGGTTTCCAGGCGGGCGGTGTATTTCCCGATCGTTTCACTGGTGAAATACAGCTTCCGCCACACAAATGATAACCCATTTTCGCAATTTATAGCAAATAGAGGCGAAGACCACAAAATTTTATAATTGCGCTGGACTCCAGGCTATGGCTGGGGGTTCAGCGGGCAGGCTGCCACATCGGTCGAGATGATCTGAGATCGGGCCATCTCGCTGCCATTTTTGTCCACCGGCACCGCCTGAAAATAGCATTCGCCCTTGGGCAGGCTCGTCAGTTGGGATTGGGTCTCAAAACCGTTTTTAGTTTTTTGCTCGATCAGCTTCAGCGTGTCGGGTGAGCTTCCGCCCAGCAAGCGCCACGAGGCCACTTCGGTCGCGCCGTTCCAGGAATAGCCCAGGGTCAACCCGTTCGTGTCCTGTTTATAGGCCAGGGCAGGCTGAGTGAGCGGGAGACCCTGCCAGGGGGAGCGGAACGCCCGGTAACTGACAAACGGCTGGTCAAAGGCGAGTTGGAAAAGCACCTGGTCGTCCAGATTCACCTCGGTCATCGTGACATATTGATATCCGGACTGGATAAACGGCGAGCCCCAATCGAGGAAGGTGTTGCCATCAGCCTGGCGCTGGGTATCGCCCATGAAGGTGGTGAAAATGGTCGGCGAGGGTTGGTACTGCCAGACTTTGGTCACGGTTTTATGGACCTCGTCGATGCGGTATTCGATAGCCCGGGATGGCGCTGGGTCCTCTTGCGTACCCTGGTTGTCGAACACGGTGATATCCCCGTTTGGCAGCTGGCGCACATCGTGCTGGTAGGCAAAAGGCTGGTCGTTGACAAATACAAACTGGTTGGCCTTCCCACCCAACCGCCACAGCACCGCCCCGGTTTGCAGGTCGATCTTGGTGATCTCGCTCAGGTTGCGGCTGGATAGCAGCAGGTTACCATCGTTGGCCAGCGCCAGGGCATTGCCATGGATCAGGTCGATCGTCTGACCGGTCAGGATGGCGGTAGAATTTATAAAAGCGAAATGGTCCCAGCTGCGCCATTCAAAAATCACATTCTTGGATGGATCGAGTTCCTGGATGATCAGGCCGGTGACCGAGGCATCCGCCAGGCCACCCGGCACGACCTGGCTCATATTCACCGTCTCCGTGTCGTAAGCCATGAGCAGCGCGTTGCCGTTGGGTAAGAGTTGGAGATCGTGCAGATCCGTCGTATACCCATTGCCCATCTGGTATTTGTCCACGATTTGATAATGGGAATCCATCACATAATAGACGGCGTCTTTTTGGCTGTAGAATGACAGCCTTCCACCAGGCTGCGGCTTGAAATCGTAGGCATTTAACGCCCCCGCCATAGATTGGTAGTAGACCAACTGACCCTGTCCATCCAGAATCAACAGGTAGGATCCGGTAACCGCCCTGGTCCAGGGAAAAGGCGCGACAAAGATATCTCCCTCGTTCGCGGTAGCAGGTGACGCGGGCGTAACTGTAAAATGGGGAATATCCTGGGGGACCGTCAGGTCATCCGGAAAAGCACTCTGGGGAGGTGTCTCCAACGGTTGGGTGGATGCACCGACTCCGCCAGGCTGCTGATTGGCGGCGACGTTGAAAGTATAGGCCAGCGGGGAATAAATGGTCTCGGGATCGTAGGTCAGACTATTGACTGAGACCTTGACCTGTTCTCCTGGGGTGAAGGGTTGGTCGGGTTTGAAAATAACCGTCTTCTGGTCATCCGCCAGGATGGTCTGCCCATCGTGCGGCCCGCTGCTTTCCCCTTGAGCGATAAAAATCAACCCATCCACCAGTTGTTTGGTTAATATCGGGCCATACCGAACGATAATGGTCGTATCTTTTGAAATGTACTCAGCGCTTTTGACCGGCGAAAAATACTGTGGAGGCAGTGGAATAAAAGACTGCGTTGGTGCAGGCCCCGATGTGATTGGGATTGGCTTAGGCGCCGGCGGGGCACAGGCAGAGGACCCAAAAATGGTCAAAACTATGGAAACAACCGCCATAATCTTATATTTTCTCATTTTGAATCGATCTCCAAATTTCTTTATTGACCTCTATTCAGTCGTTGGATGTTTCATCACGAATTGGATTGCATTCCATGGGTCCGATAATTTGGACAATAAAGATACTTTAAGCATTTATTGTTTAGAAATTATGGTTTTTGTGTATTCATTCGATGAAGGTCGCGAAGATTTCCCGGGATTAAACGAAAAAAAGCCACTCGCCTGTATGGACCACACGAGATGGCTTTCTGTAGGATTGATTGTGATATGCCACAGAACTTTGCTTATAAACTGGATTCTCCTTGCCTGGTAAAATAACAGGCGAGTGTTTTTTATTCCTTGAACAACACGATCCCCGCCCCACCCAGGATGGTACAAATCACAGAAACGACGATCCCAATCCAATGGGTGTTGAGGAACAGCGCTATGCCGGCAGCGAAATTGGCCCGGGCGGAAATTTGCAGGAAAGCATATATGACCAGCAGGATCACCGCCAGCCATTGAAAGGTGATGCTGTAAGCCTGCGATAACAGCTGCTGTTCTCTTTCATCAAATTTCCGGCTGCTGATCGTCAGGCTGAAGAAAGTGGTCATGCCGGTGAAGATGGCGAGATCTTTGACGCTTTCGTTCAACTGGAAAGCGAGCCCTACCACCCCGGCCCACAGGACCAGGATCATCAGCGATCTGGAAAGATGATTTTCTTCAAAATTAACTCGTTTAGCCATCTTCGTCTCCTTCGAGATAAAAGATTTCGTCCACACGCACGCCCAGCACTCGCGCTAATTGCAGGGCCAGCTTCATCGATGGATTGAATTTACCTTTTTCAATGGCAAGAATAGTCTGGCGCGTCACACCCACTTTATCTGCCAGCTCTTGCTGGGTAATGGCATCCAACCGGAACCTGAAAGCTCTCAATCAATTCTTCAGTTCAACCAAGGTCACCTCCAGGATAGCGGGGAAGCAAGTCAGCAAGTCAGCAAGTCAGCAAGTCAGCAAGTCAGCGGTCAGCGGTCAGCCAACACATTGTTAAAACGTAAGATCAGCGTGAATAAGACTGCCCGCTTAATGTAACACATAATATACAAAATGTAAAGTATTATATACTTTTATGGCTGCTCTTGATCTTTGCGAGGTATCGAGAAAAGATTGATTGTCCCCAGCTCAAATTGCGGCTAAATATTTTCAAAAGGTTGCGTGCTGTCCCTGCGCTTGCTTTTCAGCATAGGCGCGCTCGGAAAGCAACTCTCGCTCTGCCGTGTTGGCGGTCAACGCGGCTGCCCGCTCAAATTCCGCGCAGGCTTCGGCATGCCGGCCTAACCTGGAAAGCACATCCGCGTGCACCGCTGGCAGCAGATGGTAATTTTCCAACGACCCGGCGGCGATCAATTCCTCCAAGATTTCCAGCCCTGCCGCCGGGCCATACGCCATCGAAACCGCAACCGCCCGGTTCAGCTCCACCACGGGGGACGGCATCAGCTGCCCGAGTGCATCGAAAAGCGCCACAATGCGCGCCCAGTCGGTCTCCTGGGGGGTGAGCGCCCGCGCATGACAGGCCGCAATCGCGGCCTGCAAAACGTAGGGTCCTGAAACCTCGCCCAGAATCTGGGCGCGCAGCAGGGCCGCCAGGCCGCGCCGGATGAGCAGTCGATCCCATCTGGCCCGGTTTTGATCGTTGAGCAAGACCGGCTTGCCATCCGGGCCCACTCGAGCCCGCAGGCGCGATGCCTGGATCTCCATCAAGGCGATCAGACCGTGGACCTCGGGTTCGCCTGGAACCAGCTCCGCCAGGATGCGCCCCAGACGGAGCGCATCCTCACACAGCGCCGGACGCACCCAATCCTCACCCGCGGTAGCGGCGTAGCCTTCGTTAAATATGAGGTAAATTACTTCCAGGACCGAAGCCAGACGCGATCCGCGGTCGAGCTCATTCGGAATCTCAAAAGGAACGTGCGCTTCCGCCAGGGTGCGCTTGGCGCGCACGATACGCTGCGCGATAGTTGTTTCTGGAATCAGGAAAGCCCGGGCGATCTCTTTCGTCGATAGTCCACCCAGCAGGCGCAAGGTAAGAGCCACGCGCGCCTCAGTGAAGAGCAGCGGGTGGCAGGCCATAAAGATCAGCCGCAAAAGGTCGTCCTCAATCGCCTCGGTAGGTGGTATATCAATATCCGCCTGGGCCGCCTGCTGCATATCTAGCTCGCGGCCTAATTCAACAACTTTGTGTTCCAGGGAAATATTGCGCCGCAGGCGGTCGATGGCGCGGTGTTTCGCGGTGGCCATGAGCCAGGCACCCGGTTTATTGGGGATGCTCGACTCAGGCCACTGCTCCAGGGCGATGACCAGTGCATCCTGGGCCAGATCTTCGGCCAATTCGATATCTCCCACCAGGCGGGCCAGCACGGCGATAATTTTCGCTGACTCCATGCGCCAGACGGCATCGATGGTACGGTGGATATCAGAATCGCCTGTACTCTGGCTGGCGCTCATCCTATTTACTTAGGACTTGTTAGCATTCAATAACCCAGGTATTGAGGGTGGCCTGGTGCGTTTGGGAGTAGACTCTCCGTAGGTCAGTGAACGGGAGCGTCTAACTCCGGGTGTGTGACGTTTGGGTCAGCCGGTCTTGCGTATGAGATGCCCTTGGCAAGCTCGAGGACTTGTTTGGCTGCCCGTTCGGATCCGCTAACCTGGGAGACTTAAAAAAGTCAGCCCGTGTCCGTGTGTGAAGTCCCACCCATAAATCAACGCACCTGGTCTCTTTCTATCCATATGGAGGTATTGAAATGGGAAAAGATCCTACGCATCGTCCGGGACTACGCCCGGAAGATGTGGCCCCTACGGGGCAGTTGACAAATAAAGCAATTTTCTGTAGGCTCAAATCATCCTGATCCAACAGGAGATTGGAGCGCGGGTCATGATTGACAAACTCAGTTCTCGCTATAGCGACTTTCTGAACGGCACGTACGAATGCATTGACCGGATCGTGCTGAATGCCTACTTCCAGTTTGGGCAAAGACCCGCCGGTTTTCGCACCTGGTGGCGACAATTGGAAGGCTCGGACGAAAATCTGGACAATGCCCATTTGATGCGGATGGCGGGTCGCCTGGCGCGTCGCTTGCGGGCGCATGCCAAAGCCCATGAGATTCCGGTGGTGGATTGCGCCTCCGATGAACGCAAATATGCGATTGCCGAGCGATACCTGCCGAAAGATGCTAATTTCGTGGGTGTCTTTGTGATCCTGGTTGGTCGGGCTCCAGCTCCGGTCTGGGATGTAAAGTACTCGAAGGGCGAGAAGATTGTGAACATCGAGCGCAAAACCCAGTATGTCAACCACTACTATTTTCACATTCAAGATCCAGACTGGGGTCATGTGACCATTCGGATGAGCGGCCATCCGCCCTTTGGCGCGCAGGTGATTCTGAATGGTCATGAGTACGTGGCTTGCCAGGCCAGAAAGGCCGGGGTCACCTTCCAGAAAGAAGATAACTGTTTCACCGAAGTCAGTGAGGCTACCCACCTGGTCAAGATTGCAGATACCCTATGTTCATCCGACATCGTGGGGCAACTGGAGCAGGTATGCAACCGCTGGATTTACTCCGCCTGTCTGTGCTTTGCCCTGGATCTGGAGGAGCAAGAACGCACGCGCTTTCGCTACGACTACTCGGTCTACCAGATCGAATACAGCCGCAACTTGCTCTTCCGCAGTGGCCAACAGATGGATCAGCTTTTTCAAGGCCTGGTAGATCGGACCCGCTCCTGGATGGATGTCAAACGGGTGCAGACCATCTTTGGAGCCAAACGCCGTCCTTATATCCACACCAAGAACCGCCCTCAACCTCGCTTGGAAGCCGTGCTCGAGAGACCTGAGTACGACCTGACCGTCTTCAAGATCCACTTTGGCAAGCTCACGGTCAAGCTGTACACCAAAGGCGAACGCGTGCTGCGCAGCGAAGCCATTGCCCACAATACCAAGGCTTTACACTGTGGGCGGTCTTTGCCCAAGCTTCCCCTCATCGTGGCCCAACTCCAACAAATCTTACTCCGCTTCCTGGACGTGCTCGACTGCGTGGATTGCACCTTTATCGACGACGATACGTTTGATAATCTCTCACGCCCGGGTCATGTGGGTTCCAAACCGGTGGCAGGCATTGATCTGAGCCAGCCCCGCTCCCGTGCCGTGCTCAATGCGGTCATCGCTCTGGCACCTTCTCCCACAGGCTTCACGGTTTCCAGCCTGGCGGCCAAAGTCCAAGAACTCCTGGGACTTAACCCCCAGTCTTACAAACCCCGCCATGCTTCTTATGACTTGAAAAAGCTGCGTGGCAAACAATGGGTGCTGCCCATTGGCAAATCTCGTAGTTACCAGGTGGTCCCGCTTGGCCTCCGTACCATGACCGCTCTCCTGGTGCTGCGGGAAAAGGTCTTCAGACCCCTTTTAGCTGGGGCTAGATCCTCCGCCTCGCATTCGCTGCCTGACCGGTCTACTCCGTTGGATGAGCTTTACCGCACCCTGCGTTCTGATCTGCAAAACCTGTTCGGTTTGCTCAGCATCTCCGTTCATTCGTTATGAACAACAATGTTTTGTCGATGTTAATGTACTAAGAGTCTAAGCGATATATTGGTTTGGACATCCATAAGGAGTATTTCGTGTCGATCGGGGTAAACCCACAGCGTGAAGTCGTCTTTGGCCCACAAAAGGTCTCGAACTATCACCTGGACGATTGGATCGAGAAGTGGCTCACGCCGGAAGATGCGGTTGTGCTGGAGATGACGACCAACACCTACCTGTTTTATGATAGTCTGCTGCCCCATGTCCACTCGGTCATTGCGGTCCACCCGCCAAATGTGGCCTTGGTGACCAATGCCCAGGTGAAAACCGACCAAAAAGCCGCCCTGGCCCTGGCGCAGCTGCACGCCGTCGGGATGCTCACGGGGGTCTGGATCCCGCCGCACCCCGTACGCGACCTGCGGGCACTCATTGCCCAGCGGGAGAAGATGGTCCGTTTGTCCACCATCGCCAAAAACCGGCTGCATGCGCTTCTGCACCGCAAACACCTGCGCCTCCCGGAAAAACCTTTTGCCCCTGAACAACAGCTTTGGTGGGAAAGTTTGTCCCTTTCTGCCACCGAGCAGTTTCTGGTTCATTCGGATCTGGACACGCTCACCTTTGCCCAGAAACAGATCGAGCAGGTCGAAACCTGTCTGAAGCAACAAAGTGCCCAGGATGAGCGCATCCCCTCTTTGATCCAACTACCCGGGGTGGCGATGCTCTCGGCCATCACCATCCTGGCTGCGATTGGCGATATTACCCGCTTCCCCAATGCCAAAAAGCTGGTTGGGTATGCTGGATTGGGAACCCGGGTACACGATAGCGGCATGACCCATACCAGCGGTCGAATTACCAAAAGCGGCCGAAGGGATCTGCGTCGGGCGATGGTGACGGCGGCCAACCATGCGGTGGAGCACCATCCTCACTGGAAAAAGGTGTTCGCGCGTCTGGAACCGCACCTGGGGCGTTCCAAGGCTATCGTGGCCATTGCCCGCAAGCTCCTGGTAGCGGTCTGGCATGTGCTCAGTCAGCAAGCGGCCGATCGCTTTGCCGATCCCGGGAATGTGGCCAGTTCGTTCTACCGCTATGCCTACAAAGTGGGTGTGAAGAACCTGCCCGAGGGACAATCCGCGCTGGCCTTTACCCGGATTCAGTTGGATCGACTTGGCATTGGAATGGATTTACAGGCGGTTCCGTGGGGCAAAACCCACCCTAAACTACCGCCCTCAAAACTAGCCCGCGAAAAAGAGTGAGCGGTGTCCCAAATCGGTCGGCGCTCCTGAGGACAGGATTATTTCCTGACGCCCCGGGGATTAGGCCTTAACCCGGGATTTGGAAACGGGCTCACCGCTCGCTTTCATTATACAACCAAGGTCGAGAAAACGTTTCGGGGAATGGCGAAGCAGAGTGTAGGTATTGGTTTTGTAGGGTACTGGGGTGCCTTTAGACATAGCCAGAAAAATGGAGAGGAAGATGCGTCATTTCGAGTCTCGGTCAGGGTCGAACCGCTTCTTGCGGGCAATTATCTTACCTCCGGCCACCCCATCAAGGGACCGCTCCGCTCGGCTCCCTACCGGTCGCCGCCCTTGACTGGGCCCCGGCCTCCGGAAAGAGCTCCCGCTTATGAAGCGCTTCGCCCAGGATCTGTTCGCCAGTTCTCTTTTCGCAGGATTGAGTTGTACCCTTGACAATATTATTGAGTCCGTACGCAAGACGCATCTGAACCGTGGGAGACTTGATTTGTTGACGCAAATAATCGTCCAAAAGATCGTGCTTGACACGGTAAATGGTTCGTTTGGTTTCAACCGCCACCTGTTTGAGCCGAACCCAAACCAGAATAGCACAACCAATATGATTCCTGACAATTCTCGCTTTGCGACACTGGCTGCCTTCAAGACCGGTCAACTGCTTGGTTTCTCGGTGAAATTGCTCGATCTTCCAGCGAAAGCCGCACACGTCTTGTACGACCTCCACGTTGTCCTGAGCCATCTCGTTCGTCACGACATAATCCGTGCGCTGGGTAGACAGCACAACTCGGAAAAGTTTCACCTTATACTCGCCAGGAAAACCTCTAATTTTGATCATCTTACCCTGCTGTTGTTGTTCTTCAGTCCATTCCAGACTATCGACACGTTGGTAAGGTTTTGCACCGCCCGAATCATCCACCAGACGATTATCCTTGAGCGGACAGTAGTAGATTTTGCCCAATTTATCAATCTGGAGCATCATATCTTTGGTGGCATACCAGCTATCCATCAAAACCGCCCAAAAATCCAGCCTTTTTTGATAGATCACGTTCAAGAGCATCTCTTGCATGTGCGCCAACTTGGTCTTCCCATCTCCGGCTGGGTCATAAATTCGGTAGTCAATAATCCAGAACTGATCGATTTTTGGATTGACGTATACACAGGTCACCACACCGATCCCTTTGATCACCCCATGTGCATTGCCACTATACTGTCTCCTCACCAATTCGATGTCGTGTGAAAAATTCTTGTCTATCACCGTGTCATCAAAAACTAGAAATCCGTACTGCGTTGGGCGAACTTCATTTTTTACATTCTCCCATACCAGGTGCGGTCGGATTGCATCCCCCGCCAGATAGCGGTTCGCCATGTCGTGGCTAAATTTATCGGTATGATCGGCATAATTCGTCAGCGTATAATTAATTTGACTCACCAACAAGTATTGACAATAATCCAATCGGGTCACACGTTCTGATTTTGCTTTCATCCTTTAACAGTAACACTTTTGGCTCATTCGTCAATTTATTCTGTCTTGCGTAAGTCCTATGACTTATTCTTTCCTTGGACTGCGCGCGCAGCTTTTTTTCATTTTCCCGGAGTTCAGGGGTCAATTCTTCGCCAAAGTCATCCGCTTCGAATATCCGGCGGATCTCGACCTCGGAATCGGCGGTGCCGCCTGGATTGGGCATCCGCCTGGCCCACTCGACTGCTTCTTCCATCGAGTGCACCTGCCACAGCCAGAAACCGGCAATCAATTCCTTGGCTTCGGTAAAGGGGCCATCGATTACAGTCGTTTTTCCACCAGAAAATTGCACGCGTTTCCCTTTCGAACTATCCTGCAATCCTTCACCGGCCAGGATAACGCCGGCCTTCACCAGTTCTTCATTAAATTTTCCCATGGCAGTCAGCATTTCTGTGCTCGGCAGCACGCCTGCTTCTAAATCTTTCGTCGCTTTTACCAGCACCATAACACGCATTTTGGATCTCCTTTTTTAGATGTATTTAGAGCCAGGTTTCGGGCAAATCTATTTTATGGAAACCTGTGCTCTATATATACGTCGAATATAATCATACAATATCGACATTAATTGTAAAGACATTTGACCCAAAATCAGGTTTTTTGAAATTGTGTCATAAAAGCCGTGATGCTGCAGAATATTACGCATTTTTGGTACAATTCAAATTATCCATTGGGGCAGGGTAACTTTAATGACAGACGACGTTTTAGCATTAAAACAAAAAGCAGCCGATTTAGCAGTTAAGTACGTACAGCCGGGGATGATCGTCGGCCTGGGTTCCGGCAGCACGGCCACCCTGGCAGTAAGGCGCATCGGTGAGCGCCTGCGGGCCGGGCTGCTGCTCGACATCCTGGGTATCCCCTGCTCCAACCAGACCAAGCAAGAAGCGCTGCAAGCCGGGATCCCCCTGACTACTTTGGAAGAGCACCCGGTGATCGACCTGACGATCGACGGGGCAGACGAAGTTGACCCGGTGCTCAACCTGATCAAAGGCGGCGGCGGCGCGCTGCTGCAGGAAAAAATCGTCGCCCAGGCCACCCGGCGGGAAATTATCATCGTGGATGAAAGTAAAGTCTCGCCGGTGCTCGGTACGCATTGGCCGGTGCCGGTGGAAGTGATCCCTTTTGGATGGGGTTCCCAGGCCGCTTTTTTACGCTCCTTGGGCGCGCAGGTTACCCTGCGCATGAATAAAGACGGATCGATCTACAAGACCGACCAGGGCAACCTGATCCTGGACTGTCATTTTGGACCCATCGCGGATACCGAAGCCCTGGCCGGCCGCATGAAAACCCGGACAGGGGTCGTCGAACACGGGCTCTTCCTTGGCCTGACCAGCGAGGTAATTGTGGCTGGGCAGAGTGGTTTCCGCCACCTGACACGCGAGCAGCCGGCTTAAGTTGTGACTTGTTTTTTGAATGGGTCATTGCGAATATGTAAAGCAGGTAAAGCCTTTTTCCCGGCAGTTTATCGCGTCTGTTTTTCTTGTTAACCTGTTGATAATCCACTGTTAACATCCGGTCGTTTCATTTAATCCTGGTTAATCCCTTATAATTTATTGGATGAATCGCGTGATCAGGTCTGCCTGGGTGGCTGTTGTGCTGTTGAGCTTTGTGCTCGCCGGTTGCGCGCCCAGTGCCAGCGGACAGGTGCTCGATTCACCCCCCAGCTTAAGCATCGATAATAAAGGCTCCGATACCATCGTCAACCTGGCCCTGGCCTGGGCCGAAGAATACCAGAAGCAGCACGCCGACATCCGCATCTCGGTCACGGGCGGCGGGTCGGGGATTGGCCTGGCGGCGCTGATTAATAAGACGACCGATATTGCCAACGCTTCGCGCGCCATCAAAGCCGAAGAGATTGCCCTGGCCGAGAAGAACGGCTTTGAGCCTGTACAATTCATCGTGGCCCGCGACGCGATCGCGGTGATCGTTAACCCGCACAACCCGATCAACCAGCTCACGCTGCAGCAAATCTCGTTGATTTATCAGGGAAAAATCAATAACTGGAAGGAACTGGGCGGAGACGACCGCCCCATCGTGCGCCTGTCGCGCGAAACAAACTCCGGCACCCACGTTTTTTTCCTGGAAACGGTCGTCCGCCTGGGCAGCACCACCGATAAATCACTCTTCTCACCGGATACATTGCTGCTGCCATCCTCTGAAGGCATTATCGCCGAGGTAAGCAGTAATCCCAATGCCATCGGCTACGACGGCCTGGGCTACATCCAGCCCTCGGTCAAGACCCTGGGGATCGCCACCCAGGAAGGTGGAAATTACGTCAAACCTTCGGTCAATTCGGTCAACGACAAGACCTATTCCGTTTCGCGGGACCTGTACATGTACACCCGCGGCGACCCGCACGATACGATCCTGGATTATCTGAACTGGATTCGTTCGCCGGAAGCACAGAAAATTGTGCTCAACCTGGGCTTCGTGCCCATCCTGACTGAAAAGTGAGCCTGTAGATGAGCGCTGTTAATCCTCCCACCCTGGTGGACGCCAATCCGCCGCAGCCCAACCCGCTGAAACCGCGCGGATCGCGCCCACCCCGGCCGAAAAACAGCATCCCCTTCGGCGAACGGCTGATCACCCTGTTAATCCAGGCAGCAGGCTACCTGAGCATCCTGTTTGTCAGCATGATCTGCCTGTTCTTGCTCAAAGAGGGCCTGCCGGCGGTCTTCGACGTGCCGGTGACCAGCCTGTTGGGGAAAATCTGGTATCCGATCGAAGGCCATTTTGGCATCCTGCCGCTCCTGCTGGGATCATTGATGATCACCGTGGCCGCGGTGGCGATTGCCCTGCCCTTCGGGGTGGCCGCCGCCGTGTTTATGTCTGAGATCGCCCCCGGCTGGGTGAGCGAAATCCTTAAGCCCCTGGTCGAGATCCTGGCCGGTTTTCCGTCCGTGGTGCTGGGGTTCATCGGCATCCTGGTGCTTTCGCCGGCCTTACGCGAGTTATTAAACCTGCCCACCGGGCTGACCGCTTTCACCGGCGCACTGCTGCTGGGTTGGGCTGCCATCCCCACCATCGTATCCGTGTCGGAAGATGCTCTGCACTCCGTGCCTCGTTCTTACCGCGAGGCCTCGCTGGCCCTGGGGGCGACCCACTGGCAGACGATCTGGGGGGTGACCCTGCCTGCCGCGCGCAGCGGTGTGCTGACCGGGATCATGCTGGGCATCGGGCGCGTGATCGGCGAGACAATGACGGTGATGATGGTCACCGGTAACGCCCCGGTCATCCCCAGTACACTGGACGCGATCTTCAAACCGGTGCGCACCATGACCGCCACGATTGCATCGGAAATGGGAGAGGTCGCCAACGGCAGCACCCACTACCAGGTGCTGTTCTTTATCGGTATCATCCTCTTTGTGTTTTCCCTGATCGTTAACTCCATCGTCTTCTCGATCACCGCGCGGCGGATCAAGCATAACGACCGGCTGTTATCCTGATGCAAAAGACCATTTCCTTTCTCACCTCGCGCCGCAAACAGCAGCTGGGCTTCATCCTACTGGGGCTGGCCACATTTGTAGTGGTGCTGCCGATCCTCATTTTGATCGTCTTCGTCACGGCCGCTGGTCTGCCCGCCATCAGTTGGGAATTCCTGTCCGCCATGCCCACCAACGGCATGCGCGCCGGCGGCATCCTGCCGGCTATTTTGGGCACCTTTTACCTGACACTGGGTACCGCCCTGTTTGCGGTCCCGCCGGGGATCGCCGCCGCCATTTACCTGGCGGAATACGCGCCGGATAACACCTGGACGCGCTCGATTCGCATCGCCATGACCAACCTGGCGGGCATCCCCTCGGTGGTTTACGGTTTATTTGGCCTGGGGCTGTTCGTGATCTTCCTGCATTTCGGCACGAGCATCCTGGCGGCCTCGCTCACCCTGGCGATTATGACCCTGCCGGTGATCATCAGCACCGCCGAGCAGGCCTTTCGGGCCGTTCCCATCCAGTTCCGTACGGTAAGCATCTCGCTGGGCGCTACCCGCTGGCAAACCATCTGGCACGTGGTGCTGCCCGAAAGCCTGCCGGGGATCATTACCGGCGTCATTCTGGGGTTGGAACGCGCCGCGGGCGAGACCGCCCCCATTCTCTTCACCGGGGCCACCTTCTTCCTGCCGCGCCTGCCCAATTCGCCGATGGATCCCACCATGGCCCTGCCTTACCACCTGTTTGTGATCTCGACCCAGGTGCCGGGCATGCCAATCGAAATTCAGTACGGCACGGTGCTGGTGCTGCTGATCTTTGTCCTGGGGATGAACCTGGTGGCGGCGGTCATCCGTTCCCGGGCCCGCGCCCGGCGAAAGTGGTAAGCGCTATGGATAAAATCGTCATCGAAAACCTCACCGTGCAGTATAACGATGGCACGGAAAGCCTGAAAAATATCAATCTCACCATTCCCGCCAACCAGGTGACCGTGCTGTTTGGCCCATCCGGGGGCGGGAAATCGACCCTGCTGCGCACGCTCAACCGGCTGAACGACCTGGCAGACGTGCACGTGCAGAGCGGGCATGTCTGGCTGGATAAGATCGACATCCTTGATCCCGAACTGAATGTGATCAACTTAAGGCGCAAGGTGGGCATGGTCTTTTCGCGCCCGGCTCTGCTGCCGTTTTCGATTTACGAAAATGTCGCTTACGGGCTGCGCGTGGCCGGTGAAAAGCGCACTTATCACCTTAACCAGATCGTGGAACAGGCTCTTCGCCAGGCTGTACTGTGGGACGAAGTTTTCGACCGGTTGAACGATTCGGCCTACGATTTGTCAGGCGGCCAGCAGCAGCGCCTGTGCATCGCCCGCACCCTGGCCCTCGAACCGGAAGTGATCATGCTGGATGAACCCACGTCGGCCCTCGACCCGATCTCGACCGCGAAAATCGAGTCCACCATGCGCGAACTCGCTAAAAGCCTGACCATCATCTGGGCGCCGCACAACACGCAGCAGGCCGCCCGCATGGCGGATCAGGCGGCCTTCTTCCTGCAAGGGGAGCTGATCGAGATCGGTCTGGCAGAACAACTCTTCGTGGTTCCCAAGGACAAACGCACCCAGGATTACATTAACGGACGTTTTGGATAAAATGACCCGGGACGTAAAGCTCGAAACCGGCGCCGTCGCCGGGATCCCCATTCTGACCTGCATTCCACTTCGCCCGCGGCTCTGCCCGCTGGTATTCGCCATCCCCGGCTACGGAGGCACGAAGACCAGCCTGATATCACTGGCTTATAGGTTGGCGCAGCGCGGGCTGGCCTGCGTCAGCTTCGATCCCCTGTACCACGGCGAGCGGGCCGACGCGCGCCAGTACAACGCCGCCGACCCTGCCTTGGGCGGGATCTACCCGCCGGAGTGCGGGATGGATACCTACCGCGTCTTCCTGCAGGTCATCCGCCAGTGCTCGATGGATATCCAGACCTTGCTGCCCGTCTTTTCCGCGGATGCGCGCCTGGACGTGACCCGGGCCGGGGTGACCGGTTTTTCGATGGGGGCATACGTCACCTACCTGGCATTGGCTGAGTTCCCGGCGCTGAAAGCCGGAGTGGCGATGATGGGCTTGCCGGCATTCCTCCGCCGCTGGCAGGATCTGCTGGACGAATGCGCCTTGAGCAACCCCACCTGGGCGGCTGCCATGAGCAAGGTCGCGGCCCAGACCGCGGAGACCAGCGCCTGGATCCGCGGCTTCGACCCGGCTGCCCGCCTGGGAGAGGCTGCCCGGCCTGCGCTGCTGGCAATGAACGGCGAAATGGACTTTGATCAGCCCAAATATTACGTGCTGGATTGGCTGCGCGCCGTGCGCCCGGCTTATGCAGCCTGCCCCGACAACCTGCGCTGGAACGTGTATCCGGTGGCCCATACCCTGACCTCCCAGATGGAAGGGGACGCGGTCGCCTGGTTCGAACAACACCTGTCATAAATTTGATCAGCAGGGGTGAACATCCAAATTGTTCACCCCTGCTGATTATTTTAACCTCAACTATTTACCATTTAACAACCAATTGACAAATGTGATAATATTTATAATATTAGTTTAAATTATTCAATTTCAAAAAATCAATGGAGACAATCATGACAATTCTCGGCCTGCACCACATCACCCTGGTTTGCAGCGATGCGCAGCGCACGATTGATTTTTATACCCACGTCCTGGGCCTGCGCCTGGTCAAGCTGACGGTTAATTTCGACGACCCGGGCGCGTACCACCTGTATTTCGGCAACCAGACCGGCCAGCCCGGATCGGCGATCACCTTCTTCGAATGGAAAAAAGCCGCGCGCGGCCACCCCGGCATCGGCGGGACGCACCACCTGGCCCTGCAGGTGCCGGAGCGCGGCACCCTGCTGCGCTGGAAGCGCCGCCTGACCGATCTCGGCCTACGCGTGACCGGCCCTTACCACCGCCACTATTTTGAATCGATCTACTTCAACGATCCGGACGGGGTGATCCTCGAAATCGCCACCTATGGTCCGGGTTGGACGATCGATGAGCCCGCGGACGAGTTAGGCCAGCACCTGATCCTGCCGCCCCAGGAAAAAGTCGTGCGCAACCGCGACGAAGCTGCGATCAACGCCGATACCTGGCCCGAGCCGGTGGCAAAGATCGAAAGCGATATGGCTTTATCGCACGGCATGCACCATATCACCGCGATCAGTTCCGACATCCAGCGCACCCAGGCCTTCTACAGCGGCCTGCTGGGCATGCGCCGGGTAAAAATGACCACCAATTTCGACGACCCGACCTCGGCCCACTGGTATTGGGGCGTCGACCAGGGCCGCCCTGGGACGATTGTGACCTATTTCGAGCGCGATCCGGCTAAAGAACAGCCGGTGCGCATGGGCAGCGGGCAGACCCATCATTTCGCCCTGGCGGTGAAAGATGATGAGACCCAGCTGACGTGGCGCGAGAAGCTGGTGCGCGCCGGGCTGAACGTGACCCCGGTTCGCGACCGCATTTATTTCAAGTCTATCTATACGCATGATCCCGACGGGCACATCGTCGAACTGGCGACGCTCGGCCCTGGTTTCATGGTGGATGAGACCGAGCGCGAACTGGGCACCCACCTGATGCTGCCGCCCTGGCTGGAAGCCAACCGCAGCGCGATCGAAGCCTCCCTGCCGCCGGTTTCCCTGCCCGAGGAATCTTATGCCGCATGAAACCTCTCATCCTCCGGCTGAAATCGTGCTGGATCCTCATTCCGGCCAGGCCGTCCTCGCCTCGGGCGCGCCGCTGGCCGAAGCCAAAGGCGTGGTGCTGATGCTGCACGGGCGCGGAGCCAGCGCCGCGGATATCCTCGGCCTGTCCGAGCATATCCTTTTCCCCGGGCTGGCCTTCCTGGCCCCCCAGGCGGCCCAGGCCACCTGGTATCCCAACCGCTTTTTGGCGCCGCTGGAGAGCAACCAGCCCTGGCTGGATTCGGCCTTGAAGAAAATCGCGGACCTGGTAAACCAGGCCGCCGCCGCGGGCATCCCAAGCGAGCGCACCTGCCTGCTGGGTTTTTCGCAAGGCGCCTGCCTGGCGCTTGAATTTGCCGCGCGCAGCGGGCAGCGTTGGGGCGGGGTCTTCGGGCTGAGCGGGGCATTGATCGGCCCGCCCGGCATGCCGCCCAGCTACCCCGCCGGCAGCCGGAACACGCCCGTCCTGCTGGGCTGCAGCGACCCCGATCCCCATATCCCGCGCGAGAGCGTCATGGATAGCGCCCGCCTGCTGGAAGGCCTGGGGATGCGGGTTGATCTGCGCCTGTACCCCGACCTGGGACATACCGTCAACATGGATGAGATCGACGCTATCCGCGGGGTGTTGGGGCAGGTGATGGATGGATGAGATGCTCTCCATCCAGCCCGGCGAAATAGATCCGCGGAATTTTTACCGTCTGCTGACCAGCCTGGTGGTCCCCCGGCCCATCGCCTGGGTTTCCACGCTGGGCGCGGACGGCACGCCCAACCTGGCGCCGTTTTCGTTCTTCAATGCGGTTGCCGGCAACCCGCCGACCTTGATGGTATCCATCGGCCAGCGCCAGGGGCGCCCAAAGGATACCCTGCGCAACATTCAAGAAACCGGGGAGTTCGCCGTGCACATCGTCAGCGAGGATCTGGCCCAGGCCATGAACCAGACCTCGGGCGAATATACCTACGAAGTTGACGAGTTTCAGCTTTCCGGCCTGGAAGGCGTGCCGTGCGTCGATATTCGCCCGCCGCGCATCGCCTCCGCCCGGGCGGCTTTTGAATGCCGCCTGACGCAAACCATCCCCGTGGAGGGTTCCACCTACACCATGGTCCTGGGACAGGTGCTGCGCGTCCACCTGGGCCGCGAACTCATGCGCCCCAACGGCCAGGCGGATGCCGGCCTGCTGCGCCCCCTGGCGCGCCTGGGCGGCAGCGAATACGCCGTCCTGACCCCGGTCTTTGAAATGGAACGCCCAGTCGTGCCGCCTCCAACATGATCCCACCCGGGGGAAGATTTTTTGCTCATGAAAATCGGCCTGCGCTGCGGGCCGGTTTTCATGAATAATCCTTTTCTTTCGTCTCCAGGGGGAATTTATCATGTAAAATTAGGATGGAACGTACAGGAATTGAGGAAAACATGAAACTACGAACCGATACCGGCTTGAGCTTTGACGACGTCTTACTGGTCCCCAGGCGTTCGACCGCGCGCAGCCGCAAGGATGTGAGCACGCGTACCCGCCTGACCGCCGGGATTGAACTAGCCATCCCGATCATCTCGGCCAATATGGACACGGTGACTGAATCCCGCATGGCGATAGCCATCGCCCAGCAGGGCGGCTTGGGAATTTTGCACCGTTTTATGTCCACCCGCCGCCAGGTCGAAATGGTGCGCCGGGTAAAACGAGCCGAAAACATGGTGGTGGAAGACCCGGTCACCATCCCGGCTGAGGCCACCGTGGACCAGGCCCGCCAGAGGATGGCCGAAGCCGAGGTCGGCGGGTTGATGGTGACCGATTCTGCCGGCGTCCTGATCGGCCTGGTGGCCACGCGCGACGTGCTACTGGCGCCGGATGGCGGCGCGCCGGTCTCTTCGGTGATGACGCCGCGCGCCCGCCTGGTGGTGGCGGATGCCAGCGAAAGCATGGAACAGGCTCGCCAGGCGCTGCACGCCCACCGCGTGGAAAAACTGCCCCTGGTG
>CAVUNY010000022.1:0-375159 GCA_963743005.1 uncultured Chloroflexia bacterium | reverse complement strand
GGACCGTGCCAGATGGGCAGTTTGACTGGGGCGGTCGCCTCCCAAAAGGTAACGGAGGCGCCCAAAGGTTCCCTCAGGCTGAATGGAAACCAGCCGCAGAGTGTAAAGGCACAAGGGAGCTTGACTGCAAGACCAACGCGTCGAGCAGAGACGAAAGTCGGGCTTAGTGATCCCACGACACAGTGTGGAATGGTCGTGGCTTACCGGACAAAAGCTACCCCGGGGATAACAGGCTGGTGAAGTCCAAGAGTTCACATCGACGACTTCGCTCGGCACCTCGATGTCGGCTCATCGCATCCTGGGGCTGGATAAGGTCCCAAGGGTCGGGCTGTTCGCCCGTTAAAGCGGTACGCGAGCTGGGTTCAGACCGTCGTGAGACAGGTCGGTCTCTATCCGCTGTGGGCGCAAGGGACTTGAGAGGATCTGCCCCTAGTACGAGAGGACCGGGGTGGACAGACCTCTGGTGTGCCAGCTGTCATGCCAATGGCATAGCTGGGTAGCTAACGTCTGGCAGAGATAACCGCTGAAAGCATCTAAGTGGGAAACTCGCCTCGAGATTAGGTCCCTCATCCGTAAGGAGTAAGGTCGCAGGTAGACTACCTGCTTGATAGGCAGCGTGTGGAAGCACAGCAATGTGCGTAGCTAAGCTGTACTAATGACCGAGGGTTTCTTGCGTGGTGCGGAGAATTGGATACTTTTTGCTGCAACCTACATGCTATTTTCAAATGGACTTGTGAAACAAGTCTCTTGGTGATTTGTGCGACGTTGGTACACCCGGTCACATCCCGAACCCGGTCGTTAAGGACGTCAGCGCCGATGGTACTTGGAGGGCGACTTCCTGGGAGAGTAGGTCATTGCCAAGAGACTTTTTCTGTTTAATCGCCCAACCCACTGGTTGGGTGGTTGCTGTTTAAAGGTATGTGGGTTAAGATAGGGGAGGAATTCGAAAAAGCTTTCTGTAAACTGAAAACGTACGTACTATGCGTTTTGGAGATGTTTTCATGAACCCTGTCCCCCTGGCCCTGCGCTCGCAGGACTTTCTCAAATTTTTAGACCATTGGACGGACACGCTGCCCGAGCTGAGCCTGGAAAATGCTCTCGGCAGCCCTGATCAGACCGCCTTGATCTCGGTAGACATCATCCAGGGTTTCTGCACGGCCGGTCCGTTGGCCAGCCCGCGCGTGGGCGCGATCGTCGAACCCATCGTGCACCTGTTTGAGGCGGCCTGGGCGCGCGGCATGCGCAATATCCTGCTCTTCCAGGACACCCATGAGCCGGATGCGGTCGAATTTGCCTCCTGGCCGCCGCACTGCGTGCGCGGCACGGAGGAAGCCGAACCGGTGGCCGCCTTTCAGCGCCTGCCTTTCTTCGACCAGCTGCCCCAATACCCTAAGAATTCTATTGCCTCCGGGTTGAATACCGGCCTGAACGAGTGGATCGCCGCGCATCCTGTGTTGGATACCTTCATTGTCGTCGGCGACTGCACTGATCTGTGCACCTACCAGCTCGCCATGCATCTGCGTCTGGATGCCAATGCCCGCGAGCTTCAGCGCCGCGTGATCGTCCCCGCCGACTGCGTGGATACTTACGACCGCGAGGTGGCTGTCGCTGTGGAACAGGGCGGCCTGCCGCACGACGCAAACCTGCTGCATGCCGTGTTTCTGTATCACATGGCGCTCAACGGGGTGGAAGTGGCGGCAAAGCTGGTTTAACCGCCGACCCTGGCACCAACGCCCAGGGCAGGTGTAAACGCAGATGGATACTGATAAAAAACCATGTGTTTTGTATCTGTTCTGAAAATAGTCTCAGTGCCTCTGAGTCTCTGTGGTAGGGCTTTTGTCCCTTATGGTGAATATTTTCTCGTAGAAACTCCATGGTGAATCATCAAAAAAAGGAACCACCAATGTCAAATATGCCATCTCGAATTTTAGGACGTTCCCAACTGCCGGTCAGCGCGGTGGGACTGGGCTGTTGGGCCATCGGCGGGCCATTTTACCGCGGCGAAACCCCGGTGGGTTGGGGGATTGTCGATGATACCGAATCGATCCGCGCCGTGCAGCGCGCCCTGGACCTGGGCGTGACCTTTATCGATACCTCCAATGTCTACGGCGCCGGGCATTCCGAGCGCGTGCTGGCCAAAGCTCTGGCGGGTATGCGCTCGCAGGTCGTGCTGGCCACCAAGTTCGGCAACCTTTTTAATGAAGATACCCGCCAGGTCACCGGTGCGGATGCCTCCCCGGCCTCGATCCGCCGCCAGTGCGAAGATTCGCTGCGCCGCCTGGGTACCGATTTCATCGACCTTTACCAGTTTCATCTGGGCGGCTATGACCTGGACCAGGCGGTCGAAGTGCGCGAAGCGTTGGAAGGCCTGGTCAAGGACGGCCTGATCCGCTGGTACGGCTGGAGCACGGACGACGTGCAGCGCGCCCATTTTTTCGCCGAAGGCGCGCACTGCACCGCGGTGCAGCATCAGATCAACGTCCTGACCGACGCGCCTGAGATGCTGGACTTCTGCCGCCAGGCGAACCTGGCTTCGGTCGACCGCGGCCCGCTGGCGATGGGCCTGCTGACCGGCAAGTTCAAGCCTGAAACCACTCTGGGCATCGACGACGTGCGCGGCGCCAAAAGCCCGGATTGGATGGCCTTCTTCAAGAACGGCAGACCCAACCCGGAGTGGTACCAGAAGGTGGAGGCGATCCGTGAGATCCTGACCAGCGGAGGGCGCACGATGGCCCAGGGCGCGCTGGCCTGGCTGTGGGCGCGCAGCCCGCTGACTGTGCCCATCCCCGGCTTCCGCACGGTGGCCCAGGTGGAAGATAATGCCGGAGCGATGCGCTTCGGGCCGCTGGCCCCGGAACAGATGAAAGAAATCGACGCACTGATGGGGCGCTGAATCATTCAAAAAGTATTTGTCTAAAAATGTCTTGTGAGTTTTATTTGCGCGGCTTAGCCGCGCAAATAAAACTCACAAATAATATTTTCTAAGTCATTCGGCGTTAATTCCCTGGACTGCTTTGAATATCTCATCAGCCTGAAAGATCCGATTCCGGGAAAATCCGGTAATTTCATGAAGCAGACCGGCCTGGACAAGCTTCTCGAAGTAATCTCCCGCTGTTTTGAAAGGAATCCCCAACCCATCCGAAGCCTGTCTGACGGATAAGATCGGCCGGGTGAACATGAAATCCACAACCGCCGACATTCGCTCTGAGTTGCGATTTTTGTTTACGAAAGACTGGTACTTCTCGCGAATGGCTTGCAGGCGTTCCATCCGAACCAGGGCATCGCGTGCCTGTTCGCTAACCCCTCGTAAGAAGAAACGCAGCCAGGTTTCCCAATCCCCCACTTGGGAGACAGCCAGAAGATGATCGTAATATTCCTGGCGATAGTGTTCGATGTATGTGCTCAGGTTGAGGTATGGCTGTGGCAGCAGCCCCCATTCGCACAGCAGCAGTACGATCAGCAGCCGTCCTACCCTGCCATTTCCATCCAGGAAGGGGTGGATGGCTTCGAATTGATAATGAATCACCCCGATGCGGATCAGGGGCGGTATTTGGGTGGCCGCATGGATGAATTTTTCCAGAGCATCCAACGCCAGGTGCATCTCATCAACGGGCGGCGGTACATAGGGAGCATTGGAAGGTGTGCTGCCAATAGGGCCAATCCAATTCTGGCTCCGGCGAAATTCTCCCGGGGTAAGAGCTCCACCGCGCACATTCTCCATCAACTTTGCATGTAATTCCCGGATCAAACGCAGGCTGACGGGAAGCGTTTTCAACCGCTCCAATCCATAATCGGTGGCGCGAACATAGTTATGGACTTCACGTACATCATTGGTTGGTTCGAAAAATGAAAGCTGCGCGGTCTCAAATGTGTACAGGTCTGCCAAGGAGGCATGTGTGCCTTCAATCCGAGATGAAATCACCGCTTCATTGCGGATAAAGGGTTGTATTAAGAGGCGGGGAAATGGGAAAGCGCTGGCTACCGCTGCCAATCTACTTAAATCCCGTTCGGCATCAGCCAGCGCCGAAACCAGGGGCAGCGTCCAGTGTATGTCAGGTGGTAAGGGGTTTGGAATAAAGGCCCAAAAACCGGTTGGGGTGAGAATTGCCCGACCTGCTGCCTGATTGAGGTATAGCTTAGGGTCCATTTACATGTCCAAATCGAAAAAGTGTCAATATAGCATAACCATATTAACACTTTATAGTACAAATGTAAATATGATCTTTCTTATTTACACCTGGATGGAATTTGCCTCCTAATTGTCAAGTCTGCATTGCGCCGATCACCGCCATCACCACCAGCGCGGTGTTTTCCGCGGCCTGGGCGGTATTGCGCCGAAAGCGACCCAATTGAGGCAGGAGGTATGGGCGGCGCAGCAAGATTCCGATGAGTTTGCCAATCTTGAGCCGGTATTCCTCGTCCAGCACCGCCCCTGGGTCGAGCGGGAGCGGTTCTTGCGGGTTATCGCTGATCCCGCGCAGCGCCAGCAGGGGCACGCCCGTCTGCGCGGCGGCCGCCGCGATGGCGTATGTTTCCATTTCCAGCACCGGATTTTCTAGCCCAATGGCTTCTTCGCGCAAGACCTGTTCTCCGCGCGTGGTGAGTGCGACCCCAACGAACAGGCGCGCGCCGCGTGAGAGCTGGACCTGCTCTGCGGCCCGGCGGGCCGCGCCAGTCAGCGCGGCCAGGGGTAATAACGGCCCGGCGATGCCATCTTCCAACCGGCAGGTGTGCCCGATCGCGACCACGTCCCCAATTGCCAGCCCTACGCGAGCTGCCCCGGCCACGCCGAAGGAGAGCAGTTTCTCTGGCCCTTCCGCCAGCAGCGCCAGGGTGACCTCCCGGGCTCGTTCCAACCCGATCCCCAATTCGACCAGCAGACATTCTTGCTCGCCAAGCTGAAAGCGGAAGGCAGGGAACGGCCCCAGTCGGCTGGCCTCCCAGATTAACAGTTGCCGCAGGAGGGCGCGGCTTTCTTCCGACATGGCGGCGATTAATCCAATCATGGTAAAAACACTACGGTCTCACCGGCGTGCCGTCTGGCAGGCGGGTCTGCGTCCAGAAGTCGACCTCGTCGACCGGCGGATATTTCGCCGCCAGGGCTTCGTCGAAATCGATCCCCAGGCCGGGCTTGCCGCTGGGGTACATGTAGCCGCCACGCACTACGGGCAGACCGGGGAACATGTCGTACACCAGGCTGTCGAAGCGGCACCATTCCTGGATGCCGAAGTTCTGCGCCCACAGGTCCAGGGCCAGGTTGGCGGCGTGGCCCACGGGCGAGGTGTCGCCGGGCCCGTGCCAGGCGGTGCGGATGCCGTAAAAACCGGCATGGATCGCGGCGTTGCGCGCCGGGGTGATCCCGCCCATCTGGCTGACGTGCATGCGAATAAAATCCACCAGGCGTTCTTCGATCATCAGCCGCCATTCGCGTGGATTGTTGAGCAGTTCGCCCATTGCCAGCGGGGTGGCGCACTGCGCGCGGACCATGCGGAACCATTCGATATCCTCCGGGGCCAGCGAATCTTCCAGGAAAAATAATTTGTAGGGCTCGACGTCTTTGGCAAACTGCACCGTATCCACCGGGCTGAGCCGTTCGTGGATATCGTGCAGCAGTTCAACCTCATCGCCCACCTGGCTGCGCACATACTCGATCATCTTGAGCATGTTGCGCGTGTAGGCCCGTGGGTCGTAATAGCTGCCGTTCGGCGCGCCCTCTGGCTTGTGGAAGTCGGCCCCTTTGCCGCCGTAACCGCCCATCTGGATGCGAATGTAGCGGTAGCCTTCTTCCTGGAACTTGCGCACATTTTCCAATACCTCCTGCGGATCGCGCCCATCGGCGTGCGTGTACACCGCCGCCCCTTCGCGGCATTTCCCGCCCAGCAGGTCGTAGACCGGCATGTTGGCCAGTTTGCCCTTGATGTCCCACAGCGCCTGGTCGATGCCTGAGATGGCGTTGTTGAGCACCGGGCCGTTGCGCCAGTAGCTCTGCACCAGGCTCATCTGAAACAGTTCTTCGATCCGGGATACGTCCTTGCCCAGTACGAAAGGTTTGATGTGGCTTTCGATGGCGGCAAAGGTGGCGCGGTGGCGCTGGGTAAAGGTGGCGCAGCCCAACCCGTACAAACCGGGTTCGGAGGTCTCTACCTTGACAATGATGAACCGCCGGCCCGCTCCGTCGGTCTGGACCATAAACGTTTTGACATCGCTGATCGTGATTGGCATTTTTACTCCTGAGGAGTCATTTTTTGTGAATGACTGCATGCTTCGCAAACCAGCCGTTCACTTCTGGATAATTTTATTACTCCGTTTCCGAATGGAGATAATAGGAAGCCATGCCTTAAGCATATCACGGGAGGGGGAAAACTGGATTGCCGGATAAGCTAGTCGCACTACGCGGATCGCACAAATGGTGCGGGGAGTTTTTTGAAAATTGCGAAGCAATTTTCAAAAAACTCCCCCAAACATCATTTATGAGTGAAATTAAAAGTTCCGGGGCTATTTTAGCAGCAAGGCGCCGAAAATAGTCCCGTTTCAGGTTGAATGAGGGGAGTACGAGAAAAAGGATAGGTTCTGTATGTGCCTAAAACGTGAATGCACCTGTTGATTTCGCCAGGTTGCCATTTGGGAGATTGTTTCCTATAATGATAAACAAATGCCCATCAGCTTGCTGGGCATCGCGTCGACTTACTCGCCAACAGGAGGATGCATTGAGCCCCGATTCTCTCGACTTCAGTTTTAGCCAGGATTTATCCGGTATTGACCGCGCGGCCTTATTGCAGGAGGCGGCTCAACGCCTGGATGCGCTGGGCGCTCACCTGGGGACGGATGGCGGCAAAACCGTGACCGAAGAGGGCCAGGCGGCGCGCGCGATCGTCGACGATGTGGCTGAGTTCGCCGGTTACCCGCAGGTCTATAAAATAACCGACAAGGACTTCGTTAAAGCCAAATTCAGCGTGCCCGCCAGCTTCACAAAATTAACCAAAGACAACACTTTTTACTGGCTGTATTTCCCGGTGGTGCTCTTCCCCCAATACAACTGGGCCTTTAACCGCCTGGAAATGGAAGTAAAGATGCGCTCGGAAGATCCTGCGCCCCATAAACAGCCGGTGGCTTACCAGATCCTGCCCAACCAGCAGTTTCAAACCCTGGTAAAAGCGGATACCAATCTGGAGATCACCCTGGGTGAGAATTTCGAGTTCGGCGCCAAAATACCTACCTTGAGCGCTAACGCCGGCCTGCTGAGCGGGACGATCGGGGCCGGGGTGGACGTCAAAGGCGCGGCAGGGGCCGGCCTGGTGTTAGGCCCCTTCAACTATCACGTCAAACGCGCCAAGATCCAGCACACCACGACCGGCGCGGAGCGGGTTTTCTGGCGCCTGGATGGGGCTGAGTTTTTCCAGGAGGATGCCCCTCAACCGGTGATCGTGGCGCGCGTGCCGAAAGATGTGAAAGAAGTGCACATCGAGGCCAGCCTGTACGCCTACCGCTACTTCAACCTGGCGGCAGCCGGGCTGCAGTCGGCTATCGCTTCACTGCCCAAGGCGCTGCGCCTGTTCTTTGAAGGCAACCTGCCCCTGGGCAGCAGCGCAACCTGGGATCTGACACCCAGCCTGTAGCGCTCGTGAGCCGGGAGGGTTGAAGGCAGTCCATGGGAAGCATTATTTTTCACCTGAGCGTCAAAGAAACCACCCTGCAGTGGGCGGCTTACGGCAGCGGCGGCGAGCGTGTTGGCTCGGGCGAGGTGCCGCACCAGCTCCCCGAACTGGAAGTGAAGACGATCAACCTGCTGGTTGACCTGCAGCGTTCGTTAATCGATTCGGTCGCCGGAGGGGGCGATATGCAGGCCGATCTGCGCGCCGTGATCGATGAGAAGACCTACGATGTGGTCGAAGTGCTCGGCGACCATCTTTACCAGGCCCTCTTCCCCGAAGCGATCCTCGCCCGTCTGGCGGAACTGAGAAAATTAATCACACCCGGCCAGCTGCTGCGCATCGAGCTGGAATTCATGGATGATGTCTTCGCTTCCTGGCCGTGGGAATACCTGCACTCTCCCGAAAGCGGCGGCCGCTTTATGGCGCTGGATACCGAACTGGTGCTGACCCGGGCTCTGACCTTCCGCAACCTTTCGGTGCGCAAGCTCAAAACCCTCCAGCCCGTTACCGTGCTGCTGGTGATCTCACGCCCGCGCGGCCTGGACCCTGTGCTGGCGGATCCCCTGTATGACAAGATCAAGGAATTAAAAAATACGAATATGGTCCGCCTGCACGAGTTAATCGAACCCGAGCCGGACGGCCTGCTGGACCCGGATTACAAACCGGTGGCCAGCCGGGCCAACTTCGAGGCCAAATTGACCGAACTGGTCGATGACACGACCAACGAAGATGAACAACCGGCCATCATTCATTTTGTCGGCCATGGACGGCGCCTCAAACGTGGCAAGACCAGCGTCGGCCAGCTGGCGTTTGTGGGCAAAGACGGCAAAGCAGACTGGATGGACGATAAAGATTTTGCCGACCAGGTGGCCAGGAGCCGCAACCTGAAGCTGGTTTTTCTGCAGGCCTGCGAAAGCGGCATGCCCGATCCACAGGCCAGCGTTTCCGGGGTGGCGATGCAGGTTGCCAGCAAGTCGATCCCGGCGATTGTTGCCATGCAAGCCAAGGTCGAAAACAACGTGGCCACCCGTTTTGCCTGCCAGTTTTACGACACCCTCAAGGCCGGAAAGCCGATCGACCTGGCGGTGAAAGATGGCTTGAAAGCCATCGAAGAGCTCGGCGACCGCCAGAAACTGGCTTTTGCTGTTCCGGTGCTTTATTTGCGCAGCAATGATGTCGAAGGGTTGATCGACCAGGTCAAGCGCACTTCTGCGCCGTCTGCCAATATCATCCCCGGTGTCAGCCGGCAGGAACCGGAGCAGCCCGTCTTGACCAACTGCCAGCGCTGTGGGACGGCCAAGCGCCGTCCGGACCAAAAAATATGCACCAACTGCCGCCTGCATTTTTACTGTGCGAACTGCGGCCACCTGTTGGATGATCCCCTCGGCAATTTCTGCGGTGAATGTGAAACGGTCATTGAAAAGTATGCCTGGTCGCCGCCGGATAGCAACCCATAAGGGGCAGGGTGAAATGTGATGCGAAAAACCGATCCAAACCAAATGACTGACCCATCCGCCTTATGCCCGAACTGCCACTTTCCGGTGTCCGCCGAGGATATCTTTTGTGGCGAGTGTGGGTTTGATCTGACTACCGATACATCCGTCATTGAGCCCACGGGTGAAGGGCCGGGCGGAGCTGAAACGGGCGCGCTGCAGGCCCGCGTTGGCCGTTTTACCGCGCCGCGCAGCCTGCGGCGTAGTTACTTCGACCTGGGTCTGGCCCTCAAAGCCCAGGGGCGCTTACGTGAAGCCGTCGAAGCCTTCGGCCAGGCCCAGCAGGCAGAGGGCAGCGCGCCCAAAGATGTGGATATCTTGCTGCTGCAGGCCTATGCCTACGAGCAGAATACCAACCCCGAACGCGCTTTTCGCGTGTATCTGGAAGTCGTGCGGGCAGACCCGCGCGAGGCAGATATTGTGCTGCCTCACATTCACCACATGGTCTCGCCGAAAATTGTGCTTGAAAATGGGGTCTGGCTGGTTTCTGAGTGGGCGCAGAGCGTCGAAAAAATTCGTGTCAGCCCGCCCGACCGGATGCAAATCGCGGCCTTCCTGGGGCGGATTCACCTGTTCCTGGGACAGTACGACGACGCTCTGGCTGCTTTTCAACGTGCCTTACAGGCAGATCCCCTGTTTGCCCCGTCAGTGATCGGGCAGATCCTCAATCCGGCTTATCTTCCGCCGGAATATGAACCGCAGGCCGACCATGGGCAGGCCCAGTTTGCGCTGGCGCGCATCTGGCAGGCTGTAGGCAACCTGGATGAGGCCCTGCGCATCGTAGATTTGGCCCTCACCCTGAATATGGGCGAAGGGAATTACCCGGAAGCGCCTGTCCAGCAGTTTAAAGCCGACTTGCTCGCTGGCCGCGGCCAGAAGCCGGGGGCGGCCCAAATGTATTACGAATCCGGGCGGCGTTATTCGTGGCGCGGCGATTATGAAACTGCGTCTCATCTGCTCGAACTCGCCGTACAGTTTAAACCGGATTTTCCCGCCGCTTGCTGGTCGTGGATGGACGCTGAGCGCACCCGGGCTTACACGACCACCCCACCTTTGGCCGACAAGCGGGCCGTCGAGCGCAGCCTGCGCGCCTGGCGGGCCGGCTTGCGCGGCGGATGGCCGGATGAAGAATTCTTTTGGGCTTATACCACCCGCGCCTTGTTGTGCGAGCTCGAGGCGCGGCTGGAACCATCTCGCCGCCTGGAATTTTGGTGGGATGCCATCCGCTGGTTGGAACTGGCCCTGGTCTACGACCCGCACGATGTGTATAGTTGGGCCTATCTCGGCCGTTTCTTCCGCTATCTGAACCTCGAGTCCAACTGTGAGGTCGTTACCCGGCTCACGATCGAGCTGGATAAGGACAACCTGGCCGCCCTGGAAGAACGCGCCGCTTTACTGGCCAACCGCGGCCAGTTTGACGAAGCCGGGCCGTTCATCGCTCGCCGCCGTGAATTGGAGGCCAATACCTGGGCGGATGCGGTCTATGCTTATATTTTGATCGGCCAGGGGACTGCCGCTTCGGCCCAGATGTTGTATGCGGGCCGCGCCCGACCCGCATCGCCTCCCTGGCTGTCCAAATATGAAGAGGCTTTGCGCCTGCTGGATCAGTTGGTGGCTGCCGAACCGGAGGACAGCTGGTACCATGAATTGCGCGCCATTTGCCTGCGGGCCATGCCCCAACACGCGGCGGAAGGCTTGGCTGAAGCGCAACACGTGTATGAAGAGAGCCTCGATCCGTTGATGGCCGAAAATAACGACATTCGCTTTACCCGGGGATGGATGGCTTTTCTTACCGGTCGGGTGGATGAAGCCATCGCCCTGTACGAATCATTTTTGGATGATCCATTACTCGCCAGCGGCGCGCGGCGCAACCTGGGTATCTGCCGCCTGGCGCAGGGCCAGCTGGCGGAAGGCGAGCAGGACCTGCTGTCAGGGCTGGCCGGGGCGCTAAACCCGCGGGAATGCGACGACACGATCGTCGATCTGCAGGAGGCGTCTCATCTGCCGGCGGCGTTGTATGCTCGCCTGCGTGAACGCATCGCGGCCCGCCGGGCTGAGCTGCAGCGCTTCCCCACCGCACAGGATGAGATGCGGGGTGAACTGCAGCGTTTGCCGGCCGGCAAATCCGGGCAGATCGCGCGGGTTGCCATTACGGCGGTGCAGGCCCGCCTGGCGCTGGATGCCAAAGATTATGGCGTGGCGTTAGGGGCTTACCAGCAGCTGGCGGTGAATGATTTCCCGGCCAAAGAGCGCGCTTTGAACCAGGCGATGGATACATGGCAGCACGAAATCGACGCACTGCTGAAAGACCGGCGTTTCAGCGACGCCCGCCAGGAACTCTTGAAAATGGAATCCTTGACCCCGCCTTCTGACCAGGTCCAGCGCCTGGCAGAAATGGACGCCCGCCTGGCGCTGGCCGCCTTCAGCCGCGACCAGGCAAGCGAGGGAAGGGATTATTTTTTGCGCGCCTTGAACCGGGGCAACGAGGTGCAGTGGGTGGCTGCCGGGGAACAGATCGGTGAAACCTGGCGCGATTTACTGGTAGACCCGGCTCAATTGTGGCGGGTGGCAGGCCAGCTGCGTGAGATGGAATCCGCCCCGGCTATGACGGCAGAAGCCGCTGCCGAGTCTGCCTCTGCCCGGGCCAGTTTGCTGCCGTTCCTGGATACCTATTTCCATCTCGACCGGGAAATTAATGCCGAGGATGATCCTTACTGCCTGCCGGTTGTGCTGTGGGTTGGCTCCAAACTGGTGCCGTTGATCGATCCCGAGGTGAGCCCGGTATTCATCCACCAGGATATTCCTGCCATGCGGCAGCGTATCCAGAATGCCATGGGGATTGCTATCCCCGCGGTGCGGGTGCGCGACGATCCGGCGATGACCACTACCTATCAGATCGACTTTTACGAGCAAGCGGTTGCCAGGGGTGAGGTCTATTTAGAGATGAGCTTTTGCAGCGCTTCGCCCAAGGATTTGGATAAGTTGAAAATCCCAAAGAAAAGCTACCTGCGTGCCTACGATCCTTTTATCGGCGGTACTGGCTGTTGGGTGGCGTCGAAATATTCTCAAGTGGCGGTCGGCGCCAACTGGACGATGGCCTCCGCCAGCCAATATATGCTGGCCCATCTGGAAAGCGCCCTGCGCCAGCGCCTGGCGGATTTCGTCAGCGTGGCCGCCGTCGAACGCCTGCTGGACCACCTGGATTCACGCTGGAACGACCTGATGGAGCGCAGCCTGCCCAATATGGCGGCTCGTCTGGGTTTTGCCCGCCTGCTGCGCGCGCTGGTACGCGAGCAAGTGCCGGTCACCCGCCTGGCGGATATCCTCCAGGTGGGGGCAAACGGCGGCCTGGATGACCCTGCCCGCTTCGCGGATATGCTGCGCGCGGCCCGCCTCAAGCTCAGCGAACAACTGCCCGCCAGCCAGGGTGAAAAATACCTGCCTGTCCCGGTGGAATGGGAGCAACGCATGCAGGGTTGGTGGTCGCAGCGTGACGGAAAGCCGGTGATCGAGCCTTCGGCCGTTGAATTGAATTCTCTGTTGTTCGCTGTACAAGATTGGACCGCCGCATTTGACCGGCCCGGAGTCTTATTGGTCAATTCACCGGCCCTGCGGCCTTACCTGCGGCGCTGGATCGAATCTGATTACCCGGATTGGCCGGTGCTATCGAGTGAGGAAACCGGCCAGGCCCAGAAGATGGCCTGAGCCGTGCAAACCAGGAGTTGATCTGAATGAACGCCCCCCAATCTTCCCCCGAGATCCCCGCCGTGCTGGCTCTGGCCGGACCGCTGCGCCCCCTGGCATCCCCGAACCACCCTCTGCACGCGACCGCCCGCCAGGAAATCGCCGCCCAGGCCGGTGAGCTGCTGAAGATCTTGGGCATCCCTGGCGTGCTGTCAGTATCCCTGACGGATGGCGAACTAAAGAACGGCCCCGGGCCGCTTTTATCCATGACGGTCAACGGCCGCCCGTGCTGGCCGGGGGCGGAACCGGTGGTGCGCGTATTGGAGGGGATCACAAAAAATGCGAGCGGTTCTCAAGCCACCCAGCGCCAGCTGCTTGGCGGATTAAAAGAAACCTGTCTGGAGATGTTGAAAGACCAGCCCGATGTGCTCCTGAACCTACCCCAGGCGGCTGTGGTGGCGGGTGAACTGGAGGGACCGCGCCGCCGTAAAGGGAGCGCGCGGCCGGATTGGCCGCCTGACCCTGCCGCGCTGCTGGCCGGCTTGCGAGTGCCGGTCGGCCTGGGGATTTCCATCGCGGACCGCCAGACTTCAGCCCAGGTCATTGCGGCGAACGAGCCCATGTTGAGTACGCCCGAGGATTTGGGCGAAGTGCTGGCGGGGGCGCTTTCCGCCAGGCGGATAGGCATCCTGCTGCCGTCAGAGCTTTTCCGGGGGCTGACCCTGCTCTGGCAGGAGAAAGGCGGCGAGGACTTCAGCCAGCTGCGCTTCGATTTGGCGAAAGAATTGGGTCTGAACCTGCCCCCGTTTTCATTTCAATCTCTTCCAGACCTGGCCACCGACCAGTTTGCTTTCCGTATCCAGCATATTGCGGGCCTGCCCTTCGGCGGTTTGACCCTCGATAATCTCCTCGAAAAATTGGCCGGCGAAATCCGTCGCCTGCTGCCGCGCCTGGTGGTCCAGCCGCGAGTCGAAGCTCAAATGATACTGGTGGATGACGAACTGCGCGCTATGGTGCAAGATCGCCTGCCGCTGTCGTATCTCACCCGTGAGCTGCGCCGGCGTGCCCGCCAGGACAGCGCGCTGCACCGCCTTCCGCTGATCCTGGAGGAGCTGCTGGATGGGCCTTTTGCCGCGGCGGGCGCGCCGGGAACGCTGGCTTTACGCTAAATCCACCACAATGTGTTCTTTTCGGGCTTTTTCCGCGGCAAAAACCATCACGTGGGTTTCCAGGGATTCGTCCGGGCCGGAGAGGATCAGGCTGGGGTCGTCATTGGCCACCGCGGCGATGAAGTGATCCATCAGGCCGTAATCGCCCCCACCGTGCCCTCCCAGTGGGGAGGCATCCCTCCCCATCCGGGTATCGATGTGGTGGGTCTGGTCGTTCAGGAAATCCAGATAATCGATGACTTCGCCGTCGCCGGTCAACTCGCCGCGCGTGCCGAAAACGGTCGTCTTGCGGTGGCCGAGGTGAGTAAATCCGGTCATGGTGAAGGCCGCGGTCTGCCCGCCGGCAAAAGACATGTTCACCACCTGGTTGTCGACCACGTCATTATCGCAGGCATACACGCAGCGCCCGTAAGGTCCGCTGCGCAGGGCCTGGGTCACGCTCTCGACCGTGGGTTCAGGGGTGACCACATCCACCGGCCAGCCACTTCGTCCCTGGGCCAGCATACCCAGGTAGATTTTTTTGGCCGAATAGGGGCAGTTGGCTTCAACCGCGCAGTCGAGGCAGCGGTCGCTGGCTCCGGCGGGCTGCTGCTCGCGGCGGAAATGGAACAGCGAGCCGAAGGAGGAGACGGATTTACAGGCGGCGCTCATCATGTAGCGGATCCAATCCAGGTCGTGGCAGGATTTCGCCAGCAGCATGGGTGAGGATTCCTGCTCGTTGCGCCAGTTGCCGCGCACGAAAGAATGCGCGATATGCCAGTAACCGACTGGCTCCAGGTGCTGGATGCTGACCACCTCGCCAATCGCGCCCGAATCGAGCAGCTTCTTGAGCGCCTGGGTATAGGCCGTGTAACGCATGACGTGACACACCCCGAACAGGGTATGGTTGTCTTTCACCGCCTGGATGATGCGCCGGCTTTCGCTTTCCGAAGGAGCCATCGGCTTTTCGAGCAGGATGGCGTAACCCTGCTGCGCAAAAGCCACCGCCGGGTCGGCGTGCATCGCGTCCTGTGTGCCGATGATCACCACATCTGCCATGCGGGCGCGGGCAGCGGCATCCTGCCAGTTATGGAAGACATTTTCGTCTGAGAGGTCGTAAGTTTCGGCCATGCGCTCGCGGTAGAAATCGCGCGGCTCGGCCACCCCCACCACCTTCATCCGTTCGGGGTGCTGCAAGGCAAAAGAGGCATAGGTGCTTCCGCGTCCGCCGGCGCCGGCGATAAAAACGGTGACAGGTCGTTGAGACATAAAAACTCCTTTACTTACAAGCCTGGATGTTGTACAGGCGGCGGAATTCATTGCCGCCCTTGTTATATTTGGATTCATCCACCAGTTTAACACAGGGCTGCTGGTATGCTGCCCGTTGGGCCGGGGAGAGGCGATCCCACCACTGATCGTCCATGTACACATATGAAAACCCACCCTGGACGGCGTTTTGGGGGGTCGGGTCGGTCATCAGCTGCTGCCATGCGGGCAGAGTCACGTAAATAGCGGAGCGCACTTTGCTGATCCGTCCGAACAAGGTCACCGCGCGCTCAGGGATCCAATCCAGCACCTGGGCGGTCGGCTCCAGTTGGTTCCAGTACTTCTGGCTCATGGGGATATCGATCTTATCGATGAAGTACGCCGGCACCGGTTGGGGGACGGCAGTCAGCTGGACCGCAAACATGACCAGCCCGCCGTACAGGGTGATGCCGTACAGCAGGCCCAGGGCGGCCCGGGTAAAGTTCCCTGCCCGCTGGAAGATGCGCCATAGCAGGGGAAAGGCCAGGGCCAGCCACAGCCAGAGGGTCGTGCTGGCGAAGCGCGTGCTGGAGCGGTCTACCCCATAAGCCACAAACAGGGTGAAAACCAGCATCAGCAATGCCGCCAGGCCCAGCCCGCCCGCCAGCCAGTACCCGCGCCGCGCCGCGCGCCAGGCGTAGTACGTCGCCAGCGGGGCAGCCAGCAGCACTGGCCCCATCTCGGCCAGCAGCGCCACCAACTGGCGCAAATTGAACGGGCTGAGCAGGCCCAGGTGGGCCGAGACGATCGCCGGGGGCCAGCGCAGATCAAAGCCATACAGGTTGCTGGTCGATGGGTTTTGCCTGCTCGCGGCATCCAGCAGGCTGCGCACGGTTTCGGTGATAAAGCCGCCCTGGAAGGCGCTCAGCGCGGCGCTGGCGGCCAGGACGGCCAGCCAACCCAACACCTGCTCGCGGTCCATCGTGCGGCGCATCCGCCGGGCGTTCACCACATACACGATGCCGATCAAGGCCAGCGAGCCCCACAGAAATGCGAAGAGGTGTTCCGCGCTCAGTGCCAGGTTGGCCATGATCAGGGTCAAGACCAGCCATGCGCCAACCGAGCGCCGGCTGGGATCGGGCCGCGCCAGCAGCAGGAGCAGCAGGGCGGTCAGCGCCGGCAGGGCCCCGGTCGAGCCGAGGATGAAGAACTGCGGGGTGAAAACCCCGGTGTGGTAGGCAAAAGGAAAGGGATAGGCCCCGGCGCCTTCGACCGCAAAGGGCTGGGTCAGGGCCTGGACCAGGGTGGTGGCGGTAGCCGCGCCGCTGTTGGAAAGCTGCACGCCCGCCGAAACCCAGTTCAAGATGCTTGCCGGCAGCAGCAGCAGCAGCCAGCGCGCTCCTCCACCCGCGATCAGGGCCAGTGCGCCCAGCGCACCGGCGCTGCTGCGCCCTGTGCCTCGCCGCACCCACAGCCAGCCCAGGTTAATCGTCAGGCCGATCGCCAGGCCGCGCGTTAGGTCCCAGGCCGACCAGGGGAAGAAGTGCGCCAGGTTTTCGAGCACCGCGCCGAAGATCTGCAGGCCGTAATGGTAGGCCAGGTTCAAATCCGGGTTGAGGTAAAAGGGCGGCGGCATCAAGCCGGTGCCCATGATCGACACCATCGGCAGGTGCAGGTATTCGTCGAACAGGCTGACCCCGCGCTGGGCCGTTTCGAAGAGCAGGGTCAGTGACAGCAGCAGGACCACTTGCGGCCAATCACGCAGGTCGGCGCGCAGCGCAGTCCATCCCGGGCGGCCGCGCCAGACAGCCCACGACCCGGCGGCCAGGATCAAAACCGCGCTCAGCGCGCTCGCGGTTGGCAGCCCGATCAGAGGGGTAATCAGGTTGACCAGAGTCAGGTTAACGACAAAGCCGGCGGCCAGGCCGCCCACCAGGCGCTCGCCGCGGCGCAGTCCGAACCAGGCCTGAACTGCCAGCCAGCCGCCCACGCTCCAGGCCAGGCAGGTCAAGGCAAAAGCCAGCAGACCGGCCGGGTCCAGCATTCGCATCCAATCTGTCATCCAGGCTCCCGTGGGGTAGAATAGGGATATTATACAGGGTTTCCGCGTAAACTGACTTCCCTGTGTGTGGCGTGTGCCGTGCTGCACGCAGTACACAGAGCGTATCCTTCATAGCGCAGCTGCCGCCTGGCTGACCGCTGACTTGCTGATTGCTGAAATGCTGAGAGGCTGAAAATTATGGCGCTTGAACTGGTTTCACCACGGATTGAATTCAAGGATGAGTATTTTAAGATGATGGCTGAATTCGAGCAAGCCGGCGAAAGCTACTGGTTTTTCGCCGACGCCCGCCAGGATTTCGCTGCTTATCTGCGCAAAGTGGAGGAGTATGCCCGCGCGGAAAGCCTTCCCTTCGGCATCGTCCCTTACCATTCCTTCTGGCTGGTGCAGGATGGATGGCATATTCTCGGTGAACTGCGCCTGCGCCACCGCCTGACGGAAGCACTCGCCATTGAAGGCGGGCACATCGGCTACAACATACGCCCTGTCGAACGCCGCAAAGGTTACGGCATACTGCAGCTGCGCCTGGGCCTGGAAAAAGCTCGCGGCATTGGCTTAACCCGCGTGCTGGTCACCTGCGACGACGCTAACCTGCCCTCGGCCAAAATCATCGAAGCCAACGGTGGGGTGCTCAGCGGGCGGGCCATCTCGCCCGAGACCGGCGTGCCGGTAAGGCAGTATTGGATCGAACTGTAGCGTTATTCCTGCCCCGCGGTTTCTCGAAGCTGAATCTCGATCTCGCGCCGTTCACTGGCGCGCAAAATCACCAGGCGCAGCGATCCATCCGCCGGCGGGTGAGAAAGAATCCGGTGGATGTCATCCACCGTGGCGGTGCTGAGATCGTTTACCGCCAGAATCAGGTCGCCCACCTGCAGCCCTGCCCGCTGCGCCAGGCTGTGTTCTTCGACCATCACAATTTGCACCGCGGTGGCGGCGTCTAAATTGAAATGAAGCTGGATGCGCCGGTGGAGCGGGACGTTTTGCCCGGCGATCCCCAGGTGAAGGCGCGCCACGCGGCCATGCAGGATCAGCTCGCTCACCACCCATTGGGCTGTGTTGGCGGGGATCGCAAAACTGAGCCCCTGGGCATTCGAAATCATGGCAGTATTGATGCCGATCACCCGGCCGTGGCTGTCGACCAGCGGTCCCCCTGAGTTGCCGGGGTTAAGGGCCACGTCGGTTTGGATCATGTTTTCGATCAACCGTCCGGATTGTCCGCGCAGCGCCCGCCCCAGGGCTGAAATCACTCCAGTCGAGACCGTGTTTTGAAACCCGAATGGGTTGCCGATGGCGATGGCCAGCTGGCCAACATGCAGCCGGTCCGAATCGCCAAAGCCCGCGGACGGCAGTCCGTTGGCCGGAATGCGCACCACCGCCAGGTCGGTCTCTGGATCCAGGCCGACGATGTGCCCCGAAAGGGTGCTGCTGTCGGTCAATCCTATCTCGACGGTTTCTGCCTGTGCCACCACGTGATGGTTGGTGACCACAAATCCGTCTGGGGCCAGGATCAAACCTGAACCTTCCGCGGTCTGGGTGGGGTCGCCCCGGGTGCGCGCCTGTTTCTTTACCCCGATGCTGACCACCGCCGGCCCGACACTGTTCACTACCTTTACCACTGCCCGAGAATACGCGTCCAACAGCTCTTCGTCCTGAAGACCCGCTTCTTTACCGTCTCCGCCAGATCCGGCCGGGTCGGAAGAGCCAGGGCTGATCATGGGAAGGATATTTTTTTCGTCCTTTAGGTGAAACATCGGAATCTCCATTTAGCCTTAAAAACAAAATCGATACCAATATTTGGAAAATTAATACCTCAATAATAGGACACAATTGATAGAATTACGTATGAATGTATGGAGTTACGACCGGTTGGGGCCGGAAAAAGGTGGCGCACAATGATCCGCTAACCAGTGCCCTCAGACGTGCTGTTGAGAAGAACCGGTAATCGAGCCTGAAGAGCCTTCCATATCCCGGCGCACCATGGTGGTACCGTATCCAATTAATGCAGCTGATTGAGCGAACAGACCGATTTGAGAGATAAAGACCGCTTCCGGTGGCAGGACGGGAAACAGGATGTTCAAGATGGCGCCCACGATCATAAGCCAGCCAATCCAGGGTCGAAATACACTCGCCCGAATAGTCAGCCACCCGACGATTAAACTACCCAGGCTGCCGGCAATCGCGCTTGTCAATGGAATCCAATCCCCAACATCAACGCCAGCAAGTCTGATGAGCAGATTGGCAATGATCGCGATGGCAGATCCGATTCCCATGAATATTAGGCCAACCTGTCCTGGTCGTCCAGTTTGTGGTTGGCTTTGTTGTATCCCCAGTAAACCGACCAGAAACGATATATTTCCGATTAGTCCAAGCAAGACCGTGAAAAGAGTAAATGGCCCATTGAGCAGGTGGTCCCAGGCAAATCCGAAAAGGAAGATCAGGGCACTCAGGATAAACGCCCAACCTGAAAGACGGATCCATTTCATTCTCGCCTCCGTAAATGCGTGGAACGCTTACTCACTTGATGAGACTGTAGCAATAAATCTTTAAAATAAGATTAATAACAAAATCTTCTGCTAAAATCATCTTTATGCCCAACTGCATCTACTTCGGCGACAACCTGCCCATCCTGCAATCCCTGCCCTCCGCCTCGGTCGACCTCATCTACATCGATCCCCCCTTCAACACCGGCAAGACCCAATCGCGCACCCGGATCCGCACCGAGCGCAGCGCGGAGGGCGACCGCCTGGGGTTCGCCGGGCAGCGCTACCAGACGATCAAGGTTGGTTCGCAGGGCTACGCCGACATTTTCGACGACTTTTTGGCTTTCCTGGAACCGCGCCTGGAGGAGGCTTACCGGGTGCTCAAACCTACCGGCAGCCTGTACTTTCACATCGACTACCGCGAGGTGCATTACTGCAAGGTGCTGCTCGACCAGCTTTTCGGGCGGGAAAGCTTCATCAACGAGATCATCTGGGCCTACGATTACGGCGGCAAACCCCGCACCCGCTGGCCCGCCAAACACGATAACATCCTGTTTTATGCCAAAGACCCCCAGCACTACACCTTTAACGTGGACGACATCGACCGCGAGCCGTACATGGCTCCCGGGCTGGCCGGGCCGGAAAAGGCGGCGCGCGGCAAGCTGCCCACGGATACCTGGTGGTACACGATCGTCGGCACAAATTCAAAAGAGCGCAATGGATACCCAACCCAAAAGCCGCTGGGGATCATCAACCGCATCCTCCGGGCTTCATCCAATCCGGGTGAGGTGGTGATGGATTTTTTCGCGGGCAGCGGTACCATCGGGGAAAGCTGCTTAAAACTGGGCCGCCGTTTTATCCTGGTGGATAATAATCCGCAGGCGCTGGAGGTGATGGCCAAACGCTTTGTGGGAAATCCTGAAATCGAATGGATTAATTACGAACCTGGAAAATAAAATCGCGCCAAACAATCGCTGATTGCATCCACATCCATCATTCTCGCCTTCTTACAACTCCACTTCAAAAATTTGGCTCGCCAGCACCCCATCGCGGATCGTTACCAGCCTGTAATGCGGCGGCAGCAGCGCCGTCAGCGGCTCGTCCTGTAATACGAAGGGGATCGCCGTCGATCGCACGCCAAACACGGGGATGCCCGCGACCGCTCTTTCATAGGTGATGTGCGTATGACCGCAAAAGACGCCGATCACCCCCCGGTCCTTGACGGTTTGCCAGAATCGATCTACATCGTCGGCGATAAATGCATCCAACCAGGCGCTGCCGAGCGGCGCAACCGCATGGTGCAGCATCACAACGGCGGGCATTTTCACCCGCAGGGATTGGTCCAGGAAATCGATGGTTTCAGGGTGCGCCTTGGCCTTCACCTCGGGTCCCATATCCAGAAAAATGAACTGCACGCCTTTATGCACGAAAGCGGCGTTGGCCAGGCTGGCGTTGGCCGTTTGGGGGTACAACTGCCGGTAAAAATTTTCGCGGTCGTCGTGGTTCCCGGGCAGGCAGTACAGCGGGAGTTCCCCGAGCCCCTGGATTGAGGCCGGCAGCGGCTCAGCGAACTGGGCCGGCTTGCCGGATCTTTTTTGAAGGCCTGTCAGGCGCTCAAATGTGCGGTATGCATCTGGAGTGGGCGCATTCACGAGATCGCCGGTCGTCACCAGAAAGTCGAACTGTCCGGCCTGGTTCCTGGCGATATGCTGCAGCACGGCTTGAAATGCGTATCCTGGCGAAAATCCGCGCAGCAGGGATGTCTCTGTTTCAAGGATATGATGATCGCTGAGGTGAATAAACGAAAAGTCCATATCAGGTTTCTTGATTTCTGATCCGCCGATTTTAAAGGCAGGAATGGCTCAATCCGGGACGAAATCTCTCAAGCGCGGGTTAGCCCGGTCATTGATGAAATCCCCCAACAGGCTCCATCCGATGCCAAACCCGACCAACGCCAGGCTGACTGGCAAAAACACCCACCAGTAATAAAACGGATCTCCTTTTGGCCCAAGGATCCAGTTGCGCCCCATCGCCAGCATTTCGCCCCAGGAGGACCCGCCCCCTACGCCCAGGAAGGAGAAAGTAGCCTGCAGCAAAACGAACCCCCCGACATCCCGCGTAGCCAGGACGATCACATTCGAAAGCGAGTTGGGGATCAGGTGGCGGAAGATAATACGGCCTGGCCTGGCGCCGATGGATTGGGCCGCCACGATAAACTCAGTGTGGCGGATGCGCTCCATGTCCGCATAGACGATGCGCGTATAAGGCATCCACGAAAAAAAGATGATGGCGAGCATTACATTGTCGATGCCGAGTTTGAGCAGGGTTGCCTGGAATGGGGTGGGGATGCTAAATATACCGGTCGGTAGGATCGTCTGGCCGATCAACACAATTCCGGCAATGATCGGGAACGCCAGAAATGCATCGGCGATGCGCAGGATCGCCTGGCCCACCGTGCCGCCCACAAAGCTGGCGATCGCGCCAACCAGCGCGCCAAAGGTGCCCGTGATCAAGGTCGCCGCCAATCCAAATAGGATGGCTGAACGCGCCCCCCAGATTAATGTGTAATAGACATCCACTTGTGTTTTTATGTAGCCACCGGAGGGGAATGTCCCCAGGGGATAGTCCGGAGCAGGGGGATTGGGGTAATTTTTCTGCTCAATTTTGACAGCTCGAAAGTCTGAAGGCGCATTTGGAGACGGCTGTGGGGCTAACAGCGGCGCTGCCAGGGCGACCAGGCAGTAATAAAGAATAATGCCGATCGCCAGCAGGCCCTGCCAGTAGAACAGGAGACGTTTCAATGCGTTCATTCTGCCGCCCATTCGGCGCGTGCGCGCGGGTCGACGATCCCGCGCAGAATGTCTAACAGGAGCATCACCACCAAAACCATCAACACGTTATATATGGTATACCCCAGACCCGTAACTGTATCACGGGCCACCAACAAGCCGTTAAAAACGATCTCCGATACTCCGTGGAAATTGTAGATCCGTTCCACCACGAATACCCCGCCCACCAGAGATGCGGCAGAAAGGGCGCTGCTGGCCAGCGCCGGAGAAAGGATATTGGGGAAAGGATGGCGCCAGAGGATCCGGTTGTCGGACAGCCCCTTGGATTTTGCGGTGACGATGTACTCTTTTTGTGATTCTTCAATCATGATCGCACGCACCACCCTGCCCAAGGTGGCCCAGTGTACCAGGCTGAGGGTCACCACAGGCATCACCAGGTGCCGGAACGCATCCAGTGTCACGTCGATGCGGCCGTTGAGCAGCCCATCGATGGTCAATAGCCCGGTAAAATGGCGAAATCCGGCTGCGTTGACGATCATACTGGTTTGAATCCCATATCGCTCTGGGGCAAACCAGTACAGGCCCACATAGAAAATCGCCAGGAATACCAGGGCCAGGATAAAAGACGGGAAGGATGCGCCCACAAAGGCCGAAATGCGAAAAATATAATCCAATGCTCGATTGCGCTTCCAGCCGGCGATTGCCCCGCTGACCAATCCGGTGGGGATCATCACCAGCATGGTATACATGGTTAATTCAATGGTCACGGGGGCGCGGGCCGAAAGGTCATCCAGCACGTAGCTCGAGGTATTCATGCTGTAGCCCCAATCACCCTGAAGCAATCTGGAGGCCCAGCGCACATATTGGACCGGGTAGGGATCGTTCAGTCCATTTTGTTCGATGATACGTTGGATGTAGTTGCGCAATTGCTGCTCAGTTAACCGGGTCAGGTTTGCGTTTTTGGGGATAAACATGTAGGCGCGTTCTTCCGGCGTTTGCAGCATCATGATGGCATACAAAATCGCCGTGATGATCGTTAAAGTGACCATCGCAAAAAAGAGGCGTCCGAAAATAAATTTCAAAAATGACAAGGCAGTGATCCAAGGCTGATGTTCGCATTATTATACTGGACTTTCGGGATATAAATCGCAATCATAAGCGTTCGGGGTACAAATTTTGTCTTTTAAATCTTGACAGAACATAAATTCTATAGTATAGTATCTATATACGATCAATATTATCTACAATCAAGGAAAAACGATGTCCTCAAAACTTAACCCCTACCTATCCTTTCGCGACAACGCCCGCCAGGCCATGGAATTTTATAAGACTGTCTTTGGCGGCAAACTTACCCTGGCGACCTTCAAAGAATATCATGCCTCACAGGATCCCAGCGAAGATGACATGATCATGCATGCTATGCTGGAAGCCGATAATGGCATCCTATTGATGGGCGCCGATACGCCCAAAAGCATGGAGCTGCACAGCGGGTCGAACATCAGCATATCCCTCAGCGGCGGCGATCACGCAGAATTAACGGCTTATTTTGAGAAGCTTGCGGCTGGCGGCATGATTACCCAGCCTCTGGAGAAAGCCCCCTGGGGCGATTCGTTCGGCATGGTAGTCGATAAGTTTGGCATAAACTGGTTGGTGAACATCGATGGTAAGCCTTCGTAAGGCAGAAATATTTTTTCCACCCGCGTAATCGAAAAAAGCTCGCCGTCCGGCGAGCTTTTTTCTTGGCGCCGCTTTCAATGTTAGAATGGCCTATGTCCATTTCTATCTACGAACCTTACAAAAACCTGCCCTCATCCCGCCTGCTGAACGACGGTTTGCGCCTGCCGGTGGAGCGCATCGTATCCGCGCATTACCGCCAGGCGTGGCGTGTCGCCTCTTTCAGCGATATGAACGATTTCGCCTCCCATCCCTCGGCAATTCTTTCGGATGGCGCACAATCCGTCTTTGTCAAGCTCAGCGAGGCGGCTCATGGCCTCGACCAGTTTGAGGCGGAACTGGCCGGGCTGCGCCTGCTCTCAGAGCGGGCCGGCATCCTCACCCCACCGCCCATTGGCATCGCGCCGGTTGAGGGCGGGGTCATCCTGGTGCTGGAAGCCGTGCAATCTGTAGAAAGGACACCGCCACAATGGCGCGAGATCGGGCGCACCCTGGCGCGTATCCATCAAGTTCGGGGGGACCAATTTGGATTGGATACACAGGGTTATTTTGGACCGCTCTACCAGGATAACCGCCCGATGGCGGATTGGCTGGATTTTTTTACCCAGCGCCGCCTCTGGCCTCATCTGATTGGGGCCATCGACTCCGGATACCTGGATACAGCCACCATCCGCCAGGTCGAAAAGCTGGCCGCGCGCCTGCCCCACCTGGATCTTCCTCCCACCCATCCCGCCCTGCTGCACGGGGATGCTCAGCAAAACAACTTCATCAGCACCGCCGCCGGCGCGGTGGCGGTCGACCCGGCTGTCTACTACGGCCATCCGGAAATGGACCTGGCCCTGGTGGATTATTTTCAACCCGTGCCAGACGACGTTTTTGCGGGTTATCGCGAGATCCTGCCCATCGCCCCCGGGTTCAGCGAGCGGCGCGATTTGTGGCGCCTGCCCGCCTACCTGGCCCTGGTGGCGGTGGGCGGCCCGGATTATCTTCCGCAACTGACCCAGACGCTGAAAAAAAATATATAATTAAATTGGTAGACTTTTATAAAGTCTGTCCCCTAAAATTATTGGCAACTTAATTCGCCTTACTGGTACCAGATCCGGATGGGTCGCTGCAGCCTGATAGGCTCTGTACCCATCCTTCATCAAAAAGCCAGGAGGCCGTATGATTCACCCACGCTCTGTCTCACCAATGCGCGCCATTGCCGCTCTGGCAGTCGCGCTGTACTTGTTAACCTTGCCTGCCCCGGTAAGTGCCGGCGGCCAGAATACCCGCTATGTTTCACCGGACGGCATCGACGCTGGGAGCTGCTCAAGTCTGGCGGCAGCCTGTCAAACCATCACCTACGCGCTGAGCCAGTCTATTGCGGGAGATACCCTCCTCCTGGATCGAGGCGTGTATACCGAACACCTGTTGATTGACAAAGGCATTCGCATCCTCCAGAACTCGGCTATATCCTGCCCATATGTGATCATCATCTCGCTCCATCCCCTGATAACAATTCATATCCCCTGCGCGACTATCGACGGTGGTCACAATGGGCGCGTGATCGATATCGCCACATACTCAGGCCAGGTCAGCCTGGAAAAGCTCACCATCCGCAACGGACAGGTGACCGACGACAGCGGGGCGGGCATCCGCAACAATGGCATTCTGATCCTGGATAATGTCACCTTGCATGACAACAGCATTATTGTGTCAGACCTCAGCAACCCCTTAAACTATAATTACCGGGGCGGGGCGATCGACAATCAGCACGAGCTCACCTTGCGCGGTTCGTCCATCCATGATAATTCGGCTTATGGCGGCGGTGGGATTTCATCCACCGGTTCGCTGAAGGTTCAAAACACGGAGATCTATGCTAACAATGCGCTGTCCTACGGCGGCGGGATCCTGGTGCCGTACGGTTCTCCGAGCACCCTGGAAAATACCACCCTGTGGGGGAATTACGCTGTGGGCGGGGGGGGTGGGGTGTTTGTTGGTACTGACCATTCCTTAGGAAATATGGGCAACACCCAAATTTTTCGGAATGTGACTATCAGCGGGAATACCAGTAGTTCTTTCGGTGCTGGGCTGGTCTCGCACTTGCGGGTAGATATCGATCACAGCACCCTGGCCTTGAACAGCAGTCCTGGCAGCGGTCCGGACCTTTATCTCTTCGAATCCCAATTTGATCCAGGCTACCCTCACAGCCAGGTCGCAGATACGATCATTTCCGACCTGTCTGCCTCCGAATCCATTTGTGTGGTTCTGGGAGCGGAAAACTTTAATTTATCCGCTGGCGGCAACCTCTCCAGCGATCATTCCTGCGATTTCACCCAACCCGGCGACCAGGTAGACACCAACCCCGGCCTGCTGCCGCTGGCCGATAACGGCGGGCACGTGCAGACCCATGCCCTGCCCTTTGGCAGCCCGGCTATCGACCATGCTGGGGCGTATGCTCTCGGGGCAGACGCGCGCGGTGTATTTCCCCAGGACGGCGACCTGAACGGCAGCATCATGCCCGATGTGGGCGCTTACGAATATGCGCCTCACCATATCTACCTGCCTGACGTGAAGAGGTAGCGCCGGCCTGCGCTCATGCTGCACGCTAAACAATTTCACATTTCTAATTTGTGGTATCCTATTTTTGATTTAAATTCTTCTCCGCAGCCATATACCTGATCTGGATAAAAACTCTGAGCCTCAGGGTCTCTGTGTTTAGTTTTTCATCCTTCAGGTGAAGATCCTTTAATGCCAACTGCATGATTAAATAATAGAGGTATAGCCAAAATGGAAAATGTGACGAGTTTCGATGCGATCATCGTCGGCGGCGGGCATAACGGCCTGGTATCGGCCTGCTACTTGGCTCAGGCCGGCCTGCGTGTGCTCATTCTGGAGAAAAACGAGACCCTGGGCGGCGCCACCCGCTCCCAGAAAACCTTCCTGGGGGTCGATGCGCGGGTTTCGGTCTATTCTTACCTGGTCAGCCTGCTGCCCTCCAAAATCCTCTCCGATTTGGGCATCCATTTTGAGGCCCGCCGCCGGGCTGTCGCATCCTATACCCCGGTTGAAAAAGATGGAAATCACACCGGGCTCTTGATCAGTAATATTTCTGAAAACGTCACCCGGGAATCGTTATCGGCGCTCACCGGGGACGATCGCGAATACCAGCGCTATCTCGAGCTTCAGGAAAAAATTAGCCTGTTTGCCCGCAAAGTCTGGCCGACGCTGCTCTCGCCCCTGCCCTCCAAACCGGCCTTGCTGGCGCAGTTCCGCACCGCCGAAGAACGGAAGATCTGGGATTACCTGGTCGAAAAACCCCTGTCCGCCCTGATCGAGGATCATTTAACCGATGATACCCTGCGCGGCGTGGTGTTTACGGATGCCAAGATCGGCGTCTCGACCTTTCCGGAGGACCCCTCACTGCTGCAGAACCGCACTTTCCTTTATCACACCATTGGCCAGGGCACAGGGGAGTGGCGCGTGCCGCTGGGCGGGATGGGTGCGCTGGTGGATGGCCTGCTGGAAAAAGCCCGGGCGCTGGGCGTGGTCATTAAAACCTGCGCGGAAGTTACCCGCGTGGATTATGGGAAACAAACCAGCGCAGTGAATTTCATCCACGAGGATGTGGAATCTGCCGCGGAAGCCCGCACCGTGCTGTTTAATACATCGTCGGATGTGGTCAACCGCTGCCTGCCGGGCGCCTGTGAAGAACAGCAGGTGGAAGGCTCGGTATATAAAATCAACCTGATCCTGCGAAAACTGCCGGCTTTGAAGGATCCCGGGGTGTCCGCCAGTGATGCCTTTACCGGCACCTTCCATTTCTTTGAAGGGTATGAGCACATGCGGGCCGCGTATCGAAACGCGCAGGCCGGCATCCCGGGCGAGCACCTTCCCGGTGAAATGTACTGCCACAGCCTGACGGATCCTTCGATCCTGTCCGCCGGTTTGCAGGAGCAAGGCTACCAGACCCTGACCCTGTTCGGCCTGGATGTGCCCTATGCCTGGTTCATCCGGGACAACGCCGCCCAAAAGGAACAGATCACCCAAAAATTTTTGCGCAGCATCAACCATTTTATCGAGGGGGATATCGCCGACTGCCTGGCAGTGGATGCCCGGGGGAACCCATGTATCGAAGCTAAATCGCCGTTGGATCTGGAAAATGCCCTGGGCCTGCCCAAAGGCAACATCTTTCACGGCAATTTGACCTGGCCCTTTGCGGAGCGCGAGGGTGATATTGGCGCGTGGGGCGTGGAAACGAATTATGAAAACATACTGGTGTGCGGCTCAAGCGCCAAAAGGGGCGGCGCAGTCAGCGGCATCCCCGGGCACAACGCTGCGATGAAGGTCCTTGGCCGTCTGGGATAGCGTCCAGGCTCTTAAAAGCTAGTGCCCACGATTTTGGGGATGATTTTTTCTGTGTCTCTGCGCCTCTGTGGTCAGATTTATTTGAGGGTCGAACGGTGCTTGCGGTAATCTTGTTCACTGTTGTACCAGAGGATCACCCAGCATCTCGTCCAACCCAGCATTTCCATCGCTCCCAGCCGGGTGTTCCCGTCGCGCACGCTCAACTCGCCGCCGCGGTACTCGACGATCAGTGGTGGAATCGCCAGGGCATCCGTCATGGTTTCCGCCATCTCCCGGGTATGTCTATCCCAGTACTCACGTGTCACCGGGTATTCCATGCCCTGCTCCGGCCCGACACAGCGCGCCAGAACGGACACATTGACTTCGACCGGCCCGTTCCACCAGCGCTTTTCTCGCTTAATCCCAGTGAAAAGACCGGGTTGGCCCAGGTGCCAGATGTAAGGTAACGGTGGACCCAGGCTTCAATCTCCCCTTTTCTGGCAGCCTCCTGCGCCGAGCGGGTGTCAAATCCCAGGCGCCGGATTTCTGCTGCGATGGTTTCAGTCGTTTTTATCACTGTTGATCTTCTTTGGAACCCAGGCCTTCACCAGGCTGAACGCCACCCACGCCAGCAGCACGCCCAGCACCAGATCCACCTGCTGGGTATGCCAGAACTCGGGGAAGCTGGGCGGGAACGGCAGCGGCAGCGCGGTATAAAACCAGTAAATCCAGTACAGGGCCAGCAGGGCCCAGATTCCCGACCACACCAGGCCTTTCGGGCTGGGACGCCTGCTGCGGGTCAGTTTTTGGGAGCGCAGGCGAATGATGAAGATCGCCATAGCGATGAGCAGCCCCAGGGCCAGCACGCCCGCCAGGGCGAGCATGATCATTCCCTGCAGCGAAAGGCCCTCCGGTTCGGGGGCCGGTTCGACCGCCGCGCTGCTCAAGTTGTAAGTCGTCTTGATCCACAGGTTTAGCACCGCCGCATTCAAAGAAAACCCGTTGGATGAATTCACCGCCATCACCAGTCCTTCGCGCCGGTAGGTGTCGATGCCGAAGAACGCATTCCAGCCGGGATTGGCGCCGAAATGCTGGAGCAGCACGCCGTTTTGCAGACCACCTATCCCGTACGCCAGACCTTCATCCTTCGCGTTCGGCTGGATGGTGGACATCGCGGCGATTGTATCCGGTCGGAGCACGCCGCGCCCGGGCGGCTCGCCATTCGGCCCGCTGACCACCGCCGCCACGAAGCGTGCAAAATCGGGCACAGTGCCGATCTCGCTGCCGACGGCCTGGCTGGCTAACTGGCGGTAGCCCAAGGATTCACCCTGCGGCCCGTAGGGCACCGGGGCCATGGCTTCAAGCTCTGGCGTCCAGACCCAGTGCAGGCTGGACAGGCCCAGCGGGCCGGTCACCTCGCGCTCCATAAATTGGGCAAAAGGCTCGCCGCTCACGTCTTCGATCAGCATTTGCAGCAGCACGTACCCCCCGCCCGAATATTGGAACCCCAAACCCGGCTCCTGGTACAGGGTCACTGCGCCATCCATCTGGTTCTGGCCCGCCAGCATTTCTGCCAGGGTGGGCAAACGCCGGCGTTGGGAATAGTCGCTGAAGCCATGCACGGTCAGCCCGGCGGTGTGGCTGAGCAGGCGGCGCAGGGTGACTTTTTGGGCATCGTAATCCATGGATTGGATCTGCCAGCGTTTCAGGTATTGGTTGACTGGTGCATCCAGGTCCACCTTGCCCTGCTCGACCAGGCGCATGATGCCCCAACCGGTGAGCACCTTACCGCACGAGCCAAAATTAAAGATCATCTCCGGGGCCATCGGTTTGTGGGTAGAGAGGTCCGCCAGCCCGTAGGCCTGGGTCCAGGCCACCTCGCCGTTCTGGATATAAGAAACAACTGCCCCCGGCAAGTGGTATTTGGCCAGCAGGTCCGGCATGCGTTCAGCGAGCACGGCAGAAAAATCGGTGCTGCCGGCGGCCCGGGCGGGGAGTGGTTGGACAGCTGAAAATGTAAAAATCAGGATCGCAAGAATGGAAAATAGGCGTACGGGCATGGGGGCTCCAATCACAAGCAGGGCCAGGCAGGCATGAAGTCTGTTTCGCTTTTCCTTCGGGAGAAGTCGTTGACTTAAATATATAGGATATTTGCAGTTTGAGTGGTGAAAATCAAGCTGTTTTTCACCAGTTTTTTCGCCAGATAAAGGAGAAAAGATAAGGCTGTCCTTTCTTTTGGGACAGCCCTATCGGCATGGCCTCTACCGCCGGATCACCGGCAGCAGGACCCGGCGCAGGTTGACGAACACAGTGACGCTGGCCGACCCGGTAGCGCCGCCGTTATCGAGCACGGTCAAAGTGAGGGTGTGCTGCCCGTCCGGCAGGGTAACCGGCAGGTTGCGGCCTACGCCGAGTGTCGTGCTCCCATCCATCGTCCACAGAAAGTGGTTATCCGGCACGCTTGGCTCGTCAACGTCGCTGGCTTCACCCTGCAGCCCGACGGGCGACGCGCCCGGCAGGTAGCCCAGGTTGAAAGGCGCCAGGATGTTGACCAACGGTGGGTGGTTGCCCACGCTGAAAACGTTCGCCGATTCGACGGTGACGTTGTTCAGCCCGTCGGAAACGATCAAGTGCAAGCGGCCCTGGCTGGTCATCGCCAGAAGGCTGCTGTCCAGGCTGTAAGTAGTGACCGTACCCGGCAGGTCGATAGCCACCGGCATCCAGGTCGTCCCGCCATCCGTGGAATAATCGAGCTCCTGGCGTAAACTGGCCAGCGCTACATCGCCCGCGGTCAAATTCCAGGACACCGTCACCTGGCCCGAAAGCGGCCCGGCAGCCGGCGCGGTAAAGTCCGCCGAGGGAGGTGAGGCCGCTTTATCGAGGGTCGCCAACACCTGCATCCCGTGCAGGAGCTGGATCTGGGTCACTCCGCCGGGGTCCGCCAGGATGAAATGGAAGGGGACGGTGATTAGCGGGTTGCTTTCCGCATCCTGGAAGGCAACGTCAAAGCTGTGAGTGACGGTCGTAATGCCCGGCCCGGAGAGCTGCAGGCTGTAGGCCCCGGAGGGCGAAGGCGTGAGCGGCATGCCGGCGGCAAAGGTCGCTGGTTCGAGCGACCCGCTGCCGCCTACGTTCAGGCTGCCGTCGATATAAATTGAATTGACTGGCGCGGCCTGTGGCGTTGCCGGGAAGATTGGGCTGGCGAACCAGTTTTGATAACGATAAGGGGAAACCCACTTGGTGGGCAGCAAACCTGAACCGCAGTATGACATCAGGTCCGGGAACGTCGGTGGGACGATCGTCTTGCTCGCGTTCGTGTTGAGCCAGGGCAGGCGGGTATCGAAACCGTACTCAGTGATATCGGGAACGCTTCCGTTTGGCCAGTTGGGGTCGGGGCCCTGGGCGCCGCAGGCGCCTACGTGCCGGCCCCAGGTGCCGTTTGAGGAGCGGTCGAGATCGTGGTTGAACTCGTGCGCCGCCACGCCTTCGCCCGAGGTGGCGATGCCGCCGGCCGCGGCGTGCCCGCCCCCGTTGTTATACCAGGTCGGGTCCGATAGGCCCCCGCCGACGGTGCTCGCGGCAAAGATTAATTCTGGCAGGGCAAACGGGGGTGTTTGGTTCTGCAAGACGGCGTTCCAATACGTGGCGCTGACCGCGTTGTAGTATTTGGAAACGGCGTCCACGATGGTTTGCAGTCCCGCCCCATTCAGCGCGCCCAACACCGTCCAGGGTTTGAGCACAAAGGTCGCGTCCGATACCGGGAAGACGGTTTTGACGTAGCTTTCGTAGCTGGCGATTGTCGCCAGCGTGGGCAGGTTCGGAGCATTGGCCGTGCCGTTGTTTTCCTGGATAAACCAGTAGACGGGGACGGCTTTCGCCTTGAAGAGCAGCAGTTGGGGTGATGTGGAGATCACATGCCCATTGAAATCGCTGGCTCCCACGTGGAAAAAGTTCTCCCCCTGGGTGGTCCAGGATGCAGGCAGCATAAAGTTAGCCGTCGCGGTGAGGCTGGATCGGTCGTAGGCCAGCGGCGCGTTGACTTGCTTCACCAGGGGTGAGCCGGGCAGATCGTTGCCCCCGCGCTGCCCATACAGGTACTCGAGCACCGGCTGGGGAGATAAAGCGCTGGTGGAGATCACCGCCACCCGCCCGGCAGTGGCTTTATTGGCCGCCAGGGGGATGCTGTTGTTGACGTCCTGCACTACCTGGGTGATCTCCATGCTGGGGGCCGCGAAGGCGATGTTGGCATTGGGATCGTGCGGCGGGAAGGCCTTGCTTGCCAGGTGGACCGCGATCAGGTTCTGGAAATCTACGTCGAAGGTGTTGGGCACTTCGTCGGTAAATTCGGGGTTGGGGGTACCGGTGCGCAGCCCGATGTGGATGGTCTCCCCCGGCACGGCGTTGATTTCCTTCAGATCGATGGCAATTTCCCAGATCTGGTGGGCAGCGCAGTCGAAAGTCTGGGTGTTGATGTTCAGGATGCGCGTATTATCCGGCGTGTAGCAGTCAAAGCCGGGTCCCAGGCTGGAGAGGGTGGTGGCGGAGGGTGGATCCCACTGCGCCGGATTGATATATTGCGAGTAGCGCATGTTGCGAGTAGTGCCCACCAGGGCATAATTCAGGTCGACCCCCGGGGTAATCAGCCCATCGTTATTGGTGTCGATCGTTACCCAAAAATCGTTCTGGTTGACGCCGGTGTTATTGACGTTCGATTCGAGCACGTCCACCATCAGGTACATACGGATGTTATCGTTCATCACTGCGGCAAAGCCGTGGTCCATTTCCAGCCGGTTGGGGGTCAGCGACCACTCGCCGTAATCCAGGCTGCCATCCGTCACCGGCGCAGTGCTCGCCAGGACCGAGTTGAGAGTATAACTGCCGGCAGTGCACGGGTTGCCCATGACCATATTCAGGAACAGGGTCATCCCCGAAGGGGTCATCAACGCTGGCAGGCCGCGGTATCCCCAATACGAATAGCAGACGCTGCCTACCCGATCCGCGATCAGGCTGTAATGGTTGGGGTCTCCGGGCAGCCGCCCGATCCGGTTGGAAAGCTGGATCGGCGTCGGATTGCCGAGGGCATATACCGGCACAGCCTGGGTGTAGAGCGACAGATACTGGTTGATCTGCGAAACTTGGCTGGGGTATGACCAGACCGGGGCGTACGGGTCGGCGACGTGCGCCGCGTAATCCGAGCCGGTGGTGAGGAACCCGGTGCCGCCGCTGATCAGCGGAGGATTGGCGGCGATCAGGAACATCGAACCCCATTGGCCAATCGCCACCACCGGTTTGTTCGCATTGCGTATATTCGGGAACGAGAATGAGCCTCCGGTTGGTTCTATATCGTCGCCGATGATGATCGCATCGTCAGCGGAGAAATTGGCAGTGGCCAGGGCGGCTTGCGCATCGCTGAATAGATCGACGCTGATCCCGCGCCCGGTCAGGAAGGTATTAAAGGCGTTGGCGGTCACGCTGGGATCCGTGCCGTATATATACGCTACGTGTGATACCGCCGGCGCTCTAGAAACTGCCGCCTGTGCGTCCCTGGCGGGCAAACCCATCCCGGGAACGGCGCTTAAAAGAAAAAGCGCCGCTAAAAAGCGCAGCAGCGCGGTCTTAAAAAAAGCGATCTTATTCATTTGCTGCCTCTATCAAAACCTATAAAATCCCCACCAATCTTTGAGTTGCCGCCTGAGGATCAAGAAGACGGGGGTTTATGTTGATAATTACTATCGTAATTATTTACCGATTATAACACGCGCATAAACCAGATACAATCTGATGAAGGAGAGCCCAGCAGTTCTCAAAATAAAAGAGACCAAAGCGGCCAGGGAATTGGGAGAGGATCTTAATTAGGGGAGGTAAAGCCCATAGGATCCAGGTATGGGCACGAAATAAACCAGAAATTCTCTTCCCGGAAATCCAAAATCGACCAGTAGTGGTTCTGCCCAAACCGGGTCAAGGCAAGATACTGGCGGAAAGATAGCCGGGTCAACTGGTGTTGAGCTCCAATCCATTGAACATGAAGGTCAAGACCTCGTCCCAGGTGTTGAAGGGCAAATAGCGTAATAAGGCTTCCACATCCTGGAAAAAGGTGCTGCGTTTGCCTAATTCTGCCCGGATGGCTCGATATCGTTCGTCCACCAGATCCAGAACGGTATGAAACAAGAAGGCCAGCAAGTTGAGCGAGAGCAAGACGGAAGCTAAATGCTGACTGCCATGCCCAAAATTATGTTCGAGGTGATACCCCTTGGTTTTGAGCACATTATTGTTCTCGTTCTCCACTTTCCAGCGTGCCCGGCCATCCCGCACGATGGCCTCGACATTGGTTTCCCGGATCTCAAAATCGGTGATAAACGCATTTTTGTAAAGCTGTTGGCCGGTATCTTCGCGGGTGATGCTGATTTCACACCAATTGACCATCAGACTGTCCGCATCGCCGCGCAACGGCAACTGGTTGGCATACCGATAGGTGGCGATTTCTCCAAACCGGCCATTCCATATGCGGCGGGTGAGGGTCTTGAGCACCTGATTGGCCTCCAGAAAGTCCACGGTTTGATACAACATCTCGTGGGAATCCGGCTTACACACCAAAATGAAGTGTAAATGCTGATCGAGCGTCGCCTGGCAGGTGGGCTGGCGGCTAAACAAGTCATCCCCGAGTAAGGTAATCCCTTGGCGGGCATAGAAGGCGCCATGCTTTACCAGCCAGCGCTTGGCAGCGGCTGTTTCACAATCTTGTTTTTCATGGCCATCTTGCGGGACGATAAATTCAGGCTCGAGGGCAATCACATGTTCGTTGCCAGGAGCCACCACCACTGGGGTCAGGACAGAATGAAAATACTGGATCTTTTCGTTCTTCAAGGTGCGGTGGCTGCAATTCTCACAGTGGATCTGCTGGGAGGAGAAATATTCGGTGCCATCAATCGCCACCAGGAGTTGGTGACTGTAGGAGCGAAACCGGTGCAGGATCCCATTCCGGTCTAGGACTTCAAAGATGTCCCGATACTGTGACTGCACCGCCCCTGGATCGACGGGATCGAGTAGGTTGCGGATCTGATTATCTGAAGGGATGTCGGATAATTCAAACAGGCTCTCAGCATTACTGCGTCCTTTCGTCCGTTTCAGATTGCGTTGATGTTCCAGAAAGGAGGCACATTGGGTAAAAAACACCGAGAAAGCGCCCATCCCGGCATCCACGATTTCGTACTGGGTATTCTTTCCCCGCCGCGCATCGGTAAATTGTTGCATGCTCGCTTTCAGGTTTTTTATCATTCGGTTGATCGATAATTCTTCGTACATCGTATTTCTAAACTTAGCACGCTTTCAACTTTTTGCAATATCTCCCCCCTTTTTTCATATTGAGAATTGCTGAGGAGAGCCGTAAGCCACACCCGTAATGAGTTTTCTGGTGATCCGCTGACCGGCTGAAACGCCGGCTGGCTAGAATTTTCTGCATGTCCCCAGCATATGCTCGCTCTTCCTCATCACCGCCGGGTGAGCGCAGGTGGCATAATGCGTTTCCAGAAAGTTATCCGTTTGCTGTTTACTCAAGTTATGATTCTCAACCGCGCAGCAAAACCTGACCTTTTGCTAAGGCTGCCTGCCACTCCGGTAAGCGCAGCGCGTGCTGCAGCGGCAGCGGTTCGCGCGGATCATTAGGGTGCGCGCCCAGTGAGCGCTGCCACCATTCCACATCGTGCCAGCGCCCCAGTTTATAGCCCACCTCGCGGTAAATGCCCACCGGGGTGAACCCCAGCGCCTCGTGCAGCCCCACGCTGGCGAGGTTTGGCAGGGTGATCCCGCCGTAGGCGTTGGCATAACCCTGCAGCGGCAACAGGTTCAACAGCGCGGTATACAGGGCGCGCCCGATCCCTCGGCGGTGCTGGCCCCTGCGCACGTAGGCGCTGACGTCTACCGACCAGCGGTAGGCGACCCGGGCGCGGTGCGGGCTGGCGTAAGCGTAACCTTTAATTTCACCCTGCTGCTCGCACACCAGCCAGGGCGTCTTTGCCAGGATGCTGGCGATGCGCTCGCCCATCTCTTCGGCGGTCGGTGGGTCAAGTTCGAAAGAAATCGGCGTGTCCAGCACGTACGGGGCATAAATATCCGCGATTTGGGCGGCATCCTGGCCCGCAGCCAGGCGTAAAATGGCATTTTGCATCATAGTTCCTTCATAAACTACCGGTGAATGAAGATAATATTTTTAAAATTCACGCATCCATGTGCATCATTGGTTACTTATTTAATCTTTATAACGGATGGACAGCATCATATCATTTCCAGTTGCCTGGGACAGGTTTGTTGCCTGCCCAGGGCGAACCGTCCGGGAGATCGCCCTGCCAGTCCCATTTTTCCTGCATGGTGGCAAACGCCGGCAGCCTGGGAACCACCACCTCGGCCCACACCCGTTCCACAATCTCGAAGGTGGTGAAGGTGTGCGCCGGCTGGAGGCGCGCGTATTCTGCCAGCAGCTCGTGCGATTTCTTGCCCAGCCACTCCACCTCGTCCGCGACCATGCGCTCGCCGGTCTGGCGGTTGGCCTCCCCGGCATTCCGGCCCATGGCGAACTGCTCTCCGCGCCGGTATTCGCTTGGGATGCGCGACACGTCCACGCATTCCGGGCGCAGCGCCCACAGCAGCGAGGTCTCCACCTTGCCGGCGTGGTCGCCGGTCTGGTTGCCGTCGCCTAAAAAGCCTTTATAGTTCGATTCAAATTCGGGCAGGCTGTACAGGCGCATGCCCACGAAGGGCTGAACCAGGCGCACCAGTACGTTCAGGTCCTCCCAGTTGGGCCCGTAGTGCCCAGTGAGCAGGATCGCCGCTTGAAAACCGAGCGCATCTGCGCTGCGGATGTGATAGCAGATGTTTTTGAAATGTTGCCAGGGCGGCATGGCGGTCAGCCAGGTGCGCGCCGGACGGCCCACTTCCTCGTCCGCCCAGATGGCGTACCCCCCGATCTCGTGAATGTGCCAGTAATCCGGCGGGGCGACGATCCCGCCGTGCTGCTGCGCCGCCCGGACGGCAATGGCATGCGCCTTGAGCTCGTCCAGGCCGAGTGCGTTTTGCGGGCCGTGCGGCTCGCATAAGCCGTAGGTGAAATACACCAGCGGTGTTTCTTGAAAGGCCTGCTCCAGTTCATCCGGGAACATCAATTCCCACTGCACATTTTTCATCTAAGTCTCCTTGTATAAATAAGTAGTAGCGTCAGTCTAGCGACTGACATACAATGCTCGTAGAAGCTGAGGTCGACGTTGGTCTCCTTGAGGTATGAGCCTCGTAAAAAAGACTGTCGCCTCAGCGCTACGAGAGGTCTCGAATAAGCAGGTTGCCGTTCGGCGGCGCATGACTGACAAGGCTGAGAAGTCTCGTAGCTGTCTGAGGTCACCTCACTTCAATCTACATACAGGAAGGTGTCTCATGATGTACTGTGGGATCGATGTGGCCAAGCTCAAGCATGCCGTGTCTTTGATGGATGAAAAAGGTCAGGTGGTAAAAGCAGCGATCACTATCTCCAACACGCGCACTGGCTTTGACCAATTACACAAGGAACTCCAGGCCTTGGGCGGAGCTGTCACGGTGGGCTTGGAAGCGACGGGGCATTACTGGCTGGCGCTGTACGATGACCTGACTCGTAATCACTACCCGGTGATCGTACTTAATCCGCTACAGGTGGCGGCTTACCGCAAGAGCGGCATTCGCAAAGTGAAAAGTGATGCCAGCGACGCAGTCTGGATTGCCGATTACATCCGCATTGCCAATTTACCGCCCTCCGAGCAGAACCTGCCGGTATTTATGCAGTTACGCGAATTGAGCCGCTTCCGTTTTCGGCTCACAGAGCAGGTCGGAGACCTCAAGCGCAAGCTTTTGACCATCCTGGATCGGGTTTTTCCCGAATATGAGCGCCAGTTTTCGAGCGTTTTTCTGCAAGCCTCCCGGGCTGTGCTGCAAGAAGCCGTTTCCGCCCAAGAATTTGCTGAATTTGACCTCCAAGAACTGGCCCAGGTCTTGGCTGAGGCCAGCCACGGCCGCTTCGGACTGGAAAAGGCTGAAAAGCTCCAGATCCAGGCCCGCCAATCAGTGGGCATTGGTTTCTTGACCAACGCCGTTCATCTTGAGATGCGCTGCCTTCTAGATCAAATGGAACTGCTGGATGCCCAACGCGGCGAGATTGACCAGGCCATCGCTGATCTCATGCAGCAGATCCCGCAGCACATCACCTCGATCCCTGGTATTGGCCCCGTTACCGGCGCGGCCATCCTGGCTGAGATCGGCGACATCCAGCGTTTCGATACCCTCGACAAACTGGTCGCTTATGCCGGGATCGATGCTACCGTCTATCAAACCGGTCAGTTCGAGGCTTCCGAAGCCCATATGTCCAAGCGTGGTTCGCCTTACCTCCGCCATGCCCTCTGGTTAGCTGCTACCGCTGCACTCTTGCATGATCCTTCGCCTAAAACCTATTACCAGAAAAAACGCGATGAGGGGAAGCACCACGGCACAGCCTTAGGCGCGGGTGCCATAAGCTCCTTGCACGCATCTTTGTCATTCTCAAAGAGCAGCGTGCCTACGTTATTCGATAGATTTTTTAAGGTTCAGCGTTTTGACCCCTTGACTTCTTATAGCAGGTCTTCAATGCCGGTTTGCCCAACCTTGGGCAGCCGGACAGGGTTCAGTGCTCCCGGCGTTTGCCCGCCTTGAGCAGCCGCATGCGTTCCCAAAATCCGGTCTGCTCGCCCCACTGCTGCACCAGGGTCTGGCCCTGAGGGGTATGCCAGTCGCTTTCCAGGTCGGCGTGGCACTGCGCCCCCAGGCCGGGGCGGGCGTGATGGCAAAAACGGCACTCCAGCGGCATACACCCGCTGCCGTACAGCTCGCAGCGTTGATTTTTGAGAAACGTGCAGGCGCGCCGGGCAGCCAGATTGTTGGCCAAACCGCTCTCGCAGCCTTGAAATGCCGGGGAAAGCACGCCGAAGGTCTGCTCAGGCGGTATTTCCAGCATCATTCGCGCTTCGAGACCGGCCTGAATAGCGTGGGCTGCTTCTTCTACCGTCCACCAGCCGGGGCGGGCGCAGTATCCCAGGCACACCTCACAGGTGCACGCCGCCGAGGGTGGGTATTTTTCGATGAGTGTCCTGGGATGTGCAAATCGGGTGCGAGGCATGCTCATGCTCCTGAGAGGGATCTAAAGTTCTGGCCTATGCCGGATTCAGAGAATCCGCGCTGTAAATGTATTTTCGACCACGCCGGGCAGCAGGTCGTAGATTGAATGCCCGATGACCGCTTCAAAATCCAGCTGGATTTGTAGGAACGCTTTCCATTTGGCGAGGGTACAGGCGTTGAAACCATGGCGCAGGGTGACGTCCAGCAGGCGCTTTTCGATCAGGCAAAACCCGGCAGGCAGGGCCAGCGCATCGCACAACTGCAGCAGGCGGTCGTAGTCGGTATAGGAGTTCCGCTGCAGATAATCCTGGATGAAGGAAAATTCTACGTCGCTGCCGTCCCACTCGCCGGAGCCGCAGTGGGCATCCGGGATGGGGAAGGAATGGGTCAGGCAGATGCGCCCCACTTCCTCGAAGCCGCGCTCCGCTAAAAAGTGGTAGCCGTCCAGCACGTGACGCATATCCGTCACCCCAAACCGGCGCCCGATGTCGTGCAGCAGGCCAAAAATGCGGGACTGCGCCGGGTCCAGGCCGGGCAGGTGGGCGGCGATCAACTCCGCTGCCTGGGCTGCATACATAGAATGCTGCACCCATGGGCCGGGGTTGAGCCGCTCGCCTTCTTCCAGGATTTGGTTTGCTTCCGCCAGGGTCGGGATGGCCAAACTGCCTCCTCTTTCAGCGTATTTTCCCACCATTATACAACCGGAGTTAAATCATTTTTGTCAGCTCACCGTACAGTTCCGGGCGGCGGACTTTGACCGTGTAGTTTGGGCTGCGCCGGGCAGCCTCCAGCAGCTCGGGGTCCAACTCGGCTGTCACCATGTGGTCTTCCAGGGTTGGCCCCAACTGCGCCAGCACCTGGGCGCGCGGGCCGAGGATGTACGCGCCGCCGGCATGCGTGCTGTGCCCGTTGAAATCTACCTGGTTGGCGAAGGCGGCAAAGACCCCGTTTTCTTTGGCGTAGGTGCCAAAATCTCCCGGCAGGCCGGCGTAAACCCGGCTTAACTGCTCGATCTGCCGCTCCGGCGGCACCGCCTGGCCCCAGCCGCTGCGGCTGGCATGCGGCAGCAGGATCACCTCGGCCTCCTTGAGGGTCAGCACGCGCCAGCTCTCCGAAAATTGGGCATCGTAGCACACCAGCGTCCCCACCCGGCAGAAGCCGAGGTCATATACCTCGAAGCTGCGCCCCATGCGGAAGCTGAAATATTCGTTGTTGGACGCGTGCACTTTGCGCTGGATGCCAATCAAGCCCTGCGGACCGACCAGGGCGTGGGTGTTGTAATGCGTGCCGTGGGCTTGCTCGCAGAAACCATACGCCACCAGGATGGCATGGCGGCGGGCCAGGTCTACCATAAAGCGATAAATTGGCCCATCCGGCAGGCGCTCGGCAAAGCGTACCACTTGCTCGTCGCCGAAATGTGCGCTGGCAGATAGTTCAGGGAACAGTACCAGGCGGCAGCCCTGCTGCGCGGCTTCTGCGGTGAAGCGCTGGTGCAGCGCCAGGTTGTGTTCCAGGTGATCCTTGAGCGCGTTCATTTGCACGGCAGCGATTTTAAATTTTTCCACGGTTATCCTCCAAGCGAATGTGCGCGCCGGGCACATCTGCGAAGTTGCCTTGATGGTGGCGATTGTCTCATGAATGGTGCTCAAACCCATTTAGCGAATTAATTATAGCTGTGACCTGCCCTGGTTCTTAATTTCTGCACAGGGTATTGTAATACCCCACCGATCTTGGTATGCTTGTCCGCATGGCAATGATCTCAATTGAAGATATCACCATCCAGGCCGGTGAGCAGCGCAGTTTTGCCCATACCACCTGGCAAATCGAGGAGAACCAGAGTTGGGCGATTTACGGCCCCACCGGGTCCGGCAAGACCACCCTGGTCAGGGCCCTGTGCCGCAAACTGCCCCTGACGGAAGGCCTGATTCGCTTTAATTTCGACGGCGAAGCGGGCCGGACCACGCTGAAACCGGGTGAAATCCTGATCTTTTCGGCGGAAAGCCACCGCGAATTTTTGCGCCCCTTTGCCGGTTACCACCAGGCCCGCTGGCAAAGCTTTGAAGGCGAGGATGCCCCCAGCGTGATGGACCTGCTGGGGTTGGATGGGGCCGCGTCTGCTCAACCGGCACATATTACACCGCAAAAGCGGGACGAAATCATCCGCCTGCTGCAGTTGGAGCCCCTGCTGCAGCGCAAAATCCTGCATCTCTCGCACGGCGAATCGCGCAAAGTGTTGCTCGCCCGCCTGTGGATGCGCCAGCCGCGCCTGCTGGTCCTGGATGATCCATACACCGGCCTGGACGTGGAAACCCGCGCCGCATTTGCCCCCGCGATGGAGGCGATGATCGCCGCGGGCAGCCCACCCGTGCTCATGGTCACCTCGCGCGCCGAAGAGATCCCCGCTGGCATCCGCTGGCTGGTGCGCGTCGAGGGTCTGCGCGTGACCGCCCTGGGGGAGCGCCAGGCCGTTTTGGATTCTCAGGCGCCCATTTCCGGGGCGCTTGCTGCGCCGCAAAGTGAAGAAGCCTCGAATACGGACTTTGAGCGTATGCTGGCCCAGTATGCCGCGGCCCTCTCCGCCAACCCGGTGCTGCAGTCGCCTGAATTGATCCGCATGGATGACGTATCCGTGCGCTACGGCGGCGTGGATGTGCTCAAGAACCTGAACTGGCGCGTGGCGCAGGGTGAACGGTGGGCGCTGCAGGGGCATAACGGAGCCGGCAAAACCACACTGCTCAGCCTGATTATGGGAGATAACCCGCAGTCTTACGCCAACGTCATCAGTTTATTCGGCCGCCAACGGGGCAGCGGCGAGAGTATCTGGGAAATCAAGCAAAATATCGGTTGGGTTTCGCCCGAACTGCACATTTACTACCCCCACACAGCCACCAGCCTGGATGTGGTCAGCTCGGGCTTTTTCGATTCGGTTGGCCTGTACCGCCGCCCCTCCGGTCAGCAGTCTCAGCAGGCAGCCGGCTGGCTGGCCGCCTTTGGCATGCAAAGTCAGGCCGAGGCTGCTTTTAACGCACTTTCCACCGGGCAGCAGCGCCTGGTGTTATTAGCCCGGGCCCTGGTCAAGAACCCGCCGGTATTGATCCTGGACGAGCCCTGCCAGGGGCTGGATGCGGATCACCGCCGCCAATTCACCGCCTTGCTCGACCGGTTGTGCGCCCGCGCTCCTCTGACCCTGATTTACGTCAGCCATTACGCCGACGAAATTCCCCACTGCGTCACCCACCAGCTTATCCTGGAAAATGGGAGTCCGGTTTCATATCCCGTAAATCAGCACCCCGGCTACGGCGGCTAAAGCCAGCACCACGATCACCGGCACGCGTTTGCTCATCGTCAGGCCCAGGGCGCATATGGTAATCCCTATGCCGCGCCAATCAGTGACCGCCGACCCGGCCAGCCCCAGGGCGATGGCCAACGTCAAGCCCACTACCCCCAGAGAAAGCCCGCGGGTAAATTCCTGCACGGTGGGGTTGTGTTCGATGCGTTGGTAAAACGCCTCCACGCCCACCACCAGCAGAGTCGGCAGGGTGAGCGCGGCCAGCGCCAGGGCGGCGCCCAACCAGCCGAACGTCAGGTAGCCCAGGCTGATGCTCCACAGCCCGCTGGGTCCGGGGCTGACCTGACCGACGGCGATCGCCGTGATGAAATCCGTATCGTGGGCCCAACCCAGGGCGGTTAAATCGCGCGTCAGAAACGGCAGATTACCCAGCCCGCCGGTGGAAAATAACGAAGCCTTGAAAAAAATCCAGAAGTAATCGAGGGGGTTCATTGACCACCTGATTTGCTGCCCTGAGCAGAGCCGGGGTGGAGCTCCGAAGCGCCGCGCATAGGGATGACCGCCATCAGCAGCATCGCCGCCACCCCCGCCAGCAGCAGCACCAGCACCGGCGAGACCAGCCCGGATGCCAGCAGCACGCCGGATGCAGCCAGGATGGCCAGGTTAGCCGCCAGGCGCAGGCGACCTTCTTTTTGAGCCCGGGCCAAAAGCGGCTGCCCCATCTGGTAAGCCATCGCCAGGCTGAGCCCGATCGTCGCCGGCAGGACGCCTTTCATCGCGGCCTGGACGAGCGGCTGTCTGCGGATCAACGAAAAACCGGCGGTCATCAGCACCGTGATCAAGGCGCTGGGGATGAGCAGCCCGGCAGCGCCCGCCAAAAGCCCGGGCCAGCCGCGCAGCTTGTGGCCGACCAGCACCGTCAGTTTGAGCAGGTTGATCCCCGGCGAGATCTGGGCCAACGCCCAGGTGCGCACGAATTCCTCCTCGCTGATCCAGCCGTTGTTAATGCACGTCTGGTGGATCAGGAAAAAGGTGGATGACCCGCCCCCAAAGGATTGAATACCGAGCAGCAGCCATGTGCCGAAGATTTTCCAAAGACTGGGGTGAGACATGGTTAATGGGGTGGTAGTTGGCGTATGTTTCATTGTGTCTTTGCGTCAAGCAAGAAGAATTCGGGGATTTTTCGGCATTATGTGCCGAAAAATCCCCGAAATGTTTTTTATGCTCAACCTTCCCGTTTCGGGACACCCTTGGTGCGCCCGTAGGGGCGGGGGGCTGGGGGGATGGGTTTTGTCACTTATTTTCGATTTTCGCCCAACTGTCACGCAGGGGCACGGTCAGGTTGAACACCAGGCGGTCCGGCGTGGAGTTTAAATCCACGTTGAAATAACCTTTGCGCTCGAATTGGAAGCGGGCGCCCACCGCGGCTCCCGCCAGACCGGGTTCTACTTTGCAGCCGGTCAGCACCTGCAGCGAATTGGGGTTGAGATAATCCGTGAAAGTCTTGCCTTCCTCCGGGTGCCCGGGATCAGGCACGGTGAACAGGCGGTCGTACATGCGCACATCCGCATCCAGGGCGTGTTGGGCAGACACCCAATGGATTGTGCCCCGCACCTTGCGCCCGTCCGGGGCGTAACCGCCGCGCGTCTGCGGGTCGTATGTGCAGCGGATTTCTTCGATCTCGCCGGTCTGGACGTTGCGGGTGAAGCCGGTGCATTTGATAATGTAGCCGAAACGCAGGCGCACTTCGCTGCCCGGCGCCAGGCGGAAATATTTGGGCGGCGGCACTTCGCGGAAGTCGTCCTGCTCGATATAAATCACCCGTGAGAACGGCACCATGCGCGTCCCTGCGCCCGGGTCTTCGGGGTTGTTCGTCGCTTCCAGTTCTTCCACCTGGCCTTCAGGGTAGTTTTCGATCACCACTTTGACCGGGTTCAACACGCCCATCACCCGCAGCACGCTGCGGTTCAGTTCGTCGCGCACCAGGTATTCCAGCAGGGCCATATCCACCAGGTTCTCGCTCTTGGCGACCCCCACCTGTTCAATGAACCCGCGCACCGCTGACGCCGGGTATCCGCGGCGGCGCATGCCGCACAGGGTGGGCATGCGCGGATCATCCCAGCCGTTCACCAGATTATTTTCGACCAGCATCTTGAGGAAACGCTTGCTGAGGATAGTGTAAGTCATGTTGAAGCGCGCGAACTCGATCTGGCGCGTGCGGAAAATATCCAGCTCGTTCAGATACCATTCGTACAGCGGGCGGTGGTCCTCATAGGCCAGGTCGCAAAGTGAATGTGTGACGCCCTCGATCGAGTCGCTCTGCCCGTGCGCAAAGTCGTACATCGGGTAAACCGACCAGGCGTCGCCGGTGCGGTGGTGGGTGGCGTGGATGATGCGGTACATGACCGGGTCGCGCATGTTGATGTTTGGCGAGGCCATGTCGATCTTGGTGCGCAGCACGCGCGCCCCGTCGGGAAATTCGCCGTGGCGCATGCGTTCGAACAGGTCCAGGTTTTCTGCGATGGAGCGCTCGCGGTAGGGGCTGTTGATGCCGGGCTCGGTCAGTGTGCCGCGGTGTTCGCGGATTTCGTCGGCCGAGAGGTCGTCGACATAGGCTTTCCCGGCCTTAATCAATTTAACGGCAAACTGGTAAAGCTGCCCGAAATAATCTGAAGCATACAGCTCTTTCTCGCCCCAATCGTACCCCAGCCAGTGAATGTCTTCCATGATGCCATCCACGTACTCGGTTTCTTCTTTCACCGGGTTGGTGTCGTCGAAGCGCAGGTTGCACCTGCCGCCGAAGGCCTCGGCCGTGCCGAAGTCGATCGAGATGGCTTTGACGTGCCCGATGTGCAGGTAGCCGTTGGGCTCGGGTGGGAAGCGCGTGCGAATATAGTTAAATCGCCCGTTGGCCAGGTCTTCTGCCACAGCTTCGCGGATGAAATTGGTGGAGATGTTTGCGGTTTCGTTGGTCATCTGCAAGATTCCTTGTAAAAAATGCGTAAAGCACCCAGATCGATTTCGCTGGGTGCTTTACACTAAAGAGGCTGAGGGCAAAGGATTCGAACCTCTATAGGCAGATCCAGAGTCTGCAGTCCTACCATTGGACGAGCCCCCAATGTGCATTGAATTGCGTGTTATTTTAGCAGGGTTGCGCCGAAGTGTCCAGATGTCAGATTTTTTACGGGATAATTTTCTGCAGCAGGCTGATCGCCTGGCTCAGGTTGGTCGTCGCCTGGGCGACATGCTGCGCGGCGCTGACGGCTTTGCCCGGGTCGTGCTGGTCGATGGCCTGGTTCCATAACAGCTTCGCCTGGTCGAACTCGCTGGTCGCCTGATCCATCGCCTTTTGCACCTGGCCAATATTTCCTGGGATCGGGCTGGCTGTATCCAGCGAGCCGCAGAAAGTTTTCATGTTCGCAGTGGCCTGATCCAAGTCCTTGCGCCAGGATTCGTCCAGCACCTTGAGCGGGTCGTTTTTCACCTGGTCGCTGACGGAGCTTAACTGCTCCAGCGAACTTTTGCACTGCGGAGAGAGCAGCCGGTCGATGATGGAAACCTGGGTAGGGTTGGGGGTAGCGGTGCGCTGCGGTAGACCGGTTGGGGTAGGGGTATTTTTCGACGCAATCCCAACGGGCGCCGGGTTATCTGGCCCTGCCCCGCCGAACACCTGCCCCAACTCGGTGGAAAGCTGCGCCCCCAGGCCAGCCATTCCATTTCTGGTCGCAATGATCATGGTTAATGCGGCAGCCCCGAAGGCGATGACCAGCAGCAGGCTCAGCCCGGCGATGAGCAGCGACCAGGGCGGGCGATTATTATATAGTTGGGCCGGATGCGGGTAGATCGGCTGCGTGGGAGCAGCGTTAACCGGAGTGAAACGGTATGTGAGGTCACTACCGCAATAAAAGCAAACCGTGGCTTCATCCCGGTTTTGGGTCTGGCAGTACGGGCAAATTCTCATGGCTGGCTTCTCAGGTACCCTATTCAGCGTGGCGTGTGCTGAGGTTTTGAATAATCAATATGAGCGATAACATGTAATTGTTATTTTAACATCTTTTTTGTCTGATTCGCGTGCAGCTGCCGCCTGGTATGGCAGTGGCTTAAAGTATAGACGTAAGCAGGTTCAAAAAAGATCCAGGTGAGTCCTCACCCTCCTTGCGCACGGATGTAATAGATCAAGTCCAGGTCGCCGGGAGAGTATCCGAGCTGGGTCAGGATCACCGCCGCCTCGGAGCGGAACTGGGTGCCGTGGTTGACCACGTGCGCCAGGATCTGCCAGAGCGGGTTTTGCATGGCAACCCCGCGAGAATTTTGATAATGAACGATCCGGTTGACCGCGTCTCCCTCAGGGATGTCGTCCAACCCTCCCAGGAAGACGCGTATGGCTTCTTTCTCGGTCTCCCAATGCTGGATGAGTCCGGCCAGGGTGGGGTATTCGCCCTCGTTCACCATGTGATGGGGGTTTCCACTCTCTATAATGCGCTGGCGCCACACGATCTCTGCCCCAAGGATATGCAGCAGTGTCCCGCGAAGGCTGCCGAAGCTGACCGGGAAAGGCGCGGTGTACTGCTCGGGGCTGACCTGCGCGGCGGACGCCAGGATGCGCGCGTTGGCCCAGTAGTTATAGTCCATCAGGAATTGCAGGTCGCTTTTATTCATGGGTTCCTTTCACAGTCTGTCAGCTGATCAGCAGTTAGCGTAACCTTACAGGTACGATCTTGTTTAAGGTAGCCAGGGTGCATGGTTTTCTCCGTTTTCTCCGTGGCTCCGTGGTTAAAATTTCCAAGACGATGTTATTTTAAACTTGTAGCTTTTTGCTGGCGCTTGCGCTGGTAGAAGGTGTGTGCCTTGGCGGAATTGCCGCAGCTCGCCATTTCGCACCAGCGGCGGGAGTGGTTTTTGCTGGTATCCAGATACAGCCAGCCGCAGGTCGGGTTGTGGCATTCGCCGGCCCGCTCCAGATCCGGGGAGGTGAGCAGTTCGGCCGCCGAGCGCACCACCGGCCAGAGCATCGCGTCCAGATCGGTTGGGTCTTCGGGCCAGCGCCAGGCCAGGTGTTCATCCTCTGGCGCGAGCCGCAGACGCCGGTAGGCGCCGGGAATCTCGCGGTTGAACAGGGCTATATCCTCCGGGTCCATTGCCTGTCCGGCGGCATGCGCCGCGACCAGGCGGTAAAAGGCGTCCCGCAGCTCCACCGCCCGCTGCAAAACAGCCTGCGCCGCCTCAGGGACAGCGTCTGCTTGGAGCAGTAGCGTTCGCGCCTGCTCTTCGCTCAGCAGGCCGGCCAGATGGCCCCAGGCCGCCAGGTTGGTGTAGCTCGAGAACCAATCGTGGGGGTGACTGTCTTTGCGATCATCGACCGTATTGACAAACTCCAGACAAAGAGGCTCGCTCCCAACCTCAAACTCCCCGTCGCTTTCCCCGGGATCCATGCGGATTGTAGTGTATGTATTCATAAAGTTATAACCACCAAAATGCCTATTGACAAGTTATATAAATGACTGTATTATATAACTGTCAATAATATTATAGATGGTTATAAGAAGATTGTCAACACCAGACATAGGAGATCAAAATGTACGAAAATAACGGTTGGATGTTGGAACAAATTGCTCGGACGCGGCGCGAAGCCTGGCTGCATGAGGCAGAACTTTACCGTATGGAACGGCTGGCTTTATCCGCCCGCCCCCAGCGCGCCGGGCTGGTCACGAAGATCCTTTTCCGAGTAGGCCGCTGGATGGCAGCCTGGGGCTCCCGGCTGGAAGAGCGCTACCGCTGCCCAGGTGAATTAAGCGTGGTGAACGCCGGGGACTGCCGGTGAGCCCGGCTGCCCGGCGGGCAGTGGAAGTTCGCGGTCGATTTGACCGCGGCGGCAGTTTTGGGTATAGTGGTTCTTTAATGCACTCGATCTGGATCGCGAAAGGATGCGCGTAACAACGCTGCCATGGATTCTATGCTGCTCAGCTTCACCCTAGTCGCCGGATTGCTGACCCTGACTCCCGGCGCAGATACGATGCTCGTCCTGCGCAATGTGCTCGCCGGGGGACGATCCAGCGGGATAGCTACCACCCTGGGTGTTTGCTCGGGGGTGTTTGTCCACGCCACCCTCTCTGCTTTGGGCCTGTCGGTGATTTTGATGAGTTCGGCCACGGCTTACGAGGTCGTCAAGACGCTGGGCGCGGCTTACCTGGTCTTCCTCGGCCTGAAATCCTTGTGGCAGGTGGCGCACCATCCATCCGGCGGTCCGGCGGCCGCCGAAGCATCCGTGCACCAGGTACCGGTCAGCCGGCTCACTGGGCGCTCTTTGCGGTCTTACCGGGAGGGTTTTTTAACCAACCTTTTAAACCCCAAGGTGGCGATCTTCTACCTGGCTTTTCTGCCGCAGTTCATTCGCCCCGGAGACCCGGTGCTGGCCAAATCGCTGCTCATGGCCGGCATCCATGCCACGGAGGGCCTGCTGTGGCTGAGCTTCCTCTCCCTGGTGCTCGACCGCGGCCGCGCCTTGATCCAGTCCGGCAATCTGCACCGCTGGCTGGAAGGGATCAGCGGCGCCGTGCTGGTCGGGCTGGGCATCCGCCTGTTCTTCGAGCGGCGATAGGATTTAGCTGATTCGCTTGGCCATTAAGATATCCGGTTTGCCGAAGCCGTTGGCGTCGGGAATGGCGCCGACGATGACGTAGCCCATTTTCTGGTAAAACTCGTAAGGATGGCGGCGCAGGTTGCGGATGCCTGCCAGGCGGCCCAGCACGTCCGGGTAAAGGTCGACCCCGCCCAGCGAGGTACTGTCGTCTTCGTCGTCGGTGCCCAACCGAATGGTCAATCCACCTCGCGCTCGCACCAGGTTCTCCAGGTCGAGGACCAGGGCTCGCCCAATGCCTTTGCTCTGGTGCGCCGGGTCGACCACCAGCGGGTGCAGCTCCCACACCAGCCCGTCATAACCGCTCCGCCCTCCAATCCAACCCACAACGCCATCCGGTCCATCCAGCGCGATACGGCATATGCGCCCTGGGAGTAAGGCTTTGTGCACCTCGCCCAGGGCCGTGTCCAGATCGGGCACGTAGCCAGGAGAGTGTTCTTTGAAGCCTGCCATCATGACCGCCGCCGCCTGGCGGATGGCCACTTCATTTTTGGTGTGGAGGTCAAGGATCTGCATTGCTTTACCCGTGCTCCTGCCCAATCAGGTCATTCAGCAGCCCCATGCAGGCCGCGCGGGTCCGTCCGTCCGCGTCCAGGCCCGGGTTCCAGGTGGACATCGACACCCCCACAATCTGGCAGGTCTGGGCGAGCTCGTGAAAGACGGCCCGCGTTTCCGCCAGTGAGGGCCCGCCCGGGGTGGCGTAGCTCATCGCGGGTGCGTCAGCGGGGTCAACAATATCCGTATCGAAATGAATGTACAGCGGGCGTAGTTGCGGTTGCGCGAGAACCTCGCCCAGGGAGGTGAGATGCGTCACTCCGGAAGCCTGCAGCGCCAGGGCTTCGCCTGCATCCAGGTCGCGCCCGTCGCACAACACAACCTGCGCATCGGGCAGCGCTTGGGCGCCCACGGACTCCATCAAGGTCTGCTCGCCGCGCCCGCTGATCATCGCCAGGGGCATGCCGCCCAGGAAACCGCTGGGGGTGGTCTCCCAGGTGTTGAAGTCGCCGTGCGCATCCAGCCACAGCAGAACCGGGTCCAACCCGGCGCGCTGCAGGCCGGCCAAAAAACCAATCGCCGTACAGCAGTCGCCGGCGATGCTCACCGGGCGCTGGCCCCGGGCTGCCGTTTTGGCCACGAAATTGGCCAGCGGGACCAGGGTGGCCGCCATGCGCTGTTGCATGTTTCCTTCAGGCAGCGCCGGGCGGTTCACCGTCCAGGCAACGGGTGATGGCGTGCCGGCCAGCTCCGCCAGTTCGGGTGAATAGCGGTCCAGGAAGTAGGGGGTGAGAATGAATTGATTTTGCATGGGTTTTCCTGAGGGATTGGCGATTATGGTTTGACCCGGTACCAGTAGCGGTAGACCTCGCGGAAGCCCAGGCCGGCGTACAGCGCCAGGGCCGGAGGGTTGTTGAGCATTACCTGCAGGTAGGCGCTGCGCGCGCTCTGCTGTTTGCCCCAGGCCAGCAGCCCCTGCATCAACTGCCGGCCAAAGCCGCGCCGCTGCTGCCCTTCATCGGTAATGATGTCGAACAGGCCCAGATAGCCGTCTTGCAGCACACCCAACCCACAAGCTGTAGTTTGGTCGTCCGCAGCGAGGGATGCATAACCGGTCTGGGGGAGGATTTGTTCGAGGATGCGCGTGTGTTTCAGCGCCGTTTCGCCCTCCAGGTGGTGCATGCGGTTGAAGGCCGCTTGCCAATCCGCGTCAAGCGAGGTATGAAGCGTCAAATTTTCAGGCAGCGCAAAGTCGGTATGCTCGAGATCCAGCACCTGCACGCTGGTATGGGCATCAAAGGCGTAGCCGCGCGCCGCCAGCCGCTCATCCAGGTCGGGCGGGGTGCAGGCGGAGGTCATCTTGAAAATCACAGGCAGGCCCCGGGCACAATAAAGCGCCTCGCAGGCGGAAATTTTTGGGATGGGGTCACCCTGGACGGGGTAGAGCGGGATGACCGAGTTGGCCCGCCGGGTGTAACCGCCGGCGAAGCGCACCACCCAGCCGCCGACCAGCAGGGTCTGTTCCGCCGGCCAGGCGTTCAGTGAAAGTTCTTCGATGGTACGGATCATCTGGTCTCCGTGGTTAAATTTAAGAAAAGTGTGCATCGGATTAGATCTTCGTCCAGGCTGGAGGGGCGCCGGGGGCAGGCTTGTGGCCATAAAACAGGTCGTCCAGAAACAACGCGGCCCGGCGGAAGAGATAGGAATGGGCAATGCCCCGGCGCACCAGGTTGTGGTAGAGGTTGTCGGGGTGGGAGTAAGGGCAAACCGTCATGCAGCGCCCGCAGTCGGTGCCCACCCGGCACCAGTAGCGGTAGCAGCTTTCGCCATCGATCTGCCAGCGCAACACACCGTTGATTTCCTGGCGCGGTCCCTGCGGAATCGCCTGGCTGGGACAGCAGACGGCGCATTTCTGACACACTGTGCAGAAATCAAGCACTGCCGGGTCCGGTTTGCGCCCGTCGGCGACCAGCTCCAGGCGGGTGGTAACCACACCCAGGCGCACGCGCGGTCCCTGGCGAGGGGTCATAAGCAGCCCCATGCGGCCGATCTCGCCCAAACCGGCATCGCGCGCCCCCAGCGGAGCCACGACGCGGTAGTTGCCGTCGATATGCGCACGCGCCGGGTAACCCATGGCGCGGATGGCGGCTGCCAGTTGGACCGCAACCCGCGCCGATTCGACGTATTCTTTGGCCGATTCCATCACCCCGGGCGCCTTTGGGTTGGCGGCGATCATAGCCCGGTCCATCTCGACGGTGAAGGCGATCGCCCATTCGTGTTCCAGCCGGATAGTCTCGCCGTAAGCTCCGGTTCCCCGGCCAACGTGCGAATAGATGTGGTATGGCTCGAGGCGGGTAATACCCACACCTAACGCGCCGTAATATCGCGCCAGTTTTTTGAGGTAAACACTGACCGCAGCCGGGGAAAAATCCTGCGCCGGGGAGGCCACGGGCCCATCCACCGCATCCCGCAGCGCCCCGGTCAGGGCGAAGCTGGCCTCCGGCGAAGTAAATAACAGCGGGTCGGCCAGAGCAGAACGGGGAGACAGCAGCCCCGGCAGGGCGCGGATTTCGTCATCGACGTTCTGTTTCTCAGGATGGGAGCCATAATAAGCCACGTACTCGGGGCTGCCGCGGCGCAGGCGGGCGCGCGCAAAGAGGATATCCCTTTCGTCGATCTGCCCGCGCGGTTTCTCGTTGGTGCGCTGCAATGCTTTACCGGGCCACAGGACGGCCAGCGTGCAGGCCAGCAGCCCCAATCCGGTCAGAACGAGTACGGCCAGTTGGAAGGTGGGTGGCAGGGCCGCGCACAGCGCCAGGATCGATCCTCCACCCAGGGCTAGGGCCAATGCTAACCGCGTCGCGCGCGGCTCATGCTCCCAGTGTGAGACCAGGGCAAACCCGCCCAGCCCGGCCGCCCACAGGCCGGCTAGAGTGAACAGCAATATCTGGGGGATGGTCAATACAACAGGGTTTGGCATAAGATCCTGATACGAGCGTTAAAACCAATAAAGTTATTATAAGCTTCAGGCTCAGAAGCGCTGACCACTGACGGGCTGAAATGCTGACCACTGACGGCTGAAAAGCTGAATTTCTACGGCCGCACGTGGTAATCGCCCTGGGCCACCCATTTGTAGGTGGTCAACTCGCGCAGCCCCATCGGGCCGCGGGCATGCAGGGGTTGGGTGGAGACGGCCACCTCGGCTCCCAGGCCGAACTGGGCCCCGTCGGTGAAGCGGGTGGAGGCGTTGACGTAAACCGCCGCCGAATCGACCTCGGCGATAAAACGCTGCGCGTTTTCCGCGTCGGCTGTCAGGATACCGTCTGAATGACGGGTGGAATGCTCCTCGATGTGCGCGATGGCCTGCTCCAGATTGTCGACCACCTTCAGGCCGAGGATCAGCGCCAGCCATTCGGTATCGAAATCCTGTGGGCCGGCCGGATGCACCACTGTCTCAAAGCGCTGATCCAGCAGGGCCGCCGCGCGCGGTTCGGCGCGGAAGGTGACCCCGTCGCCAGCCAGGCGTTCGACCAGGGCCGGCAGGAAGGCTGCCGCCACGTCGCGATGCACCAGGGTGGTATCCAGGGCATTGCACACACTGGGGCGCTGGATTTTCGCGTTGCGGATGACCTCGACCGAGGCCGCCAGGTCCGCGCTGCGGTCGACGAACAGGTGGCAGATGCCGATCCCGCCGGTGATGACCGGGATGCGGCTGTTCTGGCGGCAGTATTCGTGCAGACCCGCCCCGCCGCGCGGGATAATCATGTCGATGTAGCGGTCCATTTGCAGCAGTTCGTGCACCAGCGCCCGGTCGGTGTCCTGCACCAGTTGAATGGCATCCGTGGGGATGGCGCTGTCTTGCAGCCCGCGCTGCAAAGCGGCTGCCAGGGCGCGGTTGGAATGGATGGTTTCGCTGCCGCCGCGCAGCACCGCCCCGTTGCCGGCCTTTAATGCCAGCCCGGCCACGTCCACGGTCACGTTGGGGCGAGCTTCATAGATCACCCCCAGCACTCCCAGCGGGATGCGCTGTTTGCGCAGGCGCAGGCCGTTGGGCAGGGTCTGTTCCTCGAATATCTCGCCCACCGGGTCGGGCAGCTCGGTCACTTTGCGCAGATCGGCGATGATCCCAGCCAGGCGCTGCTCGTTGAGCATTAGGCGGTCCAGCAGGGCCGGGGTCAGCCCGTTGGCCTGTCCGGCCGCCAGATCGGTCTGGTTTGCCGCCAGGATCGCATCGCGCTCGGCCCATACCTGGTCGGCGGCGCGGAGTAAGGCGGCGTCTTTTTCGGCGCCGGATAACCGCGCCAGGCGCCTGGAAGCGGTTTTGGCTTGTTGGCAGATCGATTCAATGGTCATTATTGCCACCTTTCAAAATAAACCACGGAGGCACGGAGAGCACTGAGAAATTCAAGTTAAATCTTCTCCGTGTTCTCTGTGTCTCCGTGGTTAAAGGATCCTGTCAAACCAGCACCATGTTGTTGCGGTGGATGATTTCGTCGCCGAAAGTGTAGCCGAGGATGGTTTCGATCTCGGCCGACTGCCTGCCGCAGAGTTGGGCCAGGTCCGCCGCCGGATAGCTGATCAGGCCGACCGCGATTGGCCGCGCGTTGGGCCCCAGCACGCGTACCGTATCGCCTCGTTCGAAGTCGCCGCTGACCCGCACCATGCCTGCCGGCAGCAGCGAACCGCCGCGCGTCAGGGCGCGCGCCGCCCCGGCATCCACTTCCAACTCGCCGGCAGCCTGGCTGCCTGACAAAATGTAGTGTTTGCGCGCTTCGAGCTTATTGGCAGCCGGTAAAAGGCACGTGCCCAATTCTTCGCCGCGCGCCAGGCGCAGCAGTACGTCCGGTTCGGCGCCGGAGGCAATCACCACCGTTGTACCGGCATGCCGGGCCAGTTCCGCCGCCTGCAGCTTGGTGACCATGCCGCCCGTGCCCAGCCCGTTCGACGTGCCCCCAGCGGCCTGCCAGAGCTGTGCCGAAAACGGACCCGGGGGCACCTGGCGGATCAGGCGGGCGGCCGGATCCTGGCGCGGATCGGCGGTATACAACCCTTCCTGGTCGGTGAGCAGCACCAGCAGATCCGCCTCCACCAGGTTGGCAACCTGGGCAGACAGGTTATCGTTGTCGCCAAAGCGGATTTCTTCGGTAGCGACAGTGTCGTTTTCATTGATGATCGGCACAACCTGCTGTTGTAAAAGCGCGTCGAGGGTGTTGCGGGCATTCAAATAGCGGCGCCGGTCGGCAAAATCGTCCCGGGTGAGCAGCACCTGGGCCACCCAGGTCTCGTAAATGGTAAAGACCTGCTCATAAATGGCCATCAGGCGTGGTTGACCGACCGCGGCCAGCATTTGCTTGGCAGGTAAATGCTTGGGCAGCGCCGGAAAGCCCAGCGCCTCTCGCCCGGCTGCCATGGCGCCGGATGAAACCAAAAGCACCTGGCTGCCCGCGGTTTGCAGTGCGCACATCTGCCGCGCCAGGTCCACCAGGCGGGCGATGGACAGTTTCTTTGCCCCGCCGGTCAGGGTGGAAGTGCCTAACTTGATGACGATCCGTTGTTTTGAAGGCATAAAGCATCATCCATGTTGAATATGACGGATTGTAGCACAACCAGTTGTAATAATTGAGCAGGTTCAATTCAAGTTTGGGAGTTTATCCGCACCAATTTCAGATTGCGGGTATGACCCGGAAAATGCCTATTCCAAGGCGTGGAATTTTGGCTATAATCTCATTAACAATAAATTTTTGTTTTTTCCAAGAATCATCATTAGAGGTTTTCAGATTCCAGCCAGCGCCATTTTGGTTTTCGGACGAGATGGAATTGTTTGTTTCTGTGGATGATGGCTTGATAAGCTACATCCTGCGGGGGCCTGGATGAAAAAACTGTTTCGATCTTCCTGGCCGCCCTTAGCCGCTAAGGGTCGATAAAATGTTCATAATGTACCTGGGAGGGAGAAATGGACGGAATAAAGTATGGGTTTATTCTGCCTGAGGGGGATGCACGCACAATCGCGGACCTGGCCTATGAGGCCGAGCAGGCCGGTTGGGACGGAATATTTGTGCCTGAACCGGTCTGGTCAATTGACGTTTGGGTTTCGCTGACCGCAGCGGCGATGCGCACCGAACATATCCGACTGGGAACAATGCTCAGCCCGCTGCCGCGCATGCGCCCCTGGAAGGTCGCCAGCCAGACTGCAACTTTGGATAACCTGTCCAACGGGCGGGTGATCCTGTCGCTGGGCATTGGCTGGCTGATATACGGCTACCAGGCTTTTAAAGATGAGGTCACCGATACCAAAACCCGCGCTGAACTGCTGGATGAAGGCATCGACCTGCTGACCCTGCTGTATGCTGGCAAACCGTTCAACTACCAGGGCAAACACTACCACGTGGATCTGACCGCCCTGCCGGAACAGTATTACCCGCCGCGACCGGTACAAAAACCGCGCATTCCGCTTTGGGTGGTGGGCGCCTGGCCGCGTAAGAAATCCATGCAGCGCGTGTTGAAATGCGATGGGTTGATCCCGAATAAATTCAAACCGGACGGCAAACCAGGCGAGCTTACCCCTGACGATGTGCGTGAAATGAAAGCCTATGTCGACGCCAACCGCGTGCTGAAGACACCTTTCGACATCATCGTCGAGGGCAGGACGGTCGGCCTGGACCTGGCCCAAATCGAAGGTAAACTCACCCCATGGGTGGAAGCCGGGGCGACTTGGTGGATGGAAAGCCTGAATGACGTTTCCGGAGAGGAGAGATTGGCGCGCTTGCGCCAGGGTCCGCCGCGCCCGAAATGAGAGCAGCATTAAAAAAGCGCTTGACCCATGGGTTATAATATGGATAAATGAACAGAAAAACACGAGCCACGATTTTCGCGGTATTCCTTCTCGTCCTTGCGCTCACCAATCTCACCCCTCCCCAACCCGTTCAGGCCGCGCCCTCGGCAGCGGATTTGATCGCTGCCGTCCAGGCGCTGCGCGCATCGAAAGGCCTGCCGCCGTTAATTGTAGAAGCTACATTGATGCGCGCTGCCCAGGGTCATTCGGATTACCAGTCCACGCTCGGTACCTGGTCGCACATCGGCGCGGGCGGGACGACTCCGGTTCAACGCGACATGGCGGCCGGATTTGGCGGCGGAGCCACGATTTATACTTCTGAAAACGTGGCCATCGCCAACAACCAAACCGGGGTAGATGTGGTCATTTACCAATACTGGGCGGATGCCGCCCACTGGAAGACGATGACCAGCGCCCTTTACCTGCATGTCGGGGCCGGGGTAACCGAGAAGAATGGGGTGGTATATTACACCCTGGATACTGCGTATGTCGCCGGACAGGTTCCCGCCGCCAACACCAATTCAAATCCGACCGCCGTACCGGGTGTGGTCTACACACCTACGCCTACGGTTCCGCTGATCGTCCCGGTTATAACCTCGACGGCCAAGCCGGATGGGGCAGTGATCCATCCCGTCGGCTACGGGCAGGCCTTGATCACGATCGCCACTGCGTATGGGATCACAGTCGATGAGCTGCGCGCGCGCAACGGCATGACCGGCAGTTCCGTGCTGTGGGCCGGTCAGAAGCTGATCATAAAGCCTTCCTTTACCCCCTCCCTCACACCGACGATCACCCTTACCCCGCTGCCGCCCACGCACACCCCCACCGCGACCCGTACCCCCACGGCCACTCGCACCAGCACAGCCACCCCGACTGAAACCGCTACCGCCACCACGCCGCCATTGATCGATCTTCCGCAGGCGAAAAGCCTCGATCATAAAACTCTCGGTACGGCGATCATCGCCATATGCGGGGCCGGGCTGCTGCTGGTCGTCATCGGCCAGGTGCGCAGGCCGAGACCATGAGCGATCAATAACGCCGCGAGTTTTTTCCTCGCGGCGTTTATTTTGCGCGTTTTGAATAAAAAAGGCGGGATTTTCAAACTTATGTTTGAAAATCCCGCTTATCTTGCAAAGACACAAGCCTAGATCTGAAAATCCTCGCCGCGCCACACGCCGTGGTCGGGGATGTGAGGCACGTGACTTTTACCGTTCCCGTTGCCATTCCCATTGCCGTTCGACCCGCCGTTATGATCGTGGGTATGCGCCAGCACGGTTTCCAATTCCACCACCGGGTGGGTGGAATGGTGGGCCAGCTCTTTTTCGATGCGCTCCAGGCGCGACATAACCGCCACCAGCGAGGCGCCGATCGTATCCGGCATCTGGCCGTGGTTGAGGTCGGGCTGGGGCTCGCCGATTTGTGGCTTGCTGCGATGCACCACCTGCCCGGGGACGCCTACCACCACCGAATTTTCCGGGACAGATTTGACCACCACGGCATTGGCGCCGATCCGGCTGTTGGCGCCGATCTCAATCGCGCCCAAAATTTTGGCCCCGGCGCCCACCACCACGTTATCATCCAGGGTGGGGTGGCGCTTGCCTTTCTCCAGGCTGGTGCCGCCCAGGGTTACCCCATGGTAGAGGGTCACGTTATTCCCGATTTCAGCCGTCTCGCCGATCACCACGCCCATGCCGTGATCGATAAAGAAGCCCTCCCCGATCTTCGCCCCGGGATGGATCTCGATCCCTGTTACGGCACGCGTCACTTGCGAAAGGATCCGGCCCAGCAGGCGGGCGTTATGCACCCACAGCCAGTTTGCCGCGCGGTGCGACCAAAGGGCATGCAGGCCGGGGTAGGTCAGAATAATTTCAAATTTATTCCTGGCCGCCGGGTCGCGGTTCATCACCGCATTGAGATCTTTGTTAATCGTTTTAAACATGCTTGCCTCGCAACCTAACTTGCCAGATCTGCATACAAAGCCGTGCTCAGGTAGCGCTCGCCAAATGAAGGGATGATGACCACGATCAGCTTGCCGGCATTTTCAGGACGGCGAGCGATTTGCAGGGCGGCCCAGGTGGCTGCGCCGGAGGAAATGCCAAACAGCAGTCCTTCCTCGACGGCAGCCGCGCGGGACGTGGCGAAGGCGTCGTCGGCTTTGACGCGCACGATCTCGTCATAAATGTGGGTATTTAATACTTCAGGCACAAACCCGGCGCCGATGCCCTGGATGGGATGCGGCCCCTTAGGCCCGCCGGATAGGATGGCGGAGGCGTCCGGTTCGACCGCGATCATCTTGATGGACGGCTTGCGCGACTTGAGCACTTCGCCGATGCCGGTGATCGTGCCGCCGGTGCCAATGCCTGCCACGACGAAATCAACCTTGCCGTCGGTGTCGCGCCAGATTTCTTCGGCGGTCGTCTTGCGGTGGATCTCGGGGTTGGCTGGGTTCTTGAACTGGTCCGGCATGAAATATTTTGATGGGTCGCTGGCGACCTGCTCTTCGGCGCGGTGAATGGCGCCGTTCATGCCTTCCGACCCGGGGGTGAGCACCAGCTCGGCCCCGTACGCGCGCAGCAGAATGCGGCGTTCTTTGCTCATCGTCTCCGGCATGTACAGGGTACACTTGTATCCGCGGGCGGCGCAGACCATCGCCAGGGCGATGCCGGTGTTGCCGCTGGTCGGCTCCACCACGGTCATGCCTGGTTTGAGTTTGCCGTCTTTTTCGGCGGCATTGATCATCGATACGCCGATGCGGTCCTTGACGCTGTGCGCCGGGTTGAAATATTCCAGTTTGGCAACCACGGTCGCAACAGCGCCGGCGGATAAACGGTTCAATTGAACCAGGGGAGTGTTCCCGATCAGTTCGGTGACGTCATGTGCAATTTTCATAATGATCTCCTTTAAGAGCCAACCGGTAAAGAATTACTGGGATAAATAAAAATGAGCTGCGGTTTCCTTGTATATGGATGCTTGAAGGGGCGACCTTATTACTTTTCAAGCAAACGACCAACAGGTTAAACAAAAACGGACCGCAACACCGATTTTGTTTTCACAAAAATGCGGGGCTGCTGTCCGCCGCCTGATCCTGTTGGCCGCTAAACACGGCAGTTTATTGTCAACGAACAGAGGCGGTGATTACAGTCCCCGCCTCGGACACATGCAGATAAATGGATGAGTTTCGTTTGACATAATTATTCCAAGAGATAACCGAATTATAAAACATTTTTATTGAAAGTCAAGAAAGAATTAACTTAAATGCTTACAGGATAAGGGTTATTTGCAGGTCACACACATTGGTGCCCGTCGGGCCGGTTTTTAACAGTGCATCCAGGGCCTGGAAAAAGTGGTAAGAATCGTTGTTCTGCAGGTAGGTTTCCGGATTGAGGGCCAGCTGCCGGGCCTGCTGGACCAGGTCCCATGAGGCGAAAGCCCCTGCTGCGTCGGTTGGCCCGTCGCTGCCGTCGGTGGAAGCGGACAGAAAATAGATTTCCGGGGCGGTGGCGGGGTCGTTTCTCATCTCGTTGAGGAAAGACAGGGCCATTTCCTGGTTGCGCCCACCTTTGCCGCTACCGCGCAGGGTCACGGTGGTTTCACCCCCGCCGATCAGGCAGGCCGGGCGGGGAGCCAGCAGCCCGTGTTTGTGTACGTCGCGCGCCATAGCGGCCAGAATTTTGCCCAATTCGCACGCCTCGCCGATCCATTGGGAAGACAGCACCAGGGGATGGTAGCCCAGGGCGCGGGCCTGTTCCGCAGCTGCCAGGAGCGAGTTGTACAATGTGCCGATCAAGACGTTATGTGTGCGGGTGAAGGCCGGGTCGCCGGGCTTGGGCGTCTCGGCGATCTGGCCGGCTGCGCCCAATTCGAGCGCCCGCCGCACGCCTTCCGGCAGCTGGCCGGCGATGCCGTATTTTTGCACGATTGCCCAGGCCTCACCGAAGGTCGAACGATCTGGCACGGTCAGCCCCGAGGCGATCGCGTCCAGCCGGTCGCCGATTACATCGGACAGGATAAAGTTAACCGAGGTCGCCGGGAATAGCAGGCCGACGAACCGCCCGCCTTTGACCGTGGATATATGCTTGCGCAGGCAGTTGATCTCGGTTATGTCGGCCCCGCAAGCCAGCAGTGCCTGGGTGGTGCGCTGCAAATCCTGCAGGGTCAGGGCCACCCTGCGGCCGCCATCTTCGTACTCGATCAGGCCGTCAAATAAGGCCGAACCGCCGCCCGAAATCAGGTTAATCACCAGCGTCCTCTCGTCGAAGGTGCGGCACAGCGCCGCGATCTCGCGCGCGCTCCGCAGGCTGTTTTCGTCCGGGACGGGGTGCGCTGTTTCCACCTGCCGGACGCGGTCAAGCGGCGCGGTGTACCCATATTTCACCGCGATCAGCCCGTCGCTGATCCGGCTGCCCAGAATGGTCTCGATCGCCTGGGCCATGCGTGCCGTGGCTTTGCCGGCTCCGAAGACGAAGATGCGGGTGAACTGCGCCAGGTCGAATGTCAGACTTTCATTTTCAAATTGAACTTTTAACAGGCTGCCTTGCAGGGTGAGGTGGTCGATGAACATGTGGTACGGGTCGGCCCGGTCCAGGCCGGCGCGAAAGATGCGTTCTAAATCTGTGAAGGGCTGAGGCATGCCGATCTCTCCCAAAATAATTTCTGCCTGGCCTGGAGTGGTTTCCTCGCGCCGGGCGATCCAGTTTATTTTACCCGTAAAAATTTTTTGCTGCGTGCAAGCAGGGGGCAGTGACCGGCAGCGCAACTTTTTATGACGCACTGCGTATACTGCCATATTGGAAGAAATGGGCTGGATAAAGCGGGTATTTTGCATCTTGCGTGCATCAAGTATCAGAAATACACCCCCCGAGTACACCCATTGGTTATTTTATTCAGTACATGATTTCTATATAATATAAATGCTTCCGGTCAAGCAGCACGACTGGAAAAAGTTTATCTGCCGCTTTTATGTTTGGAGGGAGAATGGATGTGCAAAGAAGATCGAATCTGGCTTTAGGGGTCGTGTTAATTGTCCTGGGAGGCATTTTCCTGGCGACCCAATTGATCCCCGGTTTAGGATTAATTCTATCCTGGCCATGGATCGTCATCGGTGTGGGAGCATTTTTATTGCTCATCGGACTGCTGGTGGGCGCGCCGGATATGGCCATCCCGGCCTGTATCGTATCAGGAATTGGCGGGATTCTATATTACCAGAATCTGACGGGTGATTGGACGAGTTGGTCTTATGCCTGGGGGCTCATCCCGGCTTTTGTGGGGGTGGGAATGCTGGTCGCGGCCCTGTTAGGCGGCCGCAGCCGCTACGCCTTCCGCGAAGGGCTGCGCACTTTGCTGGTGGGTGTGGTGCTCTTCCTGGTGTTTGGGTCGTTATTCGGCGCATTCAGCTGGCTGGGCGCTTATTGGCCGCTCTTGCTGGTGGCAGCCGGGCTCCTTATTCTGGTCGAAGGCCTGTTCAAGAGGTAAACCATGAGACGCGGAAGCATTTTTTGGGGCAGTTTAATTCTCATTCTGGGTGTGTTCCTGTTGATCAACCAGCTTATCCCTGGTTTCGATGCCTGGGGTATTTTCTGGCCGCTGGTCCTGGTCGGCCTGGGAGTGTGGTTCCTGGTGGGCCACCGGGGGGCCGGCGGCACGAACCTGGTAAATGAACAGGTCAATATCCCACTGGCGGATATTCGCGAGGCCCGGATTCAACTGCATCATGGGGCCGGCCGGTTGGAAATTAACCCTTCCATCAATACAGGTGAGCTGCTCAGCGGTTCATTTATGGGCGGGGTTGAGCAGCGCCTGGAGCGCAGCGGTACCTCGGCACGCCTCGATCTGCGCAACGCCAATATGCAAAATTTTGTCGTCTGGCCTTTCGGATACTCCAACCAGGGCTTCAGCTGGAATATTGCCCTGACGCGCGAGATTCCCATTCAGTTGGAAGTAGAAACCGGCGCCAGCGAGACCCGTCTGAATCTGTCTGATCTGCTCGTCAGCGATCTGTTGATAAAGACCGGGGCCAGTTCGTCGACGGTTACGCTCCCGGCAAGGGCCGGACAGACGCGGGTAAACATCCACTCCGGGGCGGCCTCTGTTGAGCTCAGCCTGCCGCAAGGGGTGGCCGGCCGCATCCACGTACAAAGCGGTCTGGCTGGCGTGTCAATCGACCAGAACCGTTTCCCGAAAGTGGGCAGCGGTTACGAAACCCCCGGATATGAAACGGCCGCTAACAAGACCGAAATCTATGTGGAAACCGGGGTCGCGAGTATCACTATTCGCTAGTTTCCCGCCGGCAGGGGTGTTCCTGCCAGCGGATATTCAAGGAAGGAAAAAAATGAAAACAGCCTGGCGTGCGATTTTAGGTGTCGTATTGGTGCTCCTGGGGGGGCTGGCCTTACTGCAAAACTTTGGCCAGGTCCATTATGAGGGCACTCTGTGGGGAATTGTCTTTGGCTTGATCTTTGGTGGGGCCGGAGCCGGTTTCCTGGTACCGTTCTTTCAGGATCGGAAAAACAACTGGTGGGCGGTCATTCCGGGGTTGACATTGCTTGGCCTGGGGGTAATGATCGTGCTGGGCGCGATGAATTTTCAACCGGAAGAGTTTCTGGCCACGATCTTTCTGGGCTGTATTGGAGCCAGTTTTTTGCTGGTTTATTTTGCCGACCGCACCCGCTGGTGGGCGATCATCCCGGGTGGGGTGATGGTCTCGGTGGCGGCTCTGGTCCTGACGCAATCTTCAGAATCCTGGTCGGTTATGATCCTGTTCGGCGGGATGGCAGTCACCTTTGCCCTGGTGGCATTGCTGGTGGGTCCGGGTGAGAAACCACGCACCTGGGCCTGGTATCCGGCGGGAGTGATGGGCGCATTGGCGGTGATCACGGGTGTTACGGCCGGTCCGCTGCCGGGGATCATTTTCCCCATCCTGTTGATTGCCGCCGGCCTGGTGATGGTGGGCTGGACAGTTTTAGCAAAACGCAGTGTTTAGAATAAAGAAGGATGTAACGATGGAACCCACAAAACGACTTTTTCGCAGCCATAGTGATTACATGATTGGCGGTGTGTGCGGCGGTTTGGCAAAATATTTCGCAATTGACCCTACCCTGGTGCGTCTGATCTTCGTCCTACTCACCGTGGCGGGCGGCAGCGGCGTGCTGATCTACTTTATCCTGTGGATTGTCATGCCACGTGAAGATATGCCAGACACGCAAAACAATATGACCAGCCAGGAATTCAGCCGGCGGGCCAACCAGATGGGCCAGGAAATGCAGCAAATGGTGCAGCAGCCCAATTCGCGCGCTGTGCAGTTCATCGGCATCGCCCTGGTCGTCCTTGGCCTGGTCTATCTGGTCCAGAACCTGCATATCCCCTGGCTGGCCTGGTTCAACGACCAGTTGTTGTGGCCGGTATTAATTATTGCCGTGGGAGCGCTGCTGCTCACCCGTGCATTTCGGAAGTAAAACGGATCGCTCCACCCTGGCAGGCGAGGGGCTTGCCAGGGTGGGTTAGTAAATTGGAGGGAATTATGCAAAGCTGGCGCCGCCACAGTATTTTTTGGCCGCTGTTGTTGATCACCGCCGGGGTGCTCTTGTTTGTCAATAATCTGGGGAATCTGCCCGGCAGCACATGGGAAATAATCCTAAAATTGTGGCCGGTGATCCTGATTGCTGCCGGATTGGATGGCTACTGGCGCGGTGAAGGATATACCGGGGCCACGGTTGTCACCGGTTTGGGAGTGCTCTTTTTATTGGGCAACCTGGGCTATTTGACGCTCAGCGCCTGGGACCTGATCCTGCGCCTGTGGCCGCTGATTATCGTGGCGGTCGGTTTGGATCTTTTGATCGGAAAAAGGCGCCCCTGGTCGGCGTTGGCCGGTATTTTGGTAGGTCTGGCAGTTACCGGCGGTATTTTCTGGTTGGTGGTTAACGCCTCTTTTACCACGAACTACAACACTGAAGAAGTCAGCCTGAACCTCAGCGGCGCTAATACCGCCCGTGGGATGATCTCCATGCCGGTGGGCAACCTTAATCTGAGCGCCGGCGCCGAGGGCGATACCCTGCTCAGCGGTGCGCTGCAGGTGAACAGTAATGAGAATGTGACCAGGGATGTCTCGGTATCCACCGGCATCGCCAGTTTCAATCTGGAAGGGCGGGGGTATAACGGGTTTGTGCCTTTCTCTACGAGCACCGGGCAGGAACTGTGGACCGTGCATCTCAACACCAAACCGGACTACGATCTCGATGTCAAAATGGCAGTAGGCGATAGTATGCTGGATTTGACGGGGTTAACGGTCACCAACCTGTCGGTTGAGACAGCGGTCGGTAAAACATCGCTGACCCTGCCGGATAAGGGCCCTTTCAACGGCAAAATTTCGGCCGCCATCGGGCTGATCGAAATCTGGCTGCCCAAAAGCGCGCCGGTGCGCATCTACTTTGAGCGCGCCCTGACCAGCACCACCCAACCATCCGATTTTGTGCTCAGTGGGCACACGGTCAGTTCGCCTTCATACACCGACTCCTCGGGGATTGACCTGACTGTGAGCGCAGCCATTGGCGCAATTAACGTTCATTATCTGCCTTGAGATAGACCTGAAGCCGGCCTTTATCAGGCAGGCAGGTTTTTAAGAATCTGTCGGGTTGGATCTGGCTCTTGAACCAGATCCAACCCGAATTTTCTTAAACCCGGGAACTATTTAACCTATCGGTCGTCTATATCTTAGAAACTTAACTCGGAGGTCAAAATGAACATGAAACACAAGATTACTCTTATCGTGATGGGACTGGCAGCCATCTTTGCTCTGTCAGCTTGCGCAGCTATTCCGGCAGCCGCTGCCGGTACTGACACAAATATCCGGACGCTGAATGCATCCGGTGAAGGTAAAGTGTACCTGGTACCTGATATTGCATACGTGAATATCGGTGTGCACAGTGAAGCCGCCACCGTGGCTGCAGCACTCAAGGATAACAATGCCCAGGCACAGGCCATTCAAAAGGCGCTGACCGATATGGGTGTGGATCCCAAGGATATTCAGACCGCGGCTTTCAATGTTTACCCACAGCAGCAAACCCCCAAGCCGGGCAGCACAGATACTACCCCGGTCACGGTGTACGTGGTCGATAATACGGTCACTGTGACCGTGCGCGACCTGCAAAAGTTGGGTAGTTTGCTCGACACGGTCGTCAGCTCGGGCGCGAATAACATCAACAACGTGCAGTTTGATGTCGCCAACAAGGACGCTGCCATGGCTGAAGCACGCAAGCAAGCCATCCAGGACGCGCAGAACCAGGCCACAGAAATTGCCTCTGCCGCCGGCGTAGTCCTCGGCTCGATCCAGAACATGAGCGTCAATGCGAACAATCTACCTGGACCTGTATATGCGGGTAAGGGTGGCTTCGCTACGGCGGACAGTTCAGTGCCGGTCTCGGCTGGTCAACTGCTGATCACTGCCAGTGCCAACATCACTTACATCATTCAGTAACCAACTTCTTCCCCTGACTCCCAATCGGGAGGTCGTACCCTCCTCTCCTCCATCACTGGAGGAGAGGAATTTTTTTTGCAGGCGTTATAATAAAACAGAACTATCCGAGCAGACTGAAAAAAGAGGCTCTTTCTGTTGCCTGAACCAATCCCCGTGATCACGGGCCGCGAACTGCTGCCCCATTTACTGCGTATGCAATCGGATACGCTGGGCTTTATCATAAGCACCACACAGCGTTACGGCGAGCTGGTGCATTTTGACCTGGGGATCACGCATGCTTACCTGGTCAACCAGCCGGACGCGATCAAACATATTTTGCAGGATAACCACCGCAACTATACCAAGGATACGATTCAATATAACTCACTGGCGACGATCACCGGGCGCGGGCTTTTGACCAGCGACGGCGAATTATGGTTCCGCAACCGGCGGCTGGAGCAGCCGGCCTTTTCCCGTTCAAAGATACAGGCGTTGGATGAGGTGGTCGTGCCGGCGGTCCGGGCCATGCTGGCGCGCTGGAAGGCTGCCCTCGCCGGTGGGCAGCCGGTGGTGGATGTGGACGCTGCCATGATGCAGGTCACGCTGGAAGTGGTGGGCAAAGCCCTGTTTGGGATTGACTTGAGCCGCGATGCACACAGCCTGACCGGCGCGGTGCTGACCTGCCTGGATCATATCGTTTATAAAGCCAGGCGGATGATTGTCCCGCCAGATTGGGTGCCCATGCCGCGCAACCTGCGCTTCAAGCGGGCGCTGAGCCTGCTGGATGAGGCGGTCTATGCCCTGATCGATGCCCGGCTGGTAGCGGACAGCCCTGGCGGCGACCTGTTAGGTATGCTTTTGCAGGCGCGCGATCCCGATAACGGGCAGGCGATGAGCCGCCGGCAGCTCCGCGACGAGGTGATCACCCTGTTGATTGCCGGGCATGAGACCGTTGCCAGCGCCCTGACCTGGACCTCTTACCTGCTTGCGCAGTCTCCGCAAGCCGCCGCCGTCATGGGGGCGGAGGTAGAACGCGTTTTGGGTGGGCGCCTGCCAACTTCTGCCGATCTGCCTGAATTGGCCTATACCGGCCAGGTTTTCGATGAAGCCCTGCGTCTTTACCCACCGGCCTGGCTGATCACGCGCAAATCGCTGGCAGCCGACTGCCTGGATGGGCGGGATGTGCTCCCCGGTGCGCTGTTTATCATCAGCCCCTACGCCGTACACCGCCACCCGCAGGTTTGGGCAGAACCCGAGGCTTTCGATCCGGGGCGGTTTGCCGCTGGCGCCAACCGGCTGCGCCCACGTTTTGCTTATATCCCTTTCGGCGGCGGTCCGCGCCTGTGCATCGGCAACCATTTTGCCCTGACGGAGGCGCGTTTAATCCTGGCGATGGTAGCGCAGCGTTTTCGCCTGGAGCTGCTGCCGGGGAGTAAGGTGGTCCCCGACCCGCTGGTAACCATCCGCCCACACGGCGGGCTATTAATGAAGATTACGGAGCTGGCGTAGCAGTCATCACGCAGGGGTTATCCAGGGCGCAGGCTGTGGTCTGAACTCCCGCTCCGGGGACCTGAATAAACGGGGGCAAAGTGGCGCGCGCGGTGGGGGTTGGCCGGGCGGCCAGTTCCGCCAGTTGAGGTGGCAAAGCTGGCTGCAGCAGACCGCCGTCGACGATCCCGGCTTTGATCTTCTCGTCGAGCTGATTCTCAACCGCCGTTTCACCCGAAAGGACATCGTTGCCGATCACCACAAAGGGGACCAGAATATCGCCTTTGTTAATCTTGAAAAACCCAGCCGAAGCGTACAGACGGTCGACTTCGCTCAAGTCGTTAAGCGGAACCTTGAGCAACTGCAGGCGGCCACCATAACGTGTTTCAAGTGGAGGTATGACGTCGCGCAGCACCTTCTCGCAGGAACTGCAGCCAGGCGTCCAGAAAAGTACGGCGCGTACGATACCATCGCCGCTGGTTACTGCCGGGGCTGCGCTGCAAGCAGATAAAATCAGGCCAAAGACCAGGGTGAAGACCAATATTAATTTGCCAGATAGGTGGTTCATAATAACCTTTACACAATTTCCCGATGCAGAACAATCTGATGGTTCGGGGATGCCCGCGAATCTTATCCGGGGAATAATTTGCCGGTCAGGGCAGGCACGTATTTTTTTACCATTTCCGATGAGATGCCGTTAGTCCGGCAGATTTCGGCATAGATATCCACGCTTTTTCGCCGGATACGAGCCTGAGTCTCGGTATTCAGGCCCCACAGGCCAAAACGCTGCGTCCAACCCCGCTCCCACTCGAAATTATCGATCTGGCTCCAGTGAAAATAGCCTTTGACCGGCCAACTGTAAGTGACCGCCCGCCACATCTGGTGGACATGTTCTACCAGGTAGCGCTGGCGCAGGTCGTCATCGGAGTCTTCAATCCCATTTTCAGTGACCAGGATGGGAATGTTGAACTGGCGGGCCCAACGAAACGACTCGAATAACCCTTCCGGCAGGTTCGCCAGGAAGCCGGTGCCGCTCATTTCTGCCCCCGCGGGAAAACTGGTTTTAATAAAATTATCCGCCGGGTTAAGCACAAACTTCAATAAGTTGATCGCGTAATAATTCAGCCCGAAGAAATCCTGGGTGTGAGCAACTTCGGGCAGGCTGGCCTGTTTTAACAGGAACCGCACTTTGCCATCCTTGAGAGCGAGGGGAAAGGCGTTCATCACCTGCGGTCCGAGATGGGCGATCAGCTGGTCGAACGGCATCCAACTGCGCGCCGCACGCAGCGGGCGGTGGTGATGGGCGAAACCAACCCGGGCATTTTTTTGGATCTCATGGATCGTGCGGTAGGCAGCCGCGTGCCCGCGCAGCATATTGCACAGCACCTGAAAGGTTGATTCCAGGTCGCCGTGATGGCCAGGCGGGAATTCACCGGTTAAATAGCCGCTGAAGTAGTAGATATTGGGCTCATTGATCGTCACCCACAGCGAAACGTATTCCTTGAGGGCCTCCACCGTTTTGCGCACGAAAGCCTCAAAGTACTGCGGGGACTTCGGGTTGGCCCAACCGCCTTGTTCGCTCAACCACAGCGGGTCACTGAAATGATGCAGGGTGACCATAGGAAGCAGACCGCGTTCAACCGCCCCGCGCACGATCTGGCGGTAATAATCCAGGGCGTCTTCATTCCACCGATCTTCAGCCGGCTGGATGCGCGCCCAATCCACCGAAAGCCGGTGGGCATTTTGTCCGCTTTCCGCCGCCCGGTCAAAATCTTCTTTCCAACGCCCTCCCCACCAATCACAAGCCAGGCCGGGTTTCATTCCCTGCAGGATCCGCCCTGGTTCGTTTGTCCAGGCGGTCCAGTTGCTGGCGGGGGAGTTCCCTTCTACCTGGAAGGCGGAAGTGGCAGTGCCCCAAAGAAAACCGGCTGGAAAGGTGTAAGTGGCAGTTGGCATGACAGCTCCGTAAAAGTAGTCTAGAATCCATTATAAACGACAGGATGATTTGGTAAGAGGCTTATTTATCCGACTTTTTAATCATAGCTTATGATATTGCGCTCCCATACCAGCTAATGCATGAGAGGCGCTATAATTAAACCAATAGACGCTCATCCGGCTAAAGGTTGAATTGAAAAAATTTATTCCGCCCAAATTGAATCTGCCACAGGTCAGTCCTGCCATGGCAGAGATAATAAGAAAGACAAAAATCGACCGGACGAAGATGGCGGTGGTTTTGGTCACCGTCCTGGTGATTGTCATGATCATAATCCTGATCCTCTCGCGGAATCTGGACATCATCCGGGCGTTTCTGTTGAAGAGCGGCAAGATCGGTCTCGTGATCAGCGTTGGGCTTTACGGGCTGTTGGGCGCCTCCCCGATCCCCTCGGAACCCCTCACTGTGCTGCTCAGCGCCCTCTACGGTCCTTTCTATATCACTATTGTCGCCACTTTGGGCAACCTGCTGTCTGCCCTGGTGGAGTATTATATCGGATTAAAGATCGGGGATGTTTCCGATTTCGAAAAGCGCCGGCAAAAGCTGCCCTTCGGCCTGGGAAAATTCCCGGCTGATTCCGTGCCATTTCTGATTCTGGCGCGCATTCTGCCGGGCTATGGCGCCAAGTTCATCAGCGTGTTCAGCGGCATCATGCACGTGCCCTTGTGGCGTTATGTCTGGACGACGGTGCTCTCAACCCTGGTCGGTGCAGCTATCGTCGCTTACGGTGGGTTCGGCCTCCTGAACCTGTTTAAGTAAACTGGTTGTGGGGCTGTCCCAAAAGGAATTATAGGTTTGCGTTCCCCTGATATCTGACTTATAATGGGGACAACTCCAGCATATGAAAGGTCTTTCAACTTATGAAACGATTCCCCCGCTTTCTACTGGCGATGATAATTTTTTCATTGTTGTTTACGGCTTGCTCTGTGGCATCCCGCAATGCGCTGATTGGCAGGTGGGATAATCAGGCGCAGGGTTTGACTCTGGAATTCACCATGGATGGGCACATGCGGCAGACCGCCCAGGGCGCCACCCAGGAGATCGGTTTTCAATTTGTGGACGATAACAGCATCACATTCCTCGTGCCAGGCGCGACCACACCGCAGCAGCCGATCCCATTTTCGATCACCGGCGATACCTTGACCCTGCATTTGGGTGCGGATGCCACCAGCGGACAGCCCCAAACGCTTGATTTTACACGTTTAAAGTAATTAATAGCTTTATCTAAAAACCAACCAGAATGGACGGCTCTTAGCCGTCCATTCTTTATTTAAATGTTATAATCGCCAATAAGATAAAGATCATCTAAATTCAGGACGATCCTCTCATGCAACATTGTTAGCTTTCTCAGATGTGATTAATGTAGATGTGACAAAATAGCGTATAGCTTCTCACGTTGTATCAAAAATCACAAAGTGTGATCACTCTCATTGGAGGTAGCTTTACCATGCGAAATGCAAAATTTTTGGTTGGCGGTTTGCTGATCATTGCTGCGGTGGTGTATTTGATTGTTTCATCAACCCAGGCAAGTTCTCAGTACTTCTTGACCATTGAAGAGCTTCAAGCACGAAAAACAGAAGTGGTGGGAAAAGATGTGCGCATTTCCGGCGCAGTCATCGGTGATTCCATCAAATATGACGCACAAACCCTGACCCTTTCTTTCACCGTGGCCAATATCCCCAACGATAACAACGTCATCGATGCCCGGGGTGGTCTGGCGGCGGTGCTCAAGGCAGCGGTGATGGATAACAACCTGCCGCGCATGAACGTGGTTTATAACGGCGTCAAGCCGGACCTTCTGAAAGATCAGGCCCAGGCGATTATGACCGGAAAGTACAGTGCTGATGGTACTTTCACTGCCAACGAACTGTTGTTAAAGTGTCCCACGAAATATGAAGACGCTGTACCCGCACAGGTTCAAGCACAGGCACAGTGAAGAAATTACCCCTCTTGAAATTTCTCGCTCGCCTATAAATCAGTTAAGCGGTTATCCGCCGGCGCAACTGGCGGATAACCGTGGTTTTTTGTTTATCCTCGACGAGCTGTTTCCTTTTTTCAAAGGAGTGTTTATATGGTAGCCGATTTTGGATTTGGTGTATTAGTGCTCACCTTCCTGGCGTCACTTTATGGGGTAGGTGCGGCAATATATGGTGGATTACGCAACCGCGCAGCCTGGGTGGAGAGCGCCCGCTCAACCATGCTGCTTACCTTTCCGCTGATCACGATCGTGGTGATCACGCTGGAGTATTCCCTGCTTACGGGCGATTACCGGATGGAATTTGTCTACAACGTGACCAGTTCGAGCATGCCGCTCTACTTGAGGATGACCGCCTTATGGGGCGGGCAGGCAGGCTCCTTAATTTTCTGGTCCTGGTTGATGTCGGCGTTTGCCACTGCAGTTACTTTCAAACGCTGGGACCGTGACAAGGAGTTTTTGCCCTGGGTGGTGGTCGTGGCGCTGGTCACCCTGGCTTTCTTCCTGAGCCTGAGCATCTTTTTTGAGAATCCATTCAATCGCTTCTATACCCTGCCGGACGGCACCCAGGCGTCGATGATGTTTGCTCCCGCCGGATCGGTGGCGGTTGCTCCTTCCGATGGGCGCGGGCTTAACCCGCTGCTGCGCCATCCGGGCATGATTATTCACCCGCCCATGCTTTACCTGGGTTTTGTATCCTTCGTGATCCCGTTTGCATTCGCCTTCGCGGCTTTGATGACCGGGCGTACCGACGACCGTTGGATCCGTTTGACCCGGCGCTGGACGTTGATCGCCTGGCTGTTTCTTTCGTTAGGTCTGCTGCTTGGCTCGCGCTGGGCATATGACGTGCTGGGGTGGGGAGGCTACTGGGGCTGGGACCCGGTAGAAATTGCTGCTTTCATGCCCTGGTTGAGCGGCACCGCCTTCCTGCACTCTGTAATGATTCAGGAAAAACGCGGCTTGTTTAAGCGCTGGAATATGATTTTGATCATTTTGACCTATTCACTGGTCATCTTTGGCACATTCCTGACCCGCTCCGGTGTGCTTTCCTCGGTGCATGCCTTCGCCCAAAGCGCCATCGGCCCAATGTTTTTCACCTTTATTGGGATTACGTTCACGATCTCCCTCGGTATGCTGCTGCACCGCTGGGGTGCGCTGCGATCAGAGGGGCACATGACCTCAGTGCTGTCGCGTGAAGCCCTGTTTTTAATCAACAATTTGCTGTTTATGGGCATCCTGATCGTGTGCTTCTGGGGCGTGATCTATCCCCTGATCTCGGAGTTGTTCACCGGTCAAAAAGTGACCGTAGGGCCGCCGTTCTATAATCGGGCGACCGGCCCGCTGTTCGCCGGGCTGATCTTCTTGATGGGTGTTGCCCCGCTTTCGGCCTGGGGCCTATCGACGATCAAAACCTACGGCCGCGCCATCTGGAAACCTTTCCTGGCATCGCTGGTCATCCTGGCGGCGGTGATCTACAGCGGTGTCACCAACCCGTTGGCCTTGCTGGCTTTCTGGCTGTGCGGTTTCACCGGGGTGGTCACTGTGTATGAGTACACGCGTGCGGTTTGGGCGCGCCACAAGGCAACCCGCGAGAATGTCGTCCTGGCGCTTTATCGCCTTGCCGGGCGCAACCGCCGGCGTTATGGCGGTTATATCATTCACCTGGGTGTGATTCTCATGGCGCTGGGTGTGATCGGCATCGATATGTTCCAGACGGAGACCCAGGGCACCATCCCTCAAGGCGGCCAGCTGAATGTAGCCGGGTATACCCTGACCTATAAACAATTGGACGAATTCGACCTGCCGGATGGGCGGGGCGTGGCGCGGGCGGTGGTAGCGGTCAGCAAAAACGGCCAGTTTATCCAAAACCTGTACCCCCGGCGCGATTATTATTATGAATCGCAGCAGCCGATGACTATCCCTGGCGTGCGCTCGACCCCGCAGGATGACCTGTACGTGCTGCTGGTAGACTGGCAGCCGATTTCCGCGATGGGTGCAACTTTCAAGATCTATGACAACCCGTTAGTTTACTGGTTGTGGATCGGTGGATTTGTCTTCATCCTGGGAACGTCGGTAGCCGCCTGGCCTGACCGTGATCCTGAATTGGCCAGGGCGAAAGTACCGGCTCGGGCTGTGGCAAGCAATATCTAACCTCGTTTTGATCGGGCGGCGCCTGGCTTAATTTGGCGCAGGTGCCGCCCTGATCAGTAAGTAGTTGAAGGATTGGCTGAAAATCAAATGAAATATCGTCGAACTATGTTTGCTCTGTTGTTGGCGCTGGCCGCGTTCGCTGTAATCGCCATCACCGGCCTTGCTCAAACCAGTCAGCCCTCGGATGACGAAGTCAACGCTGTTGCCCATGAACTGTACTGTCCGGTATGCGAAAATATCCCGCTGGACGTTTGCCCGACGCAGGCCTGCGCCCAATGGCGCGACCTGATCCGTCTGAAGCTGTCACAAGGCTATACCAAAGAGCAAATCAAGCAGTATTTTGCCGCCCAATACGGCGACCGGGTGCTGTCTGAACCCCCCGCTCAGGGTTTAAACTTGTTGGTTTATATCTTGCCCCCGGTTTTTTTCCTGGGCGGCGTGTATCTCGTGTTTCGTGTTTTGAAGAACCGCAAACCGCTGGCGAAAGCGAGCGCGATCATTGCTGCCTCGCCGGCGCCTGACGATCCTTATCTCAAGCGCATTGAAGAAGAACTGAAGAATAGAAAATAATCCCCTTTATTCTCTTGCTTGTTGGAAATGGTTCAAGATTGAGAGGTTGATGAATGGAAAAGACCGTCGATAATTCTGCCGTCGCTGAAAGCGAGAGCCGTGCCCGTGGTTTACCAGCCTGGGTAATCGTGGCGGCCTTTGCTGTATTGATAATATTCCTGGCACTGATCGCCTGGGGACTTAACCGGGCTCAACAGCCGCCTATTCAGGTTGGCGACCTGGTTCCGCCGTTTACCCTTTCCACATTTGACGGAAAACAGGTCAAGTTGGACGATCTGGCCGGTAAGGTGGTGGTGGTTAATTTCTGGGCCTCCTGGTGTGTGCCTTGCAGTCAGGAAGCCGCGGATATGCAGCAGGTCTGGCTGGATAACAAGGACGCCGGCCAGGTAGTCTTCCTGGGGGTAGATTGGGTGGATACCGAACCAGAAGCGAAAAGCTACCTGCAGCAGTACCAGATTACATACGCCAATGGACCAGATCTGCGCACGTCCATTTCGCAGCTCTTCCGCATCAAGGGTGTTCCCGAAACGTATTTTATTGGTAAGGATGGGCGCCTGGCCGATTTTAAGATTGGCCCGTTCTCTTCCGCCATGGAATTACAAGTGATGATCGATAAATTGAAGTAGAGCCTGCCCGAAAAATCCTGGGAAGGGTGCTGGAGCATCTTTTTCATGAGGGTTTTGCGCAATTTGAAGTATTTTTGTGTAGGAGTTTTGGATGGATGTTCCTTCGATATTTTTGATCCTGGCAGTGGCCCTGTTAGTTGGCGTGTTTATCAGCCGCCCGTTCGTCAACCGGCACAGCGCCACCGAAGAATTGATTCGTCCGGCTGCAGAAGAAAGTGAAATCCGTCGTTCGTCCTTATTAGCCGAGCGTGACCGCATTCTGGTGGCTTTACAGGATCTAGAATTTGATTTCACCCTGGGGAAGATCCCGGCCGAAAACTATCCCTTGCAGCGCACCGAACTGCTCACCAATGGGGCGGCGGTGCTGCGCCAGTTGGATGATCTGACAGGTACTACCGCAACCTCCAGCGCAGAATCTCGCCTGGAGGCGGTGGTTGCCGCGCGCCGCGCGGATGCAATGGTTAAGCTTGCCCACCAGCCCGAAGCCGTAGCGGCTGGTTTTCCGGCCCCGGTCGGCGTGCGCCGCGCGCCGGCGGCAGGTGAAGATGATATCGAGGCCTTGGTGGCTGCTCGCCGCCAGGCTCGTCAAGAAAAAGCAGGCGGCTTTTGCCCCAAATGCGGCAGACCGGTTGCAAAATCTGATAAATTTTGTTCGCGCTGCGGCGCGATTCTGTGAGTCTGGGTTGAAGCCCGGAATAAAATTATGGTTACAGGTCTTTTTATGCCAAAAAAGTTGTTGATTTTAAGTTTTTTCCTGACCTTACTGCTCTCTGCCTGTGGGGTATCTCTGGCTGGAGATGTGACTCCGCCGCCAAACTACCAATCCCCTACCCCACCCCAGACCGCCCCGGTTTCAGTTTCTGTTCAACCCCTGCTTCCCCCGGATCCCGTTCAGGGGGCAGCCAGCTACGTCGAAAAGTGTCTGCCCTGCCATGGTGAAAAAGGGCTGGGAGATGGTCCCCAGGCCGCCAAGCTTGGTCTTCCAATCCCGGCGATTGGCAGCACCACGCTCGCGCGCACTGCTCGTCCGGCGGATTGGTACAATATCGTCACCAACGGCAAGATGGAAAACGGCATGCCGCCGTTTAAAGGTTTAAATGACCGCCAGCGTTGGGATGTGATTGCCTACGTCTTGACCCTGAGCACGACTCCGGATTCCCTCCAGCAGGGCAAACAAATCTACGACCAGACCTGCTCTTCCTGCCACGGCCCCACCGGACACGGAGATGGTTCCGCAAATATTTCGGATTGGAGCGCTCCAGGCAAGCTTGACCAGCGTTCGGCGAACGATCTGGTGCAGGTGATTAATACCGGGGTCGCGCCGTCGATGCCCGCTTATGCCAGCCAATTCAGCCCCGACCAGATCTGGGCGCTGGCTGACTATATCCGCACCTTTTCTTTTGCCAGCAGTTCCTCTTCGCAAACGGCGGCTTCTGGCGCGACACCGGATACCGCGGCTCAATCCGCCACCTCCGCCGCCACGGCGGATACATCGGCTCAATCTGCGACACCGGCTGCTACGGCGGACACCGCTGCACAATCCACCCCCGCCGCTACAACTGCTGTGACGGCTGGATCCACCACACCCGCCGCGACCGCAGATGTGGCTGCCCTGGGAAACCCTGACACTACTCAGGGCACACCTTCGGGCCAGGCAACGGTAGCTCCCTTCACCGTTTCCATCACCGGCACGGTGACCGGCACTACCGGTGGAGCGCTGCCCGCGGGGTTGAAAGTAGCCCTGCAGGGGTACGATAATATGACTCCTACCTGGTCAAACACGGCAGATGTCCAGGCGGACGGCAGCTATCGCTTTGACAGCGTCGAAGTGATCAGCGGGAGGGCTTTTCTGGCAACGGTTACCTACCAGAATGTGCCATTTGATTCTGCACCGCTGCATGCCGCGGATTTGACCGCCGGGCAGGTAGCCAGCCTGCCGATCACCCTGACCGACGTGACCAACGATGCAACCGGGCTTTCTGTGCAACGTATGCATGTGTTTTTTGATTTTTCCGAGCCGGGTATGGTTCAGGTAGCCGAATTGTTTATCATTACGAATCCGGGCACCAAAGCGGTGGTCCCCACCGATAGCAAAACTCCCGTGGTAGAGTTTAGCATCCCGCAAGGCGCGGAGAATCTATCCTTCCAGGATGGCGCGTTAGGCGGGCGCTATGTTCAAACCACCCAGGGGTTTGGCGATCTGACCCCCGTCCATCCCAATGAACAGGTTCAGGTGCTTTTTGGCTATACCATGACTTATGCCGGTACGCAGACGTTATCGATCCCGGTGACCATACCGGTTGAATCGGCCGTGGTGATGGTCCCTTCGGGCGGCGTCTCCTTGAAAAGCGCCCAACTGGTTTCGGCCGGTCAGCGGGATGTGAGCGGCACCAGTATCCAGCTTTTCACCGCCAACAGCCTGGCCAAGGGCAGCACGTTGGATATGACCCTTACCGGCCAGCCGTCGGGGAACGTCCCGGCGGGTACCCCGGGCGCATTGGGCGGTACCAACGAAATGGTCATCGCCATTGGTGTATTTGGCGTGGTGTTGATCGCAGCCGGTATCTGGCTCTACCGCCAGCGGCGGCGTAACAACCTGGTCGCGGTGATGGAAGGGGAAGAAGAACTGGCAATGTCGGATGAAGTGGTAGACAGCCCCGAGGCACTGCTGGATGCGATCGTCGCCCTGGATGATCTCTACCAGGCCGGCGAGCTGCCCGAAACGGCTTACCAGCAGCGCCGGGCAGACTTGAAGGAACGCCTGCGAAAAACCAGGGAAGGATAGCCGGCCTGGCGAATTGACCTTTTATGATTGAAGTTACCCACCTGATCAAACGTTTTGGCCCAAAGACCATCCTGCGCAACCTCGATTTCCAGGTTGCGCAGGGTGAGTTTGTCGCCCTGTTGGGCCCTAATGGCGCCGGCAAGACGACCTTCTTGCGCATCCTGTCTTCCCTCTCGCGCCAGACTATGGGCAACGTGCAGATCGCGGGTTTTTCTCTGCCCCATCAGGCGGCAGCGGTACGCCGCAAGCTGGGCGTGGTTTCGCACCAGCCTTTACTTTATGGCGATCTTTCGGCCGAAGAGAATCTAACCTTTTACTCGCGCATGTACGCTATCGATCATTTTGAGCGGCGGGTGAGTGAGATCCTGGAATTGGTCGGCCTGGCAAACCGCCGCCGGGACCTGGTTCGTACTTTTTCGCGCGGCATGCAACAGCGGCTGGCGATCGGCCGGTCGGTTCTGCATGACCCCGAAGTGCTGCTGCTCGATGAACCCCATACCGGGTTGGATCAAGACGCCTGCGATATGCTGGATACGGTGCTGCTGCAAGTGGCTGCCCGCGGGCGAACGCTGGTGATGACTTCTCACGATTTATCCCGCGTTTCGGATCTGGCCTCGCGCTTCGATGTGCTGAGCCGGGGACGCATCCAGAACTCCATCCAACGCGCCGACCTGCCCGCGGATGGCCTGCTGACATTTTACCGCAGCACCCTGGCGAACTCTGTGGCGGAAAAGGAGCCGGCATGAAAGAAGAAACTGCAGCTCCGGTCCTGCCTGCCAAGGACAAGGTGTTAAAATCCCAGGAAAAAGCCGGGTTTAAAGAAACAGTAACCCCTTTCTTGCGCGCTATATTGGCCGTCGCCTGGAAAGACCTGGCGGCGGAATGGCGCTCACGGGAAGTAGTTTCGGCCATGCTGGTTTTTGCCCTTTTGGTTATTTTTATCTTCAATTTTGCCCTGGAACTGGACCCGAAAACCCGGGCCAGCCTGTCTTCCGGGATCTTGTGGGCTACTTTTACCTTCGCCGGAACATTGGGTTTGAACCGGTCGATGGCGGTTGAAAAAGACCGCGGCTGTTTGGATGGCTTGCTGTTAGCCCCGGTCGATCGCACGGCGATCTATTTTGGCAAGCTGCTCTCAAACCTGGCCTTCATGCTGACCGTAGCGGCCATTGTCCTGCCGATTTACTCGATTCTTTACAATGTCAACCTGTTTAATCCCGGTCTGCTGTTGGTGATCCTGATGGGTTCCTGGGGATATGTGGCCGTGGGCACCCTCCTGGCGACCATGGCGGTGCAGGCACGCACCCGGGATGTGCTGCTGCCGATCCTGTTGTTCCCGGTGGCGATCCCGGTGCTGGTGGCGGCGGTCAAAGCCTCGGGCGGTTTTCTGGATGCTTCCCAGTGGATTGATATTGCGCCCTGGGTCAACATTCTGCTGGTGTATGATGTAATTTTTACCGCTGTCGCATTTATGGTTTTTGATTATGTAGTAGAGGAATAATCCATTCAGCGTGCCGCAGGGTACGTACGTATGTGAGGTGCATGATGTCGTATACAAAATCTCGCTGGTTGACTATCCTGGATGTGGTGACGGTAATATTCCTGGTCGCCGCCAGTTTATTGGTCTTTTTGTACGCTCCGCTTGAAAAATCCATGGGAGCTGTGCAGCGCGTCTTTTACTTCCATGTTTCCGTCGGCTGGACGGGTATGTTGGGCTTTCTGGTAGCCCTGATCGCCGGAATTATCTATTTGCGCACGCACGACCACAAATGGGACATCGCCGGTCTGGCAGGAATTGAGATCGGACTGGTCTTCATGCTGGTCAATATCGTGACCGGCTCGATCTGGGCTTACCCGGCCTGGAATACCTGGTGGACCTGGGATCCGCGTCTGACGACTGCCACCATTATGGAGCTGGCCTATGCCGCCTATTTGATGCTGCGGGCCGGGATCGAAGACCCCGAACGGCGGGCGCGTTTTGGCGCCGTATATGCCATCATCGCTTTCGTTTCGGTGCCCCTGACCTTCTTTTCCATCCGCATGTGGAACACAATCCATCCCGTTGTAATCGGATCCAGCGACCCCGGGGCCACCGGTGCATTCAGCATGACCCCCAAGATGACCCAAACATTTATGTTCAGCCTGCTGACCTTCTCGATCCTTTTCGCCGACCTGTACTGGCACCGCTACCGCCTGGGCCGGCTGGCGGACGAAGTCGAGACCCGCAAGTTGAAACTGGTTGAGTAGGAGAACACAATGGACGTAACACCTGATACCATTAATTTTATGATCCTTGGCTATTCCGTCATATTTGGGGTCATCGCGTTATATTTGGTCAGCCTGGCGGTGCGTTTCCGCAACCTGCGCCAGGATGAAAAAGCCCTGGAAGAGCTGGAAAAGAAAGAATAAGATATCGTTTTGGTCCGTTCGCAGGATCATCCTGCTGCGGCGCCAGCCCCATTCTCCTTATCCCTGCTCGGATAGGAAAAAAGAACAAGTGCTTCGGGGCGACTTTCGGCATCTTGATGCTGAAAGTCGCCCCGATTTTTTTATCCACCCTAACCCCAGCGTGCGTCTATAGGATTGGGTAATCAGTTTGTAATTGGCCCGGAATGAGATAAAATTAATCGGCAAGATAATCAACCTGGGATCGTTCACACACCCACATAAGGAGGATGCAAAATGGAAAATTATGAGAAGTTAGGGGTCTTTTACCTGGGACGTGAATACGACATGGCGCAGAAAAAAGCCGCGGATGCGCTTTTGCTCTACGATGCCAAAGACCTGGTGACGCACGCCGTATGTGTGGGTATGACCGGCAGCGGTAAAACCGGATTGTGCCTGTCATTGATTGAAGAAGCCGCGATCGATAATGTGCCCGCGATCTTGATTGACCCCAAAGGCGACCTGAGCAACCTGCTGTTGACCTTCCCGCAGCTGCGCGGCGAAGATTTCTTGCCGTGGATCAACCAGGATGACGCCCGCCAGAAGGGTATGTCGCCGCAGGATTATGCCGCCAGTCAGGCCGACACCTGGCGCAAAGGCCTGGCTGATTGGGGACAGGACGGCAGCCGCATCCAGCGCTTGCGCGATGCCGCTGAATTTGCCATTTATACCCCCGGTTCCAGTTCCGGGCTGCCGGTGTCGATCCTCAAGTCATTTGCGGCTCCCGATCCGGTGATCATCGACGACCGCGATCTGATGCGCGACCGGGTCAGCACGGTGGTCAACAGCTTGCTGGGCCTGGTTGGGATCGAGGCCGACCCGATTCAGAGCCGCGAGCACGTCTTGCTTTCGACCTTGATCGATACCGCCTGGCGCCAGGGGGTGGACCTTGATCTGGGGTCCCTGATCCAACAGGTGCAATCCCCGCCGGTCAGCCGTATTGGCGTGTTGGAACTCGAGTCTTTCTATCCGGCCAAAGACCGCTTTGGGCTGGTGCTGGCCTTGAATAACTTATTGGCTTCGCCGGGCTTTTCCGCCTGGTTGGAGGGCGCTCCCCTGGATATTGGTGAAATCCTTTACACGCCCGCCGGCAAACCGCGCATCGCGATATTCTCAATCGCACATTTAGGCGACTCTGGAACGCATGTTCTTTGTCTCCTTGCTGATGAACCAGATCCTGGGGTGGATGCGCACTCAATCCGGGACTACCAGCCTGCGGGCGATCGTGTATATGGATGAAGTGTTTGGCTACCTGCCGCCGACCAGCAACCCACCTTCCAAACTGCCGCTGATGACCATGCTCAAACAGGCCCGGGCCTATGGGGTAGGATTGGTGCTGGCGACACAGAACCCGGTCGATCTGGATTACAAGGCGCTTTCCAACACAGGCACCTGGTTTATTGGCCGCTTGCAGACCGAACGAGACAAGGCCCGCCTGCTGGACGGGTTGGAAGGGGCTGCCGCCGCCACAGGCAGCCAGTTTGATCGGAAAGATATGGACCAAATCATCTCCGGTCTGGGCAGCCGGGTATTCCTGATGAACAATACTCACGAAGACCAGCCGGTGGTCTTCCAGTCGCGTTGGGCGCTCTCTTATTTACGCGGGCCGCTGACTCGCGACCAGATCAAACGCCTGATGGATCCTTACCGCCAGAGCGCCGCGGTGAGCCTGGCGGCTGCGCCGGCTGCCTCCGTTCGCACGGCGCCGCAGGCGGATATGACCGCCGCCGCGCCTGTAGTACCAGCCCCGGCAGCTGCCCCGGCCTCGCAGGTCGCCCGAGGAACCCCGCCGACCCTGCCCCCGGAGATCCCCCAATTTTATATCCCGCTGCGCGGACGAGGAGCGGCGAACAGCAGCCTGGTTTACCAACCCCGGCTGTTAGGCACGGCCAAAATTAGTTTTATCGATACCAAGAACAAGGTTAATCTTGCCAAGGATATGATTTTTATCACTCCCATTCTGGATGAGGCCATCCCGGTCAATTGGGATGACGCCCAGGCATTGGAGGTCGCTGCCAATGACCTGGAGAAGTCTCCTGAAGCGGGCGCGAAATTCCCCAGCCTGCCGGCTGTAGCCGGGAATGTACGCAGTTATGCGGCCTGGAACCGGGATTTTTCCAGCTGGTTGTACGGCAGCCAATCGCTCGAGCTTTTTTCCAGCCCTTCGCTCAAACAGTCTTCCAAACCAGACGAATCGGAACGTGATTTTCGCGTGCGTCTGCAGCTGGCAGCGCGCGAGCAGCGCGACCAGGCCACCGAAGCACTGCGGAAAAAGTATGCTCCCAAGTTTGCGGCCCTGCAGGAGCGCCAACGACGCGCCGAACAGGCCAAGGACCGGGAAGCGGCCCAGGCCAAACAGCAGGGGCTGCAGACAGCGATATCTTTCGGGGCTACGCTGTTAAGTGCCTTTACCGGGCGCAAAGCGCTCTCGGCCAGCACCCTGGGCAAGGCCGCTACTGCTGCTCGCGGCGTCAGCCGGACGGCGGCTGCCAACCAGGATATCGGCCGGGCAGATGAAACCGTAGAAGCCATTAAGAAGCTGCAGACCGATCTGCAGGCCCAATTTAATGAAGAAACTGCGGCCCTGACTGCCAAAATCGATCCGCAGACCGAAAGCCTGGATACAATTATGATCAAGCCGCGCAAATCGGACATCAACATCCAATTACTGGCCTTCACCTGGGCGCCTTACTGGCAGGATTCGACCGGGAGTATTACACCGGCCTGGTAAGGCCGGTTCAGCAGTAAAAAAATCATCTTTGGGAGCATTCATGGATTTTCAACTCCATACTTCTTTTCCACTGCAATTGGAAATTGAATGGAACGCCTTGATCGAGCATAGTATTACCAACGTCCCTTTTATCCGCCACGAGTTTTTACGCACTTGGTGGCAGACCCGCGGCGGGGGTGAGTGGCCGCAGGCTGAGCTGGTTCTGGTAACCGCCCGCCGCGCCGGGCAGTTAGTGGGAGTTGCCCCGCTGTTTAAAGCCAAACACCTTGAAGGGCGGTTGAGCCTGCTGCTGTTGGGCAGCGTTGAAATATCGGATTATCTGGATATCATCGTGAGTCCGGCCGACCTGGATGAATTTTTGACCGGGCTGCTTCAATTTCTTGCTTCTCCCCAGGTGGGGCAGTGGGATGTACTGGACCTGTACAATATCATCGATTCGTCACCCACCCTGGCCGGGTTGGAGCGGGCGGCGGCGGCTTTGGGCTGGCCTTATCTCTCAGAAAAACTGCAGCATTCGCCTTATATCCCCCTGCCGGGCGATTGGGATGCCTACCTGGCAGGTATAGATAAGAAACAACGCCATGAAATTCGCCGAAAAATCCGCCGGGCGGAAGAGTTGAATGAGGTGCGCTGGTATATCACCCGCGACCCGGCCCAGTTGGAAGGAGAAATGCAGGCTTTTGTGGCGATGATGCGCACGGACCCCGAAAAGGCTGCCTTTTTTGACCGATCCGATACCATGGTGGATACGATGATGGAGATCACGCGCTGCGCCTTTGAGCGCGAATGCCTGGTATTGGCCTTCCTGGAAATCAATGGAAAGAAAGCCGCCGGATACCTGTGTTTTGATTATCTCAATCACATCTGGGTCTACAACTCAGGGTTTGACAGCAGCATGCTCGAGTTTTCCCCGGGCTGGGTGCTGTTGGGCTACCTGCTGCAGTGGGCCAACGAGCAGAAGCATAGTGAGTTTGATTTTATGCGGGGGGATGAACAGTATAAATATCGTTTTGGCGCCGTCGACCGCTTTGTGATGCGCGCCACAGTCACCCGAAAATAAATGATTTTGTTGGGGAATATTTGCCCGCGAAGCGGGCAAATATTCCCCTGCGTATTATTGTTCTTCTGGGCCGGCCCAAACCTGGATCAGCCTGGCGAAAAATTGCACCATCAATGCCATCGCATCGACCCCCATACGTTCATTATTGCCATGGACCCGTTTGCGATCTTCGTTGTTGAGGATCATCGGGCTGAAACGGTAAACGTTATCGCAGATTGGGTGATAGTTGCGCCCATCGGTTCCGCCCAGCACCAGCATGGGAGCGACAACCACCCCGTCGAACATCTCGCGGATGGTGCGGGCGAGTGCCTGGTAGGGCAGGCTGTCGACGCTTGAGAAAGAAGAAGGCTCAGACACGAACCCCGGCAGCGGCTCAAATTTGACCCGTTCGTCATCGATAATTTTCCGGACTCGTTCGCAAACCGTGGCGATCGTATCGCCGGGCATCAGGCGGAAGTTAACCAGGGCAGTCGCCTTGGAAGGCAGCACGTTTTCCTTGACGCCGGCTTTGATAATGGTAGGTGCGCTGGTGGTATGGATCATGGCGTAGGTCGGCGGGGATTTTTCCAGGTTTTTTCGTACCACGCCGCGGAACAGCCATAAGTTTGCCAGTGCAAACTGCATGCTGAAAGGCAGCACCGGCCCTAACCCGCGAAACAGCATTTGCGCCGGCGCCAGGTTCGTCGGCTGCGGCGCGGCTTCCACAAAAGCCAGGGCCTTGGCCAAAATACCGATGGCCGTTTCTCGGGGCGGGGTGGACGAATGCCCTGGCGTGGCTTCTACGGTCAGGCGCAGGGTCATAAAACCTTTCTCCGCGATCCCGATCAACCCCACCGGCTCCGTTATCCCGGGCAATACTCCTTCGATCAGGCTGCCCCCTTCATCCAGCACCGCCGCGGGATGAATGCCCTGGTCATTGAGGAAATTGGCAATTTCTTTGGCGCCGTGCCCGCCGATCTCTTCGTCGTGTCCAAAGGCCAGGTATATGGTGCGTTCGGGTTTAAAGCCCTCTGCCAGCAAGTGCTCCACCGCGTCCAGGATGGCGATCATCTGAGATTTTATGTCCAATGCGCCGCGCCCCCAGATAAATTCATCGTCCACCACCCCATCAAAAGGCGGGTGCTCCCATTCTGTAAGGGCTTCCTCTTCGACCGGGACGACATCCTGGTGAGCCATCAAGACTATGGGATCCAGGCTGGTATCCGATCCCGACCAGGTATACAGCAGGGCATAATCCATGATCCGCCGGCGCGGCAGGCGAGAATGCACCAGGGGATAAGTCTGTTCGAGATAGCGCTGTTGATCGAGAAAAGGGATATAACCGGATACGTTCTTATCCACCACACTGATTGTCGGGAAACGCAGCGCGCCTGCCAGATGTTGAGCGATCTTTTCGGTGTCAACTTCAATGGCTTCGACCATGGCGACCGGTTCCAGTGGACGAGCATATCGCAGACTGCGAATGAGCATAAAAGCCAGCAGAAACAGGATCAATACGACCAGCACGATGATGATGTTGAGCAGAGAAATCTCCATTGGTTTCCTTTAGGCAAATATCCAAAGATCGGGTGGGCCAAGCTGCAGATCGTAAGTCAGGGTGCGCAGCTGGTCTTTACGTTCGGCTTCGACGGAGAGCAGGATAAATTCTGCCAGGGGACGGATATCTTCAGGATGGACGGTGATGGGTAAGAAAGGCGAGCGGGTCTGCACCTCTTGCAAGGCAATGGGTTGTTTGAGCAGGGTGATGCCGGTCGTGGAAAGCTGTTCCAGGGTAAGGCTATAAGCCGGAATATAGAACCAGCGCGGCTGCGCCCAAAACTGGAGCATATCATTCTCATTGTTGCCGCTGTAGGTATCGCGGTGCAGCCTGACCTGGCCTGCCGCCACCCAGACCGGTTTGCCGGCCATGTTGGCGGGGATTCCAGCGGCATAGTGCACCGTTTGCGGCAGCAGCCCTTTTTCATCGGACAGCACCTGTCCCTGACCGCAGTTCGAACAGACCCATACCACTTCGTCGGGTTGGGCAGGGATTGCCTGTTGGCAGCGCACGCACTGCATGGGAATTAATGCTACCTTGGCCGGGTTCATTGGAAGCGCTCCAATTTCTGTAAAATATCCGTTACCTGGCGGACCGAATCGGGCAGGGAGGCGCTCAAGGATGAACCGCCCAACTGGGTAAATCGCCGGCGGTATTCATAATGTTCGCCGTAACGGTAGCGGCGATAAGAAATCAGCATGAGGGCTAAGCCAACGACGAAAACGGCAATCGCCCCGCCGAGAGAATTATCCTTGCTGTTAGAATCGATGATGAAGTATGCCAGGTCAATCGCTACAAACGAACCTAAGGCCATGCCGCCTACCAGGACCCCGGCGCGATAATACAGGTTTCCGGGGGCTTTGCCATATAAGGTTTCTCCGGAGTACCCGTCGATCACCACCTGGAAGGCTCTTCCGCGGTAATCATAGCGAATAACCCACAGCGGATAGTAAACCAATCCCTGGCGGGGACGGATGATGCGCACAAAACTCTGCCCAACCCGGTCCAAATTGGCCTTGCGGTTGATCCCAGCCTCAAATTCGGTGCGCGCCTGTTCGAGCGCATCCACGGCAGAGCCGGTGGGTTCAAAGACTAATCCGGATTTATGCAGGCCGATCGGGTCAAACGGTTCGAGTTCTCGACCTTCTAAATTAACCTGGTTTACACCAAACTCACCCACTTCGCAGGCAGCGGTATTCCAGGACATTTCCTCAAGCACCTTGACTTCCCGTGGTTCGTAGCGCGAGCTGTCGCCAGAGCTTACCTTTTTTTGCCCGAATACCCAGCCCAGACCCCGTCCCCAGGTGGCCCAAAATGGCAGGTGCATCAAAAGCACCTCGGTAATTTTTGCCTGCCGTCTGGCCGAACCGGCGATGGCCATATTGCCGGATAAGAATTTGCGAAAAGCATCTTCCGCCTGCTTCTGATCGATGCGCAGCGGGATATTATAACGCCTGATTCCATTCTCGCCGCCGACCACGGAGCGCATTTCACAGAATGGGCAAATCACAATGGCCTGTCCCTCAGGAACAGGCACCATACCTCCACAGCGCGGGCATCCCAGGCCTTTTAAGGGCGAATTTTCACTCATACGCGCGAAGCAACCATCACAGCCATGAAAAATAAAAATGGGGCAAAAATTGCAGCCAGGACCAGTGCCAGGCCAAAATTCAAAACCAGTCCGCCGAACTGCAGCCCAGACAATGCCAGAACAGCCAGACACAGGTAAACCAGGGCAGTGATCCCGCCCGCCACAAGATAAGGCGCTTCAGCTTTGGCCGGGAAAATATTGGCAAAGACCTGACCGGTGCCACCTTCGACGACAGCTGTATAAGTCTGGTTTCGATATTGATACCGAAATACATATACCGGGATGTGCACCAGGGCACTTTGCTTTATTTCTGCCCCCGGGTTTTTCCGCAGCAGCCACTCTCTGGCGGTTTCAATCGGCACCGAGGGCGTGACCGATTGAGCATCATTGCCGGGATCATAGGGATGCAAATCTCCGGCAGGCAGGTCGAGATTGGTAATTTCTGTGATGGATATCGCAGCGCCTGGTTCAAGGTCAGTTATTTCGCGTTCGCCCTGCCGGATTAAAAAATACCACAGTGGATAATATTGAAAGTTTTGTTCAATGACTTTGGATTTTTTATCCAGGTCTTTTATGGTTTGATTGCCAGACATCCAACGATTTAAGGCGCCATCGGCCGCAGGGCCGTCCAATGTAGAGGACAGAAACCAGTGAAATACAACCTGACTCGGATCAAGATAAACCGTAGCACCGCAAAAGGGGCAGGTCAGAAATAACTGGCCTTCGTCCGGATGTAATTCCCCTCCGCATTGCGTGCATGCCAGCGTGGTGACAGGTGAATCGCTCATGCAAAAATTATAGCATAGTCGTGTTTTTTGATTCGGGCAAAACAAAATACTCCTTGACTTATGAACTTTTGTTCTATATAATAAATCAGGAATATAGTATATATGTTCTATAAGACTTGCAGCACGGGTTTTTTTTCTCCACCACGCCACCCCTGCTTATTGGATCAGAATTTAGACGGATTGGATCAAACTGAATTATTTTTCGGTTTAGTCAGGTGTCCATGGCAGAATTAAATTTTAAATATCGCAGATATTTGCCCCACTACCCGAGCCTTAGGACCAGGTCTGAGAGCTGCGTTATGGGTACAGGGCTGCCCGATTGGGTGCAAGGGATGTATCGCACCTGAATGGATACCGATAAAGCCCGTGCACCTGCTGACACCAGACGCTGCCGGTGACCGGCTGATAAATAATCCAGAAATAGATGGTATCACTATTTCAGGCGGAGAACCTATGCTGCAGGCGGAAGCACTCACCGCGATGCTTCGCTATATTAAAAAGAAGAAGACATTGCACATTATCAGTTTCACCGGATTTCGATATGAAACTTTATTGAATTGGGATAAGAATTGAAAAGTTAATGAATATATGAATGAAATAGATGTTTTGATTGATGGTCCATATATCGAAAAATTAAATAAAGGACAAACCTTTGCCGGAAGTGCCAATCAACGCATTTTAAATTTATCGGGAAAAAGTTTTCCAGGCAATGAGGATTGGGGGATCCGCAAGATGGAATACCACCTGCGGGAACGCGATATTCTCGCAGTGGGAATACCACCCGTCAATTGGAACCGGGATCCCTTTAAGAAAATAGCCATAAACAGGATGCCGGAAGTGAGCGGTGAAAAATGAGCGCTTATAAAACTGCCTATATCCGTTTGGGTGAAGCCGAATATAGAAAATTGCGTGCCGCGGAGGAACAACTCCGGCTGAATAATTTATTACAGGCAGATTCAAAAAAAGATCGAAAGCACCAGGAACAATCGATCTATGAAAATATGCTGGACATAAAAAAACAAAACGACCAGAATTTTCAGAGTTTGGTAATCGATTTAGAAGGTGAAATCTGCCGGATTGAGAGCGAAGCATCCGCCTGGGTTGATAATCAGGCTGAAAGGTTGCAGCAGGAATTTGGATATTATCAAAATGAAATTCAAAACCAGGCCTCCGATCGAATTGATGAAATAGCTGCGCTTTCAAACCAGCAAATGGAAATAAAAGAATCGGAATTCAACGCTTACTGGCTTGCGCAGGAAGATAGAATTCTATCGGTCGAAAATAGATGGAAAGCGTACGAAAACCTTGCATTGGATTGGATTGAAAAAGATCAGGCAGCATTGGATTTTATCTATGATACCTACAGGATCGATGCAGGCGAAGCGAACCGATTGGAATTGGAAAGGCAGTATCTGAACCAGGTGATCCAACAATACAACCAGGGATTTTTTGATATCGCTGCCTCTGCCGGTTTCCAAATTTTCAATACATTATCCAATCACCGCTTCCAATTAGAACTGCAGCGCTCCTTGCAAGCCATACAATATCAAAATATATTAAAAAGAGCAAATGATCTTCAAGCGATGGTGGCTGAATCTCAATCCGTGCATGCCATGGATGGGGATGGGAATGAATTACCCGAGCAGATTGATGTAAATTATTGGGTCGAAGGCCGACTTAAAGTTTTGAAGTCAAATATCGAAAATCTGGTTGAAGAATTTCTTGAGAATGAGTTCATTGGCGTAGAAAAAATAGAGGGTTACAGTCATCATATCGATGAATTATCCAGCCAATTATTGGATCTGGTCACCGAAGCGCGAGTTGCAGTTCTTGCATCACAACTGCGTTTCAACGTGGCCCAGATCGTTGTTCAATCCCTGGAGGCTCAAGGCTTTTTTCTTGAACAGGCGAATTATGAAAAAGATGATTACCGTGAAACGTTTGTAGCCAGAACGTGTAATTATGCAGGGAACGAAGTGGTGGTCAGCATTGATCCTGACCCAGGATTGGATGAAGGCGGAAAAATCAATATTCAATCCTTGGATGCAGACCAAATTACCGAACATGAGCTGCACCAGCGAAATTTTGAATTATTCAATGCCATTCTAGAAAATGGCATTGAAGTCGGTGAGATCAAAGTAGGTAAACCTGAAGGGTTAAGAAATCCGGCAAAAACAAGAAACATAAGAATAACAAATACCGGTGAAAAGAAAATTCCGGAGGAAAAATATAATCATGGAAGGTATTGATAGAATCCAGGAACAGATCAACTTTAATAAAAATAACCGGTTTCTTGTTCTGTATGGATCCGGTATCAATGACGTGTATTGTGCAAAAAATTACTCCCTAATCTCATTTGAACAGGCCCTTCAGCAAGTTTTAGTAGGCCAGGGATTTAATCGAGTTGCTTTTCTAGCCCCACACCGCCCCGTATTTTTCCTGGATCTTTACGAAAATAACAAAACGGTACCCACACAGAGTTATATCAGGGAAAATCGGTCAGCTTATGCCACTGGCGAAGTCACGCAAAAAATAGGTACTGGGCCGCTTAACAGCCGATTCTTATACAAGAAAAAAGAAAATTCCAATCAAAATATAAACCAGACCGGCCTGGGAGATTTGCAGTCACTAAAAACACTGGATGCATTTATCCGGGATTGCACTGAATACAAAACAGCCGTGGTCATCTTGCAGGCTGAGTTGACATTAAAATATTTTGGGGACCAACGCAGTATGGCTGGAATTATTGGTGAGTGGTCGCGACTGCCTGCCAGCAATCTCAACATTTGTATTCTTGCTTTTTCGGCGGACCAATATCAGGATCTTGTCGAGGTCAGCCAAAATCTGCCTATTCCAGAAATCAAGTCTGCGATTTTGAGGAAATCGAATCAAAATACATCCCAGGAAGGTGTCGCAGCGATCAACGGTCCTGACCAGCTGGAAATTCTGCGATATCTAAGGAAAGTACAACAAATTCGGCCGGTCGATTTAGATTTTGCAGAAATGCAGATCTTGTGCGATTGGATGGCTGCCGAAGGAATGTCTTTGCGTGAATGGATTTCAAGGATCGACTTGGCGGATCTAATTGATTTGAATTCAGCCGCCAACCTGGGATGGTTCAGCTTTATTCGACAACCTGGTCGTTCTGCGGAACAGGATTTGGAAGATTTGATCGGGTTGGAAAACGTAAAGAATTGGGTGAAGGAAATCATCGCCTGGACGCAGCTCAACCAATCCAGAGTTCTTTCTGATGGAAGTATGCGCGATCCAATTTTAGCGCACTTGATGTTCACGGGAAACCCAGGTACAGGTAAAACCACAGTGTCCCGGTTAATTGGCGAAATATTTCATAATAATGGGTTTTTGCGGCGTGGTCATCTGATAGAAATAAAAGCCTCTGATTTAATTGCGGAATATGTGGGGGGAACCGGCATAAAAACCAATCAGGTGGTCGACCAGGCGCTCGACGGGGTCTTGTTTTTGGACGAAGCCTATATGCTCACGGAAAAAGAACGCGGCGGATATGGTCAGGAAGCATTAGACACATTGCTTACGCGTATGGAAAATGACCGCGGACGATTTATCTTGATTGCTGCCGGTTATCCTGAAAAAATGAAGAAATTTCGTGAATCGAACCCGGGTCTTTCGCGGCGGATACCAGAAGAAAATATTATTATATTTCCGGATTATGAACCGGAAGAATTATTTAGAATACTGCAGCAATTTCTAGAAAATCGTGAATTACACCTTTCTGAAACATTAGTAGAACCAATCCAAAGGATTATCCAACGTCTTCATTCTCAAAAAGACCTCAATTTTGGCAACGCAGGCGAAATCCGTAACCTGGTAGATGCATTGGAAAGAAGGAGAGCGGTTCGAATTCAGTCGGGCTCGAGCACAGCATCTTTGGATATTGAGGTTGAAGACATTCCTGACCATTACCAATCTTATCTGACACCGGATACATTTTCCATCGATGAAGTATTTAACAATCTGGATGAAATGGTAGGGTTGGCGTCGGTTAAAGACCTGCTAAAACAGCGTTTCGCGCGGCTGCAGTACGATCAATTGCGGTTAATCCAGGATTCCGGTTATACCCCTGATGCTGGGGGCAACCATATGTTGTTTCTGGGAAATCCAGGCACAGGGAAAACCAGCGTCGCCCGGTTGACTGGCGAGGCTTTGAAGAAATTAGGTGTTTTACGAAAAGGTCATCTGGTAGAGGTTACCCGAGCCGACCTGGTAGCAGGGTATGTCGGTCAAACCGCAATTAAAACGCAAGAAAAAGTAAAGGAAGCTTTGGATGGCATCCTCTTCATTGACGAAGCTTATACTCTTACGCGAGGAGGCTCGCAAGACTTTGGACAGGAAGCGGTTGATTCCTTGGTAAAATTAATGGACCAATATCAAAACCGGCTGGTGGTAATCGCTGCCGGTTATCCGGATGAAATGCGCACTTTTATCGATAGCAATCCCGGGCTTTCTTCACGATTTAACCATTCCCTGCAATTTCCGGATTACACTATTCCGGAGTTGGTTGAAATAATGTGCAGAGCCTCAGAATTTGATGGCTTTCCAATTACAAAAACTATCAAAGTTGAGTTAGATAATGTTTTGCGATTTCAAAATTCGATGGAAAAGACGAACCTATCCAATGCCCGTGCGGCTTTGCATCTTCTGGATCTGATGAAGACCAATCTGGCAGTGCGAATCATCCAAAAAGCAAAAAACAATCAAAAAATATCAATGGAAGAAATGATGACATTTTCTCGGGAGGATTTGCCAAAAATAGACAAACCTGCCGTCCATCCTATCCTGGACGTACAAGCGCTGCCGATAAAGAAAAACGGCGCCCCATTGAAGCCGCATTCTATCTTACCGAGAAATGGATCTTAATAGGTTTACCTGTTTCTGGTCAGCAGCAGCCAATCCTTAAGGCTGGTAGTCATCCATTCAACCTGTTGGTCGTACCAGGTATGGCGGTCTATCAGGTTTTTCTGATTAGCTTCTATTGACAATTCCTTGAATATGCGGATGCTTGCTTCCCAATTTTTGGCTGCGCTGTTTAATTTTGAAGGGAACCACCATTGGATCAGCCCGGACAGCCATAAGGCTACTGCTCCGCGGTGGCTGGATTGAAATCCTACCCAGGCCTGATTCAGCTGGTCCAGAGCCGAAAGGTAATCCTTCGTCTCATATTGGTAAAAGGAGGCATCCACCCTGCAAACCCAATTTTCTTCCAACCCTGGAAGGTTTTTGCTGTCTTCAAGGTACTGGCGCAGGGTTTCTCTTAATTGCATCACCTGGTCGGCGCCCAGCTGCCGGTCGAGAATGTTGCGAAAATTATTTAACGACTCCGGCAAAATAATCGTATCGAATTGATTCATCCATTGGAAGTAGATTTCCTCAAATGTCTGAATGGCATACACAGACATTTCTTCCAACCGGTCGCGGTACCAATTTGCTTTTTCGAGCTGTTTCTCTTTTAATGCCTGAACTCTTAAATCCTCGAACAGGCTGTGGGCATTTTTCCATTGGGAGTAACCTTCCAGGCGGTGACCTTGAACGAAATCAATACATCCTACCAACCAGGCGGTCACTGCATGGCGATGAATTTTATCGGTACGTTCCAGTGTGTATAACGGCATGGCTGATGTGAGCAGATCATGGGCGCGATCCGTGATCCCCTTGTTGTAAAGAATCACCGCACCCCGGATCATTGCTTCTGGAATTTCAATGGATCCTTCAAGCGCATCCGTTGCCAGGCTGACCGCCATATCGATCAATTCGACCGTTCGAGCCGGAGTGGTTTTTTCATCCTGCGCCTCATTGAGCAGGTTGGCGACTGGACGGGTTATGGCTGATCGGAAAAATTGGTTCAACCCTTCTGATGTTTGGTTGACTAATTTCTTCATACGTTCATGGTATAACGAACGTACCCTGATAAACCCTGTCCTATCATCGGCGCTGACGCGATCCTCAACTGATTGGTTTAAACCTGTGTCACCGGTTCTCTGCCTGAACGTTTCGAACAGTTCATTGTATTTGACCTTCAATCGCGCCCGGTCGTCACTTACATAGGGGATGGAAAGATCCATTGCCAGGTATATATCCTGGAGTGCCGCCTGTAGATTGGTTTGGGCCAACCGGTCCGCCTGATGGATAACTTCGTCACATAATCTCGCCGATTTACTCCCACAGGCTCCTTCGGCGGCTGCCAGGACCTGTTCTGCCGGGCGCCAGATATCTTCGGGTGAATCCAGGACCCACATCTCTCCCTGGGAGATTAAATTTCGAATCTCTCCCAAGGCATCAAAGCGTTCTTTGAGGGTGCCGCTATGGATTGCCAGGGTCAGTTCGCGGTGGTGTGAGCAGCCCTTTTCATAGATTTCACGCAGCCTGGCCAGAGATTCCTGCCCGCCTATTGATAAATCTCCCTGGTTGAGCATCTCAGTGGCGAGGAGGATCAGATGGTGTAGTTGGTGTAAATTCTGGGGGATCCTGGCAAAGTCTGCCAGTTGAGCCTCGGTCTGACGAATTTCTGTGGTCTGGCGTTCGAGACGCGCCTCGTACACCAGCGCTTCATCCAAAAGTTCCACGGACGGGCGCCAATGGAGTGTTTGAGGATCAAACAAGCGGGTTTCACCGGCCGCGATGCGTTGTTCAATTTCCTGGCGGGCAGCCTGGCGCTCAGTCGCCAGAGTGTCGGTGAGCCGCAGGACCAATTTGATCTGCGCCGCGCGGGCGGATTCCAGATCGCGCCTGGCCTGGCGGGCTAATTTTTTGGTTTTTTCACCGACTGCGCCCTCGTCCACCAGGCGTTCAATCTCCACCAGATCCTGTTCCAATTTCTCCAGGTCAGTGCGGTTCTTCAGACGATCTTTAATTTCTTTCATGGATGCTGAGGAGGGGTATCTGCCGTTTGCGGCGGATCGTTTAAATGGTTGTCGTGCATCGCTTCGAGAATCTGGGCGGTGCGCGCCAGAAGCACATGGCGGATATTTTTTGCCCGATTACCGGTCAGATCGATGCCTTCCACCGCCTGGGCAATAGCCACCAACATCTCGGCCTGGCCTTCGGCCCGACCCAGCTCCTGGAAGACGATGCGTTTCGCTTCACTAGCAGCCTTGATCACCTCAGCATCGCCGATCCAATCCGCGGCCCACAAATTAATGCGCTCCTGATCGACTTCCTCCGCCACGATATCTAAATGTCCGATATCCACCCACTGCAATTCCGTGCCGGCGTTACGTAAAGAATTGGTCAGGCGAGGACCGAACATACGCTCATTAATTTCACGGCGCGGGTCGCGTTCGTGCCCGCGCGGAGCCGTCAGGTAATCGACGGTATGCGAGTTGATATAATCTTCGATCACCCCAAGGATCATTCCGCGCACCGCCTGGCCCCAGGACATCTGCCCATCTTCATTGACCGAGAGGTAATACGAGAGGTCGATATAAGCCTGGCGAGAAAACGGGTAAGGATTCTCACGGCTGCGAGGCACCGGCTGGCCGTTGATCGTTTCCGAAAGAATGCGGTAGCGGAATCGAATGTCGCGAACCTTGATCTGGATGCCGTCGCGGCTGACGACCTGCATTTCTTCCACGTGGCCGTCCTGATCGTCCAGGTTGGTCACTGAGCCGACCCGTTCAAAGCGGGTCATCATCACCGATTGGGTGATGATATTGCGTGAGACTTTACGCAGTTGGTGGAACAGCACCGCATTGCCGGGTTGGATCATGGCATAACCCGGACCGCCAATGGCTTCGATTAAATTCGTCTCCTTGCGAGCGATCTGTTTCTGTCCGTTGTCGATATTGAGGTGCGGGTAATCCACCGCGAACATAGACGAGGTCACGTAGCGCAAGCCTTCACTGAAGTGTTTGAGGTTATATATATCTTTGACAAAGTAGGCGCCGGCGATGATCACCGAGACCATGGCCCCTAAAACCGGGAGGGCAAATCGCAAATTTTCCCAGGTAAAAATATAGATCACGAACGCAATAAAATCCACCGGGACCAGATGCAGGAGAGGTGAGATTTCACGCGCCTGGAGGGCAGTGGCGCGCGCGTTGACATTCTGGAAGAAATCTCCGCCCATGAGAATGAACATGAGCAGCAGCAGAATCGCCAGCACCAGGCGCATCATCCCCAGGAACTGCTCGCCAAACCCGGGGTTGCGGTCATACCAGATTCGCGTCTCCTTAAATATGGGACTTTTAAGGAAATCTTGAAAACCGTTGAACATACTCATTAGGTCACCAAAGCCTATTCGCCGCCATCGGCTGGTGGAGGTGGAGGGACGTCAGCCGGGGGGATGAAATCCGGCGGAAGATCGGTTGAAGGTGTGGGTAAACCCGGCGGGTTCTGTCCAGGTAACAGGCTGGAGAGGCTGGCTTTTCTGGCATCATCCGGCAGCAGCCAGTTATGCAGGTTATTCATCAGATTAATGGTTTCGCCGGGCAGCAGCTGGCGGGTCTTGGGATCGGCTGCCACACTTTCCAGCGCCTGGAATACGCGCAGCGCCATGACCTCATCGCTGCCGGCGCCGTGCTCAAAAATCTGGCTCAGGGCCTGGGTCAGGTCGTGCTGAGCCTGCGCCCGAGCGTGGTTGCGGATCCGGGCGACATCCAATTCATACTTCGAGCGTTTCAGAACGGTATCCCTTTCCCACTCTGCCCGCCAATAGGCCAGGCGCTGCTGGTAAACTTCGGGTGAAGCTGGCAGCGGGCTGGAGAAACCGGCAGTCAGTACTTTGATGCCCCGGTCGCGCAGCACCTGTGGGCCGGTGAAGGCCAGGTAAGGGGAAACGAAAAGATCACTCGCGTTGTAAGTGCCATCGACGAGAGGCATCAATGAACGGTGAAATACAGTCCGGTACCAGAGCAGCCCGGTATTGCGCAGCATGACCCGGAAGCGTCTGCGGATCGCCGGGATGGGAAAGGCATCTCCGGCCGGATCGTCCAGGGCGTACAGGTCATTGTAGTTGTGGCCCGGCATCAGGCCGCGGAATAAATCAGCGGCTACCTGGGCCGGCAGTTCGGTCCACGGCACAACCTCTTCCTGGGGATTGCGCGCCTGGGCGTAGACCGCGTTAAATACCCGCTGGGAGTCAAATTCCGGTTCCTGGCGCGGGCGTTCCACCTCGGCATAAGACTGCGCATCGCGATGCTGGTTGGGGATGCGCGCATAATTGTGAGCCTCGATCAGGTCGGCCGGGTCTAATTCTTCCGCGGTCAGGGTGCGCACCTCGATCAGGTTGCGGCCCACATGGCGGGTGGAAATTATTTTGAGATTTTCTTCTCTCCGTTCGCCTTGGTAAGCCAGCTCGATCACATCCGGGCGCTGCCCGATCGTGAACACTGCGAATACATTTGAAGTCACTTCGATCCCATCGCGAGTGTAGGCACTGATCCGCGTTTTGGCGGAGCGGCTTTGCTTGCGCAGGTCGACCACCGCGCGGATGCGCTCGTTGCCCATGGTGAAGACCACCCCTGGCCCGGCGACCCGACTCTTTGGCCCGGGTTGGGCTTTCGCCAGGTAGTTCATAAAACGCTGCACCAGGTAAGCGGGTGCCATCAGGCAGCCCCCGCGCCCCACCATCTTTTCCAGCACGATGGCGCTGTTGAAGTTGACCACAATCACCCCGGGCCCCGAGCGGTTCAATTCTCCGGCCGTGTGATCCATTTTTCCATCCAACACGAAGATCGCCGGCCCATGGGCGCGCATCAGGTACGTAATCTGGTGCGACATGGTCTCGTACACTTCATCCAGGGTTTCGACCGGCAGCAGGGCCTGGAATGACATCATCAACAGCCAGATGAAGAAGGTTAACCCGTATCCCAGAATAATCGTAAAAAGGATGACTTCGAACGCCCGCACGACTTCCGGACCTGGCAGAGGGATCGACAGGCTGCGTCCAAACAGCATCCAATAGAAGACCGACCAGATATAAGACAGCACCTGGCTGAAGTCTCCCAGGAAAGAGACCAGATAAAGAAATAATGGGAAAATCAGGGTGAACCAGACGAGGTACTGCCAGCGTTTGGTCCGCTTTCTTTCTCGAGGCATGTTCCCCCGCATTTGGTGAGGGTGCAAATACGCTGAAAATCAGTATAGCGGTTTCCGGCGTTATTTGTCAAGCAAAGTAAATTTCATTTCAAGTTATCTTTTAACATATTGGTAAACAATTCTCCCTGTTCGATCGCGTCATCCAGAGAATTGTGGGTATGGGCGTGTTTGCTGTGCCAACGGCGCGGCATCTCGGATTTGCTCGAATCACGGTAATCTTTTTTGAGCACCGCCATGGCATACGAACGGACATCGATCCCATTGTGACCGAAAGGACATTCGCCGTGAAAGCGGATCAAATACCAGTAGACAAACATAAAATCAAAGGCGATCGGGTAGCCCACGAATACCGGCTTGCCCGGCAGCGATTCCAACCAGGCGGCATAGCGCGGCATGACCGCCTCAGGTGGCTGAGGAGCGCTGCGGATGGCTGCCCAAACTTTGGGGTGGCGGCTCCAAAATTCCATGGTTTGAGGGTGGCCGTTTGCTCCAGGAAGGACCTCCAGGTTAGCGGTGAAGGTACCTAATCGTTCGCCATCTGCTGTGTAGGCTGCCGAAGCAAAGTTGAGCATAGAATGCGGCCCCGGAATGGGGCCATCGCTTTCGACGTCGGTGCTGATATAGATTTCTGCCATATATTATTGGATCTCCTAGCGCAAGGCTGTTGTGGATCGCGCAGGGATACGTCAGGAGATACGGTCCTATTCGAGAATTTCTACACCATAAGGCGGCAGGGCTAACTGGCCGCTGACGATGGCGCTGCTTACCAGGCTGCGGTAAGAAGCCTCTCCCAGGTCGATGGTGACCGGGGTAGGATTGAAGTTCATCACGAAGATGAAGCGGCGCTGGTCGCCGCCGCGCAGGGTGGCGGTGACCCCGACCGGCAGGTCCACCGGCAGGGCCGGCTGTAAGGCCAGGCGGCTGGCGAGCGTGCCGAAGAAATCATTCAGGAAGGCCTCTTCCGTGCGTGCGGCGATGTAATAGGCCTGACCTTTGCCGAAATCATTGACCGTCAGCGCCGGGCGTCCGGCATAGAAATCACTGCCGTAAGTTGCCAGCACGCGCGCTCCTTCGGCATGGATCAAGGCGCAGTAATCTTTGATCGCATAGCTGCCGTTCAATCCCAGCTCGTTGCCGGGAGCGGCGACCAGGCTGTTGCGGTCATCGAGCGCCAGGGTGTCGGTTTCCTCATCCCACACCCCCATGAGCTCGCGCAGGCCGTCGCCTGGCCAACCACCGAGGAAGCACAGATCGGTATCATTGACCAGCCCGCTCCAGTAGGTGGTGACCAGGGTTCCGCCGTTTTCCACAAAACGCCGCAGGCGCTCTGCCAGGCCGGGCTTGAGCATGTACAGCATCGGGGCGACGATCAGCCGGTAGGAACTGAAATTGTCTTCCTCGGCGATGATATCCACCGGGATGCCCCGCGTCCAAAATGGCTGGTAGCAGGAAAGGGCAGTCTGAAAATATCCCCGCCGTTCCACGTCGCGTCCCAGCGCATGCATGTCTTCGATGGCCCAGCGGTTTTCCCAATCGTAAAGAATGGCCACTTCAGGGCGTACGGTCGTGCCGACCACAGGGTCGAGTTTTTTGAGCAGGGCGCCTAACTCAGATACGTCCAGGAAGACGCGGGTATGTTCGTGGCCGACGTGGTCGACTACCGCCCCATGGAATTTCTCAGAGCTGCCGCGGCTCTTGCGCCATTGGAAGTACTGCACCGTATCACTGCCGTGGGCGATTGCCTGCAGGCTGCTCAACAAATGCATGCCCGGGCGCTTGAGTTTCGGCACCGGCTGCCAGTTGGTATTGGAAGGCGTCGATTCCATCAGCATGAACGGCTGCCCGCCCTTCAAGGAGCGGTTGACATCATGGATCATGCCGATCTGCATGCCCAGCCGCCAGTCCGACCCGGTGGTGTGCCAGATCGGATAACTGTCCCATGAAACCACATCCAGTTCGCGGGCCAGTTTCTGGTAATTCAAGCCCGGGAAAAAGCCCATCAGGTTGGTGGTAATCGGGATGTTGGGGGTCAGTTCGCGCAGCGGGGCAATCTCATTGCGCATGAAATCGATGGTCTGGTCGGTGACAAAGCGCTTCCAATCCAGGTTCAACCCGTGCAGCAGTGGCTCGCCGATGGGGCTGGGGGCTTCAATCTGCTCCCAGGCGGTGTAGGTATGGCTCCAGAAAGCGGCGTACCAGGCCTGGTTGAGTTGGTCCAGGTCGTTGTTATATTTCTTCTTCAGCCAATCGCGGAAGGCGACCTGGCACAGATGGCAGTGGCAGTCGCCGCTGTATTCGTTGGAGATATGCCAGACCAGCAGCGCCGGGTGGTCTTTGTAGCGTTCGGCCAGTTTACGATTAATCAGCGCGGTCTTTGCCCGGTAGATAGGTGAGGTCGGGCAGTGGTTGTGGCGCGTGCCGTGCAGATTCCGCTGCCCGTCCGGGCGCACGCGCAGCACCTCGGGATATTTGTGCGACATCCAGGCCGGCCGCGCGCCGCTGGGCGTAGCCAGAACGGCATAGCCCTGGTTTTCCGCCAGCAGATCCATCACCGTATCGAGCCAGGCAAAGTCGAATTTGCCTTCCTCCGGTTCTAATCGCGTCCAGGCAAAAATGCCGACGCTCATCGTGTTGCAGTTTGCCAGCTTCATCAGGCGCATGTCTTCGCGCCAGATTTCAGGCGGCCACTGGTCGGGATTATAGTCACCGCCGTGCATGATATGAGGGAAACGGGGATTGATCGGAGGGTATTTGGTGGGCATAGAGTCTCTCGCGTTTATTTTGATGCCTTGATTCTAGCATCAAACGCGAGAAATTCGAAGAATCGCCTAATCTATTCCCAGCACTTCTCGCAGGCGAGCCTGGTCGAATTCGACGATGATCGTGCCGTCAATATCAAAGGTGGGCGTGGTCAGGTTGCCGTTGGCCCATTGGCGCACCTGCTGGCCCGCCCCGGGGGTATTGGTGATATTAACTTCGGTGTAGGCCAGATTATGCTCCTGCAGCCATTTGCGCGCCTGTTTACAGTCCGGGCACCAGGGGGTGCAGTACATCACGATCCCGCCATGCGGCAGGGGCGCTCCTGTCTTCAGGATTTCGGGCGGCTCATTCAGGGCGGCTTCGGGGTCAATGCGCCGCAGTTCGTTAAATAAAACCTGATTTTCCGGCTGAGAGCCAACATCGTGAATATCGATATAGCGGATGCAGCCCTGCCTATCAATAATGAAAATCGCGCGCTCGGAAGATCCGACAGCCCGCAGTACGCCGTACTGCTCGGCCACGGCGCCGTGCGGCCAGAAGTCGCTCAGCAGCGGATAGTTTTGGATCCCGCCCAGGCTTTCAGCCCAGGCTTTCAAACAAGGAACATGGTCAACGCTTATACCCAGAACCTGGGTGTCTAATCCCGCGAACCTGGCCATATCGGCCTCGTAAGCCGGGATTTGACTCGTTCAGACCGGTGTCCAGGCCAGCGGAAAGAACGCCAGCACGACATTCTTGCCGCGCAGGTCGCTGAGGGTGACGGGTTTATCAAGGTGAGACGGCAGGGTGAAATCTGGCGCTTCCATACCAATCTTTAGCTTCATACTTCCTCCAATAAACTTGCTGCTTGCGAAACCGGTCAAGTTTAAGATGACCGTTTCTACTACTTCAATCTTACCCTAATCTCGCCGGCGAATAAAGATGTGAACCGCATTTTCGATGGGATGGTCCGCCACTAAAATCAGGTAGCCCCCACCCCCGGCTCCGGACACCTTCCATCCCAGGGCCTCCTGGCGGTGTTCGGCAATCATTTTCGCCAGCGTTTCATTCATCATGTGGGGGAACATGGCAATCTGAGCTTCAAATGATTCGCGGAAATGGCGGCCGAAGCGCGGCAGGTCGTGCGCCAGGATGGCGTCCCAACAGCCTTCGGCGGCATCCGCCAGGGCTTTTGCCCCTTCGCGGTCGATATGCGTATCGCTCAACACGGCGTACCCCTGCTGGCGCGGTCCCAGCGGGAGCAGGAATAAGGACTGTTCAATGAACTGAAGGGTCTTCTCTTCCAGTACCGTATCGATGTGGCTGGGCCAGTATTCCCCGGTGTAACTGGCTTTGTTCAGGCCGGGCATGACCAACCCGATCGCATCCTGCGAGCCGGAAATTTCCTGGGTCCCAGGTGGATTGTCGTAACAGAACAGGATCTTAGCCAGTTTTTCGGGGTTTCCAGCCGGCAGGCGGGGGCTCCACAGTTCAATCGCCTTGCGCCGGGTGCTGGTAGCCATGCCGGAGCGCTCGTTAAATTCGATCGTGGGTTCGAGTGAAATGGTGATGACCGGGCCGGGATAATACCGTGAGACGAAAGGTTGGTCCAGCCACCCGCCGGCCATGTCGATGCGGTAAGGCATGTTGAGTTGGCTGCGCAGGGAGGAGGTCGAGCGCGGGGTCAACCCGGGATAAGGTTCGCGCTGCAGAATCCTATATTCGATCCCTAATGACGCGCACAATTCCCGTTTTTCGGGCACGTTGCCGTCTTCGTTGACGATGAACAGGTCGGGTTTGACCTGGCGCAGTTCGCTGGCAAAGTCGACGATCCCCAATCCGCTGGAAATAAAAGCATCCTTTACATAACTGACCGACCTGACCATGAACAGGCGCTCCGCCTCGGTATTGACCGGGGGATGGCCTTTCAATTCGAAGATGGTCTTATCGGACCCAATCGCCACCATCAGGTCGCCAAACTGGGCCGCCTGCCTGAGGAATTCAATATGACCGCTGTGCAGCATATCGAAGAAACCGCTTACAAAAACCTTTTTTGCCATGGGCCACTTCTCCGGTAGCCTGATTTTACAATAAGAATACCGTTTACGGTAAAATCCTGCTTATGAAATGGTTCGAGACTCTCAGAGTTAGGGCACGGGCCTTGAAACGCGAGGTGACTGCCCTGGGGGTGGCGGTTCAAGATCCGCGCACGCCCTGGTATGCGCGCGTGCTGGCGATCGCCGTGATCGCGTATGCCTTAAGCCCGATTGACCTGATCCCTGATTTTATCCCGGTGTTGGGATATCTGGACGATTTAATCCTCGTTCCGGTCGGGATTGCCCTGGTCATCCGCCTGATCCCGGCGGAAGTGATGGCCGATGCCCGCCTGCGCAGTGATACGCTGCAGGTCGAAAAACCCTGGCTGCGCTACCTGGCGGCGGGGGTCATCGTCTTGCTGTGGCTGGCGGTCCTGGCCTGGATCATCCGGTTGGTTTATACTCTGGCGGCTGCCTGAAGGACAGGTTTACTCCAAACGCAGGGTCATAATTTGCTTGGGTCCCAACGCGAAGGCGATCTGCCCCTCCACCAGTGGTTCGGGCGCGCCCTTGGCCTGGCTTTCAAAATTGACCGGCGTGGCGCTGCGCGGGGCGGGAAGATTGGCGGGCCAGCCGCGCAAATCCAGCCTGGCGCGCTGATTGGTGGGGTTAGGGTTGAAACAGCGCAGTTCCAGCCCGCCGCTGATCTGGCGCAGGCTGGTCAGCACTACCTGGCCTTCCAGGCGGACGAAGCCGGCATCCGCGGGCAGTTCCACCGCGGCGCGGTGTTGAGCCACATCCTCCGTTGAAAGCTGCACCACGCGCAGCCCGCCTGCCAGGCGCTGCTCCAACTCGCACAGGCTGGCCGGATCTACCGCGCCCGCCAGGGGGGCGATCCAATAACGGAACTTGAGCGCGCCCTGCAGTTGGCCGAGGGGTTCGCCATCGGTGTTGACGGTGCGGCGCGTGGCGCGCAGCAGGGTCAGGGCCAGGGGGCGGTCGGGAAGGTCCAGGACGGCGCTTTCCAGCAGCCCGCTGCTGATCACCGCCAGTCCACGCTCGCCGGCCTGAACGGCAAACCAACTCTGCTGGGGTTTGGTCTCCACTTCCGGTTCACGGTAGCGGTAATTGTCGGCCCGCAGGGCGATCGGGCGCTCGACCACATCAAAGGGCGTGTCGGCAAAGTAGGTTTGGGCCTGCCCGGCGCCGCTGGGGAAGAGCACCCGCAGGCGGTGGTCGCGGGCGGTGTTATTAACCGTGGTTTCGACCTCGAGCACCTGGCTGCCGGCGCGCAGGGTCAGGGTACTGTCGAGGACCAGCGGCTCAATCGGATCGGAGCGTTTCATCAGGGAAAAATCAAATTCAGCAGGCAGTTCGAATACCATGCGTACGCGCAGCGTGGCCAACTGCGCCCCGGCATGCGCCACAGACACCGCCGCCCGGCTGGCAGTGGAGGTAAAGGCCTGGTCGCCGCTGGCCGGCCCGTGGTTCCAACCGTCGCCGATATCCGCCTGGTCTTCAAAGGTCAGCAGGCGAGAATATACCTGGCCGCTGCGTTTATCGGTGATGGTCAGGGTGCCGTTGGGCTCAACCTGCGCCGCCAGGTATTCGTTTTCAATCGAGCGCTCGCTGGCTGCCAGGCCGGGGACCTGCGTGTGGCGGGTGGGTCCGCCGACACGTTCGGGACGCACGGTCAGGGTGGTATAGCCCAAAGGTGGAATCTCTACCGCAAGCGCTACATGCACTTCATTGACCTGGTAGTTCCTTGGGAAAGTCACATCATAGGTGCGGGTGCGCGTGCGGTTGGGGGTCTGTCCCAGCCGCTGGTAAGGGATTTCCGATCCCTGGGAGTTGTAAATGCGAAACGAGGGCAGCATTTCGAAGGCGGTCATGTTGTGCGAGGCCGGCCAATCGGGGGGAGTGTCGAGGATCAGGTCGGCAACCCCCTGGTAAGGGTGCGGCAGCGGATTAAAAATGGCGACGCGCAGTTCGCCTTCTTCCAGGGGAGCCGCCACACTGGCTGCCAGGGCGCGGGTGGAGGCCAGCGTCAGGCGGTTCGCAATCCCTTCGGCCTGGGCAAAGCGGTAGCGCATATCTTCGTGAACGGCGTCGATACTGCAGCCGCACATCGAATCGTGGGGGTGGTTGCTGACCAACCATTTCCAGGCGGCATTCAAGAAGCCAGAAGGATCGCCGTCCGCGCCGGCCCGCTGCGCCAGGGCGGAAAATGGCTCGGCCCACTGGCATAACAGGCTCTCGCAGGCCGCATTGGCCTGCTTGATCCACACCCGGCTGGATGTCACGCCCGGGATCAGCCACTGCTGGTCGACCATGCCGCTTTCCAATCCCGGTTCGCGCAGCTCGCCTTCGATCATCGGGATAATTTTTCCGTTTTCGGGCTTGAGCTCATCCAGATACGCGTCCAACGAAGAGTGGAGGATATCAAAGGCGTCGGCAGGGTCTCCAAAGCGTTGGGCCAGCACGCCATAGGCGGCCTGGTCCCATTCCATGTGGTCGCCGCCGTCAAAAGCCAGGATGGGGGCCACGGCGGTTTGCTGCGCTTCAGCTTGCAGGTGGTTTTCCAGCCGGGTGGCGATTTGTTCTGCGGTGGGACGAAACAGGGCCTGGTTCGCGGCGCGTACGGCTACGGCGTAGGTGCAGTAGCCGTTCCATGGGAAACGGTATGCTGGAATTTGACTGCCATCAGGACTGCGCCAGGTAAAATGACGCGGCTGGAACTGGTTGACGCCCCGCCAGACAAAGGCCCCATCGATGCCAAAGCCGGAAAAAATCTGCGGCATCTGGCTGTTGTGGCCGAACATATCGCATAAAAAACCGGCGTGTGAAGGAACGCCGCCGAACTTGCGCGCGGTATCGCGCCCCAGGCGCAGGTTGCGCACCAGCGATTCGCCGGAAACCAGGAATTCGTCCGGCATCACGTACCACGGGCCGATCACCAGGTGGCCCTCGCGGGCGCGCTGCTCGATTTCTGCCTGCCGTTCGGGACGAATTTCGAGGTAATCATCCAGTAGAATAGCCTGACCATCGGTTTGAAACGGGCCTTGCAAGGTCCCGGAGCGCCAGCCTTCCAGCACACGGTCCAGCAGCTGCACCAGCCGGTAGCGGAAATCCTGAAAGGTCTGGTACCATTCCCGGTCCCAATGGGTCGATAGAACGTAGTGAACGCGTCTGCGCATGATCGTTTCCTTTCAGGCCTGAGCGCCAAATTCTTCCAGGCGCGAAGGCAGCACGGTGACTTCGGTTTGGTCTTTTTCGCCCAGGACGGATCGCAGCAGCATATCCACTGCCATTTCACCCGCCTGGTATTTTGCCAGGATCATCCCCAGGTGGAGTGAAGCGGGGAGCGCCACCGAGTCATCATAATCCAGTGTGGCGACTTCAATGTGGCTGTAATTTGGCCCCATACGGGCCAGATAGCTGCATACTTCGGAATAAGGCGCGGTGATGATCACCTCGGCATTTTCCTGCTGCACAAGCTGGGCCACCGCGGTCTTGGGCGGGAAGTGCTCAATTTCCTGGGGGATATAAATCAGGGCTTCATCCAGCGGCAAGCCGCCTTCAGCCAGGGCCTGGCGGTATCCTGCCAGGCGGCGCTGTTCGCTGGGAAAGACCAGGCTGTTGAGCAGCAAGCCGATGCGCCGGTGACCGCGCTCGAGCAGCGCCTGGGTGATGCGGTAAGCGTCATCATAATAGCTGAACTCGATCCGGCAAACGTTTTGCACAGGCTGTAAACGTCCAACCGCCACAACCGGCAGGCCGACGCCCGGCAGCAGTTCAAGGCCCTGCGGATTTACCGCCCCGCCGCTGGCAATCAGCCCATCCACGATGCGTTTGCGCGCCAGAGAGCGAAAAAAATCTTCGGTTTGCAGTTTATGGTGATTGCTGTACACGATCAGGTCATAGCCGATCCGGTCGGCTGCCACGCTGATCCCGCGCAGGATATCCAGAAAGTAGAGATCCGCGATCCCGGGTCTGCCCGAAAGGCCGGCGACTGCCAGCCCCAGGACATTATTGTGCTGGCGCCTCAGGCGGCGAGCCGAAACATTTGGCTCAAAGCCAAGCTGTTCCATGGCTGCCAGCACCAGTTTTCGCGTTTCAACGCTAACCGGGCGCGGACCGTTATTGATCACATACGAGACAGTGGCAATTGAGACGCCTGCCACGCGGGCAACGTCCTTGATGGTCGTGGTTGGCATACGCAGCAATCCCTTTCGTCATCTGAAAACGATCAGCAAAGATCGTTTTTTTTGTTGCCAAAATTATCAATCCCGACATACCCAATTCTACATGTAATCCGGACAGAATACTGTATAATCAATTTACAAATTTGTTCCGGCGGTATTAATCAGGGGAAATATGGCACCTACTAGTTGGTATTCTCCAACCACATCCCAACTGCGTCCTTACCGACGTTTCCCAAAAGTGGAGCTGCATCGCCACCTTGAAGGATCCTTGCGCCTGGATACCCTGCTGGATATTGCCCGCAATCACGGCATAACCCTTCCCCTTGGACCGGACCTGCGTTCATTGGTGCAAATGCAGACAGGCGATTCGCTAACCTTTTCCACTTTCCTATCCAAATTTCAAATGCTGCGCTTATTTTACCGTTCCGCCGAGGTGATTGCCCGGGTTACGCGCGAAGCGGTAGTGGATGCCGCTGAAGACGGCGTGCTGCATTTGGAACTGCGTTTCACACCGGTTGCGCTAACCAGGATTCAAGATTTTGGATTGGGCGAGGTGATGGATTGGGTTATGGAAAGCGCGCGGGACGCCGGCCGAGAATATGGCATCAGCGTCGGTTTGATCGTCAGCGTCAACCGCAATGAAAGCGTAGAACTGGCGGAAAAGGTGGCGCAGCTCGCCGTGGACCGCCTGGGGCGGGGAATTGTGGGCTTCGATCTGGCAGGAAACGAAGCCAGTTTTTCGGCGGCGCCGTTTACCGGCCTGCTGCGCGAGGTGAAAGCTTCCGGGTTGAAGCTCAGCATTCACGCCGGTGAGTGGGGTGGGGCCGCGAACGTGCGGGAGGCGATCGAGACTTTAGGGACCGACCGCGTGGCGCACGGCGTGCGCGTCATGGAAGATCCGGACGTGGTGGCGCTGGCGCGCGAACGGCAGACTCCATTTGAAGTGTGCATCACCAGTAATTACCAGAGTGGGGTCATCCCTTCTTTGACCGCTCATCCCCTGATAAAGATGATCGAAGCCGGATTGTATGTTACCCTGAATACCGACGATCCGAGCATTTCACAAATTACCTTGAGTGATGAATACCGCATCGCGGTGGAAAACCTGCAGTTATCCCGGGCGACACTGGCAGAGCGGGTCATTGCTGCAGCGCAAGCGGCATTTCTACCTGCCCAGGAAAAACAGGCCCTGATCTCCCGCATCCAGGAACGTCTGCCCCAGGAACTCGATCAGTGAGATAGACCACGGAGGCATGACCGCACGCGGAAGCCATCATTTTTTCTCTGCGGGCGGGTTGGTTCCGTGGTTTCAATTTAAAGAGGTGGTATGCACATTCTGGTCACGAATGATGACGGCATCACCGCTCCCGGGCTGTTGGCCCTGGCGCAGGCAATGCAGCCGCTGGGCAAAGTCTCGATCCTGGCCCCGGACCGCAACTGGTCAGCATCGGGTCATGTCAAAACCATGGACCGCCCGCTGCGCGCCAAACCGGTCGTGCTGGCGGATGGCACCCTGGCCCTGGCGTCTGATGGAGCGCCATCGGATTGTGTGGCGCTGGCTCTGATGGGCCTGGTGCCTGAAAAGGTCGACCTGGTGGTCTCGGGGATTAATTCTGGCGCTAATTTCGGCCTCGATCTCACCTACTCCGGCACGGTTACTGCGGCAATGGAAGGCGCAATTTTTGGCATCCCATCGCTGGCATTCTCGCTCAACGTCAGCGATGAGACTCCCCAGCCGGTCGATTATGGCCCGGCAGTGCAGGTAGCCCGGTTGATTGCCCATCAGATGGTGGGGCGGTCTCTTCCCGCAAATACCCTGCTGAATGTTAATATCCCGGCGCTGCCCTACGAAAAAATCCGCGGCTACCGTATTACCCGCCAGGGCACGCGCATCTACCGCGACCGGCTGCTGCAGCGTGAAGACCCGCGCGGACGACCCTATTACTGGATCGGCGGCGATGCGCCAACGGGCGTGCCCGAGGCCGGCACAGACTTTGGAGAGCTGGACGCAGGGTTTGTTACGATCACGCCGGTCCAGCTCGATCTGACGGCCTACACCTTCATGCCTGAGTTAGAAAAGTGGAATTGGGATAAGCAATAAGCGGGCCGGTCTTTCTTGCCTTTTCCTATGCATTTGCTATACTTTAATAGAACGAAGTCAGTTCCTTCATTCTGAGTCGGAAAGGAGAACCCTGATATGCAGTTCAAAGTGCGCGATTGGATGATTGACCTGGTGGTCTATGTGGACCCCGAGGCAACGGTCAGCGAGGCGCTCGCTCTGATGCGCCGCCGCTACATTCACAGCCTGATCGTGAGCAAAACGGCAGACAACCCTGAATATGGCATTATCACATCGACCGATATCTGCGACAAAATTGTGGCCCATGAGCAAAATCCGTCGACGACCAAAGTTAAGGATGTGATGACCTCACCCCTGATTGCCGCCCATCCGGACGCGCCCCTGCCTGAATGTGCGAAGTTAATGCAAAAGCATAGAATCCATCACATTCCGGTCATGGATGAGAAAGGACAGATGTTGGGAATGATTTCGGCGACTGATTTTCTGGTGGCAGCCGAATCGATGGGCCGCGAGCCGGGAGAACGGATCACTTAAAAAACGTACCGCGGGATGGCACACCTCGCGGCAGCTGGAAAAGATCGGTTAAAAAAATAAACCCCCGCCTCACGGCGGGGGGGCATTTTAAACGTAATTATTGAACAGGGGTTACGTTTACTGCCTGAAGGCCTTTCGGGCCTTGCTCGACCGAGAACTCAACCTGCTGGCCCTCAGTCAGAGAGCGATACCCACTCATAGTAATTGCGCTAAAGTGGACGAAGACATCCTCGCCGCCTTCGCGCGCCAGGAAGCCGTAACCTTTGGTGGCATTAAACCACTTTACTGTACCTACGATTTGTTCTGTTGCCATTCCTTGAACTCCTTGTTACATAAAAAGAATTTCTGATTTGCCGGGTGTAGAGCTGGCGCAGAGATTAAAAAAACTCTCGAGTTTGCCGAGAGCCGTTGTTTCTTTGCATCCAACGCGTCCTACCAAGCAACCTACGAAAACCATTTTAACACGCTGTTAACAGTCTGTCAAGTAGAAAACCAACTGTTTTTATCCTATTTACCCTCAGATTCACATTTTTTGTGAATTAAAAGAATAACCAGATTGATTTTCAGCGCTATGCAGCCTAAAAAAACTGCATGAAGTCACCTCAACACGAAATTTTTTCGTTACAGCATGTGTCAATTAAATTTGCTACAATAAACGTATATAAATTGCGAGGTGAAAGATGCATATCGTAGTCATTGGTGGTACCGGGCATATCGGAACCTATCTTGTGCCCCGCCTGGTGATGGCCGGGCATAAAGTGAGTGTAATTTCCCGCGGCCAGCGCGAACCCTATCAAGCGCATGCGGCCTGGAATGAAGTGCAGCGCGTGAGCATCGATCGCCAGTCGGCCGAAAAAGACGGGGTTTTTGGAAAAGTGGTGCTGGCGCTCAAGCCAGATGGGGTGATGGACATGACCTGCTTTACCCTGGAGAGCGCGATGCACCTGGTCGATGCCCTGCGCGGGCAGGTGCAGCTGCTGGCGCACTGCGGCACGGTCTGGATCCACGGTTACCCGACCGTGACTCCGGTCAATGAAGATACGCCGCGCCGACCGATGGGTGAATATGGCACGCGCAAAAGCGAGATCGAAAGTTATCTGATGGATCAGGCCCGCCGGACCGCTTTCCCGGTGACCGCTGTGCATCCAGGTCACATTGTTGGCCCGGGTTGGGCGCCGGTCGGCCCCACCGCCTGCCATGACATTCAATCTTTTGCCCGCCTGGCGCGCGGGGAAGAGGTGGTGCTGCCCAACCTCGGGCTGGAGACGGTCCATCACGTGCATGCCGATGATGTGGCCCAGGTCTTTGAAAAAACGCTGACTCACTGGCAGGCCGCGGTGGGAGAGAGTTTTCTGGCGGTCTCTCCGGCGGCGCTCACCCTGCGCGGTTTTGCTGAGGGAATGGCGGCCTGGTTTGGGCGCGAGGCCAACCTGCGGTTTGCGCCGCTGGAAGAATGGAAGGCGACCCTGCCGGCGGAATTCGTTCAGGGCGGAATGGACCATTTAACCCACTGCACAAACGCTTCCCCCGCCAAGGCCATGCGCCTGCTGGAATACAGCCCGCGTTATACCTCGCTTCAGGCAGTGCAGGAAGCAGTGCAGTGGTTGATCGACAACCGAAAAATCAAGCTGGATCAACCGTAGGACCAGGAGCAATGCATGAAGAATGACACTCGCGGGATGGATAACGATCTGATGTATCTCCAACTGCTGGCCAAGCAGGTCCCGTCCATTAAAGCCGCCTCGTCTGAAGTGATCAACCTCAGCGCGAACCTGCACCTGCCCAAAGGCACCGAACACTTCCTGTCGGATATTCATGGCGAATATGAAGCATTTTCACACGTCATGCGCAGCGGGTCGGGATCGATCAAGCGCAAAATCGACGATTTATTCGCCGAGGAAATGACGCCCCAGGAACGGAAGAGTTTTGCGACCCTGATTTACTACCCGCACCGGAAATTGTCCCTGGTGGTTCCCAGCCTGCCAGACAGCGAGACATGGTTTCGGCAGACGCTGCTCTACCTCATCCGCCTGTGCCGGGTGGTGTCTTCAAAGTACCAGCGCGCCGCCCTGCGAGAAGCGCTGCCGGAGGAGTTCGCATTTATCATCGAAGAACTGCTCAACGAGCAGGAGAGCACCGGCAATAAGACCGATTATTACAACAGCATCATCGACACCATCATCTCCATTGGCAGCGCAGAAGCTTTCGTCATCGCCTTATGCGAGTTAATCCAGCGCCTGGCGATTGCCCACCTGCACATCCTGGGTGATATTTATGACCGCAGTCCGGGCGCCCACCGTATCATGGATAACCTGATGCGCTTTCATTCGGTGGATGTCCAATGGGGCAACCATGATATTTTGTGGATGGGCGCGGCGGCGGGCAGTGAAGCCTGCCTTGCCGATGTGATTCGGATATCCCTGCGCTACGGCAACCTGGAAACCCTGGAGCACGGCTATGCCATCAGCCTGCTGCCGCTGGCCTCCTTTGCCCTGGATGTCTACGGCGATGATCCCTGCGAGCGCTTCCGCATCCGCAACCTGGATGAAAAAACCTACACCGAAAGTGAAAAGAACCTGATGGCGCGCATGCATAAGGCGATCAGCATCATCCAGCTCAAGCTCGAAGCCCAGGTGATCCACCGCCACCACGACTATCATATGGAGGGGCGCCTTGTGCTGGAAGCGGTGGATTACGAGCGCGGCAGCGCAGTTCTGAACGGCAAGGAATACCCGCTGTTAGACCAGAATTTCCCCACGATTGTGCCTGGGGCGGCCAGTGAGCTGACCGCGGCTGAGGAGACGGTGGTCAAAAAGTTACAGCAGTCCTTCCTCAACAGCCCGGCTTTGCAGCGCCATGTGCATTTTTTACTTTCCCGGGGCAGTATGTACCTGGTCTACAACGGCAACCTGCTGTATCACGGCTGCGTGCCGATGAACCTAGACGGCAGCTTTTACATCTTTGAGGAAAACGGCAGGCAATACTCGGTGCGCGAGTATATGGGGCGTTTCGATCAACTGGTGCGCCAGGGGTTCCTGGCCAGCGACCCGGCCCAAAAACGGGCCGGCCTGGATACGATGTGGTACCTGTGGAGCGGGCAGCAGTCGCCACTTTTTGGCAAGAGCAAGATGTCGACCTTCGAACGCTACTTTATCGCCGACCCTGCCACCCATGTGGAGAACCAGAACCCTTACTATCAATACCGCGATTCAGAAGATACCGTGCGCCGCATCCTGCTGGAATACGGCCTGAACCCGGAAACGGCGCATATCATCAACGGCCACGTGCCGGTCAAGGTGCGTAAGGGTGAAAACCCGCTCAAAGCCGGCGGGAAGCTGCTGGTGATCGACGGCGGGTTTGCCAGGGCCTACCAGGCTGAAACCGGGATCGCGGGTTATACCCTGATCTATAACTCCTACGGCTTTTTGCTGGTATCCCACAAGCCTTTCACCACTACCCAGCAGGCGATCGAAGAGGAAATCGATACTCACCCCGAAACCGAGATCCTGGAGACAAACTCCAAACGCATCCGGGTGATCGACACCGACCAGGGCAAACAGACTCAGCAGCACATTGCCGAACTGAAAGCCCTGATCAGCGCCTACCGCAGCGGTTTGATCAAGGAAAATGACACGGAAGAGTAGTCGGAGCGAGTATCACGCCGGATGAGTCGCGAGGGTCTGGATTTCCTGGGCCAGGGCATGTGCCAATGCCAGATATTTCTCATGAATGCCTTCGCCGGTTTCCTCATGTTCGACATGCTCAAAACCAACCAGTACCGCCGGGTGGTCGTTGAGCGGAATGACCCGGTCAGCCATCGGAAAGAGGACCTGGTCTTCTTTCAGGATATGCTGGCGAAGCAGTGCCACATAGACAGTGGCGTTTTCAACCACCTGGGCGCGGGCCGATTCGTCGCCCTGCGCCCATTTTTCCGCCGCGGAGCGCATTCCGCGGGTGAATTGGCGGCCCAACTCATGTTCGTGAAGCATCACTGCCACCGGCCCAGCCTCCACGGTCAGCCCATGTTCCCCCATCATTTTAAATAATACGCCTTCTTCCTTGTGATGGTGGCAGCCATCTGCAAAACCGCGGATGAAATCGGCGGCATCGATAAAAAATGAGGGGCGGATGGGCTGCCCGTTTTTTACCGCCAGGACGGCGGAGGTCAGCGTATCCAGAACCTGTTCAATCACACGATGTTCTTGCATCAAGATATCAGTAGCTTGCATTTTGTACCAACCTTTCTTTGAATGTGGTGATCAGCTTATTCAGATCAAGCTCGTAATGGCTGCAAAGATCGTCGAGGGTGCAGAACCTGACCATTGTGCAGCCGGGGCAGTTGAGGCGCATTTCGAAAAATAAGGGTGCTGCCAGCGGCGAAATCGCCAGCACATCGGCAACCAGCGTACCGGGGGAGAGAAGGACGGATTTCATTAGAAAACACTCCTCTCGAAATCAATGCCCGCTGCCCGGAGTGGTCACGCCATCAAATATTTCTGGCGCCGGATCGCCATCAACGTAAAGGTAACCGGCTAAACCGCGCTGCATGCGCGAGAGGGCATGATCCACCATGACGTAGCGCCCGGGCACCTCGAGTTTGAATTCGACCATCGTGGCGCCGCCCGGTGGGACAAGCGTGGTTTGCACGTCGGTGAGTGGGGGGGATGTCAACGAGGCCTGGTTGTAGACCCGATCGAAAATTTCGCCGATCATGTGGAAGGATGAGGTAAAGTTTGGGCCGCCCACGCCAAAAAATATGCGCACGGTTTCGCCCATACTGGCGTGCATGGCGTGCGCATCGCTAGCCAGGGCCATCGACGCGCCGTTGAAGACAAAATACTCGGGCTGTTCGGCGAGCAGTTTGGTGAGGTTATCGGTCAGCGCACCTTTGGTGCCAAAAGGCTGGCTGGTATAAATTTCGCCTTGCATCACATAAAACTCGCGGTCCACAGGCGGAAGTCCGCCTTCGGGTTCGACCAGGATCATGCCGTACATCCCATTGGCGATGTGGTCTGCCACCATGGGGGTCGCGCAGTGGTAAACGTACAGCCCGGGGTGGAGCGTTTTAAAAGTGAACATTGTTTCCTGGCCGGGTTGAGTTTGGGTCGCAACCGCGCCGCCGCCGGGGCCGGTCACCGCGTGCAGATCGATTGAGTGCGCCATCAGGCTTTTGATGTCATTTTTGAGGTGCAGTTCCACCGTATCCCCCACGCGTACGCGGATCATTGGCCCCGGTACCTTGGCGTTAAAGGTCCAATAACGATAGGAAGCACCGTCGGCGAGCAGCCCGCTGATTTCACTCGTCACCAGGTCGACACTCACCTTTTCGGGGCCGCGCTGGCCGATAGGCGCCGGCAGGTCGGTTGGATCGCGGGTGATGTCGACTGCACCCGGATCAACCGGCGCCGCCGAGACGCCTGGGGTCATTTCCATAGCGGTTGAGGGACCATTTGTTTTCGCATCCGCTGAGGCGCTTCCCGGCGCGCAGCCAACCACAAGAACGGAAATAAGAAAGACAAATAAAAAGGTCTTAATTAGGCACGGTTTAGAAAGTCTAAAAAAGAGATCACCGGACCTTTACAAATCCATAGACAGACGGTTGTCCGGATAAAACGGACAAAAACTCGACAAAATGGGTCGAGGAAGGACGAGCTAGACGAACAACCGCCAGATTCGAAAGCTAACCTGCTAATCTGGCGGAAAGCCGAGTAAGGTCAACCAGTCTGAGGATCCCAGATCAATGCCAGCCAATTCATACGGGCTTTTGCCTTTGCGGGGTCCGCGCTCGAATGAATGCAGATTGAACCACAGGACGAACAGGTTCAAAAACAACTGACGACTGACCAAATCGGTACATTCCCGACGATGATCCAGGTAAGGACGCAAGACACTGTTAATGGTTTCAGCGGCGCTGCTGGTGCGAACCGTGTACTCTAACAAAGAGAGGAGCTGCTCAGCGAGTGCTTGGATAGCCGGGTCAGTTTCAATCCATAAGGCCAGCCACTGTTCAGCTTCCAGAGCAGCTTTGCGGAACTGGTGCTGACCATTGCGAACAGCATGTTCCAGGCGCCATAAGCGAGCCACACTGGCCTGAAAATAAGTCGCCCACTTTGGAAGCTGGAAGTGTTCTGCGGCGCGAGACTGCCAGTTGGCCAGCGGTTGAGGCAGGCTGTCCAGGAAGGTGAGCATTTCAGGAAGCACATCTTCCAGGCCTTTCACCAGCTTCTGGATGCGAGCATGGGACAGCTGTTTCATCTCCTTGATGGTTTCGTCCGCCAGCCATTGATTGATGGCGCGATTGCGAATTTCACCACTGCGCCAATCGACCAACTCCACCGCATCCCACAAACAACCGCGCAAGAAGTGCAACCGACTACATTGGGCCAGCAAGTCTTCCATTTGCTGATCCACCTGAACCAAATCGTCAAAATCGGCATCGTCCCAGTGCTTCCGCAGGCGTTTCTCCAGATTTTCGATGGCTTCTAGCTTGCGCAACGCTTCTCGCTCCACATCCTTGATCACCTTGCGGACATCGGCCAACGGGTGCCAGACATCCTTCTGGATGGCAGCATCCATCTTGGCCAGCCGACAAGAGGCAGCATACGGGATACAGTTGTCTTCGGCTAACCCTTTGATTTGCACTCGGCGGTCCTGGGTAAACAGCAGGACGCAACCCCAGGTTTCTGCCTCCCGGTCTGCGGTCGCATACAGCCCCGTAATCGTTAGACTGCGCGGCTCTACCATCAGGAGAATCGGCGATCGACCGACAAATAACTCATCCCGGGCCTGTATCACGCCACCTAAAGCCGAATGATCCACGCCCTCTAAAATCTTTCCTGCCCGTTGTCCCGCTTCATGCATCAGACCGGAGATGAAAGCGGGAGAACGACTGACATCAAATGCTGCTTCTAGACAGTCTGCTGCTGATCGTTCGGATACACCCCCGGGAAACAGCAGTGTCAAAATCGTTCGAATCATCCGGTTGCGGGTCACTGTCACCTTTTTCGCAGCGTCCTGCTCCCCCATATCCGGTTGGATCACGCCAACTTCGGTTGGGTGGCCCGGCGGCGGAAGCAGACCCGCCTGGGTTCGAGCCCCGATGGCATACAAAGTCGGACGGCTGGTTTGATAAACATCTGCCAGCCATTGGATCATCCCCCATTCTCGCTTTCCCTGGGGTAAATTCATCACTCCGCCGATGAAAAGCCGATCACTCAGCCCCAGGTCGGGGCGCTTCCATCCAGAATTGTGATATGGGTTGACGGGTAACTGTTGCCAAATCGCCTCAATCGGCGCCTGCCAAACTGATCTGGCAGAATTTGGAAATGTCGGGTAAACTGTCATCGCAGGTAGCTCCTGTCTGTTTTCGTGATGGAATTACAGATCAGAGGTTACCTGCTTTCCTATGAATTTGTAAAGGTTCTACGCATCGTCCGGGACTACGCCCGGAAGATGTGGCCCCTACGGGGCAGTTGACAAATAAAGCAATTTTCTGTAGGCTCAAATCATCCTGATCCAACAGGAGATTGGAGCGCGGGTCATGATTGACAAACTCAGTTCTCGCTATAGCGACTTTCTGAACGGCACGTACGAATGCATTGACCGGATCGTGCTGAATGCCTACTTCCAGTTTGGGCAAAGACCCGCCGGTTTTCGCACCTGGTGGCGACAATTGGAAGGCTCGGACGAAAATCTGGACAATGCCCATTTGATGCGGATGGCGGGTCGCCTGGCGCGTCGCTTGCGGGCGCATGCCAAAGCCCATGAGATTCCGGTGGTGGATTGCGCCTCCGATGAACGCAAATATGCGATTGCCGAGCGATACCTGCCGAAAGATGCTAATTTCGTGGGTGTCTTTGTGATCCTGGTTGGTCGGGCTCCAGCTCCGGTCTGGGATGTAAAGTACTCGAAGGGCGAGAAGATTGTGAACATCGAGCGCAAAACCCAGTATGTCAACCACTACTATTTTCACATTCAAGATCCAGACTGGGGTCATGTGACCATTCGGATGAGCGGCCATCCGCCCTTTGGCGCGCAGGTGATTCTGAATGGTCATGAGTACGTGGCTTGCCAGGCCAGAAAGGCCGGGGTCACCTTCCAGAAAGAAGATAACTGTTTCACCGAAGTCAGTGAGGCTACCCACCTGGTCAAGATTGCAGATACCCTATGTTCATCCGACATCGTGGGGCAACTGGAGCAGGTATGCAACCGCTGGATTTACTCCGCCTGTCTGTGCTTTGCCCTGGATCTGGAGGAGCAAGAACGCACGCGCTTTCGCTACGACTACTCGGTCTACCAGATCGAATACAGCCGCAACTTGCTCTTCCGCAGTGGCCAACAGATGGATCAGCTTTTTCAAGGCCTGGTAGATCGGACCCGCTCCTGGATGGATGTCAAACGGGTGCAGACCATCTTTGGAGCCAAACGCCGTCCTTATATCCACACCAAGAACCGCCCTCAACCTCGCTTGGAAGCCGTGCTCGAGAGACCTGAGTACGACCTGACCGTCTTCAAGATCCACTTTGGCAAGCTCACGGTCAAGCTGTACACCAAAGGCGAACGCGTGCTGCGCAGCGAAGCCATTGCCCACAATACCAAGGCTTTACACTGTGGGCGGTCTTTGCCCAAGCTTCCCCTCATCGTGGCCCAACTCCAACAAATCTTACTCCGCTTCCTGGACGTGCTCGACTGCGTGGATTGCACCTTTATCGACGACGATACGTTTGATAATCTCTCACGCCCGGGTCATGTGGGTTCCAAACCGGTGGCAGGCATTGATCTGAGCCAGCCCCGCTCCCGTGCCGTGCTCAATGCGGTCATCGCTCTGGCACCTTCTCCCACAGGCTTCACGGTTTCCAGCCTGGCGGCCAAAGTCCAAGAACTCCTGGGACTTGACCCCCAGTCTTACAAACCCCGCCATGCTTCTTATGACTTGAAAAAGCTGCGTGGCAAACAATGGGTGCTGCCCATTGGCAAATCTCGTAGTTACCAGGTGGTCCCGCTTGGCCTCCGTACCATGACCGCTCTCCTGGTGCTGCGGGAAAAGGTCTTCAGACCCCTTTTAGCTGGGGCTAGATCCTCCGCCTCGCATTCGCTGCCTGACCGGTCTACTCCGTTGGATGAGCTTTACCGCACCCTGCGTTCTGATCTGCAAAACCTGTTCGGTTTGCTCAGCATCTCCGTTCATTCGTTATGAACGACAATGTTTTGTCGATGTTAATGTACTAAGAGTTTATTTACTTTTTCTGATCCGTGCCCTTAATTACTTTCATCGGAGAACTCCTTGAAAATTTTGACGGGGGAGAAAATGCCGTCTATCATTATTTCCATCGTACGCTTTTTCCTGTGATCTGTCTTTGCGCCAGCGCAAAGAAAAAGAGGCCGCCACTAAAATTATTAGGGACAGCCTCTTTCGTAAAAATTAGTCGTTTTTAGATTATTCCACTAAATCGTCCGAGATTCGCACCAGACCGTGCGGGTCGCGGATGACGACCCGTGCGCGGCCAATGCTGATCAAACCGCTGCGTTCCCATTCATTAAACGTGCGGCTGACGGTAAAAAGGGTGGTACCGCTCATTTCGGCCACATCCTGGCGGGTCAGCGGGATATCAATCAGCACCCCATCATCCACTTTTTTTCCGGTTTGCGCCGCCAGTTTCAACAGGATGCGGGCAATGCGCTGCTCCACGCGTTGGGTGACCAGCGCCTTTTGACGTTCCTGCAGTTCGGTAATGTAACCGTGCATCAACTGCATCGTGTTCAATGACAGAGCAGGGTCTATCTCAGCCAATTTGCGCAGTTGGGTCGTGTCCCAGGCCATGGCGGTGCTGTTTTCCACGGCCTGCGCCGTCGCCGGGTAGCCGGGTTTCGGGTTTAACATGGCGATCCCGCCGTAGGTCTGGCCGGGGGTCATGATGCGCAGCGTGATCTGCTGGCCGTTGGGCATAATCTGGACCATTTTCACCCGGCCCTCCACCAGCACATAGGCGTGCGTCGCCGGGTCATCCTGCAGGAAATAGAAGCCTCCTTCTTCCACCGAGCGCAGCACGCCGGAGGCCATTGCCTGTTCGAACACCTCCGGTATGACATTCTGAAAAAGGTTGGAGCGGCGAATGATCTCGCGCAGATTTTTATCCATGACCGCATTATACATTCTAAATAATTCTCTACCGTTGAAAAATCGGCTATACTCAAGGTAAGGAAGATGATTATGAAATTTGAAGATCTTTCAGCCATTATTCGCTCACATCAGACTGACTTAAATCAACGCGGGGTGAAAAATATTGCTGTATTTGGGTCGGTTGCCCGAGGCACCGCCTCTGTCAAAAGTGATGTCGATATTTTGGTTGAATTCAACACTCCGGTGGGGGTTTTTGAATTTGTGCGTTTGAAGATGCAGTTGGAAGAATGGCTGGGTTGCCCTGTGGATTTAGTCACTCCCGATGCGTTGCACCCTGCACTGAGCAAGCGCATTTTAAATGAGGCAATTTATGTCCGCTAAGAACTCCTACAAAGACATGATTTGCCTCAGTTGGTCCAAGGGATCAAGCGATTGTTAGATTAGCAATTTCCATCAAGGATCCTGGTCAAGGGGTCATTTGCTGCCAGGATTTACCCCCATCGATCGTTTTTGACACGAATCCGCCGTAAACTGCCCATCCCTGGTTAAGGTCAATAAAGTCCAGGTCCAGAATACCGTCAGGTAAAGCCTTCACTGCTTGCCATGTTTCACCGCTGTCTACGGTGCGAAGCAGCAGAAGCGGGCCCTTCTCTTCTTCTTGTCCAAACATCAGCGCCGTGGTGCCTGAGAATGGTATGAAACGGGAGATGGTTTCCATCGGCAGTACCGGGGTCCAACCATTATTTTCCGGAAGGGCATGGTAGAGATCCGCGACAGTCACCAGCCACTGGCTGTCCAGGGCTGGGTTTTGCAGTTGTTCGATCTGACCTGGATTTATGGGCTGCCAGGTTTTACCTCCGTCGCTGGTTTGGATGGTATTTTTCTTATTATCCCAGGCGGTGCCGGTCTGAGCGCTGGAGAAGTAAAAATTTAACAAACGAAAACCCGGCGGGACGAGGATGCGGTCCCACGTTTGCCCGGCGTCCTTTGTGGCCCATAAAAAATCCTGGCTCACTTCGGTAAAATTGCCAATCGGGTCATAAGCGGCATAAATGGTTTGACGGTCGATCAGCTGCAGCTTCCCGACCGGGCTGGGCAGTTCGCCGATCTTGTGCCAGCTATCCCCGCCGTCTTGTGTTGCCAGCAGGGCGGTAGGGTCGAGGAATCCACCCAAACCCAAACCATGTTCCGCATCCAGAAAACGCACCAACCGGGATGGCTTGAGAGAAGGCAGCAAGGGCTCCCAGGTCTTTCCGCCGTTATTTGTTTTCATCACCCCGCGATACGTGCCGCTAACCTCATCCCACCCGGCGGCGATCCCTTCCTGAGGGGTAAACATATGAATATGGTTGATCGAATAAAAGCCGTCGGGCAGCCTCTGGGCGTTCCAGGATTTGCCGCCATCGTCTGTCCACTGAAAAAAGTATTGGTTGCCCACAAACCAGCCGTGTTGATCGTCAAGGAAATAAATTTCGCAGCCGGGGCGCGACCAGTTCATCGTGCCGTTTTTAATGCCCAAGCCAGCCTCTGAGATCAGCGAGAAAGTCTCGCCGCCATCTTCGGTCATGAAAAGTTTCATATTACAGGCCGGTGCGTTGCAGGCCCGATATAAAGCCCATCCTTTCATGGCATTGATGAAAGAAATACCAGACAACTCCCACAAATCACTCGACAAATCAGCGAATGCATCGGGATGGAGCGGCTGCCAGGTTTTACCGCCATCGGTTGTACGGTTGAGACCAGTTTTCAGGATGATAAACCCCGACGGGTCGTTGATGAATTGCATGGACTGCCCAGGGAAGTTTGTTTCCAGAACCCGTTCCCAGTTCTGGCCTCCATCCTGCGTGGTATAAAGACCGTCATCCGCAGTCGCCCATCCACGGGTCAGGCTGATGAATTGAATATCCCGAAAAGCCAGCTTTAATCGCGGGAGTTCCACCCAGGACAGGCCGCCATCGCTGGTTTGATATAAAAGGGATTCATTGAAAAGCGCCCAACCCTGTTCCGGGTTGATAAAGCTTGTATTTCGTATGGTCAGCCAGGGCGATAGCTGCCATGCTGCGGTTTCATCCGGGGAGGGCAGATTTGCTTGAGGTGCAGCAGTTCGCAGTAAATTTGAACCGGGAATGGGGGTAGCGTTGATAAAAGCACGCTGTAGGGTGGCGGTGGCTGGCGGGGTTTCGACGGTTCGGGTTTGAGGAATTTTTGTTGCGGTGGATACCGGCAGCGGCGCCGTGGCGACGGTCGGGGCCAGTTGGATTGGAGTAGAACGGCAGCTGGCTAAAAGAATCGCGAGAAGCAGAAAAACATATGCCCCTTTTTTGATCATAGTCTTGTTATTGTACCAAAACCCGGGTTGTAATCACTACGTTATTTAATGATATAAATTACCTGGAGTGTTATCACTCAATTTAGGAATATAGCTCCACCCCTCTAGGAGCCAATTATGGTTCGTATTCAAATCCTTATGAGATCTGAACAAGTTCGCGCACTGAAATGCCTGGCTGCCAAACAAGGAAAATCGGTAGCGGGGTTGGTCCGCATCAGTGTGGATTCCATGCTGTACAGCGGTGGAATTAAAGATCAGGAAAGCCTGCGGCGAAAAGCAGCCGCTGCCGCCGGAAAATTGCACGGGCCAGAAAATTTGGCTGCAAATCACGATGATTTTCTGGCTTCGTGAAAGCAAGTTTGATTATAAAAGAGCAAGGATTTGAGATTATTCCAGAAAGCGAGGCCCCATGAACGTTTCAGAAGCCATCCATCTTAAGCGCGCTGTGCGCAAATTTACCGACCAGCCCCTGCCCGAAGCAGCCGTTCTGGCCATCCTTAACGCCGGGCGGCGGGCGCAGTCTTCCAAAAACAGCCAGCCCTGGCACTTTATCGCCATCACCGAGAAAACCAGGCTCAAAGGCCTATCGGAATGCGGCGAGTGGGCCGGGCATCTGGCGGGCGCAGCCCTGGGCGTGGCCCTGGTGTCGCCGTACCCTGGCGAGCACTTCCAGGTCCTGTTTGATCTGGGCCAGGCGGCTGCTTACATGCAGCTGGCGGCTTGGGAATTGGGCATCGGTTCGTGCATGGCGACGGTTTATAAGGACGACCAGGCCCGCCAGGTCCTTGGGTTTCCGGAAGACCGCTTCCTGCGATTTGCCATCTCGTTTGGCTACCCGGCCGACCAGGCTGTATTAATCCACCCGCCGAAAAAAGGCGGGCGCCAACCGCTTTCGGACATGGTCCATTGGGAAACATGGTAATGGAGCGGTTTGCACTATGAAGATCACCCGAATGGAAACTTTTTTTGTAAAGCCGCGCTGGCTGTTTCTCAAGATCTCCACCGATGAAGGGCTGGTGGGGTGGGGCGAGCCGGTGGTGGAAGGGCGCTCGCAGACCGTGGCGGCGGCGGTACAGGAGATCAGCCGCTACCTGGTCGGCCAGGACCCGCGGCGAATCGAGCACCACTGGCAGGCCATCTACCGCGGGCAGTTCTATCGCGGCGGGCCGGTGCTGTGCAGCGCGCTCTCCGGGATCGAACAGGCCCTGTGGGATATTACCGGCAAATGGCTGGGCCAGCCGGTTTACCAGCTGCTGGGTGGGGCCACCCGCGAGCGCATCCGCATGTACGGCTGGGTGCACGGCGACTCCTTTGGCGAGTATATCGAAAACGCCAAAGTGCGCGCGGATGAGGGTTTTACCGCGATCAAGATGGGGGTGAGCGGCGATATGGAGCCGGTGGATACACTGGCGCGGGTAGAGTTTGAAGTCGAACAGTTTGCCGCGGTGCGCAGTGCGGTGGGCAAAGATGTGGATATCGGCATCGATTTCCATGGGCGGGTCAGCCCGGCAATGGCGGTGCGCATGGCGAAGGCTCTTGAGCCATACGCACCCATGTTCATCGAAGAGCCGGTTCTGCCCGAAAACGTGGATGCCATGGTTACGGTGGCGCGCAGTACGACCATCCCGATCGCTACCGGCGAGCGCCTGTTTACCAAATGGGGCTTCCGCGAAGTGCTCGAAAAACAAGCCGCTTACGTGCTCCAGCCGGATCTCTCGCACGCCGGCGGGATCCTGGAATGCAAGAAGATCGCTGCCATGGCAGAGTGTTATTATGCCGTGATGGCGCCGCACTGCCCGTTAGGCCCGATCGCCCTGGCGGCCTGTTTGCAGTTGGATGCCTCTATCCCAAACTTCCTGGCCCAGGAGCATGTCACCCTGGGGGATGGCTACCTCACCCAGCCGTATCACATTGAGCATGGTTACATTCCCCTGCCGGCCGGCCCGGGGTTAGGCATTGAAGTGGATGAGGATGCACTCCAGGATAATTTGTATGATGGTTCGTGGGAGACGCCGCGCCTCAGGCACAAAGACGGCTCAGTGGCGGATTGGTAAAGGTACCTTAAACCGGCGTACGGCCGCAGAGTCTTTGCAGCCGTACGCCGGTTTTGATTCGTCCCGTTCTAGCGCAAGAAAAAAGACAGGATCACCAGCAGGCTGATAAATGAGACTGCCAGGATGCCAATCTTCTTCAGGTCTTGAATGACCAGGGTGTAATTGGGATTGAACTCCTGAGTGTAGCTCGAGCGCGAAGTGGCCGCGCTGCTGGCGCTGCTGGCAGCCGGGCGGTCTGCGCGAGCGCTAACGCCAGTGCTCACCGGAGAGGCCGGGCGGGGTGCGGCGGCAGGACGATTGGATGCAACGTTTCGCTTTTGTTTCTTAGCCATCTAACTTCTCCTAAATTCTTTTCAAACGCCAGGCCAGCCAGAGGCTGTTCCAGCGTGGAACCTACCGATCAGGGTGTTTCTTGCAAAGCAGCCGTGACCACGATCCGTTTATTATCGACCCGGTACGGGTAACACGAAATCAGAGTCAGCACCGCGTCGTTGGTGGCAGCCATGACCTCAATCGAGGTTGGCTCGACAATGCGCGTCTGGCGCACGACATACGTGTAAGTGCGCGTATTGGTAAATACCACCACCGTATCGCCCGGTTTTATCTGGTCCAGGTTTTGAAAGATCTGCCCAAAGATGTCATTATGGGCTGACACCACCAGGTTGCCTTTCTGGCCTGGGTTGGGTGTCCCCAGATGCTGGCCGATGCCCTTTTTCAACTGCTCCCAACCATCGCCCTGCACCACCGGGGCGTCGACCTTGATCGCCGCGATCTGCATGCGCACCGCCTGCTGCGGGCCAGGGGTGGGCAGCGCCAGGTTGGCCATGGATTGAACCAGGGGGCGCAGGTGTTCGGGGATTTCTGCCTCGTTGAACTGCGCTCCCCCCTGGGCATTCGGCGGGGTGTGTCCGGAGGGCAGCACGACCGCCTGGATCAATGCGGTGGGGGTGAGAGTAGGCTGGACCAGAACGGAAGCCACTTCTTGATTTAAGGTGCTGAGTATGTTGAAACCGGTGTAGATGATGAACCCCAGGCCAATCACCGCGCCTAATTCAACCAGCAAAAGCATGCGGTCCCACCAGGAACGCCTTACATGCCGTCTGGCGGCCGGCCGCGGCTCGATCACCGGGCTTTCGGTCTCATCCTCACCTTCCAGGGGCAGGGCCTCGCTGCGCAGGGTTTCTAGAGATGCCGGGCCGGGTTGGGGCTCGACGACGATCAACCGTCCTGTGCGGCGGAAGTGTTCCAGACGCGTCTGCCGTTCAGCTCGCTGCTTTTCATACAGCATCTGTCGCAGTTCTTCTGCGCTGAAATCATCGATTAATCGAGAATGCGGCACGACTGATCCTGCCAATCCTGGGTTTCGCCAGGAGAGAATTATACCTCATTTCATTCTCCGGCATTACGCCGAGTTCGACCCGGGAACGGAGGATACTGTATCTATCGTTCATGAAGTAGAAGGCAGGGTAGCGCGGAGGGAATGGTTCTGAAAAACAGCAGCTTCGAGGCCAGTTTGAGATTGAAATAGAACGGCTTGGCGTAATCGTCTGCGGAAATTTCGATTTTCCCGTTCGAGATGACTGGTGGTACGTAAGTGCATGAGGGGCCAATCTTCGCCACGTTCTAGCGCCTGCTCATGGACTGGGAAGAAAGCCAGGGTACGTTCGAAATCACGCTGCAAGGTACGGACGGCTTTGGGTTGCTCGGTCATCCACTTCTTACAAAAAGCATGATAACGCTGCCAGGCCTGGATTTCTCCGTCTGCCTGCCAGATGACACGGGCTTCGTCCAAGATCGCCTGGCGGTAGGCTTTAGCGCTCGGGCGATCCATGCCCACAGGGAGCGCCCGGTCACGCAGGAGATTGCGCAATTTGTGGAAAATGCAGCGTTGCAGCGGAACATCAGGGCAATAGGTTTGGCGTGCCGCTTCCAAGCCACCCGCGCCATCTGCAATGAGCAAGTCCCAGCGACCTGGGGTGCGTAACTTGATTTGTTTGACGGCAAAAAGCAGATCTCCCCAGCTTTCTTCGCTTTCTTTCTCGGCCACCAACCAGGTCAGCAAGCTATGCTTCCCAGTGGTTGGCCAGCAGCCCCGCGCAAACAAGATCACGTAGCGCTGCCCCACTTTCTTCTGGCGCATTCGCCCCAATCGATCCTTGTGTTTCTCCTCCATCGTCTTCATCAGCGTAATCCATACCCCATCCACTTCCACGATGGGTGGAAAGCTGCCCAGCGGTCGCTGCAACCATTCTTCTCGTCCGGCTCCGGCCTGCTGCACCCGTTCATTGATCGTTCGCAAACCCAATGAACCCCCCAGTTTGGCATCCTCTTTGGCTTTGATCCAGCGCAAGCTCAGCCCCCAACCATACTCCGCTTCCATTTCCCAGGTCAGATCCTCCCAGATCCGTTGCCCTTTTTTTAGTGTCCGAAAAGGTATCCCCACACTGCCGCCACACCGGCAGCGCACTTGCGGCATTTGTAGGTTCAAGTGTCCCCAACTGGTGTCCAGCCCTCGCCGATAATGCCCATTCCGCCAGAACCAACCCACTTGTTGTTTGCCACATTTCTGACAGACCGCTGCCCCGTGCTCTTCACTCCTTACCTTTTTACTGCGTCCATGCGCCTTCCGCTTCAAGGCACGCGTGACTTCTTCTTCCAGTTCCGCCTCAATGCTCCGCTTTACCACCTCTTTCACCGCCTCCTGAAGTCCATTGATGAACCCAGGCAGATATTCTTCCCGAGTTTTTCCCTCTCCTACTTGTATTTTGAGCTTGCCAATCGGTACAATTGTCATTGCCTGATCTCCGGTGTCTCTGGTTTCGTCACCTTGATTCTACCGGTGATCAGGTATTTTTTTCCTTCCCTACTTCATGAACTAATGATACAGTACCGAACGGAGCAGGGCCGCGATTTTGTTCCCCAGCCTGAGCCATTCTGCATGTTAAGTCACAAATATTCGGAAAATAGTTGCCACTCAGGAACCTTTAATATTCCTATACCGTCTATAATTGTATCTAAAGTGGAGGAGAAATTGCGATGAAACAAAAAATTTTCTTGTTTATTTTATCCCTGATAGGGATTATAGCCTTGGTGGCATGCGTGCCTGGGTTGATTGGTGGAGAGACTCCGGTTCCGGCTGCCACACTGGATCCGAATGACCTGGCTACGGCAGTGGTTAAAACTGTGGCCATTCGCCAGACAATTGCAGTGCTGGAAACGCAGATCGCGCGCGTTACCTACCAATATACCGAGGCTGCCGGAACGCCAGAACCTGCTACGGCGGTTCCCAGCCCCACAAAACAGCCGCCAACCGTGACTCTGGCTCCTACCTGGACTCTTCAGCCATCTTTTACGCCGATTCCGACCATTGCTTTCACGGATACCCCGTCCATACCGTGCAACCGGGCTACTTTCATTAAGGATGCCACCTATCCTGACGGCACGTTGGTGTCTGCCAACCAGGGATTCACCAAGACCTGGACCTTTAAAAATACCGGTTACTGCGCCTGGACCACCGGCTACCAGATCGTATTTGCCAGCGGCAGCCAGATGCAGGGACCGGATGCGATTAATTTTCCAATCGGTGTAAAGCCCGGTGAAACGATAGATCTTTCGGTTGGCCTGATCGCTCCCCCGGATGCCGGCGTTTATACCGGATACTGGCAGTTCAAAACCGACAGCGGCGTCAAGTTCGGCTCAGGGCCAAACAGCCAACCTTTCTGGGTGAAGATCACCGTCGGGTCGACGACTCTCTCCGGCACCAGTTTCGTGGATTCATTCTGCTCGGCGGTCTGGAAAAGCAATACCACCAACCTGACCTGCCCGTCCAGTAATCCCGATTTCACCAACGGTTCGGTGCAGCGCGTCGAAAAACCGGTTCTGCAGGGCGGTTATCAGGATGATCAACCTGCCCTGGTGACCATTCCCAATAATGGCACGGATGGCGTCATCACCGGGCAGTTCCCGGCCTTCAAGGTCAATTCAGGCGATCACTTTATTACCTTGATCGGCTGCATGGATAACAGCCCGAAATGCTCGGTCACCTTCAAGCTGAGCTATACCATCGATGGTGATAATATCGTCAACCTGGGATCCTGGACCGAAGCCTGGGGTAATAATTTCCAGCATATCGATATTGATCTGTCCAGTTTGGCCGGCCAATCGGTGAAGTTTATCTTCATCGTGAATAATAACAACGACTCATCCACCGACGACCGGGCATTCTGGTTGGGGCCGTACATTAAACGCTAACCCGTTGAGTTGGGCATTTCTGGCGGTATTTGGCCAGAAATGCCCAATAAACTGGCTCTCGCATAGAGACTGTTAATAGACTAAAATTGTAGATATATTTCACTTTGAAAGGGCCGGAGGATAAAATGCGGATCAATTTTTCTCGAATTGTGCACGGTTTGTATCCCTTTGGGCGTGTGCTGCTGCTGTTGGCCATGCTGGCCGGTGTGATGGGGCTTGTGGTTACCCAATACGCCAATGCTTCGGCAGTTGTTCCTGTATTTGACGTTACCAGCGTGGTAAAAGACAGCACGGTAACCATTACTACCTACAATTTCCCCGCAGACCGGACTTTCGTTGTGACCATGGGAGCCATCGGTACCCAGGGGATTGGGGGGATCCAGGTCGGGACCACCTATTCCGGATCGGGGGGCTCTTTCACCGCAGTTTACGACATCCCTGCAGCCCTTCATGGCGATGGGCAGATTGCCATTCGCCTGGAGTTCGACCACAGGCGGTTATTACAGTTACAACTGGTTCTGGAATAACCCCGCCAATTTTAGCACCGGCGGCACGGTGTACACCGGCATCCCAACCTTCGACATCACCTATGTGGTCACAGATGCCACGGTGACCATCAAAGCCCATAATTTTCCTGCCCATAAAGACTTTGTGGTGCGCATGGGTGCTTACGGCACCCTGGGTATCGGCGGGACAGTGGTCGGGACGACCAACAGTGGATCGGGCGGCACGTTTACCATCACCTATACCATTCCGGATGGTCTCAAAGGCCAGGACCGGATTGCCATCCGCATGGACGCTACCAGCGGCGGGTACTACAGTTACAACTGGTTCTGGAACAACCAGACCACAACCAGCTCCGGCGGGACGTCATCCTCTTACATCGGCATTCCCACCTTCACCATTTCAGCAGTGGTCAAGGACAACAAGGTGACGATCAGCACGGTTAATTTCCCCGCGAATTGCACTTTTACCGTGCGCATGGGGCTGTACGGCACCCTGGGTATCGGGGGCATCGAAGTAGCTACTACGGACAGCGGCAACGGCGGCAGCTTTACGGCTACTTACACGATCCCCAGCGCGCTGATGGGCCAGAGTCGTATTGCCATCCGGCTCGATTCAACTACCGGCGGATTTAACAGCTACGGCTGGTTCTGGAATAACACCTACCCCTAGATCAACAGCCAGTAGCCAGGAATAACTTATCGTCCGTTGGAATTCAATCCAACGGACGATTTTGCTTTTATGTGCGCATGCGGGTCTATTTCTAAAGAATGGAGAACAACATAAAGCAATATTCATGTTATTGAGTGAGATCCACCTGGGCCGAATTTTGAGCCACAAGATTATCGTCTTCGACAAAAATCAAATTGATCGCGGCGCCACCCAGCATGGTGACATCAAAGCCGATCATCTGGCCCTGGTAAAAATTACCTCCCGTCCCGTTCATTTTTACCGAACAGGTAGGCGCATAGACGGTTCCCTTTATGAATGAATCCTGGGTCCCATTAAAAATCAACGGCCCTTCGCCCGCGCCTGAGGTGGCAGGCGACCAATTCAACGGGTCCACGTAAATCAAAAGACCTTGATATGGGTCGGCAGTGTAGCCTGATAATTTTAGCGTGGCTCCGCCGTTGATCGTGACATTACAAGGTGCGGTCCCGGTGAAAACCAGTAGCACGCCTCCCGGAGCATTGGAAAGATGCTGGTTATTATTAATACTGCCGCCGTTGCCATTTTTATTGATAGTGATGCAAAAAATCCCCGATTGAAAATAGATGTTCCCACTGGGGAATCCATTTATGGAGCCCGGTTCCCAATTGTCATAGGTGATGCCATCGACCACTGTCGTACCATTTTTTTGGGCCGCCGCGGAACAAGTCGGTACCGCGGGAATGCCGAGAGATTTTGGGGGATACACGATGGCTGCCTGAAGGTTCGGAGATTGGACCGGGCCGGGGTTAACCACCAATCCACTGCTGCCGCTCAACTTTTGGGAAATCCCTCCGACCACGTTCATCGAGGGTGTATACAGGAAAAAGGCCTGGCTGCCGCCATCCGCGGCGCACCCGGAGTTATCCGAATTTACAAAGATCCCGCCGCCGATCAGGTTGGCATTGACGTTGCCGCCTAAATACAGGCGGGCGCAGGCATGAGGCGCCAGCGAGACCAGCCCGCTGCCTGAAAATGGGTTGCGGTGGGTGGGCAATACCACATGCGCTACGGCGACAACCGAATCCCTGACTGCCCCCGGGAAGATAAAGTGCAGCAGAGACGTGCTGACCGTCGAGGTGATGGTAACCCGGACATAGTTGTTCACATCACTATCAACGACGCCGGCAATGGTGACAAATTGCAGGCTGGCAGCCTCCGGCGGATAAGAGATGGTCACGATTTTTCCATCGGCAGTGCCGTAATGATTATCGTGGGCCCGCCCGGCGGCGGCAGTTTGAATGCGCGCGGCTAATGTATCCGTATTCCAGGGATCGTGAGCCAGCTCGTAAGCGCCGGCCAATGCGGCTGCGTCGGCAGCATTTTGGGCGCTGCGCCGGTCAAAGTAGATTGCGCCGGCGTCAATCGCCAGAGCGGTAAACGCGAGCAGCGCCACAATTCCCAAAGAAAGCAAGATAATAATCTGGCCGTTTTCGGAACGATTATTTTTGGCACCCATCATAACCCTGACCTTTTTTCAATGAAAGACCGGCACTTTCAATTACAGGTCTGGTTTACCAGCGCCAGCGAATCGATCGTATTCCTTGAATCTAAAATTGTGGCCGTGACGGTAGATGTCAGCGGAATTGTTTGACGGCCGAGAAATATTGGGATGAGCGGCATGATTAAGTGATAGTTGTAAGCTACCTTAATCGCGATATCATGCCCCTGGCACGAATTCGTATTGGTTGGCGCACAGCTCGCTCCGTCACAGGTGACCGTGATATCCGTTATTTGAGAGGCATTGATGGGAAAACTGGCCGATTTGGTGATACGGTTGGTGATCCCGGTGATATCGTCAGGATGGGATGCCCCGTAAATGGCGCCCTCCTGGGTCGTATCTCTTAAGGCAATGGAGCTGTAATAAATGCTTCCAAGATCGATGATCCCGCCTACCAGCAGCAGCAGCAGGGTGAATACAAACGAAAGTTCAACGAGGCTTTGCCCTTTTTCTTTGCGAGAGTGAGTGGATTCCATTTTTTCACCTATTGCCCAAATGCGCACGTTTTGTCACCCAGGTCCACCGACAGGCGGATGATGACATTATTCTTGAGCGCTTTTGAAAAAGTGATCGTAAAAGATGGCGTTGGTGTTGGCTGAGGGGTCGCTTCTGAAGCCGACGGAAAAGCCCATTCCAAGGGTATCGAATAGGAAGGACCAAGATTGGCAGGGCTGGAGGGTGGATTGACGCCGGGAATGCCGTTGATCGATTGCAGTACCGGGCTGCCGGTCGTATCCCACACAAGCAATAAATTTGTAATGGTGAGATTTGTATCTGAGGTGTTCAAAAGGGAAACCTGCACCTCAGGCCCTGAAGGATTTGAGACGGTGATCTGGTATGGGCTGACGTCACAGGTTTGTCCACCTCCAACATTTACCGGTTGTGGGAGGGCGACAACATTGGCTCCCAATAGAATCGAATGCGAATTTTGAGAATGCATGGTGAACGGGGGAATGTTCACCAACGGCATGATGGGATCGTAAAGGACATCCACTTTAACACTGATGCGGTCATCAGACCCAAAATTAACGGTATCGCTGGGATTCGTACAATACTCGATTTGGGTCGTGCCCGGTCCACTGTCGTGGTAAATGTGGATATCCGATTCGGTGAGCCCCGCAAAGCGGCCGATGCGTATCGCAGCGGCCCTGATTCCATTACAGTCGTTGTATAACATGGTCCCGGCATCGGTGCTGCCGACCCCGGCCCCATACCGGGCAGCCTCGCGGCTGGCCGACGTGATCGTGGTGTAGACAAAAATTAACCGGCTAAATTCGAATAAGGCCAGAACCATTAGCATGACAAATGGCACAGCCAGCGCAAACTCTACCATCGCCTGAGCTTTTTCTCGCGCAGAGGTTGGACTTAGGGGTGTATATATGGCTGTATTTATCCCCCTATTCCCAAATTCAAGGTCGGGATTGCGGTGAACTATCATTAAATCTCTCGATAAATTTTGACAAATACGGTAATTATTAAACCCATCATATCATAAATTGATTCAACTTGCTGTCGTTCTTCAACCATAACTAACCATTTTCCTTAGCAAAGTTTCATGCATTAAACAAAGCGACACCGACCGTAGTGGCCGGTATCGCTGTTTGCTCCCCAATGATCCTGTCAAAACTTGCTGACGGGCGACCTGCTGAGGTCATTGGATCAACGCATCCACTTCTGGTATATACTACCGCTTGAATTTCTGAAGTCAATTAAAACAAAATAATAGTTTTAATTTCCTTAAATGATATTAACGTAAAAGGTTCCAAAAAGAGTCATGGTATTTTTTCTCCCGCATCCACAGACAGGATGGCCGCGTCTGGCCGTTGCCAGCAAATCTGATGCGGTTGCTCCAGGACGGGTTAATGAATGGAATATTGTTGAATCAGGTCAATGCTTGAACTATAATCGATAAATGTTATCCAATTTTTCTCGCCATTTGAAGGGCTGGATATCCTGGCTGGCAACAATTGCTTTGACTCTGGCAGTCATCTTCGTAGGAGAATGGCTGCCGCTGATGCCTGCCTTTCAGCGTTTTCAGGAGACGCATCCAGCAATTAATCAAGCCTTGACCGTCGTTACCCTGACGATGACCATCATGGGCACGCTTTTACTGGTTTTCACCCAGTTCCTGGTGCATGTGCCTGACAAAGGCGGGGCGCAGCCGCAGGCTCAATCGGTCAAAACGGTGGGTGTTGTCAAAGGTCCGGGCAGGTATTTTTCAGGAAAAATAATTTCTACTTCATTTTCGGATGAAGTGCGTTTGGGGCGGATGCGTAAGGCCTTTCAAGATGGCGAGTGGTGGCGGGCGCCGCGCTGGCGGCGGTTTACATTAATGATGTTGGGGGCAATCCTGCTGTTTTACGGCTTGTTGGGGCTGCTTTTTCTTTTGTTTACCCCGGGGGTGAAATTTTTATTGTTCCTGGTGGTTATCTATGTCACGGTGCGCAGTGTTTACGCCTTTGTGGTGGACCAGCCTTCTGGTGAGAAAGAAAGCGGCAGCTCGTAACCCAGGTCATGCTGTTTTGCCTTCAATTCAAAAGGCGGCAGGATATCCCGCCGCCTTTTATGAAGCGTTTTTAGATTAGTTTTTACTTCAAATACCCCAACCATTTCTCCTGATAGGCGATCATCGTATCCAACATCTCTTCGATTCCCTCGTACTGGTTGACGATCGGGTCCACCAGCAGAGCCTGCAGCGCCATGGATTTGGATTTCTGCAGGACCGCCTCAGCCGTCAGGTCGTGGACCGCCACCTGGTTCTGCAGCAAACCGGCAAAACCATGGGGCAGCTTACCCAGGGGGATGCCATGTATGCCGTCTTTATCGATCGTCGCCGGCACCTCAACCACCAGCCAATCCGGAAGATCGGCGATCAGGCCGTTATTGGGGATGTTTACAGCTTCTTCCACATATCCGGCGTTGGTGAGGATGCCTTCGATAATCGAGATGATCCGTTCTCCCTGGCGCAGTTCGATTTTTGGTTGAGCGTGTGCCAAATGATTCTTGTAGAAGTTGTAGAAATCGAGGATGCCCTTGTGGTCAGTGACGTCGTACGCCCATTGGATGTACTCGCCAAAGTGACTGTCGCTGGTAATGGGCATCAGACCGAACTTCTCCAGGATCACCTTGAATACCCGCCGCTCGGGCCAGGCCTCGCCTTCGATATTCGCTAAATCCTCTTCATTTTGGGGCCATTGCCCGGTTTCTTTGAAATATTTTTGGGCTGTATTATGGGATGGCATGTTGCCAAAGTATTTTGGCGCTTTCTCACGGATATCTGGGTAGGCATCCTGCCCACTTTTCTTATATTTTGCCGACAGCACCGCGCTGAAATGGTTTAAACCCGCCGCGCGCACTTCCAGGTCTTCGTACGGCACGCCCAGGATGCGCGGCAGGTAGCGGCGCAAGGAGGAGATTTCATGGCACATGCCGATGAACTTCAACTTTGGGAAAGCGCGAGTGACGGTGGTGCAGATGCGGCTCATTGGATTGCTGAAGTTGAAAACGGTGGCATTGGGGCAGACCTTCATGATGTCGGCGCAGATCTCTAGAATCGGAGGGATGATGCGCAGTGAGTGGAACAAACCGCCAGGACCGCCGTTTTCTCCATATACCTGGCGCACACCGTACTGCTGTGGGATGCGCCAGTCCTGCTCCCAGAGTTCAAAGCGGTCACCAACTTCAATTGAACTGATTATGAAGTCCGCGCCCTGCAGGGCTTCTGCCCGATTCGTGCTGGCCGATAGTTGATATGGCAGTTTATTTTCTTCAATAAAGGCTTTGGCGGTTTTTTCAACGACAGCCAGGGTATTGGGATTAATGTCATGCAGCACGATATGGCTGCCTTCCAATATCTTGCTCTGCAATATGTCGCCAATGGTGCCGTAGCCAAACTGTGCGCTGCCCGCCCCAATTAACACGATCCGTTTTTCCATATTCTCCTCCTGATAGAATGAATCAAGAATATTATGTCACGTTCCTGGTTTGAAATCAATGAACAAGAGGTTGGATTTACTGTGTTAGCGCTGTTTTCCCCGCTGCGGACAAACGTGTTCTATCGTCCACATGCCAAAGCATGCGGCGCTAATTCTAAAAAGCAGGTGTGTGGATTATCAGCTGTTTTCCACGATGAGCGCCGGGTCGACCAGCAGATTGACCAGGATCTCATAATGATCAACAATTTCGCGATATTGGTATGTGTCGTCTTCGTGAATGCCCAGCCCGATGAAGAGCGCCAAAACCGATGAAATAAAGATGCCCAGCAGCATGAATCCCAGCGCTACCAGCAGCCAGGTGCCCAATATGATGGACAATTCCGCCGTGGCCTGACCCAGCGATTGTACCACGCCAAAGCCTACCAAAATACCGGTCAGGCCTCCCCAAAGTGCTCCGCCAACGGACCCAGAAAGGACTGTTTCCATCACGGTAGCGCCTTTGCCCTGATAGAGGTCGGCATCTTTAAGGGCAATCTGCTGGATAACCTCGGCCGAGGTGTCCGTTTCTTTCAGCAGCTGGATCGCCTTACCGGCATCGTTTTCGGAGTTGTACAGATGCACAACCAGTTTTTTACCATCTTTTCCGTAGAGCAGGTTGATCTGTTCGAGCGCTTTGCGAATGGCATCGGATTGGCGTTCTACCATTTCGTGGATTTGCGGCGGAAGATCTTTCGCCAGGGCTCTGGCGTAGGTACGTACTGCTACCCCTTCTCCCAGAGCAACCTCTTTTAAAATAACCTTTTCCTGGTGATCTTTTTCAATAGTCATCGCGGCAAAAATAGCCACCCTCCCGCGGTGGACCATGCCGGGAATGCTGCTGGAAGGATTTTTGTCGCCATCCAGGCTGCGCAAAATGGAAAGAATTTCATTCTTAAACCCTGCACGCTGTTGGGCAAATCTTCTAAATAAAATTTTTAATCCTGGACGGTGCGAGTTCGTTGCGGCTGTGGCATACCCCTTTTCGCCGGCTTCAAGGATTTGATATAAACCTCGCAAAATATTCTGAGTCTTGGGGTCTGTCATCGTTTCCTCCTCAAGTAACTGTAAGTAATGGCTAATCTACGGTTCAATCCCGGGCCGGTTTTCTGGCTGAAACGTGCCATGAAGGATTGCGTTTCGTCTAAACTATAATACGACGAAATTATTAAATTGGATTTACTATATCAAAATAGTATATATTCATTGGCCTGGATATTTTTTCATAGGTTTAAAAGCTTCAGGATTGTAGTAAGATAACTCTGTTGTATCTGGACAATAGTTATACCTGCCTGGAGATAGTCTACTTTTGAGAAACAAAGGGTTTCATCATTTACAAGAATTCATCCTGGCTGGCGTGTTTCTGCTCACCGCAGCCGGTTGTGCACAGGTTTCACCTGCTGCACCCGCTTCTGATTTGGCAACCCTGGCGATTATCGCCCCAACCTCAACGATAGAAGTTTATCCTACAGTTTTGCAGGCCCCCCCTGTGCTTAAGTCCGAAATGGCGGTTCCGCAGCAGGCAGCCCGGGACCTTTCTCCGACCCCTTCCCCGTCGATTACGCCCAGTGCGGCGCCGACCCAGGATACTCTGTCTGCCAGGTTGTGGCAGATATTTGCTGCCACCCCCCAAGAGGATTACCTGGGTCAGCCGGATTTCTATTCCGCCCAGCCGGACCTGAAAGAATTTAATTGTTTCACAGGCAAGACGGAGAGCGAACAGCAGACTTGCCTGAAAGAAGCCGGATTGTATTACTACCAGCTCTACCAGGATTTGCCTTATATGTGGGGCGGAAATTATCCCTATTCTTATTCGGTGGCAACAGCTTTTAAAGCAGCCGGGGATCCATTCTTAAACTTGAAGCCTATCAACATCCCCACAGTAGAAGAGGACCGCTACTTTGCCGGTTTTTACCAGGGCCGCAGTGGAAAACCGATGAAAGCCGGGTTTGACTGTTCGGGTTTCACCTTTTGGATCATGGCGCATGCTGGACAGCCAGATTTTTTAGCCGGGAAGTGTTCCGACCCCGTTCTGGCGGAAAAAAATTATTACCGCTGTGATTCTTCTCCGCAGATGAAATCCGGAAGGGTGATCCCTGGCGTTGGAGCCGACCGCGTTGCAATTCGGACGATCCTGGAATACGGCGCGCCCGGGGACCTGATCTTTACCGAAGACCACGTGATGTTTTACCTGGGCGAGGGTCAGGTGGTCCAGGCGGTAGACGCCGAGTTAATCGGTGGGGATTACAGCGAACCTCCGCCGGCAGCCTACCTGCAAGAATGGACGAGTCTTCACCCTGAATTAAAATTGGTGCAGAGGGGTGGGGTGAACCGCACCACGCTCGAGCATATGGGCACTACTTTTTGGATCAGGCGTTTCACAATCCCGGAATCCCGGTAGAATAAAGCCTGTTAGGTCATTTTTCATTCGGTGAGGAACGATGACAATCAGGATTTTACCCTTTACAATGGCCGATTATAACGAGGTGATTGCTTTATGGCAGTCTTCGCCGGGGATTGGCTTGAGCGATGTTGATAGGCCGGAGGGCATCGCCGCCTATCTGGCGCGTAATCCGGGCCTTTCCTTTGTAGCCCGCCAGGATGACGAGCTGGCAGGCGCGGTGTTATGCGGAACGGACGGGCGGCGGGGTTATTTGCACCACCTGGCGGTAAGACCTCAATACCGGCGCCAGGGAATTGGGGAAACGCTCGTGGAACACTGTCTGAGCGAGTTAAGGGCGCAAGGCTACCAGAAGTGTCATATATTCGTTTATAGCGGTAACGTAGAAGGTCAGGTGTTTTGGGAGCGAGTGGGATGGAAGCTGCGCACCGAACTGATGATCATGTCAAAGGACATTGTTTGACATTTCCGTCGAGTCGATCACTGCCCTTTGAGCCCCACCACCGTGCTGAAGGTGCGCAGTAGAATCATCACGTCCAGCATGATATTGCGGTGTTTGATGTAATACAGATCGTATTCTAGCTTGTGTGCAGTTTCTTCTACCGTTGAGGCATAACCGTAATTTACCTGCGCCCAGCCGGTAATCCCCGGTTTGACCAGCAGGCGGGCGCGGTAAAACGGAATCTGGTCCTGAAACAGGTCGACCAGCTCGGATTGTTCGGCGCGCGGACCTACCAGGCTCATTTCGCCATGCAGTACGTTAAGAAATTGAGGAAGTTCATCCAGATGGCTCCTGCGCAGAAACCGGCCAACTCTGGTGATGCGTTCATCATCACTCCCAATTGTGCGCGGTGGGGCGCCAGGACTTGGCTTGCGCATGGTGCGGTATTTGAAAATCGTATATTTGTGTCCATTTTTTCCCAGGCGGCTTTGGGAAAAAATAACCGGCCAACCGGTCTCTATCAAAATCATGATCGAAACCAGGGGTGCCGATAGCAGGAATATCAGGCTGCCTACCAACCCCCCGATTAAATCGAGACCGCGTTTCATGCCTTCGTAAAATTCAGCCACGGTGCGCTGCTCGACGAATGAGCGTAAGATCCAATCGGATTGTAATAAAAAGATTGGCACCCGGCCGAGCAACTCTTCGTAAACGATCGGCATGGTTGTGAGTTCAACCCCGGTTTCCTGGATGCGCAGCAGTTCTCGAAACAGTTCAGGTCTGATCTCGTTCGAAATGGCAAAAATGATATCGGTGATGTTTTGCTCTCGTACCACCTGGTCGATCTGATTCCCTGGGCCGAGGATGGGGTAACCTTCGACCAGTGTGCCTTGTTTGACCGGGTCGTCATCAATCAGCCCGGCCAGAAAAAAAGGTGGCGGGTTGACCTTTCTGAGAATGGCACATAATTCGCTGCCCTGGCAGCCTGCGCCGACAATCACCATCCGGCGCAGGAACAGCGGGGCGGTGAAGATGCGGATGAAGAGCATGCGCCAGAGCATGGTCAGGATAACGGAGCCGATGATGAAAGTTGCCACACCGATCCGGTTTATCGAATCGGGAGGTGAAATGAAAAAAACGATCAGGTAAAGGCCGGCCCCGACCAGCCCGGAGATGATGATGCTGCGAATGGTATCCATGCGCCGGTTGGCGCGGCGCACATCGTACAATTCGATCATAAGGATCAACCAGAAAAACGGGAGAAACCAGAACCAGGATGGAATCCGTTCTGAGAGGAATTTAGGAGAAAAGGCCAGCCACTGGTCGCGCGATGCCCATAGGTATAGCGCAGCGACGAGTGCCATCCCGGAGGCGATGGCATCGCCAATCAGCAGAATCAATCTCCGTTCTGTGTTTCGCAGGCGCAGAGCAGCTGGTTTGGTATTTAAGGAGAGAGATGCCATCGATTTTATTTTATGTTAAATTGATCATTTAGGAAATCACCGGGTCGCTGCCTGAGATCGGGCTGGATTTCAGGAACAATGGAGCGAGAAACGGCGATTGGCGGGAATAACGATAAGGATTCAACGAACTTTCACCATGTTTTTAATGAATTATACCAGCACCGGTAGTATCCGTTGAATCAAGCTGACTCAAAAATGAAAATCTGAACTACGATATAATCAAAATCGTGGGTACGCTGGGTAAATTCTACAAAATCCCTGCAATGGTCTAGAAAATCGAACCATGATCAAAGTCTTGCATGTCACGGAAGATCATTCAACCCGCAATACCGGTATTACCGCGGCAGTGGATGCTCTGATGCGTTGTGTGCCTGAGACGATCCAGTCGTCCATCGCCTGTGTCGGGGATGATGTTCTGCCCGTGACGGAGCATGCAGACCTGGCGGTTTTTCCGACGCGGGGAATGGGCCGGGTGTGGCGCTTTGCGCCGGGGGGCGCAGCGCCTTTGGCTCGCCTGGTCGCCGGTGCGGATGTGGTGCATATACATGGTTTGTGGATGTGGATACAGTGGTCAGCCGCGCGCCAGGCAAGCCGTCTGCGCAAGCCATTCATCATCACCGCGCACGGTATGCTCGAACCCTGGATCTGGCAGCGTCAAAACGCCTTATCCCGCCTGAAAAAATTCTTATATTGGCATGGCATCGCTTATCCGGCCTTCCGCCGAGCCAGCGCCTTGCATGCCCTGACAGTGCAAGAGGCGGCCACTTTGTCCGGATATTTCCCCGGGAAAAAAACAGTTGTTATTCCGCATGGGATCGATCTCCAATCTGTCGATCATACTTTGGCCGGACTTCCGCAGCCGAGCGCCGATGAAGCCCCTTATTTCCTTTTTCTCGGTCGTCTGCATCCTGTCAAAGCGATTCACCTGCTCATTCGGGCCTTTGCCCGCCTTCCGCAGACGAGATATGCCCTGCGGATCGCCGGCCCGGTTCAACCCAAGGAACAGGCCTACGCCGATGACCTGCACAGCCTGGTGGCGGACCTGGGGTTAGGTGAACGGGTGAGTTTCATCGGGGCGGTAGGTGGGACGGAAAAATGGCGCCAGTATCGGGATGCCTGGGCCTTCTGTTTGACTTCATTCAGCGAGGTGATTGGCATGGTCAACCTGGAGGCCGGCGCAGCCAGCACACCGGTTATTACCAGCTTCGAGAGCGGGGTCAGCGATGATTGGGAGCGGTATGGAGGGCTGCGAGTACATCCAAACGAGGAATCCATCCTGGCCGGCTTGCAGCAGGCCGCTGCCTGGAATCCTGCCGAACGCGAAGCGCATGGTGCGGCGATGCGGTCTTTAATAATGAATGAATATAGCTGGACACGGGTCGGACAGGACTGGGCGAAATCTTACTCGCAGTTGGCGGGGGGTGATTATGAACATGTCTGAGCGGCCCGTATTTCAAGATCTGAGCCAGTTTCGGGTGCCACCCCAATTCCGCGGCCGGCCGGCCTGGCTGGTGCAGTTATGGTGGCTGGTCCAGGCGCTTTTATTCCACACCTCGCCCCAGGTTTTGTTCGGCTGGCGCAGGTTTTTACTGCGCCTGTTTGGCGCGCGCATCGGAAAAAATGTGTTGATTCGTCCCGGGGTAACCGTGACCTATCCCTGGAAGGTCTCGGTTGGGGACTATTCCTGGATCGGAGACGATGCGGTGATTTATTCATTGAGCGATGTCACCATCGGCAGTCATGCGGTGATCTCGCAGCGCGCATACTTGTGCGCGGCGGGGCACGATTATTCCCGCGTCTCATTTGATCTGCTCCCGGGCCCGATCACGATTGGCGACCAGGTCTGGATCGCCGCCGATGTTTTCGTGGGTCCCGGGGTGACAATAGGGGAAGGCTGCCTGGTGGGCGCGCGCAGCTCCGTATTTAACGATCTTCCCTCCGGGATGGTATGTTACGGCAGCCCGGCCAAACCAGTCAAGCCTCGCCCTGCCGCCCGGACAGATTAACCCCAACACCATGCGCATCCTGATTTATGGCATCAACTTCGCCCCCGAACTAACCGGTATTGGCAAATATACCGGCGAGATGGCCGCTTTTCTGGCGCAAAATGGCCATCAAGTGCGCGTGATTACTACCCCTCCCTATTATCCTCACTGGTATGTTCTTCCCGGTTATTCGAGAACCACCTATACCCGCGAGGTATGGCACGGGGTGGAGGTTTTACGCTGCCCGTTGTGGGTGCCGCCGCGACCGGCACCCGCCGAGCGCATCACCGGGCTGCAGCGAATTTTTCACCTGGTTTCGTTTGCGATTTCCAGTTTTCCCCCGGCGTTGGCCCAGGTGCGCTGGCGTCCGGAGCGGGTTATCGTTATGGCCCCGGCGATATTGAATGCTCCCACGGCACTGCTGGTTGCCCGCCTGGCGGGTGGTAAAGCCTGGCTGCACATCCAGGATTTCGAGCTGGATGCCGCCCGGCGCCTGCGTATGCTGCCGGCTATGGATGTGGGTTACCGGTTGGCGAGTAAGGTGGAAGTCGTTTTATACCGTGGTTTTGACTGTGTTTCCACCATATCCAGGCGGATGATGGAGCACCTAGCAGGTAAAGGGGTGGCTTCCCGGCGCGCTGTGTTGTTTCCCAACTGGGTGGATACCCGTCAGATCTATCCGCTAAGCGGTTATAATTACCTGCGCCAGGAACTTGGCCTGGAAAATAAGCGAGTGGTGCTGTATGCCGGAAATATGGGCCAGAAACAAGGCTTGGAAGTTCTGGTGGAGGTTGCCCGGCGCCTGGCCGGTATTCCTGATCTGCTTTTCCTGTTGTGCGGCGCGGGAGCCGCTCGGCCTCGGCTGGAGAAACATGCCGAAGGCTTGCCTAACGTCCGCTTTTTGCCGCTTCAGCCGGTAGAGCGGTTGAACGAACTGCTCAACCTGGCCGAGATCCATGTCCTGCCGCAAACCGCTGGGGCCGCAGACCTGGTGATGCCCTCCAAGCTGGCGGGGATGCTGGCCAGCGGCCGGCCGGTGATCGTAACTGCCCAGCCCGGCACAGAACTGGCAGAAGTGATGCAAGACCTGGGCCGGGTGGTGCCGCCCGAACGCCCCGATCTGCTGGCAGATGCTATTTTGGACCTGGCCTGTCAGGATGAAATGCAGGCCGAATTGGGGCGGCGCGGCCGGGTTTATGTCGAGCAGACCTGGGCAAAAGAATCTGTTCTAGGAAAATTCTTACAAACATTGCAAGCATTATGACCCAGAATCATAATTTGACTCTGTGATCTTTTCCAGGGCCGGCAGGTCCTGGTAGTCATTCTGCTGTTAATCATCGACCTGATCAGTTTTACCCTGAGTTTTGAAATCGCCGTAGAAATTCGTCGTCTCTCGATCCCGTTGGTCGGAGGCACGATCCCCCCAGACCGGTTTTCTTCGATTATGTTCCAGGGGCTGGTGGTATGTGTGGTTATTTTTGCCTTCAACGGGCTTTACCCCGGGTTTGGTCTGACCGCGGTAGAAGAGATCCAAAAGATTTTTTATTCATTGACTCTTGGTTACGGTGTGCTTTCGCTGGTGATTTATTTGCAGCAAGTCGGTCTTGAATTATCTCGCTATACTTTCATCAGCAGCTGGGTGTTTGCATGTTTGTTCACCATGCTCTTCCGTTTCGCAGCCCGCAACCGCTTTTCCCTTTTTGATTGGTGGGGTACGCCCGTGTTGGTGGTGGGGCCGGTTGAGCAAACGCGCGATGCCATTCGCAAGCTGCTCAACAGCCGCCGGTTAGGGCTGCGGCCGGTGTTGGTGCTGGATGAAGTCTGCCCGAGCGGGGTAATTCAGATCCTGCAGGTGCCGGTGGTCAATTCACGGGAAGCCGTTCAAGCGATTATGGCCTATACCCATATCCATTACGCGGTTTATGTTGGCAAAGATTTTCAGGACCAGATTTTACGCTGGCTGGGCGAGCATTTTGCCAGCGTGCTGGTGGTTTTGGAAACGTCTCCCCTGGGCTCGCTGTGGGTGAAAACGATGGATCTTGAAGGCCGACTGACGTTGAAGACTGAATACCATTTGCTTGACCGCCGGGCGATAGCCACCAAACGCGGGTTTGATCTGTTGTTTGGGCTGGTGGGCGGGCTGATTCTGCTGCCATTTCTGGTATTGATCGCACTGTTTATAACGCTCGACTCGCCAGGTCCGGTCATCTTTCGGCAGGACCGGCTGGGAAAAGGCGGCAAATTATTCAAATGCTATAAATTCCGCACGATGCAGGTTGGGGCAGAAGGGCTGCTTCAGGAATTGTTATCAGCCGACTCGAAGGCGGACCGTGAATACCAGATGTATCATAAACTGGCCAACGACCCGCGGATTACCCGGGCAGGCCGCCTGCTGCGCAAATTCAGCCTGGATGAACTGCCACAGATATGGAATGTGCTCACTGGAGAGCTCAGCCTGGTGGGGCCGCGCGCCTACCTGCCGCGCGAGATCCAGGATATGGGCGCATACGCCTCGCTGATCTTGCGCATTTCACCCGGTTTGACCGGCTGGTGGCAGATCATGGGACGGCACAGCACGACCTTTGAAGAACGCCTGCGGTTGGATGAATATTATCTCAGCAACTGGTCGCTGTGGTTAGATGTGTTTGTGATCATCAAGACATTTTGGATCTTGGCTGCCGGCAATGGAGCCTGAACTCCAGAACCATTCCTGAAAAGGACCGCATTATGAATTCAACGAATGAATTTATCCCCGCAGTCTCTCTTAATCGCATTTTGCGTTGGTGGTGGTTGGTGGTTGTGTTCGCGATTGCCGGGGGGGCAGCCGGCCTGGTGATGCACCGTTTTCAACCCGCGCAGTATGAAGTTAAAGCTGTTTTCACAGCGAGCATCGATTTCAACAAAATCGATTTTATGCATCCTCCTGCGCCAACGCCTGCGCCTTATTATTTGACCGAAGCCGATGAGGATCTCTCTCTGGCAGTGGTAGAGGCATCGCTGCGCGCCGTGATACCCCAGGTGGTAACTTTTGCCAATCAACAGGGGCTGGCGTTGGATGCCGACAGCCTGATGGCGCATGCCATCATCGAGCGGGATCATGCATTCTGGTATCTGCGTTTCCGCGAAACTAATCCGGCTCAGGTGCAGGCGGTGACCAATTATTGGGCCGATGCCGGTTACGCCAACCTGCTGGATTGGCAAAAAAACGGCAAAGTGCCAGTTTATATTTTGTTTGACCTGATCCAAAAAGCGGATCTGCCGAAAGCACCTACCTTCTTCCATACCAATGCCTTTGTTCTGGCAGGCTCCGTGATTGGTCTGGTGGCTGGCGTCATCCTGATCAACCTGCCAATCTTCAAGAAAGGTCAGGAAGGCTGAAATGGCTGCCCGGCTTGCCTCAAGATTAAAATTCGCCTCCTGGTGGCCGCATGCGCCTGCCTTTTTATGGGCCCTGGTCATGGCTGGGTTACCCATGACCAGCTTTCCCTTGCTTACGCACCTCACCGGTTCCACGGTAGCCCCATTTTCGGCGGTCCCCCTCGCAATCCTTGTCCTAATCTGGTTCATCCCAACCCTGCTGCGGCGCGGCAGCTTGCCAAAAGAAAGCGTCCCCCTCAGTTTTTTTATCCTGTGGGTGATCGCGGGGTCTGCGCTTGCTTTTTTTAACGTTACCGGCATGTTTCGCGACAAGTCCTTAACGGGCGAGACCATCCGCAGCTTACTCCCGCTTGTGGTCGGTATCGCCTTTTATTTCATCACCGCCGCGTGGAACAAAAATACAATCCGGCTGCACCGTTCACTGCAGTGGATCTATGTGGGCGGGGTTATTCTGTTGATCTACTCCGTCGCCCAGGTACTGGTCATCACTTTATGGGGGAATAAATATATTGTGAAACTGAACGTGGTTGGTTCTTACCTGGTGGACCAAATGAACCTGCAAGGAAAAGGGCGGATTGCCGGATTAGCTTTTGAGCCCTCCTGGTTGGCACACCAGCTCAACATGCTTTATTTGCCTCTGTGGTTAGCAGCCAGCTACCTGCGCACAACGGTCTTCCCCCGCCTCGGAAAAATATCCGTCGAGAACATTCTCCTGGCCGTAGGAATGGTGGCGTTTTTCTTCACTTCTCCGCGCATCGGTGGGGTGGCCTGTATGTTGATGCTGTTTTACCTGTTTCTTAAAGTTTAACCTGGTAATTTACCGCTGGGTAATTCACCGCTTGAGCCGCTTGTGGAGTGCGGTGGATCATTCCAGATTAATCCAGGTCGGGATTGGCGCGCTGGTGGTACTGGTATTGATTGGGGTGTACGCAGGCTCCGGTTTTGGGATCTTAAAAATAGCCAGTGGACGTGACGATCGGATAGCGCTGTTGGTAGATACTTCCCTGTCACCCGGGGATATCCAGACGCTGAGCAAGTTTGATGAGAACTCTCTCTTGCTTGTCGGCCGGAAATTTGCTTTTTTAGAGCGAGCGGTATATTGGATGACCGGTTGGCACATTTTTAATGATTACCCGATCACCGGGGTCGGATTGGGTAATGCGGGTTATTATTTTATCGACAATATGCCAGCTGCAGGCTGGTCTTCGTATGAAATCCGGACTTTGATGAACCGGGAAAGCGCTTTGCCCAACATCAAGAGCATGTGGTACCGGCTGCTGGCGGAAACCGGGATCGTGGGGTTCATGTTGTTTATCGTCTGGCTGCTGGTGCTATGGTTTTCGCTGTCTGCCAGCGTTCACAGCCAGGACAACACGCTGCGCACGATTGCCCTGGCCGGCCAACTGGCCTTGTTAGCATTTGTGTTTGAAGGGTTCTCCGTCGATTCTTTTGGCCTGCCTTATTTATTCGTGATCAGCGGTCTGGCCGCCGCCGTAGGGATGGTCTACCGTCAAAGAGGGCATGCGCCGGAGGGGCTTGCCGTCCCGTCTCCCCAACTTCCTCAAGAAAAGTGAGTCAATAAAAAGAGGCTGTCCCGCAAGTGCTTTGGGACAGCCTCAAAAATAATTCACACGACCGGCAGGTTTAATGCTGGATGATTTCGAGCTTGGCCAGGGAGGCGATCAGACGCTTGAAACCCACGCTGTCAAAGAATACGTCCACCCGTTCTTCGCCCAGATCGATGCGCGCGTCCACCACCAGACCTTCGCCCCACTGTGGGTGACGCACGCGGTTTCCGGCTTTGAACTGCTGCTGGACGACCGGTGGCTGCGATGGGGGAGTGCTTTCGTAGCGGCTGGAAGACGGCGCCAGGCGGGTGCCGCCGCTTTCCCAGCGCCGGGGACGCTGGCGGTCTTCATTTCCCCAGGAGGTGGATTGGCTGCGGTAGCCGCTGTGACCTTCACGTTGAACCAGGCGGTCGGGCAGGTCGCCGAGGAAGCGGGAAGGCACGCTGGACTCAAAGCTGCCGTACGTGGTGCGCTGGTTGGCGCGCACCAGGTAGAGCTTGTTGCGGGCGCGGGTGATGCCCACATAAAACAGGCGGCGCTCCTCGGCCATCTCTTCCGGTTCATCCAACGAGCGGCTGTGGGGCAAGATGCCCTCGTCCAGGCCAGTAATGAAGACCTGGCTGAATTCAAGCCCTTTGGCGGCATGCAGGGTCAGCAAGGTGGGGGCTTTTACCTGGTCGGGCAGGGTATCTTGATCGGAGACCAGCGCCAGGTTTTCGAGGAAGGGGGTCAAGCCGCGCTCGCTGTATTCGTAAGCCAGGCGGCGCAGCTCCTGCACGTTTTCCCAATGGTCTTTGCCTTCTTCGCTGCCATCGTCGATAAAGGACTGATAGTTGGTTTCGGCGATGATGCGGTCGAACAGGGCAGGCAGGGAGATGCTGGTCAGAGCTTCACGCCAACCGGCCAACATGCCGCCAAAATCGGAAAGGGAGGCGGCTGCCCGCCCCAGGTTTTTCCAATGGGGGGATTTGTCGCCGCCGCGGCCCAGTTCGAGCAGCACCTCACCGGCGCCGATCCCGTTTTGTTGGGCGGTGCTTTGCAGCGCCAGCAGGGATTTATCGCCGACCCCGCGCGGCGGAACGTTGATCACCCGGTTGAGACTGATCTCATCCGAGGGGTTCTGCACAAGGCGCAGGAAGGCGATCAGGTCTTTGATCTCGCGCCGCCCGTAGAAGCGCTGGGCGCCGACCAGGCGGTAGGGCAGGCCCAGGCGCAGGAAGGCTTCTTCGAGCAGGCGGGATTGGGCATTGGTGCGGTACATGACCGCAAATTCGCTGCCCTTGGCCTGCCCGCGGCTGACCAACTGCTGGATGGTATCGACCACGTAGGCTGCCTCGGCATGGTCGTCGACGGCTTCATACAGGGTGATCTGGTCGCCGGCGCCGCGCTCGGTGAACAAATTCTTGGGCGTGCGGTTCAAATTGTGGTCGATCACGGCGCGCGCGGTATCGATCACATTCTGAGTGGAGCGGTAGTTCTGCTCCAGCAGGATTTTCTGGCATTTGGGGTAATCTTCTTCGAAGCGCAGTACATTGCGGTAGTCGGCCCCCCGCCAGCGGTAGATTGACTGGTCTTCATCTCCAACCACAAACAGGTTGCCGCGCATTTCAGCCAGCAGGCGAAGCAGCCGGTATTGAGCGATGTTCGTATCCTGAAATTCATCCACCAGGATGTGGTTAAAACGCAGGCCGTATTTTTCGCGGATCATGGGGTGTTCTTCGAGAAGCTGCACGGCGTAGAGCAGCAGGTCGTCGAAATCGACCGAGTTGTTTTCCAACAGGCGGGCCTGGTAGCGTTCGTAAACCCGCGCCACCACTTCATCGCGGTAGTTGCGCCGCGGATAATCTTTAGGCAGGATCAATTCGTTCTTGGCGTTGGAGATGGCGGCGTGGATGCTGGTTGGGCGGTACAGTTTATCGTCCAACTTGAGGTCGCGGATGCACTGCTTGGTCACCGTTTCTTGATCGTCCGAATCGAGGATCACAAAATTGGCCTGCACGGGCAGGCGGTCCACCTCGCGGCGCAGCAGGCGAGCGCATACGGAATGAAAGGTGCCCAGCCACAGCTCGCGCGCGCTTTCACCGAGCAGCTGGCTCAGGCGGGATTCCATTTCGCGGGCGGCTTTGTTGGTGAATGTCACTGCCAGGATGTTATAAGGGCGGATCCCTTCGGCCTGCACCAGGTAGGCGATGCGGAAGGTCAGCACGCGGGTCTTGCCCGAGCCGGGGCCGGCCAGCACCAGCACCTGTCCCGGCCCGGCAGTCACGGCCAGGCGCTGTTGGGTATTCAGTGTTTCCAGAAAATTGAGAGGATCATCGGTCATGGTGGGTCCATTGTAATTGATTTTATTGCGAGGTGCGGTGCGGGAATGTTAAAGATTATAATTACAAAATGACCATGCAGGAACCAGCGATGACGCAAACTTCCGTCAGCAGCTCAGCGCAGGCCGAGTTTTTCTCCCCGCGCCCTGCGATCATCCAGGCCCTGACCGAGGCGCTGGTCAGCGAGATCCTGCTCGCTTTTGGCCTGGGCATGGCGGCACACTCCAGGATCTTGCGCAGGATCGCCCAGATCCCGGCAGCGCGCTTCAACAGGCTGATCGACGAGTTCGACCAGCGCATCTGCCGGGAAGGCCTGCCGGCGGCTGCGCGCTGGATCACCGCACGCTTCATCCGGTCTGTGCGGGTGCGGGGAAGACAGAACCTGCCCAGGCACGGCCCGCTGCTGGTCGCAAGCAACCATCCCGGCGCGCTGGATTCGGTCTCCATGTTGGGCGCATTTCCGCGGGACGACACCCGCATTTTTGTGTCCGGCTCGCCTTTCTTCAAAACCATCCCATCCTCCAGTGAGCACTGCATCTTCGTGGAGAACCCGACGAACGTGGACGAGCGCCGGCGGGCGATCCGCCTGGGGATCGAGCATCTGCGGCAGGGCGGGTCGCTGTTGATCTTCCCAACCGGTCGGGTGGACCCCGAGCCGGCCTTCTCGAGCGGCAGCCTGGAAACGATGGACCAGTGGTCGCCCAGCGTGGAAATCCTGCTGCGCAAGGCGCCGCAAACCAGGCTGGTTCTGGCCGTGGCGAGTGACGTTCTGATGCACAAATACACGGCTCACCCGCTGACCCACTTGCAGCCACCAGGCTGGAAACGCCAGCGCGTGGGAGAATACCTGCAGGTCATCCAACTGCTGCTGTCGCGCCAGATCCTGGCGCTGGACACGTTGGTCAGCATTGGCGCGCCGGCTGGGGTGGATTATTTCGAAGGACAGCGCTGGATGGGAGAGATTATCTGCCGCGCGCAGGCGCTTTATACAGAGCACATGACGGCGCGCGCGGAAGGATTTAGGGATGGGGAAGACCTATGGTAACAGGATTTTTATTTTTGCTGGTTGTACTTAATCATTCCGATCAAAGCCAATATCGAAGCTGACGCGCCAGGAATGATCCTGAGCCATGGTCCGAAGGCAGTCAGTCTCTGTGAGTTCAGACCGAACAAGGCGAAAAAAGCGGGTATTAAGAATTCAAAAAGCAAGATTAATTGGCTGGCGATGATTAAATCTCTGGTGACCTTTGATTTCTTGGAAAAGGCGATGGCAATGACTGCCGCAAGAAGAATGACTAAATTTACCTGCAGCAAAATATCCGATACTTTTGCGAATGCGGTTGTGGCTCCAGGAGCCAGGCGGGCGTATAGGATATCCAGCAGGACCATGCCAAAATAGATGGTGAGAACCCAGAAATATAATCCGACCAGAAAAGTACCCAGACGTTTTTGAAAGGCGGTCATAGCTGTATTTTCTCACATTTCGGGCAAAAAAGAGCGACTTTTAAGGATTAACGGCCGGCAGACAGCCAGCGATTTTGTTGGAGAAAGAGTTGATGAAAGGAAATTTGCAAATATTCCAGGTGGATGCCTTTACCCACGAGCCCTTTCACGGCAACCCGGCGGCGGTGTGTCTGATGGATGGGCCGCGGCCGGAAGCATGGATGCAGGCCCTGGCGCAGGAGATGAACCTCTCCGAAACTGCCTTCCTCCTGCCCGAAGGAGACGGCTGGCGGCTGCGCTGGTTCACGCCCCAGGTGGAGGTCAATTTATGCGGGCATGCCACCATGGCCTCGGCGCACATCTTGTGGGAATCGGGGCGCGCTGGTCCCCAAGAGGCGGTCCGTTTCTACACGCGCAGCGGGCTGCTGACCGCACGGCAAGAGCAGGGCTGGATCGAGCTGGACTTTCCGGCGCGCAGCCCCGAGCCAGCCGAACTGCCCGCCGGAGCAGCCCAGGCCCTGGGGATCGCGCCGCGCGCCGTGCTCCGCTGGAAGGATAATTACCTGATCGAAATTTCCAGTGAAGCCGAGCTGTACGTCCTGCGGCCGGATTTCGCGGCGCTCAAGGCGCTGCCGCTGCGCCTGGCGGTGGTGACCTGCCGCTCGGAAACGGTGCAGTACGACTTTCTCTCGCGTTTTTTCGCCCCGGCGATGGGCATTAATGAGGATCCGGTGAACGGCGCCACGCACTGCGCGCTTGGGCCGTATTGGGGCCGCAAACTGGGCAAGACCACGATGACCGCCTGCCAGGCCTCAGCTCGGGGCGGCGTGCTGCGGGTGCGCCTGGAGGGGGAGCGGGTGGCGCTTGGCGGGCAGGCGGTAACCGTGCTGCGCGGCAAGATTCTGATATAGGGAGTGTTTTCTCGCCGAAGGCGAGAAAACACTCCCATATTAATGTGAGAAAAGCCAATATAATCAGGGCTATGTCAATCTCAATGCAAAGTGGCAACCGTCAGATCGCGCGCGCTGCCGGGACGGTGATGGCGGCCATGGTCCTCAGCCAGTTGTTTGGCCTGGTGGCCAAGAGCCTGCTGGCAGGAACTTTTGGCACCGCGGACCAGAGCGATGCCTTCCTGGCGGCCAACCGCTTTTCCGAGATCCTGTTTAACCTGGTGGCGGGCGGGGCGCTGGCCTCCGCCTTTGTGCCCACCTTTACCGGGCTGCTGACAAAGGATGATCGCGACAATGCCTGGCGGTTGGCCTCGGCGGTAGCGAATGTCGTGACGCTGGTGCTAATCGGCCTGGCGGTGCTGGCGGCGCTGTTCGCGCCGCTTGTGGTGCGCTATATCCTTGCCCCGGGATGGAATCCTTCTGACCCGGATAAAGAACGGCTGGCGGCCGAACTGCTGCGCATTCAGCTGCCCGCGTCGGTAATTTTTGGGCTGAGCGGCTTGGTGATGGGCATTTTGAACGCCCACCAGCGCTTCCTATATTCCGCCCTGGCTCCCGCCATGTACCAGGTGGGCTGGATCTTCGGTTTATTGGCGCTGGCGCCCCGGATGGGGGTCTACGGCCTGGCCTGGGGGGTGGTAATCGGTTCGGCGCTGCACCTGGGCCTGCAGCTGCCTTTCCTTTTTCGCCTGGCGGGCCGGCGCTACCTGCCCACCCTGGGGTTGAATTATCCACCGCTGCGTGAGGTGATCCGCCTGATGGGCCCGCGTTTGATCAGTGTGGCAGTGACACAGTTGAATTTTTTGGTGAACACCGCTTTGGCCAGCCTGGCATTCATGCCGGACGGCAGCCTGACTGGCATTTCACTGGCTTTTACGCTGATGATCATGCCCCAGGCGGCGATCGCCCAATCGATCGGGATCGCCTCTCTGCCGACCTTTTCGGCCCAGGCGGCGCGCGGGCGGCTGGACGAAATGCGCCATTCGCTGGGCGCCGCCCTGCGCGGAGTGTTGCTGCTGGCCCTACCGGCTTCGCTGGGGCTGATCGTGCTGCGCGTGCCGCTGGTGCAACTGATCTACCAGCACGGTGAGTTTGATGCCCGCTCGACCGAACTGGTGGCCTGGGCGCTGATGTGGTACGCCGGCGGGCTGGTGGCGCATTCGCTGCTGGAAGTGGTGACGCGCGCCTTTTTTGCGCTCAAGGATACGCGTACCCCGACGATCGTGACCAGCATCGCCATGGGGCTGAACCTGGCTTTCAGCGTGGCCTTTTCACTTCTATTCAACGCCATCGGCTGGCTGCCGTTTGGCGGCCTGGCGCTGGCTAATTCGCTGGCGACCTTCCTCGAGGTGGGCACGCTGCTCGTGCTGCTGCGCCGCAAAGCGGGCGGCCTGGGCGGGCGGTCCGTGCTGAATGCCGTGGGCCAGGGCGGGCTGGCGGTAGCCGGGATGGGCCTGACCCTGGTGGCCTGGCTGAGTTTCACCGCCGGCAGGCCAAGCTGGCAGGTGGCGGTGGGCGGGGTGGCTGTGGGCGGCGCGGTCTACGGTTTGCTTCTTCTGGCACTGCGGGTGGATGAAGCCCGTTGGGTCTTGCGCCAGATGCGGCGTTTTGCACTGAGGTGACCCGTGGAAAATATGCTTACCCTGACCGTGAATTCGACCCATTTTTACCTGGTCGACCTGCAGCCCGGCTGGCTGCTGGTGGATGCCGGCTGGGGATTGGCGCAGTTCACCGCCCAACTCAAGGCGTACCAGATCCCATTTACCGCGATCAAATATGTGCTGTTTACCCATCACCATCCCGATCACGCCGGCCTGATCCAGGATGTGCGCGATGCTTCCGGGGCAAAGCTGATCATCCACGCCAAACAGATCCCTTTCCTGGAGGATCTGCGCGCCTTTTATGCAAAGAAAGGCAGGGCGTATGTCCCGATCCGGGTGGAAAAGGACGATCTGGTCAGCCCCAGCCGGGAAAAACTGGCCGCGATCGGCATTCGCGGGGAAATTCTCGAGACCCCCGGACACAGCGAGGACAGCATTTCGCTGGCGCTGGACAGCGAGGCAGCGTTTATCGGCGATCTGACCGTGCCGGCAGCGGCGGGCGAAGACCAGATTGGTGAAGTGTGTCAAAGCTGGAAGAAACTGCTTGCGCACGGCGTGACCCGGTTTTACCACAGCCACGCCGAGCCGTTCGCGGCGGAACAAATTCGGGAACAACTTTCTTCGGTCTGTCCTTGATTCTGCGGGCGAACCTGATTTAGTGCTGGAAATAGGATCCTAACCCGATTAATACCGGAATGGGAACGTTCAAACGTTGGCCTTCAGCCACCACATCTCTATATTGGGAGCTGATTTCATCCAACCCATTCTTAATATTCTCATCAAAAAAGCTTTGGATATTGGCTGCCTGGTACTGCTTCTGGCCCAACCATACAATCAGACCCAATGGCAGGCTGAACATGCGCAAGTTAAAAGGGGCGGCTTGCATGGACAGGCCTCGGGCTCGACAAATGGCGAGGGCTTCGCGCGTCGCCAAAATTGATTCACGCACCAGATCAGATCGATCAGCAAATGCTTTCGCAGATCCCGCCATGAGAATCGCGCCGGTTGCTCCCAGATATTCAGAATAATGAAATTTGAGCCAGCTCAGGATATCCGGGCTGATTTCAGGTTTTAAACCGGCTGCCTGAAGGATGTCAGCAAGCTGCTTTACTCGAGGTGAACCTTGACCGTCCTTCTCTCCCAACAAGGTGCTCATCCCGGGCGCGTTAAAAATAATACACTCAATCGCATTTTCGCTGCGCCATCCGCCTACCAATCGCGAGAAGCCAAAGAAATATTGCTCAGGCCGCAGGTGCTGGCGGATCTTTTCATCCCCCCACCAGTTGTTTTGGAAGAATAAAACATCCGCCTTTCCAGCGTTCTCAGCCAGGATTGGAAGAACAGGCTCTAATTGTTGAGACTTTACTCCAACGAGAATCAGATCGTAGTCGTCTTTCGGGGAAAGCGAGTCAACTACCTGGGGGCGAAAGATCGTAACGACATTCTTCGATCCTTTAACACGCTCATCCTGGCAGTGGATGGTTATGCCATTTTGATAGTTGGCTAATTTTTCCTTTCTAACCAGCAATGTGATATTCTGACCTGTCAATGATAGCTGCCAACCATAGGTTGTCCCGATCACACCTGCGCCATAGATTAAAATATTCAAGAAAAGCTCCTTACATCTCAAGAGGAAAAAGTGCCGAAAAACACAACCCAAACCAACCCCCTGGTTATTATTATTTGAAGTGCCGCTCGTTAGTCACTAAAATGGGTTACTGGTTTTTTCAGTATGCAATGAATTATAGTGATAAATTGGTTGAAGACAAGCTCATTTCTCGATAAACTGTGAATATGCCATTTACAACACAATAAATCATGAAAGCCAGAGGAAGAAACAATGACCAACTCGATCGGCAAGGAATTCATGCGCCTGACGCGCTACACCTATTTATCCCCATCGGCGCAAAGTCTGGGGGCGCCTATCCCGCCTCTCGAACTGCCGCTGCCGGCGGATGCCCAGCTGGTGGACCTGCCCTCGCCCGCGGATATCACCCTGCCGGCGTTTGATGTACGGGCAGCAATCGAGCAGCGCCGCTCACTGCGCAAATACGCGGAGCAGCCGCTGTCACTGGCCGAGCTTTCTTTTCTGCTGTGGGCCACGCAGGGGGTCAAAATGGTCACGCCGCGCCCGGCTACCTTGCGCAATGTGCCCTCCGCCGGCGCACGCCACGCTTTCGAGACCTACCTGCTCGCCAACCGGGTGGAAGGCCTGGTGGCGGGTCTGTACCGCTTCGCAGCAATGGATCATAAGCTGCTGGCAGTGGATCTTGCAGAGGATGTCGCCGAGCGAACGGTACATGCCTGCGCCGACCAGCACATGGTGGGGCAGGCGGCGGTTAGTTTTATCTGGGTGGCGGTGGTGGAGCGCATGGTATGGCGCTACGTCGAGCGCAGCTACCGCTACCTGCATCTGGATGCGGGCCACGTCTGCCAGAACCTGTACCTGGCGGCTGAAGCCTTGGGCTGCGGGGCGTGCGCCATCGCCGCTTTCGACGATGACCTGCTCAACGAGGTGGTGGGGGCAGATGGCGAGGCCCAGTTTGCGATCTATGCGGCGGCGCTGGGGAAAAAGCCTGCCCGTTAAATTTGCTTCAGGTCGTTTTCGGCGTATTTACCTGAAAACGCTCAACACAGAGACGCGGAGGCACTGAGAAAAGCATTCACCAAATAAACTCTCACAAAAGGTGTGCTATCTTTCACCAGTGATATTCGGAGGATGCATCCGATTCATCGGATGATTGGCCCTTAAATGACCACCGGCGGGCTTATAGCCCGCCGGTGAAACCCAGGGCACTTCTTCTCCTCAACCGCCAGTAGAAATGCGATCGTCCAGCAGAATCTCTATGGTCTCAGCATCCATGGTGATTTCAATACTTTCGTTTTCCATCGTAAGCTCCTTTACCAAACCTGCCAATTAAAAATCCCCACCAGGCCAACCTGGCGGGCGCAATTCGCCCGCCGCTGCAGCCTGTGCCAGTACAACCATCCCCCATGGTTAACCAGCCCGAACTCCTGTACGGTTTTCGTAGAAAGAAGAATGAAGCTAATCTTACGCCTCAGATAGAGGGCTTATGCGCAATTCCCGCGCCCCCGGGGTGCGCCTCCCAAATAAGGAGGTTCCTCTATCTCACATCCAGTGAGCGCTCAGCAGCCTGCCGCCGAGTTCGTTCTACGCTGGGTGCTCCGTACTTCACTTGTGAATATTATAACAAATATAAATTTCGGTGTCAACCACTCCTGCCCCAAAAGAGGGGTACCCAAATGGGTACTCTTTTGTAAAAGCAATTCAGCTGGTCAGGCCGTTAGCCGTCAGCCAGAAAGCAAATTGCAGGGCTCAGGTCCGTTTTATTTCGCCATTTCGAGGATCTGGGTGGTGAAGGCCTGGTTGATATCCACGGTGCCGGTTAAAGCGCCTTCCTTGGTCAGCATATCGGCCATGGCCTGCCACTGGGCGGCGGTTTGCCAGCCGATGCCGTGGCCCTGGGTGTATTCGCCCTGGGCATCTTTAAGCTCGGATTCGAACATGAAGCGCATGTTATCCGGGTTGGTTTCCGGGCCGGCGTATTTCATCACGATCTGGATGGCCTCATCCTCGTGGGCGGCGGCGTAATCGATGCCCTTCAGCGCGGCGCGCAGGAAGCGAGCCAGCACTTCCGGGTTGTTGTGCAGGGTATCATCGCTGGTGACATAGGTCAGGCCCAGGGTGGGGACGCCGTAATCGGCGGCTTCCCACAGGACGATATCCTCGCCCCACGAGCGCAGCAGCCAGGGTTCGTTTGATTTAAACACCGGGTAAACGTCCACCTTGCCTTCCACCAGCAGGCGCGGGTCGAAGCCGACGTTGATCAATTTGATTTTGCTCTTGTCGGCGCCGCTGGCGCTGATCAGGGCCAGCAGATCGGGGGGTGGGGTGCCTTTATAGCCGACGGTCTTGCCTTCCCAATCCTTGGGGGTTTTCATCCCGGATTTGGTCAGGGCAGCAAAAGCCTGCTGGCCGCGCTGGCCCAGCAAGGCGATGGAGACCAATGGCAGGCCGGGATCCGCGCGGCGCTGGAGCATCACCGCCGCGTCCTGGGTGGTGACCTGCACTTTGCCGGCTGCGGTGAGCTGCAAATGCTGGCCTTGACCGGGTGACGTCTGGATATCGACGGTCAGGTTCTGTTCAGCGAAGAAACCTTTTTCCTGGGCAACGTACACCCCGACAAACGGCAGGTCGGCCTGGGGCTTGTATCCGAGCATGAAAACCATGGATAACGGCGCGCTGGCAGCGGACGGGGTCGGGCTGCCGGCTGCCTGGCAGCCGCTCAAGATTGCGATCAAGATTACGAATAAAAGTTTTTTCATAATTTTTGGCGACGGAAACCACCCAGCTTCAGCGGGTGGAGGAAGTCGCTCGCTCCTTTTGAATTTAGAATATCTGTGCTATAAACTGGTGGGAATGGGTCTTCTGTACGGGAAAAGCAATCTGGCATGTCGTCCGGTTCAGTCGCAGTGAAGATGTGATCCGGGAATTCATGGGGAAGTACGAGGCTGAAGTGTGGGTGAGCGATTGCTACGGCGCACAACTGAAAGCTCCGGCCAAAAAACGTCAATTGTGCCTGGCTCATCAAATTCGCAACTTGCAGGCCGTGGTGGATGCAGATCCCACCTTGACCTGGCCAAGAGCGATGCAAATGTTGTTCCGCTATGCCATCCACCTTCATCACCAACGTGACCAATTATCTCCTGACCAATACGCCGCCCAGGTGGCGCGGGTCGAGCGCCACTGTGATCGGCTGCTTCAACGTTCGCTTGCTCCACCTGACGCCAGACGGCTGCAAAACCGCTATCGCAAACATCGTGACAAACTGTTCGTTTTCTTGTATCGCGCCGATGTTGAGCCGACTAACAATGTAGCCGAACGAGCGCTGCGACCCTCCGTCATTCATCGCAAAGTGATGGGCTGTTTTCGCTCGGAATGGGGCGTAAATGCATTTGCTGCCCTGGCCTCGGTCATCGATACCGCCGAATTATCCGGCATTCAAGCCTTTGATGCCATTCAAACTCTCTTTGGCTTGCCGTCCCTGCCGGTCCCGCTTGGCGGTGAGTAGATACATATTGGTAAGGCACTCCGCTCGCGGAGAAACGGTTATGCACCTTAAAAACTGAGCGTGTGAGGTTACGGAGAGGAAACGGTCTCCGTGTAAAACACTCAGCGTCAAGCATTCGCTTGTAACTCGCGCAAGCCTTCGGGCTTGTGGGCCGTCGTCGACCGGCCAAACGTCTCGGATGCACATTGTCTAGTTTTCCTTGTGTAGCGCCAGGGACAAGCCACCTGCTTTAACGGGTGGTTGTTGACCGTGCTCTCCGAATAACTTCCAGAAAAGTATGGGTATTTTGAGACGCGAAGCGTATCAAAATACCCGGTATAAAAAAATTACTCCTCGCTGCGCCCGGTCTGCCAGAAAATTGCTTTTTGCTCCAAAAAAGCCACCAGCCAAAAAAGGGTCATCCCAGCCGCGGCCAGCAGGAAGATGGCGGCGAACAGGTAGGGCAGGTTGAGATTGCTGTACGCCAGCCACATGGTGCGTCCCAGGCCGCCGGAAGCACCGGTCCATTCCGCGACTACGGCTCCGATCAGGGCCAGGGGGGCGCTGATCTTCAACGCGGCGAACAGGTAAGGCAGTGAGGAAGGCACCCGCAGGTGGACGAATATTTCCCAACGGGTGGCGCGCCAGGAGCGAAACAAATCCAGCAGGATGGGGTCGGGACGCTGCAAACCCGTCAGCAGGTTGACCAGGGCCGGGAAAAAGGTCAGCAAGGCAGTAATAATAATCTTGGGCAGCACGCCGAACCCCAGCCAGAGGGTCAGCAGGGGGGCGACAGCCACCATGGGGGTCGATTTCAATAAGATGGCGAGGGTCATCACCCCGCCTTCCAGGCCGGGACGCAGCGTGAGCAGGGCGGCAATTAACGCCCCGGCGGCCAGACCCAGCACCAGGCCGGCCAGGGCTTCGCCGACGGTGATGACGAAGGCATCCGCGTACATAGCGTCGTTGGCCAGCAAGGTCTGCAGCACCCGGCTGGGTGCCGGCAGCAGGTAGGGGGGAATATGCGAAAGAGCCACCGCGGCTTCCCAGAGGATGAAGAAGGCCAGGACGATCGCGGCGGCCACCAGGCCGGAGCGCGAGCGGGATAGGCCGGCGTTCATCCGGCCTCCAGGGCGGCCGCCAGCCCCAGGGCCTGGCGCAGCTGGCGCAGGCCGGTCTGAAAAGCGAGGTCTTCCTCGCGGCGCGGGCGAGGCAGGTTTGGCGCCAGGTCAAGGACCACCTGGCCCGGGCGCGGGCTGAGCACGACTACCCGGTCGGCCAGGAGCAAGGCCTCATGCACGTTGTGGGTCACCCACAACACGGTGGGCTGGAGCGGCTGCCACAATGAGACCAGTTCGGCCGCCAGGCGCTCGCGGGTCAGGGCATCCAGGGCGGCAAAGGGCTCGTCCATCAGCCACACACCCGCTCCCTGGCATAAGACGCGGGCCAGCGCCAGGCGCTGCTGCATGCCCCCACTGAGTTGGTGGGGATAGACCCCCACGGCATCCGCCAGACCCACGCGGGCCAGGGCTTCCTCCGGCGCCAGATGGCCATTGTGACCAGGGCGGGCAAAGCGCTTGACCATGGCCACGTTGGCGCGGGCATTCAGCCAGGGAAAAAGCGCCGGAGACTGCGCCAGCCAGGCGATGCGCCGTTCAGCAGCGGCCTGTTCGGGGGGCTGCCCGTCGAGGCGAACCTGCCCGGCGCTGGGCTGAAGCAGCCCGGCCGCCAGGCGCAGCAGGGTGGATTTGCCGCAGCCGCTGGGCCCAAGGATGGCGCAGAACTGGCCCTGCGGCACCGCCAGCTGAATATCCTGCAGGGCGGCGCGCGGAGGCTTGCCGGGGTAGGTGTGCGAGAGGTGATCGATCTGGATGTTCATGTTTTTTTATATAATCTCACCACGGAGCCACTGAGAACACGGAGAAAGGCAATTGGGTGTGGTCCAGAGAGTTTGCGTGGTTTTCAACTCAGGCCCTGGAAGCCGCGCAGGGTATCGGGGATGATGCGAAAGGCGCCTTCGACCTGGTGGACCAGGCCAGCCGCCGGCTGGCCCAGGTAGCGCCGCGCCAGGCGGCCGGCCAGCAGCGGCAGGTTTGACGGATCCTGGACGGGCAAGGCCGTGCCGCGGCAGGTCACGCGGCGCAGCGGCGGCCAGGGTTCATCCACGGTAAGTGAGACGTTGGCATTCTGGCGCAGGTAGCCGGCCCACTGCGAGCCCTGCCAGGTGATCACGGTAAAGCCGCTGTCGTCCCATTCCTGCCAGACCGGGATGACGTGGGGCCGGCCGTCGGGGCGGATGCAGGCTAGGCGCGCCGTCCACGGGCCGGAGAGGAAGGCGGCGATTTCATCCGTTGAAAGGGCGCTGGTGGGCTGGAGGGAGCGCTCATCCGCGCCATGGTAGGGAGCATAATAGCTGGCTCCCAGGCGGTAAGACAGGCGGGCGGCCATCGCGCGCAGTTCAGGCAGGAAGGTACCCAGTAGGCGCGGGTTATCCCAGCGGAAGGCGGGCGCGCTCAACAGCAGGGCAGCTTCGGCCCGGCTGCCGTCGCGGCAGACCGGCAGGGCCAGCTCAATCGTCTCGGCGAGGTTGACCAGGGCATACCCGTTGGAAACTACGTTCTCCGGCGGATGATGGGCCAGGACCTGGTTGGCGGCCTGCAGATCGGGATCGGCCTGCCCGGTGACCAGCACGGTGCGCACCTGCTGGCTGCCCTCGACCTGGGCCATAACCAGCGGCCCGCCAGCGGCCGGCGCGGCCAGCGCCAGGGTTTCGGAAAAGGCCAGGCGTTCTGCCTCCTGATAAAAAGCCTGGTTCAGGTCGGCGGTCTGGCCCGGCCCGGAACTTCGCCAGGCCAGCAGGCGCGCGCCAGCCCGGTAGCGCCCGCGCTTTTCGCTTTGTTCCACATAACCGAGCTGTTTAAGGGTATTAAGCAGCACGAAGAGCGTGCTGCGCGAGGCTTCCAACTCGCCGACCAGCTCCTGGGGGCTCAACCCGTTGGGGTTGGCCATGAGCATTTCCACCAGGCGCAGGGTGCGGCGGGCGGCAGAGGCTTGCGGATCGTCTGATTTTCCGGACATAAGTCCAGTTTATCAGACGATGGGAGGAAGGTCAAGAGGTTGAATTTATGCAAAAATAAAAGAGGGTGTTTTTCCCGCCACTGGCGGGAAAAACACCCTCGAATTGTTACCCTTGTGGGGTATGACTGTGAGAGAGATTAATTGTTATTGATTTTGATGCTGCGCGGGCGAGCCTCTTCAGCCTTGGGCAGGCGCAGGGTGAGCACACCGTTGGTCAGGTTGGCTTCGACCTTGTTGGCATCCACCGCGTCGGGCAGCTCAAATGAGCGGAAGAACTTGCCGGAGGGGCGTTCTTGCAGCAGGTAGCTGTCGGTCTCTTCACGACCGTGTTTCATTTCGCCCTGGATGGTAAGTACGTCATTTTGAACCTGGATGTTCAGTTCTTCGGTGGTGACACCTGGGAGCAGGGCATTGATCACGTAGGCCTCGGCCTCGTTTTTGATGTCAATCGGGAATGTAACTTCCGGGGCCGCATCGGTCATATCATTAAACCAGCGGTTCAGCCGGCGGCGGGTCACAGTATTCATCGGGTTGGTCATATAGAAAGTCATTTTATCCTCCAAAATATCCTTGCGGGTTGTTTTATTGTTTGCTAACTTCAAGCTGGTATCATCATATCCCCCGCGTATCAGAAGAATGCAAACAAAGCATATATTTATTGTAAGAATTGGTGACCGGCAGGAAACTTCGGGCACGACATCACAAATCCGTAAAGCCCATTCCGGGCGGTTTCTTGCTACACTATACATATGAAAAATGTGTGCATGCTGGCGCTGTGCGCGTTGATCTTCCTCAGCGGGGCGGCGGGTGTCCAGGGCTCTTCTGCCGGACCCGCGCGGCAGGACGGATTCTATTTCGCGGTCACCGCGGATATGCGCAACTTTGCCGGGCCGGGGCAGTACGATACCTCCCAGTATTTTCGCGGGGCCGTGGAGAAGATGTCTGGCATTGGGAATGCGGCGTTTATGATCACCCCCGGGGATATGGACCCGCCCGACCAGGTGCGCTGGACGATCGATGCGGTGTCAGGCCCCGGGTTTCGTTGGGTCCCGGTTGTGGGCAATCACGAACTGCCTGGCGCAGGGTCGGAAAGCACTTATGGTGCAAACCTGGCCTGGCTGCGGGCTTATGACACCGGCTCAGTGAACCCGGGTCCCAGCGGGTGTCCCGAGACGACCTATTCATTTGATTTCCAGAACACCCATTTTGCCATCCTGAATGAATACTGCGACAGCGGCGGAGATGCGGAAACCGCGGGCGATATCCCCGATCACCTGTACAACTGGCTGGCGGCCGATCTCGCGGGAACGCAGCAGCCGGTCATCTTTGTGGTAGGCCACGCCCCGGCCTTTCCGCAACCTGACCAGGATAACGGCCGCTTGAGGCACGAGACGGACAGCCTGAACCAGTACGCGAAGCACCGTGACCGCTTTTGGAACTTATTGAAGCAGTATCCTGTGGCGGCATACCTGTGCGGTCATACCCACAATTTCAGCGCGGTGCAGTTAGACGGTATCTGGCAGGTCGACGTCGGGCATGCCCGCGGGTTGGGCGACACGGGAGCGCCCAGCACCCTGGCTCTGATATGGGTGCGGGGAACGGCGGCAGGTTTTGATATTTACCGGAATGATGCACAGGGTGGGGCTTACACCTTGCTGCACCGCGGAATTCTGGTAGGATTACGGACGTTTTTACCGATGATCCAAACCCAAATCTTCTCAGGGGCAAACTGATTGGTCTCCATATATTCTCGTTTGAAAACAGCCACCCATGCCATGGATCCGGCCTGGCGCGCGGCCCTGCTGGATTGGGCGGCCCTGCGCGTGGGCCTGGCCTTGTGGGCGGTCTGGATCTGGCTGCAGCAGTTGATGCCGATCACCACCGGCTTTTTTTATTACACCGTCGTCCCGCTTTTGAATGGCTGGCAGGGCGCGCTGTTGGGCATGTGGCAGCGCTGGGACAGCATCCATTACCAGGCGATCACCGAAACGAATTATTCTGCCGATCACCTGAGCGTTTTCTTCCCGGCGTATCCCCTGCTGGCGCGTTTTCTTTCACAGGTGAGCGGCCTGCCGGGGCTGGCGGCGCTGCTGGTTTTGAGTAGCCTGGCGACCCTCTTAAGCCTGGTGCTGCTGTACCGCATCGCCAACGACCTGTTCGGCGAGCAGGTCGCCCGGCGCAGCCTGCTGTGCACCGTGTTATTCCCGACCGCCTTTTTCTTTTTTGGGTTGTATCCCCAATCGCTGGCCTTATTATGGATCTTGCTGGCGTATGACCGGGCGCGGCGCGGGCAGTGGCTGGCAGCCGGCCTGGCGGGTTTGCTGGCCGGGTTGACCCACGCCACGGCTGTGGCGCTGGCGGCTATGCTGGCGGTGCAGGTCTTTCAGGCTCTGCGCGGCAGCCGTTTCAGCGTGCGCTGGCTGGCCCTGGGAGTGGTGCCAGGGCTGCCTTTGCTGGGGATTGCGCTGTTCCTGGTGTGGCGGAACGCGATGGGCTTTCCCTCTTTCATTTCCATCCAGTCCCAAAGCTGGGAGCGGATTTTGTCCACCCCCTGGGGGACTTTGATCGCACTGGTGGAATATTTCCCGGCCAATGTCGGCCGCAACTGGGTGATTGTATTGAATACGGTGATGTTGGCGGCGGCCCTGTTTTCCGTGGTGTGGGGGCTGCGCCGCCTGCCGCTGGAGTTGAGCGTCTATCAGATCGTCTTTGTGCTGTATATGCTCTCAAACCGGGTGACCACCGATCCGCTGCTCAGCGTGAACCGCTACGTGCTGGTCCTGTTCCCGATGTTCTTCGCGTTGGGATCGACCTCACTGCGCGCCGGAAAAGTCGGGCAGCGCCTGCTTTTCGCCGTGGGGCTGCTGAGCAGCCTGGGGATCAGCGGTATGTTTTTCATGTGGAAGTGGATAGGATAAATAAAAAATCGGCCCGCCCTGAGGGTCGATTTTTATAAGGCAAATTACGCGAGGGTAAATTCAGCCGAGACGGGCTGCGGGGCGCCCAGGGCTAACCCGCGCGCGCCTGGCGCACAGCCGCCGACCAGCAGGCGGAAGACACCCGGTTCGAGGATGGATTGACCTTCATCGTCGACCAGCATCATCGCCTCGGGCGGGAGGGTGAACTGCACCTTCTGGCGCTCGCCCGGCCGCAAATGCACGCGCCGGAAAGCCGCCAGGTGGTGGAAAGGCGCCACGCAGGACGTTTCCAGATCGCTCAAATAGACCTGCAGCACTTCATCGCCGGCTTTGGCGCCGATGTTGCTCACCGTCACCTCAAAGGACAGGCTTTCCCCGGCTTTGACCGCCGTCCGGGCCAGCTTAAGATCGGAATAGGTGAAGCTCGTGTAGCTCAAGCCGAAGCCGAAGGGGTAAAGCGGCTCCCAGGTGGCGTAGCGGTAGGTGCGCTCGACCATGCTGTAATCCTCGAAAGGCGGCAGCTGGCTGGTTGCCCTGGGGAAAGTTACCGGCAGTTTGCCCGATGGGACCGCATTACCGAATAAAATGTCGGCCACGGCGCGCCCGCCTTCCTGCCCGGGGTACCAGACCTGTACCACGGCCTCGACCATATCTTCCGCCTCGCCCAGGGCGATCGGGCTGCCGCCAAACAGCACCAGCACCACTCTTGCCCCGGCGATCGACAGTTTCTTGAGGTAGTCGATTTGCGCCTGGGGCAGCTCAATCTCGGCTTTGTCGCCGGCTTCCGGGGTGAGCAGCGATTCGCCTTCCTCGCCTTCCATGAGCGGTGAAATGCCCATGCAGGCGATGGTCAGCCCGGCCTGGGCCGACATACTGATCGACCAGTTGTTGGGGGTGTTTCCGGTTTCGGTCAGCAGCACGCCCTGGTGGAATTCCATGCCCATGCCTTCGGGCAGGGCATCGGTGATCCCTTCCAGCAGGGTGATCATGCGCCCGTTGAAACCGTAGTAGTTGCCCATGAGCACGTTGACCGCCGCCGCATTGGGGCCAGCGACCATGATGGCTTTCGTATCGGGCGCGATGGGTAAGACATGGTTGCGGTTCTTGAGCAGCACCACCGACTTGAGCGCGGCTTCATACGCCAGCGCGCGGTGGGCCTCGCAGTCGACCACGCTCATCGGCGTGCCGGCATAGGGCACCATCTGCGGCGGGTCGAACAGGCCGAGCTTAAAGCGCGTGCCCAAAGTGCGCTCGAGGGCCCGGTCGAGGTCGGCTTCACTGACCAACCCGCGTTCCAACGCCTCGGGCATATTGTCATAATAAACGTGGTCGCAGGACAGGTCGCAGCCGGCCTTGAGCGCTACCGCGGCTGATTCGGGGGCATCCCTGGTGTACTTGTGGTCGTGGTGAATGTTGGTCACTGCCCCGCAGTCGGAGACGACGTGGCCGTTAAAACCCCATTCCGCGCGCAGGGTGTGGTTCAGCAAAAAATCGCTGGCATTGCAGGGCACGCCGTACACCGCGTTATAGGCGCCCATCACCAACTCGACTTTGGCGTCGATTACCAGCTTCTTGAAAGCCGGCAGGTAGGTATCGTACAGGTCGTGTTTGGAAGGGTTGACGTTAAATTCGTGGCGCAGTTTTTCGGGACCGGAGTGGACGGCGTAATGTTTGGCGCAGGCGGCGGCTTTCATGTAATGAGGGTCGTCCCCCTGCAGCCCGTTGACGAAAGCCGTCCCCATTTCACCGGTCAGGTACGGATCCTCGCCCCAGGTCTCCTGCCCGCGGCCCCAACGCGGGTCGCGAAAGATATTGACATTGGGCGACCAGAAGGTCAGCCCCTGGTAAATGTCGGTCTTTCCTTTTCGGCGCAAGGCCTCGTGGTATTTGGCCCGGCCTTCGTCGCCGATGGCCGAGGCAATGTGGCGGATCAAATCGGGGTCCCAGGTGGCAGCCATGCCGATGGCCTGGGGAAAGACGGTCGCCCGCCCGTTGCGCGCCACGCCGTGCAGAGCTTCGCTCCAGTAGTTGTATTCGGGGATGCCCAGGCGCGGGACGCTGCGTGCAAAGTGCGGCATGAGTCCGATTTTTTCGGTGAGGGTCAGGCGCGAAAGCAGGTCGCGGACGCGCTCTTCGCGTGGGCGAGAGGTGTCAAGGTAAATGGGGGTGGGTTCGGTCATCAGTGGATTGGCTCCAAAAGAAGGATATGTTCAATATTCAATGGCAATGATCAATTACAAGGATTATTCTGGATTTGTATTAATTAATTGCTCAATTTGTGAACGTAGGGTAGGCAATTTATTTATGATGATATCCCAAATAATTTCATTTTTTATGCCAAAATACTCGTGGGCAACAATGTCGCGTAAAGCACTGATGGCGCGCCATTCAACAGCGGGGAACTGATTGCGAAGATTTTCTGAAACGTTTTTCGCCGCTTCTCCAATAATTTCGAGATTACGAATCACTCCGTCATATAGCAGATCGTCAGATTTAAAATCCTCAAAGTGTTTCCCAAATGTGTAGCGTAAAATTTTTTCGCATGAAGTTAAAATATCTTCCAGATATAGCTTTGGATCACGTGACATGGATTGCCTCCTTTTCAGCGGTAATCCGTGCACGTGGTTTGAGTGTTTCTTGCATCACCATGTCGACCGGGCAACCCAATAAATCTTCAATGTAAAATTTCGCCTGGATATAGCGGTCGAAAGTATAAGGCGGTTCCAGCTCGACCAGCAGATCGACGTCACTTTCCTGGCGTGCTTCCCCTCGGGCTACGGACCCAAACAATGCAATCGATCGGATACCTAACCGATGAAGGTCGGAAATATGACTTCTCAATAGTTGAAGAACGAAATCGCGATCCATTTATTGGCTCCGATACCGTTCTTATTATACGGGAAAAGGATGCCTAAAATGAGAGTAATTCTTGTCAGTGGAAAATTATCAATCGATAAATTCAGCCATGGTGGTGGTAAATGCACGGGTGGCCAATTCTTCGAGGGACAGGACAGCCAGTTCTTTTGACATCACTTCGACCGCCCAAGGACCGGTAAAACCCATCTTTTGCGCGCAGTGAATCAGCCCCTGGATGTCGTACTCGCCTTCCCCGCAGTAGCGGCGCGCCCGGGATGGATCATAGCGGGGGCTGTCGGGGAGAGTCCCGTCGTTAAGCTCGATGCCGATCAAATGCTGGAGTGGAATCCGGCTGATTTCTGCGTAGGTCATGCCCAGGTTGACCACCTGAAGGATGTCCAGGATCAGCCCGCCATTTTTGGCGCCTGCGGTTTCAACCAGGGTGATAGCATCTTTGAGATTGTCAATCATCGAACAGCCCATCACCTCAAACCCGATTGTGGCGCCATACTGTTCCGCTTCAGAGCATAATGCGGCAAACGCTTCGATGATGCGCGGCATGGGCACCACGGAGTTGTAAAAATCCCCAATTTTGACATGCCTGGCATTCAACGCGGCGGAAGCCTCCAGCAGCCTTCGTTTACGGCTGTCCGATTCACCCTTGCGGCCGCCATCCAGGAACCAATCCGTGAGAAATTCCAGCTCAACGTAGCGGATATCGTTGTCATCCAGGATCATTTTCATTTCTTTGAGCGGCCGTTGGATGGTGTCATGCTCGAGATCGGTATGCCAGAGGCCGATGCCTTTAAAACCGGCCCGGGAAGCGGCTTCAACGCGGTCTTTGAAATCAAAGCGGCTGATTTCACCGTCGCCCGGGAATACACCGGAGGTCGTCCAGAACAGGCTCATCAATTCGACTTCGTTTTTCATCGGGCGATCTTATCCTTTTTTGGGAATATAGCGGTAATTCTGTTTGAGGTCGGGCATTTCGGAGGTCTCACCGCGCCAGAAGGCCGAGGTTTTGCGCAGGGCGTTCATGCCCAGTTCCAGGGTGCGCCCATAGCCGCTGAGGTTTGCATTTTCGGCCAGGGCGGCTTCCAGTTCGGCGGGGGCGGCGGGTTGGCCGTGCTGCAGGGCGCGCGCCAGTCGGATCAGCGGATCGTTCTCCAGATAGAATGCGCTTTCCACCTGGTACTGCCGCATCTTTTGCGGGTCGGGATGGGCAAAAATGCGCGTGTAAATCTTGATGTCCAGGTAGAGGGGCTGGACGTGGGCGATCAGGTTGTCGAGCCAGGCATCCAGGTTCTGTCTGTCCGGGTCGAAGGTGTGCGAGGCGAGCAGCGTACGCTGGAACAGGGCAGAGACGAATTCGCTCAGCGCCTGCCCGGGAGGGGTGGTATTCTCCGCCACCAGGAAGCGGTTGAAGGGTTCTTCCTGCCCGGCGAGGTAGACTTTGCGAAAGACGTGCACGTCGTAATAGGCCGAAATTTCACGGATGGCATTTTCGTCCGTATGCACATTAGATTGGGTGGTGCGGCCCTGCATCACATATTGGGTATCGTTCCAATCGGCCTGGACCAGTTCGCTCATCAAAGGTTTGAGCACGTGGTCGGTGGGAAAATGGGTCACGCCGCCCAGGGCGTAGGCCAGCTTACGACGCAATAACAACGGGTCGGCAGCGGTATCCCACTGCTGGCGGGCGTTTTGCAGGATGTGGGGGACAAACATGCTGCCGCCGCGGCTGATCGCCCCCAGGCGGGCAAACTCGCGTTCCTCTTGCAAGATCGCGGCAAGCTGGGGATCGACGTGCGGATCGTGCTGAGAAATGCGGCGCAGGTCTTCGAATACGGCCCAATGGGTTAATAAATCTGACATTCGTTTGTCTCCAAATGAAATTTATTGGGTGTTTTTACCTGCGACGGTTTCGCAGGTAAAAACACCCATTTAATATTAATTATGCTTATTATAGCCTTTTGCGTTTCATGATATGATCGGACTTATGACTTCCTTTGCGCTCTTAATTGGCCTGGGCGCTTCGTTGGGCCTGTGGCAGGTGGCGCGCAGCACCCCCGAAAATCAGTCCGGCAGCTGGGTGGATGCCGGGTTGGGCGTGCTGGCCGGCATGCTTTTGGGAGCGCGGGCGGCTTATGTGGTCATCCACCCGGCGTATTATGCCGCCCACCCCGGAGAATGGTTCCGGCTGTGGATGGGCGGGTACAGCGCGGCGGGGGCGGTGGCAGGCGGTCTGCTGGCGGCGGGTATCGCCGCGGCCTGGATGAGGACTTCCTTTCCCCGGCTGCTGGACGGCGTTTCGCCGCTCTTCCCGCCTCTGGTGGTGCTGGGTTGGCTGGGCTGCGCGGCAGTCGGCTGCGGTTATGGGCCCGAAATGGGTTTCGCGTCGTGGATGGCCGTGCCGGTGCCGGACGAATGGGGCCAGGTGATGGCGCGCTTCCCGCTGCAGTTTGGCGCGGCCCTGATTTTCCTGGTGTACAATTGGCTGGTCGCAGCCGTCCTGACCGGGCAATCGTTCCCCGGGCGGCGCGCTGCTCTGGTCGGTTTGGGGCTGGCCGGGGTCCAGTTCAGCGCCGCGATGCTCTCTGCCGAACCGGTCGCGATGTGGCGGGGATTATCTTATGAGGCCTGGGCAGCTCTGGGGCTGGCCGTAATCAGCCTGGGGCTGGCGGTGTATGCCTTCTGGCCCAGGAAGAATTTACCACGGAGACACGAAGGTCACTGAGAAAACCTCCAAAATATATTTTAGGTTTGGGTGACGATACCATTCAAACTGGAATCATACTCTCTATGGGACTCCGTGCCTCCGTGGTTAGCTTAAATCGTGAATCGGATTGATTCGTATGAAACTAAATCTTGCGCTGGCACAAATCAATACCCGCCTGGGCCGGGTGGAAGATAACCTGGAAAAGCACCTGGCCTACATTAATGAGGCTCAGGCGAATGGGGCCGACCTGCTGGTTTTTCCTGAATTGTCGCTGACCGGCTACGTGCTGCAGGACCTGGTTCCGGTCGTGGCGCACCGCCCGCAGGCCGACGACCCGGTTTTCCATACACTGCTCGAAGCCAGCCGTAAGATCGACCTGGTGGTGGGGTTTGTGGAAGAAGACCGGCGCAACCGTTTCTTCATTGCCTCGGCGTACCTGTCGCGCGGGGAAGTGGTGCACGTGCACCACAAAGTATATCTGCCGACCTATGGCCTGTTCGATGAGGGTCGTTTTTTTGCCCTGGGGGATGAGGTGCGCGCGTTCAATACCCGTTTTGGCCGGGTGGGTATGCTGATCTGTGAAGATTTCTGGCATGCTTCTCCGCCTTACCTGCTGTGGCTGGATGGGGCCGATTTATTCCTGTTCAGCTCGGCTTCGCCGGGCCGGGGATTGAACGAAGGGCCGATTCTCAAATCGGCGCGCTGGGTGGACCACATCAACCGGGCTTACGCCAGCCTGTACACTTCCTTTGTGGCCCATACCAACCGGGTCGGCTTCGAGGATGGTTTGAATTTTTGGGGCGGGGCGGCGGTTTACGACCCGAACGGTGAAGTGCTGGCGCATGCTCCCTTCCATACCGAAGCTTTGACGCAGGTCGAGCTCGATCTGAACCAACTGCACCGCACCCGCTCGCGCCTGCCGCTGCTGCGCGACGAGCGGACGGCGTTTGTGCTGCGCGAGATGCAGCGCATCTTAGGAGCCGGGTAGGTGAGCTATGGAGATTAATTTTTCGATCAATACCGACCTGGCGCGCCAGATCCTGACCGGTTTCATCCATTCCGAAATCACGCGTATGGGTTTCACGCGGGCGGTGATCAACCTCTCCGGTGGGATCGATTCAGCCCTTTCGTGTTTCCTGGCGGCGGAGGCCCTTGGGCCGCAGAACGTGCTGGCGATCCGCCTGCCCTACCGCACCAGTTCGCAGGATTCGCTCAACCATGCCCAACTGGTGATCGACGCCCTGGGCGTGCAGTCCATGACCTACGAGATCAGCGGGATGGTCGACCCTTTGATCGCGCACTTCCCCGAGATGAGCAACGTGCGCAAGGGCAATATCATGGCCCGTGCGCGGATGATCGTGCTCTACGACCAATCCGTGGCGTTCAACGCCCTGGCGGTCGGTACCGGCAATAAAACCGAAATCCTGCTGGGGTATACAACGCTGTACGGCAATTCGGCCTGCGCGCTCAACCCGATCGGCGACCTGTATAAAACCCAGGTGCGCCAGCTTTCGCATGCCCTGGGGGTGCCCGAACCGGTCATCGCCAAGGCTCCCTCCGCTGACCTGTGGATTGGGCAAACCGACGAGGGTGAGCTGGGGTATACCTACGCCGAGGTGGATAAGCTGCTTTACCTGCTGGTGGATCAGCGCTACCTGCCCTCGGAATGCGTGGCTGCCGGTTTTGCCAAATCCTTCGTCAACGCGGTGGTAGAGCGGGTGCGGCGCAACCAATTTAAACGTATATTGCCGCCAATTGCCAAGCTCAGCAACCGCACGATCGGTTACGACTTCCTGTATTTGCGCGATTGGGGGACTTAAGACTTACAATAAGGCCTGGCCTGGTTTTCTAATCCTTCCCTGGGACGACGGACGATTTTGTTTTCTATAAAAATACCTCCTTCTCTTCATTACCGTCAATTTGCTTTGCTGTGGAGCGGCATGCTGGTTTCTACGGCGGGCAGCCAGATGCAAATCTGGGCGCTGTACTGGCATATCCGCACCCTCAGCGACCAACCGGCTGCCCTGAGCGTGGTTGGATTGGTGCGCTTCGTGCCGATCCTGCTTTTCGCCTTATTTGGTGGGTTAATTGCCGACCGCTACGACCGGCGCAAGGTGATCATGATCACGCAGACGGTGATGATGGGCACCGCTTTTGGCCTGGCCTTTTTGACCTGGGCCGGGGTGATCCAGCTCTGGCATATCTATGCGCTCACCGCCGTGCAGGCGATCGCGGTTTCCTTCGACCTGCCCGCCCGCCAGGCCTTGATCCCCAACCTGATGCCGCGCACCGTTTTGCCGAATGCCTTCAGCCTGAATTCGATCGCGGGCAGCCTGGGCGCGATCATCGGGCCAGCCTTGAGCGGCCTGGTGATTGCCAGCCTGGGGCAGGGCTACACCTATTTTTTCAACGCGGTCACTTTCCTGGCGGTTCTGGTAGCGATCGTGGCGATGGGACCGGTAGCGCAGGACCTGACCCCATCCAACCGTGCCCAACCAGGTTTCCGGGCGATCGGGGATGGGGTGCGCTTCATCCTGCAAAAACCGATCATCCTCTCGAGCATGGTGCTCGATTTCTTCGCCACATTCTTCTCTTCGGCCAATACCTTGCTGCCTTTTGTGGCGGTGGACGTGCTGCACGTTTCCGAGATTCAATACGGCTGGCTGGCGGCATCCCAGTCGATTGGGGCGGTGACCACGGGGTTAATCCTATCGCAGCGCGCCAACATTCACCGTCAGGGGGTGATCCTGCTGGGGGCGGTGGTGGCCTTTGGGATAGCGACCACGGTATTCGGACTATCGCAGGTGTTCTGGTTGACCTTCCTGGCGCTGATCTTTGTGGGAGCCAGCAATTCGGTCAGCATGATCATCCGCAATACCGTGCGCCAGCTGCAGACACCGGATGCGATGCGCGGGCGCATGGTGGGCATTAACCAGATCTTTTTCCAGGGCGGGCCGCAGTTAGGCGAAATTGAAGCCGGCCTGGTGGCCCAGTTCTTCAGCGTGCCGGCGGCGATCATTACCGGGGGCATCGGCTGCATCCTGGCGGTGGGCCTGATCCAGAAAATCTGGCCGCAGCTCAGCCGCTACGATACCGAAGAAGCGGCTGCGGCGGCTTAGGTTTTTTTTCATGACTCCTTCATTGGCGTAGCGCGTCAGTTCGTGCGCGTTGAGATGGGTCAGGCTGAGCTTATCTATCGTTCGCTCGCGCCGCTTTCTGCTGCCTGGATAAATTTCATCACGCCGGCAACATGAACGCATTCCCCCAGAGCAGCCGCAACCACCGTTATCATCGTTCACTCCTTACAGGACAAACAGGATTGAGCGTGTGGCAAAATTTTTTATTGCCAGACTATTTATAGGAGCTTCCTTCTCAGGGCTCATCTTGCAAGTTTATGCTTACATGCCAATCTCATCTTTTAAATCGGCCGATTTTTCAGAAGTCAAAATAATGTTCTCGGGACGCGTAAGGTATTGCGCTAATATCGCCTGACCCGTTGGTGTGGCTATCGCCAGAATCCGATCCCCAGCCTTAAATTGAAGGCCTGAATGGGGCGAAATAAGTCCACCTTCCCGAAAGTATGCGATGACCTCAATTTGGTCCTCCGTCGAATCAAAGAAAATGGCCTGGGATTTTGCATCAATCAATTTGCTATCCTTTCCAATAGCACCAAATATCATTTGACGGTTGCCTGGAAGATCGATTGGAATACCCGTTATTAGCAACTTGCGTAAATCTATATGTCCGAAATTGGTCGCAACTGACACGGGCTGTTCATTCAATAACTGAAACACATTTTCGACCTGTTCCAGCCGGTGAGCAGGCGAAAAATAGCGGTCAGCCACCTGGGCCTCGTATAAACTTTTATAATGCAACGACCGCGATAAGGCTTCTTCAATCAAATAGGCGATCATTACAGACAGGCCAGCCGGTACCAATAATGTGTACCCACCTGTCATTTCAGTGACCATTAACATTGTTGCAAGTGGAACCCGCGCAGCCCCAGCAAATACCGCTGCCATGCCCAACACGACGAAGGGGGTTGAAGGTTGGTTTATTGCCCTTGCCAGGAACCCTCCAAACATGGCCCCAACAAACAGGCTTGGGGCAAAGACCCCTCCCGACCCACCCGAGGATATCGTCAAGGAAAAAGCCAAAATCATGGCAATCGATAGCAAGAACATCAGACCTGCGGATAAACTGCCGTCAATCGCCATCTGAATCCATCCGTACCCACCACTGAGTACCTGGGGTACATACATCGCTATCAGGCCTAGAAGCAGACCACCGATAGCAGGTTTTACGTGATTTGGAATGGGCAGCCAGGCAAATAAATCCCGAATCCGATAAAAAATGACCGGGATCACCGTCGCCAAAAGACCTGCAGCAACACCCAGAAGGATGTATCCAGGTAATTCTGCTAACCCGGGAGTAGCCATGTTCGACGGAATCCTAAAAATTGATTGATAGCCTGAAAATATTCCATTGACGCCGTAGGCTACTATAGAACCCAACATCGTGTATAGAAGAGCGCCAGCTTCAAACTCCATCCCACCATAAAGGACTTCCACTGCAAATATAGCGGTGCCAATAGGTGAACGAAAAATAGCGGCTAAGCCGGATGCCATTCCAACTAACAGGAGAATTCGACGCTCACGCAAGGTACGATGGGTATACGTAGCATAAATCGAGCCAATGCCAGCCGCGATCAACGCTGTAGGACCTTCACGCCCAGCAGCCCCGCCTGAACCAATCGTAATTGCTGACGCAAGCATCTTTACGAAAGGTATACGCGCTCGAATATTTCCTTCCAGAAAATGAAATGCTTTTACGGCTGTGTCTGTTCCATGCCCCTCAGCTTCGGGAGCGAAAGTATAAACAAGAAGGCCAGATATCAAACCGCCCAGGGTCGTGCTTAATGGGATAAGCAGCAAGCCATGAGAACCGATGATCTGCGTCAATGTTCCCCCCTCATTGGGCAAACCTGGGGCGGTGTAACCGGCCAGCGCTGATAAAAATAATCGATAACAAATCGATAACATCCATGAAAATAATTGAGCAGCACCAGCTCCCACAACACCTAATATTACGGTATCGACTAGCAGGTGACGTTGTTCTCTAAAAGCTTCCAGCATTCGTTTCCATGGAAAATTTGCCGATCGTTTATTGCTTGGATCCAGGTGCCCGTCATTTTCACTGCGATTTGATTTTTTGTTCATTTATATCTTCCATGTTTTATGCATTTAAAGTTATTAATTGATTATTTCATAAAGTAGAATCCTAAGTACCCCTTTCAACCAGGCCCAGAATTGACTTGTGATCATCTCTCTCGATCATTAAAAAATCCGAATTGGTTTCATGCACCGCATTATGAAATTCTTCTTTTGGATACCCAATTCTTACCTGGCGTATAAAATTCAATAATCCCGCTTGTGACAATCTTTCGCGAATTAAGGCTTCCCGATTTTCATCCTGGTTTTGCTGGGTGGCGAGAATATTTAGTGTGGTATCGAAGTCTTCTGGTAAGCGTTTTGCCCAACCTAAGCTATGCTCAGAATCGTTAATCTCGTTATAGATCAGCTTAATTTTTTTGATCGGCCACAACTCAAGATTACCAGCGATAATCTGTCCAAGCATTACCGCAAAGGAAGCTGCGATTTGCGAAGCCTTCGAGCCATCAACTGCAACCCATATGGAACGGTTATTATTCGTATTGTCCATAAATATATTATACGTCTTGAATTCACTTGACGACCAAACGGAATCAAAAGTCGAAAAAAGCCGGGTTCAGCGATATCGAGGTAATGACCTTGATGTGGGTCTATGATTTCATTCCATTCCCAGGCGAAACTCAGTATATTGAGTTCATCCTCACCAACTGCCTGGCTTTGTTTCCTAAGCTGGTTGACCAAAACCAATTCTCCGCCGGACGGGAACGCTATATTTCCTGGTTGAATAGTTTCGACGCCATTTCTGCCGTTCAGGTGTATTTCCCGGCAGATGTATTTTTTTTCTGATGTACCCCTCCGACCGCGGGGATTCCCAATGAACCAGATTAAAATCAGTCAAATTGGATTTATAATAGACTGTATTTTTAAATATGTAGGGTGTTGGTTAACAATGCGCGCTAATTAAAAACGAAATCAGGTGGAAAATCTATGGCTGAAAAAAATACGAACTTTATAAAACCTTTCATGAACCGAATGGGAAGGTTTTTTTGGACTTCCGAAACGGTTGTTTTAGTGTCTTTTTCGGTCATAGTGGGCCTGGGAACAGGGCTGGGTGCAGTCCTCTTTATCAAAATGATCGCCGTTTTCAACCAGCTCTTCTTTGGGACGCTGGGTAATATGAATCTGGTTACCAGCCCATGGGTGATCCTGCTGCCGGTGATCGGTGGCCTGCCGGTCGGGTTTATCGTCGAGTATGTTGCCAAGGAAGCCAAAGGTCACGGCGTGCCGGAAGTGCTCACGGCAATTGCCACCCGCGGTGGGCGCATTCGCCCGGTGGTGGTGGTGGCCAAAGCCCTGGGTTCGGCGATTACCATCGGTTCCGGTGGATCTGTGGGCCGTGAAGGTCCGATCGTCCAAATCGGGGCGGCATTAGGCTCGGTGATGGGCCAGTTGTTCAAGTTGAGTGAGCGGCGGGTGATCAACCTGGTCGCTTCGGGAGCCGCCGCCGGTATCGCTGCCACGTTTAATGCGCCGATCGCCGGGGTGCTTTTCTCAGTAGAGGTGATCATGGGGGATTATGGCTTCCAGAGCCTGGGCACTGTGGTCATTTCCGCTGTGACTGCCAGCGTGGTCAGCCGGGCCATCCTGGGTGATTTTCCGGCCTTTGTGGTGCCGGCTTATTCCCTGCATTCCCCATGGGAACTGGTCCTTTACCTGGGTCTGGGGGTCCTGGCGGGTTTCGCCGCCTGGTCGTTTGTCAAATTGCTGTATTTTTTGGAAGATGTGTTCGATGACTGGAAGTTTCCCAATTATCTCAAACCGGCGGTAGGCGGCCTGGGCCTGGGCATCCTGGGCTTTTTCGTTCCCCAGGTGTTCGGGACTGGATTTACGACCATCTCTGATTCATTGGCGGGAAAACTGGGATTGGGACTGCTTGTCGTGTTGATTTTTGGCAAAATTATAGCAACCTCTCTTACTCTGGGGGCGGGCGCTTCGGGCGGGGTCTTTGCCCCGGCGCTGTTTACCGGGGCGATGCTGGGCGGCGCTTATGGCACGGTGGCCAATATGCTTTTTCCCGGGATTGTGGCGTCCAGTGGGGCATACGCCATGGTAGGGATGGCAGCCGTGTTTGCCGGGGCGGCGCGCGCGCCGGTCACCGCCATTTTGATCCTGTTCGAGATGACCCAGGATTACCACATCGTCTTGCCGCTGATGTTCGCCACGGTGATCAGCACCCTGATCGCGCAATGGCTGGAGCCGGAGAGCATTTACACGCTAAAGCTGGTCAACCGCGGGCTGGATGTCAAAGCCCGGCGCAGTGAGAACCTGATGAAAACGATCCTGGTGGAAGATGCCATGACCCCAATCAGTGAGATGCCCACCATTTCCCCCCGGGTTTCGATGCCTGAACTGGCGAAGCTCTTTCAAGAGACCGCGCACCACGGGTTAATCGTATTAGATTCAGAAACAAATCTTTTTGGGATTGTGACGATCTCAGATCTAGAAAGGGCCTTCAAAACTGGAAAGACGGAGGCTACTGTCGCGGATATTTGCACTACCAACGTATTAACCGTATATCCGGATGAGACCTTAAATGAAGCCCTGCGCCATTTTGGCGCGCTGGATGTGGGCCGCATCCCGGTGGTCAGCCGGCACGATACAAAGCAGGTGGTTGGGGTGCTGCGCCGCACGGATATCGTCCACGCTTATTCGAATGCGCTGGTAGACACGCAGAAAACAGATGCCCACATGTCGCTGCTGCGCATGCAGAACAAGATGGGCACCGAGTTGGTGGAATTCATTATTTCGCCGGTCGATGTCGGCTGTAACCGACAGTTGAAAGACTTTTCACTGCCCGAAGAATGCGTGATTGTCTCTATCCAACGCGGTTCACAGACGATCGTGCCCCGCGGGAACACCCGGCTGACGGCGGGAGACAAGGTGTTTATTCTGACAAAAACCGATCATTATGCGGCGGTACAAAAGGTTTTGCGCGAAGGTAACCCCCCGGCAGAAACGGTCGAGAAGCCGTAAAAGGAATCAGGCGATCAGCCTGTCAGCCTTTAGCATGTCGGCAAACAGCCAAACCCTATAACTCGCCTTTCACCTCTGTGGCTATTCTGAAAAAAAATGTACTAAATATACGCCACGCCGAAGATCTATTTTCAGCGTGGCGGTGTATGGTGGGGTGTCAGCAAAATAAGTGTCGCGTAATCAGGGGTTGATCCGATCTATGGAAACGTGGGAGTTAGGGACGGAACCGGAGTGATCGTCGCGGCGGGCAGCTGCACAGGCGTTCCGGTAGATGTGGCGGTCGGCGTCAGGGTCTGTACGTACAGGCTGGGCACCCACCCGATCCGTCCGGAATCGTCCTGAATTTCCAGCCACATAAAGCCATCGTATATCAGGCTGCGGTATAAGATCGTTATTTTTTGTCCTGGCACCAACAGGCCGATGACCGGGCCGCCGGGTGATTGGTACATGAGCAGCCCCGGCAGTTGAGCGGTGACGATTTCACCATGCTCCAGTGTAGGCGTGGGGGTGAAGGTCAGGGTGGGCGTGGCGGTCGGCGTGGCCGAAGGCGTGATGGTGAGGGTCGCGGTGGAGGTAGGTGTGGCGGTCAGGCTGGGGGTGATCGTTGGGCTGGGACCGGGGGTATAAGTATAGGTCGCGGTCGGGGTAGATGTGTCGGTGGGCGGGATCAGCGGGTCAAGCCGTTCGGCCAGCACCTGGTTGATGTGCAGGGAGACCGGTTCCTTCAGCCTGTCGACGATGGCCTGCTGCAGAGAGACGACCTGTTGGTAGGTCAATTGGGCCGTGGTGCGGATGGTCAGGTTTAAATCCAGGGTATTGCCTACATAATAAGGCTGCATTTCAGTCAGTTCAGCATTGCCCAGGCGGGTCACTTCGGCTTTCACCACGGCGTTTACCTGTTGATTTTGGGCAGCTTCCTGAAAAAAACGCAGGCTGAAATAACTCAACGGGACGAGAATGACCAATGTCAGGGCTGCCGAAAGCAGCAGGCTGCCGGGCAGGCGGTGTTCGCCTTCATACGTACTGGCGCCAAAACCGAGTAAAAAAAAGATCAGCACCGAAGAAAATGCAATCGTGACGGCGTTGGTGGTGAATAGGAGCAGCGCCCCGCCGGCAACATCACCACGACCCAGGGCGATGCCAATGCCCACGGTGCACAGCGGGGGCATGAGAGCTGTGGCGATGGCTACCCCTGGCAGGGCCGCAGACAGGTTCTTTTGAGTCAGGGCGTAAGCCGCGGCTATCCCACCAGCCAGGGCGATCACCAGATCGATGGGCGTCGGCCGGGTGCGCGATAATATCTCCTGGGGCAGGGTTTGCAGACTAAGAATGGGCAGCTGGCTGTTGATGAAAGTCAACAAAGCGGACAGGGCAATGGCCAGAGCCGCCCCGCGCAGCAAGGCGCTGATCGCCCGGCGCAGCATCAGGGTGTCGCCGGTGATCGAAGCCAGGCCAATGCCAATAATTGGGGACATCAGCGGCGCAACCAACATGGCGCCGATAATGACAGCCGGGGAATTGGTGATCAATCCCAGAGAGGCGATGGCGGTGGAGAGCACCACCATCAAGAAGAAATCAAAACCGGGAGCGGCCAGCGGTGTAATTTCCGCGATAACTTCCTTGCGCCGGCTGTAGGGCAAGGGGCGGATCAGGCGTTGGAACAGGCGAGTAAAGAGGGTTTTATTATTCTTTTGCGCCATTTTCGTCCGCCTTATCGGCTAACTCAGGCCAGGGCCGGTCTGCATCCATCATCTGGAAATCGACTTCGGAAATCAACTCGGAATAGGCTTCGTCTGAAAGAATATGATCGCGGAACAGGTGGATAATCGAAGCGCGCTGCACCTGGAGCATTTCGCGCCAGGCTTCAGCCATTTCCTCCAGGTGGAGGAAGGGGTCGCTTTCTAACGTCCTTTGCAGCTCCTCAGTGGCTTTTTGGGCGCGTTTTTTGAGTAATGGGTTGAGGGTCTGCCAGGTATATTCAGAAATCAGACCCAGTTTGCTCAGTTCCTCCAGGCGAGATTGGGCGGCTCGCATCGCAACGGCCCGCCCGTGGCGCAGTTCGTAATAAAAATGGCTGGTGCTGGTCTGGATGATCCCGGTTCTTTTAATCAGGGGTTTCATGGTCAGCCCTTCAACCAGAAGGGTGAAAAGCACCACACCGAAGGCCATGGCCTGCAACTGGTCGCGGTATGGCAGGGTCAGCGGCAGGCTTAAGGCCAGCGCCAGGGAGATTGCGCCGCGCAGCCCACCCCAGAACAAAATGTGCTTCCACGCAAAGGGCACGCCTTTACGGAACCAGGTCAGGCCGTATACGGTCACAGCGCGAGCGATAATGACAGCCAGGATGGCGAAAAGGATGGATAAGGCGTTGTTGATGATTAAGGTTAAATCGATTTGCAGGCCGATAATCAGAAACACAAATGAGTTGGCTAAAAAAGCCACGTATTCCCAGAAGTTAAATACCACAATGCGGGTGGTAGACGACATTCCGCGCGGTCCAAATTTGCCGGAAGCCAGCCCGGCTGCCACCACTGCCAGGACGCCGCTTACCCCCAGCATGTATTCAGCGACCAAATAGGATCCATAAGCCAGGATCGTGGTCAGGGTGGTTTCAATCAGGTAGTTGTCGATTTGCCCGATCAATTGAGAAATAATGATGCCTGAGACGACCCCCACCAGGATGCCGCCGCCGGCAACGACAAAGAATTGGCCGATGCTGCTGGCCAGGTCAAAATGGCCGGTCAGCGCTATCACCAGCATCAGGTTAAAAAAGACGATCGCGGTGCCGTCATTCAGCAAACTCTCGCCTTCGAGCAGGATCTGCAGGCGCTTGGGAACACCCACGGTGCGGAAGAGGGCCACCACGGCTACCGGGTCGGTGGCGGCAATCAGCGAGCCAAAGACCAGAGCCACCGCCAGGGGAATGCCTGCGGCGAACGAAACCAGCCCGCCGACCAGCAAGGTGGTCAGGATCACGCCGGGAATAGCCAGGATCAACACCAACCGCAGTTCGTGAAACAGGTCGTCCAAATCCAGCAAGAAGGCGGCTTCGAAAACCAGGGGAGGGACGAGGATCACCAGAATTAATTCCGAAGTGAAGTTCGGAACCGCGGTGCGGCCAAACAGGGTCAACCCGAATCCGACCAGCACCAATCCCACGGTGTAAGGGATGCGCAGGCGCTGCGCTACCAGGCTGACCACCGCGGAAACCAGCAGCAAACCGATAATGATTTCCTCGACCTGGACAAATTGGCCGCCACTGTGGACAGCATCACTGGCGTTGGCTGTACAGCCGGTGAGAAAGAGCAAAATAAGCCCGATCGCGCACAACCCTATGGTCATTGAAAGCCGAGTTCTTTTTTTCATAAAGATCCTGTTGAGGGTCGTCCGGTGGTCTCCGATTTGATCCGTAATTGTCTTCCACACTAATTATACAGGGATTAAATGTGCGTTCACCCGGCTGACGCGAGAAAATCTTCTACTTTGGCGGCGGTGGGAAGCGAATTCATGGCCCCCAGGCGGGTCACGGAAAGCGCCCCCACGGCGTTGGCAAAACGCACGGCGTCCTTCAGTTCCAAGCCGCGTGCCAGAGCTACCGCCAGCGCGCCGTTAAAGGCATCTCCGGCGGCGGTGGTATCCACAGCTTTGACGGCAAAAGACGGGATAAGTTGATCTTCAGCGTGGGTCACCAGGCGGCAGCCCTGCGCCCCCAGGGTCACCAACAGGTGCGGTACCTGCTGGCTGAGCCAGGTGAAAGCCGCCGCGGCGGATCCCGCTTGAGCGGCGAAGCTGCGGCTGAAAAAATCCAGCTCGGTTTCGTTGGGGGTCAGGTAATCGACCTGGGCGAGCAGTTCGAGGGGAATATGGTCAGGCGGGGCGGGGTTGAGGATCACCAGCACCCCATGCTGCCTGGCGATTTGCACCGCTTTCAAGTCGGCTGCCAGGGGTATCTCCAATTGAATTAACAGGCAGTCGGCCGCGGCGATCGCCGCGCTGGCCTGCGCTACCTCGCCTGCCGTCAGGCGCATATTCGCTCCGGGGGCCACGCCGATCAGGTTCTCACCGTTTTCGCTGACAAAGATAAATGCCACCCCCGAAGCGGTATCTTCATCCCAGAAGACGTGCTCCAGATGCATCCCTTCCGCCTGGTAAGCCTGGTAACAGCCCCGGCCATATTCATCCCGGCCGAGCTTACACACGAAGGTCACCTCGGCCCCCAGCCGGGCGGCGGCCACGGCCTGGTTGGCGCCTTTGCCACCCAGAGCCTGCAGGAAGCGGGGACCGATTACCGATTCGCCCACTTTTGGCAGGCGCGGAAGCTGCAGCACCAGATCGGTGTTGGCGCTGCCCACAACGACAATTTTGGGATGGGTTTGCATAACCAGAATTATATATGGAAGGCGGGGTTTGGCATGAGCGCGGGGCGCCCATTTTGATCCATCACCCGCTGTGGGAAACCCCCACGCCGGGAAATTTCTTCATAATCATAAGCGGTAGCGCTGGGCCAGATGGAGAAAAAAACCAGCGGATCAACACCGATATTGACCGTGCGGTGGGCCCAGGCCAGAGGAGTGTAAAGGATGGCGCCCGGAGTGAGCTCGATCGCGCGGCTTTCTCCCTGGCGCGACTGCAGCAGGAGCAGCCCGGTCCCGCTCACCCCCAGGTATACTTCATCCCCATCCTGCTGGGCGGCGTGAAAATGGCCTTTGGTCATGTAGTATTCGCCGCCGATCGTGCCCGGCTGGATGACGGTCAGACCAAAGCTCAGCATACTGCCCGATAACCCATCCCGCAGATCAACGAATTCATAAATCAGCGGGTCGCCCGCGGCCAAACTTTCAACCGCGGCCGGGTGAGCGAAAGTATCGCCAAGCGCAGACAGATGGCGCAGGATCAGCCTGGCGCCGGGATGATTGCGAAACGATTCTGGGGTGAGGAAAAGTTGAAAAGGCAGCATGGTTCTTCCTTCTTTGTAAATTCTCTATAATGATATCATGACGACTCCGGTTTCACCCTCCCCTATCTCTGTGCGCCGCGGCCGGCCTGCGGACCTGCCGCAATTGGCCGAACTGGTCGATCGTTCCTTTGCCGAAGAAGGCCAGGAACTCTGCCAGCTTTCACAATCTCTGCCGCACCTGTTTACCCCGGCCCGGGCCGGGGACTACTTTATCGCTGAAATGGATGGGTGCATGGTGGCGACGATCGGCCTGTACCCTTACCCGCTGCGCGCCGGGCAGATCATCTTCCAGACCGCCGGGATCGGACAGGTCAGCACCCTGCCCGAAGCACGGGGCAATGGCGCGATGAGCAGTCTGCTGCGGGCGGTTTGCCAGGAGGCCGACCGCTACGATTTTACCTGGCTGTACGGTGACCGGCTGCGCTATGGACGATATGGGTGGACCGCCGGAGGGTGGACGTACCGCTTTGAGACCGGGCGGCGTTATTTGCCGCCCCCGCCGGCGGGCGAAGTGGAAGTTTTCGACCCCGAGCGTCATCTGGACCGCCTGCAGAGGATGCTGGCCCGACTGCCCCAGAGCGTGGTCATGCCGGATGAGGAACTGCGCCTGAGCCTGCATGGCCAATCCGCGCAAGGGTTGTACGGTGCATTTTGGGGACGTTCTTTTGTCCTCGGTCGGGATGGGGGCGAGATCGTGCTGGCCGGGGACGGCGATCCGGGCGAGCTGGGCGCGCTTCTGGCGCATCTGGCAACCGGGCGGCAGCAGATCCATGTTGACTGCGCCCACCAGCCGTCTGCCCTGCTGGAAACCTGCCTGGCGCATTACAGCGAGCTCCAGGTCTGGCCTTCAGCCAGTTTTCGAGTGGGGAACCTGGCAGTTTTCCTGGGAAAGGCGGTGGAACTCGCCGGTGAATGCGACGGCGCGTTTCACGGCAGGCTGGGCCTGGTGAACAGTGGAAACGGCCAATCGGCCAGCCTGGTCTGCCAGGACGGCAGGATCCATGTCGAAGAGGGCGCGGACCACGCGGCGTACCACCTTACCCACCAACGCCTGTCCGAGGTTTGTTTTGGGCTGCTGCCGCTTTCGCTGCTGCTGCCCGGCCTACCCGAGGGTTCGCCTTTCAGCCGGGCGCTGCCGGCAAAGATATTTATTTCGGAATTGTTCGCGCTGTAGGTGGGGGAAGCAAGTCAGCCTGTCAGCGATCAGCGAAATCCCTCACCCCCGGCCCCTCTCCACGCCTTCGCGTGGAGAGGGGCCGGGGGTGAGGGTAGGGGTTGGAAAGCGAGTCTTTGTAATGATTCTGTAAGGATTAGATAGTGACTAAACCTTGCAATATTGTTATACTATAGTAAGGTAATAATAATAAAATAGTTATGATTTACGATAAAGGCAAACCCGGTGAAAACCGGGGACGCAAAGCTATGGGTCTAAAACCCGTAAGGGATATGACTGCCAGGCCGCCGAAGGTGATTTAGCAATAAAAACTCTCGCAGCGTTCACCCGCTGGCGGCTTGATGGATTGTCCGCCAGTGTTTTTATGTGGGAGGCACAAAATGGATCCAAAACAAACAATTACAAGAAAAATATACACCTGGTTCGCTAGTTTCTTTATCCTGACTTCCCTGGTGGTATTCCCACTGGGGAACGCATCCGCTCTAGGGAAAGCAGGCCTTTCTCAGCAGGCAGGTGCGCAGGCAGGATACATCGTCCGCGCCACCTCGGCCGAATTGGCCGCAGCCGCGGTCACGAACTGCGGCGGGCAGGTGACTTCCTCCCTCGAGATCATTGAGAGCGTGGGCGCCGTCATTTCCGCGGGCAGCCAGAACTGCATCTTGGGCCAACAAGGGGTGCAGTCGATCACCACCAACACCGCGGTGACGACCGGTGGAGGCAAGCCAGGTGATGACTGGGTGAAAGACAAAGATAAGGAAACGAAATCCACAGGCAAGACACCGGAAACCGATTATGCAGATGTGACCGGGGCTAACCTGGTCTGGTCCAGGGGGAATGTAACCGGCAGCCATGTCACTGTGGCGGTGGTCGACACCGGGATCGAAACGCTCAAGGGATTGGATAATAACCGGGTTGTCGGCTGGGTCGATTTTGTAGATGGTAAAAAGAAACCGGTGGATCCGAACGGCCACGGTACCCACGTCGCCGGGGTGATCGCCAATAACCAGATCGGAGCGGACGGCGAAGCCAATGGAATGGCGCCCGGGGTAGACCTGGTCGCGGTTCGGGTGTTGGGTGAAAATGGCAGCGGAACGTACGAGAACGTGATAAAAGGCATCCAATGGGTGGTGAAAAACCAGGCCAAATACAATATCCGCGTGATGAACCTGTCGCTGGTATCGCCTGCCCAATCGCCTTACTGGGCTGACCCGCTAAACCGCGCCGTTACCGCGGCCTGGGCCAGCGGCATCACAGTGGTGGTCGCTGCAGGTAATGATGGTCCCGGACCCATGACCATCACCGTACCGGGTAACAACCCGTACGTAATTACAGCCGGCGCATTTACCGATGCTTACACCCCGATGGTGTTTGACGACGATTACCTGACGCCATTCTCGTCCGCCGGGCCTACCCTGGATGGTTTTACCAAGCCGGATGTGCTCGCCCCTGGAGCGCACATGGTATCGACCATGTCGAACAACAGCTACGTGGCCAAGAACCACCAGGCCAACCGCATAGGCAGCGATTATTTCTCGATGGCAGGCACTTCGCAGGCCTCTGCCACGGTATCCGGGGTGGCGGCGCTGGTGATTTCCGCTCATCCTGGTCTGACCCCCAACCAGGTCAAGTACCGCATCATGGCTTCTGCCATGCCCTGGATGTCGATCGAGCCGACCCAGGCGGTTTACAGCATCTGGCAGCAAGGCTTTGGGCGCTTGAATGCCCCGGACGCGGTCTTTGCCCAATTATCCGGGGAAGCCAACCTGGGCATGGATATCCGCGCCGATCTGAAAGACAAGACCCATTATGAAGGATTTTCTTATTACGACCAGGAAACTGGCCTGTTCAAGTTGCGCGGCCAATATGCCAACCTGGGGGCCAGTTTCGCCACCTGGGACGGCGGTTATACCACGGGGACTGGCGCGCTCGGCGCGTGGAGTGGAGCCCTTGGTGCATGGAGTGGAGCCCTTGGTGCATGGAGTGGAGCCCTTGGTGCGTGGAGTGGAGCGATCGGCGCATGGAGTGGAGCGCTCGGCGCATGGAGCGGGGCCCTCGGTGCGTGGAGTGGTGCGCTCGGTGCGTGGAGTGGTGCACTCGGTGCGTGGAGCGGAGCGCTCGGTGCCTGGAGCGGAGCCCTCGGTGCGTGGTCCGGCGGGTATACCTCCTGGGCAGGCGGAGCGGAATCCTGGACGGGCAGCGAGCCCTGGTCTGGCAAAGGCTATTCAGAATTGGGCTTCGTCCAAAATTTTAAGATTGGGGCGGTGGTCAGCTCGGCAGCCGTGGTTTCAACCGGCCATTGGGTAGACGAACCGTAACCGGTACGCGTTGAATCAAAAAGGCGTTTTGCAGCCAAAGCTGCAAAACGCCTTTAATTATCAAATGACCGGCATACGATCGAGATCGACGCGCGCACCCAGGCGCTGAAAGACGTCCCGCGCATCGTCCAGCAGGCTTTGGGCAGTGGCGTTGTCGCCGTTGGCCAGGACAACCCCCGATAAAATGACTTGCGAGCGGGCCTGTTCCACCTGGTTTCCCAGAGAGCCGAACAAATGGATGCTCTGGCGCAGCCCTTCGATGGCTGTTTCCATTTTTCCACCCTGAGCCAGTTCCACCTGCGACCACAGGCGCAGTACGTGGGCCCGTTCTTCTGAAAGGCCAGAGTTGTCTGGCGACTTCACCTGCTGCAGGGCGTTCTTAGCCGCTGCGCGCGCTTCAGCCAGATCTCCCAGGTGCAGCCAGGCCTGTCCGGAATAAACCTCAGCATAGATGCGGTGTTCGGTGACGCCGATCTCATCAAAAATTTCCTTGCTTTTCTGACAGTAGCTCAATACCTGGCGCCAATCCTGATGGAACAGCGAATAGGAAGCCAGATGCAGGTAGGCCAGGCCAATATGGTAAGAATGGCCGATGCGTTGGGCGGAAAGCAAGGCCTGAGAGAAGCTGGCGTAGGCGTTATCAAAATCGCCCTGCTCCAGGTATACCAGCCCGAGGTTGCTGTTAATCTCAATCGTGCCTTCGACATCTCCCAGGGAACCGTGCAGTTCTATACTGCGCGTAAAGTTATCCAGCGCGCTGTCCCAGGCGCCCCGCCGCCAGTTCAGCAGCCCAAGGTTATTGTAAGTCCGCGCCACGGCATTCACATCGCCAATCTGTTTGCGGATCTCCAGGCTGCGCTGTACGTATTTGCTGGCCTGGTCCAGACGGCCCTTCTGGTAAGCCACCCCCCCCAGGCGGTTAACGATGGAGGCGATTACTTCGTATTCGTCGGTATTCTCGACCAGGGCCAGCCCGCGTTTAAGGGTTTCTTCAGCCACATCCAGGCTGCCGCGCCTCAGGAAAATCCAACCGCTGGCATTCAGGATGCGGGCATTTTCGATGGGTGATGGGTTGGGGTCATCCTTGCGTGCCGTTTGGGCCTCAGCGAGCATGGCCAAGGCCTGGTCGTAGCTGCCCTGACGTTCATAAGCGACGCTCAATTTTTCCAGCAGGCTGCTGCGCTGGTGGGCTGTTTGTTTGGGGTCCAGGGTGGCATACAGATCCAGCGCGGCCTGGTAATGGTGAACGGCATCCGGGTAATTGCCGGTAAAGACCAGCACATCCGCCAGACCAATGTGGGCTTCGATTTCCTGCGATGGTTCGTGATCGATGCGCTCGAGCAGCACCAATGCCTGCTCAAAACTTTGCCTGGCCTGCTGGTTGGCATAGTTCTGGGATTCTTTTTGGCCGGCGAGCAGCAAGTAATGCAGCGCCCGTTCTGAGCGCGCGCTCCAGGAGTAATGCCGGGCCAGCAGTTCAACCAGTTCATCCAGGCGATCGGGGTAAAGGCGCTCGATCGATTCGCCAACCTGGCCGTGTAGTTCGCTGCGCTCACTCTTGAGCAGCGCGCTGTAGATCGCGTCTGAGACCAGCACATGCTTGAAGTAGTAGTCGAAGTCCGACAGGCCGGCCTGAGGCAGGATGAACCCGCGCTGCTCTAATTCATTGAAATACTTTTGCAGGGGAACTTCCTCAAACTCTTCCTGGGAGAGCACATCCTGCAAAACGCCGGAACTGAAATTGCGCCCGATCACGGAGGCGATTTGCAGCACCCGGCGCTGGGTGGGTTCCATCCGGTCAAAGCGGGCCAGGATCAGTCCCTGCAGGGTATCGGGTACGCCCAGGGTATCTGTCAGCAGGCCGGTCGCCGGCTGCCAGTGACCGTTTATGTAATGGATTTTCTGCTCATCGATCAGCATGCGCAGGATTTCTTCAAGATAAAGCGGGTTACCGGCCGACCGGCTGAGAATTTGTTCGTGCAGGCTGGTAGGCAGCTTGGGCACCGTCAGCAGTGCGGCGAGCAGTTCTTGACTTTCCACGAGGGTCAACTGTACCAGGCTGAGGTGAAGGTATTGGTTTCCAAGGTAGCGTCCGGCTTTTCCCACCAGGCTTTCCAACCCTTTTTCGTGGAAATGGCGTGAGATGCACACGAAAACCAGGGGTGTTTCGAGGACGCTGTCCACCAGGAAATCGAGCAAGTCGAGTGAGGTTTCATCTGCCCAATGCAAATCCTCCAAGATCAGCACCAGGGGGTTATAGCGCGCTTCGGCAATCAACAGCTGGCGTACCGCCAGGAAGATGCGCTGGCGCAGTTGAGCCGCCTCAAGGTAACGGACGCGATCTATAACTTCGGGCCGGTCGAGGCCGATCCCAAGCAGGACGTGCAGGAAAGGCACCGTTTCTGCAGCATCAATCCCGGTTAAATGGTTCAAGCGGTCTTTGATCGTCGAAAGCGCCAGGGGTTCGGAAGAGTTTTGCTGCAGCCCAAACAGGCCGCGCAGCAGGTCCTGGAAAATCCAGTAAGGCATCATGCGCCGGTAGGTATAGCTGTACCCGACCAGCACGCGCACCGGGCGCGGGCGGAGGTAATCACGCAGCTCAAATGTCAGGCGGCTTTTGCCAATGCCAGCTTCGCCTTCGATGAAAATGAACCTGCCCTTGCGTTGGGTAATTAACAAGTCGGCGGCATTACGCAGTTCGCCGATCTCAGTTTCGCGGCCGATGAGAGGCGCGGTTAACCCTTCCACCCCACGCACTGAACCGGGGGTAATGCGCGGGCCAACCAGACGGAAAGCAGGGATCGGGTCGGTATAGCCCTTGACCTGCAAGGGCGGGAGGGGCTCGAAATCAAACAGGGGGCGGGTCAATTGGAAAACAGTCTGAGATACCCAAACGGCTCCCGGGTCGGCATTTTGTTCGATGCGGGCAGCCAGGTTCACCGTATCGCCGATGGCGGTATAGTTCATCATCAGGCTGGAACCCATGGAGCCGACGATCACGATCCCGCTGTGAAGCCCGATGTGCAGGCGCAGTTCCTCGCTCTGGTAGCGCTCCTGCACTTCCTGGCTGAAGCTGGCAATTTCTTGCTGCATTTCCAGCGCGGCGCGGATGGCCATTTCGGCATTATTTTCCTGGGCGATCGGCGCGCCGAAGATAGCCATCAGGCCGTCGCCGATAAATTTATCTACCATCCCCTCGAATTTATATACGCACTGCGCCATGCGGTTGGCGAACTGCTGTACCAGGACAAACAGCTCCTCGGTATCCAGACGCTGAGAAAGGCCGGTAAAACCGGAAAGATCGGCGAAAAGCAGGGTCACATTTCGCCGCTGGCCGGCGGCTTCCAGCCCGGCCTGGCGAAAGCGATCCAGCAGGTCCGCGCCCATCATCACCCCCACCTGTTCGGGCAGGGCTGCCAGGTTTGGTCCACCAGAAAGCGGCGGAGATTCCAGCATACCTGTAGAGCCTAACCGGCTGCCACAGTTGCCGCAGAACCGCATTCCTGGTGGGTTATTGAAACCGCATTTTCGGCACAAAAGGGCAGGCATGCCGGAATACTCCTGATGGGAACGGCCGCCCTGGACGCAGCGCACGCTCAATTAAAGGCGAATAGTTCTCGATATTTAAATTATAACCCAGCCTGCTATAGTAGAATCGTTTTGAGGAATATTTCGATGAATAACGATCAAACTCAGTACCGTGTGGCAGTCGTGACCGGTGGACATGCATTTGACGTCCCCAATTTTCACCTGTTGTTTCGTCGTTTGGCGGGGTTGGACGCAATCCTCCAATCGATGGATGATTTCGCATCGTCATCCCAGGAAACCCGCGACGGGTATGATGTCATCGTGTTTTACCATATGCTCAAGGGTACCCCATTGGATACCGGTCAGCCCTGGTATTCCGGGAAACCACTTTCGGCTCTGGAACGGCTCAAGGAGACGGGACAGGGGCTGGTGGTGCTGCACCATGCCCTGCTGGCGTACGAGGAATGGCCGGCCTGGCGCGTGCTGAGCGGGATCAACCCGGTTTTTCGCAGCTACCAGCACGACCAGCTGCTGAAGGTGCGCGTGCTCAACCGCGAGCATGCCATTACAGCTGGCCTGACGGATTTCGAGCTGGTGGATGAGACCTACGAAATGGATGAACCGGACGCGGGGAATGAAATCCTGCTGGGGACCGAACACCCGCAGAGCCTGAAAGCCCTGGCCTGGACACGGCACTATGGACGCTCGAAGGTTTTTTCATTGGTTATGGGGCACGACAACCAGTGCTGGAGCAGCCCAAATTTTGTAGAAGTGCTGCGCCGGGGGATCCTCTGGACGGTGGCAAAATAGGCGGGGCAAATAGGGGATATAATCAATTCTGACGAGGTTTTGATGTCCGATTTGATATTTCCCCCGGGTCCGAAAATGACCCTGAATCTTGGAATCTTCGGCCTGTTCCGCCGGGACCCGATCCGCTTTTTCTTTCAGATGTCCCGCTACGGGCCAATATCTCACACAAAGTTGTTTGGCGTCGACGTTTATCTGCTCAACGATCCCGAATTGATCCGGGATGTGCTCGTGACGGAGGCGAAAAATTTCCATAAAAGCCGCGGGCTGCGCCTGGCCCAGATTATTTTGGGGAACGGCCTGCTGACCAGCGAGGACGATTTTCACCTGCGCCAACGCCGCCTGGCAGCGCCCGCCTTTCAGCACAAGAAAATTGCGGCCTACGCCCGGACAATGGTCGAATACGCCGCTCGCACAAGTGAGCGCTGGCAGCCCGGGCAGCAGGTGGACATGAGTCAGGAGATGATGCATCTGACCCTGGCGATCGCCGGAAAGACATTGTTTGACGCGGATGTGGCCGGTGAGGCGGATGAAATCGGCATCGCTCTGACGAATGCCATGCATCTTTTCCTGCGCACATCGTCCCCATTATACCCGGTGCTGGCCCGACTGCCGCTGCCTTCCAACCGGCGTTATGCCCTGGCTCAAAAACGACTGGACCAGACGGTCTATCGCATGATTGCCGAGCACCACAGCGGCGCGGGGCGGGAAGACCTGCTGGGGATGATGTTGGCGGCGCAGGATGAAGAGGGCGGTTCGGGCAGTATGACCGACCTGCAGCTGCGCGACGAATCCATGACCATTTTCCTGGCGGGTCATGAGACCACCGCCGTCGCCACCACCTGGACCTGGTACCTGCTTGCCCAACACCCACAGGTGCAGGAGGAACTGCGCGCCGAGCTGCGCCGCGTGCTGGGCGGACGCCTGCCCAGTTTCGAAGACCTGCCGCGCCTGGTGTATACCCGCCAGGTGCTGGCGGAGGCCATGCGCCTCTACCCGCCGGCCTACGTCATCGGGCGCGAGCCGCTGCGGGATGTTCAGGTCGGCGGCTATACCCTGCCTGCCGGATCTTCCGTGTTTATGAGCCAGTATGTGATGCACCGCAACCCACGTTTCTATCCGGACCCTGAGCGATTCGATCCGCAGCGCTGGACGGCGGAAGGGGAAGCCTCCCGGCCAAAATTTGCATATTTCCCCTTTGGCGGCGGGCCGCGGGTGTGCATCGGCGAACAGTTCGCCTGGACCGAAGGCGTGCTGGTGCTGGCGACATTGGCCCAGCGCTGGATGCCGCACCTGGCGGACAAGCGAGCGGTGGGTTTGCAGCCCATGATCACCCTGCGCCCGCAGGGTGGGGTGCCAATGGTGCTGGAAGAGGCATCTTAGTTTTTTGTGTTCAAAGCCAGACGCAGGTCCGGTAAACTAATATCTTTGGAGGGTTTATGAAGTCTATGTTGTTTGTGTGGGGAGGCTGGAGCGGTCACGAGCCAAAGCAGTGTGTGGATGTTTTCGCCCCGATCATGCGCGCCGAAGGGTACCAGGTGGAAATTTACGACAACCTGGATATCTACCTGGATGTGGAAAAGCTCAAGCGGTATGACTTGATCAGCCAGGTGTGGACCATGGGTCAGATCGGTAAAGAACAGCTGCAAGGGCTGCTCGCGGCGGTCAAGAGCGGGGTAGGTTTTGCCGGCTGGCACGGCGGGTCGGGGAACTCGTTCCGCCAGGAAACCGATTACCAGTTCATGGTCGGTGGGCAGTGGGTGGCGCATCCGGGCGGGGTGATCGATTACCGCGTCAATATCACCAACCACAGCGATGCGATCACCGCCGGTACCGAGGATTTTGACATGCATTCGGAGCAGTATTACATGCATGTCGATCCGGCCAACGAGGTGCTGGCGACTACCACTTTTAACGGCGAGCACGCGCCCTGGATCAATGGGACGGTGATGCCGGTGGCGTGGAAGCGCGCTTACGGCCGGGCGCGGGTGTTCTACTGCGCGCTGGGGCACGTGGCCAAAGATTTCGAGGTGCCGCAGGCGCGCGAAATCGTACACCGGGGGATGATCTGGGCGACAAGGTAATCCGCATTACAACCCTGGAGGAAAAGATGGAAAGAGTGAAAACTGGCATCATCGGTTGCGGAAATATCAGCGCCATTTATTTAAAAATGACCAAAACCTTCCCGATCCTGGATGTGGTGGCGGTAGCCGATTTGATCATGGATCGCGCGCAGGCCAGGGCAGCCGAATTCGGCATCCCGCGGGTGTACACGGACGAGGAGATGTGGGCTGATCCCTCGATCGAGATGATCATCAACCTGACCACGCCCGATGCCCATGCCGAGGTGGCGCTAGGCTCCCTGGCTGTAGGGAAATCGGTTTACAATGAAAAGCCGCTCGCCATCCGGCGCGAAGATGGCCAGGCCATGCTGCGCCTGGCGGCCGAAAAGGGCGTGCGCGTGGGCGGCGCTCCGGATACCTTCCTGGGCGCCGGGCAGCAGACCTGCCGCAAGCTGATCGATGATGGAGTGATCGGCGTTCCGGTGGCGGCGACCGCCTTTATGACCTGCCACGGGCATGAAAGCTGGCACCCTGATCCGGAGTTTTACTACCAGGTAGGCGGCGGTCCGATGTTCGATATGGGCCCGTATTACCTGACCGCGCTGGTCAACCTGCTAGGCCCAGCCCGGCGGGTGGCGGGCTCGGTGCGCATCAGTTTCCCCCAGCGCACGATTACCAGCCAGCCCAAGCACGGCAAGGTAATCGACGTGGAAGTGCCCACGCACGTGACCGGGATCATCGACTTCGCCGCGGCGGCGGTAGGCACGATCATCACCAGTTTTGACGTGTGGAAAGCCGAGCTGCCGCGGATCGAGATTTACGGCAGCGAAGGCACCTTAAGCGTGCCCGACCCCAATACCTTCGGCGGACCGGTGAGGGTGTGGCATGCGGATGCCAAAGAATGGGAAGATATCGCCCTGCTGCCCAATTACGCCAGCAATTGGCGCGGGCTGGGTGTCGCGGACATGGCGCATGCCCTGCGCAGTGGGCGGCCGCACCGCGCCAGCGGCGAGTTGGCGTATCACGTGCTGGATATCATGCAAGCCTTTCATGATGCTTCCGATGAAGGGCGGTCCATCGCGCTGGAATCCACCTGCCAGCGCCCTGAACAACTCAAGGCCGACTTGCCGGTCGGGATTTTAGACTGATCTTATCGTTTAATTGGGTGTTTTTGATGCGACTTCGTCGCATCAAAAACACCCTGGCAGGGACCAGAGTGGCTCGCGTCAGAGCGACTGGTTTTTAATGAAAATGGGGTTTTGCGGCGCTTCGTGCCGCAAAACCCCATTTGCAGGAAAACCAATTTCGATTAAATCAGGGTTTTCGCCCATTTCACAAAGGCAGGGAAGATCACTTCTGGCTCCATCAGTTCCGGGTGCCAGCGTTTCTCGTGCTCGCACAACAGCCAGCCGTTGTAGCCGTTGGCTTTGAGCAGGCCGATGGATTGGGCCAGGGGCAGCTCGCCGGTGCCGGGAAGCACATAGCGCCAGCCAAACACTTCTCCATCCGCGAATTTTTCACGCATGGCCTGGGGATGGTTGGGGTCGTAGACGGCATCCTTGACGTGGGCGTAACCGACCCGCGGGCCAATTGCGGCGTAGGTCTCTTCGGGGGTCTCTCCCCCGGCGCGGAAGGTGTGACCCATGTCCCACAGCGCGCCAAAGTTCTTGTTGGGGATGCTGTCGAGCAGGAGCCGGCAGTCGCGGGCCTTGATCCACAGGTCGTGGGTCTCAAATACCCACAGGATATCGCGCGCGCCGTCCAGTGCCAGGATCTCCTCGATCATATCGCAGCCGGTTTTAGCCAGCTCGGCGCGGGTGTGTTTTTCCAGGTCGCCGCCGCCAAAGATGCGCACAATTCCCGCGCCTAACCCGCGGGCGGTGACGATCGTGCGTTTGGCTTCATCCAGGTTCCGGTCGTGGGCTTCAGCCGCACAGGCCTGGATACTGGAACTGATGGCGCTCACCGCCAGCCCGGCGGCATTGATCTGGCGGCGGGTCTGGGCAGCCTGCGTGGTAAACAGGGGGTGGGTGGTGATATCGAGGGTATCCAGGTATCCGCGAAAATCGACGCCGTCAAAACCGTACTCGCGCCCGCGGGCGCAAATTGTATCCAGGTCCCAGGTAGGGGCGCCCAGAGTCATGAAGCTAAGTTTCATCATTCCTCCAGTGTCTGTCTGATGATGCTATGAATGTTTGTTGAAAACCCTACCACAGAGACGCAGAGGCACGGAGAAAGATTATTAAGGTATGCGCCTGGCGATGATTGGCAGGATATTCTTTCAGGGAGGGTATTTTCTAGCTGGAATTGTCGCCGTTATGCGGCGACAATTCCAGCTAGAATCTAAATAATTAATGGAGCGAGCTGGTGACGTCGGCGATTTCGCCGCCGCCGGTGACGGTTTTCTCGAAGCGTGAGGTGGCGATCAATTCGTTCAGTTTTTCTTCGTACAGATCCTCGTCCAGCGGCAGGTCCACCGTCCGGCCCAGCCAGGAAGAAAGCATGATCGCATTGCCCAGCGAAAGGCCGCGAATGCCCTCGGTGCCGTGGGCGATCAATTTTGTCTTGGGATCGCGGATGGCTGCGGCGAAGGTTTCGATCACCAGACCGTGGCTCGACCCGCTGTTGGTGTCGTAGGGCACTTCTTCGACCGTGTTTGCAACTTTGGCAAACAGTTCGGGCGTGGTCTCGAGGAAGTCGATCATCGACTGCTGGTTGCGGGTAAACATGATCTTGCCGCTTTCCACCACGACTTTGCCATTTTCGCCGATGATCTCCAGGCGGTTGGTGCCGGGTGATTCGGCGGTGCTGGTGACAAAGTGGCCGACCATCCCGTTTTCGTGCTGGAAGAAGGCGGTAACTTCATCTTCAACTTCGATGTTATGGTATTTGCCGATGGCTGCAAAACCGGTCACCTTGTTGGGCAGGCCGACCAGCCACTGGTATAGATCGAGGTTGTGGGGGCACTGGTTGAGCAGCACGCCGCCGCCTTCACCGCGCCAGGTGGCGCGCCAGCCGCCGTTATCGTAATAGCTCTGCGAGCGGAACCAATCGGTGACGATCCAGGTGGTGCGCACAAGTTTGCCCAACTCGCCGCCGTCGATCATTTCCTTGAGTTTTTTGTAGACCCCGTGGGTGCGGTTCTGGAACATGACCGCAAAAATCAGGTTGGGGTATTTTTTCTGGGCCGCGGCAAAGACATCGTTCATCTTGTGCGCGTCTTTGACGTGCACTGCCTCGGGCTTTTCGGACAGGGCATTCACGCCGTGCTGCATGGCATAAATGGCAATGGGGGTGTGGAAATAATGGGGGGTCGAAATCACCACTCCGTCCAGCTTTTCCTTGTCGATCATTTCTTTATAGTCGGTATACCAGGGAACATCGTGGGCCGCGGCGGCATTTTGGGCGCGCTGGGGGTCGATGTCACAGATGGCTGCCAGGGCGACATTTTCGGATTTACTGATGTCGCGAATGTGGGAACTACCCATGATGCCCACACCAATCACAGCAAACTTAAGCTTATCGGTCATGTCTTCCTCCGGGAATAGTTATTTCCAGTATACTACAAATTAGGCGGGCAAAACCTGGCAAGGCGCACCAAATCTAAACGTTTCTCTAAGTCAGCAAGTCAGCATGTCAGCTATCAGCCAGTAAATGCACCCACCTGCCCTCGCCTCTCCGGGAGTCCTGAAGAGGATTGGGCACCCCGAAGCGGGTTCGAGCGCACTCCCTGTACGGTGAGTGGTGCCAGCGGGTCAGCGGTTACCAGGAATACATATGCTGGGGAATGAGCTTGATCAGGCGGTTTTCGGGGTCCACCGTCCAGGAGCGTTCTGTATCGGTAATTTTTTCGCCGCCCACGTAACGTGTGTAGATCTTTAGCGACATGGCAGCCACCAGCTCGCGCGGCTGTTCAATGAATTCGCACGGTCCTTCCAGCAGCACGGCCTGCAGGTCCAGCGGCTGTTTGGGTTCGATGAGCACGGCGACCTTAGGGTTCCTCGCGACGTCTTTGGCCTTGCGCGTGCTGATAAACACACTGATCCACAGGCTGGCGCCGTCCCATAAGAACCAGACCGGGGTGACGTGCGGCTGCATAGTACGGGGGTTAACGGTCGCGAGGCGCGCCAGGACAGGCTCGCCGCTCAACAGGGTTTCGATCTGGGCTTGCTTTTCAGGTGCAGCGCTCATGATACCTCTCAAGAGAAAGTTAAGTTGGCCGTATTTTTGACGGCGCCGCCGTCAAAAATACGGCCAACCACTTTATTATAACGGAAGGGTTTGTTTTCAATCGGCAGGGTTCGCGAAGCAGAGCAATTTCACCAGGAAATTGAAACGAGTACGATTTTACCGGTGGCATTTTCAATCGCATTTATAATTGCGATACATGAGTTTATACCTGCGCCGCTTTTTTGGATTCACCACGCCAGTACCCCCAGAACATCGTAAAAATTTCCTCCATCTTTATTGGGATGTCGCCCTGTGGGGGATACTGAATGGGTCGGTCATTAATTTCCTGGGGGTGTACTGTTCGCGTATCGGGGCGACCCCATTCCAGATGGGGCTGCTCACCGCCATTCCGGCGCTGATGAACCTTATTGTGACCGTCCCGGCGACCAATTTGCTGCGCGGCAAACCGATGGCGCGCGTGGTGCCGGTCGCAGCGTTGATCACCCGCCTCTTCTACCTGGCCCTGGTGCCGCTGCCCATCCTGCTGCCCGCCGGTACTCAGTTGTGGGTCATCCTGGGGATCGTCCTGGTCCAGAATATCAGCGGGGCAATCGCGGCGATGATGGGGACCGCCTTCCTGGCGGAGAGCATCCCGCCGGCCTGGCGCGGGCAGGTGGTGGGCACGCGCAGCGCGGTGGTGGCGATGAGCTCGATGTTCACCTCGCTGGTGGTGGGCCAGATCCTGGCTTCGATGTCCCTGTCTTACGGCTACCTGGTGGTGTTTGCCCTTGGTTTTGTGGGTTCAATGGCCAGCGCTTACCAGCTTTTCCAGATCAAGCCGGTACCAGAGCATAAACAGCTGGCCCCGTTGGCCGGCACGATGGTCAAGTCCCCAACCGGAAAAATCAGCCTGGCGATCCTCAGAGGGCCTTTCCGGCGGGTGCTGTTGATGATGTTTTTGCTGAACATCGGCATCTTTTTACCCCAGGCAATTTTCCCCCTGTACCAGGTCAACGTGCTGCACCTCACGGACCGGGTCATCGGCCTGGCGTTCAGCTTGTTTTCCATCGTCCAGTTTGTCAGTTCTTCCCAGGCGGGATCTATTTCAAGGCGCTGGGGTTTCAAGAAGATGACCGGGGCAGGGATGGTGATCGCCAGCCTGTCTACACTCATGTTCACCTTCAGCTACAGCCCGTGGCTGTATTTTGCCACCCAATTTGTGGGCGGTTTTGGCTGGGCCATTTTTAACAATGGGGCGGTGAACTACCTACTGGAAAAGATACCGGCCGACGACCGTCCGCCCCACCTGGCCTGGTTCAACCTCGCGGCCAACTCTGCCGTGTTGATCTGCGGGATGATTTCGCCGCAGATTGTGGCCGGAATCGGGTTGTTTGGCGGGATGCTGTTGTCGATCGTGATTCGGGTGGCCGCCGGGTTTTTGATGCTAAAATTTGGGTAGAGTTTTATTGAAATTTCAACACAGAGACGCAGGGGCACAGAGAAGATAATCATGTTGAGTAGTATTCCTCAGTGTGATTGGCTTTTTGGGAAATTTGATTTTTATTCGCTTTAGCGCCTATTTATTGATTGCTATACATTGACAAACTGAGAAGCTGAACTGCTGACTAGCCGACAGGCTAAATAGGAGAAACGATGCGCCTTGGAGCTCCCTTACCCGAACCCGTATCCGACCCCGCCCTTTGGGTCGCGGCCGTAAAGGCCAAAGGTTACCGCGCCGCCTACTGCCCGCTGGACGGCAGCGAAGATTTTGCCACGATCCGCGCGTTTGCCCAGTCGGCCGAACAGGCCGGGATCGTGATTGCGGAGACGGGAGCCTGGAGCAATCCGCTCAGCCCGGTTGAGTCTATCCGCCGCAGCGCGATGGAGAAATGCGAGATCATGCTGGCCCTGGCAGACGAGGTCGGCGCGCGCTGCTGCGTCAATATCGCCGGTTCGCTGGGTAAAAAATGGGACGGTCCCCACCCGGCCGACCTGACCTCCGAGACGTTCAACCTGATCGTGGACACCACCCGCACCATTATCGACGCCGTGCGGCCAAAACGCACGTATTACACCCTGGAACCTATGCCCTGGATGTACCCCGACTCGATTGAGAGCTACGAGCGGTTGATCCGGGCCATCGACCGGCCTCAGTTTGGCGTGCATTTCGACCCGGTCAATCTGATCAACAGCCCGCAGCGCTATTTTTTCAACGGCGATTTCATCCTCGATTTCATCGCCCACCTGGGATCAGAAATCCGCTCGGTGCACGCCAAAGATATCCTCCTGCAGGATAACCTCACCGTCCACCTAGATGAAGTTCGCCCGGGGTTGGGCGGGCTGGATTACCGCACCCTGCTGCGTGGGTTGGACCAGCTGGAGCCGGACCTGCCGCTGATGCTCGAGCACCTGTCCCAGGCCAGCGAATATGACCTGGGGGCGGCGTATGTACGCGGGGTGGCGGAAGATGTGGGCGTGGTGTTATGAGTGAGCCCCTGACCTCCCACCAGCGCTTTCAAAAGGTGTTCGCGCACGAGGAACCCGACCGGATCCCGGTGATTGACGATCCCTGGGGGGCCACGATCGAACGCTGGCAGCAGGAAGGCATGCCGGCGGGAATGCGCTTTGTCGATTTCTTCGGGCTGGATGAGGTCGCCATGCTGCGGGTGGATAACTCGCCGCGCTACGAGAAGCGCGTTCTGGAAGAAACCCCGGAGCACACCGTGTACACCAGCGAATGGGGGGTGACGATGAAGCAGTGGAAGCACGCCGCATCCACCCCGGAGTTCCTGGCGCACACCATCGTCAGCCCGCAGCGTTGGCAGGAAGCCAAAGCGCGCATCCAGCCCACCCTCGATCGTATCCCGTGGGATGCCCTGGCGGTGAATTACCCGCTCTGGCAGGAGAAGGGCTGCTGGCTGCAGGCCGGTCTGTGGTTCGGCTTCGACGTCACCCATTCCTGGATGGTAGGCACCGAACGCGTGCTGGTGGCGCTGCTGGAAGAACCGGAATGGATGATGGACATGTTCGAAACCGAACTCGAAACCGAGCTGGCCCTGCTCGATCAGGTATGGCAGGCCGGCTACCGCTTTGACTCGATCTTCTGGTGGGACGACATGGGCTATAAATATAACCAGTTTTTCTCACTGCGCACCTACCGCAAGCTGCTCAAGCCCTTCCACCACCGGGCGATCGAGTGGGCGCATGCCAAAGGGATCAAGGCTCACCTGCATTCGTGCGGCGATATCCGCCCGATCATCCCCGATCTGATCGAGATCGGCCTGGACGCGCTCAACCCACTGGAAGTCAAAGCCGGGATGGACCCGCTGTGGTTAAAGCGCGAGTACGGCAAAGACCTGGTGCTGCACGGCGGGATCAATGCCGTGCTGTACGACCACCCGGCGGAAATCCGGGCCGAAATGGAGCGGGTGGTGCCGGTGCTCAAGAGGGGCGGCGGGTATATCTTCTCATCGGACCATTCAGTGCCCTCAACCGTCAGCCTGGAGGATTTCCGGCGCATCGTGGATCTGGCCAAGGAGCTGGGGACGTACTGAGTGATTTGGCAGATCCGCTCGCTCAATTGATCGTTAACTTAATATTTGTTTAAAATTTCCTATTGACTATCTTTATCAAATAACTTATAAATTTATTACCACAGTTAATCCTGGAGCTAACTGAGCCAGGATGTTTGGTTTCCGTGGAACGAGGCCACAGCGCGAGGGAATATGCCGGATTGGCAGGTCAATTCGATCGATCAGGCCGACCAACGTCTTAAGGATTGGGTGGAGAATGTGACCGGCGGGACCACCTGTTCGTTAAATGCGCCCTCCGCCGCAGTCAAAGCCCCCACAATTTCCTGTTACCTGCTGGATTTATTAGAAATCCCTGCATTGCGCAACGTGCCCCACGCCCCGCAGCAGTTTATGCTGCGCTACCTGGTCACCAGCTGGGCCCAGGAGCCCGTCGAAGCGCACCAGCGGCTGAATGCCCTGGTGTTCGCGGCGATGGAGGAAGCAGAGCTGGAACTGGAGATGCACCCGCCCGAGCCGGCGCTGTGGACGGCCCTGGGGATTCCGCCCGGCCCGTGCGTTTTTCTGCGGGTGCGGGTGCGCCTCGAACGACCCGAAAGGCCGGCGCGTCTGGTGTTGAAGCCGCTAAAAGTCGAAGCGCTGCCAGTGAGACCCCTGGTGGGGATGGTGCTCGGCCCGGAAGATGTGCCGGTGATGGGCGCGGTGATCGAAATCCCGGCGCTGCAGATGAGCGTGCGCACCGGCGCCAAGGGCCAGTTCCGCTTCCAATCCGTGCCGGAAAGCGGCTGGCTCAAACACCTGGTGGTGAGAGCCCGCGGAAAAACTCAGGATATTGCCTTAGAAAAAGACTATTCAGAAGAAAATCCACTCGTTATCCATTTCGACCCGTTGTCTTGAAAGGAGCTGCAAGATGCCATATAACTTCCACGCACCTGATGTATACATATCTGAAGAACCGGCAGGCGCCAGGCCGATTAAATTGGTGGGCACCAGCACGGCCGGTTTTATCGGTAAGGCGCCCAAAAGCGACCGTACCCTGCTCAAAAAGGCGGTGGCGATCAACAACTGGACCGAATTTCTCAACAAATTCGCCCCGGAGGGTTCGCAAAGCACGCCCCTGGCCCTGGCAGTGTACGGCTTCTTCGAGAACGGCGGCAGCCGCTGTTACGTGGTGGATATCGCCGACGGCGCGGTGGACGACGGGCTGAAAGCGTTGGAAACGGTGGATGAAATCGCCATCCTGGCGGCGCCTGGCTTCACGGATGCCGCTTCCTACGCGTCTATTTTGAGCCACTGCGAGCTGCTCCACGACCGGGTAGCGATCCTCGACAGCCCGGAAGTGGTGGAGGATATCAATGACCTGCTGAATGTGGCCGTGGAAAAGCCGGGCGGCGCGGACGAGAAAAGCGGCAAGCGCCCGCGCAATTCAGATGACGGGTTCGGCTCCTTCTATTATCCGTGGATCACGGTGCGCGACCCGCTCAACTCCACGCAGCGGGTCAATACCGCCCCGTCCGGTCACATCGCCGGGATCTGGGCGCGCAGCGACGCCACCCGCGGGGTGCAAAAGGCGCCGGCCAATGAGCTGGTGCGCGGCGCGCTCAGCCTGACGCATGCCCTCTCCCGGGATGAAATCGGCCTGCTGAACGACGCCGGGGTCAATGCGCTGCGCTTCTTCAGCCGCGAGGGCATCCGCGTGTGGGGCGGGCGCACCCTGGCGGCATCCAGCAGCGAGTGGCGCTATTTGAACGTGCGCCGCCTGTTCAACATGATCGAAGAATTGATCGTCAACAGCACGCGCTGGATCGTCTTCGAGCCCAATGATTACACCCTGTGGAAATCGATCCGCCGCGACATCACCGCCTTTTTGACGCTGCTCTGGCGCGACGGGGCGCTGATGGGGCGCACCCCGCAGGAGGCATTCTTTGTCAAATGCGATGATGAAACCAACCCGCCCGAAAGCATCGACCGGGGTTACGTGGTCACGATCATCGGCATCGCGCCTGTCAAACCGGCCGAATTTATCGTCTTCCGCATCCGGCAGCACCAGCGCGGGCCTGAAATAGAGTAGGAGGGTACTGATGGCTGATTTTAACGATCCATATCGCGCATATAACTTCAAACTGGTCATCCAGGGTGTCTCTGAAGGCCATTTTACCGAGTGCAGCGGCCTGGGGGTAAAGGTAGATTCGATCAAATACCGCGAGGCGGGCAATAACCAGGTCATCCGCCATATTCCGGGGCAGGTCGACTTCAGCGCCGTCACCTTGCGCTACGGGGTTACCAATTCGCACGAGCTGTGGGATTGGATGTTGACCGCGGTCAACGGCCAGGTGGAACGCAAAAACGTGTCGGTGCTGATGCTGGACAGCCAGGGGGTGACGGAAGTCGTACGCTGGGATTTGATCAACGCCTGGCCGTCTGAGTGGCAGGGGGCCGGTCTGAATGCGCTCAACCACGAAGTGGCGATCGAAGCGTTGACCCTGGTTTACGAGACGATCAGCCGGAGCTGATCAGCTGGCGATGAACGAACCCCGCGGCAGGCGCCCCCTGCGAACGACCCTGACCATCTGGCTGCGCGCCATTTTCCGGCGGGTGCGGCCAGCGCCGGACCCGGAGCAAACCGCGAATGCGGACCGGCAGGGCGCGGGTGCGGTCGAGTCCGGGCAGGATGGCGCCAGCCTGCCAGAAAACAGCCCAGGCGGGCGCAGCGGGCCGCCGGACCACTGGCTGGCCCTGGCCGAGTCGAAAGGGCCGCCGCAGCACTGGCTGGATTTGATCCGCGCCCGCCTGGGAGAGGATATCTCCAAGGTTCGCTGGTTGCGCGGCCGCGCCCTCCCGCCCCCTCCGGAGACGCAGGATGCCGCACCGCGGGAAGTGCAACCTCTCGCGGCCAATGAGGTGCGGCATACGCCGCCCTTCAGGGAGCCGGACGGGGTTTTCCCGGCGGATGACGAAAATAGGGAGCCGTTTCCCCCGGAGATCGAGCCGGTATCCCAGGCGGATGTTGAAACCCACCCCGCACCGTCAGCGGAGCACCGCCCGCCGGCCGCGATGCGCATGTACCCGGCTCGCGCCGAGCCGCCGCAGCCGGCCGCCCAACCCCGGCCCGCGCCGCCGGCCCAAAGCCAACCATTGGATGCAGGCAAAAACCGGCGAGAAAAGGTCCCGCTGCCTGCTTCACAGGCCCGCCCGCGGGCGATTTCTCTGACGGATGGGCGGAATTCCCAACCGGCGGAAGCGCCGAAACCGGCCGCCCTGCCGTTGGCGCCGGCGCAGACGTCTGAGCGGCCGGTCAATGCCCAATCACCGGTCCTGCCCGCACCCACGAGTGCATCCAAGACCGAGGATAAGTCGCCTCAGGCAAAACCCGAGCCAGCCGCGCGAGAGCAGGGAACGCCCCAGGTCGAAGCCTGGCCCGCCTGGCAGGGACTAACCTTCGCCGTCCCATTGGTTTTGCCTGAACCGTCCGCCGCGCCGCAGAAACGGTATGGGTCAGAACTGCCGCCGCCAACCCGGCCAAACTGGCCCCCGCCGCCGGTTGACCTGGCCCCGCAGCAGCCGGCGCAGCCGGGAGCCCCCATTGCCTGGCCGGTTGCGGGAGAGCCCGCGCAGGCGGCGCCGCGCGCCTTGCGCGACCTGCCAGCCAACCCTGCCCCGGCGGAGCGCTGGCCGGCATTGGAGCCGGCCGCGGACGACGCCCTGGCGGGAGATGATTGGGAGAACTATCAGCGCAACTGGCAGCGGCTGGAACGCCTGCGCCGCGAACAGCAAGGACAATTATGGAGCGAGTGGCCTTTTTAATCGAAGCCAGCAACCAGCGCATTGGCTGCCTGTTAAACCCTGAAAACCTGGTGATTTAGCGCCAGGCCGGGGTGCGTGCTCGGCGTTCTGCCAGCGGACTGGTAGCCGGCCCGGGATCAGGCGAGGACCCCCTGCTGTTTACCGGCGGGGGGCGCACCCAGTTTGACCTGGACCTGCTGTTCGACGTGGATTTAAGCGGATCGTCGATCCGCGCCAAGGATGTGCGCGAGCTGACCCGCCCCTTGACCCAGCTGGCCGAAAACAGCGTGCAGGACCAGAACCCACGCCGCCTGCCGCTGGTGCGCTTTGTGTGGGGCAAGACCTGGAATATCCCGGGCTACGTCACGGCGGTGGTCGAGCGGCTGGAGGCCTTTACCCCGGACGGCGTGCCGCAGCGCTCCTGGCTGCGCCTGCGCTTCGTGCGCGCGGATGAAGCTCCCAAAGAAAGCGCCAAGGGCAGCTCGTTCCCTTCCCTGGCCGGGATCACTTTAGACCCCGAGCGTTCTTCCACCGTGCCGGTGAAAACCACTACCCTGACCGGCGGACCGGCGATCGACGAGATTACGCCCGGCGCGCCCAGCGTGAGCCAGGCATTCGTGCAGGCGGCGGACATTTTTGGCAGCGCGCTGGCCAATACCTCGACCTACCAGACCATCTTGCGCTTTCAGGCCCGGGCCGGGGCGCTGATCGGCCAGGCCGCCTCGATTTTGAAGGATTGGGCAAGCAGCGCGGGCAGCGCCCTGGCGGGGTTTGTCCAGTCGGCGGTTGAAGGAATCGCCAGCCGCATCCGCGCGCTCAGCGACCCGCCGCCCTCGGCGATGATGCAGCGGATTTCAGAGCTGGCCGGGGAGGTGCAGGCTTCGGCCAGCGCGGTGCTCAACCGCCTGGGCGCGGCCGCCGGGCGGGCGGAGAAGGAATTGGCCCGCGTGTTGGGGCCGATTTTCCAGGACCTGCGCCAGGTGATGTCGGCCCTGGGGGTCTCGGCGACGATCGTGGTGCGCGCGGTGAAAGCCCAGGCCGTACAGACCCTGGCCACCGCCTACCGGAAAATTGGGGTCATGGCCGAAGCCATCCGCCAGGCGGTCAAGGATTTGCCCGAAGAAACCGCGGGGCTGGTCCACCGCGGCCTGGATCTGATTACCTCCATCCTGGATCAGGTGCGCCAGACCGGGCAGATGATCCTCTTCCGGCAGATCCCGGCGGCTTTGGGGCAGGTCGTGTCGGGCATCGAGCAGTTGTGGGCTGCCGGTTCGCACGCCGCCGTGAAGGTGATCCAAAAGGCGGTGGAAGGCATCGCCCTGGGGTTGAAAGCGGTCTACGCGGCGGCCGAAGCGGCCGGGGCGGTGCTCAAACGGAGCGCGATCAGGCTGGCCCTGGCCGGGCGCGACCAGATCCTGGCGGCCGTGGCCGCGATGAAAAAAGGTAAAGACGCCGCCCAGAAGTTGACCGCGATGGAAGGGTTTGCCCGCCTGCAGGGGATCGTGCTGCTGCTGGAGCGTGATCCTCAAATCCACCTGCCGGAGGACGCCCTGGAAAACATCCAGGCGGCTTTAAACGACCTCGCCCCCGGGCAGGAAGACGCCCTGACTGCAAAGATCCAGCCGGAACTGGAGCGGCTCAACCAGGCCTTTGAGACCATTCAGGCGGAAGAGGAAAAGGCATTGGAAAAACAGGTCGCCGCCGCCCTGGCTTCCAGCGAGGCGGACGCCGAAATGCAGTCCTCCGCCCCCGGGCACAGGGTGGGTGAGCGCCTCGACCAGGTGGCCCTGGAGTATTATGGCGACCCGGCCCTGTGGCGGCTGCTGGCGCTGTATAACGACATCCAGGATATCTTTCACGTCCCAGCCGGGCGCGCGCTTTCCATTCCGCCGGTGACCATTCTGGAGCCCAAATGAGCCCCAGCGCGCCCCTGGTCCACCTGGCAGTCAACGTCAACGGCATCCCGCTGCCGCCCGAGGCGCTGTCCAGCCTGGAGAAGGTCTATGTGCAGGCGCGCCTTTCGCTGCCGGCCCAGTGCGAGCTGACCTTCAGCGATCCTCCCGGTCCGCTGGCCGGCGCCGTGCTGCTCACCCCGGGTACGCGCCTGCGGCTGAGCGTGGCCGGGCATGCCGCGGACCTGTTCGAAGGCGAGGTGACCGTGCAGGAGGAATTTTACGGCCCGGCCGGTGAGCGCACGCTGCACGTGCGCGCCTACGATGCGCTGCACCGCCTGCGCAAACGCCAGCCGGTGCGGTCATTCGTTCAGGTCAGCCTGGAGAGCCTGGCGCGCGAGCTGACCGGCGAACTGGGCGTGACCCTGGCGATGAGCGCTGCGGGGCCGACCTGGCCGCAGGTCATCCAACACAACCAGTCGGACTTCGATCTGCTGGCCCGGATGGCGGGCGAGTGCGGCCTGTACCTGGTGCTGCGCCAGGGGCGGCTGTATATCCAGGACCTGTCCGGCAGCGGGCCGGCAGTGGCGCTCGAATGGGGAAAATCGCTGCTCGAGGTGCGCTTTTCGCAGAGCGGCGAAGCCGTGACCCGCCAGGTGGAAGTGCAGGGCTGGAACGCCCAGCAGGGCGAAGCGCATACCGTCCAGGCGGGCAGTGCGCACCCTGGCTGGCGGGGCGTGCGCGGGGTCGACCCTGCGCAGGTGGGCGGGGACGGGCGCACCCTGACCGGTGGAATTGTAGAAGATGACCGGCATTCGTCCGCCCTGGCCCAGGCCGAATTAGACCGGCGCGCCGCGCACGCGGTCAGCGTGTGGGGCGTGGCCGAAGGCGATCCGGCCTTACAGCCGGGCGTGCCGGTGAGCATTCAGGGGGTCGACCGGCGCTGGATGGGCCAGTATGCCCTGGTAGGCGTGACCCACACCCTGGATGCCCGCCGGGGTTTCCAGACCGAATTTACCTCGGCTCCCCCGCCGCCGCCCGCCCCAGGCCCAGCCGGCGGGGCCTCGGTGGCCCTGGGCGAGGTGACCCGCGTGGATGAGATCCCCGAGCGAGGGCGGGTGCGGGTGCTTTTACCGGCCTACGGCAACCTGGAAACCGGCTGGCTGCAGGTGGTCACCGCCGGCGCCGGGGAAAACAAAGGGATGATCGCCCTGCCCGAACCGGGCGACCGCGTGCTGCTGCTGCTGCCCCAGGATGACCCGGCCCAGGGCGTGGTATTGGGCGGGGTGTATGCCATGCACGGCGCGCCCGAGAGCAAGACCACCGGCAACCGGGTGGGCTGCTATACCCTGCTGACCCGCGATGGGCAGACCATCCAACTGGACGACACGCGCCACGCCATCCGCCTGGAGGACCGCCAGGGCAACCTGGTGGACCTTTCGCCGGAGCAGATGCAGATCCACGCCGCGGTGGACCTGGATATCGCCGCCCCGGGCCGGCGGGTGACCATCCGCGCGGCGCGCATCGATTTCGAGAGGGCCTGATGAAACTGGTGACCGAGAACGCCTGGCTGCGCTGCAATCACGGGATGAGCAAGGTGGATATCCATGCCGGACAGAGCCTGGTCTATGTCCTGGCCAGCCCGCTGCTGGTGGCGCGCGACCCGGAGAAAAGGCCGATTTCGCTTTGTCCCCTGGCCCCGCCGATCAAGCCCTGCACCCTGACGATGAATGAAGAAAAGGGCTATTCCGACCTGCTGCAGATCGAGGGCCACCCGGTGTGCCTGGATACGCTTACCGGTCTGACCGACGGCGGCACCCCGGGCGACAACCGCTACTCCGTGCAGGAGCCCGGCCAGGACCTGGTCGAGGAGGCGGGCGGATGAGCGGGCGAGAGGCGCGCGCCTGGCGTTTTTGGCTGCCGGATTTCGATGCCGGGCAGCACGCGCCCGGCTTGCAGCTTTCCGCGGGCGGGAAAGTCGAGACCATTGGCGGCGAGGAATCGATCCGCCAGTCTATATTGCTCCTGCTGGCGACCGCCCCAGGAGAGCGGGTAATGCACCCGGATTACGGCTGCAACCTGCACCGTCTGATGTTCGCGCCCAACGATGAAAGCACAGCCGGGCTGGCGATGCATTACGTTCGCCAGTCGATCGAACGCTTCGAACCGCGGGTCGAGATCCTCGCCCTGGATGCCAACCGCAGCGAGGAACAAGAGGAACTGCTGGAAATTTCCCTGGCTTACCAGGTGCGCGCCACCCAGCAGACCGGGCAGGTCACGTTTTCCTTGAACTTGATGGAAGGGAAGGTCTGATGCCAATACCACCACCCAACCTGGATGATCGCGATTTCAACCAGTTGATGGAAGAAGCGCGCCGGCTGATTGAACAGCGCATGCCCGATTGGGATTTGTCCCCGAGCAACCCGGGTACGGTCCTGCTGGAATTGTTCGCTCATCTGACCGAAGGCCTGGCCTACCGCCTGAACCGCCTGCCGGATAAAGCCTATATTGAATTTCTAAACCTGATCGGCACCCGGCTGCACCCGCCCACGGCAGCTGGCGGAGTGCTGCGCTTCTCGTTGAGCCAGCCGGCTAACCAGCCGCTGGAAATTCCGCGCGGGACACGGGTTACCGTATCTCAGGCGGGCGGCGAAGGCACGGCCCCGCTGTATGCCACCGACCGCCTGGTGGTGATCCCCGCCGGAAAGAGTGAGGTGGAGGTCAGCGCCCACCACTGCGACCTGGTGAACGCCGAACTGGCCGGGGTGGGCACCGGGCTGCCGGGGCTTAACCTGCTGCTTGGGCGCCCGCCGCTGATCGCCTCCATCGATGATGAGTTTGATCTGCTGGTGGCGGTCGAGATCCCGCCCGATGAAAAGGTCGATTCGGCCGAAGTGATCGAACACGAAGGCAAACGCTACCGCAAATGGCGCGAGGTGGATAATTTCAGCCAGACCGGCCCCGACCGGCGGGTATACGTCGTCGACCGGGCGGAAGGGCGCATTTATTTCAGTCCGGCGGTGCGCCTGGACCCATCCGGGGATCCAGCCACGGTGACCTTTGGCGACGGCGCCCTGGGCGAGATCCCGCCGGCTGGCATGGAAATCCGCGCCTGGTACCGCCGCGGCGGAGGAGAAAGCGGAAATGTGGCCGCCGGGACCCTGACCGTGCTGAAGGATTCAATCCCCAACCTGTCGGTGACCAATCCCCAGGCGTGTTCCGGTGGGCAAGCGGCTGAAACCCGCGAGAATGCCCTGGTGCGTGGCCCGCAGGAACTGCATTCGCTGGAACGAGCGGTCACGGCTCGCGATTTTGAGCTGCGGGCGCGCTACGGGTCGCAGGCGGTGGCCCGGGCCTACGCCTTCACCCAGGCCGAGACCTGGGCGTTCGCCCGGCCGGGGACGGTGGAGGTGCTGCTCGCGCCCCAGGTGCCGCTTGAAGAACGCCCCGCCGGGCGGGTTTCGCTGGAGTCGTTGAAGGCCCAGGAGAGCGAGCTGGTGCGCACGCGCATCGAGCAGGACCTGGATGAGCGCCGCCCCCTGGGGATTACCTGCCAGGTGCACTGGACCCAGTACAAAACGGTGCGGGTCAAGGCGCGCATCGTGTCGCGGCGCCATTCCGACCCATCCGCCATTCGCAGCCGGGTGATCGAGCGCCTCAACCAGGCGATTAATCCCCTGCCGACCGCGGCCAACCCCCAGGGGTGGCCTTTCGGGCAGGCCTTACACGCTTCCCAGATCTACAACCTGTGCCAGGCCGATCCCGGCGTGCTGTGGGTGGATGGCGTGGTGCACTTTTTGGTGGACGACGTGCCCGACCAATCGGTCAACACCCTGGCAGCCGACCCGATCCAGGCGCATACCTGGTATGCCGGGGCCGGTTCGCAGGTTTACCGCTCGCAGGACGACGGCGACGGCTGGGAAATGCTGGCCGGTTTTAGCGAAGAGGACGTGATCAAGATCGCGGTCCACCCAACCCTGCCCGGTTTGTTGGCGGTCGTCACTCAACTCAAAGAAAAAGCGGATACCCAGATCTATCTTTCCTACGACTGTGGGGAAAGCTGGGCCGGGCCGGTATTCAGCTTTGGCTTCGAGATGTATGACGCGGCCTGGGTAATGCGCGAAGGTCTGCCGTACCTGCTGCTCGCCGGCCGGCAGGGTTTATACGAGATCGATTTGCGGCCGAAATACAACCCGGTGCAGGTGGTGGTAAATTCGGCCAACCTGGATATGGGCTTTTCGGCGGTGGTCGCCGTCATGGATGACGCCGGATTTTTAACCGTGGCGGTCGGCGCCCTGGCCGGGCAGGGAGTTTTCATTTCCAACCAGGCCGGACGCTCGAACAGCTACCGCGCGGTAGGCCTGCAGAATAAAATAATCCAGGAAATGGCCATCCAGCAGGTCGGGACGACCCAATTCTTGTGGGCAGGGATCGGCGCGACCAGCGGACCGGGGGAGGGCTGCAGCCGCTGGGAACTGCGCGGTTTGCAGAACCCGCCCGAGGGCTGGGTGGCTTTCGCCAACCAGTGGAACGCCGGTACCTGCAATGCGCTCGCCTTTCTGAACCGCCAGCTTGTGGCGGGTTCGTTCCGGGGCGGGGCGCTGCTGGTGCAGCCGTGGGAGAGCAACCCGCCCTGGCGCGCGCCCAGCCTGGACTGTGGGCTGCCGCTGATTTCCAGCGGGTTTGACACAGTGCGCGCTGCCGCTGCCAACCCGGCCGGGGGCCTGGTGATGGTCAGCGGGCCGCAGGGTGTTTTCCGCACCCAGGACGGGGTGGGCTTTGAGAAAATCACCAACCGTGAAATGCTGGAACGGGTCACACTTTCTCCTACGCGCCTGTTTTGTTCCGGCGAACATGAAATTGAAGTGGTGAGCGAAGATGAAACAAGACGAGATTGAAAGCCTGCTGCCGCTGGTATTTCAACGGGCCGTTTTTCCAGGCAGCCCGCTCTCGGTTCTGTTGGCAGTGATGGAACAGCAGCACGCCCCGGCTGAAGAGGCCCTGGCCCAGGTCGAAAGCTATATCGACCCCTACCGCACTCCGGACGAATTCCTGCCGTATCTGGCGCAGTGGGTGGATTTGGCCTGGCTGCTGCCGGAAGACGGCGGACCTTTCCCGGGCGGGCTGGGCCGGCTGCGAGAATTGATCCAGGCTTCCGCCGACCTCTCGCGCTGGCGCGGGACGAAACGCGGGCTGGTGCAGTTTCTGGAACTCGCCACCGGTTTGAGCGGATTTACTATCGATGAGGCGGCGGCCGGGCCGGGTAGCGGGACGCGTGCCTTTCATCTGGTGGTGCAGGCCCCTGCCGTGGGGCGGCCTTTCCAGGGATTAATAGAACGCATCATCCAGATGCAAAAGCCGGCTTATATGACCAGTCAATTGGTGTTCAGTGCTTAAGGAGGCGAATGATGCCGAATGAATTTGTAATCCAGGCCCCAACCAACAGCTTGCAGTTGAATGAGAAACGCCAGGCTGAATTTACCTATTCTGTTTTAACGCCAGCGGGCGTCCCCTGCGGGCCCAGGCTATCATCCGCACCACTCCTCCTGGGGGAGAAGGCTGGTTCACCTTTGCGCCGGCGGAACGGGATTTTCCGATCTCGCATTCTGAACAGTATAAACTGCAGATCACCGTGCCGCCCACGGCCGCGGCGGGCACCTGCACCTTTGCCATGGACATGCTGTGGGAAGGATCGGGCGAACCGGAACAGCGCACGGTCGCCGGACAGTCGGTGACCTTTGAGATCCCCAAGCCCATCCCCCCCAGACCCTGGTGGATCTATGCCCTGATAGGCGGTGGGGCGCTGCTGATCATCGCCATCGTGGTGGCAGTGATCCTGATAAACCGCACGGTGGCCGTGCCGGACCTGGCGGATATGACCGCCGACCAGGCACAGGCCGCGATTGAAAAGGCGGGGTTGAAAATGAAGGAGCCGGTCAGCGAAGATTATTCCGATACGGTGCCGGCCGGCCTGGTGATCAGTTATGATCCGCCGTTGGATGAAAAAGTAAAGCCGGGCAGCGAAGTCAGCGTCACCATTTCCAAGGGGATGGCGACATTCACCATCCCAGGATTGGCAAATATGTCCCAGGTTGATGCGCTGGCCAAGCTGGGGGCGGTTTGCAGCCCGCAGCCCTGTTTTAAGGTGACGGTCACCCGTGAGGACTCGCAGACGGTGGGTATCGACCAGGCCATCCGCACGCAGCCTGCTGCAGGGCAAAAACTGGCCGCGGGGGGAAATGTCACCCTGGTGATGTCCAACGGGTTCGCAACCTCATTTAGCAAACGGGTCGCCACCATGGATATCTTTACCTACCCGTCTACTTTTACCTGCAATGGGAAACTGCCCATTTGGAAGCTCGAACCTTTTCCCTATACAATCATAGCCACCCCGGCGCCGACCCCGAAACCCGCGTCACCCACCCCCGTTCCTTTTACCCTTAAGACTGCGATTTTTAAAGATTGGTTCAGAATTCTTAATTTCTGCCCGGATTTTGTCAAAGGTCCAGATTTGATTTTGACCGACCAGATTCAAAATGACGTTTTTTATCCGGGAATGATCGCCATCAAGTTTAGTCTGCCTGAAATTTCTACCGCCGGTGGACTGGAAAAGGCTATGCTGTCGCTGTACTTGAAATCCCTGGGCAGCGGCACGACCAATATGGACGTGTACGTGTCGGCGGCAACCACCGATTGGAATGAAACCTCCGCCCCGCCGAAGTGTTCGACGGCCCGTACGCACAGCGTCAAGGTGACTGCACCCAACAAATACTACAACTTCGATCTGCAGGAACTGCTCGCCACCGATTCCAGGAACATCGCCCAATATGGCCTGTGCGTGCTTTCGACGGATGAGGATCTGGTCACTTTTGGCAGCAGCGAAGGCGCAGTTGGGCAGCAGCCGGTGTTAAGCGGCGTCTACCGCAAATAGCGATGAACCCCAAACTCTTGTTTGTCGTGGTCATCCTGATCGCGCTGCTGGCGGCAGGCGCGATCATCTACGGCGTTACCGCCGGATCGTCTGGAACGTTGGATTTCAAGTTTGGCGGGTTGGACCAGATCGCTGCCGGCCTGGAGCCGGATATGAAATTGAAAGCGATGGATATCGGCTCGGCCACCCCGGCCGGCTGCCTCGACCTGATCACGAAGGGCAGCCTGGTGATGGACGGCGGGCAGTCCTGCGTTTTTTCGGTCAAGTCCTCCTCGACGGCTTCGCGCGCGTTGGAAGTGGTATTGTCGCAGGGCTCCAGTTTGCGGGTGGAGGCGCGCCTGACGGTGGCCGAAGACGGCAGCCGGATGCAGGTCAAGGATACCCTGGGCCAGAAAGAATCAACCCGGCTCCAGTTTCTAAAAGCAGGTGGGACGGTGGTCCTGTGGTGCGAAGGCGGGGTGGGGACGAAATGCGGGGTGGCGGTGAAATAAAGTGCAAGCCGCCCAGGATATTTCACCACGAAGAAAATCCGGTTTAGCATGCCCCAAGGAGTGCAAGCCGGTTATTTACCGAAACGGAGGGCGCGCAGGACACCGCCGATGGAGGTGATCAGAAAAACAAGCGCCCAGATCGCGCCACAGATGCCGACCAGGATTGCCCCGAGCGCATCGGTGATGCTGGCTAAAAAGCCAGGCACCAACCCGATCAGGAAGCTGACCACCAGGCTGGCCACAAATGAAGAGAGGATCAGCAGCACGAGCATCTTGTTTTTCAGGAAACCCTGCTGGGCGATCACCAGGCAGACCGCGAAGCCCATTTTAAGCGTCAGGATCAGCGCCAGCATGGCCGACGCTCCGCCGCGGTTGAAAAATCCGTAAATCGCCAGATAGGCCAGGGTGCCGAAGGGCACCGCCAGAAACAGCGAGATCATCAGCAAGAGCAGCGCCAGGGCGGTGAAAATCATGGCGATGGCGGCGATGATCAACACCAGGGAAAAAATGAAAGTCGATATCCCCTGGAGCTGGCCGAAGGTCCGCTCGCGCACCACCAGGTTTACCGCCAGCAAGGCAATCGAAAACAACAGCAGCCCGTCCACCACCGCCAGGTAGGGGATCGCCAGCCCGGGTGGTTTTTCCTGGTCCAGGATTTTTTGCAGGTCATTTTGATCGACCTGACCCAGGGCGTCGCGCAGCTGGGCAAAACGCGGATCGCTGTTGCCGGCTGGGATCAGCCCCTGGATTTGCTGCGTCTGGGCGCCGGCGCCTTTTACGATCGCCAGCGAACCCAATTCCGTCAGCACCACCAGGCCGATCAGCACCAGGGCCGCGATAAAAAAGGGCTTGCGCAGATAAAGCATGTGACCATTATAGCGATGCTGGCAGCGGGGTTCAAGTTATCTCACCAGCTCATGCCCCTCGCTGCCAATACTTTTTGGCTTCCGCGAGCAGCACGGTAAACTCGTCCCAACGAATCTTGGGCCGCGGGATGCCGCGTTTTTTTAGGTACCGGCCAGCATCTGCACTGGTTTTAAAGATGGACCGCATCTGGTCGAATAGGCCCAAAAAGCCGTTTCCGGGGATGAAGCGCTCCGGATGAAAGGTCCAGGTTTGCTCTACTTGCTCCAATCGACCGAGGATCTGGAGGGCTTTCAAGTCCCACAACTGCTCATTGTGATAGTGATACAAAAGTTCCGCCGGACCGGCCTGGAAATGCTGATCCGCCAACTGGCCGATTAGCAGCACCTGGCGGGCTTCATCAACCTGCGGTGTGCAGCGCATGCTGAACGGGTAGCCACTCGCGTCGATTGTGGTAAGGACGGCATTGGGGAATTCACCAAGACGGTTGACCAAATTACTCCACATGCAGCACCTCGAGTTCTTGAGCAGGTTGGGATAAATTGCTTTCAGGCCACCAATACATACACCGGGGAGTAACACTGATCACCAGGCGCATATAATACCAATCCATCATGACGTGCATCAGCGGGTTCCCAATAAACATCTCAGAGTGAGGCTGGCGTTTTATGATCGATTCGAGCCAATATTCGCGCAAGCCTTCCACTTGGTTGACCGAAGTTATGACCTGATCGCTTACCGTGGCATCGCCCTGGACCAGGACCGATGCTGGTTTAACCAGCCCACTTCCGGTTGGGTTTGAAAACAACATCGAGACATGCGGGTTCCGGCGGATATTGAAAGCTTTTTGCGGGAAACCGATCGTCGTGGTTAACAAAAAATGGCCCTGATCCGTTAAATAGCGAGCGGATACAGGCCACGTGACCGGCGTTCCATGCTTCGAAATCGTGGTGAATTCACATGTGCGAAATTCTTGCAGAACCATCAGCAATTCAGAGGGTAGAAAGCCGTTCAAAGAAATACTCCTTGTGGTAAAAAAGCCCAATAATTGTTTACAATTATAACTTAAATAGTATAAATATACTCACCCATTGTGCATCCAACACTTAGCGACCTGAGAATCAATTTTGCCAACTCGTTTTTTGCACGATCCAGCGTTTGCAATACATCACTATCGGGATTGATAAAGCCGCCTTTGCAACTCATTGAAACGGTCAGTGAGCCAAGAATTTGCCAGGAGAGGTCAATCCATGTTAAACTACTTACTGTCGGTGTTCAATTATTGAGAAAAAGGATAAAAAATGGTATATGCAAAACGATGAAGCATTGGTTCCCAATATGGAATTTGCCAGGGTAGCGACCGGCGAGCAAATTCAGCGCACCGTCGAGGCGCTTGAGGCAAATAATATCCATGCCATTGTGGTTGAGGATGGCATGGAGGCAAAGCGGATCTTTTTCGAGTTGGTCCCCGAGGGGGCGGAAGTTTTTCTGGGCGCTTCTGTGACCCTCGAGGCGTTAGGGATCCGGGACGAGATAGATAAATCAGGGAAGTATGACGCATTAAGACCCAGAATGTTTGCCATGAACCGCGCGACCCAGGGAAGAGAATTCCGCAAGTTAGGGAGTGCGCCGGATTATGCCGCAGGAAGCGTGCAGGCAGTCACCGAGGGTGGGCAAATCTTGATTGCTTCGCATTCGGGCAGCCAGCTTGGACCTTACGCCTCAGGCGCAGGCAAGGTGATCTGGGTGGTCGGCGCGCAAAAGATTGTCAAAGATTTCAATGAAGGAATGCGACGGATCCAGGAGTATTGTTATCCTCGAGAAGAGGAGCATATGCAGCAGCTTTTTAAGTTGAGCACTGCGGTGAACAAAATATTGGTGGTCAACCGCGAACATCGTTCGGGGCGGAGTACGATGATCATCGTCAAAGAAGAGTTAGGCCATTAAGCCTGTGTTCAACCCAACCGTTCAGCGAAAACCGGGGTAACCCGGCACATAAGGATAGGGCAGTTGCCAGGTGTGAGCTTTTCGGAATATCTTTTCATCCCTCGCAGAACCAGCAAAAAATTAATGGGGTGGGCAGGGGTGATATCCCCTATCGGGGGTGATATCCCCTAACGGGGATGATATAATTCGGGCATGAAACTTACCCTGGAAGAAGTGCAGCACATCGCCGAACTTGCCCGGCTGGAACTGACCCCGGAAGAAGAAGAGCTTTACCAGCAGCAGCTTTCCGCCATTCTGGAGTATGCTGCCCGCTTGCAGCAGCTGGATACGACGGGCATCGCCCCCACCGCCAGCGTGCTTCCTCCGCACAGCGGATTGCGTGTAGATGAAGTAAGGCCGGGGCTGACGACGGATGCCGCCTTGCGCAACGCGCCCCAGGTCGAGCAAAGCCAGTTCCGCGTGCCGCCGGTGTTGGAGTAGTCATGTCTGAATTGAACGAACTTTCCGTTCGCCAGGCAGTGGATGCCCTGCGCAGCGGCGAAATTTCCAGCCTGGACCTGACTCGGGCCTGCCTGGCGCGCATCGACCGCCTGGAACCGGAGGTGCATGCTTTTCTGACGCGCACCTCCGATCTGGCGCTGTGTCAGGCCGAGGTGGCCGACCGCCAACTGGCGGCCCACCGCGCCGGACGGGATGAAAGCCCGCTGCCGCCGCTGCAGGGGCTGCCGCTGGCGGTCAAAGACGTGCTTGCGCTGGAAGGCGTGCGCTGCACCTGTGGTTCGAAAATCCTGGAAAACTTTATTCCGCCTTACACCGCGACCAGCGTCGAGCGCCTGCTCAAAGCCGGGGTGGTGGTGGTGGGCAAGACCAATACCGATGAATTCGCCATGGGTTCATCCACCGAAAATTCCGCCTACGGGCCCACCCATAACCCCTGGAATCTGGATTACGTGCCGGGTGGTTCGAGCGGCGGTTCGGCGGCGGCGGTTGCCAGCCGCATGGTGCCGGCGGCGGTAGGCTCCGATACCGGGGGCTCCGTGCGCCAGCCGGCCTCTTACTGCGGGGTGACCGGGCTCAAACCTACCTACGGGCGGGTATCGCGCTACGGCCTGGTGGCATACGGCTCTTCGCTGGATGCGGTCGGGGCGTTTTCGCGCAGCGCAGAGGACGTGGCCCTGTTATTTGAAATTATCGCCGGTCACGATATGCGTGACGCCACCTCGATGGACGTGGCGGTGCCCAAAATCCAGCTCAATCCTGACCCATCCCTGGCGGGGATGCGCATTGGCGTGCCCAAGGAATACTTCATCGCGGGGATCCAACCCGAAGTGGAAGCAGGGGTGCGCCGGGCGATCGCCCAAATGCAAGTATTGGGCGCCAGCGTGCACGAGGTCAGCCTGCCCTATACAGAATACGCCCTGCCGGTGTATTACCTGATTGCGCCGGCCGAAGCCAGCGCCAACCTGGCGCGCTACGATGGGGTGCGCTTTGGACTGCGCGAACCGGCGGCCCAGATGTTGGAGCAGTACAAACGCACCCGTGGTGCCGGGTTTGGGCCGGAAGTCAAGCGGCGCATCATGCTGGGCACCTACGCGCTTTCCGCCGGGTATTATGATGCGTATTACGGGCAGGCGCAGAAGGTGCGCACCCTGATCAAACGCGATTTCGAGCAGGCTTTTACCCAGGTGGATGCGATTGCCACGCCGGTTGCCCCGACCACCGCTTTTCGCATCGGCGAACATGGCGACGACCCTTTGGCCATGTACCTGGAAGACGTCTTTACCCTGCCTACCAACCTGGCAGGCGTGCCGGGACTGGCCTTTCCGGTCGGGTTCGATAAGCGCGGCCTGCCAGTAGGGATGCAGTTAATGGGCCCTCATTTCCACGAAGAGATCCTTTTTCGCATGGCACATGCCTACCAGCAAGTGACCGATTGGCACCAAAGAGTTCCGACCGGATCGTTTTAGCGACACAAAAATGTTGTTCGAAACGTTTATTTCAACTGTTGCACCCCGCGTAGGGAGGATACTATGCCGCAAACATTAACTATCGCCGTTCCAATGGCCGGATTGGGCACCCGCATGCGCCCGCACACTTACAGCAAGCCCAAGCCGCTGATCGCTTTGGCCGGCAAGACTGTTCTGGATTATGTCATCGACCAGTTTCGCAGCCTGCCGGACACGTTTGAGGTGGAGTATGTGTTCATCGTCGGCCCCACCCAGAAAGAACAGGTCGAGGAGTACATGCGCGAGCATCACCCGGAGAAAAAGATCCAATACGTGATCCAGGAAAAAATGCGCGGCCAATCGGATGCGCTTTACCTGGCGCGCGAATACCTGCACGGCCCGATGCTGATGGCCTTTTCCGATACCCTGGTGGAAACCGACCTGTGTGTGCTCAACAACCTGGACCTGGATGGGATGGCCTGGGTGCGCACGGTGCCGGACCCGCGCCGCTTTGGTGTGGCGCAGCTCGACAAGCAAGGGTTTATCACCCGCCTGATTGAGAAACCTCAGGATATGGACAACAACCTGGTGGTGGTCGGTTTTTATTATTTCCGCCAGGCCGAAGACCTGATGTCTGCGATTGCCGAACAGATGGAGCGCAAGGTGATGTTAAAGGATGAATTCTTCCTGGCAGACGCGGTCAACATCCTGCTGGAACGCGGCGCAAAGATGCGCACCCAGGAGGTCGAAGCCTGGATGGATGCGGGCATGCCGGACGCGCTGCTGGAGACCAACCGTTACCTGCTGGAAAACGGGCGGGATAACAGCGATGAGGCGATGAAAAACCTGCCCGGGGTGGCGATCATCCCCCCGGTGTTCATCTCGCCCAAGGCAAAAATCACCGCTTCGGTCATCGGCCCGTTTGTCTCCGTGGGTGAAGACTGCTGTCTTAACCAGGTGGTGATCTCGAATTCAATCCTGGAAGAGGGTGCTCAGGTGGAACACATGATCCTCTCCGGGTCGCATTTGGGCCGGGACGTGAATGTGCACGGCCAGACCACCCATTTGAACCTGGGCGACCAATCGTGGTCGGTGAGTTGATCCGCCGGCGGATGATTGAGCACGGATAAGGCCGCCTCCATGGCCTTCCAGACGCGGGTCGAGTGGTACGCGGGGTACGATTACCCGCAAAGGCCGCTGGCGGTGTGGTGGCAGGGCCGGCGCCTGGCGGTAGCCGCGGTGCGCAGCGAAGCCCGCCTGCCGGATGGCAAGCGCTTCGTGGTAGAAACTGACAGCGAGCAGGTGTTTGAAATCAACTATAATCAAATAGACGACACCTGGACTGTGCAGGATGTAAGTTAAAATAATTGAAACGTCCTGTGAACCAGATAAGGGTTTACCCAATCTAATTGACTGCGAGGGCAGTGTTTATGCGTTCATCCTATCTTTCCAGCCGGGTTGCCGGCCTCAAGCCTTCCGGAATCCGCAAATTTTTTGATATCGCCGCCACCATGAAGGATGTAATCTCATTGGGGATTGGCGAGCCCGATTTTAATACCCCCCAGCCGATTCTGGAGGCGGGAATTGCATCCTTGCGGCGCAACGAAACGCACTACACCTCGAATGCCGGGATCCTCGAACTACGGAAAACCCTGGCCGCGCATCTCGAAATGCACTACAAGGTCAGTTACGATCCTCAAACCGAAATGGTGATCACCGTGGGCGGCTCAGAGGCGCTTTATCTGGCCGCGACCGCCTTGCTCGATCCCGGGGATGAGATTATCATCCCTACCCCATGTTTTGTGGCTTACCAGGCGGAAACCGTGCTGGCTGGCGGGGTGCCGGTTGAAATCCCCTGCCGCTTTGAAGATAACTTCGAGGTCGATCCCCAGGCTGTGGCCGCGGCGATCACCCCGCGCACGCGAGCCATCCTGATCAGCTTCCCCAACAACCCCACCGGGGCGGTCGCCAGCCGCGAACGCCTGCTGGAGATTGCCCGGCTGGCCGAGGAACACGACCTGATCGTGATCTCGGATGAAATTTACGACCGCCTGGTATACGGCGGCCACCAGCATGTATGCTTCTCGGCCCTGCCGGGGATGAAAGAACGAACAATCATGATCGGTGGGTTTTCAAAAGATTATGCCATGACCGGCTGGCGCATTGGCTTCGCGGTGGCCCCGGCTGAGATTATGACCGGCCTGCTGCGCATCCACCAGTATACGGTGATGTCTGCCCCGACCATGGCCCAATCGGCGGCGGTGACCGGGCTGAGAGAAGGCGAAGAGTACATCCAGGAAATGGTGGCGGAATACGACCGGCGGCGCAGGCTGATTGTCGGTGGATTTAACCGGATCGGTTTGCCTACTTTTGAGCCCAAGGGCGCTTTTTACGCTTTTCCAAAAATCAGTGTGACCGGCCTGGATGACGAGACGTTTGCCACCCGCCTGCTTCAGGAGGAAAACGTGGCGGTCGTCCCGGGGAATGCGTTTGGCAAGGGCGGTGAGGGGTTTGTGCGCTGTTCTTATGCCACGGCATACGAGAAAATTGAGATTGCCCTGGAACGGATTGAAAGGTTTGTGAACAGGCTGTAGTAAACCTATAAAATTTTAAGGAGGCTGGACTTGCGCGAAGCTGAACCCTTGCAAATTCTTCTGCTGGGGCCGCCAGATATTCGATGGCAAGGAAAGCCTTTAAAATTCTCCCGCCGGGGGCAGCGAGCCTTATTATTTTATCTGGCGGTCGAAGGCAAGGTGAGCCGCGAGGCGCTGCAAGAGCTGTTTTGGCCGAGTGAGATCTTCGGCGAGCGTTCGAATGTCAATCTGCGCGTCAATCTGGCCCGCCTGCGCAGAGATCTCCCGGCAGATGAAATCCTGCAAACTAATAAAGATACCATCTGGTTGAACCGAGACCAGGTTTCGATCGACGCGTTGGATTTTCTGGAACTGGTGGACCAACCCCTGCGTTTTGCCGCGCAGTTTCCGGCGAATGCGCTACTCCCCGAACCGATGGTTTCTCACCTGCGGCGCGCCGTCGAACTGTGGCGCTCGCACAGTTTTCTGCAGGGATTTTCTATCTCCGAAACCAACTCCAGCCTGGAACGGTGGCTCGAACGGGTCGCCTGGCGTTTCAATGATACCCATTTACGCGCTCTAACCCAACTTTCGGGTCATTTTTCCGCGGCCGGGGATCTGGATGCTGCCGTGCAATGGATCGATGCGGCGTTGGAAATCGACCCGTGGCTGGAAAACCTGCAAATTCAAAAGATCCAATGGTCGCTGGCCTTAAACCGGATCAGTTCAGTGCTCGACACCATCCAGGCTGTGCAGGATCAGTATGCGCACGAGAATGAGGAAATCCCCGAAGAATTGACGGCAGTTTTCCACAAAGCCCGCCGCCAGATCATCACCTTCAATAAAAATTCAGCCAGTGAAGATTGGCCCGGGCGGCTGCTGGCGCAGGTGCCGCTGATTGGGCGCAGGACTGAACTGCTGACCCTGCAAACCGCCTTCCGGCGGGGCGGGATCGCCGTGGTGTGGGGAGAAATCGGGTCCGGAAAGACGCGCCTGGCGTACGAGCTGTACCGCTCGCTGCAGCCCAGGCCGCGCCTGCTGGTGATGAACGCCATCCAAGGCGAAGACAGGCTGCCTTTCCAGCCCTGGATCGATGCCTTACGCCGCAGCATCGCGCTGGAAGAATGGCAAAGCCTTGCGCCGCAGTGGCTGCGGCAGATGGCCCGCCTGCTGCCTGAATTGGATGTCTTATTCGAGGATGAATCCTCCCCGCCAGAAACCCCAGCCGGATTGCAGACAGGAATGCTGTATGAAGCGCTGCACCAGGCGCTGATCATGATCAGCCGTTCGCAACGGATCTTGATCGTGCTCGAACTCGGCTCAATGGTGCGATGAGCAAACATTGTCGGCCCTGGGGTACCTGGTGAAGCGGCGTTTGATCGCGGAGCATGGTTTGCTGGTGATCACCGCCCGCCGGGAGACGGCCGGATCGCCGTTGGAGGAATTTATCGGCCAGCAAAGCCGGTCGGCCTATTTTGTGCAGATGGATCTCGCGGCGCTCAGCCCGGCAGAGACCGGCGAACTCTCCTTGCATTTGTTGGATGAACAAGCGGAGCCTGGGCTAACCGACCGCCTGGTCGCGGAAACCGGCGGGATCCCATTATTCCTGTTGGAAACGCTTTATGCCCTGCTTGAGTACGCGCCGGCCAGCGGGACAACCTTAAAAATAGATCATCTGCCCGTCGGGGCCAGCATCCACAGTTTTCTGCGGAAGCGGATTGGTAATCTCAGCCTGGATGCCCGCCAGATTGCAGAGGCGGCCGCAGTGCTCGAACCCGATTTCAGCCAATCTTTGCTGGCAGCCCTGACCCAATTTGACCCAGAAAGCCTGGCCCGGGGATTGGATGATCTTTACCGGTCCGGATTGGTCCAACCGCATGCTGATGGCCCGCGGGAGACCTACAAATTCGTCTATGGGCAGATGCGCGAGGTCATGCGTTGGGAAATGGGCCCGGCCCGCACCCGCCTGCTCCATTTGCGCGCGGCGCGGGCGATTGAAGACCGCCCTGCGCCAACGGTGCCGTCGACGATGGCCCTGGCGCGGCACTACGAGGCCGCCGGCGAGACTTTGAATGCCATCCAGCAGTGGGTGAACGCCGGGATACAGGCGCGCTCACTTTTTGCGGTCGAAGACGCCTTGCATGCTTTTCGAAACGCAGAACGTCTGGCAATGCGCGACCCGCACAGCGTGCCGGTTAAACTTTTAAATGATCTGTTTCTTCATTGGGGTGAAATTGCCTTCGAAAATAACGTTCCTGACCTGATGGAACAGATTTATTCGCGGATGGTGGATTTGGGCGAGGAAAGGCAGAGCGCGCTGCTGCTGGGGAATGGACTGGGAGGACTGGCCACCATGTATTCGCTGCGCAAGGATAGGATCCGGTCGATGGAGATATTCCAGCAGGCAACCTATCATTTACAGGAGCTGGGGGATGCATTTGCATTGGCCAACCTGTACAGCCGCCAGGGTTGGTACCTGGTGGGACAGATGCAGTATGCCGAAGCCATCACCCTGCTGGACCAGGCTCACCAGCTGGTGAACGCGATGGAACTCCCTCAGGACGAAGAGCACCATGCAGTGATCGAATACCGTCTGGGTATGGCTTATCATCTGACCGGCTGGTCCCTCAAGGCGCAAGAAGCCGTGCAAGATCCTTTGCGTCACGACCAGACCCCGGCACAAATATACGGGCATCTGGTGATGGCCGGGGCAAAATTCGACCTGGGAGAGTTCGTGGCCTGCCTCGAACATGCCCGGCTGGGGATCAGGCTCGCCCGCAGCATAAACAGCGTGAATCTGGCGGGTTACTTAATGGCTTTCCAACTTCGGGCAGGCGTGGCGCTGGGGCAGATCGACAGCGTCTGGGCTGCGTTACCGGATGCCCTTGAGTTTGCCTCGGATAACCAGAACCGGGAAATTTTAACCTATGTTCAGATGGCGAAAGGGGACATATACCGCTTATTAGGAGACTGCGCCGGCGCACAGACTTTTTACCGGGCCGGGTTGGAAGCCAGCGTCAGGAAATGGGACAGCCTGCTCTGCCAGCTCTTTTTGGGGATGGCCCTTGCCGGGGACGGGCGGCTGGATGATGGGCTGGAGCTGGTGAGTGAAACCGTGGCAAAAGCCCGGCAGCTCGATCTGGGGACCGTCTATCTGCCTGGACTGCGCAGCCAGGCCGAACTTCTGGCGCAAGCGGGCCGGTTGGGTGAGGCGGTGGCCCTGATGGATGAATATCGCGGTCTTTTCTCCAAACGCGGCTACGGTTTATCCGCCTACGCGGATGCCCGGGTGCGCTGCCGGGCTTATCTGGAAACAGGTAATCCGGAAGAAGGTCTGCGCCAGGTGGAACTGGCCATCCAATATGCGCGGCGGATCGGCAGCCCACTTTGGGAGCTGGATGCTTATTCCTTGCGGAAATTGTGCGGACCATTGGATGCCGGCGCGGCAGCGCGGGTCAAAGAACTGCTGGCGCTGCTCGAGCACAACATCCGCCACCCCGATCTGCGCCGCCTGGCAGAGATTTTTTTGCAGCGCACCCGGGCCGCCCTGTCTGCCTGAAAGAGATGGTTACATTTTGGTAACTTTTGTGTTTATAATGTTTATACAAGCAAGAAAGATTGGGGCGCAGGGTCAGGGGCTCTGCGCAAAAGATCGCTGGTGAGCATGGGGACAGGCACCAGCGGTCTTTTTATTTTATAATAGAACCTATGCAGTTTAACTCCACTCCTCCAAAAAATATTGCCATCGTCGCCCATCCCAGTATGGCCGGCGCACCGGAAGAAGCTATGAAGATCGCCGCTATGCTGAACAGCGCGGGGATCGCCACGGCGAGCTGGGCTTCGATGAGCGATGAGACCCTGCGCCGGCGTTTAGCCCTGGGAGAATTTGAAATCTTAATTGCCCTGGGAGGAGACGGCACTATGCTGCGCGCCGGGCATTTGGGCGGCCCGTTTGGCGTGCCCGTGCTGGGGATCAACCTCGGCCGGTTTGGATTTTTAACCGAACTCAAACGCGATGGGTGGGCTGCGAATATCCCGGAGCTTGCCGCGGGTCGTTTTCGGGTGGAAGAGCGCATGATGATCCGAGCCGAACACCGGCGCGGCGACCTGTCTTTAGGGCATTGGGAAGTGCTGAACGATGTGGTGGTTTGCCGCGGCCAATTTGTACGCCCGATCACTCTTATAGCAAGTGTGGACGGCTACCAGCTGGCGCGATATTATGCCGACGGTTTGATCGCCTCCACCCCGACCGGTTCCACGGCTTACGCCCTGGCTGCCGGAGGGCCGATCTTGCCGCCTGAGCTGCGCAATATCCTGATCATACCCGTGGCGCCTCATCTTTCCGTCGACCGGGCAGTGATCCTTTCAGAAGGATCCAGCGTGACCATCCGGGTTTTTACCAGCCACGAGGCTGTATTCAGCGTGGACGGTCAGGAGCCGCTGACTATGCTGGAGGGCGACGAAATTTTTGTGGACGCCAGTCCAAATTCGGCCGGCTTCGTCCGTTTCCAGGACCCCGGTTATTTTTACCGCAACTTAACTCAATTTATGGAACAAAACCCCGCAATAGGGAGCTCTACATGACAGAACCAGAATCAGGGGCAATGGTTTGCGCCAATCACCCAAACCGTGAGACATATTTGCGCTGCAACCGCTGCAACAAACCGATCTGCAATGAATGCGCCGTGCTCACCCCGACCGGCTACCGCTGCAAGGAATGCGTGCGCGGGCAGCAGAAAACCTTCGAAACCGCCAAAAACCTGGATTACATCCTGGCGGGTGGGATTGCCCTGGTGTTTTCCTTCCTGGGAAGTTTTATCGTGCCGGTGATGCAGTTCTTTGTAATCTTCATTGCCCCGATCGTGGGCATGATCGCCGCCGAAATCATCCGCCGCGCGGTCAACCGCCGGCGCTCGCACCTGCTCTTTCGACTGGCCGCGGCGGGAGCCGTGGTGGGTGGGCTGCCCCTGCTGGCGAGCGGCCTGCTGAGCCTGATCGGGGTGGTAGGCGCGCGTGGGGTGTTTGGCCTGGCTTTCTTCCTTCCGCTGATCTGGCAGGGCGTGTACATCTTCCTGCTGACCAGTACCTTGTATTACCGGCTGAGCGGGATTCGGATGTAGGCTATTATGCTGGTACACCTGCGCATCGAAAACTTTGCTATCATCCAGCGCCTTGAGCTGGAGCTTCACCGCGGGCTGACCGCTTTTACCGGCGAAACTGGCGCGGGGAAGTCGATCATCCTGGATGCGGTGCTGGCCGTGGTGGGGGGGAAAGTCGACCCTACCTTTATCCGCTCGGGGGCCGACCGGGCACTGGTGGAAGGGGAATTCAAGATCCCGGCGGCCAACCGCGACGAGATCCAGGCCATTCTGGAACGCGAAGATTTGCTGGACGACCCGGGCGGGGTTACCCTGGCCCGCGAAATCCGGCGCGAGGGGCGCAGCGTGGCGCGGGTGAACGGGCGCAGCGTCAATGCCGGATTGCTGCGCGAACTGGGCGCTTACCTGGTGGATATCCACGGACAATCGGAACATCTTTCGCTGCTCACCGTCCGTTCTCACCTGGGCCTGCTGGACCGTTACGCCGGCGTGGACGGGCAGCAGCTGGCATACCGCCAGCTTTACCGCCAGCACCAGACCCTGAGCCGCGAGCTGACCGATTTACGCACCGGCGAGGAGGAGGCGGCCCGGCGCAGCGAACTGCTGCGCTACCAGTTGGAGGAGATCGAGCTGGCCCACCTTAAGCCAGGTGAGGAAGAAGACCTGCGCCACGAGCGCGACCGCCTGGCAAACGCCGAAAGCCTGTCGCAGTTGGCCCAGCAGGGGCTGGCGCTGCTCGAAGAGGGCAACCCCGAAGCACCAGCGATTTCGGAGCTGGCGGGGCGGCTGGTGCAGGCCCTTTCTGGGCTCAGCCGGATCGATCCCAGCCAGGCCGGGCTGTACGCCCAGGCGCAAACCGCCGCCGAGACGCTGAGCGAGGTGGCGCATGATCTGCAGAGCTACGTGGAGCAGATCGAGTTCAACCCGCGCAAGCTGGAACAGGCTGAAGAACGCCTCAACCTGATCCACACCCTCAAGCGCAAATACGGCGGCACGATCGACGCGGTGCTGGCCCACGCCGAGGATACCCGCCAAAAACTGGATGCGATCACCCACGCCGCGGAACGGATTGCCGAACTGGAAGGCCGCGAAAAAGATTTGCTCGAAAAACTTTCCCGATCTGCGCGCGAGCTGTCGCAGCAGCGCAAGCAGGCCGCCGGGCGCATGAGCCGGGCGGTGGAAAGCGAACTGAACGACCTGCGCATGGAAGGGGCGCGTTTTTCGGCCGAGCTGCGCAGCGAGCTCGACCCGGCCGGCCTGACCGGAGAGGGTGGCGAACGGCTGGCCTTCGATGAACACGGGGTGGACCGCTGTGAATTTTTGATCGCCCCCAACCCGGGCGAAGGGCTAAAACCACTGGTTAAGATCGCCTCGGGCGGGGAGACCTCGCGCCTGATGCTGGCTTTGAAAAACGTCCTGGCGCGGGCGGACGCCATCCCAACCCTGATCTTCGACGAGATCGACCAGGGCATCGGCGGGCGAGTCGGTTCTGTGGTGGGTGAAAAGCTGTGGCAGCTCGGGCGGCAGCACCAGGTGCTGTGCGTGACCCACCTGCCGCAGTTAGCCGCCTTTGGCGACGACCACTGGCGGGTGCGCAAACTGGTGGAAGATGGGCGCACTTTGACCGAAGTGGAACGCTTGCAAACCCCGGCCCGCCTGGACGAGCTGGCGCTGATGTTCGGCGGGGTAACGGATGCCAACCGCTACGCCGCCCAGGAAGCCCTGTCTGGCGCCCGGCAGCGTGCCAACGAGTTGTCCGCTGTAAAGCGCTGATCTTCTGTTCATTCGCAAAAGGGTGGCTTCGCGGCATGCAGTGCCGAGAAGCCACCCTTTCTTCTTTGGTTAAATGTTGAACGCCGGGGTGAGGGGGGCACCTCGGCGCTCAACAAGTTAAAGATAACAGGCATATATTTAATTTTAAATGAAAATCACCTTACAGCCCCCTTACCAGATTCCCACTTTTTTAAAACTTAAATAAAGAAGTGCCGGGGTTGATCGATTTATACTGGGCAGCCGCCCCAAAGAGGCTTGCCAGGAAGAACACCGCCACGGCGGGCAGGATCTCGAGAGCGGACATGGCCAATATCCCATAGATCATCATCGCCGCGCCCACGAAAGCGGTGGTTATAATCAGGACCACCTCTTGGAAGCGCGCCGCCAGCAGACCGGTCGCCAGGGCCAGGCTGACGGTCAGCAGGGTATTTTCTGGCCCGCGGGTGACCAGCGGGTAGCCGTAAGTGCCTACCAGCGCGCCCAACGCCATCCCGGAAATAAAGATGATCAAAATGGAAAGCGGCCCGGCGGTGACAGCCCCGACGATACCACCCGCGACAAAGATCACTCCCATCTGCGGGGTGAGATTGGTCAAGCTGCCGGGCATGTGAAAAAAGGCTACCGCGGCCAGCACACAGCCTGCTCCGGCGATCATGAAGCCCCACACGCGGATCGCCGAATTGATCATCGGATACCCAAAAAAGCAGATGATTCCCCCGATTACGATGGCTACAAAGGCGATAGGATCCACGCGGCACCTCCTGAAGGATACCTGATTTTACAACGAAGTGAATTGCTTGACAACTTTTCCGGAGGAAGGTTATAATACCAGCGCTTTCCTCGATAGCTCAATTGGCAGAGCGGGCGGCTGTTAACCGCTAGGTTCCAGGTTCGAGTCCTGGTCGGGGAGCCTTTTTATTTAACTCCCAGTAAGTTCCAGGCCCACATTGAGGGGGTAATATTCGAGTCCTGGTCGGGGAGCCTTTTAGCCCCCAACTTCCCCGTAAAAGCGGGGTTTTATTTCCCTTTTCTAAAACTGTGCAAAAATTGATATAGAATTAGGTGATGAGAAAAAAACAAATTTTGGAATGGGTGGAGAATTTACTTATTTTCTCTTTAATGATCTATTTCTATTGCAGCGGACTTAAAACGGCCACTTTTAACCCGGATGAGAGCCATTGGATTGCCACTAGTTCTGTCTTTGAAGCCTACTTCAGCGGAAATTTCTCCTCACCTTTGTGGATTGAATCTTACTGGACAAACACACAACCACCATTGCCTCGCTATTTAATTGGGTTAGGCCGTCGGATGGGCGGTTTGGGCGTGTTAGATTTAAATAATCCTTGGGATTGGCAAAAAGATGATCAAACAAATATAGCAGAAGGGAGAATGCCTTCCCCACAGCTTCTTTGGTGGTCAAGGTTCCCAATGGAGATACTGGGCGTTGTAGCAATGTTCATCGGATTCATTCTTCTTAAGAGATTCTCTGGGCGATTATCGGGATATATCTGGGTCGGGACATGTTTGCTTAGCTCTTACTTCCCAGAAATGCTAGGTCGAGCTACGGGCGAATCACCTTTACTTGCCTGTATTTCTGGATCACTGTTCATTTCATATCGGTTGCTCCAAGTTTCCGATAATCAAGAAATGAAAAAACCAGATAATTTGTACGTATATTTTCTTTTGTTGGGAATTTTGATTGGTCTGGCAGAATCTTCAAAGCTCAATGGCCTATCTGCAATAGCGGTTGGATTTATACTCGTGCTCATAATTGGAGTCAGAATAGAACTGACCAGAACGATGAAAATCCGCTTTGGTTTAATCTCTATTATTATCATCACCTTTTCCTCCCAATTAACCTTTATCTTACTCAATCCATATCTGTGGAAAGATCCGCTGGTTATTACTAAAACCATGTTCTATAATCGTTTAATTGAGATGCAAAGTCAGATAAATCGATATCCGGATTCCCGAATTCTCGGATTCGCTCAGCAAATCAAAGTGGATACCGTTAGAATTTTTCAAAGTTACTCGTCAGTCCACTTCGATGGCGTTTTATGGATCAATTTCATTTTCTTTCTGATCGGGTTTACTTATCTCATTGTGAAAGCCATCCAATACTTAAAATATCTCCATCCTAACTCAGCTTCGGTTGCGATACTTGTTGTTGGCATGTCAACTTCCCTCCCGTCATTATTTACGCCGCTTGACTGGGATCGATATTATCTTTTACCTGTCTATTTTTCCACATTATCCATAACGGTTGGGATTTGGTGGTTGGGATTGTCTGTATATCGTTTGACCAGGAAAAGGGTCAACCATTAACCAATGAGTTGAAATTATGGAATTGGGATGCATTTGCTTGATTCCAGGTTCGAGTCCTGATCGGGGAGCGTTCTATTTAACTCCCGTTAGGTTCCAGGCTTCCATTGAGGGGGTGATATTCGGGTCTTGGTCGGGAAGCCTTTTAGCCTCCATTTTATGTTTTAATTATTATTCAACCGAGATGAACACTCATATCTAAAACTCCTAAGATGATTTCCAGGCGATCTTCTCCTCGCGTAAATTTGATGAAAATTTCTCTGCCCTTACGCCTCCTCATTAAGAACGGTGTTTTGTTATCTAACCTGTTAATTGTCCTGATTTCTGTATTTTATTTGCTGAATGTGAGGAACGGGCACGATTGGGGTGGTGATTTTAGTATGTATATTATGAACGCAAATAATATCGCGAATGGCACACCCTATGCTCAGACACAATATATCTATAATCCGGATACTGCATATTATGGCCCTCCAGCTTATCCCCCTGGTTTTCCACTCTTGCTCGCACCATTCATTTCTATCTGGGGGATTAATCTCCAAATATTAAAGGTGCCTGGGATATTATGCTTAATGGGTGCGCTTTTCTATATAAATAACAAAACTCTGCCAAAAAATTTTTCGTTGGCCTCCAGATCTATTTTTCTCATAAGTGTCGGATTTTATCCTTTTTTTTTCCTGCTTTCGGAAAGCATCCTATCTGATTTTTTATTCCTTTTACTTTGTTTTGTTGCTTTGGATCGGATCAACGATCTGCTTAGACCATCAGTTGAAATATCTAAAAATTGGGGCCAATATTTACTGGCAGGGCTATGGATTTACCTTGCATATAGCACCAGGTCGGTTGGTTTGGTTCTCCTGCCGGTTGCCTTTCTGCTTGCATGGTTGCGATACAAAAAAATAACGCGATCGTTAGTGGTGATCTTATCCGTACCGCTAATGTTAATTGTGATGCAAAGTCTGTTGATCCCACAAACTGGAGCATACTTTGACCAATTTCCAAAATCATTTTCAGAATTAATTCAAACTCTCCTGGTTTCCATGTGGTTTTACTTTTAATTTATTTACGGGTATTTTTTCATTTGAGAATCTTATAATCCAGGATATTGTCTTCCTTGTCCTGCTTGAAGGATTTGTACTTGGCTTAATAATCCATATAAAAAGAGGGATTTCGAGTTTCGATTTGTTCTTTTTTTTCTATTTCGCACTATTACTGGTATGGCCTTCGTATCAGTCATTGAGGTTTCTTGTTCCAATCATTCCAATATACTTTCTTTACATTATTGAAGGATTTGATAGAATGCTCGTTTCTATCAAATTGCCCTGGCTACAGAAAACCCTCCAGCTCATCTTACTCTTAAGCGCAATTTTTTATTATGGTAATGGATATTTAACCATCCTTCCCCGACCTATCAGCGATATTGAAAAAAATGAGACCCAACAATTGTTTCAATATATCCGGACCGAAACGAATTCTAATGATGTGATTTCATTTTTTAAACCACGCGTTCTGGCTCTATTCACGCAAAGAAAATCCATTGCAATTACCGTCTCTCCGCCGAATGGAGATACTTTGGCGCGCATGAAAGAGCTTGATGTGACCATTGTTGTTTTGCGAAAAAACTATAATTTTGATAACCAACCTGAATTAAGCCAGTTCTTATCCACTCATCCTGGTAATTTCAAACTTCTTTTTGATAACCCTGAGTTTCAAGTTTTAAAGACGATCTATTAATATCCAGAAGAAAAACCTATAGTCATTAGTCATTAGAAATCAAACTGGAAAACAAGTTTTCCGATTGATTATTAACGATTATCTGACGCAGAAAATACCCCAATAGGAGCAGGATTTACCTTTGCCAGATTTCAGATCCTCGTATGCGGATGATATTCGAGTCTTGGTCGGGGAGCCTTTATTTTAAAGGATGTAATATTGAGCGCTGGGTGGAAACATGTCCAACGACGCTGCAATTTTTATGGCTATAATTTAGGCATATGCTTCTGGAATATTTTAAAATTGACCGATTTCGCTGCATGGGTGGACTGCACCCGTGCAGGCGTCTCAAAAATTGCAGGATAAAAAAAGGTGACACATGATCCTTGAAGTCGCTGTATTGCATGTCCGGCCCGGACAGGCAGCCGAGTTTGAGGCGGCCTTTGCCGAGGCACAGTCGATCATCTCCGCGATGACGGGGTATATGTCTCATGAGCTGCTGCGCTGCGTCGAAACGGCGGACCAATATGTTCTGCTGGTGCGGTGGCGGACCCTGGCAGATCACACTCAAGGTTTTCGCCAATCCCCTCAATACCAGGAATGGAAGCGCCTGCTGCACCATTTCTACGAGCCGTTTCCCACGGTCGAGCACTACGAACCGGTGATCGGTTCCTCCAGCCGGTAAAGTTAGCGATTATTCGGGCTGGCTGGTTGAAATGACCAGTCCGCCGGCCGGCGGAAAAGTACATTAAACACAGGCAATAACGGCATGCTGCGTGCCGTTACTGCCTGGGCTCATAAATTGGCTGCTTATTATGGTGTTGGGGTGGTGATATCCTTGATATCGATGCGAGCAAAAAAGATATCGGTCTTGTTGGTTGTGCTGTCGACCGAGGGCACAATTGCCAGCAGAGTGCCAGAGTTATCTTTGTTGGTTTTGCCAAAAAGGCAAATTGCACCCTGGCCAGATGGTGTGGCAGAACTGGTATCAGCGATGCAGCCAGTCTGTTCGGTGGAATCCCAACCGGCAGTTTTCATGCGGTCATTGGAATAGTACGCCACCACCTCCGCCGGTGTTTGATCGGTGTTGTAAGCGATAAAATTGACGGTGCCCTGATTGCTGCTGGCAGCCGCGAAGAAAGTCTGCACCATCAGCCTGACTTCGAGCGGCACATCCTCTTTGAGAGCGTTAATGCCGTTCATCTTCGGAACATCCGGCCAGAGGTCAGACACTGTCCCGGCACTGGAGCCCGCAACCCCAGAGACCAGCCCGGACAGGCTGCATGCCAGTGAGCTGAGCACCAGCACGCCGATTATAATAAAAATTCCAGACCGATTTTTGTTCATTTTCCACCTTTATTGTTGCCTGAATAAAACTTATTTCTGGATCCGCTCATTGTCCAAATGCCCTCATATTTCTTTTGCGGATTTAATCATTTCTATTATAGATCGTCGTATCTGTTAATCAAGGCCCAATCTTGTATTTTTTGTATCAAAAATAGTTTATTTACCGGCGCGACAAACTTCCAGTGGATATAATAAACCTTAGAGCAACAATAACCGGAGGAAGCATGGACCTGGAAAATTACCACCGCGAGAACGGGGCCGCCTGGGATATCACGGCTGCCATTTACGAACGCGATGAACAGCGAGATATCAATTTCCTGCGGGCGGGCGGCAGCTCACTCCTGCCGCCGGAACAGGCTGTCCTAGGCAACCTGGCTGCATGGTGCCGGCAGGCCATCCACCTGCAGTGCGCGGGCGGCACGGATACGCTGTCGCTGCTCAAACAGGGCGCGGCCGAGGTGGTGGGTATCGACATCAGCCCGCGGATGATCGCCTGCGCCCGGCGTAAAACCGCGGCCTTATCCGCCCCGGCATCCTGGGTGTGCTGTGACATCCTGGCTGCGCCGGAGGAACTGTCGGGCAGCGCCGACCTGGTCCATACCGGGCGGGGAGCCCTCAACTGGATGATGGATCTGGACGCCTGGGCCAGGCTGGCAGCCCGGCTGCTCAAACCCGGCGGGCGGCTGCATGTCTTCGAAGGCCATCCCCTGGACTGGGTGTGGGATATCCACGCCGCGACCTTCCAGTTCGACGCGCAGCGCGGCGATTACTTTTCCCAGGCGACAGGCGGGGGTGAAATCTGGCCGAGACCCTTCATCGAGCGTCAGGAAGAGGTGGCCCCCAACTCAGTCCACCTGCATGACCACCCATGGACCTTGGGGCAGATCATTAATGCCATGATCCGCGCCGGCCTGCGCGTCGAATTTTTCGATGAATACCCGCTGCCGTTCTGGGGCCAGTTTCCGGAAATCCCGGAGGAAATTTTGAAGAAGCTTCCGCATACTTTTACCCTGCTTGCAGAAAAGATCGATCATTAACCGCGGATAGACGCAGATCAACGCTGATGGGATAACCTAAAAATTCTGAATTTTGCTGCGTGAATTTGCGTTTGTCCTCCACCTCAACAGGCCCACCAACGGTGTTTGGGGACCACGGTCCTACGGTAAAAACCTGGCCTCACCCCTGCCTTTGACTCTTTGTGCGTAGGATTATAATCATCTCATGAGCGATCCCCTGTTACCTCCGCGTATTCAGCGCCTGTTAGAGCATTTTCCGCCCACCGGCAAAGAGAAGACCTGGTATCCCAATGGGGGTGACGAACGCGCCCTGCTGCTGCATGAGTATTTCGAGCCGGCCGGCGATGAACCCCTGGCGCTGCGCTTTGCCCACGGTTTGGGCTACGTCATGGAGCATATCGCGATTGCCATCCACGAAGACGAACTGCTGGTCGGCGAAGTTGGCCTGGAGGACGTGGCGCGCACCCGTCCGCACGACCTGGCGCGGGCGATGGACTACTGGCAGCAGCGCAGCGCTGCTTATTTGGCCGGTTTCCCTTGGCAGGACGCGGAAAAGCAGGCCGGGCGCCACGGCCTGACCTGGAAATGGGCCAGCCGGGATGGGCATGCCATCCCCGATTTCGCCGGGGTGCTCGCGCAGGGTCTGGGTGGGCTGCGCGAAGAGGCTCGCCGGGCCTCAGCCGGCGCCGACCCCTGCGCCGCGGACGCGAGCGATCGCCAGGTCACCTGGCGGGCCCTGATCGCCGCCCTTGAGGCGCTCTCCGCCTTTATCCGGCGCTACGCTGACCTGGCAGGGCAGTTGGCCCGGGCGGAGACGCGCGCGGCTCGCCGCCAGGAGCTGGAAGGTGTGGCCGCAAGCTGCGCCTGGCTGGCCGGGCACGCTCCGCGCAGCTTTGCCGAGGCTTTGCAGCTGGTGTGGTTCGTCCATCTGGGGATCAAGCTGGACGACGGCGGGATCGGGCACTCGTTTGGCCGTTTCGACCAGTATCTGGCCCCGTTTTACCTTGCCGACCGGGCCGCCGGGCGGCTGGATGAGCCGGGCGCGCGCGAGCTGCTGGCCTTATTCTGGATCAAGCTTAACCTTGAGGGCGATGATATTGCCCACCTTAGCCTGGGCGGGCAGACCCCTCAGGGTGAGGACGCGGCCAACAAGCTGAGCGTGCTCTGTTTGCAGGTCGAACGTTGGGTGCGCCGTAAACAGCCCAACCTGTCCACCCGGGTGCATACGCGTACATCGCCGGAATACTGGCAGGAAATCGCGGCCACACTCAAAAGCGCGGCCGGGCACCCGGCGGTGTTTAACGATGAAGTCATCATCCCTGGGCTGGTGGACCACGGTTTTCCGATCGAAACAGCGCGCGGTTATGCCCAGGTGGGCTGCGTGGAGACTTATTTTCCTGGCCTGAGCGCGCCCTGGACCGATGGCTACCTGAACCTGGCCAAGTGCCTCGAACTGGGGCTGAACGACGGCCGCGACCGTTTGAGCGGGATGCAGATCGGCCCGGCGACGGGCGACCCGCGCCAATTCGCAGGTTTCATGGACCTTTTCCGGGCCTACGAGCGCCAGGTGGAAGCTGCCCTGGGCGCGATGCTGGCGGCCAAGGATGATTACGACCGGGCCTTCGCCCGGCATGCCCCTGAACCTTTGAATTCGGCCCTGATCCGCGACTGCCTGGAGAGGGGTCAGGATGCCACCGGCGGCGGAGCATGCTACCTGTTAACCGGGGCCTACGGTGTCGGCCTGGGCACCACCGTCGACAGCCTGGCCGCGCTGAACGAGCTGGTCTATATCCGGCGCGAGGTGCAGATCGACGGACTGATGGCGGCGCTGCAGGCCAATTTCAGCGGGTACGGCCGGCTGCGCGCCTTCTGCCAGCAGCGCGCGCCCCAATACGGCAACGATGATGACCGGGCGGATGCGATCGCGGTGCGGGTTGTGGCCAGTTTTGGGCGCCAGGTAAAGGCCTATTCGGAGGGCGCCTGGCAGGCCTGGCAGGCCTGCGAACCGGCGGCGCAGCGGCGCGCCTATCATTATGCCATGTTTGGCTCGGTGCTCAGCCACACCAGTATGGGCGCCCTGACCGCGGCTTCGGCCAACGGGCGCCTGGCGGGCGAAACCCTCAGCGACGGGGGCTCTCCATCCCAGAGGGCCAACCACAGCGGGGCTACCGCCAGCCTGTGTTCGATGGCGCGGCCCGATTACCGGTTGGCGCCGGGCGGCGCGGCCCTCAACCTGCGCCTTTCTCCGGACCATTTCAAGGGTCAGGCCGGGCTGGACCTGCTCGCCAGCCTGGTGCGCACCTAAATGGGTCAGGGCGGGGAACAGCTTCAGGTCAACATGGTCTCTACCGAAACTTTGCGCAGCGCTCGCGAGCACCCGCAGGCCTACCGCGACCTGGTGGTGCGCGTGGCGGGGTTTACCACCTATTTTGTCAGCCTGACGGCCGAGCTGCAAGAGGAAGTGATTTCGCGCTCAGAAGGGTATTAGATTTCAGCGTGGACCATCGTGACCATGTCTTTCTATTGAGCTGGGGCGTCTCGCCGGGGACCGCTTCCCGGCCCGCGGTTTGGGCGGATATCGGTTCGGGGCAGGGCGCGTTTACTCTGGCGCTGGCGCAACTGCTGGGTTATAACGGGCAGATCCATTCGGTCGACCGCGATGCGCACGCCTTGCAGGTGCAGCAAGATGCGCTGCGCGAGCGTTTTCCGGCGTCGGCCGTACAGTTTCACAGCGCGGATTTTACCCGTCCCCTCGACCTGCCGGCGCTGGACGGCCTGGTGATGGCCAACGCCTTGCATTTCATCGAAAATAGGCGCAAAGAAGGCGTGGTAAGGCGATTGATGAATTTACTGCGTCCCGGCGGGCATTTCATTCTGGTGGAATACAACGTCGACCGCGGCAACCTGTGGGTGCCCCACCCGCTGTCCTATCCTACCTGGGAAAGCCTGGCGGCGCGCTGTGGGTTTGCCAGCACGCGCCTGCTGGCTAAAACGCCCAGCAGCTTCCTGCATGAGTTTTATGCTGCCCTGAGCATCCCATGAAGTGATTTCCCGGCAGGATTCTGTATAATCAAGCCAGGCTTGGGAAGGAGAGCCGGATATGCAGTATCTGTACGCCACCGAGCGTCCCGATTATTCCGACCTGGCCAGCGGGCGGGTATTTTACAGCCTGGCAGGCAGCCCGGCTTTCCCGGTGCGCCTGGCCAGCGAGATCTTCCAGCGTTGCCTGGCTTTCCGCCGGCAGGTGGGCGCGGTTTCGCCCTGCGTGCTGTACGATCCATGCTGCGGGGCGGGATACCTGCTGGGAGTGGTGGCATACCTGCATGGCGAGACCTTGCGCGAGGTGATCGGTTCGGATTGGGATGAAAAAGCTGTGGCTGTGGCCCGGCGCAATCTGGGGCTGCTGACCAGGGCCGGGCTGGCGCGGCGCACGGCTGAATTGACCGAACTTTACTGCCTCTACGGCAAACCCTCTCACCAGGCGGCCCTGGACAGCGCGCGCGTTTTCAAACAGCGGTTGGATGAGCCGGGTGAAGGACAGCCGTTACCTCTGCGTGCATTTCAAGCCAGCGCCCTGGACGGGCCAGCCCTGGCGCAAAACCTGAACGGCAGCCTGGCCGATATTGTTTTGACCGATGTGCCCTATGGTTTGCATTCGAACTGGCAGGGGCTGAATGCCGGTCAGGATCCGGCGCGGGCACTGGATTTGATGCTGGATGCGCTGCTGCCTGGCCTGGCGGAACGGGCGGTCGTGGCCCTGGTGACAGATAAAGGGCAAAAGGCGGCTCACCCTGGCTACCGCCGGGTGGGTCATTTCCAACTCGGCAAACGCAAAGTCGTCTTTTTTGGGGTCGGTCTTGAAAGGGGAAAGGAGGCTTAAATGGCTTATGATGAAAGTCTGGCCCAGCGCATCCGCGGACTGCTGGGAGAAATGCCGGAATTGGTGGAGAAAAAGATGTTTGGCGGGATCGGGTTTATTTTATCGGGCAATATGGCCTGCGGGGTAAGCGGCGATAGCTTCATCGTCCGCGTCGGCCCGGCATACCACCGGCAGGTCCTGGCAGAACCCTACACCCGGGTATTTGACTTGACTGGCCGGTCGATGTCCGGCTGGATTGTCTTCGATCCGCCCGGGGTGGCAGATGAGGAGATGTTAGCGGATTGGGTGGCGCGCGGGGTGGACTTTGCCCGCTCGCTGCCGCCGAAGTAGGCCGGCCTGTTGCTGACGCATGGTTATATACAAAAATCCCTGGCAAATCATCCAGGGATTTTTATTTTTAACGGCGGTTGGCATGATTTTGGCAAGTGTAAGGTGCAAAGGAGGCATACTAACAGATTTGTAAACCCAATTTGGCCCAAATCGTTGGATAATAGTAATGAAATAATAATTTTTTATATATTACAAGCAAGAAAAGTTTTTTATTGGGCTGTCAGGTTCTACATCGCGGGTGAGTATTTTCCAAAATGGGAAACCGGGCCGGCGCACATTTATTGAACGAGCATTTATTTCAGGCTGCAAAAGAGGAACCGCAATGCACCGCAAAACATCTTCAGGACAGGCTCTGGTTGAATATGGACTTATTCTCGTTTTAGTCGCCCTGGCATCGGTCGTGGTCCTGACCGTCCTGGGACCATCGATCGGGATCACCTTTCATAACGCGGCGAACGACGCCAATAATCCTGAGGTGCGCGCCATCCAGCAGCGCCAGACACAGATCGCCCAGGGTACATTGACCTTCGCGGAAGTGCCGACGTCGGCCGCGACCGCCACATCCCTGCCGCCGACCGCGACCGCCACACACCTGCCGCCGACCGCGACCGCCACACCCCTGCCGCCGACCGCGACCGCCACACCCCTGCCGCCGACCGCGACCGCTACACCCCTGCCGCCGACCGCGACCGCCACACCCCTGCCGCCGACCGCGACCGCCACACCCCTGCCGCCGACCGCGACCGCCACACCCCTGCCGCCGACCGCCACCGCCACACCCCTGCCGCCGACCGCCACCGCCACACCCCTGCCGCCGACCGCCACCGCTACCGCGACCGTGGACGCCAACGACCCGATTATTTCGGTTAATGGCGCGCGGACTACTAATAAAAAAGGGAATTATACGAATACAATCGATGTGGATATCGTATTGAATTCCACATTAACAGTGACGGTCACTGATTCACAGTCATATCAAAGCAAAACCGTAACGTGCGGAACCAAAAACAAACATTATTGTACAGTTTCCTTTGATTTGTTTAGTTTCCAGTTCGATTCAGGTACAGTCACAGTTTCGGTCGACTTTGGAGGGCAGACGTATACGATGAGCGACACCTATGAAGACAAAAGCGGCAACCTTCCGTAAATACTAAAAAATATCGAAGTGATTGATCCTATCGCAGGCGATGTTTCGCCTGCGATTTTTTTAAATAAGATGCCGGGGCTGTCCAAATGTTCTTTTGGACAGCCCCGGGTTCGTTTACAGCCGGATAGGAACTCTATTTCATAATGGGTTTCCCATCCGGTCCAATTGCATACCAGACACTGCCCACACCCTGGCCCAGGATGTCGCCGGCCTTCGTGTCTTTGGAGAAGTAATACAGTGGCATTTTGTTGTAGGTGACGATCTGTAAGCCATCCGCCAGGGTCGCGGTCCCGATCATGGACGCATCCACACCGCTGCCGGCCTTCGGGCTGCCCAGCGTAAGCAGCGGAGGCCAGGTTTTAAGACAGGTTCCAGTGCAGTTAGAGGTGTTGGCGGTGTCTTTGGTAAAGATATACAGGGTCATGCCATTATCTCCCACCAGGATCGAACCCAAATTCGGGTCCGTGGCGACGCTGATCGTGACCTCTGCTGTGGGTGCCACAAGCGTGACGCTGGGCGCCGCAGTTGCCGCGGCAGTCGCCGCCATGGTGGGAGCGACCGTTGCCGCGGGGACGGTGGTGGGTAAGGGAGCAGCCGTATCGGTTGGAGCCGGAGTGGCTGCCGGAGCACACGCCGCCAGGACCAAAGCCATTAAGATCAGCGCACCGGCCCAACGGGCCGGTTTGAGTATGTGTTGCAAAGGGGTGTTTTTCATCTTTTTTCCTCATCAAAAAAATTTTGGAACAAATTTGACCAGTAAAAAATTATAATATTGATCAATTTTGTCGCGAATATATTGTATGGCGAATAGATTATATCCAAATTAGATTTTTCACAATTGGTGGAAGAAGAGGATAGACCCTTTCTGCGCGTTCAGTGGGACGATGGAAGTGACCTGTGAAAAAAGTCGTGATTGCACAACCCAAGTCGGTTGGATACCAAGCCAGGTAGTAAACGCCAACCGATAATAAAATTTAAAAACCATGCGCGGGCAGATATTCGCCCGCGCAGGTGTCTACTTACCAGGATCCGAATTTACTTTTCGATCGGTGTTCCGTCAGGTCCAATCACATACCACACATTGTTGACGCCTTGCCCGTTCACATCACCGGCTTTGGTATCTGCCGCCCAGTAATACAGCGGCATTTTGTTGTAGGTGACGATCTTCGTGCCGTCCGCCAGGGTGGCGGTGCCGAGCAATGAATTGGAGACGCCCGCTCCACCGGCCACGGCGCTGGTCTTGGTCAGCAGCGGCGGCCAGGCTTTCAAGCAGTTGGCATCACAATTCGATTTATTGGCCGTGTCACTGGTGAAGATATAGAGGGTCATGCCCTTGCTGTCCACCAGGATCGTGCCCAGCTTGGGATCCGTCGCCACGCCGATCGTTACATCCGGGGCGGGCATGCCCACAGCTTTTCCGTCCGGTGAGACCACAAACCAGACATTGTTCACGGCCTGCCCCATGGTATCGCCGGCTTTGGTGTCTTTGGCCCAGTAATACAGCGGCATCTTGTTATAAGTCACGATTTTTGTGCCATCCGCCAGGGCAGCCTTGCCGATCAAGGCCGGGTCGGCGCCGTCGCCGGCTTTAGCGCTGGTTTTGGTCAGCAGGGGCGGCCAGCTTTTCATGCAGGTATCGCTGCAGTTGGATTTGTTGGCGTCGTCCTTGGCGAACACGTACAGGGTCATGCCGGTATCGCTGACCAGGATCTTGCCCAGCTTGGGATCATCCACCACGCTGAGGGTGACATCCGGGGCAGGCATGCCCACGGGCTTGCCATCCGGTCCGACCACGTACCAGACCTCGCCTACATTCTGCCCAAGGGTATCGCCGGTTTTGGTGTCCTTGGCCCAGTAGTACAGGGGCATCTTGTTGTAAGTGACGATCTTCGTGCCGTCTGCCAGGGTCGTGGACCCGATCAGGGAAGCATCCACACCGTCACCGGCTTTCGGGCTGCCCTGGGTCAGGAAGGGCGGCCAGGATTTGAGGCAGTTGCCCGTGCAGTTGGCCTTGTTTGGGGCGTCTTTGGCGTACATATACAGGGTCATGCCGTTACTGCCGACCAGGATCTTGCCCAGGGTGGGGTCTGTGGCGATATTGAGGGTGACTTCCGGCGCGGGCATACCCACGGCCTTGCCATCCGGAGAGACCACAAACCAGACGTTGTTGACGTCTTGCCCGGTGGTATCGCCGGCTTTGGCGTCTTTCGACCAGTAATACAACGGCATCTTATTGTAGGTGACGATCTTGGAGCCGTCTGCCAATGTAGCGCTGCCAATCAAGGAAGCATCCACGCCGTCGCCGGCTTTAGGACTGCCTTGAGTGATCAAGGGCGGCCAGGACTTGAGGCAGTTTCCGGTGCAAGTAGAAGTATCCGGGGTATCTTTGGCATACATGTACAGGGTCATGCCGTTGGCGCCAGTGAGGATCTTACCCAATTTGGCGTCCGTGGCGACGTTAATCACGGCCTCGGGCGGGGTGGTGGGTTGAGGCATGGCGGTAGGCGCCGCGGTTGGGGCTACTGTGGGCGCGGTGGTTGCCGTGGGAACCGGCATAACGGTTGGAGCCGGGGTCGCTGCCGGGGCGCAAGCCGCCAGGAGCAAGACGAACAACGCCAGCACACCGATCCATACGGCCGGTTTGTGCGCGTGTTTCAGGTGAGAACTCTCATTCATTTTTTCCTCCTAAATATTTTTCTCTGAACGTTATCTAACCTTACGCAAAAGGTTATATTTTGGATCTTTTTTATTGCATTTATGCGATAAATTGTTTAGAATTATTTTCTGGACCGCTTTTTCCTTCATAGGAAGATGGAAAAAACCAGGCCGAATCTCGTTTTACTTCGTAACCAAATCGCTTTATTTGGGTTGTATATACAAGGTCCGAGAAAAGGCTGTTGGTTCGCTAATAAGATTAATACTGGAGGGTACGATGATCATCCGCTTATTTCATGCGAAAGTACGTTCTGGAAGACAGGCTGAGTTTAAGAAAGTCCTCGAGCTGCTCTCACTGCCCACGGTCCAATCCCGGAAAGGGATGGTCGCCTTCTATCCCGGGCAGCCGGTCGGACCGAATTCAAATGAATTCGTGCTGGTGACCGTCTGGAAAGACCTTAAGCAGATGGAAAACTATTCTCTCGAAGAATGGACGAAGACCATCATCCCCGAAGAGGCGCTGCCCCTGCTGGAAGAATGGCGGGTGGACGGCTATAAATCTTTCGGGATTCTCGAACAACCCCTCAAGCCGCTTTTCCAAAACATCTAAACAACTGTCTTTTAATTGTCACCGACCGGTCGCTGGATAGGCGTCCGGTCATTTTCATTCTACGGAAGTTTATTGATATAATTGATCATTATTCTATACTGCTGGAAGAGGTGAGCGATGAATTTTGTGGCCTTTTCGCCTCAATTTCCGCCGAACTTCATCCCGTTTTACAGCAATTTACGCCGCATGGGCGTGAATGTGCTGGGCCTGGGTGATGCGCATTATGAGACCCTGCCTTATGATCTAAAAAGCGCTTTGACGGAATACTACTGGGTGACCAACCAGCACAACTACGACGAGCTGGTGCGGGCCCTGGGTTACTTTACCCACCGCTACGGGAAAATTCACCGTCTCGAGTTGCATAACGAATACTGGCTGGAATCGGATGCTCACCTGCGCACAGATTTTAACATTCCGGGTTTTAAAGTAACCGACCTGACGCGGGTTAAGCGCAAATCTGAAATGAAAGGCATGTTCAAAAAGGCCGGTATCCCCGCAGCGCGCGGTCGAATCTGCCGGGACCTATCCGAAGCCCTGGAACTGGCGGATGAAACCGGTTTCCCGCTGGTTGCCAAACCGGATATCGGCGTGGGCGCCAACAAAACCTACAAGATTGCCGATGCTGCAGCGCTGGAAACGTTTTTTAACGCCCGCCAGCCGGTGGATTACATCTTTGAAGAGTTTGTCGCGGGACGCATCCAGACCTACGACGGATTGGTGGACCAGGATGGGCATATTGTTTTTTCATCCTCGCTCGAATATAACGAGGGGGTGATGGACCTGGTCAACGAAGGGCTTGATTTCTGGTATTTTACCCAGCGCCAGATTCCGGCGGTGCTGGAACAGGCGGGGCGTAAGTTGGTCAAAGCCTATAACCTGCGCGAACGATTCTTCCATTTCGAATTCTTCCACACGCCGCAGGACGAGTACATTGCCCTGGAAGTGAATATGCGCCCGCCGGGTGGGTTAACGGTGGATATGTGGAATTATGCCAACGACATCGACATCTTTTACGAGTATGCCAATGTCGTGGTCAACAACCGCTTCAGCGCGGTGGTCACCCGTCCCTATTTCTGCGCCTATGTCGGGCGGCGTTATGGGAAGGCCTACCTGTTAAACAACGAGCAGGTCAAGGCGGCTTTTCCCAAACAGGTAGTTTCACACCAGCCGATCAGTGGGATATTTGCCGCCGCCCTGGGCGATTTTGGTTTCTTAATCCGCTCGCCCGATTACTCAGAAATTGAAGCGATTGCCGGGCAAATTCTGAAAAAGAGCTGATTGGCCCCGCGCTGAGAGGTGTCAGTGAATATTGAATACCATAAAAACTGGTCCCCGAGCCTGAACCAGGATATGGAATTAAAGGTTTATGGCCACGCCGGCAAGCCGGTGATCGTCTTTCCTGCCCAGGCCGGGCGCTTCTATGAATTCGAAGATTTCCGCATGGTGGATGCCGTGCACGGCTACATCGATGCCGGGCAGTACCAGTTTTATACCGTCGACAGCATCGACGCTCAAACCTGGGCCAACTTTGGCGCCTATCCTGGCGACCGGGCGCGGCGCCACGAAGATTACGACTGCTACATTACCCAGGAGGTGGCGCCCTTCATCCGCGAACGCTGCGGCGAGGAGGCGCTGATCCTCTCCACCGGGGTGAGCATGGGCGGCTATCACTCCGCCAATTTTTTCTTCCGCCACCCGGATATTTTCGATGCCCTGATCAGCCTGAGCGGATTATTCCAGTTGAAGATGTTTATTGGGGATTACAGCGACGAAAACGTCTATTTTAACAGCCCGCTGTACTACCTGGCCAATCTGAACGACCCCTGGTACCTGGAGAAATACCGGCGCAGCCAGATCGTGATCTGTGCCGGGCAGGGCGCCTGGGAAGAGGCGATGGACGCGGACATCGTCGAGATGGGGCGCATCCTGGAGAGCAAAGGTGTCCCGGCCTGGATCGACCTGTGGGGGCACGACGTCAATCACGACTGGCCCTGGTGGCGTTTGCAGCTGCCTTACTTCCTGGGCAAGATATTATAAAAAGCCCGGTCTGGTCAGGCGAAGCAACAGCAGAGTTTGCTGGAGATACATTCCTTTCCTCGCTTCGCTCCTGCATAGCCTCTACGCTCGACCGGCTAACCTCGCGTCCAGCCGGCGGGTCATTTCCAGGCAGGCGCGGGCGTGGTGGTAAGGGCACTCCCACGGGCCGACCTTGAGCTGACCCGGCAGGGGGACGCCATCCCGATCGAGCACTTTGAACCAGTCGCCGTGTTCGCGGTCGATAAAATGGGTTTCAATCACGTCCCAGCAATGCAGGGCCGCCCGGGCATACTCTTCTTGTTTGGAAAGCTGGTAAGCGGCGTAAAATCCAACCATGCCTTCGGCCTGCCCCCACCAGTGCTTGTTCCGGCTCTCAGGTTTGGAAAAATCACCCTCGTAAAATACACTCCCATCCGCGTCTCGCCCTTCAGCCAGCACGGCAGCGGCCATGCTCAGGGCTGACTTGCGAGCACGCGCCATGAGGATATGATCGCCCTGCACCTCGGCGGCCTCTACCAGCAGCCAGGCGCCCTCAATATCGTGCCCGAAGGAAACCGTATTGGCCAGCGAATGCCAGTCGTCATCGAAAAACAGGCGGAAATGCCCGTTCCGCGGGTCGATCACATGCTCCAGGAAATTGACGATCAGGCCGGCTTGCCTTTCCTTTACCATGGGGTCGGGCCAGGCGCGCAGCAAATTGGTATAGGCCTCCATCAAGTGCAGCAGGGTATTCATCGATTTGCGGCAGTGCGGCTCCTGCGGGCTGAGGCGCATATCTTCCAGGTCACCCCACTCGCGGCTGAGGCATTCGATATTGCCGCCGTGAGCCGGGTCGAAACTGTGCGCTTCTACCAGGTGAAAAAGGTTGTGCGCCAGGGTGCGGGATTGCAGATCGCCGGTCGCGCGAAAATATTCAGTCAAGCCGTAAATGGCGAAAGCCTGGGCGTAGATGTGTTTGCGGTCGTCCACCGGTTTCCCCAGGCGGTCGACCTGCCAGTACACCCCGCCATGCTGTTCATCCCACAGCGGCCCGACCAGGTAGGCATAGGCGTGCCGGGCGGCAGCCAGGACCGCCGGTTCACGGTAGGCGCGGTAGGCGGCGGAAAAGGTCCACAGGATGCGCGCCGCCACCACGGCCGAGCGCGGGGCGTCATTATCCAGCGTCAGGTCATTGGTCAGCGCACCGAAATACCCGCCGTTTTCGTAGTCGAGGGTGCGCTCCATCCAGAAAGGCAGAATGTTGGAGCGCAGATCGCCCTCGATGCGGCGGCGGTAGGATGAAAGCATTTCTGGGGTCAGGGTATTCATGGTCTTATCCTTTCTCAATCCCGCAGAATGGCGGGCAGGCCGGGGCGGGCGGCGCTGCCGTGGAAGTTTTCCAACACCAGGTCGGCGACCTGATGGGCCTCAACGGCATGGCGGTAGCTGTCTGGCAGGCCCGGGGTAAAGACCGCCTCGCAGCTGCGCAGCACGACCCGCCCGGCATTTTGTACGTAAAAACCGGCGGTCGGCTGCTGGAGGATGCTTTCGCCCGGATAGGGGCGGATATCCGCCTGCCCGGCGGGCCAGCGCGACCATTTATCCAGCTCCACGCGCACGTCCTCGAGTAAAATGTCGTCGATCAAACCCGGCTGCCAGCCGTGGATGTAGACCCCATTTTCACTGCGGCACAGCACGTTCTTGAAGCGCACATGACGCACGCGGCCTACCGCCTGGCCCGCCGACCAGGGAAAGGCGGTGATGTAGATAGGCTCGCCCCGTCCCCACCATTTGTCGTGAAAATAACGCGTTTCGACGATCATATTCGAAAACAGCACATTTTCGATATCGCTGTCCTCGTTGAGATGCACCGCCAACCCGCGGTGGCTGGAATGGATCACGCAGGCATCGAAGATCACATTGCGGATTGGTTCACGCACCTCGGCTCCCAGGATCAAAGCGGATGAGGTTGAGGTGAGGGTGCAGCCGGTGACGGTGATATTTTCACAGGGACCCATGCCCGCCGTTTCCTGGCAGCACTTCAAGCAGATGCAGTCGTCGCCGGAGACGATATGGCAGTCGCTGATGCGCACGCCGCGGCAGCGGTCAAGGTCGATGCCGTCATTGTTGGGCAGTTTCAGGTCGTTGTCGATATGGATGGCATGGATCAGCACGTCCTCGCAGCCCGAGAGGCGCACCGTCCACAGGGCGCCATCGCGCACGGTCACATCCCGCAGGGTCAGGTTGCGGCATCTGCGCAGGAAGAGGGTGAAGGGCCGCTCGCGCGGCATGCGGTAGATGCAGCCTTCATCCGCCAGCACGAAGGCGCGCCCGTTGCCATCGATCGTGCCCCCGCCGGTGATCGCCGCGTTGTGCGCGCCGTCGGCGGTGATCAGCATGCTGGATTGAGGCGCGTCAGCGTCGACCGTACCGCCGCTCAGCGCCCCGACTTGCAGTCGCAGGGTGTAATCTGCCCAACGCGGGCTGCCCAGCAGGGTCGCGCCCCGCTCCAGGTGGAGATCCACATTCGATTCCAGGCGAAGGGTGCCGCTGAGGAAGATGCGCCCGGAAGGAAGCACCACCCGCCCACCGCCGGCCTGGGTGCAGGTGTCGATCGCCGCCTGGATAGCCACGGCGTCGTTGTTCTGCCCATCGCCGCGCGCGCCGAAATCGAGAACGTTGTGATCTGCCATGCTGTTTCTCCAGATGAGGATTTATGCTCCGCCGGATTCCTCCGCGCGCAGGGCCTGCGCGGCGTGGATCATTGCCAGGTAGTTATCCACCGGCACGTATTCGGGGATGGAATTTCCCGAGCCGAGGGCGTAGCCCCGGGCTGTCTGGCGGAAGCGCCGCCCGCGCTCGAGCACCATGCGGTAGGTTTCTTCTGGGGTGTGCACGCACAGCAGGTCGAGGTCGATCCCGCCCAGCAGGGCGATGCGTTGGTTGTAGCGCGCGATCCACTCGTCGAATGGGGCGATGATATCCTCATTCGAGTGCTTGGCATTGATCCCCATGTCGATGATTTCATCCATCACGGCGAAGATTTTGCCACAAGAGTGCAGCAGGAAAGGTTTGCCCGCCGCCCGCACCTGCCTGATTACCCGCTTGTACTGCGGCAGGACATGGGCGCGTAGGGTGCGCGGCGAGACCAGGGTGGCGGTCTTAAATCCAAGGTCGTCACCCATGCGGCAGACCGCGAAATCGGCAGCATAGCGTTCCAGGAATCTCGCCCAAATGGCGATCATCACGTCCCCGATCCTGACATAGACATCCGCGAAAAGCTGGGGGTCGTCGGCCTGCATATACGCCAGGTACTGGTAGCCGACCAGGTCTTCGCTGATCTCGAACACGCCATTGCCTACCCCACCCAGGGCTTTCATCCCCGGGGGCATGTTGGCCAGCAGCGCATCGAAGCGCGGGGCGGCTACCTGCCAGTAGCGCTCTGGCAGTTCATCCCAGGGGTAGCGCTCGAAATCGGCCCGAGTCTGAACCGGCCCCGGCCTTTCGCCCAACAAAGCGCCCCCATCCGGCAGGATTTCGGTGATGCACACCTCAAACGAGATGGTATCGTAAGTCATTTCCTGCCAGAAGCGGCAATAGTTGCGAAAATATTCGTCCAGGTCGCGCGGGCCGCCCGCGAAAAGCTCCGCAAATTTCACCCCCAGCACGGCCTCGATCACCGGCGGGTTGATCAGGTGTTCGTAGACCGGCAGGCGCGCCGGGCGGCGGTTCTCCATCACTGCCAGCATATTGCGGTAATCGGCTTGAAAAGGAGAGGGCATGCTGAAATCCTTGGTGGATGAGATCATTCGATAGTGGGCGAGAGGCTCCACCCTCCTCTATTTTACTCCGACCCTTCCCTGGGAGCATGTCAGTTTTTCAGGTGATCAGATCGTTTTCTCTTACTTCGCCTGACATTGACGCTCTCCAGAACCGATAATGACAAATTCCATCTTGCTTTATTCCTCTTCAAATATTTCGTTCCCCATTTCCCCCATTTCAGATCTATTGACAATCATTGATCAACTATATATACTATATTTACTTATCCGATCTAAGAAATATCAAATCAATTCTTATGTAAGATCAAAAGGAGACAAAATGTCCCGTAATCTCGAGGTCGAAAAGATAATGAAGAATGTAGCAGAATCGAAATTGGTTAATCTCGATCTGCCAATGAGGGAAATAATCAACTCTGGAGTCACGGGCGTGATGAGCGCATCGGATGAGCCATGGGATTTAATTTGTTACACATGGGTGACCTTGATCCATCGCGGTCCGATCAGTTCGATTGATGAAATTTTGGCCTTATCTCGGGTCATAGAGGCGAGCCTGGCTGTGAAAGAAGTTGCGGGCCGGGCAGTGCAACGAGGTGGGTAAAGGTTCATTCCTGGTAAGTTGATATTCCATTTGCATTCTCGATTAAAATAGATTTGGGCAGCGGGTAGACCTGCTGCCCTAATCTTTTCAAGCCTATTAATTGTAACTACCATGCGCTTTGAACTAACAGCCCCCTTTGGAACGGCCTCGGTCGATAAAGCTAAAATTATGGAACGCCTGCAAAAAGTTCTGGCCTTTGCCGACGCAAATCTGGGCCGATTAGATACTCTTACCTCATTCTGGAAGGAAGACAGCGGCGATCCCATGCTCCGGCTGGTAGATAAAGTCGTAATCGAATGCGCCTTAATGGTTATGCTCGTCTCAAGGATTGACCACCTTCCGCCTGAACTGGATCATCTAGTCTTTCAAATTAAGGAGAAACTGGCTCGCCATATATTAACCGAGCGAAACCGAATTCTTCTCATGCGCTTTCCAAAACTTTCCGCTTCTCTTGGAGCAGGGATTATTTTTCTCCATGAAATGGGCGTGACTGATCCTGATTTGTATGCCCTGGTAAAGAAAGGGTTGGATGAAAATTTTCCCGAAACGGCAGAGCGAAGTCCTTTTCGGATGATGGATGTGCGCTGGGTGCGCTGGCTGGTTTATCCGCAACCTCCCCCTGGTTTCGTCGATCTTGTTCAAATTTCGATTTTGGGAAGCAAAGCTCACCCGATTTACATGGATAATGCGGATGCCTATGCAGTCACCCATTCGCTCATGTATATCACGGATTTTGGACGCTGTCCGCAAGAAGAATCCTTCTCCTCGTTCGATTTCGATCATGTTTCGCAAATGATCGATAATTCAATTGCCTGGCATATCATGAGTGAGGATATTGATCTCCTCGGTGAATTCCTCATCGATGCAGCCTTGCTGGGTAGATTTATGTCTCCCTATGCTCAATTCGCCTGGTTCATGATCAATAAAGTTTGGGATGAATTGGGTTTCCTCCCTGGGCCTGGTTTTATACCGTCTGATTTTGCTCGCCTGTCAGGAGACGAAGCTTCTGCATATGCCTTCCAATACCTTTACCACACGAATTTTGTGGGTGGGATTCTTTGCGCTGTCTTGCTTGGCGGCCTGACTGAAAATACAACTTGCGATTTTATCAAACCTTCTGCTGTCGATATCCAATCAGTTATCGAACGTTGTGAAACCGCCAATCAAAGGATAAAAAAATTCCTCCAGAAAATCCGGGAGGATAATCGCCCTGGATATCAGCTGGAAGAACAGCAAAGAAGGGAGAAGGATGCCCTGAATTTCAAGAATCCGAATGTCTCCTCTGAATCTTCACCCTTTGAGAAAGTTGTTGAGCATGGCCTATCGCTTAGCGGTATTGCAGGAAAACCGAAAGCCCCTTGGATCCGCTGTATTGTCGATGCTCCACTAATGGACCAAGAACTATTACTGGTATTATCCGACGCATTATTAATCCAGGCAGCCCGAGAATATAACTTGGCGCTAGTTTCTAATGTTTTAAAGGATACTGTTGACCAGAACTTGTCCGTAACATACACCTTTTTAGAAACCGTTACTTTCCTGGCCATGCAACAGCTCGAAAGTGGAGCTGTCGGGGCGCAGTTCCTACACCAGGAAAATCTCAAACCTTCCCAGATGCTCTCAATTGCGGCATCTTTCACCGAATGTTTTACTCAAACGAAAAAACACCTGACTTTATTCCTATGAACTGGCAGGGGTCAGATAATAGTATTTGCTCCCAACGACCAGCTCAACTTATTCTGGTTTCGTTTGTGCGTACTTGACTTCATTTTGGTGCTTGACTTTGCAGATGATCGCAGTATAATCGTTCAAATTCTGACGAATATCAGGTGATTGGTATGTATTTGAACATACCCGGTAAAAAAATATGAAATTCTGGTTTAGCTTCCGTTTTTATTTTTATCACACCCAGCCCACCCGGCTGCCGGCGGTGTAGTAAAGCGGACGCAAGCGATCCTCAGGTCCCTCAACACGATGCCAGCGGCATCGTGTTTTTATTTTATTTTGCCGATTATCGGCAAAATAATAAAATGGAAAGTTATTACAGGAGCGTGCAGCATGATGATCGTGATGAACGTCGAAGCGACCCCGGCCCAGATCCAGGCGGTGGTGGACCGAATTGAAGGCAACGGCTTCAAGCCGATTGTGTTGAACGGTGAAGAGCGCAAGGTGATCGCTGTCATTGGCAACGACCCTTACCAGACGCGAGACCAGTACATCTTCCTGGAAGGCGTGGACCGGGTGATGCCGATTTCGCGCCCATACAAGACGGCTTCGCGCGAATTTTTACCGGAAAACACGGTCTTTCCCCTGGATGGGATCAAGGTCGGTGGGGATGAGATCGTGATCATGGCCGGCCCCTGCGCGGTGGAAAGCCGCAGCCAGCTGCTGGAAACTGCCCTGGCAGTCAAGGAAGCCGGCGCGCAGGTGCTGCGCGGCGGGGCTTACAAGCCGCGCACTTCTCCTTACACCTTTCAGGGGTTGGGCGAAGAGGGTCTGGAAATTCTGGCTGAAGCGCGCGAACTGACCGGCATGCCGGTGGTGACCGAGGTCACCACGCCGGAGCTGGTGCCGCTGGTCTCAAAATTTGCGGATGTGCTCCAGATTGGGGCGCGCAACATGCAGAACTTTGCCCTGCTGCATGCCGCCGGGGAAAGCATGCTGCCCGTGCTGTTGAAGCGCGGCAATTCCGCTACGATCGAGGAACTGCTCATGGCGGCGGAATACATCCTTTCGCACGGCAACCAGCGCGTCATGCTGTGCGAGCGCGGCATCCGCACTTTCGAAACGACCACCCGCAACACCACAGATATCAACGCTGTGCCGGTTTTGAAATCGTTAACCCACCTGCCAGTCATGCTCGACCCCAGCCACTCCACCGGGCGTTGGGAATTTGTCGTCCCCATTGCCCGCGCAGCCATCGCTGCCGGGGCGGATGGATTGATCGTCGAAGTCCACCAGAACCCCGAGGCGGCGTTATCGGATGGCGCCCAGTCGCTCAAGCCCGAGCGTTTCGCGCTGCTGGTGAAGCAGGTGCGGGCGATCGCGCGCGACGTGGGCCGCTGCTGATTTAAATAATGCTGTCGTGATGCGGAGCATCACGACAGCATTAAAAAATTATTCCCACTCGGCGGCGCGGTAGTTTACTTTTAATACGTCCAGGCGTTTGAGGTGGGCTGCCAGGCGGGCGGTAAAGCCCGGCCAGTCTTTGGCGGCGAGCGGCGACCAGGCCACTTCGCTCAAGGCGCAGGCCCGGGGATAGGCCATATACTCGACCTGGGCCGGCCCGCCCATGTATTCCGTCCAAATCTGGAACTGGGTCCCGAGCACGTGACCGGCCTGGTCTGGCGCCAGTTCGGCCGGGATCGGGTCGTAGCCGTAGACCTTGCTCAGCGGCACGAAACCGCCGATGGCCAGCGGTTCGGCCTGTTTGTCGGCGGCCTGATAATAATCGAAATAAGTGTAGGTGTTGGGCGCCATGACCACATCGTGCCCGGCCTGGGCGGCGGCGATCCCGCCTGCTTCCCCGCGCCAGGACATAACCGTGGCATTGGGCGCCAGCCCGCCTTCCAGAATTTCATCCCAACCCACCAAGCGCCGCCCACGTCCCTGTAGGGTCGTTTCCAGGCGGCGGATGAAGTAGCTCTGCAGGGCATTTTCATCCGCCAGCCCGAGATCCTTCATGCGCTGCTGGACGGCCGGATCTTCCTGCCAGGCTTTCTTCCTCACCTCATCTCCGCCGACATGGATAAACAGGTCGGGGAAGAGATCGGCTACCTCCCCAAAAACATTTTCCAGGAATTCCAGGGTCGGTTCGAAGGGATTGTAGACGTCATAGGTAAAAATGCTCCAGTGCCGGGCGACCGGGAGCGCTTCTGGCCCACAGCCCAGCTCGGGATAGGCAGCCAGCGCCGCCTGAGAGTGGCCGGGGACCTCGATCTCAGGCACCACGCGCACCCCGCGCCGGCGGGCGTACTCCACCACGCGCCGGATTTCGTCCTGGGTGTAATAGCCGCCGTGGGGAATGCCGTCATATTGGAAGTCGGTCTGACCATGGCTCATGCGCCCGACGATCGTCTCGGCACGCCAGGCGCCGACCTCGGTCAGGCGGGGGTAGCGTTTGATTTCGATCCGCCAGCCCTGGTCGTCGGTCAGGTGCCAGTGGAAGACATTCATTTTGTGCAGCGCCAGCAGGTCGATGTAGCGCTCAATAAATTCCAGGGGCATAAAGTGGCGGCTCACGTCCAGCATGCTGCCCCGCCAGCCGAAGCGCGGCCAATCTTCAATCCCCACGCAAGGTAGCGTCCAGGAAATGCCATTCTGGGGTTGAGCAGAGAAGATCTCGCATGGGAAAAGCTGGCGCAGGGTTTGGGATGCATGCAGCAGTCCGGCTGGAGCCGGAGCGCGCAGCAGGACCCCGCTGCCGCTGATCTCCAGGCGGTAGCCCTCACGGCCGAGGGCCGCCAGGGACAGGTCGATTTCCAGGCGGATGCCTGGCAAGCCGGGTGAGATTAATGGCTGCACGGGCAGCCGGTAGCCGGTGGGCCGGGAAAGCCATTCCGCCAGCAGTTGGGCGGCGGGCACGGCCTCATCTTGCGCGGCGATAACTGCGTCCGGGGAGAGGATAAATTCTCCAGCCAGGGGCTGAACCTTGACGGGTTGGGGAACCAATTGGGGAAGCATACGCTGACCTCCAAAGAAGATGAACTCATTATTTATTATAAGTGCTGTCCGGGAAAGTGGGTTTTGCACTATAATTTATTGAGTTTTCGGGCCTTGTATTCCCATTCCTGCTTGCCTGAGTTGAAAATATATGCTTGGCATCCTTTACGCCGTGGTCACCATTCTGGCCTGGGGTACCTGGTTAGCCCCATCCCAGAACATCCACTTCAAAAACCAGCAAATCCGCACCTTTTATGTAGCCGCGGCTAACCTGGTATTGGCGGCGGTAGTGCTGTTGGTCCAGGGCGCCAGCACCCTGACCCTGGACGTTTTCTGGCTGCCGTTCATTGGCGGGTTGGTGTGGTCGGTGAGCGGGTTTTTAGCTTTTACCGCCGCCAGCCAGATCGGCATGGCCCGCGCCTTTGGGATCTGGGCCCCGGTGAATGTGCTGGTCAGCATTATCTGGGGGATGCTCATTTTTAATGAATTCCTGGCAGCCAATGTGCGGACCTTGCTCCTGCTGGCCGGCGCATTGGGATTGATTCTGGCCGGGGTGCTGTTGATCATCTTTGCCAAAGGCGGCAAAGACCGGCAGCCCGCGGCGAGTTTTTTTGGCATGGGCCTGTTCAGCGCGATAGGGGCCGGCGTGCTGTGGGGCAGCTATTTTATCCCGATCAAACTGGCCTCGGTCTCGATGTGGGTGGCGGCATTTCCCCTGGCGGTGGGCATCTTCGTGGGCAGCAGCCTGTTAGTGCTCCTGGCGCGCCAACCCCTGCGCTTGGAAAGCAGCGCGGCTGTGCTGCGGGTGTGCGCTACCGGCCTGCTGTGGGGCATCGGTAATTATGGCATGCTGCTGCTGGTCGAACAGCTTGGAGCCGGGCGGGGTTTTACCCTTTCTCAACTCTCGGTGGTGGTCAACGGCCTGGTGGGAATTTACTTGCTGAAAGATCCCCCCGCCAGGTCACGGGCGGGGACTCTGACCCTGATCGGGTGCGTGTTGGCGACCGCCGGCGGGATCCTTTTAGGAAATCTAAAGTAGAAGTACCTGGAGAGCGACGGATGAAACTGTCTTATGAACGCTACCTGGATGCGATCCTGGGGGGCTGGATCGGAAAATCGATGGGCGGGACGATTGGAGCCCGCTTCGAAGGCAACAAGGGTTGGATCGAGCTGGCCCCCGAAGCCATGTTCCCGGAAGCCATGCCGCCCAACGACGACCTGGATTTACAGGTGCTGTGGCTCAAGGTCCTGGAAGAAAAAGGGACTGCGCTGACCGCGGATGACCTGGCGGCGGCCTGGCTGGAAGGCTGCTGGTATCCCTTCAATGAATACGGCATCTTTCGGCGCAACTGGCGCCTGGGCATCCACCCACCCTATTCCGGGCGTTTCGCCAACCAGTTCTGGGAGACAGGAGAGGGTTGCCCGATTCGAGCTGAAGTGTGGGGGTACGTTTTTCCGGGCGCGCCGGACCTGGCGGCGAAATATGCCGCCATGGACGGGTCGCTGGATCACAGCGAGCAGTCGATCGGAGCCGAAATGATGCTGGCGGCGATGGCCTCCATGGCCTTTTTCGTGCCAGATGTGCGCCGCCTGGTCAACATGTTCATCCATTACCTGCCGGTGGGTTCGCCGATTGAAGTGCTGACCCGGGCCGCTTTCCAATGCCACGCTGAGGGTCTCAGCCTGCGGGATGCCCGCGACCGCCTGATGGCGCTGGCCGGCGTTCCCGAGGCGTGCGACGCGCAGATCAACGTCCCCTTCACCTTCCTGGGGCTGCTGTTCGGCGGCAATGATTTGCAGGAGGTGATGCTCTCGGCGCTGCGCTGCGGTTACGATACCGACTGCACCCTGGCCAGCGCGGCAGCCCTGGTGGGCCAGATTCTGGGTGCCAGCCGCATCCCCGCGGCGCTCAAACAGCCGGTGGGGGACGAGCTGGTGATGGGCATCGAGTACCACCGTCCCGATATGACCCTCACCGCCCTGGCGCGCGACACAGCCCGTATGGGCGTGCTTCTGGCGGCTCAGGCCGGCACGGGGGTGACGATCGAGGATGCGCCGCGCCTGGCGCCGCTGCCAGCGACTGCTCAGGCTCCTGCTGCCCGCCTGCGGGTAGAGTATGCCGGCCTGCCCGCGGCAGCGCCTGGAGAAGCACTGCAGGTCACGGTGGAGGTGGAGGGCCGCGTGGCGGAAGGTGCCCTGCTGACCTGCTCGGCCCCGCCGGGTTGGACGGTCGTCCCTGATTCGGTGCGGGTCGAAAACGCCCAAAAAAGTTTTCCCCTGACCCTGCACGCCCCGCGCGCGCCGCAGGTCTGGCCGATGCGCAACCTGTTCAGCCTGAAACTGGATACCCAACCGGCGGTTGAGACTACCTTTGGTGTGGCTGGGGCCGGGCTGTGGAAGCTGTTGGGGGTCTATTACGATGCCGTGCCCGATGAAAACGATCCCGTCCAGCGCCACCGGCGCTTCAACCAGCATTTTGTGCGCCTGGGTCAGGCTTACCTGCCGGAACCCGAGCCGGATGTGGAACGGCTTTACGACGATTGGTCGCGCAAATTGGGCCGCCCGGCGCTGCTGCCATCCTACGAACACGAAATCGACCTGTCCCGTCTGGTCGGATTGCGCGGCCCTTACTGCGCCTATTTGTGGCGGGTTGTGGATTCGCCCCTGGAGCGCGAGGTGGATCTGGTAATCGGCAACAACGATGCCTACCGCCTGTACCTGAATGGCGAAAAGGTGGCCGAGGTGGATGAAACCGTGTGGTGGGCGCCGTTTAATAATGTGCATCGCGTGCATCTCAAAGCCGGGCCAAACCGCCTGCTGCTCAAACTGGTTAAACGCGGCGATGAACTGCACTTCACCTTTGGCCTGCGCGCGGTAGGCACCCTGCACCGGGGCTTCAACGCCAACGATTGGATTGTTGATCTTTCAGAGGTAATTTAGACATTACCACAGAGGCGCAGAGACACGGAGAAATTGAACCTTTTTTGGGTATAAGTATTACAGATTTTGATTTGTTCCTCTGTGCCTTGGTGCCTCTGGGGTAGTCTATATATATAATTGAATAGATGACACCTCCTTTACTCGCCACCAAGCTGTACCTGCCGCGGATGCGTCCCAACCGTGTCGGCCGGCCGCACCTCATGGAGCGGCTGCGCCAGGGGCTGCTGCCGGGCTGCCAGCTGGTGCTGGTTTCGGCGCCGGCCGGGTTTGGCAAAACCACCCTGGCGGCCGAGTGGGCGCATACCGGAGGCCTCCCCGCGGCCTGGCTGAGCCTGGACGAGAAGGATAACGACCCCTTGCGTTTCTGGCATTACCTGATCGCGGCCCTGCAAACGATAGACCTGGCGCTGGGGCAGGATATGGATGTTGCGCTGGATGCGCCTGCGCCGCCGGTCGAGTCGCTGTTAATCTTCCTGGTAAATGACCTGATCCAATTCCGCAAACCGCTGCTGCTCCTGCTGGATGATTACCACCTGATCGAGAACCCCGCCATCCATGAAGGGCTTAATTTTCTGCTCGACCACAATCCCCCCGATATTCATATCGCCTTGCTGACCCGGGCCGACCCGCCCCTGCAGCTGGCCCGCCGGCGGGCGCGCGCCGAACTGGTGGAACTGCGCGCCGGGGATCTGCGCTTCTCCTCAGAAGAGACCGGTGAATTCTTTCAACACGCCATGCGCCTGCCGCTGGCGGCGCAGGATATTATCGCCCTGGAGCAGCGCACCGAGGGTTGGGTGGCCGGGTTGCAGATGGCTGCTGTGGCGATGCAAGGCCAGCCAGCCGACCGCCAGACGTTTATCGCCGCTTTCACCGGGGATGACCGCTACATTGCCGATTACCTGGTGGAAGAAGTGCTCCAGCACCAGACAGCGGCAGTGCAGCGCTTCCTGTTCAAGACGTCAGTCCTGGAGCGTTTTTGCGCACCGTTGTGCGATGCCCTGGAAGAGCCGTCCACCAATCCGGCGGAAACCTCAGCCGCCATCCTGGATTATCTCGACCGCGCCAATTTATTCCTGGCGCCCCTTGACAACCGGCGAGAATGGTTCCGCTACCACCATTTATTTGCCCAACTGCTCCGCCAGAGAGCCAGACAGGTGTTTGGGGCGGAGGAGATGCACGAATTCTACATGCGCGCCGCCCGCTGGCACCAGAAGCACGATGACCCGGTGGCGGCAGTCGAATATGCCCTGGCCAGCGGCGATCTGGAACTGGCCGCTGGACTTATGGAACAGGTGGTAGGCTTTTTATTCATCCGCAGCGAATTGACTACGATGAAGGAGTGGGCTGAGCGCCTGCCGCAGGCGGTGCTGGCGGGCCACCCGGCTTTGTGCGTCGCCCTGGGTTGGGCGGCCAACGCCACCGGGCGGCTGGATTTGTGTGAGAACCTGATCCAGCTCACCGAAAGCGCGGCCGGGCTGACCGTGGCGAAATTTCTGGAAATGGATGACAGCGCCCGGCGCAAGCTGCCCGGGGTCCAATTAGGGATGCTGGTGGAATTGACGGTGATGCGCAGCCGCATGGAGCTGGATCACGGCCGCCTGGCAGCCCTGGATAAGTATGCCCAGATTTTGCCTTATCTGGTGGCGGAACGCAACCGCGAACCCTATATCTACAACCTGCCCTGGATACTGCGACCGCCCATGCTTTTTATGGTGGCTATGGCCCACGAAATGCAAGGGCGGGCCACAGAAGCGGTGAGCGGGCTCGAAGAAGCCGGCGACCTGGCAGAAAAAACAAATAATATCCACATCGTTGCCCTGGCCCTGGGCCACCTGGGACAGATCCAGTTTGCATTAGGCCGGCTGCGTGAGGCGGAGGGTACCTTCCGGCGCGCAGTGGAGATTGCTTCCCGGGAGGGAGAATCCTTCTCGGCGTTCTTTGGCATTGCTTATGCCGGTCTGGGCACGCTGGCATACGAGCGCAACGATCTGGATGCCGCCCGGCAGGCCCTGGAGCGGGGGGTAAAGCTGGGAAGGTTGTGGAACAGTTGGGAGGCGCAGCTTCCCGCTTATACCTGCCAGATCCGCCTGGCGCTGGCCCAGGGTGACCTGGAAGGGGCGCGCTTGGCCCTTTCCGGTTTGAACGAACTGGCAAAAAATGTCCCGGCGGTGGTTTCTCCGTTGGCCGAAGCCTGGCAGGCGCAGATCTGGCTGGCCGAAGGGCAAATTTCTCGGGCCGCGGCCTGGGCCAGGGCAGCTGCGGAAAGTCTGCCGGGTCCGGCGACCCCGGTATTTATCGAGCGGGCGCTGGCCGTGGCCCGGGTGTGGTTGGCTCAAAACAAAGCCGCGCAGGCCGTGGAAATCATATCCGCCCAATCCGCAGCGGCGGAAGAGGCCGGGCAATGCAGCGCCTGGCTGCGCCTGGATGCCCTGCGCGCGATGGCATTGGATGGCTCGGGGCAGCGGGATGAAGCCCTGGCAGTGCTCAGCCGGGTGCTGGTGCAGGTCGCGGAGGAGGGGTACACGCGCACCATCCTCGACGAAGGCCAGCCCATGGCGCGCCTGTTAAGCGCCGCCCTGGAAAAAGGCGACAACCGCGCGCTGGTGGTCCGGCTGTTAGCGGCCTTTCCCCGCCCGTCCGGTCCGGAAGAAGCGATCCCCACCGGTCTGGCTGAAATGCTCAGCCCGCGCGAGCTGGAAATCCTGCACCTGCTGGCGACGGATGCCAGCAATGCGGATATCGCCGGGCGGTGTTATATCACCGTTAATACACTCAAGAAGCATACCGCTTCCATTTACGGCAAATTGGGGGTTTCCACCCGCCTGCAGGCCGTGCAGCGCGCCCATCAGCTCAAGCTGATCTGACAAAATCATCCACCCTTTTCTGGATCTTAGCTATATGCTCGTAAATGGCTTTTGTTTCCAATGAAAGTGGAATGCCGGGTTCATTTTTCAGCAAATGTTCATAATGCTTGAAGTGGTGTAATGCGGCATTTATTTGATTGGAAGTAACGTATTGTTCGATCAGCATACGATGTGCATGCTCGTTCAGCGGCTCTACCACCAGTAATTTCAAAATATATAGTATAGCCCCAGCACTTTCATTGCGCTGGCACATTATCTTGATGAGCTGCTCCAGAGCTCGGGTATAAGCCTGCCGGTAATGTTCGGCTTTCATAAATTGCCATTCGTCAAATTCTGTGCATCTCGGTAGGGAGAATCCTTTTAAAAATTCTCCGCGGTATAGTTTCACTGCTTCGGTTAACTGGGAGACAGACGGCGGGCCAAGATGAGACATCAGCAAGGCTTGAAATGCCTGCGTGTCGAGCCAATAACCTGAGGCGGGGTTCAAAGCAACTGTGCTATTGTCGATTTGAAACCACTTTTCACCCAGACCTTTACGCAAAGCGCTTATATCACGTCTTAGATTTGATCGAGTCCGTTCGCGAGGGCTGTCAGGCCAAAAAAGGTTTGCCAGTGTTTCGCGCCGCTGCTTATCTGTATTGGCGGCGATAAAAGCGAGTAATGCTAATGCTTTTCTGCGGTGGAGGGGCGCTGATTGAGTCCCTATTTCAACCCTCGGCGCACCCAATAAAAATAATTTCAGGGTCGCCAATCTAAACTCCCGGGTTTTTAAAAGCCATTTCTAAGCTGAATGTACTATCCCTCATTAATTATAACAAATTTTGTAAAAGTTATATTAAATTTTTCCTTATATGCTTCTTTGGAGCGGCTGTTGGAACGGAATTGGAGCGCTAAATGGTTATATTAAGAAGACCGTTCTTTACCAGGAGCCTCCAACCTCCGCGATGAGGTTGGCTAAGGTCAGATGATTTATATAGGAGTCCCATATGCCAAACACAACTCATACGAAAGAAGCTTCACTCGTTATAGATAAAACAGAGGCTCAAAAACTAGCAGATAAATTATGTGGGCGGGTCATTCTGCCAAAAGACAGCGATTATGAAAGCTCCCGCCAGTTGTACAATGCGATGATCGATAAATATCCGGCGATGATCGTGCGCTGTATGGATACGGCCGACGTGAACCAATCCATCCAATTTGCGCGCGAGCATCAACTGGAGGTAGCGGTGCGCGGAGGAGGGCATAATGTAGCCGGACTGGGTTCAGTGAACGATGGCATGGTGATCGATCTTTCCTCGATGTCCGCTGTCCAGGTTGATCCCAAAAAACGCACCGCCATGGTGCAAGGTGGGGCAACCCTGGCTGATTTGGATCATGCCACGCACGTCTATTCACTGGCCACCCCCACCGGTTTCATCTCGACGACCGGGGTAGCCGGCCTGACCCTGGGTGGAGGAATAGGCTACCTGACCCGCCAGTACGGACTGACGATTGATAATCTGCTGTCGGCGGAGATGGTTTTGGCAGATGGCCATATCGTGAATGCCAGTTCAGAAGAAAACCAGGATCTTTTCTGGGCAATACGCGGAGGGGGTGGAAATTTTGGCGTGGTCACCTCCTTTAATTTCCGCTTACATCCCATCTCCAATGTGTATGGTGGACCGATGTTCTGGCCCCTTGAGCGTGCCAAAGAAGTTATGCAGTTTTACCAGGACTTCATCCTGAAAGCGCCGGATGGTCTTAACGGGTGGTTTGGGTTTGTCGTGGTCCCACCAGTACCAATTTTCCCGCAGGAACTGCACAATAAAACTGTTTGCGCGATCGTGTGGTGTTTCACCGGCCCACTTGAGAGGGCTGAAGACGCATTTAAACCGATCCGAAAATTTGGCCCGCCGATCCTGGATTATGCAAATACGATTCCATTTCCAAACTTGCAGCGTATGTTCGACGCGATTTATCCGCCTGGTCTGCAGCATTATTGGAAGGCCGATTTCATCAATGAAATGAGCGATAAAATGATCGATACGCACATCCGCTTTGCTCAGGACCTGCCGAAGCCGCTGTCAACTGTGCATTTTTACCCTGTCACAGGAGCTGTACATCGCGTCAACCGAAATGAGACGGCCTTCAGTTTCAGAGATGTAAATTGGGCAGAAGTGATCGTGGGTGCAGATCCCAAACCGGAAAACAAGGAAAAGATCACCAAATGGGCCAATGATTTATGGGATGCTATTCGTCCATTCTCCGCAGGAGGCGCCTATGTTAATTTCATGATGGATGAAGGCGAGAGCCGGATTAAGGCCACTTATAGAGAAAATTACACTCGCCTGGTGCACATCAAGGGCAAATATGATCCAGATAATTTCTTCAGAGTGAATCAGAATATCAAGCCGGGATAAATTAATTGTTGGCGTAGCAGAAGCGCATATCTTCACCGGGATATTTGGGATGAAAACTCAATCCTAAATGTCCCGGTTTTCTGTTAATTGAGCTGGTTAAAATCAGGATTTCAAAGCTATGAAGTAGTACTCCCCATTCACCCGCGGTGGGATGGGGAGTACTACCGGAATGGTACCCCCGTGGGATGGAAGCGCGGTGCAATTCGGGTATTCTATAAACATCCAATGCACGCATCCTTCGAGGAGGATATGAACCCAAACCCCACCATTCTATCCCTGTACCAACCGGCGACCTATCGTATTCAGGTGGCGGGCCGCCTGCCGGAGCACTGGCTGCAGCAGTCTGACGAGATGGAAGTCTCGGTCGAACGCCTGGAAAACGGCGCCATTCTGACCGTATTGATCGCGCCGGTTGCCGACCAGGCTGGCCTGCACGGCTTACTGACCCAATTCCGCGACCTGGGCCTGCCCCTGGTCTCGCTGGAACTGATCCCCGTCCTATAACCATTCCGATCAAGGTATATTTTTTCAGGAGAGATGAACGATGTCAAAAAATGCTGTGGAAGTCATGAACCTAAAAAAGAATTTCGGCGAACTCAAAGCGGTGCGCGGGGTGAGTTTCACCGCCCAGGCCGGGGAAGTGCTCAGCCTGCTGGGTCCTAACGGCGCCGGTAAAAGCACTACGATCTCCATGCTCTCCGGTCTGCTCGAGCCCAATGAAGGCGACGCCACCATCATGGGGTATTCAGTTCGCCGCGAACCGCTCCAGGCTAAATCCCATCTAGGGGTCGTACCCCAGGATATCGCCCTCTACCCCGATCTGTCGGCGCGCGAAAACCTGGTATTTTGGGGCAAGATGTACGGACTGCGCGGAGCGGCGCTAAAAGCGCGGGTGAATGAGGTGCTGGATATCATTGGCCTGGCCGACCGCCAGCGCGACCGGGTGGGGACCTTTTCGGGCGGGATGAAGCGCCGGGTCAATATCGGCGCGGCTCTGCTGCACAAGCCCTCGGTGGTGATCATGGATGAACCCACCGTGGGTATCGATCCCCAAAGCCGCCGCCACATCCTGGACAGCGTGAAAGAGCTCAACCGCCAGGGGATGACCGTCATTTATACCACCCACTATATGGAAGAGGCCGAAGAATTATCCGACCACATCGCCATCGTAGACCAGGGCGAGGTCGTTGCCAACGGCACCTACCACGAATTAATCCAGCTGGTGGGCGAGCAAACGCGCATCGACCTGGGGCTGAACGTGGAGGGTGAAAGCATCCTGCCGGTCTGGCAGAAGGTAGAAGGCGTTTCACAGGTCTCCTCCCTGGACGGCAGCGTCACCCTGCTGGTAGATGACAGCAACCGGGTGCTGCCGCGCCTGTTTGAAAGCGCCGGTGAGGTTGGGGCGCGCATCACTTCGGTGGAAATCAAAGAACCCAACCTGGAATCCGTTTTCCTGCATTTGACCGGCCGTGCGCTGCGGGACTGAGAGGAAGCTCATGAAAATCTTGGATATCGCTCTTAAAGATATGCTGCGCAATTTTCGCAGCGCCTTCGCCATCGGCATGATGTTCTTTGTTCCTCTGCTGATCACCGGGCTGATTTATCTGGCTTTCGGCGGCGGCGGCTCCAGCGAGCAGCCAGCATTCTCGGCTACCCGGGTGCTGGTGGTCAACCAGGATACCCCTCCGGCAGGCAGCCCGGATTTCAGCAGCCTGCTGGTGCAAATGCTCAACGATCCCGGCGTGGCCAACCTGCTCCAGGCCGCTCCGGCTGCCAGCGAAGCGGATGCAGTTGCCGCGGTCAACGCCCAGAACGCAGGCGTGGCGGTGATCGTGCCTCCCGGTTTTGCCCAGGCGATCCTCAGCGGTGCAGGCCGGCCAGAGGTGCGCATCCTGCAGGACCCAACCCTGACCGTCAGTCCGCAAATCGTGCGCAATATGGTCAGCATGCTGGTGGACGGCGCTTCAGGCGCCAGGATTGCCATGCAGACAAGCCAGCAGCGCAGCGCTGCCCTGGGGTTGAACCCGGAAAATTCCTCCGCTGCGATCCTGCAAGCCTATCAAACCTGGTATACCGGGTTCCAGAGCTCTTTGTACAACAATCCTCAATCGGCCCTGGTCAACCAGGCGCCTACCCAGACCGGCGCCAGCCCCAGCCAGGGGGTCGATATGACCAAAGTTCTGGCGATGATCCTGTCTGGCATGGCGATTTTCTTCGGTTTCTACACCGGGGCGTATTCGATGATGTCGATCCTGAGAGAGGATGAAGAAGGCACCCTGGCGCGCATCTTCTCGACACCCACCAGCCGCACGTCGATCCTGGCCGGTAAATTCCTGGCCGTGCTGCTGATGGTGACCGTGCAAGGCGTGGTCATGATCCTGGCGGGGATCGTGCTGTTCAAGGTGAATTGGGGCAACCCGCTGGTTGTGCTCCTGGCGCTGGTTGGACAGGTACTGGCGGCGACCAGCCTGGGTGTGCTGCTGATCTCGTTGATCAAGAACAGTCGCCAGGCGGGACCCGTGTTGGGGGGTGGGTTGAGTGCGCTGGGCATGTTCGGCGGCTTGATGACCGTGGCCGTAACCGGTATGCCGCCCATTTTTGACACGATCGCGCTCTTTACTCCGCAGGGTTGGGTGCTGCGTTCCTGGAAGTTGACCCTGGCGGGTGCCGCCCCGGCCGATCTGCTCCTGCCGCTGGTTGTGCTGGCTGGGATGAGCCTGGTAATGTTTGCCGCCGGGGCAGCTCTTTTCCGCCGGCGGTTTGCCTGAGACGGCGGTTGACTGACCTGCCTTTGTTCGAAACAATGCTGACCAAGTGTGGAGGTTGAAATGAGAATTCTGGATATCGCTATCAAAGATCTGACCCAACTCTTTCGCGATAAGCGTTCTGCCCTGTTTTTGGTGATTATGCCGATTGTTTTTACGCTGTTGATGGCCCTGACCTATAAAGATGCCGCCCAGCCGGTGGACCCGCGCCTGGCAGTAGGGTGGGCCAGCCAGGATGCGCAAGGCATGGCTTCCGACCAGCTTTTCCAGGCCCTGTCGGCTGGCGGCAGCCTGCGCCTGATCGATGTGGGCGCCGACCAGCCCGAGGCGGTCGCCCAACAGGTGGCTTCCGGCGAACTGGCCGCGGCCGTGTTTGTCCCGGCCGGTTACAGCCAGCAGGTGCTGGCGGGAGGCCAGCCGCAGATCCTGCTGATATCCGACCCGCTGAGCAGCCAGGGCCAGACGGTCTTGCAGATCGTCCAGGGAGAGGTGACCCGCCTGATGAGCGCCGCCCAGACCGCCGTGCTGCATACCGCTTCCCTGCCGGCGGGAAAAGTGGATCCCGAGGCGGAAAACGCCGCCGCTTTCCAGGCAGCCATGGACTTATGGCAGCAGGTGACCGAGAATGGTCCGCAGATCAAAATGGAAATGGCCCAGGGGGCCGCTTCCACCGGCTTCAACCTGGCTGGCAACCCGTACAACCAGACCTCTCCGGGAATTCTGGTCATGTTTGCCATCTTTGGCCTGACCAATTCGGCCAACCTGCTGGTCCTGGAACGCAAATCACGCACCCTGGAGCGCATGGTCACCACTTCGCTCAACCGGGCGGGGATCATTGCTGGGCACCTGCTGGCCATGTTTGCCGTCACCTTTTTGCAGGAGACGATCCTGGTTGTTTTCGGGCAGCTGGCATTAAAAGTAGAATACTTCCGCGAACCGCTGGCAGTGCTGCTGGTGATGGTCGCCGTGGCATTGTGGATAGCCTGCATGGGGCTGATGATTGGGGTGATAGCCCGCGGTGAAGACCGGGTGATCTTGATCACGATGGTCTTTATGTTTGTCCTGTCCGCGGTGGGCGGGGCCTGGTTCCCTCTGGAAACCTCGGGGGCAGGTTTCGCCGCGATCGGCAAGCTGACCCCGGGCGCCTGGGCGATGACCGGCTTTCAAAACATCCTGCTGCGTGGGCTGGGCGGCGTTTCGGTCCTGCTGCCGATGGCAGCCTTGCTGGCATACGCGGCGGCTTTCTTCGGTCTGGCAGTGTGGAAATTTAAAAATTAGTGTTCAATTGGCGGCTTGCGGCCAATCGATACAGGCGCACCAGACGGCGTGCCTGTATTATTGGTGGAACAATTTTGACTGGTTTTCGTCTATAATGTGCGCTTGATTGGATTGTTTTATGGAAAATCTTTGAAATTCTTGCCCGTGTACCTGCTGATTGTACTATTGGCTGCCGCCTGCACTCCGGCCGCAACCCCTGCTCCTATACCTACCGCAACCGCACTCCCAGTGGCATCCACTTCGACCAGCGTGGTCATTTTACCGTCTGTCGAGCCTGCGACCCAACAAATTACTCTGGAGCTGCTGCGCAATTTCACCTACACGCTCGAGTTCCTCCGGAGGCATGCAGGTCACCCTGGTCAATGGCAGCTTCACGGTGAATGATTCTGCCCATAATCTGTCAGCTTCCGGACAGCTTGTGCAGGCTGCCCTGGGAGATCTGAACGGGGATGGCGTGCCGGACGCTGCCGTGACCCTGGCGGCCAATTTTGGCGGATCGGGTACCTTTCACGAGCTGCTGGTAGTGCTCTCGCAGGATGGCCAGGCGGTCCAGGCTGCCGACCTTTTCCTGGAAGATCGCCTGGGCGAGAAAAACTTATCCATCGCCGGAGGGTTGATCACCCTGGAAGTGGTGCGGCACAGCCCGACCGATCCGTTGTGCTGCCCGACCCAGCATGCCGTCACGGTCTACCGCTACCAGGCGGGCAAATTGGTGGTGGTCAGCGATAAGGTTTTAGCCTCCGCGCCCAATTTGCCGGTCGATATATACCCCAACAAGATCACCCTCGATTCTCCTCAAGACGGGGCAGTGACCGGCAGCAGCCTGCTGTTGAAAGGAATAACCTCGCAAATGCCGTTTGAGAAGAACCTGGTGGTGCGGGTCTACGACCCCGGCGGGGGTCTGGTATTGGAGCTGCCCATGGCGGTGCAGGGTGAATACGGCAGTGCGGGTAGTTTTGAAACCAACTTGCAGCTTCCCGCGGACCTCAAGGGCACCGTACGCCTGGATGTGGTGGATATCAATGCCGCCAACGGCCAACCGCGCGGCCTGGCATCCGTGACGCTGACCATCCAGTAGCTCACGCTGGTTCAAAGGCGCGGCGAGAGCCCCTCAACCCACTTATCTGCTAAAATACGTTTGGAGCGTCATGTGCTCCAAACGTTTTATTTCCAGAGGTTTCTATGACACCACCTGATCGTGCTTTTGTTGTGGAAAAGCTTCCCGTCGAAGTCTATGCAACCAACCTGGCTTTGGGCCAGGCGGCCGCCCAACGGGCGGCTGAGATCCTGCAGCAGGCCATCGCCGGGCGGGGACAGGCCAACCTGGTGCTGGCCACCGGCAACTCGCAGCTCACCTTTCTCCAGGCCCTTGGCCAGCTGCCGGGCGTGGAGTGGTCGAAAATCGCGGTTTTCCACATGGATGAGTATGCCGGCATGCGGCCTGACCATCCCGCCAGCTTCCGCCGCTTCCTGCGCGAAAAGATCATCGACCGCGTCCAACCCGCGGCTTTCCACGGCATTGCCGGGGATGCCGCCGACCTGCGGGCGGAGTGCAGCCGCTACGCCGCTCTTTTACAGAATCACCCCGCGGACCTGTGCTGCCTGGGGATCGGCGAAAACGGCCACCTGGCGTTCAACGACCCGCCCTACGCCGATTTCAGCGACCCGGCCCGGGTAAAAATCGTGCAGCTTGACGAAAAAAGCCGCCGCCAGCAGGTGGGGGAAGGCCATTTTTCTTCCCTGAAGGACGTGCCGACCCATGCCCTGACGATGACCATCCCGGCTCTGATGGCGGCCAAAGCCATGCTGTGCATTGTGCCGGAAGCGCGCAAGGCCGAGGCCGTGCGCGCGGCTTTGAATGGGCCGCTTACCGAAACCTGCCCGGCATCCCTGCTGCGTAAAGCCAGCCACTGCCGCCTGTACCTTGACGCCGAGTCCGCCAGTCTGCTCCCGAAACCCCAGTCATGATGCATCTGGGCCTGATGAAGCGCTTCTTCGACACGGTCGACGGCGAGCAGTGCAGCCCGGTCGCCGACCAGATCGCCGCTGCCTGGGTGGGGTCCGCGGGCGATGTGCGCATCCTGCGCGCCAGCGCTAATTTTGTGTGCGTGGTCCAGACCGCCGGGTTCAAGGCTTTTTTGCGCTTCAACCATGCCAGCGAGCGCTCTCCCGAGGCGGTTGCCGGCGAGCTGGAATTTATCCAATACCTCTCCGCGCGCGGGGTGCGGGCTGCCCTGCCGCTGTCCTCCCGGGCCGGCAGACCCGTGGAAAGTATCCCGACCGATCTGGGTTTGTTCCACGCGGTATTATTTGAAGCCCTGCCCGGCGGCCATCTGGAATTCGACCAGCTCGACGCGCAGGGATTTGTGCGCTGGGGGCGCAGCCTGGGCCAACTGCACCAGGCCGCCCAGGGTTTTCGCCCCCAGCACCGCCCCACCTGGCAGGATTGGTCAACTATGGCGCGCGCCGGCCTGCCGCCGGCGGATAGCGCCGCCCGGCGCGAATGGGAGACCGTGCAGCGGGCCTTTTCCGGGCTGCCTGTTGGGGATTCCTTCGGCACGATCCATTACGACTTCGAGCTGGATAATATTTGCTGGGATGGGGCGACCCCCGCCATCCTGGATTTTGACGACTGCGGGCCGCACTGGTTCGCCGCGGATATCGCTTTTGCCTTGCGCGACCTGTTCGCGGACCGCAGTTCGGGAGTAAATTTGGAGGACGAGCGTTTTCAGGCCTTTGTGGACGGCTACCGCTCGCAGCGCCCGATTGGTGAGGCGGCCCTCCGCCAGATCCCGCTCTTTCTGCGCTGGCACAACCTGGTCAGTTTTGCGCGCATTGCCCATTCTTTATCTGGCGGGCCGCTGGCAGGTGAAGCAGAGTGGCTGCACAACCTGCGCCGCCATCTGAACCAGATTCTGGATGGCTACCGTCAGGAATTTGAATGCCATCCCATTAAGATAACCACGGAGGGCACGGAGATCCCGGATTAAGATTAACCCACCCAAGGGGTTGATCTTTGGACGATGCCCTGCCAGATGATGATCGAAAGGTTGAGCGTGGAGTGACGATTAAAATTTCCCGCCGTAAATTGATTGCCGGAGCCGCCCTGACGGCAGCCGCCGCCGGGCTGCTGGTTGTGGATCAGCGTACGGCTACCAGCCCGCAATGGCCCCCACTGCGCACGGGCGATGCGGTTCCCCGCCAGCCGCAGGCCGGGGATACGCGCTTTATGCACACGCCGCCGGCGGCGACTTTCAACGAACGGCGAAAATTATTCTTTGATTATGCGGCTGTCCAACCGACCGCGGACGACCGCGGGGGGATTTTTACCGACCTGGTCAAGCTCGAAGCGGGCGCCATCGATTCGGTCTCCGCCCCGGCCCTGCAAAACGCCCTGGATTTTGTCAATGCGCGCGAGGATACCGCCGATTTCACCATGAGCGGGCTGGTGCGCCTGATGTACCGCTACCTGGGATCTGGCAAGCTCACCTTCGACCAGGAAGTCGCCATCCGCCAGGCCATGCTCAATTTTAAATACTGGTTGGATGAACCCAACCAGACGTTGATGGAATTATGGACGGAAAACCACCAGATTCTGGCCTGGAGTTCTGAATACCTGGCGGGACAGCTCTATCAGGACGCGGTCTTTCCCAACAATGGGCAGACCGGGCGCTGGCATATGGAGCATGCCGCTCAGAAAATCCGGCGCTGGATCGATTGGCGGGCTCGCACCGGGATGGCAGAGTGGGATTCGGTGGTTTATTACAATATGGATTTTTCGGCCCTGCTCAACCTGGTCGATTTTGCGCAGGACAACCAGATCGCGCTCCTGGCGATGATGATGGTCGACCTGCTTTTCTTCGATATCGCCGTCGATTCCTTCTACGGGCAGTACGGCACATCGCACGGACGGGCCGTGGCGTACCACGTCAAATCCTCGGCGGGAGACAGTATCGTCACCCTGCAGGCCCTGGCCTGGGGCCTGGGCCGCTTTCAAGGATTGGGCATGTCCGAGGCGGCGCTGGTCACGAGCAGCTACCGCCTGCCGCAGGTGATCGAAGAGCTCGCCCTGGATATGCCTTCTGAAATGCAAAACCTCGAGCGCCAATCGATCCCGATCACGGATGAAGCCGCAAGCCAGTACGGTCTGAGTTTCAGCGATGTGAAAGACGTGGAAATCTGGTGGGCGATGGGCGCTTTCACCCACCCCAAGGTCATTGACCTGACCATCCGCACCGCCGACCAGTGGAACCTGTGGAATTACCCCGATTTCAAGGATTTAAAGGACCTTGCCAAAGTGCTGCAGTCGGTGGGGCTGCTTGGGCCTGCCTCCAGCCTGCTCAACCCCGATTCAAACGGGACGATCATGTCTGAGGTCAACAAAATCACCTTCCGCACGCCGGAGGGTATGCTTTCCAGCGCCCAGGATTACCGCAAAGGTGAAAAAGGCTACCAGCAGCACATCTGGCAGGCGACCCTCGGCCCATACGCGGTGGTTTTTGTGACCAACCCGGACGGTCTGAAGGAGGATGACAGCCAGCGGCCCAGCTATTGGGCATCCCAGGGCCGCTTCCCGCGCACCGCGCAGTACCGCAACCTGCTGGTCTCGATCTATAATATCGACCGCCATCCCAGCCCCAAACCGTTGGAGAGCCGCCATTACGGCTTCACCCACGCTTATTTCCCGCGCTGGGCGTTCGATGAGGTCAGGGAATTGGCGGCGGCCAGCGGCGGCGGTTGGATTTTTGGACGCAAGGGGGATGGGTATGTGGCGCTGTATTCTCACCAGCCCTACCTCTGGCAGAAGGAAGGTCCGGATGCCGGTCAGGAGGTGATCGCGTTGGGGCTGCAAAACGTGTGGCTGTGCCAGCTGGGGCGCAAGGCGGTCAACAGCTCTTTCGATTATTTTGTAAAATCGATCGCTACCTCGCGGGTCGAGATCGACGGCCTGCAGGTCAATTACTTTGCCCCGGGGATCGGGCAGGTAAGTTTTGGGTGGGATGGACCGCTGACCGTGGATGGAAAGGATATTGCCCTACGGGATTATCCGCGTTGGCAAAACCCGTATGCCACCGCCGAGTTTAATACTGGCAAGGTGGATATCAATTTTGGCGGGCACACCCTGATCCTGGATTTTGCCAAAGGGGTGCGCATCGTTGGTTAAACAAGAAAATAAAATGCGGCTGGCGCACGCGCCAGCCGCATTTTATTCAATGAAAAACTAATTCGCGAACATCTGGCCAAAATCGGCCGGGGTCACGCCGGGGGATTCGACCTGGCGCTCGGTGTAAAAGCTGGCGACGGCCTGGCTGATCGCTTCCGGCTGGCAGGGGACATCCTGCAGGGAGGTTTCCAGATCCGGGAGGATGCGGGCCGGGAAAAAGAAGAAATCGCCAGAGATGTGCACGTCGGAAAGCAGCCCGTCGCGGTTCACGGCGGTCATGCGCACCAACCCGCCCGGGGTTTTGAGCATCTTTTGAACGACAAAAATGCCTTCGGCGATTTTAACCTGGGCGGCGTTCGGGCGGCGGCGGTCGTTTGCCAGCAGCCATTCTGGGGTATGCATCTCCGCGAAGAGTTCATCCGCTTTATCAGCCAGTTCAGCATCCAGCTCGCGGGGTATCATCTTGCCCAGCAGCGGCTCATAACGCTTCACCAGAGCCTGCGCCAGGTCGCTGTTAGCCGGTATCTTGCCCGTTTCACGCAAGAAGGTGGTCAGGTTCTCGCTCATGGTTTTGAATACTTTGTCGCGGAACTTCTCGTCCGGCACGCGCAGCACCCTGGTCATCATTTCATAGTTAAAATCCTGGATGAAGTTGCCGACCAGGACAATACTGTTTTCAATCTGGGCCGCGCCGTTGCCTGAAATTTTGCGCCCGTTGGCGATAATGTCATTGACCGGCTTGTACTCAGCGGGCACGCCAAATTCGCGGTAAGTATCCACCACCGGCTGGAGATATTTGCGGTAAAACTCGCCTTTATTGGCAGGCAGCCCGGCATGGTCGGCGCGCAGCACAAGCTGGTAAAAAAGCTGCTGCCCATCCAGGTACACCGCACCGCCGCCCACTTCCCGGCGGAACACGGGGATATTTTGGGCCTGGGCGTAATCCAGGTCGATTTCTTGCCCGGCGTCCTGGTGGAACCCCAGGCAAACGTAGGGGGTAGCCGGGCGCAGAATCAGCAGCACTTCCCGCTCCAGGTAAGCGGCGGCGTGGTACAGAGACTGGCTGCGCTGCCAGCTGACGGAGTCGAGGAATAAATAGTCCATAGAATAACAATTCTCCTTCTATACAAACTACAGGGTGATTTTTCGCGCATTGCGCGAAAAATCACCCTGTGAGATTAATTAATTAACTTCCAGTCCTGCAAGACCATGGCGGCGCGCCGCAAGACTTCCGGCAGGGCCTGGGTGATCTCTGGGCTGAGATCCAGACCGATCGAGAGATCCTTGGGCTGGATGCCGATCAGGTGCAGGTTAACCGGCAGGTTGCCGCGCATCTTCGCCAGGCCGAGCACCTCTTGAAAGGTGATCTGGTGCTGCGACAGCTTGATGCCGGTATACAGCGGGATTTGATCGCGCGCCAGCTCGATCACGCTGCCCACTGGCTGGTTGGCATCCACCGCATCCAGGATCAGCAGGTGGCTGCATTCCTCGACCAGGGTGAGCAGGGATAAGCCCAGCACACCACCGTCGAGCAGTTCCACACCGTCCTGGGGGCCAAGCTGGGCGTCCAACAGCTTGACTGCTTGAACGCCCAGCCCCTCATCTTTATTTAACAGGTTGCCCAGGCCCAACACGATTTTTCGATCAGGGCTCGCCATCGCGGTTATTCGACGCACACATTCAAGCCGATGCCGACTTCGCCCAGGTCTGTGCCGGTGGCATCGACCATGTGGATGGCGCAGGCCATGCACGGGTCAAAGGAGTGGATCGTGCGCAGGATTTCCAGAGGCCATTCCGGTTTCGCCAGGGTGGTCCCCACCAGCGAGGCTTCATACGCCCCGGGCTGGTCTTTGCCGTCGCGCGGGGAACCGTTCCAGGTGGTGGGTACGACCATCTGGTAGTTTTCGATCTTGCCGTTCTGGATGACGATCCAGTGGCCCAACGCGCCGCGCGGAGCTTCCATAAAGCCAAAACCCTCGGCGTGGGCCGGCCAGGTGGCGGGTTCCCAATTATCGCCATTGAAGGTGCGCGTGTTGCCGGCCTTGATCTCTGCGATCAGGTCGTTGTAAGTGGTGCGCATCGTATCGGCGAAAACCTTGGTTTCAATCGCGCGCGCCGCGGTGCGCCCCAGGGTGGAGAAGACGGCGGCGATGGGTACGTTGAGCGTTTTCAGCACCAGATCCACCAGGTCTTTGGTCTGGGCATGCCCGGTGGCGTACATCGCCAGCACGCGGGCCAGCGGGCCCACTTCCATAGGGGTATTGTTCCAGCGCGGCGCCTTGAGCCAGGAATACTTCTGGTCCACGTTCAAAAGATCGTAAGGCGGTTTGGGGCCGGTGTAGTTGAAGGTGGTTTCGCCCTGCCAGGGATGCAGCCCGGCCTGGTCGCCTGCGCCGTATTTGTACCAGGAACGGGCGACGAACTCCTGCATTTTGTTGAAATCGTTGGGGTCCGGCACCTGAATGTTGTTGATGTCGCGGTTGAGGATCACCGCTCTAGGCACCAAAAATTTCGAGAGATCTCTGTTGTCTTCTCCGGGGAATTCGCCCCAGGTCAGGAAATTGCCCAGACCCTCGCCCAACCCGCCGTATTCCAGGTAGTAGGGGGCAATCGCCAGCAGGTCGGGCAGGTACACCTGGTCGACAAAGGCCACCATGCGGTCGATCGAATTGCTGATGATCGAGAGGCGCTCGGCATTCAGGGCTGTATCGCTGTTGAGGTCGATAGGCATCGGCACCCCGCCCACCACAAAGTTGGGATGGGGGTTCTTTCCGCCGAAGATGGTATGGATCTTGGTGGCATCTTTCTGCCAATCCAGCGCTTCCAGGTAGTGGGCCACTGCCAGCAAGTTGACCTCGGGCGGCAGCTTGTAAGCCGGGTGGCCCCAATAGGCGTTGGCGAAGATGGAAAGCTGCCCGCTGTCCACGATGGACTGCACCTTGGCCTGTACGCCGGCAAAGTAAGCCGGGGATGAGTTGGGCCAGGACGAGATCTTCTGCTGGATGGCTGAAGTCTGGGCCGGGTCCGCCTTCAGGCTGGAGACGACGTCCACCCAGTCCAGGGCATGCAGGTGATAAAAATGCATCACATGGTCATGCACGTACTGCTGGGCGATCATCAGGTTGCGGATCAGGTTGGCCGCTTTGGGGATCTGGATGCCCAGGGCGTTTTCCACCGAGCGGATTGACGCGAAGGAATGCACGGTGGTGCATACCCCGCAGGCGCGTTGGGCGAATGCCCAGGCTTCACGCGGATCGCGCCCGCGCAGGATGATTTCGATGCCGCGCACCATGGTCCCCGAGGAATAGGCCTGGGTGACCTTGTTGCTGGCATCCAGCGCGGCTTCGATGCGCAGGTGGCCTTCAATACGAGTGATGGGATCAATTACGAGTTGTTGTGCCATGGTTACCTCACTATTCCTCCAGGGCATCGGCGACCATTTGGCTGAGGCCGGCGACCTTGAAGTCCAGGTTGAAATGCTGTACGCAGTCGGTATACTGCAGGCGGCAGTTGGAACATGCCATTGCCACTGTTTTCGCGCCCGCCTTGCGGATCTGATCGATCTTCAGTTCAAAGGCCGCGTAGCGCACCGGGTCGGCCTCTTTGATGGCGATGACCCCGCCCCCACCGCCGCAGCAGACCGCTTCTTCGCGGTTGGGCGTCATTTCTTTGAAAGCATTTGGCGCCAGGATGTTTAAGATATCGCGCGGTTCCTGGATATGACCGCCGCGGCGCTGGATCTTGCAGGCGTCATGGAAGGTGATCGGGGTGTCGTCATACGCGCCGGCTTTGAGCTTGATCCGTCCGGTTTTCACGTACTCGCCGATCACGCCCACGATGTGGGTGATTTCCAGCCCCTGCGGCACGTCCATTATGTTATATGAGGTCCAGCGCAGGGCATCGTAAGCATGCCCGCATTCGGTGACGACCAGGCGTTTGACCCCCAGCTCTTTGACCGCGTCAAACACGCGCTGGAGGAAGAGTTTGGTCAGTTTGGCATCGCCTTCGTAGAAACCGAAGTTGACCACCTCACGGCCTTTGGTGCTGACCGTCCATTTTTCGCCGGCGGTATTGAAGATTTTGGCGATGGCTGCCAGATTCTCAGGGAATTTCATGATTTCGATTGAACTGAAAACCACCAGGGTGTCTGCCCCTTTGACATCGACCGGAATTTCCACTTCCCATTCGTCTGTCACCCATTCCAGGCGGCTTTCAAAAACATCGTCGGTTACCCCCAGCGGGCTGCCTTCGTTCAACTGCTTGGTCACCGCGGCTTTCAGGTCGGCCGGGACGACACCCGCCTCGGAAAAGCCCGAACGCACCTCATGAATTAATGGTCCCAGGCTGATGCCCATCGGGCAGACCATCGAGCATTTATTGCACAGGGTGCAGGCTTCGTAGACGATCTTGCTCCAGTGGGTCAGGTCGTCGTCGCTGACCGGTTTCTCCATTCCCAACCTGACTTTCAGCATGCCGCCCAGGGTAAAACGCTGTTCGTATGCGCGCTTGAGCAGCTCGATTTTCCACACCGGAGCGAATTCCGGGTTGCCGGTAGCCTGGTAGAAATGACAGGCTTCGGCGCACATCCCGCAGCGCGTGCAGGCTTCTAACTGTGAAGCGACCCAGCCGCCGGTTTCTTTAACGAACGTATGCATGGCTGTCTGAGCCGGTTTTTGAGCGAGTTTTGCTTCCATAATTGATCTCCCTCTACGGCGTAACGGCCCGTTTGCCGAAGTCGGCCCCATGGATCGCCTTGGCGAAAAAGTAGAACATGAAGTGTGAAATGCGGCTGAGCGGGATCCAGATTAATAAGACATCCACCGCCAGCATGTGCAGGCTGAAAAGCACCTCATACGGGAACCACAGATGGTGGGTCATGATATAGCCGGTGACCATCGGCAGGAAGACGAACAGCAGGTTGAGCCATTCGGCCGGCCCGCTGATCAGTTTCAAGACCGGGTTGACCAGACGGTTGATAAACAGCGCGATCATCGCCACGATGCTCACCGCGGCCAACCAATCTACGATGGGCAGCGGCAGGGTCGGCCAGCCAAAGCCTAACAGGCTTTTCCAGGCCAGCATGTGGGCTGTGCCGAGGATTAAAACCACGAAAAGACCCAGGTGGAACAACCCGCCCGCCAGATAAATCACCGGATTGCGGCTGTAGGTATTTTTAACCCACGGAATAAACGGCCAGATGATCACGCTCTTTAAGAAAGTCAGCGCCGCGCCGCCCAGCTTGCTGCCGCGCGCCGGGATGCGGTCGGGCTTCCATCCCAGGCTGAGCACCCGCACCAGCCGGTAGACCATTCCCGCGATGAAAACCAGCAGCGCAACCTGGAAGAAAGGCCCGCGAGCAAATTCAAGAATATTCGTCCAATTCATCATGCCCTCCTATTCTTCCTTCGGCTCAGACTCGGCTGCTTCACCGGCAGCTTCGCTTTGCTTCTTCTGAGATAAGTTGGCCATGCCTACTCCGGCTCCAACCACCAGGCCGGCGACGACCGCCGCGCCTACGGCGGTCATATTTGGCCGCAGCAGGGGGGCGGATTGGCCCTGGTAAAAGCCCCCGCCGTCCCAAAAATTGGGCTCCGAGCAGCCCAGGCAGGGGTGCCCGGATTGGATGGGGAAGGACAGCCCGGCGTCCCATTTGATTGTCGCGCAGGCGTTATAGGTCGTGGGCCCTTTGCAGCCCAGCTTGTACAGGCACCAGCCCTGGCGCGCGCCGTCATCGTCGAAGCTATCGGCGAATTTTCCCGCTTCGTAGAAGGGGCGGCGCAGGCAGCGGTCGTGGATGGTGTGGCCGTAGAATGTTTTGGGCCGGTTTAAGTTATCCAGCTCGGGCAGGGCGCCAAAGACCAGAAAATTCACTAGGGTGCCGGTGAAGGCTTCGGGGATGGCCGGGCATCCGGAAATGTTGACCACAGGCTTGTCGGTAATCAACTGTGCCACGCCGGCTGCGCCGGTGGGGTTGGGGTTGGCTTTGGGCAGCCCGCCAAAACTGGCGCAGTTGCCGGTGGCGATGATCGCCGCGGCCCCGGCAGCGGCCTCTTTGAGGATATCGAGCGAACCACGCCCGCCAATGGTGCAGTAGATGCCGCCATCCGCGGGTGAAACGCTGCCTTCGACAACCAGAATGTACTGGCCGGCATATTTCTTCATCGCGGCCTGTTTGGCTTCTTCTGCCTGGAAGCCGGCCGCCGCCGAAAGCGTCTCATGGTATTCGACCGTGATCTTGCTCAGCACCAGGTCGACCAATGTCGGCGAATGCGAGCGCGACAGGGCTTCAGTGCATCCGGCGCAGTCCTGGAATTCCAGCCAGATCACCGGCAGGCGGGGCTTTGTCTCCAGGGCGCGCGCCACCAGTTGGATGGTCTGGTCGGTGCGTTCCAGGTCTCTGGCCGCACTGCCGGCTCCAAAGGTCGGCAGACCGGTCAGGCCCATCGCCCCGACCATCGTCCCGCACAGTTTCATAAAATCTCGCCGGGTGACGCCTTCTTTTTTGAGTTCCTGATAGATGGTTTTAATAGCCATCTTTTCCTCCTGAATGAGATTTCAGCCGGCTTAGCCGGCTGAAAGGATTAACCGCAGGATATGTTTTCGGCTTCTAATTTCGCCTGGTAGGCCGCGACGCCTTCCGCGCCACTGGCCAGAGCGCCCTTGTCGCCGTCCCAGTTGGCGGCCTGCATTTCGGCGATCCAGCCTTCACCATAGGGGTCGGAAACCGCCAGGTTGGGGTTATCAGCCAGTTTTTCGTTGGCCCGCAGCAGCGTCCCGGTGACCGGGGCAGGCACAGGACCGACGAATTTGCTGCTTTCCACCGTGGCGACACTCTTGCCCTGCTTCACTTCCTGCCCGATGTTTTTGGTCTTGACCGTCACCGCGGCCAGTTTGCCGCCCGAAAGTTTGCCCGCGACCGCGGTCATGCCAATCCGCACCACGCCGCCATCCATGGGTTTGGCCCATACATGTTTCTCAATCAGATAAAACAGGTCTTCCGGCAAATTACAGCCACGCACTGTGGTCATGATTTCCTCCTTAAAAGTCAACACCGTTTTACATTCTTCCGCCAGCTGCCACATGGTCGCCCCGCCGACCATCTTGACCCCATCGATCAGGTCAGAGGCCTGCAGGTCGTGCAATTCCATGGAGGCCGTGCAGGCCAGGAAGGTAACGTCCGCATCCAGGGCGTCCTGGATGAAACCACTCACCGGTTTACCACCTGCTTTTGGAAATACAGTTTCTGCCAGGCCTTGCTTCAAGAGCAGGGTGCCGTCGATGGTGAAGAACATGCTCACTTCATAATCCATGGCAGCCGCCAGGCTGGCAAAAAAGAACGGGGTAGCACAGCGCCGCGGGGTATCCGGGCCGCTGGTCATGATGATCAATACTTTATCGTCCGCCATAAGGTCCTCTCAATTTTTTTGATGCGTTAGAATGTCAGGGTGATTGCATTCTGGCTGGCGTACTCGAGGAAGGTCGCCGCCCCACCGATTTCAATCGCGTCAATCAATTCTTCTTTCTTGATGCTCATCACATCCATGGTCATCTGGCAGGCGATCAGGCGCACGCCCGCCTCCACGGCCATTTCCAACAGGTCGCTTAATTTGGCAACGTTGGCTTTCTTCATCCAGCCGTTCATCATGCTGGTCGCCACGCTGGTCATGCCAGGCAGCATGCCGATGATGTTGGGCACGGGGACGGGCATCGCCGGGTTGGCGATGGGCGCCACCTTCAGTTTGTCAGCATTGCCTTTTTTTAAGATTTCAAGCCCATAAAAGGTAAAGAAAATAGCAACTTCCATATCCATTGCGGCGGCCGCGGTCGCCAGGATTAACGGCGGGTAGGCCGCATCCAGGGTGCCGTGGGCGGCAATGATCGCCACGCGTTTGCTGCTCTCATCGCTCATCAAAATTCTCCTTGCTGCAGGATCTCAATACACGAGTGCATTGGTTGCTTCGGTAAATTCCTTGACAAAAGTGGCCGCATTGACCACTTTCGCGCCCGGGATGAAATCTAACTCCGGGTTCAGTTTGCGCGAATTGACACATGGGCCGCACACCAGCATTTTTCCGCCGGCCTCGATGTAAGCATCCACCAGATCCTTCAACGGCGGGAAGCCGGCCGCAAACACGTGTTCTGCGCAGCCCTTTTTGGCCAGCATGACGCCGTTCACCTGGAACCCCAGCACCACCTCAACATCCGATGCCTGGGCGGCGGTTGCCAGCACGAAGGGGATGGTTGCCCTCTCGGGATCTTCAGGACCGTGGGTACAGATCAGAACCAGTTTTTCGCCCATGGTCATTCCTTCTTGGCTTTTTTAATGTAGAAGATGAATTTTCCGCCTTCGTTTTCTGAGCCGACCAGTTCGTGGCCGGTCTTCTTGGTCCAGGCATCCATATCGCTGGTGGAGCCGGGGTCGGTGGCGATCAATTTTAAGACCTGGCCAATTTGCAGAGCATCGATGGCCTTTTTGGTCTTGAGGATGGGCATGGGGCATGCCATCCCGCTGCAGTCCAGGGTTTGATCGGGTGTGATAGACATTTGATCCTCCTAAAAAAAATTGGGTTAATCCGTCAGTTTGGTTTGAATTGCGCTGAGAGCAGCGATTTGCTGCAGACGGTTCATTAATTCCGCACGTTCGCACAGGAAAGATTGGATGGTATTGGCAACTTTAGGCGTCCATTCCAGGACCTGATCACGCTGGTCCGGGGCCAGGGCGGGTATTTTTTGGGCGGCTGCCTGCAGCGCGTCCGCGGGGAGCTCGTATTCAGCGGCCAGGCGCTCCAGCTCATGCTTTTTCATCCTGCGGGTCGGGCCGGTTGAGATAAAACTGGCCCGAGATCAACCAGGCGGTCGACTGGCCTTCGTATTCAATTTTTGAGCGCACGTAGCTCAAACCGGCATGACATTTCTGGAAGGGTGAAGTTTGGCTGTCGGGTTTGGTAATTTTCCGCCACGAAGCCTGGCAGGCTTCTTTTCCGGCCGGGGTGGATTGGATCAATTTGCAAAACGGGCCGGCGTAATGGATATTGGTCAATGGTTCGCCGGCCAGGTTGGTCATCAAAGCACCCACCCCCAGGATGCCGGCGTAGATCTCCTGCACGTTTTGGGCGCAGTCCACCGGGAAATCCTGGATCATCGGGTCGACGGAGCTTTCTGGCTTTTCTTCGTTTTCTCCCCCCAGCAGCCGGTTTACCTCGGATTGGGCGAAGCGCCACTGCTGGCCGATCTTGATCCCCTTGATGCGGCCATCATTCAGCATGCGGTACACCGTGACCCGGTCCACTTTCAGAATATCTATAACCTGGCGGACGGTCAACCACTCTGTCATAGCTTGTTATAAATTGCAATAATAAGTAGCATGAAGTTATAATAGCAATTCGCGGGGGTGTAATTCAAGTGACATAGGATAAATGACAGTTGGTTGCCCAGGTGGTGGTGATCACGCATGCAGGTCAAGCAGCCTGGCCTTTTTTTATTCATTTGACACAGGCCATGCCTGAATCAGAAGATGGAGAGCCCAAACTCGGGTCGGGGTTAACAGAACTGTAAATTGTGCGATGGTTGTCCAGTCAAGATGACGCTATAATTACGATAGCGCCAAGAACTTTCCTTACGCGGGCATTCCTGGCTGGTTCACTGGCAGAGCACAGGAGCCATGTTCGTCTACATGGATCGCCCGGCAGATGGACCAGTCATTTGTTCCAGGTAGAACGAGGAAACGGCATTTTTTGCACTGTTTCCTCGTTTATTTAGTGGTTGTCTGGTTTTTAACATATGAAAAGAGGCCCTGATGGGCAATCAGAGTAAGCGCGCGCTGCTTTTTCCGGCTCGACCCTCCTTGGGACGAAATGTACTGTGGATTGCATCCGTCACGCTGATTTATTTCGTCATGGCCCGACTCAGCCCACCGCTCGTTTTTGAACCGGATAACATTGCGACCATTTGGCCGGCGGCAGGTTTATTGCTCTCGGTTATCCTGCTGACCCAAAGCAGCCTGCGTCCCTGGCTGGTCGGTTTTTTGTTCGCCGCCGATTTTATTGCGCGAATATTGGCCGGAATATCCTGGCCGGTTGGCCTGATTTACGCTCTGGCGCTGACCGGTGATGCGGCTCTGAGCGCCTGGCTGCTGGTGCATTTCTTGGGCGAGCCGATCACCTTCGGAAGAATTCGCGAATTGGTGGTCTGGCTGCTGCTATCAGTCCTGGTCAGCAATATCCTGGCATCTCTACTGGCGGCTACGGCGACCCGGTTCCTGCCGGGATCTTCGTTTTGGAACTCCTTTAAATGGTGGATGGCAGCGGATGGGATTGGAAATCTGGTGGTCACTCCCCTGGTGTTAAGCTGGGCAGCCTGGGGCAGAACCCGATTGGGGATTTGGAAGCTGAAACGTATGCTGGAAGGCGCCGTGCTGCTCACCTTGCTGGCGATCTTGAATGCTTTTGTTTTCAATCTTATATCAGAATACGGCCTGCTTTCATTACTGCTGCTTTATTTAACTTTTCCCGGGATGTTGTGGGCCGCGTTTCGATTTGGGGTGCGCGGCGTGGCTTCTGCCTCGTTTGCCGTGGCGGTGGTTGCCATTTATTTTTTCACAGCCGGGCGGATTGCCTTTCTTAACCAGGGATCTCCCCTGGTTTCTATGATGGTTGTGCAGTTGTACCTGGTTTTTATGGCGGTGCCAGCCCTTATTCTGGCAGCCGTGTTAACACAACGCCGGCAGTTCGAAGAGGCATTGAAAACCAGTGAAGAAAAATTCAGGCACATTTTCGATTATTCTACCATTGGCAAATCCATCACCCTGCCTTCGGGAGAGATTCATGTCAACAAGATGTTCGGCGAGATGATCGGTTATTCTGTGGATGAACTGCAAAAGAAAAAGTGGCAGGAGCTCACTCATCCGGATGACATCGAACTGAACCAACGGGAACTGAATGTACTCCTTTCTGGCGAAAAAGATGCGGTGCGCTTCACCAAGAGATTTCTTAAGAAAGATGGTTCTATTATCTGGGCCGATGTAAACACTTCTTTGCAGCGGGATGGGGTGGGTAAACCGGTATATTTTATTACCTCTGTATTGGATATCACCGAGCGCAAGCGGGCAGAAGCGACGCTGCGGGTGAGCCAGGAACGCTACCGCCTGATCTCGACGGTGACTTCCGATTACATGTTCTCTTCTCAACTCGATGCGAGCGGTAAACTCGTTTTGAACTGGGTTGCGGGAGCATTTGAAGTGATCACCGGCTACACCTACGAGGAATACGTTGCGCATGGCGGATGGCGGGCTGCTTTGCACCCCGATGATCTGGCGGTGGATGACCGCGATATCAAAAAATTACGCACAAACCAGCCGGTCATCACCGAACTGCGGACGATTACCAAAACTGGCACGGTAGTTTGGGTGCGTATTTATGCTCATCCAGTGTTTGACGCGGAGCGCAATGAACTGCTGGGTATTTATGGCGCGGTCCAGGATATTACCCGGCGCAAGCAGGTGGAGAATACGCTGAGAGAAAACGAAAACCGTTTCAGAACATTATTTGAACATGCGGCAATAGGCGTGGCGCTGACTGAAACCAGGACGGGCCGCTACATCGACGTCAACCAAAAGTATTGCAAGTTTCTCGGTTACACCAAGGTGGAACTGCTCAACTCCACCTACCAGGCGGTTTCACATCCGGATCACTCCCTGGAAAATCTCGATAATAATAAAAATCTATTAGCAGGAAAAATCAGGGAATATTCCCTCCAGAAACGATACATTCGTAAGAACGGGGACATCGTGTGGGGGGAACTGACCGTGTCGCCCCTGTGGGGACCTGGAGAACAGCCGTCAGAATATTTGCATATTGCTGTGGTGCAAGATATCACCGAGCGCAAGCTCGTGGAAGCGAAGGTCAGCGAGCAGTTGGAGGAGCTTCGCCAGTGGCACGGCGTGACATTGGGACGTGAAATGCGCGTTCTTGAGCTTAAAGAGGAAGTCAACGAAGTCCTCGTTCAGGCAGGTCTGCCGCCCAGATATGCCAATATGGAAGAGGGTGGGGCCCATGAATGAGACTTTATTCCTTGGGTTAATCCATAATGTTTCTCTGCTTCTGGCAGCGGCCCTGCTGTTCGACATGGTGATAAGCGGCAGGCAAAAAATGAAAGCCAGGATCTGGCAGGTGCCCTTCGGGCTGCTGCTGGGAGGGGTCGGGGTGGCATTGATGCTGACCCCGTGGGTGTTTGTACCTGGGATCAATTTCGATACGCGTTCCGTGCTGCTGAGTATTGTGGGGCTCTTCTTTGGCGCTATTCCAGCTTTGATTGCGATCGCAATAACCGCATTATTTCGCTTCTACCAGGGAGGAAACGGGGCGCTGACAGGTGTTTTGGTGATTGTGGCGACCGGGGCAATAGGCCTCGCCTGGCGGCGGTTTCGCCAGCCGTCCCTTGAGAAGATCGATTGGAGAGAACTCTATCTTTTCGGCCTTATCACGAATGTTGTTATGCTTTTATTAATGTTTACTTTGCCATGGGAAATTGCCTGGACTGTGCTGACCAATATAAGTTTACCGGTTTTGCTAATTTATCCTGTGGGTACCATGCTCCTGGGTTTGCTGATGGTCAACCGCCTGCGCCGGGAGAACATTGCCAGCGACCTCGTCCGCTCCGAAGCCCGCATGCACAGCCTGGTCAATATTTTGCAGCGTCCGATCGAATCGGTTCAGGATTTCCTGGATTTTTCTCTGGAGCAGGCCATCCGTTTAACCAACAGCAAAATCGGTTACATTTATTTCTATTCCGAAGAGCGCCAGGAGTTTGAACTGAACAGCTGGTCAAAAGGGGTTATGGACGACTGCGCCGTGCTAAATCCCCAGACTTGTTATGAATTAGAAAAAACCGGCCTGTGGGGTGAAGCCGTTCGCCAACAAAAGCCCATCATGCTAAACCACTTTGAGGGGCATCACTCGTTGAAAAAAGGCTACCCGGAAGGGCATGTCAGACTGCGCAAGTTTTTGACGGTGCCAATTTTCAGCGAGGGACATATCGTGGCCGTGGTGGGGGTGGCAAATAAAGAAACCGATTATGAAGAAACTGACGTGCTGCAGCTGACGCTGTTGATGGGTGGGGTTTGGAAAGTGATCGAGCAAAAGCGAGCCGCAGCGGCGCTGAGCGCAAGTGAAGAACAGTACCGCCGGATTGTGGATACCGCCCAGGAAGGGATCTGGATTATGGATGCGGACCAGCGGACCACCTTTGTGAACCCGCACCAGGCCGCGATGTTGGGCTATACACCGGATGAAATGCTGGGGCGGCCTGCCGAAGACTTTATGTTTACGGAGGATTTAGCCGATCATACTCTGCGCATGCAGGAACGCCGGCAGGGGGAAAATGGCCAATACGAGCGCCGCTTCCGGATGAGGGATGGCCGTGAAATCTGGACGATCGTTTCAGGTACTGCGTTCAAAGATAATGAAGGCCAGTTTTCAGGTTTTCTTGGAATGTTTACCAATATTACCCAGCGCAAACGGATGGATGATATTATGCAAGCGCGGCTATATTTGCTGCAGTTTGCCGTAACGCATACACTGGACGAACTGCTCCAGCAGTCTCTGGATACCATTGGCGAGCTGGTGACGAGCCCCATAGGTTTCTACCACCTGCTGGCAGCGGACCAGAAGACGCTTTTGCTTCAGGCGTGGTCGACACAAACCATTGAATTATTCTGCCAGGCAGATGGAAAGGATATGCATTACAACACAGACGAGGCAGGGGTTTGGGTAGACTGTGTCCGCGAGCGCCGGCCGGTAATCCATAATGATTACGGCGCGTTACCCCACCGGAAGGGTATGCCGGCAGGACATGCTGAGGTTTTCCGCGAGCTGGTCGTGCCGATCTTTCGCGGATCCGTGATTGTTGGCATCCTGGGGGTGGGCAATAAACCCACGGATTATGATGAAAATGACGTAGATCTGGTTTCAAGGCTGGCGGACTTGACCTGGGATATTGCCGAACAAAAGCGCGCGCAAGAAAAGTTGCGCCTGAACAGCGAAACCGCGGCGGCCATATTAAACGCAGCGACCAAATCGGTCTTCCTGATGACGATTGAAGGTCAGATCGCTGCCGCTAACGAGACGACGGCTGCACGATTGGGGAAAGATGGAACAGACCTGGTGGGCGTTAATATGTTCGATTTACTCCCACCGGATGTGGCTGAGTCGCGAAGAAAGCAGGTAAACATCGTCCTGAATGAACGCAAGCCTGCTCAATTTGAGGACGAGCGTTTTGGATCCTGGATCGAGAACAATGTTTATCCGATTTTCGATACGGACGGGCAAATCCGGCGTGTTGCCATCTACGGGAGAGATATTACGGAGCGTAAACAGGCGGAAGCAACCATTCGCCAGGCCCAAATTGAGCTGCAGCGTTTGTTTACCGAATCGGACCAATCGCGCCGGGCGCTGTTCAGTGTAGTGCAAGACCAAAAGTTAGCAGAGGATAAAATTCGCCAGTTAAACCTCGAATTGGAGCGGCGGGTACAGGAGCGCACGGCGCAGCTCGAAGCCGCCAATAAAGAATTGGAGGCCTTTGCCTATTCGGTATCCCATGACCTGCGCGCTCCCTTACGCGCCCTGGATGGTTTTAGCGGCGCCCTGCTGGTGGATTACCAGGATCAATTGGATGACCAGGGAAAACATTATCTGGAGCGTATTCAGGAGGCCACGCGGCGCATGGGGCAGTTGATCGAAGACCTGCTCAATCTTTCACGCATCACCCGCCGGGAGATGACTCTCGAACCGGTCGACCTCAGTTTGCTGGCTGAGCAGGTTGTTAATGAGCTGCAAGCTCAGGCACCTGAACGAAAGATAGAATTCAATATCACTCCTGGCTTATGGGTGCGCGCGGACAGTCGTTTAATGAAGATTGCTATGGTGAACTTGCTTAACAATGCGATTAAATTCACGCTTAATCAACCGCAGGCGCATATCGAGGTTGGAATGATAGAACAATCTGGCGAACAAGTCTATTTTGTGCGAGATAACGGCGCCGGTTTCAATATGGAGTATGCCCATAAACTGTTTTCCCCATTTCAACGATTACACAGCGCTCAGGAATTCCCCGGGACCGGCATTGGGTTAGTCACCGTGCAGCGCATCATAACCCGGCATGGCGGTCGCGTGTGGCCAGAAGCGGCAGTGGGCCAGGGGGCTACTTTTTATTTCACACTGGAGAGTCAATGAGCGATTGTAAAACAATCTTGTTAGTGGAAGATAACCCTGACGATGAAGAATTGGCCCTGCGGGCGCTGAAGCAAAGTCACGTGCGCAGCCAGGTCATTGTAGTTCGCGATGGGGAAGAGGCGCTGAATTATCTGCATCGCGCTGGCCAAGATCGAACTATGCCTGCCCTGCCCCAAGTCATGCTATTGGACCTAAAGCTGCCGAAATTGGGGGGGCTGGACGTATTGAAACGGGTTCGTGCCGATCCGCGCACGCAATTTCTCCCGGTCGTAATCCTGACCTCATCCAGCGAAGACGAGGATATTCTTACCAGTTATCAATTCGGAGCGAACAGTTACGTGCGTAAGCCGGTGGAGTTTCAGCGATTTGCAGATGCGATGCAGCATTTAGGTCTCTACTGGTTGTTGATCAACCAACTACCGCCTCGATAACCCAGAGATTGCCTGACAGAGAAGATGAATGAGAAACGAGGGATGATGTGGTTGCTTTACGAGTGCTGATCGTTGAAGATACGCCTGCCGATGCCGAACTGATGGGAATTCATTTATCCGGTGACGGATACAAAACCGAATACCTGCGCGTGGAAACGGAAGAGGCGTATTTAACGGCGCTGGCGACCCCCTATGATCTGGTCCTTTCGGACTGGTCGCTGCCGCAGTTCAGCGGTCTGCGCGCGCTAGAAGCTGCTGCAGGAACGCGGGCTGGATATCCCTTTCATCATCGTCTCGGGGGATATCGGCGAGGAGACCGCGGTCACTGCGCTGCGCCGGGGCGCGGCTGATTACCTGCTGAAAGACCGCATGGACCGGCTGGGACCGGCTGTGAAAAATGCTCTGGAACAAAAGCACCTCAAAGACGAGTATCGTAAAACAGCAGAGGCTTTAGCCGCTTCTGAGGCCGAACTGCGGGCATTGTTTGCGGCGATGCAGGATGTGGTGATGGTGTTGGATTATCAGGGACGTTATCGCAAGGTGGCCCCAACCAAACCAGATCTTTTATACGTACCGGCCAAAGAATTGGTTGGAAAAAACCTGGCCGATATTTTTTCTGAACAACAGGCGCGGGATTTCACCCGGACGATCTTAAAAGTTCTGGAAACACAACAAATTCAATCCATCGAGTATGAGTTATCCATCCGGGGAAAAAAGGTGTGGTTTGAAACGGTAATCTCACCTTTATCCGATCAGGAAGTGATTTGGGTGGCGCGCGATGTCAGCGAGCGCAAACGAAGCGAAGTGACCTTGTTGAAGCATCTTCAACGCCAGGCACAGATCGCAGCCTTTGGGCGGGAACTGGCGAAAACGCGCGATCTCCCCACGATTTGTAAGGCATCGTATCGTACACTGCAGCAAATGACCGGCTGCGCTTATTTTGCCATCGCTTTAATAGAGGAAACACATACGCTAAAGATGCTGTATGCGGCCCTGGACGATAAAGAATTTGACATTAACCGCTATCCGTTTTTGGAATTTGGAAATATTCAGGCTGCCACGGTGTATTCGCAGGTTATCCAAACCCGTAAACCGTCATTATCTCCGACCCAATCGAAGTCCGGAATGGACCGGTTAGCCAGCTCGACCGGCGCGGCCAGGAAATGCGCACCACCTGCTGCCTGCCGATGATGGCCGAGGATCAGGTCATTGGGTTGATCGAACTGCAAAGCCCGCGGGAACACGACTATTTAGCGGAGGACCTTGAATGGCTGAGCGTGATTGCCAATCAGGTAGGCTTGAGCATCCAAAATGCCCGGCTTTTTATTGAGACACAGCAGCGCCTGGCGGAATTGTCCTCGTTGGCAATCATCGACTCGGCGGTTATTGCCCATCGTGAACCTCAAGAGTTGTATGAAATATTCCTGGACCAGGTGAGGACGCGCTTGCGGGTAGATGCCGCGGTTCTCTTTTTGTTCCAACCCCAAGACCAAACCCTGGAATGTGTTGCAGAAAGCGGATATAACAGACAGGCATTTCTGAAAATGCGGCTGCATCTGGGCGAGAGCCTGGCCGGAAAGGTGGCGCTTGATAAGCAGATCCTTCACAAAGATTTGGTGGTCAAAAGAAATGCCGATTTGTTGAAGGACGTATCCAAACTGGAAGAATTTAAGGATTATTATGGGGTGCCCCTGATGGCCGATTCTCAATTAATCGGCGTCCTGGAAGTGCTGCATCGCTCCCAGCTGGCGACGGATGCGGATTGGTTTCGTTTTTTGGAGATTCTGGCTAATCAGGCTGCGATTGTGATCAATACCATCCTGCTCTATAAAGATATACAGGATTCAAATAACAAATTGCTGAATGCGTATGACCTTACCATCGAGGGTTGGTCACAGGCGATGGATTTGCGCGACAAAGAGACTGAAAACCATACCCGGCGCGTGACTGAGTTGACCCTGCTACTGGCGCAGCGGTTAGGTGTGGCGGAAGATCAAATGATCCATCTGCGCCGCGGTGCGCTGCTGCACGATATCGGTAAACTGGGTGTCCCGGATAGAATATTGTCGAAAATGGACATTCTGACTGAAGAAGAGTGGATTGTCATGCGCAACCATCCACAATTTGCATATGAGATGTTACGCTCAATCGAATATTTGCTGCCTGCCCTGGATATTCCGTACTGCCACCACGAAAAATGGGATGGAACCGGCTATCCTCGGGGATTAAAAGGTGAGCAAATTCCTTTCGCGGCCCGCTTGTTCGCCGTGGCGGATGTCTACGATGCCCTGACTTCCGACCGCCCGTATCGCCGGGCCTGGACGAGAGAACAAACCGTAGCCCATCTGCGCGAGCAGGCCGGCAAGCATTTCGATCCGCAGGTGGTGCGGGCGTTTCTGAGCCTGGTTGATCAGGATTTGGAAACAGAGTTCGGCTAGAATGAATCCGTAGTTATGTATAATAAATAAGCCGCTCGCACTGACGTGGACCACACGCGGACACTTGCACCTGCTTGAAGTGCAGGTGAGCGCGCCTACGGCGAATGATTAACCGCAGATACACGCGGATCCTTGCACCCCCGTAAGGGCAGGTGTCAACGCTGATAAAAAGTTTATAAATAAGGCTCTGTTTGCGTCCATCTGTATTTGATCTGCGTTAGTAATATAAGATCAGAAAAAATAGATCGGTCCCAGTGATAAGCCGATCGCGCTTTGCGGGCCAAGCAAAAAGTGATTTATTTCTGGAACTGATCCACAATTCCCCCGCTGTCTCCCCGGCTGGAAGGCTGGTGGTGGATCTCGGCAGGGGATACCTCCTTCACCTGGGGAGTCTCGACCGGCAGAATGAGCATCTGCCCGATCGCGTCGCCGGGGCGAATCTCCAATGGGCGGGCGGTGAAATTGGCGATCTTGACCAGAATCTCACCCTGGTAGCCGGCATCCACCACCCCGGCCCCGAGCAGATGGTCGTTGCGGCCTTTGGGCTTGACCAGGCCCACGAAACCGGTCGGGATCTCAACCGTCACCCCGCTGGGTACGATTGCGCTGGAATGAGGGGGGACCAGGGCCGCTTCGGCGGCATACAGATCGATCCCGGCATCCTGGGGATGTCTCCGGGTGGGCAGGACGGCAGTCGGCCGCAGACGGGCAATGCGAATGAGTTTCCATGGGAGTGAATTATATATGATGCAGCGCCAACCTTCAAAAGGAATCATCCTCTTTCTGCTGGGGTGGCTGGCAGCCACCAGCAGCGGGTGCGGCGCCTCGCCCGGAACTGCCCGGGCCGTGCTTACCCCAACGCTCACCTTGACCTCCACCCAGACAGCCAGTCCAAGCCCTGTGCCCACTCTTTCGGCCACGCCGACCCCGTACCCCAGCCCCACTTTTACTTCAACGCCAAGCATTACCCCCACCCCGACCCCGGTGGTTTTGATTGGGGCAGGGGATATCGCTTATTGCAGCGACAGCTATCTGGGAGATGATCAGACGGCGCAAGTGATCGCCCAACTGGTAGCCCGCTACCCCCAGGCCCAACTGTTTACGACCGGCGACAACGTGCAGGGGGATGGTCTGGCGTGGGAATATCGCGACTGCTTTAACCCGACCTGGGGCCAGTTTCTGGAGCGTATCCATCCTGTCCCCGGCAACCACGACTATATGACCGACAACGGTGAGCCTTACTACCAGTATTTTGGGGCCGCGGCGGGGAAACCCGGCCTGGGTTTTTACAGCTACGACCTGAACGGCTGGCATATCGTGGCCCTGAACAGCAACTGCAACCAGATTGCCTGCGGCGAGGGCTCGGCTCAGGCGAACTGGCTGCACCAGGACCTGGTCGACCATCCCCAGGCCTGCACAATGATGTACTGGCACGATCCGCGCTGGAGTTCGGGTCTGGCGGGCAGTATCCCGGCGGCAGATACGTTCTGGCGGATGGCTGTTGAATATAGCGTGGATGTGGTGGTCAATGGAAATGACCATGACTACGAACGCTTCGCCCCACAGGATGCCGCCGGCCAGGCCAGCCCGGATGGGGTGCGAGAATTTGTGGCCGGTACGGGCGGCGCGCCCGAACGGGGCTGGGGGAAAATCCTGCCCAATAGCGAGGCGCGCAACAACGATACCTGGGGGGTATTAATGTTCAGTCTGTATCCTGGCGGGTACGACTGGCAGTTCGTCCCGGTCGCTGGCGGAAGTTATCAGGATTCAGGGTCTGGGACCTGCCGTTAGCCGGCAGGCAGAACTGGCGGCACAGTCTCGGCGGAGATGGGAAAACAAAAAAGCTGAGTCAACGCACCTGGCGCGGAACGGGCTTAACTTGCCAGCGTGTTTGCCACTTCGACTGCCCAACCGCGGATCGCTTCCCAATTGCGGTGATCGCCGTCGGCCATCTCCCCTTCTTTAACCATCGACATGATCAGGTTTAATGGGAATTCCATTTTGGTGTGGTCGACCTTGCCCGCGAACAAGCCTTTGCTGAACGGTTCGCGCACCTGGCACAGCGGATCCAGGTAACTGGAAGCCTCCTGGCGCTTATCGGTGATCATGGCGGCCCCGGCGGTAAAGTAAGCTGTGGGCAGCTGACTGATCTGCGAACGGTTCTTTTCCGCGAATTTAATCGCTTCAGGCAGCAGTTTGCCCAGGCGGGCAGCGCTGCCCAGCACCACGGCCTGGTAACCGCTCAGGTCCTTGACATCCTGCACCCGGCGCACGTCGACTGACAGGCCGGCTTGGTTAATCACTTCACCGATCACCTGCGCGATCTCACCGGTCGATCCGCACTTGCTGGCATACGCCACCAAAATTTTCTTCATCATGGATGCTCCCTCCCCAAAACTGGCCTGCACAAAATCAATTTGCGGCTGCTGGGACGCGATGGCGACCCCGGCCCCTGCCACTACAATGACCCCGGCGCCCGCCACCAGGGCGGTATTGCGCAGGAAATGCCTGCGGCTGAGGTGATTTTTTGATTTTGACATTTTCCCCTCCCGGAAAACTATGTGCGGTGTGGATCACCGCACACTCTTTACGTTCCTATATACGCAGAATCTGGCGCAAAAGTTTCAGCAAGGCAGCCGCAGACTACGCCCCCGAATCATCAAAAAGGCCGCTCCCGCTATCGCGGCCAACGCAAAATGATATATGGGTGTTTGTTTGAAGCGAAACCTCAAACAAACACCCATAACATTAAAAAAGGTTTGCGATTTAGGTCAGATTTATCGAGGCGGCCAAAATGTGGCATTGTCGAAAAGGACTTTAAAGCCCTGGGAGGGAACCTCTTTAAAGCTGACCAGTGAAAACCCCATCATCCCATCGCCAAATTGGGTCAGAGAGGGAACGGATACAGGCGGCAATTTCGTGCCGTTCATGACCGCTGCGATCTGACCGTCCCGGCAAATCAGGCCGATCTTGTTGGTCTGGCTGGCCTCTTTCATTTCGTCCACCGGCTGCCAGATTGGATCCGTCAGAGGTGTGAAGTCCTGGTCCTCGATTTGGAAGATGGCGTAGTCCAGCGCGATGGGGTCAAAATAAACCGCATAATAGTTTTTGGTTTCCTGCTGGTAGTGGCAGGTTAATCCGTAGAGGCCTGGGGCGTCATTAATGGACGCAGCCGGCAGTTTTACATCCACCTCGGCTTCGTCCGGGAAAAACGCGATCGGCGGGAAGCTAAAATAGGTCATCTCCGGCGTATTCAACTGCATGAAATACGCGGCGCCTTCCCGTCCCGCGGCATAATTTGCCTGGCTTTTGGTTGACCAGCCTTGATCTTTGCTGAAATCATCTTTATAGATCGGGGCGGAAATGGTCATCACTTGATGGAATAATGCGGGAAACAGAGTTAACCCAAAAACCACGAAAAAGAATACTCCCAGGGATCCGATGGCAAACACGGCGCTGCCGGCAATGATGCGCAGGCGGTTGGGTTTTCCCACCAGCAGCAGGGTCATTGCCAGGCCAAATGCCCCCCATGCAAAAATATCCAGGATCGATCCGGAGAGGACATTGACGATAACATTGACCCCTGCCGATAACAGGGCCAGGGCCAACGCAGTGTGGCGGGCGCCAGATTTGCCCTGGATCAGGTAGATGATGGCCATCACGGCGAATATAATGCCAAAACCGATCATGCCCGATCCTTTGCTGGTGGCCCAGACGGTGAACAAAATTGCGATCCCATAAAAAGCGGCCGCGATACGCATGGCCAGCTTTCTGTTGCCGATTTGGTCCTTCAATTCAGACAGTGTCTGGTCAGCCTGATAGGCCGGGTCCGACTCCATTCGTCCAGAAAGGATCGTCTGGGCCAGGTTTGGCTGGTCAAAATTGATGTATTCCTGAACCTGATACAAGATTTGCTGGTAGGTTGGCCTGACCGTCTGTAATTTCGGGGCAGTGTTTTGTTGCGTAAATTTTTCAGCAAATTGAGCGGAATACTCTTTCCATAAGGAATTTGGCACCAGGAGGATCGATACGGGTTTGGTGGCATTATTCTCAAAAGTATGCAGTGTTACCTTCAGAACCGATTTCGCAAAACGGGCGGGGGAGGCGTAGGTGATGTTTTGGATGAAGCTTAAAAGGATAGAATGAACCTGGTGTGGGTGCCTGGGCGAGATGAGCATTAGCCGCCGGTCGCTGAGTCCAATCCAGTACTCTTTTGGCAGTGAAGATATCACCGCGATATCTGCCCTGGGTGTATTCCAGCAGCGTTTCGCCCGGTTCTAAGACCGCCTGCAGGGCTTCACGGGCCTGTTTTTCTACCTTACGTTCGGTTTCATGGATGGCCAGATTCATTTATATCTCTCCTTAGCACAATTTCCCCCTGATCGATGTTAGAGGGAGAGTTTTATGAGACTAATTATAATCTATTTTAGGTTCGATTAACTCCGCCGCCTTGATAAGCCAGTTTGTGATATGCGTCCAGCAGGGCGAGAAAGTTGTCGTATTTTGTGCCCACGGCGATGGAATGGGTGTCGCCAAAAATGTACCCGCCGCCGGGTGCGGCGGCCCGCATGGCGTATTCCGCGTCGCGGTAGATATCCTCGGGCGTGCCGCTCACCAAATGTTCGACCATCACCCCGCCCCACAGCACCAGCTGTTCGCCGTATTTTGCCTTGACCTGACCGATATCCATGCTGGCGGAGTGCTGGATGGACTGGTACACATCGTAGCCGGCCTCGACGAACATATCCATCAACTTCCAGTTGTTGCCGCAGGCATGTTTCCAGGCTTTCAGCCCGCGAGATTTAACTGCCCGCACCCGCTCCTGGATCGAGGGCAGGCAAAACTGGCGGAACATGCGCGGCGACATCAACGGGCCGCTGGTGGCGGAAAAATCCTGTCCCCAGAAAGGCGGCATCCGTGCCCGGGCGGATATACCACGGGTCGCGCAGGTTGGCCATGCGGGTTTCATAATCGATGGCGCGCTGCACCAGCTGCGGATCTTCGGCGTACAGGCGCAGGCCCTGTTCCATATCGCCCAGCAGGAGCATGCCCGCCTCGCCGCCGTTCGGGCCGAGAATGTAGCGGTCGGGAAAGGCGGCAATCACCGCGTCGACCACCTCGAAAACCGATGGGTCCGGCGCTAAGGGCACTGCTTTCAGATCGAACTGCTCCAGGGTGAAGTGAGCGGTCGGGTCATAGGCCAGGGTCAGGTCGGCGGTGATGGATGAATATTTCCACACCCGCCCGTCAGCCGCTTCCCAGGTGCTGTCGTCAACCTTGCGCACCTTATCCGGGACAAACCCCTGGGCGGGAGCCGTGCTGGATGCCATTGCGGCAACGTTGATGATGTCGACGAAATCCAGCTTGCGGTAGAGAGCAATCAAGTCTTCCTTCCAACTCTGTACCACCTCATCTCGGCGGCCTTCCCAAAACGCGATTTGGGATTTTGCCTTGGCGCGCAGGTAGGTCTCGTGGCCGAGAATTTTCTCCACCGTATCAAAATCGATCGCAAAAAAGCCGATTGGAATGCGGTCCACGGCCTGGCGGGCCAGGGTGCGCTGCACGCGTTCTTTACTGTTCATTGGATGGTAACCCTTTTGATTATTTATGCGACGCGAGCGCCGCATAAATAACCATTATACTGATGTGGATTTGAAGATGCCTGACGACGTCGATCATGGGTGCCGTCCAGACCATGGCCTGGTTTTGGCCCAGCCACTCGACGAATTGGCGGTGCTCGGCGGAATCAATGAACAGGTTGTGCGTACCCTGACCCACGCCGTGCATGGTGTAGATGATCCAACCGCCGCTTTGCGCCAGGGCCTCGACCTGCGCCCGCAGGCCGGTGAAGGTGTGCTGGTCGGCATGGATCGAGCCCAGGTTCTGATAATCGATGTTCGCCAGATCGACGGCGCGCTGGCTGAGCCCGCCGCGCGACGCCAGGAAGTAATCGGCCAGGATGGGCTCGATGGGCTGCTGCTGGTCTCCGCGGCCGATGGTGCGGTGCCAGCAGGTGTTGGCGTACGTGCGCTGGCCCTGCCCGTCGATCAGCTTGAGCACGAAGCTGGCCGTTTCCAGCTCGTCGCGCAGGCGGCGCTCATTGTAATCCACCAGGTTGTAGGCCGGGTCCAGCCAGTCCATCGGAGTCGGAGGGCTCGGAACGGCAGGGGTGGAAGAGCGAGTGGTTGCCCAATTCGTGCCCGCGGGTAGCCATCCCGCGCCAGGCTTCCACATTCTGCATGAGCGAGGTGTGCGCGATGGGGATATTGAACGTGCCGCGCAGGCCGAACTTTTCGAGCGTCGGGCCGACATCTTCGAAATGGCTGCGCAGCCCGTCGTCGTAGGTCAGGCTGACGGCGCAGCGCGCGCCGTTGGGGAAGTTGGTGGCTGACATAGATGGATTTCCTGCAGGTTATCACAGTTATCACCACGGAGACACGGAGATTCGGAGAAAAACTTAATAAGGTTTTCTCCATGCCTCTGTGTCTCCGTGGTAAATATGCACTCTCCTAGAGAGGTAATTTCTCCGGGGCGGAAAGGCGGGTGAGGGCTTCGACGAAATAATAATCGCCATAGATCAAGGCCGAATCCATGAACCCGGCGGGTTTGGAGCGCGTGGCATGGATCAGGATGCTGGGGTCGCCGTTTTCCCGGCTGGAGGCATGCTGCCAGAGCGCTTCGAGCATATCCTGGGCGGCATCGCGCCAGCGGTGGGCCTTGAGGCTGTCTTTTTCCAGCGTCGCCAGGATGAGCATGGCCGAGGCCAGGATCGACCCGGCCGAACTGTCGCGCACGTCGTTGGGGATCAAACCGCTGTCGTAATCCCAGAAAGGCACCCGGTCGGGCGGGTTGCGGCGCAGCATGTATTCGGCGAGGTTGCGCGAGGCGTTCAAATAGGCCTCGTTATGCGTCCAGCGGTAGCTTTCGGCGTAGCCGTGCACTGCCCAGGCCTGCCCGCGGCTCCAACAGGAGGCAGGCGAAAGGCCCTGGTGGGTATCCTGCTTGATAAATGCGCCCGTATCGGGGTTAAAATCCATCACGTGCGCGGTCGACCAGTCATCGCGCACCTGGCGTTTGAGGGCCGTGTTGGCGTGCGCCGTGGCGATGCGGGCGAAGGTCGGGTCGCCGGTCTCCTGGCTGGCCCAATACAGCAGGTACAGGTTCATCAAGGTGTCGACGATCGCCCGCCCGCGCCATTCCGGGGTGTCGTTAATCGCATGCCAGGCCTGGATATACCCGCCTTTGGGGTTGAAGCGCTGGATCAGCGAGCGGGCTGCCTGGATCGCCGGGGCTTTAAGCGCTTCGTCGCCGGTCAGTTTACTGCCCAGGATATACGAAAGCTCAAACAGGAAGCCCAGGTCGTGGGTGCCCAGGTCGTGCTGGCGCGGGGCGAGGCGCTCCGTCCAGGCCTGTGCGGCGCTGAGCAAGGCCGGATCCTGGGTATGGGCATAAGCCAGCCAGATCAGGCCGGTCCAGTGCCCGCCTACCCAGCCGCCGCCGGGTACCAGCGTCCACTGTCCATCTTTGGTCATTTCGGGGAAATCGGCCAGGGTTTGCAGGTTGCTGCGCACTTTGGCGATACTGTAATTGAGTGCATCTTGAACGAACGCTCGGGGTTGTGTCATGAGTTTACCTCTGTAGGATTGGATCGCCTGAAGAGGTTCAGGCGGGTGTTCGTTAGAGGTCGATAGGTCTTGGAATGAATTGGACTGCGGGATTTATTTTAGCATAACTGCTTATTTGGGAAGACAATCAATCCAGGGCGGTTGGAACCTGGCGGAGTGTGGCTGACCAAACCGGCGCAAAATCGAGCCTGATGCTGGTAAAATGGATATATTCCTCATTATATTGGCGGAAGTATGGCATCCCTTAGCGGTACGGTCTTCGATATACGCAAATATTCGGTCCACGACGGCCCGGGCATCCGCACCACGGTCTTTCTCAAGGGCTGCCCGCTGGACTGCTGGTGGTGCCACAACCCCGAAAGCCAATCCAGCGCTCCCGAACCCATGCTGCGCCCCAACCTGTGCATCGCCTGCGATGAATGCATCGCGGTTTGCCCCGAAGGGGCCATCGCGCGCGCCGGCGAACGGCTGACCTGGGACCGGGCGCTGTGCGTGAGCTGCGGGGACTGCGCCGAGGCCTGCCTGGCAGGAGCGCGCGAGATAGCCGGGCGGGAGATGACCGTCTCGGCGGTGCTGGCGGAGATCGAACGCGACCGGCTGTTCTACGAAGAATCGGGCGGCGGGGTGACCTTCAGCGGCGGAGAGCCGCTGCTGCAGTGGCGTTTCCTGGGTGAACTGCTGCGCGCCTGCCGCGACCTGGAGCTGCATACCACCCTGGATACCAGCGGGTTTGCCGCCTGGGAGGTCTTCGAGCACGTCCTGCCCTATACCGACCTGGTGTTGTACGATCTGAAACACACCGATCCCGAGCGCCACCGCCAGGTGACGGGGGCGCCGCTGGAGCCGATCGTGCGCAACCTCGAACGCCTGTCCGCGCGCGGCGTACCCATCTGGCTGCGCGTGCCGCTGGTGCCCGGGATCAACGACGATGAGGCCAATTTGCGCCGGGTGGGCGAGTTGGCCGCGCGCCTGCCGGCTGTCCGCCAGATCGGCCTGCTGGCTTACCATCCCACGGCAGCCGGCAAATATGAGCGCCTGGGCCGGCCCTACCGCCTGCCCGATACCCTTGCCCCCTCTGACGAGCAGATGGAGGCGGCTGCCAGCCTGCTGCGTTCCTACGGGTTGGTGGTCAATGTTGGCGGTTAAGAAAATTTATTTGTGATATTATGCGCGGCGAAGCCGCGCATAATATCACAGAAACACCTGGTTGTGGAGGGAATGCTGTGACGATGAATGAACGCGTCAGTAGGCTGCGCAGTGAGAGCCTGTGCGCGGTTCCGGCCCTTTCGCCGGAGCGCGGGCGGTTAATGACCGAATTTTACCGGCAGAACAGCGGGCCAATGTCTGCGCCCATGCGCCGGGCGAGAAGTTTCCTCTATCTACTGGAGCATGAGACGATTTGTATCAACCCCGGCGAGCTGATCGTCGGTGAAAAAGGCCCGGCCCCCAAGGCTGCCCCCACCTACCCCGAACTGTGCTGCCATTCCGTATCCGACCTGGAAATCCTTAATTCGCGCCCCAAGATACCTTTCCACGTGGACCCGGCGGACATCGACCTGTACCAGAATGAGATCATACCTTTCTGGCGGGGCAAGTCGATGCGCGAATTGATCTTTGCCCAGATGACCCCGGAGTGGAAGGCGGCCTACGAAGCGGGCATCTTCACCGAGTTCATGGAGCAGCGCGCCCCGGGCCATACCGTGCTGGACGATAAGATCTACCGGCAGGGCATGCTGGATTTTCAAAAGCGCATTGCGGAGAGCCGGAGCCAGCTGGATTATCTTAACGATCCCCAGGCTTTTGCCAAGGGCGAAGAATTGAATGCCATGAATATTGCCGCCGGGGCGCTGGTGCTCTTTGCACAGCGCCATGCCGGTCAGGCCGAAGCCCTGGCAGCGGTCGAGGGCGACCCGCAGCGCAAGGCCGAGTTGGAGCACATCGCCGCCGTCTGCCGCTGGGTGCCGGCGCATGCCCCGCGCGATTTTTGGGAGGCGCTGCAGTATTACTGGTTCGTGCACCTGGGCGTGACCACCGAACTGAACACCTGGGATGCCTTTAACCCCGGGCGGCTCGACCAGCACCTGTACCCCTTCTACCAGCAAGGCCTGTCGGATGGCACGCTGACCCGCGAGCAGGCCGAAGAACTGCTGCAGTGCTTCTGGATCAAGTTCAACAACCAGCCGGCCCCGCCCAAGGTGGGGGTAACCGCCGCCGAAAGCGGCACCTATACCGATTTTGCCCAGATCAACGTGGGCGGCCTCAAAGCGGATGGCTCGGATGGGGTAAACGAGCTCAGCTACCTGCTGCTGGATGTGATCGAGGAAATGCGCCTGCTGCAGCCCAGCTCCTCGATCCAGGTCAGCAAGAAAAACCCGGACCGCTTTATCAAACGAGCCGCGAAAATTATCCGCACCGGGTTTGGCCAGCCCTCGATCTTTAACGCCGACCTCATCGTGCAGGAACTGATGCGCATGGGCAAATCCGTGGTGGATGCGCGCTGCGGCGGTTCCAGCGGCTGTGTGGAGGTGGGCGCGTTTGGCAAGGAAGCCTACATTCTGACCGGTTATTTCAACATCCCCAAGGTGCTCGAGATTACCCTGCACAACGGGTTTGACCCGCGCACCGGCTGGCGGATCGGCCTGGAAACCGGCGACCCGCGCGGTTTTGCCACTTTCGACGAGCTGTTCACCGCCTTCGAGCGCCAGATGCTGCACTTTATCGATATCAAGGTGCGCGGGAGCAACGTCATCGAGCGCCTGTACGCCGAACACCTGCCGGCGCCTTTCCTTTCCCTGCTGATCGACGACTGCATTGCGCGCGGGAAGGACTATCACGATGGCGGCCCGCGCTATGACACCAGCTATTTGCAGGGGGTCGGCCTGGGCTCGATCACCGACGCATTCTCGGCCATCCGCACCCATGTTTTCGATGAAAAAGACCTGAGCATGTCTGAACTGCTGGCCGTGCTGGAAAGCGATTTTGAGGGCGCGGAACGCGTGCGCCAGATGCTGCTCAACCGCACGCCGCGCTACGGCAATGACGACGACCGCGCCGACGACCTGATGGTGCGCGTTTTCGAGGCCTATTTCAACGCGGTCGACGGGCGCAGCAACACACGCGGCGGGACCTATCACATCAACATGCTGCCCACCACCTGCCACGTCTATTTCGGTTCGGTCACCGGGGCGACCCCGGATGGGCGCCGGGCGGGAACGCCCCTTTCGGAAGGGGTCTCGCCGGTGCAGGGCGCCGACCGCCGCGGGCCGACCGCCGTGGTGCGGTCGGTAGCCAAAATGGACCAGGCGCGCACTGGCGGTACGCTGCTCAACCAGAAACTGACCCCGGCCCTGCTGGCCGGCGACGATGGGCTGGACCACCTCGTGCAGTTGGTGCGGGCTTATTTCCGTCTGGATGGACATCACATCCAGTTCAACGTGGTGGATGCCGCCACTCTGCGCCAGGCCAAAGAGCAGCCCGACCTGCACCGCGACCTGATCGTGCGCGTCGCCGGCTACAGCGATTATTTTTGCGACCTGAGCGAAGCGCTGCAGGATGAGATCATCGCGCGCACGGAACAGACTGCATTTTAGAAATATTTGAGTTCTAAAACCCATCCCCTCAAACATCATATAAGCTGGTCTGCCTGGTGGCAACCACGCACGCGCAGCGCGCCTACGGCGATGAGTATGTTGTTGTGTGAAATCGCGAAGCGATTTCACACAACAACATAACTTCAAAAAAGGGGTGTATGATTTAGAGTATCTAATTTAGAGGTCGTCAGTTGAATACTACCGTGCGTGAAACATCGCCTCGTGGCTCAAAGACCTTTGCGGCCTTTCGCCATCGTAATTACCGTCTGTGGTTTTTTGGCCAACTTATCTCGATGGTGGGTACCTGGATGCAGAGCACTGCCCAGGGTTTTCTGATTTATACCCTGACCGGTTCTGCCGCCTATCTGGGGTACGTGGGTTTTATCTCTGGCGTGCCTTCCTGGTTCCTAATGATCTACGGCGGCCTGATCGCAGACCGCGTGCCGCGGCGCACCTTGATGATCATCACCCAATCGACGATGATGATGCTGGCTTTTATCCTGGCGGGGCTGGTTTTTACGAATGTGGTCCAGCCCTGGCATATCCTGGTGCTGGCTTTTTTATTGGGGGTGGCCAACGCCTTTGATACCCCGGCGCGCCAATCGCTGGTGGTCGAACTGGTGGCGCGCGAGGATCTTTCCAATGCCATCGCATTCAACAGCACGATCTTTAACACGGGGCTGATTATCGGCCCGGCTATCGGGGCGGCGATCTATGCCCTGACCGGGCCCGGCTGGTGTTTTACGATCAATGGCATTTCTTTCATCGCGGTGATTGTGGCCCTGATTCTGATGCGCATCCAGGTGGCGCCCGTCCCGATCTATCGCGGTTCCGCCCTTTCGTTGATCGCCGAGTCTTTTCGTTACGTGCGCGGCAACCGCCTGATTTTTACCCTGACAGGCAGCGTTTTTATCGCCAATATTATCGGTTTTGGGCCGATCGCCTTGCTCCCGGCCTGGGCGGTGGAGGTTTTGAAGGGGGATGTGACCACCAATGGGCTGCTCCTGTCGGCGCGCGGGATTGGGGCGGTGATTGGCGGCCTGGTCATTGCCGCGATCGTCAGCCGTGGGGGGCGGGGCAAGTGGTGGGGCGTCAGCAGCCTGGTGCTGCCGGTCGCGATGCTGGCATTTGCCCTGACGCGTGATCTGGTTATTTCTTTACTCCTGATGGGGCTGATTGGCTTTACCATGGTGACGATGATGAACAACAGCAATGCCATGGTGCAGTCGATTGTGCCTGACGATCTGCGCGGGCGGGTGATGGGTCTTTATTCGTTGATGTTCATGGGCGGCGGCCCGTTAGGCGCGCTGGTGGCGGGTACCATGGCCACGCAGACCAATGAGGTGACCACCTTTGTCATTTGCGCCATCGGCATGTTGATTTTTGGGGGAGTTATTTGGTTTGTACGTCCTGAAATCCGGAGGATGGATTAAGATCGATGGGGGTGCTTTTACGCCTGGGCCGCCGGGCATTGATGATCACCACCGACCCCAGGATGATCAGCGCAGAGATCAGCACGCGCGGTGTCAGCGGTTCCTGGGCCAGCAGGTTGCCGACCAGGATCGCCACCACCGGGTTGACATAAGCATACGTAGAAACCAGGGTGGTGGGGGCTGCCCGCAGCAGCCAGGTATAGGTTACGTATCCCACCAGCGAGCCAAATACGATCAGGTATCCCAGACCCGCCCAGGAGCGGGCGGTGACCGCCGCCAGGTCCACCCTGGCCCATTCGCCGGTGAACGTTCCCAACACACCCAAAGCGGCCCCGCCCACGATCATCTCCATCGCCGGGCTGAGCAGCGGAGAAGCAGGCAGGACCGCGGTGCGGCTGAAAAGCGAGCCCGCCGACCACGAAAGTGCTGCCAGCACCACCACAACTCCCCCTAACAGGTCGATATGTTCACCCAACCCGGCCAAATCGGTCGGGCTGATCAGCAGAACGATCCCCCCAAAGCCAGCTGCCAGGCCTACCAGCGCTGCCCAACCGGGCAGCGAACGGGTGGTAGCACGCTGCGGCGCAAAACGCCGCAGCAGGGCATCCAGAATCACAAACCACAGTGGGGTTGCGCCCACCAGCAGGGCAGCGATCCCCGAAGGGATGCGCTGTTCGGCCCACACCACCCCACCGTTGCCGCCCAGCAGCAAGAAAAGACCGATCACCGCCGCCGATTTCCAATGAGCGCGGGTGGGGGCCGGGTCGCCGCTCCGCCGCCGCCAGGCGTAGAGGGCGATGCCCGAGATCAGGAAGCGGGACGAGGCCATGAGGAACGGCGGCATGCTCTCGATAGCAAAGCGCATGCCGAGATAGGTCGAACCCCAAACAATGTACAGGACGACCATGCCGGCCCAAATAGCCGCGGCAGAGGCCGGACGAGGAGCACTATCATCCATTCAGTTCTCCAGGTTAGATCACTTTCCCTTCGAACTGGCTGTTGTAGAGTTCGGCATAGAAGCCGTTCTTCGCCAGCAGCTTGGCATGTTTGCCCTGCTCCACGATATCTCCGTCTTTCATCACCAGGATCCAGTCCGCGTCGCGGATGGTGGACAGACGGTGAGCGATGACAAAGCTGGTGCGGCCTTTCATTAAAGTGTCCATTGCAGTTTGGATCAGCACCTCGGTGTGGGTATCGACCGAACTGGTGGCTTCGTCCAGAATTAGGATCTTGGGGTCGGCCAGGAAGGCGCGGGCGATGGTCATCAACTGCATCTGACCCTGCGAGATGTTGGTGGTCTCCTCGTTGAGCACCATGTTGTAACCTTCCGGCAGGGTGCGCACGAAATGGTCGACGCGCGCCGCTTTCGCGGCTTCAAGGACTTCTTCGTCCGTGGCGTTTGAACGCCCGTAGCGGATGTTTTCGATGATCGGGCCGTTATACAGCCAGGTGTCCTGCAGCACCATGCCAAACATACAGCGCAGGTCTCCGCGGGAAAATTCCCGGATGTCGTGCCCATCCACCAGGATGGCGCCGCTGTTGACGTCGTAGAAGCGCATCAGCAGTTTTACCATGGTGGTCTTGCCGGCGCCGGTCGGGCCGACAATGGCGATCTTCTGGCCGGGCTCGGCGTAGAAAGTGAAGTCATTGATGATGATCTTATCCGGATTGTAGCCGAAGTGCACGTTCTTGAAATCCACCCGGCCTTCAACCTTTTCTAACTGAACGGGGTTGGTGGTATCGGGGATTTCCTCAGGCTCGGCCAGGAACTGGAACACGCGCTCGGCTGAGGCCATGGTCTGCTGGAGGATGTTGGAGATGTTGGCGATCTGTTGTATGGGCTGGGTAAACGAGCGCACATATTGGATAAAGGCCTGGATATCGCCGATGGTGATGGTGCCTTGAACGGCCAGGTAGCCGCCCAGGATCGTGATGGCGACATAGCCCAGGTTTCCGACGAAATTCATGATGGGGAACAGCAGTCCGGTCAGAAACTGCGATTTCCAGTTTGAGTTGTAGAGGACCTCATTGATCTGGTCAAATTGCTCAACGCTTTTGGCTTCCCCGTTGAAGGCTTTCATCACGACGTGCCCGCCGTACATTTCTTCGACGTGCCCGTTAATGTGGCCCAGGTAATCCTGCTGGCGCTTGAAGAAGACCTGCGACTTACCGATAATCAGGGCAATGATGCCAAACGAGAATGGCAGGATGGCCAAAGACACCAGGGTCATCTGCCAGCTGATGGTAAACATCATGATCAGCACCCCGATGACCGTGGCCAGGGAGGTGATGATCTGGGTCAGGCTCTGGTTAAGGGTCTGGCTGACCGTGTCCACATCGTTGGTGATGCGGGAAAGCACTTCGCCCTGGCTGGTATCGTCGAAGTACTTGAGCGGCATGTGGTTGATTTTTTCGGCAATGTCCTTGCGGAAACGGTAGGTGATATCCATGGCTACATTGGCCATGATCCAGCCCTGGCCGTAGGACAATATGGCGGAGAACAGGTACAGCAGCAGAACCTGCACCATGGTATTGCCGATCGTGACAAAGTCAACGGAACCGGTTCCAGCGATCTGGGCCATGACCCCGGCGAACAATTCTGTGGTGACATTCCCCAGGATTTTTGGCCCCAGGATACTGGCGGCCGTCGAAGCAACCGCCAGCAGGGAGATGAATAAGATTAAAAATCGGTAGTGTCCAAGATATTGGATCAGCTTGTTCAGAGTACCTTTAAAGTCGCGCGGTTTTTCGCCTCTGCGCATCATGGCCATTGGGCCGCCGCCCATACCCGGGGGGCGACCACGCCAACAGGGCCGGCACTGGATGAGGTCTTGCTCCTTTGTGCGTTCATGCTAACTCCTCCTTACTCAACTGCGACAGGGCAATGCCTCGATAAACCTCGCAGTCCTTCATCAGTTCTTCATGAGAACCAAGACCGACGATATTGCCCTGGTCGAGGACGATGATCTGCTCGGCATTGCGAATGGTGGCAATGCGCTGGGTTACGATCATCATGGTGCTCGAACCGGTTTGCTCCTTGAGCGATTTGCGCAAGGTCGCATCGGTCTTAAAATCCAGGGCAGAAAAGCTGTCGTCAAAAATATAGATCGGCGCTTTTTTGATCAGAGCCCGGGCAATTGCCAGACGCTGTTTCTGCCCGCCAGACACGTTCGTTCCACCCTGGGCCACTTCGGTCTGCAAACCATCTGGTTTCGTATCGATGAACTCGGTGGCCTGGGAGATGTCGGCGGCCAATTTCAATTCTTCGTCGCTGGCGTTTTCATCGCCGTACAGCAGGTTGCTTTCGATCGTGCCGGAGAAGAGCATGCCCTTCTGGGGGATGTAACCGATCCTTTCACGCAGGTCGTGCTGGGTGACCTGGCGGATGTCGGTGCCATCCACGTAAACCGCGCCCCCGGTGACATCATAAAAGCGCGGGATCAAGCTGACGATCGTGGATTTGCCAGAGCCAGTGGTGCCAATCAAGGCAGTCGTCTGGCCGGGTTGGGCGGTGAATGTGATATTGTGCAGAATATCTTCTTCTGCGCCGGGGTAACGGAATGAGACGTTGCGGAATTCGATCGTGCCCTTGAAAGGCTCAACAAAGTGACTGGGATCCTGCGGATCCTTGATAGCCGGTTCGGTTTCCAGCACATCCGCAATGCGATCGCCGGATACCGCCGCTCTGGGCAGGATGATGAACATCATGGCCATCATCAGGAAGGAAAAAACGATTTGCATGGCGTACTGCATGAATGCCATCATGTCACCCACCTGCATCGAAGACTGGGCAACCTGATGGGCGCCGACCCAGATGATCAGGATCATTACACCGTTCATGATCATCATCATAAACGGCATCATGATGACCATCACGCGATTGATGAAAAGGTTGGTGCTGGTCAGGTCCTTATTGGCGCGGTCGAAACGGGCCTCTTCGAAATCCTGCATGTTGAAGGCACGGATGACCATCATGCCGGATAGGTTTTCACGGGTCACCAGGTTGAGGCGATCGATCAGGCTCTGGATGATCTTGAATTTAGGCAGGGCGATCGAGAATACGGTCAGGATCAGCCCGAGAAGGATGACCACCGCCAGGGCGATGGTCCACCACATTGAAGTGGATTTCGCCAGCGCGTGGATCACGCCGCCCACCCCGATGAGGGGCGCATAAAAGACCATGCGCATCATCATGATGACCACCATCTGGATCTGGGTGACATCGTTGGTAGATCGTGTGATCAGCGAAGCGGTGGAGAACTTATCAAACTCTGTGCTGGAAAAGCTCTCGACCCGTTGGAAGACATTGCGGCGCAGATCGCGCGCCAGCCCGGCTGCTGTGCGAGATGCCAGATAGCCCACCGAGATCGTACAGGCTCCGGAGAGCAAAGTAACGAGCAACATCAGGATGCCGATATTCAGAATATAATCGGATGAAAGCTTTCCGGTATCCATCCCCAGGGCAACGTACTCGGCTTTGACCGGTGCGACGGCTGCCTGAATGATCATGCTCTCACCCAAAACAGCAAATTTAGAATCGAATGCGCTGCTCATCTGAGAAAGCTGGGCAGCGGGCAGCTTGCCCAGCAAGGCAAAAACGTCCGTTCCGGGTGGAAGCTTGGACAGGTCAAAACCTGAACTGGCGCCCATAGCGGCGGCCTTGGCGGGATCCGCTATGACCTCCTGGATGCCCGAAACCACCAAAAATGCTTTGCCCATGATGGGGTCCAGCCAGGTGGTCTCTGTGCTGTCGATCTTTTTCAGGACGTAGACCGGTTCCTGGGCGAGGTCGGGGTACAGGGTGACATTGGCGGCATAATCGGCGGAATTTTTATCCACCAGAGTGTAATCGGCAAGCACCCTGGCTTTGTCGGCAGCACTCATGAAGATGGCGAGCTTATCCATCTCGGTCTGGCGGATGGCGACGGGTATGGCGTTGGGCACGCCGGCCTGTTGGATGCCGACATTCACGATGTCGGACATATAGTCCGGCAGCGCCAGGTCGGCATTGGCCTGCACAAACAATAATACGATCGCGAGCAGGATTAGCAGGGTATAAGGTTTTAAATATTTAATCAGTCGCAGCATGGTTGTTGAGACTCCTCTACAAATTTATACGGACAGGTGATCCGGCAGCCCGGTCGAGCCGGCTGTCATCCACTAGAAAGTGCGTTGGGGCAGATTGCATGGTTTACTCATCAGTCTTTTTCGCCGCTTCGGAGAGCAGGTTGAGGGCAGATATGATCATTTCTTGCTGTTCGGGGTTCAAGTCATCGGTGATACCTTCAACCCATTGGCTGCGGACCTCGATGCCTTTTTCAATCGTCGCCCGTCCGGTTTGAGTCAGCGCCAGCCGTTTGGTACGGCGGTCCTCAGGATCTTCGGTGCGTTCGATCATTCCCAGCCCCACCAATCGATCCACAGCCTGGCTGGCGGCGGCATTGGTTATCCCCATCATGTCCCCGATCTCCGACACGGTGGTGCTTTCGCCATGAAACAGGCGCATCAGGATGTTGATTTGGGAAAATGACAATCCTGTTGAGTCCATGAAGCGTTTGAAGTCGCGCATAGAACGCTGCATGAAAACTTGCGACCAATCTCGTATCACTTCGGTTAACATTTTAGTTTGCGACATAATAAAGATCCTTAATAGTTAAGAGAGATTGAATATAAACCCCAGTATTCAATCTGTCAAGAGGTCAATCGGTGAGAAAGAGATTAGAAAATAAAAGCACCCCAATGAGTTTGCCAGTGTGCTTTTTTATAGGATGAAAAAATCAGTTCAATACATTGACCTTGACCGCCACATCCATTTTTTCTTTGGCATCGCCGACGAAGATCCCGCGGGTAGGCGGCACGTCTCCGTAATCACGCCCAATCGCCACGCGCACGTACTGCGCGGTTTGCTCGCGGTTGTGGGTGGCATCCAGCGAGATCCAACCCTGCCCCCCAGGTAGACATCCACCCAGGCATGCGAGGCGGCATCGTGACCGTCGCTGTTGAGATAACCGCTGACGTAACGCGCGGGGATGGAGCGGCTGCGGCAGGCAGCCAGCATGATGTGCGCAAAATCCTGACACACCCCGCGCCCCAGGGTCAGAGCCGGCCCAAGGAACAAAAGAGTACCCATTCGGGTACTCTGACGGTCGGGAGAGGAAATACGTATTCGCGAAGTGGTGGGAAGGGGCTGGGAATGGGAAAGGTAAGGGAAACTGTTTAAGTTTTATTCAAAGATCGCGAGACCAGGTGCACAGCCTTTTAGAAATCCAGCTGTATGCCGTCCTCGCCGACTTCGGCAGCGGGGAAAATTCGGCGCGCCGCTGACAGGTCGGGATGGATATCCAACAACTCGATCGGCGATTTGTGGATCAAGACCAGGCGTTTGACCCCGGCGGCGGCGGCGATGCGCGCGGCCGAGTTGGGATAGCTGTGGCCGATGCTCTCCGCCATGCCCGGCAGACGGTTGGGGTTGTTGCTCTCGTGCAGCAGCAGGTCCACCCCGCGGAGGCGATCGATGTAGACCGAATCGGGTCTGGCCACGGTATCGGTCACATAAGCCAGGGAATGCCCCGGCCAATCCAGGCGAAACCCCACGCATTCGCTGTGCCCGTGCTCCACGGGGAAATAGGTCAGGGCGCCACCATCGGGCAGCGCCACCGGGTTATGCAGCGGCAGCCAGTTGAAGCCGTGCAGCGGGTACTGCGGCTCGACCTCCTGGATCGTGGCCGGTGTGGCGTGAATGCGCGTGGTGTGCAGTGCTTCATTGGCGCCCTGGACGATGGTATCTACATTGTCTTCACTCAAAGGCTCGCTCGCCGCGCCCGCCAGCCATTTTAAAATCAGCTGCCGAAGAGATACACCAGACCGCTGGTATGGTCGCCGTGGGCATGGCTGAGGAAGATGTCGAGCGGCGCGGACTGCAAGTATGCCGGCAGACGGTACAGGCCGCTGCCCGCATCCAGCAAGATGCCCATTTCCGGCAGGAAGTAACAGGCGGTCTGGGCTGCATCGGTCGGCAGAAAGCCGTTGGTTCCCAGCAAAACGAGGCGCATGGTTCAGGCCTGTGCCATCGGGCCGGTATAGACGACCTCAAACAGGATGCGGTCGGGAGATTCGAACATCACCTGGTAGTAGGTCTGGCCTTCTGAGCTGAATTCCGGGCGGTGTCGCGGGGTCTCGAACAAGGCGGGGACAGCGTGCTCGCTGAGATAAGCCACGACCTGGTCCACGTCCGCCTGGGCGGCGACGCTGATCCCTACGTGGTTCACCCCCGGCCCGTCGTAGTCATTGGCGGCGGGTTTGGCCGCGCCTGAAAACCACAGGCTGCCGCCGCGCTGGTTGCCCACACCGACCATGTCGGGATCGTCATACCACAAAGTCCAACCGAGGAAGAGAAACAGGTCTCTGTAGAAGGCATTATTCTCAGGTTTGATGTTAAAAACGATGTGCCCGATATCGGATTGGATCATTTCCCCACCTCCGTGGAAATTTTTTTCAAAGCCAATGATGTTTAAATCTTATATCATGTATCATCTCAATAAAAGGGGGAAAGTGAGTTTATTTTTGATGGCGTACGCCATCAAAAATAAACTCACGCCCCTACTTTTTGAGAAAACTCTATATCATTTTATAGTAACTTTTGGCATCCAGAAGGCCATCAGCAGGGCGGCGATCAGGGCCAGTGTGCCGCCAAACAGGAAGGGAGCGGATGGGCCGAAACCCGACCAGGCGCCCACACCCTGCCAGAGCGTTCCGGCAATCAAAGAGGCGGGAAACGCCAGGAGGCCGATGATGGCGTTATACGTGCCATAGGCCGTGCCGCGCAAGTGGTCCGGGACCAGATCGGCCACGAGAGCATTGGCGGTGCCGTAAGCCATACCGTAATACAAACCATAGACCACGTACAACACCCATATTTGCCAGGCCGACTGGGCCAGGGCAAAACCCAGGTAAATCACGGCGTACACCAACCATCCGCCAATGATCAGGCGGCGGCGCCCGACGCGGTCGGAAAGCGAACCGGCGGGGGTTGAGATCAGGGTATAGATCAGGTTGAACATCACCAGCATGACCAGGATGCCGGTGACGGTGATCCCCAGGTTCTGCGCGCGCAATACCAGGAACGCATCTGAAGAGTTGCCCAGGGTAAAGATGCTGACGATCACCAGGAAAATGAGAAAAGGCCGGCCCATGCTGCGCAGAGAAAACTTCGGCGCGGCCCGCAGGCCTTTGATCGGGACGTCCTTTGCGCCAATCGCCAGAGACAGCACCGCCAGGAAAGCCGGCAGCAGGCTGATCAGGACAATGGTCTGGAAGGTGGACTTCGACAGATCCAGGGTGTTCTTCTGCGCCAGATAAACCACGATGGCGGCAATCACAATGCCCAGCATGGCCCCGGCCGTATCCATGGCGCGGTGTAGACCAAAAGCCAGCCCACGCACTTCCTTGGTGACCGAATCGGCAACCAGGGCGTCCCGCGGTGCGGTGCGGATGCCTTTGCCCACCCGGTCGGCCCAACGCACGCCGGCAATCAGTTCCCAACTGCTGGCGATATAGAAGAAGGGTTTGGCCAGCGCGGACAGCCCGTAGCCCACGACGGCGATCCATTTACGCCCGCCGATCTTATCCGAAAACCAGCCGGAAAATAACTTTAAAATACTGGCGGTCGCTTCGGCAATGCCTTCGATCAAACCGATAATGCTGGTTTGCACCCCCAGGACATTTGCCAGGAACAGGGGCAGGATGTTAATCACCATTTCACTGGAGATGTCCATAAAAAAGCTGGTCAGGCCAACGGCCCAAACATTGCGCGGCAGATCGCGAACGGTTGGGCGTTTTTCCGGTTTTGACTCAGTTTCTGAAACAGGTTCAGCCATATTTTCCTCTTTACCTCATGGATTTTTTTGAGTTCGGTTTTTATTTCGTTTATTGGGTTTGCCCAATTTCAGGAGGCAGTGCCAACCCGCCTCTGCCCAATGAATCGGTAAAGACTTCGGTGGCAAACTGGTGCAGCGCCTGGCGGCACTTTTCCAACTCTTGGGCTGCTTCCTCAGCTTGATCGCCGCCCAAGAAATCACGCTGCTTGACCTTTTCAAGCCAGACCTCGAGCTTGACCAGGTCCTGCTCATTTTCTTCATATTCCGCGAAGCTGAAGTTCTTGTGGCCAATCTCTTTATCAATTTCCGTCAGGAAATCCACGCACTGCTCCTTGAGCTCCATGTATTCTTCAGCGCGGTCCTTACGGATGCGATCCAATATCTCCGCTTCGGTTGGCTCATCGAAGGCCATGGCCCTGAAGGTTTTACTGGCGCCGCCCTGATTTTCAATGTACGTTTTTATATCCTGAATGGCATTTTCGGATGTTTCCGAATCCGGCAAGATCCACAGGCCGTTATCCAAACCTACCGCCCCGGCCGAATGCATGCGCCGCCAGACCATCACCCTGGGGCTGGAGGGTGTGGCGGGGAGCTGCGGGCAAAATAACAACCATTTATATTGCATAGGGGCCTGATGTAACAACTGTTACATTTTAATCCCAAAACCCGATAAATGCAATAAGTGTTACAAATTGAATTTGTATGGAGTGAGAAACGGTTCCTTTTTTTCGGTGAATAAACGATAATACGTTGTATATTTATCCAAATTCCTGCTCCTGATTACCACAACGGAGGTCTTATGGATGCGCCAAAGGTTAATCGTTATCCGGTCACAATTGATGGAGAAACGGTTCTGGTTGGGACTGCCAATGAATTAGCGATTGCCCTGGATGTCCTGCAGGGGCAGTTTGATCGCGAAGCGCTGTCCCAATTGTCTCCCCATCTGGCCGAAATCATCGGGCACGCCAGCGGTTTCACGACCGCCATGCGCGCCCTGTCCGTCGACGACCAGATTTTTCTCATTCAGGCGATCGGCCCCGACCACCTGCCGGGGGTGATGGAAAATGCCAGGCATTTGCGAGATATTCTTGCCACGCTGGCTGACCAAAGCGTGGAGGAGGCGCTGATCAATACCCTGGGAGCATCGGGGCTGCAGCGCCTGATCATGACCGGGGTGGAATTAGCCGAAGTATTGGAATGGGTCTACGGGCAGTGCGACGCCCTGGTGCTCGACCTGCTGGGGGATGCCGCCCTGCACCGCCTGTGCCGGTATGCCAGCGACTTGAGCGCAGTGCTCCACTCGCTGGATTTTTCACTGCAAACCAGGCTGCTCGAAAGGCTGGGTTGGGCGTTTGTGGTTGGTTTGGTGATCGATGGGCGCGATCTGGCTTACCTCATGCGCTCCCTGCCGCCTGAAAACAGCGCCCAACTCCTGCATCATTTTAGCGGCCCGCGGCTGAAAACGCTGATCGGCAATGCGGATGATTGGAATTATTTATACCGGCGGCTCGAACCTTCCGAAGCCGAGTTATTAGTCAAACTGCTTGCAGCGAATAGTTAAGGAGGTTCCCCCATGCCACACGAACAGATTCGCACCTGGTCTCGTAAAGCCGGCCAACGCGGTTCGCTCACTCCCCTGCGGGGCAGCAAATATCCGATCATCGACGCTCACCTGCACGTGGTAAATTTCACCCAGGAGACCCCGGGCGGGGATGCCCTCATCTATCAAATGGATGCAGCCAGCATCGACCGGGCGGTGATCTTTGGCCTGCCGGTCACCAAAACCTGGGCCGCCGGCGAGCGCGAAGCGCCTGACTATTACCTGGCCAACGATGCCCCCTGCTATTATTACGGTTATACGGATGTGATCGTAGCCGAGATGGTCCGCAGCCTGCCGCCTGCAAAGCAAGACCGCTTATACCCATTAATCTGCGGCTTCAACCCCGTGGACCGCTATGCCGTGCGCCATATCGAGCGACTGTATGCCCAATACCCGGACGTGTGGAGCGGGATCGGTGAGATCCTGCTGCGCCACGATGATCTGACGGCTTTTACCTTTGGAGAAACGGCGCGCGCCAACCACCCGGCGTTGTGGCCCGTGTATGAATACGCCGCGGATTACGATCTTCCCGTTTTACTGCACCAGAACATCACTTCCGTCACCAAGAACGATCACCCGGTTTACCTGTGGGAATTAGAGGAGGCGGTGGCCGAATTCCCGCGCACGCGCTTTATTTTTGCTCACTGCGGTATGTCGCGCCGCGTGAATGTGCCTTTTTACTACCAGATGGTCGACCGCCTGCTGACGCAGTATCCAAACCTGTACGTGGATTTCTCGTGGATCATCTATGATGTCGTGATTTGCCCAAACGGTAAACCGGACCCGGATTGGGTGGCACTGACGGAAAAATTCAGCGATCGCATTTGCCTTGGCTCGGATCTGGTCACCAAGTTCGAGCGTCTGGGTCCCGAACTGCAGCGGTATGATGTATTCCTGGATCAACTCAGCGAAAAAGCCCGCACCAATTTGTGCTGGGGTACGGCAGAAAAGCTTTATGGCGGGAATAAAGGCCGGGTCAAAGGCGAAAAGGTGCTGAAAGTGCCTGCCTGGCAGGTCTAAAAAGCTGGCGATGTCTTTTCTCCCCCGTCTTCAGCGTCCTGCGGACGGGGGGGTGCACAATCATTGTGGATCGGTCGATTGCCAATAACAGCAGTTCTCAATATGGCGAGATAAGGCAAGCCAGTGGTGAGGTCTGTGCTTGAAGCGAACATGCCAAAGTATCCAGCCAGCGTTATTCAGTCATCGTCAAGTAAGTGGCAATTAGTAACTTTATGAAGCATAAAAAGGACTGTCAGGAGCCAATCTCTGCAGCCAATTTGATCAAGCAATAAAAACCAGGTTTAGTCATCATCCGGTATCCAGTTCGAGACCTTTGAACATGAAAGAAAGGATAGCATCCCAACTTTCGAATTGGAAATAGACCAACAAAGCATCCAAATCTTGAAAAAAACGACGGCGAGTACCTAATGTTTGGCGAATGGCGCGGTATTGCTCATCCACCAGATCCAAAACAGTGTGAAACAAGAAGGCCAGCATGTTTAGCGAGAGCAACAGGGCAGTCAAATGTTGACTTCCGTGTCCAAAGTTGTGTTCGATATGATAGCCTTTGGTTTTCAGGACGTTGTTGTTCTCGTTTTCAACTTTCCAGCGTGCCCGTCCGTCACGAGCAATCGCTTCAACGGTCGTTTCTATGACTTCAAAATCAGTCACAAATGCGTTTTTGTAGAGCTGCACACCGCTATCTTCGCGGGTGATCGTCACTTCGCACCAGCCCACTTGTAAGGTGTCCTGCTCGCCACACAACGGCAACTGGTTGGCATAGCGGTAGGTCGAGATCTCTGCGTACTTTCCAACCCAGCGCCAGACGACTTTTGTGCCTAAAACATGCTTCGCGGCCAGAAAATCCACCGTTTGATACAGATTGCTGTGCGAATTAGGCTTACACACCAGGATGAAATGGAAATGCTTGTCTTTCAGCGCCAGACAAAACGGTTGGCGACTGAATAAATCGTCCCCCAAAATAGTGACGCCTCTCTTTGCGTAAAACTCACCTTGCTTTTCTACCCAGCGTTTGGCTGCCTGGATCTCACAATCCTGCTTTTCATGTCCGTCCTGTGGAACGATAAATTCTGGTTCCAGTGAAATCACACTTTTATTCCCCGGCTGGACTATCACCGGGGTCAAGACGCTATGAAAATAGTTGATTTTGCCATTACTCAGTTCGCGATGGTTACAATTTTCGCAATGAATGGTTTTGGATGAAAAATATTCTGTCCCATCGATCGCCACTAAGAGCTGATCTGCAAATGAACGCCGCTTTTTCAGAACTTCGCTTTGCTCCAAAGCCACAAATGTGTGCCGATAGATCGGTTCTAGGTGCTCCGGACTAACCGGATCCAATAAGTTTCGGATCTGATTATCACTTGGAATATCGGTAAGTTCAAACAGACTTTCCGCATTGCTGCGCCCTTTGCGCAATTTCATGTCCCGCTGATGCGCCAAAAATGATGGGCTTTGTGTGAAAAACACTGAAAAGGCACTCATACCTACATCCACCATCTCGTAAATGCTATTCTTCCCCGTTCGCACGTCTGGAAATCCTTCACAGCTCTCTTTCTAATCGCCCGATCAGGCGCGTGATCTTCAATTCTTCTAGCATAATACCTATAAGATTACCACATCTACCTTCCCGTGTTTTGTCTTTCCTTTGTCCTGTTTTTCATAATGAGAACTGCTGGATTAATAATGACTTATTTGACTATTAAAGTCTGATTATGCTATACTTTTAACCATCGGAATTGCATTAATCAGGAGAAATACTATGGATGGGATAGGACAAGACCCGAAATCCTCACCCCGGGTACCGCTAGGGGGAGATTATTGGGAAGCTGAACCGGGCGCCCCTCTGTGGGGGTTTGCCGATACCCACGCGCACCTGATGGCGCATCTGGCTTTTGGGGGAGAGGCTTTCTGGGGCGAGCCGTACGACCCCAACCATACCGGGGATGAAGCCATGGAGCATGCCCTGCGCTCCTGCGAGCCAATCCACGGCGGGCTTGATTGATGTCAACCCTGAATTCGGCCATCCCGCCGGCGGCGGCTGGCCGGAATTTATTATCTGGCCGCAATTTACCACCCTGGTCCACCAGCAGGCCTATATCGATTGGATCTACCGCGCCTACCAGGGCGGGCTGCGCCTGATCACCTGCCTGGCGGTGAATAACGAGCTGCTGGCCATCAAGACCAGCCCCGATGGGCCGCACGACGACAAACATGCCATCCAGATTCAGGTGGCGGCGATGAAAGCCATGGCGGAATATGTCAACCAGCAGGCGGGCGGCCCCGGAAAGGGCTGGATGCAGATCGTCTACTCGCCGGATGAGGCCCGCAAGGTCATCGCCGATAATAAGCTGGCAGTGATCCTGGGGGTGGAGGTCGATTCGCTGGGCAACTGGCGCAGAGCTGGAAGACCTGGACAAGCTCACCCAGGGCGATCTGGAAGTTGCCCGCGGGGTGATCGGCCGCGAGCTGGACTGGCTGTACGAACTGGGCATTCGCCAGATCACGCCCATTCACCTGACCAACAACGCCTTTGGCGGCACGGCCATCTATTTGCGCTTTCTGGAGACGGTCAACATGTTCGTCACCGGCGAGCGTTGGGATGTGGAGGATGCCTTTGAAACCGGCGTGCGCTACCGGCTGGATTACGACGGCGATGACATCAAGGATGACCTCGAGCGAGCCGTGGCGGTTTCCGGGCACCGCATGAAAAAGATGCAGCGCCGCACCCTCGTCGATCATATCCCGGGGATTCGCGACCTGTTTCGACGCCGGAGAGGCGCCCAACTGCCCGGCGGGCATGCCAACGTGCGCGGTTTAAACGCCTACGGCGTCATGCTGCTGGAAGAGATGATGGCCCGCGGGATGATCATCGACATCGACCACATGTCTGAAAAAGCGACCGACACCGCCCTGGGCATGGCGGAGAAGAACGGCTACCCGGTGATGTGCTCGCATTCCTGGTTCCGCGATTTGCTGTACAGCGCGGACACCGAATTTGATAACGTGAAGCACGAGCTTTACGGCACCAGCGACGTGCATAAGGTGGCCCACGAAGCCGGCAAGCGCGGCGACCAGATCGAACGCGTCGGCAAGCTGGGCGGGATCGTCGCGCCGATCCTCAACCAGGGCGATATCGCCGGGCTGCGGCGCGGCATGCCCGAATTGGCAGGCAAGGTTCCCGAGCCCAGCGCCGGCTCGAGCACCTCCTGGGCGCAGGCCTACCTGTATGCCGTGGCTAAAACCGGCGGAAAAGGGGTCGCGATCGGGACGGATATCAACGGCGCCGCCGGCCTGCCCGGCCCGCGTTTTGGACCCTTTGCCTCGTATGGGGTCAACGAAGATGCCCGACGGATTGCCGATCGGAAGGGCGAGATCGAGCGCCAGACCAATGGGGTGGCCTACAGCGAGCCCCTGCGCGACTACCGCTGGTACCGCTTTGAATCCAGCCTGGAAGGTGGGTACACGGATGAGGAAGAAGACATCTGGCAGGCCATCGCCCAATATGTGGCCGGCTACAACCCCTGGATCCACCGCCACCCGCCTACCGACTACCCCGAGGCGAGCATCAAACAAATGCTTGAGCGTTTGAAAATCGTGCACGAAGAAGGTTTGTGGATAACGTCTGCCAGGGCCTGTGGGCCGCCGATTTACGCATCCACGTCGAAGCGGACCAGGTGGATGATTGGCCGGTCGAGCAGCGCGCCGCCTATTATGCCCGCCGCGGGATGGTGGAATTGGGGCAGAAGGACCATGCCCGGGTGGTGACCCTGATCGGGAAAATCCGCGCCATTTGGGATAAATGGCAGGAGATGAACGGCGATAACCGCCCGCTGGAGCGCTGCAAAGCCGGCGCCCGGCGCGATTATGACATCAATCTGGACGGCATGGCTCATTACGGGATGCTGCCGGATTTTCTTCAAGACTTGCGCAATGTGGGGCTGACCGCCGAAGACCTGGTTCCACTCTTCCGTTCAGCGTATGATTACATCAATATGTGGGATACCTGCGGAAAACGAGCCGCAGATGTTAAGAAGTCACTTCAGGTAAGTTGATGTTGGCCTGGTTAGCCGGGTAACCTGGAACGGGCAGATTGGGTGGCTTCACGCCCAATCTGCCTGTTCTTTCTACCATAAGTTGGGTGCACTTCGTGTACGGCAACTCACATCAAAAAAAGATAGTTCCACAAGGGAGGCAAAAATGAGTCTGGACAGCTTTTACGCAATTCTCTCGGGGATCTGTTTTGCGCTCACCGGACTGTGGTGGACGGTGGTCGAAGCGCGCAAAGATTGGTTGAAGGATAAAGAGATGCGCAGCCTGGCAGGAGGGGTGTATGCTTCCTTCCTAATCCCCGGGGTGATGTCGTTGGGGGCGCAGATCGGCGGGGATAACAAACTGGTGTGGCGCTCGGTGTTCGTGATCGCCGCCCTGCTGGGGATGTTTTTTACCACCAAACTGCTGGCTCGCGTCTGGAAATCCCACAAAGCCGGTTTTTTTGCGCGCAGCCGCTGGCTGGTGACGCTGCTGTATGGGGTGGTGCTGGTGCTGGGATTGTTCCCCACCCTGGCTGCCCCTACCGGCCTGACGACCATCCAGGTGGAAGCGTTCCTGCTGTGCATCATCCTCCTCAGCGGGCACGGTTTGGCCTGGGAGATGATGACCCACGCTCCGGAATAAAGGCGCTTGGCGTCTTCCAAACACTCTCAGGCGGTTTGAGAGTCAAAAGTGAAAATTTTTCTGAAGTCTGAATAATAACCCCGGTTTGTCTTGCTCTCCTCCCCAGATTTCTGGGGAGGGGCCGGGGGTGAGGTAAATTCACCGGGAAACTGGAGCACATCCCCTGGCGGTTGGCTCAAAGTGCAAATAACCCTATAATCACAGTAGCAAAAGTTCATTGGAGGAAGGAAAATGACTGGGTTGCTCAGTAAAACCGATTACGAGAATTGGGTTGCCGGGACGCGGGACGCGCGCATGGCCTGGTGGCGGGAGGCGCGCCTGGGGATGTTCGTGCATTTCGGGTTATACGCCCTGGTGGGGCGCAACGAATGGGTCATGTCGCTGGAGAACTACCCGATCGCCGAGTATGAGAAGCTGGCCCAGCAGTTCAATCCCCAACCCGGCGCGCCGCGCAAATGGGCGGAACTGGCGGCCAAAGCGGGTATGAAATATATGGTCATGACCACCCGCCACCACGATGGTTTCAGCCTGTGGGACTCGCAGGCCAACCCCTATAATTCGGTCAATTACGGGCCCAAACGGGATATCGTGCGCGAATTTGTGGATGCCTGCCGGGAATTTGGCTTGAAAGTTGGCTTCTATTCTTCCCTGATGGATTGGCATCACCCGGACGGCTGGCGCTGCGCTTTTGACAGCGAGGCCCGCCGGCGGTTCAACGCCTATATCACCGCCTTGAACCGGGAATTATTGACCCAATACGGCAAGATCGATATCCTGTGGTACGATGTGCCCCGCCCCATGGAAAATTGGGAGGGCTGGGACTCGCTGGAACGCAACCAGATCATGCGCGGGCTGCAGCCGGACCTGATCATCAACAACCGCAGCCGGCTGGATGAGGATTTTGGCACCCCCGAAGAACATCTCACGGCAATGGACCGGGATTGGGAAGCCTGCATGACCTTCAACGGGATCAGTTGGGGCTATGTCGATCCGGCCCAGGCGGCGCCTTACAGCTACAATGCCCAGCGCATTATCCGCATGATCAATACGGTTACCGCGGGCGGCGGCAACCTGCTGCTCAATATCGGCCCGGCACCGGATGGCTCGGTGCCGCCTGAGGCCATCGAGCCTCTGACGAGCGTGGGTCGATGGCTGGCGGAAAATGGGGCGGCGGTGTACGGCAGCAAACCCAAATCAATCTATGGCAATGCCAGCGGGGTGAGCGGGGCATCCTTCGACGGCTCGAAGGTCTACATCTGGAACTGGATCTGGCCCACGGGCGGTGAAATGGCCCTGGGTGGCTTCGCTTCGCCGGTCAAGGCGGTGCGCCTGGTGCGGGATGGCAGCCCGGTGGCTTTTGAACAGCGCGGGCAGCGCATCCTGCTCAAGAATTTGCCGCGCACCTCGCCCGACCCGCACGCCGGGATTGCCGTGCTCGAACTGGAGTTTGAGGCCGCGCCTGAATTCCACCGCGCCAGCTACTTCCCGCAGCTGCACGGCGGCGTGGATTACGCCGGCGATCAAAAGATATAGGGATTAAAGCAGGCTGCCCAAAATGCGAAGCATTTTGAGCAGCCTGCTTGTTTAGTGAAAAGTCAACTGTCCTGTACCGTAAAACGCGCTTTCAAGGCCTGGGGGTCGAGGGAATGCGCGCCGGCGAAGACTTCATATTCGATGGCTTCCACCACGAAAGCCGCCAGACCTTCATTGTAATAAGCCAGGCGTGAGACCGGCAGGCTGAACTGCACCACCCGGGTCTCGCCGGGCTGCAGAGCGACGCGGGCGAAGGCTTTCAGTTCCTTGGGCGCGCGCTCTACTGCCGAGCCGAGGGCGGAAACGTAGAGTTGGACCACTTCCTCGCCGGCAGCCGGGCCGGTGTTGGTTATTTCCAGAGACGCCTGCAGCGTGCCGGACGGCGAGAGTTTATTGTGAGCCAGAGTCAGGTTGGCGTAGCGGTAGCCGGTATAGCTCAGGCCAAACCCAAAGGGAAAAGCCGGCGGGTGACCGTCGCGTTCCAGTTTGCGGTAGCCATGCCACAGGTCGTAGGTGATGCGGGTGGCGTTCTTGTCAAAGAACGGCAGATGCTCGGCGCGCTGCGGGATGACCTGGGTCAGTTTGCCGCTGGGATTGACCCTCCCTAAGAGGATATCCGCCAGGGCGTGCCCGCCTTCCATGCCGGGATACCACAGCATGAGGATCGCCGGCAGGCGCTCGCGCCAGGCTTCCATCATCACCACGCTGCCGCCCATCACCGCTACGATGGTTCGCGGGTTGGCCGCCGCTACTGCGAGCACCAGCGCTTCATCGGCGGGGTGCAGGGTCAACTGGTCGCGATCGCCGCCGGATAAGAAATTATCGGCAGGCGCCGCGGCCGAGGTCTGCATGAACTGCTGCACGACCGGCGCTTCCTCAGGTGTGGGAGCCGGGTAGAGATAAGCCAGGTTCTGCATGGTCGTCGGGTCGAGGAACTCGCCTTCGTCCATGTGATCGCAGCCGGCGATTACCAGGGCCACGTCGACCGATTGCGCGAGGGCGGCGGCCCGTTCGGGCTGGCTGCCGTCGTCGTACAGCACCTCGGCCTGTCCGCGCAGCGCGGCCTGCAGGCCTTCCAGCGGGGTGACCACGTGCGCCGGGCGGGTGTCGCTGGAACCGTCATCGCCGGTGTTGGGTGTGGCCGCCAGCCGGCCGATCAGTGCGATTTTGCGCAGACCCTGCAGCGGCAGGAGGCCGCCTTCATTCTTCAAGAGCACGATCGATTTTTGCGCCGCTTCGCGGGCCAGGGCGCGGTTGGCTGGGCTGCCGGCCTGCTCTGGGGGGTAATCGCCGGGCCGCACCAGGCGCAGCTGGGTGCGCAGAATGCGCAGCACGGCGTCATCCACCCGCGCCATGGGAACTTCGCCCTGTTCGACCAGACCCTTTAGATGTTGGTGAAAGTGCATCTGGAAGGGCATTTCCACATCTTGCCCGGCCAGGGCGGCTTTTTTGGCGTCGCGCATGCCAAACATGAAGTCGGTCATCACGAAGCCCTCGAAGCCCCATTTCTCTTTCAGAATATCCGTCAAGAGCTCCGGGTTTTGCCCGCACCATTCGCCGTTCACGCTGTTATAAGCGCTCATCACCGCCGCCACACCCTCATCCACCACGCGTTTGAAATGCGGCAGGTAGATCTCGTGCAGCGCCCTGGGGCTGATCTGCACATCCACGGTGAAGCGGGCGTTTTCCATCGAATTAAGCGCGTAATGTTTGACGCAGGCCATGGCGTGCTGCTGCACGCCGCGCGTCAGAGCCGCGCCCATCTCGCCCAATAGATACGGGTCTTCGCCGTAGCTCTCCTGCGAGCGGCCCCAGGCCGGATGGCGCGGCAGGTTGATGCACACCCCGCCGAAAAAGGTGCCGCCCAGGGCGCGCAGTTCGCGCCCGATCACATCGCCCACACGCTCTTCGAGGGCCAGGTCCCAGGTTGCGCCGCGGGCCATGGAGACCGGGAAGGTGGTGGCGCCATCCATCACGACCCCACGCGGCCCGTCCGAGAAGCGAATGCCGGTGATCCCCAGGCGGGAGATCACGCCCGCAGCCCAGGGGTGGGCGGCATAAGCTCCGCCCATCATCTCCACCATTCCGCCCCAGAAAGGCAGATCGCCGTCCATCATTTCGAGCTTTTCGTCCAGGGTAAGCTGGGCCAGCAAGGCCTGAGCGCCGGTTTCGATCTGCTGGTTAGAGAACTTATTGGCCGGCGGGCTGCCGGGTTGGACCTTAGGGTCATTGGTTGGTGTCATTTGTTCATTCCCTCTTTTTTGGAACTGTTACGGGCTGCCAGAAAGGTTCTATCCGGATAATAGAAAATCTTACCACAGAGTTACAGAGGTAATTTTCAATTCTGATCAGTTTAATTGTGAATTTGGGGTCAATGATGCCACAAGAAGCCGCTCGTGCTGTGCGGGCCACGCATTATGAGTTTGGTTGTTGTGTGAAATCGCGAAGCGATTTCACACAACAACCAAACATCAAAAAAGTGTTTATTATGCTGGCGGGTTCAAGCGCTCTTTTAGATAGTTATTGAAAAACATGGGGCGGGTATAGGGGAGGAATGCTTCCAGCTCATAATGGGTCTGCACGTAGGCATAGTCCATGAAGTTGATTTTCCCCCAATGGGCCTTGAAGGGGATCCCCACCTGGATTAAATAGTCCCACAGGCCGTGCAGATGGGTGTAAATCGCATTTTTTTCATCCGGGGTGGTACAGACGTCCGTCAGATACATGAAGTTGAACTTGACGATATAGTCCAGGCCGGGCCAGTTCCCGGGCGACATATAATAATTATCGCATTGGGTCAGCTCGATCTCGATCGGCAGGTTCGGCCAGCCATTTTTGTCAAAATACTGCCGGCAGACGGCCATCAGGCGCTGCAGGTCGGCCGGGTTGAAGCTCCATTCCGCCATGGCTACCTTCAGCGGAGCACGCCGGTCCACCGGCAGCATGGTGCGCAGCGGACCGCTGGCTTTCACCTGCCCGTAAGCCAGGCTGATCCCGGCATATACCAGGCGCATGGCGTCATCCAATAACGGCCCGGCGGATTTGATCTTGTCCAGCACATTGAATACGGCCACAAGAATATTTTCGGACTGGTCGTCGGCATAATCCCCAGCCGGGTCGGCGGAGGGCACCCTTTTGGCGGCCCACAGCAGCCCATTGTCCGTGTCGGGGACCCAGTCGATGCGCCAGAAATCGTATTCGCGCGAGGTCCGTTCCAGGTCGGTGAGAACATCCTTGAGGCGGATGACCTTCTGGATGGTGTCGAAGAAGGGTTGGTCGATCAGGCGGAACTGGACTTTGGTCAGGATGCCGATGGCGCCCAGCGAAGCCACTACGGCACGAAAGGCCGGTTGGGTGTGTTCGACACGTTTTTCAACCACCGATTTGCCGTCCTCGGCGATGGTCAGGTATTCGATCCATTCCACCAGATCGTAAATCAAATGGTTGGCAGAGGCTGGGGCCGTATTGGTCGAGATCACCCCCGCCAGCGTCTGGTGGTCGGTACCGCCGGTAGCGCTGATCGACTTGCCGCGTTCGCCCAGGGCCAACAAGAAATCGTGCAGGTGCCAGTTGGCGGTTACGGTGACGCGGGAAAGATCGGGGGCGAAATCGATGGTGCGCGGCAGGGCGCTGGAGTTCGATGATCGTATCCGAGACGCAGATATCCGAGCAGGAGTGCAGCCCGCCCAGGACGCGCGGGGCATCCTGGGGTAAAAAGCCCAACTGGATTCCCAGCAGGAAGGATTTCAAGTCCTGCATGGTTTGCGGGCGGTAATATAGTTTGGGCTGGATGGAAACCATCCCGGCCCAGTCTTGGAAACCGGGCTCGGGGGCGTCTTCCGCGGACTTTGTGGTGATGGTGGTCGATTGGTTTTCTTCCATTTTGATCCTTTTCGCTACACAGGGCTCGCCGGTAATGTGTGCTGCGGTTAAACAAAAATGACATTTTTGGTAAATTTAGTTAATATATTACGCGATAAAGCATATATATTCAATAGCCAATGCATGCCGTCCGGATAATTTGAAAAAAACTGCTCCACGAAATTTACTATTAAAAACGCATTGTCAAAATGAAATCCGCCAGACCCTGGGGCAGTGTCTCCAGCAGGGCCGCCAGCCCGGACATATATCCAATGGCATAACGCCGTTTGGGATGGCGTGCGCCCAGCGCAGCAGCCACGACCTGGGCCACCTTTTCCGGAGGGGTGCGTTTCTGGTCGAACTCGGCCATCTGCTGCGACCAGCGCTTGAGGGCGGGCCGGTAGAGGTCGGCCAGGGGGTGCTGCAGAATCATTTCTGCCTGGCTTGTCGTTTCCAGACCTTTGGGGGTTTTGATCCCTCCGCAGCGCACCTGGATGCTGGGAATGTGCCAGGGTTTCAGTTCGATGTCCAGGGTGCGCGCCAGGCAGTTGACCGCAAAATCGCAGGCATGGATGCTGGCCACATACGGGGAGGGGATGATCGCCGGCGTCATGATCCAGACGATCCGCCCGCCGGCCTGGCGCAGCAGGGGCAGAAAGGCCTGTACCAGGGCCAGCGACCCGACCAGGCGGGTCTGCAGCTCGCGCTGGAACATGGCCAGATCCATCAGTTCCAATGGAGCCACCCCACCACCGCCGGCATTATTGACCAGGGCATACAGCCCGGTCAGTCCCCGCCGCGCCAGCTCTTTCCGGATGGTTTCTACAATGGGAGGAATATCTGCTGGCCGGGTTAAGTCCAGTGGATAGACCGGAATCAAATTGGGCTCCGCAAACTTGCTCAGCATTTCAACGTCGCGCGCTTTGCGCAGCGAGGCGAACACGGTAAAGCCGCTGCGCGCCAGGTGCAGCGCCGTAGCGAGCCCAATGCCTGAAGAACAGCCAGTGATCAAAACCGCCCGCCCTGAATAATGAATTCGAAGACTTTTTCATACTTAGCCTTTCAATCGTACTGATTCAATCATTTGATTAATATAACTTGCTTTCAAGTCTTTGTCAATCAATTGACTAAATCACTTGATTGAATTAGAATGAAATGGAAAGGAATAACCCGGTATGGAGAATGAACCCAATAGCGTAGCAGCCGAAAATTATTACCGCCGCGATCGAGTGCATCGAAAAATTCGGCATCCAAGGCGCCACCAACCGCAAAATTGCCCAGGCAGCCGGGGTCAATAACGCGGCGATCAATTATTACTTTCGCAGCAAAGAACAGTTGATCCAGCGCTGCATGCAGGTCACCCTCGAAAATGCTTTTGATTTCAAGGATTTTGGGGACCAGCCCGGCGCCACCCCCGGCGAGCGCTGCGCCGCGATCTTTAATGAACTGATCGCCGGCGGTATCCAGTACCCGGGCATCACCCGTTCTCATTTTTACGACTTGCTCAATGAGGGCAAATACGACGCGCTGGCGGTGGAGAAATTGAACGATTTTGTGCGCCACCTGGCCCTTGATCTGGCGGAACGGGGCGCCGGCCTGGACCTTGAAGAGCTGCGGCTGGCCTGCGCCCAGATGACGATGACGGTCTTGATGGCGATCCTGGCGCCGCGATTATTTCAAACGAGCTTTGGCCTGGATTTGGGCGATGAGCCCGCGCGCCAGCGTTTTGTCGCGCGCCTGGTAGAAAAGCTGCTTGTTTAGCATTTCAGCCGGCAAACATGTACAGCCGGCTGCGCATCTGGCCCAGGTTGTGAAAGTGATGTGTAGGGAGAAAAATGAAGAAACTTAACCGGGCGATTCTCATCACCAGCATCGCGCTCGTCGGCCTGGGGCTGGTTTCTCTGGCCCTGGATTTCTTTTTCAGCTGGCAGGTCAACCTCGGCTGGCCGCTGGCGCTGATAATGCTGGGGGCGGTGTTCTTCATTCTGGCCGAAGTTTTGCTTGAATATTGGGCCTGGGCGGACCTGTTATATATTCCCGGCTCGCTGCTGGCGGCGTTTGGCCTGATCTTCCTGCTTAATATCCTGACCGGAGACTGGAACGCCTGGGCATATGCCTGGATGCTGGCGCTGGCCGGCCTGGGGATCGGGGTGATTTTGGCCAACCGCGCGGGCCATTGGCCGCACGCCGTCAATCTATTGGCCGCGGCACTGATCATCGGCGGTGTGACCCTGGCGGTCTTGTTTGGCGCGATTGCCGGCGGGCGTTTTATCCAGGTCATGGCGCCGATTTTGTTGGTCCTGGGCGGGGTATCCTTGCGCTGGCTGCACCTGGAAAGGCGCCTGCCGCAGCGTCTCCTGCGCCGTTTGCAGCTGGCAGATCCCCTCCTGGCAGCCGGCGAGCTTTCCGCACCGGACCAATCGCGCCTGGTCGAACCGCTCAGTGCGCGCGAGTTGGAGGTGCTCAAACTGATTGAACAGGGACTTTCCAACCAGGAGATCGCCGCGCAGCTGACCCTGGCTCCCAGCACGGTCAAGACCCACATCAACAATATCTACGGCAAGCTGGGCGTGCAGACCCGCATCCAGGCCATCAAACAGGCCCAGGCGTTTAACCTGCTGCGCCAATAGCCCGGTTATCGTCCTTTGGAATCCAACCGCTGCCTGGTTATGGTGTTGACCGGCAGCGGTTTGGTTTTACATAAAAGCATTTCGGCAAGTCAGTAGTCAGCCTGTCAGCGATCAGCATTTCAGCCAGAAAGGAAAATTGGGCGGTCCATTGTAAAGGATGAGGACCCGACCACTGAGACGCAGGGGCACAGAGGTTATTTTTAGATCAGGCAGTAAGGAGGCGGGGGAATTCTGATCGACTGACCAACTGACTGCGGATGGCTGACTAGCTGACCGCTGATGGCTGACAGGCTGATCTGCTACACGCTGACCACCTGCCTCGCTCTCTCCACCCTGAGGTGGACTCGATAAATCCACTCCCCGCTCCACCTTTTAGCGGATGCATCTCCACCCGCGAATCATGTTATATCCAGTTCGATCAGATTTCACCGCCTGTTTTGTGAGAAGTAGAAGAAACTCACTGCAGAACCATGCATTGCAGCGCGGATGGATACATGACAAAAACAAATTAGAAGATGAAAGGGAGTTGCAAAATGGAAAATAACCTGATCGAGAAAACGTATGTCGTCACCGGCGCCACCTCAGGCATCGGTCTGGCCGTGGCCGAAGAGCTGGTACGCCGCGGGGCGGCGGTGATCGCGGTTGGACGCTCGGAGGAGCGCTGCCGCCAGGCCAGGAACCGCCTGCTCGCGCTCGACCCACAGGCCCGGGTCGAGATGCTCACCGCCGACTTATCCCTGCAGAGCCAGGTGCGCGCCTTGCGCCCCGCCATCCAGCACAGCCTGGAGGCTGCTGGGAAAACGGGCCTGGACGGGTTGGTAAACAATGCCGGCACGTTCACCTACTGGCTGGAGCTTACCCCTGAAGGGCTGGAGATGCAGTGGGCGGTCAACCATCTGGCCCCCTTCCTGCTGACCAATGTCCTGCTGCCTTTGTTGATAGCCGCCCCCAGGGCGCGCGTGGTGACGGTCAGTTCCGACTCGCACGCCGGCGGGCGCTTGAATTGGGCGGACCTGCAGCAGCGCCGCCGGTACAATGGGCTGCGCGCGTATGAAGACACCAAGCTGGCCAACGTGCTATTCACCCTTGAATTTAACCGCCTGCTCGGCCCTAACTCCAATGTAAAGGCCTTTGCCGCCGATCCCGGCCTGGTGAAGACGGATATCGGTTTCAAGGGCACCCCGCCGCTGGTGCGCTGGTTGTGGGAGCGCCGCCGGGCGGGCGGGACCTCGCCGGAAGTTCCGGCAAAGGGGATCGTGTTCCTGCTCAGCGAGCCGGCCCTGCAGGATTCGCAAGAAATTTATTGGAAAGACGGCCAGCCGCGGCGCGCCAGTTCGCGCGCGCTCGACATCCAGGCCTCCGCCCGCCTGTGGGCTCAATCTGAACGTCTATGCGGCATTGAATAGCCGCTCGCGCTGTCGCGGACCACGCACGTGTAGCGCGCCCACGACGTACGATGCTTGGGATTTTTTTGAAAATTGCGAGGCAATTTTCAAAAAAACTACTAAACATCATATAAGCTGGTCGCGCTGTGCGGGCCACGCATTATGAGTTTGTTGTTGTGTGAAATCGCGAAGCGATTTCACACAACAACCTAACATCAAAAAAGGAGAATTTAAATGACCATTCATATTGATCGACCAATCCGGCCATCGGCCCAAACCGCGATCATGATCACCGGCGCCACCGGCGGGCTGGGCAAGGCCTTCGCGGTCGAGTGCGCCAGCCGGGGTTGGAACCTTTTCCTTACCGATCTGGTCCCTGGATCTTTGGAAACACTGGCGGAGGGAATTCCGCCGGGCTTATGGGGTGAACGTTTGCATTCATGCCTGTGATCTCACCGACCCGGCGGCACGGGCCGGGCTGTTTCAACGCCTGGATGGCGAGGGGCTGCGTTTCTGGAGCCTGATCAACGTCGCGGGAATGGATTTCGAAGGGCCTTTCTACGAGCAGTCTCGCCTGCATATCCGCAGCATTGTACGCCTGAACATCGAGGGCACGCTGGAGATGACCCACGCCATCATGGCCTATCGCGATCCGACCCTCCCATTTCGTATTATCAACGTCGCCAGCCTGGCGGCATTCTACCCGATGCCGGTCAAGGCTACCTATGCCGCATCCAAACGCTTTTTGATGGATTTTTCTCTCGCCCTGGGCAACGAACTGCGCGAAATGGGGGCCAGCGTGACCGTGCTCTGCCCGGCGGGTATGCCCACTACCCGAGAGTGCGTGCGCGCCATCGACGCCCAGGGGTTCCTCGGACAGCTGACCACTCAGAATACGGGTACGGTCGCCAACCTGACGCTCAATGCCGCGTTGAAGGGCGAAGCGGTGTGCATCCCCGGGCGCCTGAACCAGTTCATCCAGATCGCGGGTTCCCTGGTGCCAACCGCCTGGGTGGTAAACCTGATCGGCAGGCGCTGGAAGTCGGCCCGCCGAAAACAAACTGCTCAAGCGGTGGCGACGCTGTATTAGTCCGATGGGATGTCCAAAATTACTTTGGACATCCCATCATCCTACAGGCAGAACGCCGCGAACTTGAGTGTCAAATGGAACAACGCGGGTGGCGATGTCTCGGCGACTCCTTCCGTTAAAGATGGGGTAGTCTACTACCCGGATTTTAGCGGTAACCTCTACGCAGTCAACGCCACCACCGGCGCGGTGATTTGGCAGGACAGCCTGGGCAGCTTCTTCACCGCCGCGGACGGGCTGACTGGAACTGTGTTTTCACGCACGACACCCACAATCAGAGGCAATGTTCTATATGTGGGTTTGCAGAATAATGGCTGGCTGTTGGCGATCAGTCGCAACAAGGGTGCGTTGATCTGGAAGAAACAGCTTGATACCCATCCTGCGGCTGTCATCACGCAATCTCCAGCAGACCACAGCGGAATTCTATTCGTTGGTATGTCCTCTCAAGAAGAGGGCTTTGCTGCCAACCCATCGTATCCTTGCTGCACCTTCCGTGGTAGCCTATCAGCCGTGGACGAGAAAACCGGCAATGTGCTCTGGAAAACCTACACTACCCCCGACGGTTATTCGGGCAATGCGGTCTGGGGCAGCACCCCGGTCGTCGATCCATCCCGCAAGCTGGTTTATATCACGACCGGCAATAATTACACCGTGCCCGCGGATGTCGCCAGCGGAGCTTCTCCCCTGGCCTCCAACGACTATGTCGATTCGATCATGGCGCTGGACATCAGAACCGGCGCGGTGGTCTGGGCTGCCCCACACCTGGGATTAACCGCCGATACCTGGAATGTGGCCTGCTTTTACGATGCGCCTGGCACGAATAACTGCCCCGCTCCAGCCGGCCCGGATTATGATTTTGGACAGGGTGTGATGGAGGTGACGCGCACCGTTAATGGAAAGAGTCAAGACCTGGTGATCGCAGGGCAAAAGAGCGGCATCCTCTGGGCGCTGGACGCTGGCACAGGCCAGGTAGCCTGGAGTTACGACTTAGGCGTGGGCTATTTCCTGGGTGGGATGGAATGGGGCTCGGCCACGGATGGCAATACGGTCTACTTCGCCAATTCTCATGGCGGTTTCTGGGGCGCAGTGGATATCGCAACCGGTAAACTAAAATGGCAGACTTCTGATCCTAACCCGCAGGGCCCGGCGTTTTATGCCAACGATATTGGCGCTGTAAGCGTAGCCAACGGCGTGGTGTATGCCGGGTCGTTGGCGGAGGAACAGACCTGACTTCTACCACCCCCACCATGTTCGCCCTGGATGCCGCTACCGGTAAGATCCTCTGGCAGTTTGCTAGCGGCTCCGGAGTAGGTTCCAGCCCGGCGATCGTTGACGGCGTGGTCTATTGGGGCACCGGCTACAGTCACCTCGGTCTGGGAATAGCCGCCGGGCAGTACAACTTCTATGCCTTCTCGGTCAAATAAAAGTTTGAACCATGGAAGTGGGATACATAATCGATCCCTAAATCATTATTGATGTCACGGGTGTATTTTTGGGGCGAAGCCTCAAAAATACACCCCGCATCATTTGTGTGGTCCGCGACACGCAACCAGCTTTTATAGGATTATTGGGCATGAAACGGGTAGACCTCTTGGAGTAAGTTGAAGTTACCACACAACAACTGAAACAAGAGGTCTATTTATGTTCACGTTGAAGCAGCCGAGAAGGATCACATAAATACCGGATATTTCTCAAGTAGATCAGAACAACACCCGGATCAACCCCCCGGGTGTTATTTTATTGGTTCCCAAACGAATATACCCGGATCTGGGGGTCCGTATTATGCATGGCGACCAACTGGCCTTTGATGTTGAACTCCATATCGCGCATGAAGGGCACTTTGAAATCACCCAGATACCGGCCCTCGGAGTCGGTGAGCACGATCTTTGAGGTATATCCCCAGGCGATGCGCCCCTGTCCATCGACGGCAATTGCGTCCATCCCACCGGATCCTTCACCGTTCAAGCGGTCAATCAGGCTGCCGTCATCGGCAAGCTTCAAAATGTAATTATCAGACATGCCGACGTAAATATTTCCCGTTCCATCCACCGCCATACCGATAATGTCTGGCGAACCATCTTTGATCCCCACCAGTTTGAGAAAATCCACTTCCATCCCACCGACCTGCATCAGGACGCTGCCCTGCCCGTCAAATTTAACCAGTTCGCGCTCCATCACCGCCAATACCTCACCCCTGGGCGTCACCGCGAGAGCATCGTAATAGCCGATGGTTTGCTCAGATGGCTCCCATTTGGCCAGCGGTTTGCCATTTTCCGCGTCGAATACTGCTATATTGCGCCCCACCTCGGCGTACAGCCTGCCGTCCAGGCTGGCTGCCAGGCTGATCACGTAATCCGTCTCACTCGAGGTCAGATACTGCCACAAGAAGGTGCCGTCCGCGGAAAAAGCCTGGATGCGCCCGGGGATGTAATCTCCCACGAAAATCCGCCCTTTGGCGTCCACGGCGACACTGCGCGCATCTTTAAAATAACCCGCCCCCGTGCCAGCGCTGCCAAAGGCCAGAACGGATTGTGCAAAGGGCGTCGGGCTGGGGATGAGGGTCGGGGTAGGCTGGATTATCGACACGGCCGGGCTGAACGAAAAGAGAGAGGCCACAGCGCCTAACGCCACCAGGACTACCACCAGGATCGAAAACACCACCAATAACCCGCCGGATCGTTTGGTCGGGGGCGGTGCTGCCGGCCGCAGTGTATCGGTCGTCACCTGAAAATTAACCTGTGAATGCTGACTGATGTCCCAGCCGGCTGCTTCCATCTGCTCAACAGCGTCTTTGGCCTCTTTTAAACCAACCGCGGTAAGCTCACGGTAAAGCTTAATGGCGTTGATCTTACGCCCGGCGCGCATCTCCGCCATGATCGCGCTCAGGTCCAGAACCTGGATGGTCTCCGGGCCGGTATTTGCCGGGGAACGCAGTTCCTCGGGCACGATCACGGTGGTTCCGCAGTATGGGCAGGAGACCGACGATCCGCGGCCTTCAAAGGTAATTGGGCCTGAACAGTTGGGGCACTGGAAGGAAGTTGCCATGGCACCTTTTATGGATAACTCTGACCGATTTTATGCAATTTTAACATAGACCGTAGATTTTCGCTCAAGATTCTTGCTGGAAGGATACGCCGTGCCCGCCGACGAGTTTAAGCTCGGTGCCCTCCGGGGCGCCAGCCATCAACGGCCTGGCCTGGGCGATCAACGCCCTCACGCGCTCGTCCGTGAGCGATCGATCGTGGGCAGCCTTGTCTTGCCAGATCTCCATCACCCAGATGCAGGTCTCATCCGCCAGGTCTTCATTGACCGCATACATGCGGCAGCCGGGCAGCTGCCCCACGACCTTCGCCGCGCGCAGCAAGATCGCGATAAATTCATCCCTTTTCCCCGGCTGGGCAAAAAGTTTTCCCGCCATCGCGTACATCATCCGCTCCTTCCATGGGGCTGCCCCAACTCATTATGCAGTTAAAAATCCACCCTTGGACCCCGCTCAACCTTCGAGCAGCTTCTTGATCGCATCCAGCACCATGTTCCAGTTTTGCGCGGAATGATCGGCATCTTCCTGGGTGGCGTTGTTGTCCTGGGTGATGGTCAGTTGGGTAGCTTGGCCGGCGGCAGATAATGCATAGCTCACGGTATTGTAGTTTTCGGGCACATCTGCCAGGCCGGAAAGCGCGCTCCAGAAGGTGGAGACCAGCAGCCTTTGCGGTTCAACCTGCAAAATTATGCCTTTATCTTCATAAGCCTTGCCCTGCCACACCCCGCTGTAGGTGATAGGGCTGCCCACCTGCCAGTCGGTGGTCACCTGGGTGCCAAATAAATACTGTTTGATCATCTCCGGACTGGTCAGCGCTTGCCACACTTTGGATGCGGGCGCGTCGATGGTAATCGCAGCTTTTGCAATATATCCTTTTGACATACCTGTAAAACCTCCATTTATGAATGTTCAGCCAAGCATAACAGAATGGAAACCTGAATGCAATCCTTGCCCTGGCCATTTACACCAGCGCGATCCACACCTTTTGGGCGTCGTCGAGGATTGCCAACAGTTCGGTCTCCATTTTTGAGCGGGCCGGCGGGCTGGAGCGTTTGATTACGAAGCAATCGCCATCCGAAGCAACCTCGCTCAGGCGTTGGGTCCTGGCCAGCCAGGTCAGGCGCGCCAGGCGTTCGCGCGTCAAAAATTCGCCGGCGGAAACTTCATCTTCCGCCAGAACCATCAGTTTTTGATCGATATCAGGGAATCCTTCCAGATTCAGGCGGCTATACCTGCCCTGAGACGCCGCCCAGTCGATTACTTTTTCGGCGGCGTCGATCATCCACCCGGCGGCCTTGCCTGGAAACAGCATTCGTCCGGCGATGAGAAAACGCGGCAGTTTGAGGTCGGTTGAGATCACTGCCGCGCTGTTCGAGCCTAACTGGCTGTTTTCTTCCCCGCTGGTCTCGACCAGGTCAAAAATGTAAAACATGCCCTGCGCGGTCTGCTTGCGAAACACCGCCGGCAGCTCGAATTTTTGGTTCGGGCCGCGCCGGTAGATTTGATCCAGGCGGGAGAGCAGCTCGGGTGCCGGTTGGGCCTGGGTAAAGCCCAGCCCGGAAAGAAAGTTTTCACGGTCCATTTTCTGGCGCCGCCCGCGCCAGATGATCCAGACGATCAGGCCAGAGAAGGCGGCGATGAAGAAAACGGCAATGACTGGACCGAGAATATTCATATCTAAGATGGGTTGTTCCATGTAGCCCCGACTTTTTGGATAGGATTTCAGATTAATTGTACCTTGATCTTAAAAGCACAGCTCATAAGCCCCGTTCAACGCTGCGCCAATTCATCCAAAGCCTGCTGAACGAAGAAGTGGTATTGCTCCCGGATGGAACTTGGGGTGATGTCGCGCCGGCCGTAGGGATGGAAATAGGCGGCCCACCCGGCGAGGTCGGCACCCGCCAACCGGGCCAGGCGCAGAGCGGCGCATAAGTCCCAATAGGGCAGATTGGCATATTCCAGTGCCATACTGGATTGGTAGTGGCGGGTGAAGGCGTACATGGCATCCCGGCCGATGATCCAGAGCATATCCAGGCGGGCGATCGCCAGGTCTGATAGTGGATCGCCGGTAGAGGCATCTTCCCAATCGATGACCGCCGCCAGGCGCTGACCCTGCCACAGGATATTACCAGGCCAGTAATCGCCATGCAGCAGAGCGGGCGGGTTGGGCTTCCGATCTGGCCAGGCGCGCTCCAGCGTATCACGGATCGGACCTTCATTGAAGGCAGGATTGCTCTTTAACGGACGCTGGCCAATGATGGCAGATAAATCGCCTGGCTGGCGGGGGAGGAAGGAAAGATCCGCGCGCACGCCCGCGACGGAGTAAATCTTTGCCAGGTGCACGGCCATTTGCACGGCGAAATTTTGCGGGTCGGCGGGCGAAAATTCCATTTCGCCGGCGACGTACCCGGTGACCAGAATTGGCGTGGAAAATATCGAGCATGAAGAATCGATCGCAACCGGAAGCGGTGCGGTGAGCCCCAGGGATTGAATGATTTGCAGCAGTTTGAACTCGTCTTCAGCGGCATGCGGATTGAACCTGAGCGTATCTACCCCGGGCCGGCGCACAACCAGCTTTTGCGTCTGTCCGTCGGGATGCTCGATTTCCAGCGCGGTCATCTGGGCTGAAATCCCGCCGGTTAATGCCCAGGTGCGCAGCAGCCGGCAGTGGGGAATTATTTTTTCAACCAGCTGCCGGTACTTCGGGTCGTTATTGGAGGCCGCCATAGGATAATTGTAACCTCAGGGCGGCCTGCCTTGCTCGATCTTCCAGGCCAGTGAAACCGGAAGTTGGAGGAAGCGGCTGTATCGTTGCGCTGCCAGAGTGATGGCCTGCGTTTCGGGCCGGTTTCGGATAAGAAGATGATCATGCTGCGCAGACCACGCAAACGATGCTTTGGAGTTATTTTGAAAATTGCTAAGCAATTTTCAAAATAACTCCCCCAAACATCATATGAGCTGATCGCGCTTTACGGGCCACGCACGCGACGCTTGCACTTGCTGCAAGTGCAGGTGAGCGCGCCTACGGCGAACGAGCCAACAAAAAAGGCGTATAGGCCGGTTTTATGGTGTGGAAATGGGATGGTTGGCCGGTTCATCCTGTTCGATCAGGGCAATGTACCGGTCAGCCGAGCGATGGACGGCGCGTTTGGCATCCTCTACAGTCACCTTATCCCACCAGGCGCTGTAAATCCGGTCATAGGCAAAGGGTTCGACGGCCGCCACCACCCGGCGCACCGCGGCGGGTGAAAGGGGGATCAGATTAGGGAAGCTGTACATAAAACTCACATAGCGCCGGTCCTGAACGACATTGATGATATCGCCGGTCAGCAAGGCGCCCCGCCCGCCAGCCCCGGCCGGCCAATGGAGCACCGTCCCGCCCGCAAAATGGCCGCCGCAGCGCACCAGAGTCAGACCATCCGCCAGGGCCTGGGTCTCGCCGTCCCAAAAAATAAGCGCCGGGTCGGGCCGCACGACCCATTCCCGGTCGGCTGCGTGCAGATAGATGGGCGCATCAAATGCCCGGCTCCATTCGATCATCGAGGAATAGTAATGCGGGTGCGAAATCGCGATAGCCGATATGCCCCCCAGGGCTTTGACCTCGGCGATAGTGGCCTGATCGATCAAGGTGATGCAGTCCCATAGGACGTTTCCAGCCGGGGTCTGTACCAACAGTGCGCGCTGCCCGATGGAAAAAGAAGGACTCGTACCGATCCCGGTCAGGCCGGGTTCGACGGCGCGGATAACGTTGTGGTGGTCCTGCTGCAAGGCTTGCAGTGTGGTCCACTGCTGACCCTGCCAGCCCACGTACTGGCGTTCATCCTCACAGATCGGGCAGCTGCTGGGAGGGTGGGCTGCCGGCGGAAACTGTGTGCCGCAGGTCTGGCAAATATAAGCTGTGGTTTTTGGTGTATGTCCGTTCATTAATTACCCCTTTTCTGGCGGAAAATGTGTTGCCCCGTTGACGGACATATTTTACCATATTTATAAATGTTTAAAGCACGCAAAAATCGCGTGAACCTGCCTGGATTGCGAAGTTAATCCCCCTTCCAGGCCATCACCTGGTTACGCCCGGCGCGCTTGGCTGTATACATCGCCTGATCCACACGGTTTACCAGAATATCCAGAGTCACTTCAGCATCCCCAGTTGTCACAACAACCCCAAAGCTGGCGGTTACAGAAATTCCCCCAGACCCATCATTCATGCCCTCAATTGCACTGCGTAGACGCTCCGCGACCAAAAGAGCACCCTGCAGCGACGTTTCAGGCATTGCCAGAATAAACTCTTCACCCCCATAACGCGAAAATATATCCTGCGCCCGCACCAGGCTTTTACACAAAGTCACCACCGATTGCAGCACATGGTCACCCTTGACATGACCGTTAGTGTCATTAATTTGTTTGAACTGATCGATGTCCAGCATCATCAACGAGAGTGGTTTGTGAGAGCGCAGTGTCTGGTTGTAATAGGCAAGGGCGATCTCATAGAAATATCTGCGGTTATAACAGCCGGTGAGGGGGTCGCTAATCGCCAGTTCGTTCAGACGCAGTTCATAATTTTTTTGGTCGGTGTTGTCATACAGCTTGAGCACAGATCCAATAGTCTCACCCACATCGTCTGCCAGACGTGAAATCGTGAGGCGGATATACCGGGCTTCCTCTTGCCCTAAAACCAGTTGGACGTCTTCTTTGCCCGCATCCCAGGCCTGATAAGCCTCCGGCAGCCAATCTGCCAGAACCTGGGCGACAGGCAGACCAATCAACCGGGCATCGGTTTTTCCTAAAAACTGTTTGGCGGCCGGGTTGCTAAAGAAGATTAGCCCTTCGACATCCGTCACCAATACCCCCTCCTGCATGCTTTTAATGATTACATCCGAAGCTACCGGCAGCAGGTAAAATGCCTTGAACTGGAGAGTTGTCCAACCAAAGAGAATAACCGTAAATACGATGCTGAAGGCAGTTTCGTCGAAATAGGGCAGTGGATCCCAGCCAAACCCTTCGGTAGCGACGCTGACCACCATTGGGATGAGAATTCCAATCAGTAAAAGAGATGTTTGCCGGCGGAGTATCCCCGTCGAGCGCATGAATGCCCGGATCAGTAGGATCATGCTGGATATGGCAAACAAATAGGCAAAAATCATCTGAACCTGGTAAACAATCCCCTGATCCAGCGTAATGTTTCCGTTGACTACTACGATCTTCCATGCCAGGTGATGGAGTGGATTCGTCGCCGAAAGGGCGGCGATTGCCATAACCAGGGTGACTGTTGGATATAAGACTACTTTTGGAATTTTCCTTAAACGCAGGCTGAACTCCAGAGAAAAGAAGAATAAACCGGTGAGCGCGGTTAAGATTGCGAAGGAAATCATCGCCCATAATACTTCTTTCCAGGTGAGGTTGGGGATAATTAATGCCAGCGTGGTCAACAGCATCCACACTGCAGCACAGATCGCCATCATCGCGAAGGGATTGGCTCTGGATACCTTGCGCCGCGACCGAAGGACGCTGACCGCACTGAACACACTGACCAATGAAGAAAAGAACATCAGCACAATGTATGGCAGTTGATCCATTATCGTCATCTCACACTCCGGAACGAGCCAGAAGCCAGCAGAAAAACTACCGATTAATATTGTTCATAAACAATTTGGTGTTGGATGAATGAGGTGTGGAAAATGCTCCCCCAAGGCTGCAAAAATATTGTTAGATCACTATAATAACATGAAGTATCTATCCGGAAAATATCTCAGGGGTAACTTCTCAATCATTGGGGGCAAGTAGTGTTTTTTTGTGCGGCGCAGCCGCACAAAAAAACACTACACCCCACTTTATTGAGATGATACTCTCAGGGTGATTTTCGGATAAGTTCTAGATGGTATCAAACCTGCTACCGGCTGGAATTGAAAATGGTTTCGATCACAGGCGGTAGAAAAGGGGGCTGGGGGATGGTTCATTGACGATCATGAACCGCGACCCGGGCTCGCCCATATCCACGAAATTAACCGAGGCAGCCAAAAATTTCCCCGGGGCCATTTTCTGGTCGGGTCAGTAGGAATTTTGAGCGCTGCCGGTTGATTAAAAGCGCGGTCAGAAAACGCCGGCGCACCCCGCGTTGCTCACCAGGCATGATAAACAATATCTGCCGAGAGCAAGCAGGATTTCAACCAGCCTCGCCTAAACGGATAATACGATCCATGGCGAACCAGGATTAATTGTTCGGCTGGACGCGCTCTGGCAGCACCTTATAGGTTACGCGCACCTCACCCTGCTTGGCAGGATAGTCGCGGTTACCCTGGTATTTTAAATTAAGATCACAGATCTGGTCATACCCACCGGTTTCAGTCTCAGCCACCACACGGCCCATGACCTGGATATAACGGTATGGATTCTGCGGATCGCTGATGGCAAACGCCACCACCGGATGGCGGTGCAGAATTTTGTCTTTGACCCGACCACGGGCAGTGTTGAAGATGAAATGCTCACCGTCATAGTCAAACCAGATCGGCGTAACCTGGGGTGTGCCATCACTCTTGACCAGCGCCAGATAAGCAAAGGCTTTCATCTCCCGCCCGAGCAGGTCGGCCAAACGTTCAGGAATAATCACAGACATACAGACCTCCTTAATTTTTTTTCTGTTCAATATGATTATACCGGGTTCTCGGGTCCGGCTGTAATTTTTTCCGTGAAGGGAGCTTGAGGGGATGATTGGCTTCATCACCTGAGTTCTTGAACAGAATAACGCTTTTAATACAATGGTCGTTTGAATAACTTATAATTATAAAAGACTGGAGGGGTCATGAAAATATGGGCAGTGCTTCTCATAATCTGCGTCACGATGATCGCGGCGTGTTCCTCTGAGGCAGTTCAACCCGTTGTCACCAACCCGGCTACACCAATCATCTTTGCCACCGATACCATCCAACCCACGATACCAGCCACCGCAACCTGGCCAGCAACGGCTACGAAACAGGCCACTGCTACACGGCCAGCGACAGCTACGAAACCGGTCACCGCTACACGGCCAGCGACAGCTACGAAACCGGCCGTTTCTACGTCAACCCAGGATGATCTTAAAGATGAGTGGCGGTCTATTTTTAACGGCTCGCAGATTTTGTTTGCTTCTTGCGAATTGATGTACGAAACCCACGTAAGATATCAGCGGGGCGAGATTGACATCACCAGGGCAAAATCAGATCTGGCGGTTGAAGCAAACTTTTTTAGTATGATTCAGCGTGAATTTGTCAAATGGGCGGATCCAAGCGCGGCTGTGGTCCCCTTCAAAGCGAAGTTAGAGCGTGACATGAGAACCTATATTGAATTGTGGGAGCGGCTGAACAGGGCCGATGCCGGGGCGCCTGAAGTCACTGATCCCCTGTTTGAGATATGTTCCTCCTTTTCCACAACGCAGGACAATATCGTTGCATCGGCAATGAAAGCCGGTTTGACGAATGAATCGGCCGATGAGTTGGCTTCAGAAATCGAAGAACTCCTCAACGATCTATACAGCACTGTCAGGGCAGAAAATTGATCCAAGTTGCCCGCCGGGCCGGCCAGCTCTTTTGAAGTTACGAGGGTGTCTTTTTAAGGCGAAGCCCCAAAAAGCACCCTGCATCATTGGCGTGGTTGCCGTCTGCCCTGGCTTCCTGGGGCCAGCTTATCCTTTACTTGACTGTGATGTTGAGGGTATAGCTGGCAACCTGACCGGCGTTGGGTACCACCTGAATGACATAATCTTGCGTGGCGGGCAGTTTCATATTGAACTTCTGTGAGCCTACTACCGAGCGCAAGTAAGGCTGACCGTCCTGGAAGCCGTAGACGCTCAACAGCGCGCTGAGGTTGGGGGCATCCAGGGTGATATCCATAGTCTGGTTGGCGCTGGCGCGCAGAATGTAATCAACAACGAGCCCACCTGGCGTGGTACCGGTTACTTTGGCGGATACTGCCCCGGAAGCAAAGGTGATCCGCGCCGGTGTGATGACATTCAAGGTGAATCTTTCAGTGGTCGCGCCGGCGCTGACATGGATCTGGTAATCCTGGGTGACGGTCAGCATGGTTTGCCAGGAAGTCAATTTCTGGGAGGCATCCAATAGGGTTTTGTCGTCGGTCAGCCCTTTTACGGAAAAGGTTACATCGTTGTTTAATGACCCTGTCGAAACCATCAGGGGCTGCTGTGCGGATGCGCCGACCAGGAAATCTTGCGTTTGACCCGGCTGGAGTTCCCCTTCCACAGAGCCGGAGGTGGCCCCGGCAGCAAATTTGATGCGCACCGCTGCGGATGTTACCGGTATCACCGTGGAGGTAGGCGGAAAGGTGGGTGTGGGAGGTGCCACAGTGGGGGGGACTGCCGTAGGCGGAACAACCGTGGGTGGAAGGGCAGTGGCGGTAACCATAACGGGCGTTGGTACGGGGGTATCCGTTTGCGCCAGGGTCGGGATTGCAAGCGTTGGTACAGGCGTGTTCGGTGTGCCACAGGCCGTGAGCAGCAGCATGAATGCTGCTAAAAAAATCAGGTAGGGTAATTTGTAAGTTTTCATATTTCCTCTTGGTACCTTATCTTTATTGACACAATAAAAAAGCCACGAGTATGCTGTGGACTTCCAGGGTATCTTCCGGCCGATCACTGACCGGCTGAGATATTATGTCAGGTCAATTGGCCGGTCCAATCTGGTCGATTTGCCAGCTCTGGCCAGTTTTAATCAATTGGAATGAACGGGTATTTTTTCCTTCAAGCCAATCCGGCGCCGGGGTGGGGGAAAGACTGACCCATAGTTTGACGGTATAGGCCAGTTGATCCTGCCCGGTCTCATTCAGGGTGATGGCCACTGCCGAGATGGATTTAAAGCCCTGGGCATCTTTTTCCAGGTTGGCCTGTGGATTAGTGTTTTGGGCCTTAGCGGACAGCAAGCCCCAGGCAGCGGCCGCGGCTTTATTTTGCAGGGCGAGCACGTATTCGAGGATGACCTGATCCGCCGTCTGGAAGTCACCGGCAGGGCTCATCGGCGGCAGAGCATGCACGATGAAGGTGTTAATCCGCCACGCGCCATTTTCCATGACCAGCACAAACGAGCGGCGGATGGGACTGACGAAATTGAGGGTGGTATCTACCACCACCTGCCCCATCCCGGTCAACGGCTGCACGTGGGTTATGCCAAAACTGGCGTAAGTATTCTGGATGCCCAGCAAGTCTGGCAGCAGATCCCCGCTTTGCAGGTCGGCTTGCAGAGCGCTGCTCAAATCATCCAGGCTGCTTTTCCCTGAAGGGTCCGTTTTCAACGTAGTCAGGAAATCATTCACGACTTTGGCGGCCAGGGCTGTGTCTGGCGAGACCTGCGTGCCGCTGATTTGGGCAACCATCTGTTCGGCAAAAGTTTCGATCGCCTGCATGTCACCCTGGGCGGCGGTTGTGCTGCCATTGCCGGTAAAGGCCAGCTGCAGGCTCAGCGCATCTGCAGTGGCCTGAGAACTGGTGGAATACTGGAATTTGCTCAGGCTGTCCAGCCAATGATAGAGCTCAGTAAGCTGCTGCCCGGTCAACCAGGCCTGGCCCACAATGTTGGACTGAGCATTTTTGCAGTTCGATAGGCTGGCAGTCCCGGTTGTATATACCGAAAGTTCGTCGCAGAAACCGGCCAGGCCGCCCGTGCGGCGCCAGGTGATCACCAGCCCATCCGTGGCGCTGGACTGACCGGATCGGGTTTCAGCGGAGACGATCTGAGCCCAGGCGGCGATACTGCGCTGCTGGATGGCAGAAGCCTGGACAGAGCCTGTTCCAGAAAAATTCAAGGTTCCTTGCGGCAAGCTCATCAAAAAGGATTGGTAGGTCTGGATATAGTGGCTTAATTGTTCCGCCCGGATTTTATCGGCCAATGGGGCGGTTTGCAAAGCACCGAAGCATGGGCCAAAGCTCACGTCTTGATTCTCGGCGAAGAGGTACGTCTGGCACTGACCGCTGGCGTCGAGCGAATAGCTCATTCCGGTCGATTTCACCACCGGGCCGGGGATGAACACAATCTGGCTGCCATCCAGGTTGGTGTGTGCTTCATATGTCAGGCTGCTGGCGGAAAGGGTCACCCGATACCCGGCGACCACGTGCATGGCGCACATTATTCCTGCCTGGGGCACACCCAGGCAGGAATCCGGCCACTGCACGGGTTGAATATCCACCAGTTGGATGGCAGCGATACTGGCCTGGGATTTTTCGGCCAGCATGGTTTTTGCCGCCAGCACAACGGCAGCCGTGGCATCGCTGGTGGGTGTGGCGGCTGGCAGCGCCGATGGCTGCGCGCTAGGGATCGACGTTGGTTGGGGAGAAGGCGTGTTATTCAGCCCGGGTTGGGCGCAGGCTGCCAGCAGGACGGCTGATAAAGAGAGCGCCAGAACTGCCTGCGCTCCTTTTTGGGTCAGCTTCTTACAGATTTTGATAGCGTTGATCAAGTTCATTCTTCCTTAAAAATGACAGACTAATATGTTTACTGTCTTGCTAAACAATATTATAAACCTCTTGCGGCCCTCTTTTGGGGTTATTTTGAACTCACCCAATCGATCTACTGTAAGGGCACGCCAGAGAAAATCCGCTCATTTTTAAGGAAATCCAACAACCGGATGGCGGCGATCAATATACCCAATGGAATGGGCTCAGGGGTGGTCTTGAGCCCACTTGGTTTTGTTAGCCTGCATGTCTTCGGTCAGGGTGACCGGTTTGCCAGGGCACTCCCGCTCGGGGTTTTTCATCCATGCGCCCGTGTTATCGCGTTTTACCGGCAGACGCTGCGCCACAGGCGGAACCTGCACCGCGGGGGCGGGTTTTTCGGCATACCAATAAGCCACGCTGCTCATCTCGTTGGCCAGATGATTGGCGTGACCAGCCTCGATGGTCACCTTAATTTCCCGGGTAAAGCGCACCGGATTGTCGATGTGAAAAACATAGCTGGTCTGGTAGCCGCTGTCACCCCGGTACAACTCGATTTCCGAGGCGGGCACCGTCCCGCCCTCGAAGATCGAGGAGCCATTTCGCAGGAAAGCGTTTGGCTGCATTCCGTAGGCCTGGTTAAAGTAGTCTTCACTGCCGGTGCCGTGCAGATCGGGCGGCCATTTGTAACCGTCCACCCAGATCATGTCGTCCCCTTCGCCCCACCAACTGCGGGTGAAGTTGGTCACCGACAGGTTGCAGCCAATGTAATGCCCGCGGCCCTGAGTTTCCAAAATGACATAATTGTTTTCCCAGGCCTGGCGCTCCAGGTTGGGTACATCGGATTCGGGTGTGTTGACCTCAATTTCAGGCCCCCACCCCCCAAATGGATTGGCGCGGCGAAATTCGGCATGAAAATATCCCGTCTCCGGCGGAAGCGCATCCAGCGTTTCATAATCGATATAGAAATACTGGAGGTGGGGTTCGCTGCTTTGATTGACCAGTTCCACTTTGGCGCGGCTGGCAAACGGCATGGGGGCATAGCTGTTCAGTGCACACGGCCGATTGAACAGGTAAGGGAAATGGGTGGAGGCTGAGAACAGCGCCGATTGAAAGGAATTGACCAGGCTGTGTCCCAGGCAGAAAAAGTCACCCAGCGGAACAAGCACGCTGGGTGAAGGCGCATCATCATAAGTGATCTTGAGCAGGCACTCGCGATAATGGTCGACCTGGGTCATCCAGATATGAGTGATCTGGGCCGGTCCGGTGATTTCTGCCAGGACGGCCGACTCACCCGCTGGAATGACCCATCGATCCGCGTTGCGTCCCGAACGATCCCAGGATGAAAAACGGCCAGTTTTCCGGCCGCGAATTTTTGCAAGATCAGCGATCATAACATTGTCCTTTCCTTTATTGGATTTCGAAACCTGCGTTAATAGCGGTCATTCAATTATAGCCAGTTCTTTTTGCAATGATGGGACGTAAGAAGCATGGGGTCAAACGCATCTACATCTTTATATAGACTTTATCGATACCCTTTACAGGTGAAAAAACATGAACCAAATCAAAACGACAGATAAGACCCATTTTTCGATCCACCCGGCTACGCGGATCGGGCACGTGGCCTTGAGCGTGGCCAACCTGGATAACCAGATTGCGTTTTACCAGCAGGCGCTGGGCTTTGTCCAGCATTGGCGGGATGGAAATTCGGCTGGCCTGGGCGCGGGCGGGGCGGATCTGCTGCGCCTGGTGGAAAAACCGGCCTTCAAGCGAGCGCAAAGAGTGACCGGGCTTTACCATTTTGCGGTGCTGTTCCCCGACCGGCGCGAACTGGCGCGGGCCATGGCGCGCCTGTTCGTCTTGAAATACCGCAACTATCCGACCGACCACATCATGACCAAGACCACCTATCTGGACGATCCTGAAGGCAACGGCATCGAGCTGTATGCCGAGTCGCCTGAAGACGGCTGGATGGGGATGGAAAATGGCGAATATATCGCCCGCCGGGCAGACGGTTCGCTGAGCAATGGGCGCGAAGCCCTGGACGTGGAAGCGCTGCTGAGAAACCTTAAAGAAGATGACCGTCTGGATGCTCCCGCTCCCCAAGAGACGCGCATCGGCCACGTCCACCTGCACGTCCGGAACGTGGAGGAAGCCCTGGATTTCTACCACGGTATCCTCGGTTTCGACGTGATGGGCAACGCCAAAGCCATGCACGCGGCATTCATATCCGCCGGCGGGTACCACCATCATATCGGCTTGAACACCTGGCAGGGCGAGGGTGCGCCGCCCCCGCCGCCGGATGCGCTGGGCCTGCGTTATTTCACGGTGGAACTGCCTGATCGAGCCGCACTGGATGAAGTCGCGGAGCGGGTCGAAAAGGCGGGTATTCCGGCTAACCAGACGGAAGATGGCCTGCTTTTGGCCGACCCCTCCGAAAACGGCGTGATGCTGACCAAAAAGGGCTGAAAAACGATTTTTAAAAGTCCAAAAGGCCGGTAAAACTGATCACCAGCCCCTGTAGTCCCCCGCCATAGCGCGAAGCGCTATGGCGGGGGACGTGTTTTAAACTGGCTTTATAGTTTCACCGTATCAGGCGATTCTGAGTTACTTTTTGGGTCAAAATAATAAAAATAAAGTTTGCAAATCATCGATGGTTTTGGTATATTATAAAACTTGAGGATGGGACAGTAAAAAGGTATTCCTCATAAACTAAAAACGAATATTCCGATTCTGACCATCCAATGCAGTTTTTTACATATCCCTGAAAACAGACGAGAGAGTGTACGATGAAAAATCTAAAGAACCACCCCCTGCCTATTTTTTTCGTTCTGGCTTTTCTATTTCCCTGGTTAATTTGGGGGACAACCATCGCCCAAAGCCGGGGGATTCTGGGATTTCACATCCCGCAATCCCTGGCATTTTGGATCGGTCTTAACCTGGCGACTTATCTGACCGCTGCTTTCACGGGAGGGCTGCCCGCCATTCGAGACCTTCTCAGCCGGTTAATCCGCTGGCGGGTGAACCCAGTCTGGTATGTTACTGCGCTGATGATTACCGGATTGGTCAGCCTGATCTCGATTGGCCTGCATCTGGCGTTGGGAGGTACACACCAGGTCGGCGTATTGCTGACCCTGCAAGGGCTGCTGCCTTCCCTGCTGTTCCAGATATTCTTCTTCCTGTTAACGGAGGAGACTGCCTGGCGGGGTTTTGCCTTGCCTCGCCTGCAGGCAAAATATAATGCTTTGAACGCCAGCCTGATCCTGGGTGTTTTATGGGGATTATGGCATGCACCGCTGGTATTTATACCGGATTCATTTCAATCATCTATCCCCTTTTGGGGGTTTGTCCTGGCTGCCATCGCGACCTCAATCCTTGCAACCTGGATATTCAATCACACCAAAGGCAGCGTGCTGGTGGCTGCGATTTTTCATGGCGCTACTGACGCGACAATTGCCTACTCCAATGTGATGTCTGGCGATGTGCGTTTATTCTGGATTTATATCGGGGTGGTATGGATTGCTGCAATCGTCATCATTGCCTACGAGGGTGCTGCATACCTTTCACGCAAGCGCGAGTTATCGGATACGATCTATAATAATATCCAGGCGAATCAACTGGACGCAGCTGGCAGATAAGCCAGACGTTAGCAGGAATAATCATCCATGCCAGGAAAATCTCACAAAACGCCGGCGACTTCGGAGCATTTCCACGATCAGCAGGGGCTGGAACGGCTTATTTTCTTCAGCGATGCGGTTTTCGCCATCGCCATCACCCTGTTGGCCCTTGAAATCCGCTTACCGGATTCCACAGCTGATTTTAAATAATGATGAACTGGCTGTCACCCTGTTGGTAATCTGGCCAAAATACCTGAGCTTCGCGATCAGTTTTTTGGTAATCGGTTTTTTTTGGATCAGTCACCATCGCAAATTTCGCTTCATCCGGCGGTATGATAAAACCCTGATTTTTCTCAATTTGCTTCTGCTGATGGTCATCGCTTTTATCCCTTTCCCCACCTCGGTGCTCAGCCAGTATGGCAACCGGACGGCCACGATCTTCTATGCCCTGGTGATGATCGCGGGCGGCTTGATTTCCCTGGCCACCTGGTTGTACGCGTCCCATCACAACCACCTGATTGATCCCCAGATGGATGCGAAGCAGCGGCGCAGTGAAATCCTGACACCCGTGGTGACGATGGTTGTTTTTCTGCTTTCGATCGGGCTGGCTTTCATTGACGAAAATTTGGCCAGGTTCTCCTGGATATTGATCGCGGTTTTTAATGTCATCCTGCGCTGATTGATTCAATTTTGCATGCTGTTGAAGAAGGTTTGATGAAAACTACATTTACCACTACCATTTTGCAGACCAGTGACAAAGGCGTCACCGGCATCCAGGTGCCGGCCGATGTCATAGCAGCCCTGGGAAAAGGCAAAAAACCGCCCGTGAAAGTGAGTCTGAATGGTTATACCTATCGAAACACGGTGGCCGTGATGGGCGGGGTGTTTATGCTTTCTTTGAGCGCGGAAAACAGGATGGCAGCGGGCGTTAAAGCAGGCGAGGAGGTTGAAGTCACCCTCGAGCTTGACACGGAGCCGCGCACCGTCGAAACCCCAGCGGATCTGGCTGCGGCCCTCGCAGAAAAGCCGGGCGCTGCCGCTGCATTCGATGCCCTGGCGTTCTCAATGCGCAAGGAATATGTGCGCCAGGTGGAGACTGCCAAAGCCCAGGAAACCCGTACGCGACGGATCGCCGGAATCGTCGCCAAATTGGGCGGCGCATAAAATTTTTGCCTAACTCCACCTGGCTTCCGAATTGAAAGGCAGGCACGATTGAACGTCCACGGCGCGCAAGCAGCCATCCCTGCGGCTGTGACCGGTATCCTTCAGATTCAAAATGCTTATTATCTATCCGGAAAATATCTCAGGGGTGTTTTTTTGCCCCACGAAGTGGGGCAAAAAAACACCCCTGGAGTTAATTTTTGGACAGGTTCTTATTCTTTGACGGTCTCCCGCTCCACAAATCCGCCTGCTTCGGCGCGGTTAAGCACTGCCAGGATCGTATCTACCAGGGTTTGAGCCGCCTCCGCACTGAGTTCGACCGCCACCCGGGCGCCCGGGCCCATCGATTCGTTGACGAAATCGATGTTCAAGGCGTGCTCAAAGGGGGCGTTGAAGGGGTGATCGTAAGAAACGTTGGCTTCGTGTAATGTGAACCAGCCGGCGGCGCTTTTACCGCTGCCGGTAATCTTTACCTGTTGGGCAATCATCGTGCACATCGTATTTGTTCCTCCGGCCTAGGCGGCCGTCTTGAGATATTTTTCGAGAAAAGCAAAGGTTTTATTCCAGCCATCCACGGCCGATTCCTGGCGGTAGGCCGGGCGGTTCTCGTAGAAGAAGCCATGCCCCGCGCCCGGGTAACTGTGAAATTCATAGTTCTTCCCGAGTTTCTTCAATTCCTGCTCGTGGCGTGCCACTTGCTCGGGGGTGGGGCCGTGATCTTCTTCACCGAACAAGCCGAGCAGCGGGCTGGCCAGGTCTTTGGTATAGTCCAGCGGGGCAACCGGGCGCATGGGCGAGAGATCTTCCGCGTTCATGACCACCCCCCCGCCCCAGCAGTCCACCACGGCCGCAAAGATAGGCACCCGGCAGGCAGTCAGGTAGGCGTGGCGTCCGCCCGAGCAGGTCCCAAAAATGCCCACTTTTCCGTTGGAGGTGGGCAGCGAACGCAGCACGCGCGCGGCCTCTTCCAGATCGCCCACCGCCTGATCGTCCGGGATGCCTCCCGCGGCGCGTACTTTGGCGGTCACATCCTCCGGGATGCCGTGTCCTGCGCGGAAATACAGGTTCGGGCAGAGGGTGGCATAGCCCTGCCTCGCAAATTTCAGGGTGGTTTCCTTGTACCACTCATCCCATCCGGGCATATGGTGAGCCAGGACCATCCCCGGAAAGGGTCCGGGGCCCAACGGCCGGGCGAAATAGGCGTTGATCCGGTCGCCATGAAAGCCCTGGATCATGATCGTTTCGGCCAGCAGGCCTTCGTACATATCTGTCTGGTACATGCTTACACTCCTTCGTTAAGCGTGAAAACTCCTGATTTAATCCACTGCCGGTGAGGTGAATAGCGGGACCAAATCTTGTTTTCATCCCGATCACACCCCAAACGTTCCGCACCGGCAACAATATTGTACTATTTTTATCAAATTTAATCATGTTGGTTCCCCACAGTGGGATCATCCACTCCCCAACCCTCGCCATCCCTAATGAGAGAAAGGGGCTGGAGGATAGAGGCACTTTATAGCCCCCCAAAAACGTGAATGCGTTCTCCATGGTCATCCCGGTCTTATCCCCCTTTTTTGATGTTAGGCTGTTGTGTGAAATCGCGAAGCGATTTCACACAACAGCCTAACTCATAATGCGTGGTCGCCGCAAGGCCGACCGGCTTTTACTAGAATCCGGCTGGCGCGATTTGAAACCAGCGTTTGGAATTTGAGTTACTGCTTAATCATCCAAAGGATGCGATCGTAGGACGAAATGTAATTTATGGCTACCGCAATGCCCAAAATCCAGGCATAGGTGATTAAATTCCGGTCATACAGAGCCCAGACCGCAAAAGCAAACATCGCTAATTCAAATGCCAGGCGGAGGATGCCTGGCGTGGCGACAGGCGCTTTCCCAGGATCGTTTGGCACCCGGAAAACGGCCCAAAGAACGGCGAAGATCAGGGGGATGCCAACCGCCAGCACAAACCGCAGCCAGCCATCCCCTTTTTGCCAGCCCCAGACACCCAATGAAAGCAGAGCGGCGATCTCGAGCAAGAAACGTAAAGCCAGATTGAGCGGATGAGAACTCATGGGATTCCTCAAGGTGATCGTGAAATGATTGGGCCGGCTTATCTACCGGCTTTTCCAGAGGCCGGCATACTTTTTCCGGTATTTGAGATCCTCTTCGGTTTCGATTAACGCCAGGGCTTGCGCGCGCACCGTTTCATCTTTTATTTCAGCATACAGATTGCGCAGATCCTGGATGATATCGTAGCGAATGAGGGTGCAGTTCTTTTCCGTGATGCACTCCCGGAAACGATTTGCCAGGCCGTCCGTCACCATCTGCTGCTGCCGCGCTCCCGCGAGGCCAACTTTCCAGATCGCCTGCAGGGAGTGCCGGGCGGTGACAAATTTTTCATCCCGGGTGACTGCCAGGAGCGCCGGGAAGTCTTTTAGCATGCGGTGGTCTGGATCGCTTCTGGCGAGGTTGCTCAGGAGCTGAGCCGAAATTGATCTCAGGTGATTGTCTTTATGGCTTAACCCTGCCACCAGCGTGTCCCAGGCAGCATAGGCCCAATCGACAGGTTTTTCTGTCACCTCAAGCAGGTAGAGGTACGCCTGATTTTGGTATTCCTTATCGCCGCTGCCCAGGTGATCCAGGGCTGCTTGAATTTCTTCGTCCATCGGTCCGTCTCCCTTTTTTGATGTTACGTTGTTGTGTGAAATCGCTTCGCGATTTCACACAACAACAAACTCATAATGCGTGGCCCGCGCAGCGCGACCAGCTTATAAGAATGCGCATCGCCTGGCCCAGGCTTTGCGATACAGCTGGGCGAGACTGCCCACTGCAAGAATTGTAACTTAATTTTATACTGGCGCTGTCAACTTTTGCCGCACTTACAAAGATTAGGGGTGCATTCACGCTTTGGGGCAGAAACAATCCTCACCCCCAGCCCCTCTCCTAACTGCCCTACGGCAGCGCGATACCACCCTGACGGGGGTATACCGCAAGGGTATCCTTTAGGACAGGGAGCGCGAGGAGAGGGGAGTTAGATCTCAAGCCGTTTTTGGTCGGCTTGCCGACCAAAAACGGCGAAAGAAAATTTCTCCCCGCCTCTCAAAGGGGCGGGGCCGGGGGGGGGGTATCGTTAAAATGCCGCTCAAGATTAGCGCATAGAACAAAAATTCTGCTATAATGTTTTTATGGCGTTTTGGCGTAAGGTGAAAGAATGGTTGGGTCTGGATCTGCCCCCGGGGCCGCGGACCTTTACCCTGGAGGACGAGGTGCTCCACGGTTTGGAGAGCCTGTCGCAGCGCGAGCACCAGGCGCCAGAGAAGCTGGCCAACCGCCTGCTTTCGCAGGCGATTTGGGAGCAGCAGGCCGGGCGGGTATTGGAACGCTGGTACCGCCTGACCCCGCGCGAACAGGAAGTGGCGGCCCTGATCTGCCTGGGTTACACCACCCAGAAGATCGCCGACCGCCTGACGGTTTCAAACGGCACGATTAAGGGCTATGCCCATCGTATTTTGGAAAAGTTTGAGGTGCACAGCCGCGATGAACTGCGCGACCTGCTGGCGCACTGGGATTTCAGCGAGTGGGGCTGAGCGCGGAATTCAGCGGATCGGATTTTCGAGCAGCAGCGCGCCGACCTGCACCCGCACCACGTCGCCCGGCTGCAGGTTGAAATCATCGCCGGGGACGATGCCCGTGCCGGTCATGAGCAGGGCGCCGTGCGGAAACTCCAGCTCGCGGCCCAGGTAGCTTACCAGCTCGGGCAGAGGGCGTTTCATCTGGGGGATGCCGGTTTCGCCCTGGAAAATAATTCCGCCCGCGCGCTGCACTTCCAGGCGCACGGGCAGCGCCACCAATTCGTCCGCCGCTGCCAGGTGGATGCCCGGGCCCAGGGCGCACGAGCCGTTGTACACCTTGGCCTGCGGCAGGTAGAGCGGGTTTTCACCCTCGATGTCGCGCGAAGACAGGTCGTTTCCGGCGCTGTAGCCCACGATCTCCATCGCGGAATTGGCCACGACCACCAGTTCGGGTTCGGGCACATTCCAGCGGCTGTCGGCCCGCACCCGGCCCGGGGCGCCGGGCCCCACCACGCGCCAGCCCGCGGCCTTGAAAAACAGCTCGGGGCGTTGGGCATCGTAAACCATGTCATATACGCTGGCCACCGCCAATTCGGCCCGCCGCGCTTCGCGGCTGCGCAGGTAGGTCACGCCCGCGGCCCACACTTCCTGGGCCGGGTCGATCGGGGCCAGCAGGCTGCCAGCCGCCGGGGCGCCTTTCGGCGAGGAGGTCAGGCGGGCCAGCATCTCGGTTTGCGGCAGGGCCAGCAGGGCGCTCAGGTCGAGCTCGTTGGGCAGAAAGCTGCCGTCGCAGGCCCAGCGCGGGCCGGTAGGGGTATCGTGTCGAGTCAGGTACATGGAAAATCCTCATAAATATTTTTAAGGGTGATGTATGTGGCGCGAGCGCCACATACATCACCCTTCTTATATTAGTGCTTTTGAATCGCGGCGATAATCGCGTCGACGTCGTAGACGCAGCCGCCCCAGGTGCCGCCGCCCAGCGTTCTGCAGCGCGGCCCACAGGCGGGTATCGTCCGGCAGGTCGGGGTCCGGCGCCAGGTCGGGGTGCGGCGGGCGGGCTGCCAGCAGGCTGGCCGCCTTCCTCGGGGCTGAAGCGGCGCTCGCCGTCGCCCACCAGGTCGAGGCTGCCGCTCAGCTTGTTGCGGTCGATGACGATCCGGATCCGGTCGCCGTCGCGCACCCTGCCCGAGCGGGCCGCCGGCCAGGGCCTCGGGGCCGACGTGCCCGATGCAGGCCCCCGTGCTGACGCCCGAGAAGCGGGCGTCGGTGATCAGCGCCACCTCCTTGCCCCAGGGCAGGTACTTGAGGGCCGAGGTCACCTGGTAGGTCTCCTCCATGCCCGCGCCCAACGGGCCGCGGCCCATCGAGCACCATCACGTCGCCCGGCCGGACCGGCTCGCCGCGCGTGCCCTTGATCGCCGCGATGGCGTCGCGCTCGCTGGTAAACACCCGCGCCGGCCCGCGTCTTGCGGTACACGCCGTCGGCGTCGACCACCGCCGGGTCGATGGCCGTGCTCTTGATCGACCGCGCCCTCCGGGGCGCCAGGTTGCCGCGCGGGAAGGTCACCGTGCTGGTCAGCCCGCGTTCGCGGGCGCCGCGCCGGGGCTCATGATCACGTCGTCCGGGTCGACGCCGTCGCGATCTCGCAGGCAGCTCGCGCAGCGGCTGCGCGCCGCTCGGCTGCCTTCCCACCAGTCGAGCACCTCGCCCAGCGTCTCGCCGCTGACGGTCAGCGCGTCCAGCTCGCAGCAGGCCCAGCTCGCGCAGGTGCAGCATCACCTCGGGCACGCCGCCGGCCAGGAAGACGCGCACGGTGGGGTGGCCGACCGGGCCGTTGGGCAGCACGTCCACCAGCCGCGGCACGTGCGCGGTTGACCTCGGCCCAGTCGTCGACCGTCGGGCGCGGCAGGCCCGGCGGCGTGGGCGATCGCCGGCAGGTGCAGCAGCAGGTTGGTCGAGCCGCCGAACGCGGCGTGCACCACCATCGCGTTGTGGATCGCGTCCGTCGGTCAGCACGTCGGCCAGCGGTCATGCCCGCGCGGCTTCCATGCGCACCAGGGCCCGGGCCGAGCGGCGGGCCATGTCGAGCCAGATCGGCTGCCCGGAGGGCGCCAGCGCCGAGTGCGGCACGGTCAGCCCCAGCGCTTCGCCGACCACCTGCGCGGTGGCGGCCGTGCCCAGGAACTGGCAGCCCCCGCCGGGCGAGGCGCAGGCGCGGCAGCCCAGCTCCGCGGCCTCTTCCAGCGTGATCAGCCCGTGGGCGAAGCGCGCGCCGATCGACTGCACCTTGCCGGCGTCTTCGCCTTCGCTCGGGCAGCAGCGTCACGCCGCCGGGCACCAGCACGCAGGGCAGCTCGTGCATGCGCGGCCAGCGGCCATCATCATCGCCGGCAGCCCCTTGTCGCAGGTGGCCACGCCCATCACCCCGCGCCGCGGTCGGCAGCGAGCGCACCAGGCGGCGCAGGACCATGGCGGCGTCGTTGCGGTAGGCCAGGCTGTCCAACATGCCGGTGGTGCCCTGGGTGCGCCCGTCGCAGGGGTCGCTGACAGTAGCCGGCGAAGGGCATCGTCGCCCAGGCGGGCGAACTCCTCGGCGGCGGCCTGCATCAGCCAGGCCCACCTCCAAATGCCCGGTGTGGTAGCCCAGGGCGATGGGCGTGCCGTCCGGGGCGCGGATCCCGCCCAGCGTGCTGAGGATGAGGAATTCCTTGGCCAGCAGGCGCGAGGGCTGCCAGCCCATGCCGGCGTCCTGGGTCAGGCCGAAGATGTCGCCGCTGGCGGCGCCGCGCAGCATATCGGCGTCCAGCGGCAGGCGGCCTTGTGGCCCAGGAGCGTGGGTGGGCACCTGGTATATATCTGGGTCGGGCGAATCGAGGGCCAGGGGGGCGGGAGAATTTTTCATAATGACAAATTATAGCATTTCGATAGCGGATGCGGCTTCTTGACCGGTGGTTTCTACAAGCTTAGCGTACTGGTGAGAAAACCACCAGCGACACCCGCTGCAGAAGGGCCTATTTCAGCGGTCAGAGGGGCCTTCAGGATAGATGACTTCCGGCAGTCGCTTTGTGCTGTGCATGGTCCAGAGCAGGTCGGCGAGATGGGCGGAGTCGACCGTAGACATCTCCCAGACCGGGTCGCCCGCGGCTTTGGCCTGCTCCATCTCAGCGTGGAAGGCGCTGTTCTTGATGACTGCACCGACGTAGAGCATGCCTACGTAGACACCTTTCTCGGCTACCTCTGCGTGCAGGGCTTGCAGGTAGTTGCGCTGGGCAGCTTGTGCAGGACTGGGGCCGCTCATGTTCGGCAGCCCCTGCACGGTGCTGCCGCCCTGCGCGGTCAGGATGGCGCCGTCCCGCTGCTCGAGCATGTGCGGCAGAAACTCCTGCACGAGTGCCAGCAGCGTGTAGAAGATCAGCGGCATGAAAGACTGGGCGTGCTGTGGGGTCAGGTTGGCTGCGGAAACGAACCCGGTGTTTGGGGTAGGTGCATAGTAAAGGGCATCGAGATTGCCGACCTTGGCGCGAATCTGCGCGGCCAGCGCGGGGACAGCATCAGTGTCGGACAGGTCGGCGGTAATGACATGTGCGGTCGCGCCGACACTGGCGAGGTCCTTGGCCAGCAGGTCGAGTGGTTCTCGGCGGCGGGCCACGAGGATGACGGTGTAACCCTCTCGTGCGAAGCGGCGGGCAACTGCCTGGCCGAGGCCAGGGCCGACTCCCAACACGGCGATGGACTTGGACACGGCGTCTTGTGTGGTGTTTTGGGCATTTTCATCGATAATCACAATTTTCTCCTTGAACGAGTTCGCGGTTCTGCCGCTGCACGCCGAGTTGCGCAGTTGCAGTGGTCAGGGCGAGCCGTTCAGCAATCGAATACGAACCAGCAGATTTCGTTGCGCAGCCTCTGGTCGTCAAGCACAAGATCCCGGATTTCGCGCGGAAGTTGTGCACGCTGCCATTGACATTCCAGGCGGCCTGCCTCGTCCCGTTCACTTTTAGCGGCTGCTGCGCGCGCGGCCCGGATTGCGTAGGCAGCCGCACCCAACTCATGCGCTGCCACATGGGCCACTACTGCAGCCTGTCCGGCGGCAAAAGCCGCTTCCCTCGCCGCTCCGCTCATTACTCTGGCTGCCGCCATGGCGTGACCGCCGGCCGTTCGAGCTCGCGTCATGGTGATCTCGCCTCGCGCCCAGGCGCGCGCCAATGCGATGGCTCGCTGCGGCCGGTCGTCATTGGGCTGCATTTCCTCGAAGAAGTGCAGCACATGCTGTGCGCAATCGGCCGCCCATATCGCCAGCAGATGGTGATCGGCGTCCTGGAGGGTACCGCCGCGGCGCACAGTGATGAACCTGGGGTCTCGTTTCTTTGGCAATATCATTCGTCAGTTCCTACGCGTTCCTCCTGTCTAGCGACTTGCGTTACCTGCGCTGAAAAGGGCGTGGACGCTGTTTGGGAGCAGGAAAAACTCGAGGCCAGAAAAGTGCTTGTAAATTGTGCAGAATTCCCAGCGTCCAGTGCACCCGAAAAGGCCGAAACGCCCCCAACATTTTGGGATGTTGTTAGGTTTCGGGGCTGTAACCCTGAAAATGGGTGTACCGTACTGCGCTTGCGCCCCGAGGTTGACCGGGCAGCGTCTGTTGGGGGGCAGCTTCGATGGGCTGGCCACGGTCATCGGCAACCTGCCCGAACTATCTCCTGGCGAGCACCTGCACCTGCAGGGGAATTAGGATACCCACCCTGGCGGTTGCACACTTTGCCAGACGCCAGGAAGCGCCCATCGGCGTTACCTGGTTTGCTCCAGCCGATAGGACAGGATGACCGGGTCAAGTTTCTCCGGATATCCATCGGATCGATAGGCGATCAAATAACCTTCATAACTTGCGACTGAAAAAGGCCAGGGCGTGACCTGAATGATACCGTTCTCAACGTGATATTGTACAGGAACTTCTTGATCTTCGTTATAGCGTTGAAAGATCGAGACGCCCCCCGAATTGGGAGCTTCCATGCAAAAGTCGAATGAGATCATGTCGCACAGCTCGGTAATGCGGTCCGTTCGATCAAATATATCCCTGGAAAGGCTGTGCTGTTTCAATTGTTCATCGATTACTTGCGAAAATTCAGCCGCTATGGCTTTGCGTTCCGCTGATTCGCCATGGCTGGCAAGTCGCCTGACGTGATATTTCGCGATCGTATCTGCGACAACATCAGAGTATTGCATATAGAAACTTCGCCGCGTAATTTTGATCCATTCTTCTTCGCTCATGCCGCCGATGGCAAAATTATCGATGCAGCCATAGCCCCGGTCGTGCAATCCCATTCCTGTGATGATGGAGTTGCGATGAAAGGGCGGAGAATCAAAATCAGCATTACCCCATAACATAGCCAGCGTGCCTGTTAATCTCAGGTGTTCTGATTGTGGCGTTAAGATTGCCCTGCTCTTCGATTTGAACATAATAAACCTCCTGGTGCTGAGGATAAGCGATTGCATGAGGAACTTCTTGGATTATTTACACATTATCACTCGATGTTCGCCCATTTTCCGCCCAATGATTTATTATACAGACTCTTGTTCCAAAGTCAGGCCAGGTAAACCTCAATTGAAAAAGACGGTTGTGATGAACACGCCGCAAATCCTTTCTCACACGGGTATACTTATCCTTGTGGACAACCTCTCCGGCTCGGTCGAACGCATCACTTTCTATAATCCCGAAAATGGCTACACCGTGCTGCGCCTGCGCCCGGAGGTTGCCCGAGGACAGCGCCTGCCGGGGGTCAGTTTCGATGGGTTGGCGACGGTGATCGGCAACCTGCCCGAACTTTCGCCGGGCGAGCACCTGCGCCTGCAGGGCAGTTGGGATACCCATCCCAAGCATGGCAAGCAGTTTAAAGTCGAGGTGTGCGAACAGGTGCTGCCGGCCAGCGTGGCGGGGATCGAGAGCTACCTGGGTTCCGGGCTGATCAAAGGCATCGGCCCAAAACTGGCCGAGCGCATTGTCGCCAGCTTCCAGGAAAAAACCTTCGAAATTATTGAAGAGCAGCCTGAACGCCTGCTGGAAGTGCCCGGGATTGGCCTGGACCGCACGGGAAAGATTACCGCCGCCTGGGAAGAGCAAAAGCAGGTCAAGGAGATCATGATTTTCCTGCACGGTCACGGGGTGGGCACCAACCTGGCGGTCAAGATCTACAAGACCTACGGCGACAAGGCCCTGGAAACCGTTAAGGAAAACCCCTACCAGCTCGAACGCGATATCTACGGGGTGGGCTTCAAGACCGCCGACCGCATCGCGCAGGCCCTCGGTCTGGCTCCCGAGCACCCCTCGCGCATCGAAGCCGGGATTGTGTTTGCTTTGAATGAACTGATCAACGACGGGCACGTCTACGCCCCCAGGGACTTGCTGGCGCATCGGGCGGTTGAGCTGCTGGAAGTGCCCGCGGAGCTGATTGCCCCGGCCCTGGAGCGGCTGGCCCTGGATGAACGCATCCGCCCCGAGCTGATCCCACCGGAAGATAAGAAGGGCAATCCCGAATCCAAAAAGATGGCCGAGGCGGCGGGCGCTTACGGCGGCATTCCGGTGGTCTACCTGACCCCGCTCTACTTTGGCGAGAGGGGCGTGGCGGAACGGTTAAAGGCCCTGGTCGGGACGGCGAATGGCTCAAATATCAACAGACAGCTGCCCTTCCCGGACGAGCACCTGTCTGAGCAGCAGCAGTCTGCGGTGCAGATGGCGCTCGGCCACCCGGTCAGCATCCTGACCGGCGGCCCGGGGACCGGCAAAACAACCTGCCTGAAAGCCCTGATCACCGCGCTCGAAGCCCTGCACCGGCATTATGCGCTGGCCTCCCCCACCGGTCGGGCCGCCAAACGGCTCTCGGAGGCGACCTCGCACCCGGCGAGCACCATCCACCGCCTGCTGGAGTTCTCCCCGGTGGAAGGCTTCAAGCACAACCAGGAGAACCCGCTCAACGTAGACTTTTTGATCGTGGACGAAGCCTCGATGCTCGACCTGCTGCTGACTAATAACCTGCTCAAGGCGCTGCGCCCGGGCACCCATTTGCTGCTGGTGGGCGATGTAGACCAACTGCCGTCGGTGGGGGCGGGGGATGTGCTGCGGGATATCATCGACAGCGGGATTGCGCCGGTGACCCGCCTGACGACCATTTTCCGCCAGGCGGCCAACTCGCAGATCATCACCAACGCCCACCGCATCAATCAGGGCAAAATGCCCATTTTTTCCAACACCGTCCAGGCGCCTACCCCGGAAGTCAGCGGAGATTTTTACCTTTTTCCCGCCGAGGATGCCGCGTCCGCCGCGGACTGGGTGGTAGACGTGGTCACGGAGCGCATCCCCCAGAAATTTGGCTATGACCCGATCCGTGAAATCCAGGTGCTGGCGCCGATCTACCGCGGCCCGGCGGGGGTTATGGCGCTCAACGAACGGTTACAGGAAAGCTCAACCCGTCGATGACCAGCAAGCCCGAGCGCAAGCTGTTTGGGGTCACTTTCCGGGTTGGCGACAAGGTCATGCAGACGCGCAACAATTACGATAAGGACGTCTACAATGGGGATATCGGTTTTATTCGCGCGCTGGACGGCATCGAGCACACACTGAGCGTGGATTTCGAAGGCCGCGCTGCGACCTACGAATGGAATGAAGTGGATGAACTGACCCTGGCGTATGTGGTTTCCGTTCACAAAGCCCAGGGCTCGGAGTTCCCGGTAGTGGTCATGCCGGTGGTGGCGCAGCATTACATGATGCTGCAGCGCAACCTGCTGTACACGGCCATTACCCGGGCGCGCAAATTGTGCGTCCTGGCCGGCAGCCAGCGCGCCATTGGCATGGCGGTGCGCAACAATAAAGTTACGCAGCGTTATACGGCGCTGGAATGGCGGCTGGGAAAATAAAATAGGTTTGTTGGATGTTGTTGCGGCTTCGCCGCAACAACATCCTAACATGCATGCTACTGGCCCGGACGGTGGTAGAGCTTGAATGTTCCAACTTCCACCAGCCCAAGGCTGGCGTCTTCCTTGGTCCATTCCTTCTTGGCAAAGTATTCTCCGCCCAAAATTTCCCAGCCTTCCAACTTGTAACCGCCGCCTGGGTTAACCGCAGGGACGGGAAAGCTGGGCAAATTCACCCCTGATTGGGCTGCGGCCATCATGGCCTCCATATCGGACATATCCGGTAGGATCGGTGCCGCGGGTTGGGCATCAGAATTGGTGTCTGGACCCATGGACATTTCATCCTGGTGCAGCACAATGTACTCGCCAGCCCATAAAGGTGATGGCGGGCTGGTGTAGGCGGGTTCGTCCGGGCATTTGACGGAAAAAACTTCCTTGGTTCCTTCAGGATAATAACTCAGTTTGAAATCGCGCACGTAGCCCAGGGCGTCGGTCGGCGAATGGTTGTCGGGGACATACACCAGTGAACTGACCGATATTGTGCTCCCGCCGCGCGTGCTGGTCACACTGCAGCCGGGCACTCTGAAGGTAAAGGAATTGTTGATCAGGGCGGAAGTTCCCTCTATTTTCAGTGCATCCGGTTGAAAATGCAGCGGGATTTTGGCCTTCACAGACGAATCAAACCCGCCGCCGCTGCCATCATCGAATGTGGCCTGCGACTAGAAATTCCAGATCGAAGGTCAGGCATTTTTGGGTCATTTCTTTGGCATACTGAGCTGACGAACTGTTCTCCACGCCCAGAAGCGCCATCTGGCGCTCGAAACCCAGCCAGACCGGGACCATGCGGTGGATGATGTGGTCCTGGGCGCACATTTCATATTCTTCCTTGATGCACACCCGGGCCACGGTATCCATCAACCCGGACATTTGATCCAACCCGCCTTCACCGATCCCGAGCAATTGCTTCTGGCGTTCCAGGCCCAAAAGGGTCTGCAGCGCCAGCCGTCCCGCGGCGCAGCTTTCACCGGCGGCGGCAACGCGCACGTCGACGACTTCCTTCTGGTATTGTTCGAATAACACCTGCAGTTCGCCACCTAATGTGCTGAGGTCGGTATCACCTGTGCCCAGCAGCTGACGCTGGCGCTCGCGCCCCAGCAGTTCGGCCGCCCGGCTTTGCAGGCGGCGCTCGGCGCTGCCCCCCAGGCGTTCGCGCACCGCTTCGGGATCGGCGAGCAGGCCCTTGGTGACCCCATACCCGCTGAAATGTAGGATCTGGATCTTGATTTCCTTCGAATTGACCACCGGCGGGGCAAAGATCACCTCTTTGCCTGTTTCCTGGTAGCCGAAGAAGATCTGCTGGTCGAGCGGGATTTCCTGGGGCGGGGTAATGGTGAGGGTGACGAAGTTATTGAAAAACAGCCCTTCCGGCTCCAACTGCGCGGCGTAGGTCTGCTCGCCGCCAAAGGGCAGCCCGCTGACCGCGGCCGGGATCAGGCGAATTTTGGTCTCATTGAGCAGGGCATCCCCGGGGATTTCGAGGGCATACTGCGTGCCGTCCGCGCCGGTCGCTTTCAACTTACCACCTTCTATGGGGATGACGGCCTCAACCGCTTGGCCCTCATCGAGCGTCACCGCGGCGGAAGCCGGGTCGCTGGGGGGGTGAAAGATGTACTGGTACTGGGCTGCGCTGCCGCCGGATTGGACCGGCGCGGAGGTTGCGGTGCCGGATTTGACCGGCGCCGGCGCCGGCGCGGCATCAGTGGTAGCGGTTGATTGGCAGGCTGAAAGAATAACCGATAGCAGAAGGATTCCCGAGAGGAGACGAAGCTTCATTTCCCACCTCATATTGAGATTTTTTCTAGCAGGAAATACGCACAATGCAGATAAATTTTGGCGAATTTATTTTATTTTAATGGATAAAAGCATGGCAGTCAACAGCAGTTTATTCGCCAAAGTCACGCGCGAAATCGAGCCCCATTGCTTCGGCGATGATCTTGAAATCCTGGGCGGGCACTTTGAGCTGCCCAAAGCGAAAAGCGGCCCCCCAATGGGCCCGGTCAGTGATAAATGAAAGTTGGTCGAGCAAGGGGCGGATGGCAGCTTCTCTGGCATTGAAAAATCGCACATCCACCCGAAAAGGATGGAAATTTTCATCCATTTCTGCCCGGTAAATTTCCCCGCTTTTCACTACGCCGATGGCAGTGAACATCTGGCAGGGCTCGCCATTTGGAAAGCTGGTTTTGGGGGAATAAAAAACAAAACCGTCCGCGGCATGCAGCCTTTGCAGCGGCGCTTTTTTGCCGTGATTTAACTGCACAAAGCCGCCGCTCACCCCGATCTGAACGTGGGCGCGTGAAACCACTCCGATCCAAAATTGTCTTCCAGGCATATTAATGGGCTCCTTTTCTGATGTTTTGGGGAGTTTTTTGCCCTCACGAGGGCAAAAAACTCCCCAAGCATCGTTTGCGTGGTCCGCGCAGCGCGATCAGCTTATTCTTAATATAAAGCGATTGGGCACCGGTATGCGGATGGCGCCCAATCGCGGGCAATCGAAAAGCGGAAGTTAGTGTTTATATTGGCCGAAATTCTGGTACATGGCTTTCACTTCATCCGCAGAGAGGGCGCGGTCGAAGATCATCACTTCATCGATCGAGCCGTTATACAGGTATCGTTTGCTGCCATCGCCGTTCAGCTCGGTCGAACCGATGCGGGTCATGGTCAGGTCGGTATCCGGTCTTGGCTTGGTGGGGGCGTATGTCCCGGTGGTGACATCGCTGGCAGCCAATTCACCGTTCACGTACAGCTGCATGTTGCTTCCCCCGCCGCTGCTGCCGTAAACGGCAGTGACGAAGGTCCACTTGTTGATCGGGATGGCGCCGTTGCCAGTCGACCACCACATCGACCGAATTTTCATAACTATTAGGACGGCGAAAGAACTGCAAACGCCCGTTTGAAATTAAGCAGCAAGGCAAAATCGCCAGATACCAATTGCCCTCCAACCTGGCTGATGATGGTATGCTGGGTCTTTATCACCCGCGGGTTGATCCAGGCGCTGACCGTGAAGGTGCTGTCGGTGGGCACGGTTTGCTCGGTAGGGTAGGTGTTCAGGTAATCGCCGCTGCCATCCAGGACAAAGGCCTTGTTGTTGGCATCCTGCCCGTTCCAGCCCGCGCCGTACGCGCCGCCAAAACCGCCCAGATCGACCTTGCCTACGGCATCATTGGTCGTGCCGTCGGCGGGCCACCAGTGGATGGGTTGGGGCAGGGCGTTGGCCACCGGGCTGCATTCTTTGACGTCGTAATCGGTGGTGTTGGCGACTTTGGCGAGGCGGTTATCGCCCAGGTTGCGCAGGGTGAAGGAGATCGGCTCGACCTGGTTGATGGCCAGTGGAGCCTCAAAATAGGATTTCAGGTTGCCATCCCGGATGAGGTTCTGCACCCCGGTATTCGGGCCGCCGAGGGCGAAGACCTCGATGCGCGCGGTGCGCAGGGTATTTTTCAACTCGGCTTCCGAAAAGGCATCCACGCCGCCGACGGGCGAGTTGTATGAGAATTCGAGGGCGGCGGCGATCTTCTGGCGGCTTTCGCTGGAGGTAAAGGAGAACATCAGGATGCGCCCGTAGGAGACGCTGTCGATGTAAAGAGGCAAGTTATCGGCGCTGACCCCCAGGCTTTGCAGGTCGCTGCCGGTTACGCTATCGGCGAACAGAGAGGAGGGTTTCTCGGGCAGGTCGATGGAGACGGTGAACAGGCGCTGGACGAAGTACGCCGTGAAGGTATGCTGATTGGCCGCTCGTTGATAGTTGAGCCGCCCAGAGACCGAGGCGCCCAGGTAGCGCGCATCCAGGCCCAATTTGAGGAGGGTTTGCGTGCTGTTATAGCTCTCGACCGAAGTGAACGAGCTGAATCCCGCGCCGACGGCCACGTCCGCGCCGATGGTATTGGCGACGATCTGATTGATGCCCTCGCGGATGGTGCTGCCGACGGGTTGTTCAACGACGGTGCTGACGCCGCCGGGGATGCCGAGCACGCCGCCGCCCTGGATAGAGATGCCCAGTGGGGCGCGCTTCTGACGATCTACAGCGAGCAGTTCAAGAGAGCCGGATTTCAGGTGCGACCCGCCGCGGATCAACGCGCCGGGCCATAATACCGAGGCGTCCGGGTTGTACATGGCGATTTCGCTGGGGTTTTTAGTGATGCTGTATTGGGTGGTGGTGCAGGTATACAGGTCGCCGGCAGTGGTTTTATCTTCGCTGGTGGTAGACGCCTGGCCCGTTGGCGCACCGTTATTCTCAGGCTTTTCGGGTGAGACCTGAGACCAACTGGGCAGGCTGGCGACATAGGCATTCAACTCAGCGCCGCCAGAGGGAGCAGGGGTGAGTTGTTCCGGGGTTGAGGTGGATAACTGCGGGGTGGAAGTGGGTTGTACCAGTCCAGGGATGGGGGTTTGTTCTACCGGCAAAATTCCCGAAAAATTGCAGGCCAAACTCACTGTGAGGATTAAAGATCGACGCGACTAAAAACGCTTTAATGGAGCGGGTCGGTTTTCCTGGATTTCCAATAGGTTGTGGCATGCGATCATCCCTTCGCGATAAAATGGGTATGGGAATATAACCCGTGATATGGCGATTGGATAAATCCAATAAACCCGTGAAGTTATACCCCTTATGAAATTATTCTACCATAACAGAAGTACAAAAACGATAGTAATTGTCAATAATTTAATGGCATGCCAGGAGACATGAGATGAAAGAATTTACGATTGCGTTTGGACAGGCCTGGCAAAGGACAATTTTTTGCCGGTCGGAAGACGCCATTTTCCTGAAAAGCCTGTGCGGGCTGCCCTGCGGGTTGAATGGGCAGGAGAGCGGCCCAAAAAGCACGCGCGGTTTGTTTGTGATGGATACGCTCGACCGGCATTACCAGGCTGAGAGGCTGCGCCTGATCGACTGCCAGGTCGAAAGTGACGCTATCCGGCTCTCATTTCTGGCTGGTGAAACCGGGCTTAAACTGACCAGCCGCTGGATGTGGGATGGATTGAACGGCATCTGGAGCCGGCGCGACCGGATTGAAAATCATGGATTGGAACCCCGGGTGCTGACACGTTGCCTGGCGCGCTTTAGCCTGGCGCCGGACCACTACATACACGTGACCCAATCCGGCAGCTGGAGCCACGAAAACCAGATGCATGCCAATGTGTTCTATTTGGGCCGGTTGAGCCTGGGTTCGCAGGGTGGGCGCACCACTCAGGGCGCTTCTCCCTACCTGTTCACCACCGCGGAATCCACTGGCCGCAGCCTGGCGTTTCACCTGATCCCCTGCGGCGACTGGGTGATGCACATCGACCAGACGCGCAGCGCAGGGAACGAACGGGACACGTTCAGCGGGGTGGAAATGGGGCTTGACGACTTTTTCTTGCGCTTGAGATTAGAACCAGGAGCGGGGTTGGACCTGCCCGAAATTCTCATTCAGGCGGTGGCCGGGTCTGACCCGAAAGATGGGGCAGGGGCCCTGCAAACCTATGCCCTGGGTAAATTTTTTGGCAGCCAGCGCCAGCCGCCAGTGAAAAAGAGCCTGCCGGTGGTCTACAATACCTGGTTCGATGCTTTTGAATGCCTGGACGTGCCCCGCCTGCGCCGGCAGTTGGCGGCTGCCGCGGCGGCGGGGTGCGAGATCTTCTGTGTGGACGCCGGTTGGTTTGGCGCCGGGCAGGGCAGCTGGCACCAGCAGGTCGGAGATTGGCGCGAGAAACCGGACGGCGCGTTCTATGGGGGTATGAATGCCTTTGCGGCTGAGGTGCGCGCGGCGGGATTGGGCTTCGGATTATGGGTGGAACCGGAACGGTATGCGCGGTCCGCCCCGGCGGTCAGGGACCACCCGGAATGGTTTCTGGCGGGCGACGGCGGGTTCTTTTCCCCGGATTTGAGCCGCGTGGATGCTTATGCCTATGTTTTCGCAGAACTCGAACGCTTGATCGAAACTTACCAACTGGCCTGGATGAAAGTGGATTTTAACTTTGAGCTGGGTTTGAGCCCGGACGCCCACAACCGGTACTACGCCCGCTGGTATGCCTTGCTGGATGAACTGCGCCTGGCCCACCCTGCAGTGATCTTCGAGGGCTGCGCCAGCGGCGGGATGCGCGCGGATCTGAACAGCCTGGCACATTTCGACGCCCATTTTCTGTCTGACAGCGTGAACCCGTTTGATTCCATGCGCATCACCCAGGCCGCGGCGCTGCGCCAGCCGTTGGGGCGGATGACGAAATGGGCGGTGCTGCGTTCCATCCAGCAGGCCGCGCCGCGTTACGGCCTGCCGGCGGAACAGGCGCCGGAACGGGTGATCACACCTGCCGGCGCGGATTGGGGATCTGCTTTTGTGGCCGATCTGGATTTTTGCTACCGGGCGACCCTGCCCGGTGTGCCGGGTCTGAGCGGGGATCTGGCCAGCCTGTCTGAGCAGCAAATAAAAAGGCTGAGGCAACTCAACCAATTTACCCGGGACTGGCGAGAATGGATGAGTGATGCGGTGTGCGAGCCGCTGACCCCGCTCCATTCGCAGGATGATAGGCGCGGGTGGGTGGCATTCCACCTCTATCAAGCGGATCAGGGTGCATCCCTGCTGCTGGTCTACCGCCTGGATGACGGCCGGTCCAGCATGCAGTTCCCCATCCGGCATGTTGACCCGGCCCGCCATTTCCGGATCTATGACAGCGATGCGCCGGATGGGCCATATGCGCAGCTGGACGGAAAAGAACTGCGCGGGGATGGAGCGCTGGCCCGCCTGCCCGAAAAGAACAGCGCCAGGGTTTACATACTGAGACCGGTTGAGAATGCCCTGGATGGTTGAGGTAAACTGAAAGCCAGGTGTTAATGAGCGTGCTTCAACCCCGGCATCAGCAAGCGGATATACTCATCCAGACAGTCCGGATCGCCGTTCAAGGGCTGGAAGATTATCGTGTCTACGCCGGTTTCCACCCGGCGCTGCACGCCTTCTAGCACCTGTTCCGGGGTTCCGGCGGCGGAAAAGGCATCCAGCCATTCGTCCGGGATTTGCTGCGCGCCGGCTCCGGGTCCATATTTCTGGAAGAAGGCGGGGGCTTGATCCGTGATGCCCAGGGCCTGGGTATGCACATCCGCCCATGGCTGCCGGTCGGCAAGCGCCTGGCGCATCGCGGCCCGCGCGGCGGCGCCATCCTGATTCACTTTGACGTCCAGATAAACCACCACCCGGTGGCGGGTGCGCCCGGCGGCAGCCATCCCGGCCTGAATGTGCTGCATTGCCCAGCGCATATAGGCCGGCGAAGACATTCCGGTCAAGATCGTGCCGTCGCCGATGCTGCCTGCCAGCCGCAGCGAACGCTCGCGCATCGCCCCAACATACAGCGGGGGAACATCTTCTGGGATCAACGTCATTTGCACCCCTTCCAGGTTTACCTGGTCGCTGTGGAACGTCACCCTTTCACCCATCAACAGCTGGCGCACGCAGGTTACGATTTCCTTTAATGCTTTTATGGATGGTTTCTGGGCTGCGCCGATTTGGGCCATCCAGGTGTCGACGCCGTATCCAAAGCCCGGCAAGAAACGCCCCGGGAAGGCGCGCGCCAGGGTGGTGATTTCCATGGCCATGAATAATGGGTTATAGGCTTTCACCGGCAGCAGGCCGATCCCGACTTTCAGGCGCTGCGTGGCGGATAAGGCCAGGGCAGCGGAGGTAAGTGCGCCTGGCAGAAAGCAGTCGTCCCACAGCCACAACTCATCGAAACCGGCGGCCTCGGCCCGGCGGGCGTAATCGGCCAACGTTTCGGGTGGAAAACTGGGGTGAAAAATCACCCCAAAAGCGGGTCTTGACGCTGCGGCATTCATATTCGCTCCTTTGGCAGATTGACGTTCTACCAAATGTACGGCACCAGGCGGTAACGCACCTTCTGGCGATAGGCCTCATAGCCACTCAGATTGGCTGCCAGGAATTTTTCTAAAACCATAAAAAGTACACCGCACCTTTACAATTCAATAGACAGAAATTGTCCGGATCAAACGGACAATAACTCACAAAATGGGTCGAGGAAGGACAAGCAGACAAACAACAGCCAGATCTGAATACTAATCTGGCGGAAAGCCGAGTAAGGTCAACCAGTCTGAGGATCCCAAATCAATGCCAGCCAATTCATATGGGCTTTTTCCTGTGCGGGGCGCGTTCAATTTGTGCAGGTTGAACCACAAGACAAACAGGTTCAAAAACAATTGACGGCTGACCAAATCGGTACATTCGCGACGGCGATCAGTAGGACGCAAGACGCTGTTGATGGTTTCGGCAGCGCTGCTGGTGCGAACGTGTCCTCTAACAAAGACAGGAGTTGCTCAGCAGTGCTTGATAGCCGGGTCGGTTTCAATCCATAAGGCCAGCCACTGTTCAGCTTCCAGAGCAGCTTTGCGGAACTGGTGCTGACCATTGCGCACAGCATGTTCCAGGCGCCATAAGCGAGCCACACTGGCTTGAAAATAAGCCACCCACTTTGGCAGCTGGAAGTGCTCTGCGGCGCGAGCCAGCCAGTTGGCAAGCGGCTGAGCAGGCTGTCCAGGAAGGTGAGCATTTCGGGAAGCACATCATCCAGGCCTTTCACCAGCTTCTGGATGCGCGCATGGGGCAGCCTTTTCATCTCCTTCAGGTTTCATCCGCCAGCCATTGGTTGATCGCGCGATTGCGATTTCACCACTGCGCCATCGACCAACTCCACCGCGTCCCACAAACAACCGCGCAAGAAGTGTAGCCGACTACTTTGTGCCAGCAAGTCTTCCATTTGTTGATCCACCTGCACCAATTCGTCAAAAACCACCTCATCCCAGTGTTTGCACAAGCGTTTTTCCAGTTTTTCGATCGCTTCCAGCTTGCGCAACGCTTCTCGCTCCACATCCTTGATCACCTTGCGGACATCGGCCAACGGGTGCCAGACATCCTTCTGGATGGCAGCATCCATCTTGGCCAGCCGACAAGAGGCAGCATACGGGATGCAGTTGTCTTCGGCTAACCCTTTAATTTGCACTCGGCGGTCTTGCGTAAACAGCAAGACGCAGCCCCAGGTTTCTGCCTCCCGGTCTGCGGTCGCATACAGCCCTGTAATCGTTAGGCTGCGCGGCTCTACCATCAGGAGAATTGGCTCTCGACCGACAAACAACTCATCCCGGGCCTGCATCACCGATCCCAAGAGCGAGTAATCGACCGACTGTAAAATCTCACCGGCACGTCGACCCGCTTCATGTACCAGAGCAGAGATGAAAGCGGAAGAACGACCAACATCAAAAGCTGCTTGCAGACAGTCTGCTGCCGAGCGTTCCGAAACACCTCCGGGAAACAGCAGCGTCAAAGCCGTGCGGTTCATCCGGTTGCGGGTTACTCTCACCGTTTTCGCAACGTCCGGCTCCCCCACGTTCGGTTGGATCACGCTTACTTCGGCCGGGTGGGCCGGCGGCGGAAGCAGACCGGCCTTGGTTCGAGCCCCGATGGCATATAAGGTGGGACGACTGGTTTGATAAACGTCTGCCAGCCATTGGATCACGCCCCATTCCCGCTTCTCTTTGGGAAGATTGATCACCCCACCGATGAAAAGCCGATCACTCAGCCCCAGGTCGGGGCGCTTCCAGCCAGGGTAGTGGCTTTCGTTGAAGGATAGCTTTTGCCAAATCGGTTCAATGGGTGCCTGCCAAATTGATCTGGTAGAGTTTGGGAAAGTCGGGTAAACTGTCATTGCAGGTAGCTCCTGTCTGTTTTCGTGGTGAATTACAGATCAGAGGTTACCTGCTTTCCTATGAATTTGTAAAGGTCCTATTTACCTGTTCTGAACCGTCTTCTTCGCGCAGCCGGAAGACCACCACCAGGATCAGCGGCCAGGGAAAGGGGATGGCTGCCCAGGATCCCAGCGCCAGCGGCGTGAAGACCAGCAGGAGAATAGCGCCGGCATACATAGGGTGGCGAACCATGCTGTAGGGGCCGGTGGTGACCACTTTTTGCTCGTCGGACACCTCAATCGTGGCGCTGGTATAGCTGTTTTCTTTGAATACCAGAAAAACGATGTAGAAACCGAGGATCACAAACCCATCCGAAATTACGCTGATGATTGGCGGCACATTCGACCAATGATAGCGAAAATCGAGACCGGGAATGATGAATATGCCAATGAAGAACAGGCTGGCCAGGCTTTGAATGATTTGCTGGATTTTTTGGGTTTCCGCAACCGGTCCAGCCTGGACGCGGCTGGCTAAAAGCTTTTGATCGTATTTCACCAGGTACGCGGTGATCAGGCTGACGGTCACGGTCCAGACGGCGAGGAAGACCCAGGCCTGCCAGAAGGATAACGATCCGGCTGACAGGAAAAGGGCCAGAGCTAAAACCAATACCAGGAAGGCCAACCCAAGGAATGATCTTAGGATCAAGTTGTTCATTTGTTGCCCTTTCATTTCCAGAATTATACTCATTTCACTTCAATTCAATTTCAAACCCGGCCTTTGTGTTCAAGAAGACGCCTAACCGTTCCACCTCTGTTTCAAGCTGCGCCCGATGGGCCGGGGTAATGGGTGCGAACAGGTTGACTTCGAACCGTCGTTTGTCCGCGTTGAGTCTTGTATTCCCAGGTGCCCCGGATATTGCCGTCGACCAGGATCACAGCCGAGACCCAGCCCTGGGGACGGTAGATCTGGCGTTTGTATGCCCGAGGTACGATGATCTCATTGTCGTGATCCAAACCGAGGACATAAGCATCGAACAGCGGCAGCATGTTGAGCGAAGAGACCGGTTCCGCTGCTTGCATCGGCGCCAGGGTCGTGCGCAAGGCGGAGGCCTGCCAGCCTTCCACCTCGACGTCCACCAGTTCATCCGCCAGCGATCGGAACAATTTCTTGGCATGGGTCCTTTGCAATCCCCACCACATGGCAAAGTCGGCGGGTGTGGCCGGACCGTAGGCGCGCAGGTATCGACGTGCAATCTCCTGCAGGGCCGGAAAGGGCTCGACCGGCTGCCACGGGCCAAACCACCGGCTGGGGTTCACGAAAGTGGGGTGCTGCCCCTGGTTTGGCCCGAAACACAGGTCGCCTTGCCAGGCGGAGGGCTTCCACAGGGATCCCCAGCTCGAGGCCAACAACTGTTGGGCCAATTCTGGCGCGCCAATCTGATCGGCTGCCAAACCCGCCAGCTGTTCGCGGGTCACCGGTTCAGCGCCCAGAATGCGGGGGATGGCGGCGATGAACGCTTCAGATTGGGCCGGGGTGAAGCCGAAAAAGCTGAAATAGGCCTGCCAGTTTCGAGATTCATGCACGCTGCGCGCAGCGACGTATAAGGGCAAATCAGCGGCGGGAAGCAAATGCAGCGTGGCGCGCATGGCCCAGGTCTTGATCAGGGTGCGCTCAATCCACAGGGCGGAGCGCACATCTTGCGCTGAGAGGCCGTCCACCCGCGCCCAAAGGGCCAACTCAGCAGCCGAAGCTACCTGAGTCTGGATGCCGCCGGTCCGCGCCACCGCTTCGGCCAATTGGCCGCGTTTCAAACGCGGCGACAGGCCGTGCTGTGCTAAACGCCAGGCGTTTACCTGCTGCCATTGCAATTTTTTTATCGTCATATTTTCACCTTTAACTATCAAGCAAGCGCTGCCTGAGCAGGTCTACTTCTTCAGACAACAACCCTGATCCCCGCAGGTATTGCTCAACGCTGCCATAGCGAGCATCGATATGCTCCAGCAGGGCATACAGCATGTCTTCCGTGGCGGTAGGTTTGGCCCAAAAATCCACTTTGCTCTTATCTTCGGCTTCTGCCAGGGTTTTCTCGTAGAGCGGCCACAGACGGACCTGGCTTTCAGCATAATCGGCGGCAATGATATCAGGGTGTACCCCGATTAATTTCAGCAGCAGGGCGGAGACGATGCCTGTACGATCTTTGCCGGCGTGACAATGGACGACGATCCCACCGGGCTGGGCTCTGCCAATGGCGCGCATCACCTCGGCGACAGCATCCGGATAATGATCCAAAATGATGCAGTAGACTTCGGCGCGAGATTTTGCCTGCCTGATGAGAGCGCCGACATGCGGGTAGTACTTTTCGAGCGGCAGGTTCAAATATACGAGCGGTAGATCCGGATTATTGAATGTAAGGGACGGGTCTTTTTCTGCTTCTTGCGGAGAGCGCAAATCGATAACCGTTTTTATGCCGTAGTCGAACAACGCCTGCTGGCCTGTTTCTGTCAGGCGGTTGAGAATATCGGAGCGGATGACTGACCGCCAGCGGGTTGTCTTTCCATAACAGGCAGGCAAACCGCCTAAATCGCGCGCGTTGTAGCAATCTGGCCAGGCCAAATGGCGAGATGGGAGCTGGTTTTCAACCTTTGAAGGATTTTCGTCTGACATCACTGGTTCTACCCGTCCTGTTTCGAGGCTGCGATTGGGAGATAATGCGATATTGTTACAATTTTTATCATATTATGCCACAGACAAGAAGAAAGCCCCCTTTTTATCTGGAAGGCGGCTAAACAAGAGGTTCGCGGACCCTGACTTACGCGAAGCGTACATTTTCTACCGAGAAGATCTTTTCAGGCTAATTTGCCGGGGCAATCCGCAACAAGAAAAAAGCCCCCTTTTTTTCTGGAAGGCGGCTTAACATGAGGTTCGCGGACCCTTACTTACGCGAAGCGTACATTTTTCCACCGAAAAGATTTTTTCAGGCTAATTTGCCGGGGCAATCCGCACGCGGTGGTGTACAGTTATTCCGGTATCTCTTTGACGATTGGATCTTGTTTTTCGGCCAGCCTACGCACAAATGCGGCCGAAGGTATTAAATATGCTGGAAAATCTCTTTCGAGGAGAATAAGGGCTTTTTCAAACTGTCCGAGTTCTCGCATGGCTTCTGCTTTTAAGAGACATTGGTTGTTGTCTTCGACCGCTAACTCATCGCGCAAGATTTCGAGGTTCAACCTGGATTTGGGCGAGTGTTTTATTTGCGGCTGTACCCCAGGTTCTTGGGCAGCTCGCCGCAGCGGGTCATTTCCAGCCCACCATGCGCCTAATCTCAAGTGGAGATGCTGTTCCATAGTGTTTGCCACACCGGTTCTGATCGCTTCTAAATACTCATCCTCGGTAAATCTCTGGCCTGTGAAGCAGTTTTCCAGCTTTCTGGCATATTTCCTTGTTCAGGTCCCCAAAGGGGAATTTCACCGATTTCTTTTGCATTCAAATACCAGATATAGTGATTGCACTGGCAGCATTTAATCAGCACGGGCCATAATGTCTCCATCTTCCCGTCTGTCCACCTGGTCGAACCGACTGTGTTGCCTGTCATGCGCATAACGACGATGATCGGTGTTTTACAATTGGAACATTCTAGAACCTTATCCGGGCGTTGTCTCAAAGATCATCCTCTTTTTCATTCTCTTCTTTTCTAGGGGGTAACACTTCGTTCTTACTCTTTGACGGTACAGATATTTCTCCCAGAAAACAGAATAAGGCCTCAAGATCGGGAAAGTCGTTAATCTTGTGGGTGTGCGGATTTTCGAGGGAGGCATGCCAGGAGGGATCAGTGACACTGTCGCTAATCCAGATCCGCAATAAGTAGGATTGATAAAGGATGTTCATTCCCGATTTCTTCAGCGGATGACGGACGGAAGAAATATAAACACTTTTGGATTAGTATTATTGTACGGTGATTGAAGGCTCCCATATCACAGCGAAGCCAGGCTGCGCGCATCTTGCCCAGTTGGTCTGTGGGCAGTAATTCACCTGCCTGATCGCGGCAGCCGGTGATGTTGCCGGCATTCACCGCCGGGCTGGCTGCCTCCAGGGGATGATACCAGGTGTAGTGCAGGTCACCATCTAAGGTCAGTGGTAGTAACAGGGGGGCAACCGGCGCACTGGGCAAGCCTTTGAGATTGCCTGTCATATTCCCGGTCACCGTACAAAAAAGAACATTGCACTCCCCAACTAAATTATTCCCATCGGAAACCAGTGCGCCGCTGATATCGTGGGCGCGCGTCGTACCAGCGAGATCTATGTTGCCCGCCAGGATGCTGTTGCGCATAGTAACCGAAGCGGAACTGTCGATATACATCCCGCCGCCTGTTGCCTCCGGTTCATCGGCGTTGGCATCGCAGGTATTATGGGTAATGGTCAGGTTGGATAATTGAGCACTTACCCCTTTCAAATACAATCCGCCGCCGCCGTTATTGGCATTGTTGCCGCTGATGGTTGTGTTAATGATGACGAGTGGGGAAGCGCTTATATCAAAAACGTGTGAATACAGCCCTGCACCTTTTCCTGATTATTGTTCATCTCTTTGATGGCTCGATTATTAATAATGGCGCTGTTTGTGATCGTCAGTCTTCCGAAAATATGTGAAATACCACCACCTGATTCTGCCAGATTATTGTCAATCAACGCATGATCCAGGGTTACATCCAAATGATTGGAAGAGATATCCGGGTTATAAGTTAAATACAGCCCACCGCCATCGCCTGCCGCTGCAATATTGCTGGTCACTTCAGAATTACGGTTGATGGTGAGTGTGCCGCCGAATGCATAAATACCACCCCCGGCAACCAGGCCTGATTTCCATCAATCGATGAACTCCAGGTAATGAGGGCATTTCCTTTTGACTGGTATAAGCCACCTCCAAGATTTTCGCGGATCAGGATTTGCGCCGCTATTATTTTGGGATATTTGGGAAGCATCCAGGGATCAAAACCCGCCATCGTTGCAGATCGCGCCGCCTCTTAATGTGTCGAGAGTGAATATGCTTGTTGTCACTAAAACTACTTTGAAATGCATGCAGACTGGTTCCAGCCTCAATCAGGGCGGCAACGCAGTCACTGCCCTCATTCGATTGAACCGCTGGAAGAATTTAAATCAACATGCGGATTGCCCCCATAAAAGCCATCAAGGTTATACCCCTCTTTTGTTGTATTCGACGATGTACGGGTCGGAAGTTAAAATAGATTTTTCGCTACGGTCAGGGCCGTATCGAAAGAAATCAGGGTAATATGGTTCATGGTTACGTCAGCTTGCACATTAATGGTGTTGCCGCTGGCTTCTAACCCCTTGATCTGCACCAGATTTCCGGTGTTGTTGGTGATAGTGACCGGTTTGTTGAGATTTAAGCTGCCGTTCAGGCTTATAGGTAAGCACCGGCTGGAAAATACCGACGACATAGTTTCCAACCGGGAGCGCATTGACTTCCTGCAAGGCTGCTCGCAAAGAGCACTTATAGACCCCTGGGCTGCCGTCATCGCATAGTCCGTCGCCTGGATGGGCATCGTTTGTGTCATTTTGCTTGTTGACGACAATTGTTGCGGACGTTTGCGCCTGTACCGGGCCAACGCTTACCCATGAAAAGCACAGCAAAAATAACAATAGAAAACTGAGTTTTTTTTCTTAACACAACTTTCTCCTGTAAAGCAGGTGTTTTCAGGTAGCCAAATTTTCCACACTTAGCACTGAAATTATCTTATTTTCCAAACCAGAAAATATTACCTGGACTGCTATTTTCTGCCGGTGAGCATTTTCAATGGTCGCATTTCCGGTTTAAAGTCCCTCGCGGTCTGTCATCCAGGCAAAAAAATAAAAAAATGGGTAGAATTATTCATCGGTGGGTACATTTCTATTCCTATCGTAACCTTCGCTCGTCACAGGACCGTCAAAAAAATATGTCTTCTACAGATGATCATTCAAGGTGACACAATGATGCCTTCATTGCGGATAACATGTTTTGGCACTCTTCAAGTGGAATTGAACGGAAAGATTTCCACGGGTTTTGAGACGGATAAAACGCGTGCATTATTGGTTTATCTTGCGGTTGATTTGATCTGGCCACACCGGCGTTCGCAACTTGCCGGGTTATTATGGACTGAAGAGACTGAAGAACGTGCGCTCCACAATTTACGGCAAACCCTATCCTTTCTACGCAAAGGATTGGGGGGATACCCTTTCTGCTCCACACTTCATTCTGACGGATCCGCGAAACGATCCGACTTAACCCATCTGCCGATGTCTGGTAGATGTCTTTGCCCTCACCCAATCTCTTGAATGCCGAGACTGCCATTACCAGTCTCAAATTGGGCGTGGATTGTTAAATATTCGCTGCTTACAACGAATAATGGTTTTATACCCGGGAACAATTCCTCAACCAATTCTTTCTGAGCAAATGTGCGTTATTTGAAGAATGGGTCTTTTTGCAGCGAGAAAAATATAATCTTCAAGCCATTAAAACACTGGTGTTTCTGGGCGAGTACCACGAAAAGAGGGCTGAATATAACCTGGCTTTACAGGCGGTCATGCGAATTGTCGAACTTTCGCCCTGGGATGAAACCGCCCGAACCGCAGGTAATTCGCCTTCTGGGCGTTGAACAGCAATGGAACGCTGCCCAAAGCCAGTTTTTTGCTTTCAAAAAAATACCTGTCAGAACAACTGAATGTTTCACCTTCCGCTGAAGTTGTATCCCTTTACGACCAGTATAAATACGCCGGGCGGCTGCCGGAAAACTGGTCATAACCCCACGCTTTCCACCTGAAAAATATTATTTACCGGATACTTTGTCCTCCTTTGTGGGTCGTATGGCCGAATTGGATGAGGTCATGGAACTGATTGTTTCTCCGCAAATCCGCCTGATCACCCTGATTGGTCCGGGCGGGATCGGAAAAACCCGGTTCGCACTCGAAATCGCCCACCAGTCAGTCGGCGTTTTATCGGATGGTGTCTTTTTTGTGGCTTTATATGTGGCGCAGGCCCCAGATCAAATTGTCCAATTTATTGCCAGATCTATTGGGCTGGTATTTTCCGATCAAAGCGACCCTAAGAAGCAACTGCTCAACCATTTACGGGATAAAGAACTTTTGCTGGTGCTGGATAATTTCGAACATTTGTTGACAGACCCGGGCAGCACCATGCTGCTGGATGAAATCCTTTCCCAATCTTCGCGCACCATTTTCTTGATTACCTCTCTCGCGGAACGGTTTCTTAAATCTCCGGCAAGAGCGAATATACGTGTTAGATGGGCTAAATTACCCTCAAGAACCACGTATCCCGGTTGAAAAGA
>CAVUNY010000021.1:0-132932 GCA_963743005.1 uncultured Chloroflexia bacterium | reverse complement strand
TTTGATTTAAAAGCCAGAAGGGGTCGCAGGCCCCCCTTCGGAGGGTGGTATTCGAGTCCTGTTCCGCCCACTTTTGATTTAAAAGTAAATCCCCTACTGCAAGTGAAGCCACTGACCGATTGAAATCTACTTGGGTATGTACTGTATAATAGAATTATGGAGTCATTAACTAGCGTTCCGTCTATTCCCAATCGATCTCAAATCCCGCAGGCAACCATACGCAGCCTGGCAGAACAAATTTCTATTCTTTTCCACCCCCAAAAAATCATTCTGTTTGGTTCTTATGCTTATGGAACGCCCCGTCCGGAAAGCGACGTCGACTTGTTGGTCGTTATGGATACCCAATTATCTGAACTCGAGCAGGCAGCCGTAATATGCCGGACAATCCCCTACCGTTTTGGACTGGATCTGGTGGTTTACACACCACAGCGCCTGGCCCAACGCTTGGAGTGGGGGGATTTGTTTTTACGAGAAATCGTGCAACACGGAAAAATTTTATATGAATCCGCTCACAGTTGAATGGATTGAGAAAGCCGAGGGAGATTTACTGACCTGCCAACGCGAATACCGCGCTCGCAACCGGCCAAATTACGATGCGGTTTGTTTTCATGCCCAGCAGACAGCAGAAAAATACCTGAAAGCCTGGCTGCAAGAGTTTGTCATGGACATCCCCCCGCACCCATAATCTGGTGGAACTGGTTTCTCTTTGCGTTGAAGTCGACCTGACATTTTCAATCCTCGAACCGGAATTGAGAGGGCTGGATGGTTATGCTGTACGAACACGATACCCGGGCCAGAATGCTACAAAACAAGAAGCCCTGTCAGCTATCAAGATTTCAAAAAGCGTCAGTAAATTTATCCGAAGTAAACTGGGGTTGGTTTGAATTAGCGGCTGATGCTCCCGTTTTCCATAAGTTTCTCATGATTTAATAAGCTGGCATTTATCTTTGTAAAAAGCATATTTCCACTAAATCGTTTATCGCAGATATTCTAACCTTGAGGGATTTTATATATTGCAGTTTTGTAATTTTTATAAATCCAGTTCAACAAACAGCGGGCAGTGATCACTCCAGGGGCGCCATTCGGCGAAATCGCCCAACTCCAGGCGGGTAACTCGCTGGCTCCAGTGAGTGGGGTCAAAACAATAATCCAGGTGGAACGGGCGATTGACCTTTTTGGTTAAATAAAAAGTGGGCCGGCTTTCCTGCCCGTGGGGTTCATGGAAGTATTCATGGTATAGGCTGACGATCCCCACCTGTGCCAGCTGTTCGACCACTGAACTGTGGCTGCAGGAGCGATTGGGCCGGTCGAAGATCCGGTTGCTGTTGAAATCTCCCGCCAGCAGGGTATCCTGCGCGCGAATAAAGTCCGCGTAAGTCTCCTCAGCCTGGCAGACCTGGCCCACGTAGGTCGAGCCGCGCGGGTTGGTTCGAGGCATGGCCCAGATGGCAATCAGGTGGAAGTTCCTGGCGCCGGTTAAGCGCAGCGGCACACAGTAACAGATGGTAGGGTCGGAAACCTCGGCCGCCACCGCAACTCGCAGGTCTGAGAAAGCAAAGACACCAACCCCTTTGGCGGCGTCCGGATCGCCAAACCAGGCCATGCAAGACGGCTGGAAATCCGGCGGGAGGGCCAGTTTCTCGGGCCGCTCGCACTCTGGGATAACGGCCAGGTCCGGGTTAAAACGGGCGAGCTGGTCCTTCTTTTTGCGAAAAGCGCCGGCGCAGTTCCAGGTGAGCAGTCTCATCATTCAGGTGCATTATAATCAGCACTGGGAAATCCATTGGACAACACAATCATCTTGTTTGACATCGAATACACCGCCTGGGAAGGCTCGAAGGCGCGAAAATGGTCGGAACCGTGGGAACATCGCGAGATCATTCAGATCGCCGCCATTAAAATGGCGTCAGGCGAGGGTGCGGCAGAAACGGGGTGCTTTGACTGCTTTGTCAGGCCAAAACATAATCCAATTTTGTCGCCCTATATTACCTCTTTGACTGGCATTCAACAGGCAGAAATGGATACACAAGGGATCGGCTTCCCAGAGGCGCTGGCTGCATTCTACACTATTTGTGGTCAAGGCCAAAACCCATTATTTTGCTACGGAGAGTGTTAACAGTTAATCCAAAAAGTAGACAAACACCATTAAAAGGCGTATAATAACATCTATGGAAATGAATAAAGAGATCTATTCGGTAGGGAAGTTTGCGAAAATAGTAGGGAAATCCGTACGGACCATCCAAAGGTGGGACAAGAAGGGGATATTAAAGGCATATAGGAGTGGCACCGGGCGGAGATTTTATACGCAAGAGCAATATGAGCGCGTATTGGGGATAGAGCCAGCAGCAGAGTCTCGCAAAAACATGTGTTACACGCGGGTATCTGGCAACAACCAAAAAAATGATTTAGCGGGTCAAAAGCAAGCATTGGAGCAATATATCATCACAAACGGGATAGCGGCAGCCGAATGGCTTTCCGATATAGGGAGTGGTTTAAATTATAAGCGGAAGAATTTCAATGATTTGATGATTGAAGTAGAGCACAACCGGGTAGGTAAGATCATTATCGCGCACAAAGATAGCTTGGTGAGGTTTGGGTATGAATGGTTTGAGGATTTTTGCACCCGTCACAACTGTGAAATAGTAGTGACGGGTGCAGAGAGTTTATCCCCGGAGGAAGAAGTTACCAAAGATTTGTTAACCATCATTCAATGTTTTTCCTCACGACTATATGGGTTGCGGCGGTACAAAAAAGAAATCAAGGAAATGGTTGAGACGAAACCCGCAGAATAAGAAATGAAACGAACAATCATCCGCTACAGCGTAAAAATCAATCAGGAAAAGTGGCAAGAAATCAGAAAAATTGCCACGCTGTTTCGGGATGAGAAAAACACACACCTGCGATACTACCATCAGGACGAAAAATATTCTTCATGTAAAAGTGACCGCGAATGGCGCGACCCATTGGTCAATCTCCGTTACAAGTCCGCGACTGGACTTCAAGCCCGGCAATGGAAAATCGCGCTGAAAGAAGCCTACGAGACGACGCATAAAAACTGGTGCGCGTTGGCAGAATCTTTAAAATTGCTGGTGGCGAAGCACAAAGATACCTGGTCAGAAAATGAAATGCACTACGCTTATTGGATTCTCTGCTCAGGCAAACTTCTTTCAGGACTGGTGAGCGCGGGGAAATCACCCGTTCCAGAACACTTTTCCGTTTCTTATGCAGAGAAAAAACGAGTTCGCAACTATCTTTTGCGGGTAGTACGCCGGAAACGCGGCGAAAGACCTGTCGCAAAGCTATCTCGGTCTTTCCCTCTCGACGCAAACATGTATTCGGTTTTCGAAAAAGAAACCTTGTCGGTTGAAAATGGCAAGGGATCTAAAAAGCCCGCGCAGTTCATCAAAATTATGGGAATGACGCCGCGCAAAATGGTGGTTGTGCCTTTGACTGGCTACGCCCACTTTGACGGGTCGATTTGCGTCATCCTTGATTTCCATAAACGGCGCATTGAACTACATACTGTTTCGGATTTGGTTGAACCCGAACAGCTAAAAGGTGCTGCACTTGCCTTGGATGCGGGGATCAGCGAAGTGTTCACCGATAATGATGGCGCGGCTTATGAGCCGACATTCGGCGCGACCCTGCAACGGGCATCCGACCAGCTAAACCGAACGGGAAAAGCCCGGAACAAAGCGCACGCATTGGAAAAAGTGTCCAGTAAGCACAAGGCTCACCGGATTCGCAAGTTCAATCTTGGGAAAAACAAAATGCGCCACCGCAAACGCAAAGGTAAAATTCGCGTCCGGCAGCTGGTGAGCCAGTCTATTCACAAAATCGTAAAAACGAAAAATCCGAAAACGGTCATTACCGAAAATCTGAATATTCGGGGCAAAGCAAAGTCAAAGAAAATGTCGCGCTTGGTGTCCTATTGGATGCGGAGCGCTTTGATAGAACGATTGAATTTCCTGGCGTTGGCGGAAGGTTTCCGTCACAAGCAGGTTAACCCGGCGTATACGTCTCAAATGTATCCCACCTGTCTGTTTGTTCACAAGAACAACCGGAGAGCCGACATATTTAAGTGCCTGAACTGCGGGCATACTGACCATGCCGACCGGGTTGCCGCCATTAACCTTTTTGCAAGAGCGAATGACCCCGACATCACGATTTACACGCCAAAATCGGTCGTGTGGTCTATCTTGCAAAAAAGGTTCGCCGCCTCTTTGGAAAGGCGGGGCGAGTCCTCAATTGTCGCCCCAACCACTGTTTCGGGCCGGACTGACGCGCAGCGTAAGGTGCGTCAGAGCGAAACGCCGTCTCCTAATTTCAACAATGGGTACGGTACAGAAATGTCGGCTGTCTACTCTTGACGACATTTTGAGAAACAGCAAGACCCTCTGGTTTTTGACGAAAATTACGTCTTAAATGATTTGGAACCGCCCTCTTTTCCAGCCGGGATGCATGACATCTGCCTGATTTTTGAGCAGGCCGGCATCGATACCCGGCTGTATACCAGTGGAACGGTGTACCAGGCGGTGGGGATAGAATTTGACCTCGCCGCGCATAATGCCTTGAACGATGTCCGCAGCCTTGCATTGACCCTCCGCCAGTTAATAAAAATGGGCAGGATTGGGCCGGACTGGGCCGACAAGGCCGCACCTGATGAACATTAATAAATGGTAAAGTTCTCACCATAATATGGATGGCATGCTACAATTAGTGCAGTAATTCACAATTTTATTGGTACTCCTTTCACCATCCAAAGAAAGAGGTGCCTATGTTATCCAATTGGGGGCGTCCCATTGCTCATTTTAGCGTCTCACGTCTGACGCTCATTGTCGTAATTTTGTTCGTGCTGACAATTACCTTGATTGCCGCTTCACCGGCGCAGTCTATGGGAAATCCATCTCCGGATATCGAGCAGCCTGCTCCTGCCACCATCACCCAATTTTTGCCGTTGGTGATGACCGGGATCCAGCACGGTGATTACGTCATGTTTGGGTGGAATGACCTGGGGATGCATTGTTATAATCACGATTTCCAGGATCTGGCAGTGCTGCCGCCTTATAACACTTTATGGGCGCAGGTGATAAAACGCGGAGATCCGCCGCAAATCGTGACCAGTGGAATTCGCGTCCAGTATGCTTTCCCCGATAACACGACTTCGTCCAATAAGACCAATTTCTGGACCTATGAAGCCCAGCTTTTTGGGGTCAGTTTGCCGGATAATGTGGGGTTGAAGGGCAAGGGATTGGCGGATGTGATGGATCCCAAAACTGGTTATTTCGTCGCCGAAGGCATCCCTTTGACCGAATTCAGCGACAGCGCTCCCACCACCCCCTACCCGTATCAAAAAGCCATCCTGACCGCAAAAGACATTGCGACCGGGACAGTCCTGGCGTCGCTGACGGTTGTCGCTCCGGTTTCAACCGAAATGCACTGTGATACCTGCCATGCCGCTGGAAAGGACCCCGGGGGCCAATATGCCAGGGTGGAACAGAACATTCTGGCGCTCCATGACGAGGAAGAAAATACAAATTTGTATAACAGCCGTCCCGTGTTGTGCGCGCGCTGCCACAGTTCAAACGCCCTGGGTGCGCCCGGTGTGGCCGGGGTGCCCGGCTTTTCAAATGCCATGCATTCCAAACACGCTGAGGAAGTTCCCAGCACGCTGGACGGATGTTATTCATGCCATCCTGGTCCCAGCACGCGCTGCCTGCGGGATAGCATGTCGTTAAACATAACCTCAACGATTGACCCGGCGCGTAAAATGAACTGCATCGATTGTCACGGCCCAATGAGCCAGGTTGCCAGGAACCCCAACCCCTGGCTGAATGAACCGCGCTGCGACGGATGCCATCTGCCGACCGCAACCATGCAGTTCAACCAGGACCAGGCCTTATACCGCTTTTCAACCGGACACGGTGGTGTGTACTGCGAAGCCTGCCATGACAGTACGCATGCCATTGCCACCAGCCGCGAAGCGAATGATGCGATTAAATTCATGCAACTGCAGGGGCATACCGGAACGATCGATACCTGCACCGTCTGCCACCTGACTCAACCTACCGGTCTCGGACCGCATATGAAGTAAAATCCGGTTGGCCTGGGGTCAGAGGCAGTGTGCCGGCGCCGCTCGGGTTGGTGACCAGTTATGCCTGCCCGGCGAAAAATAAATGAAACAAGAAGGGCTGCCTGGATGATCTTTCCAGGCAGCCCTTTTTATTTGGCCGAGAAATTATCGAACAATTAAGAACTTGAGCGATATTCTATCGCGCCCCACAGGCCTGCAGGCAGGCCTGCATGTGACCCCGCGATTCGGCGGCAATCACCGCACACTGCACCTGGCTGTATTGTTTGGCTCCAATAATTTCCAGATCAAGCGCCCCGGTATAGCCCGCCGCATGCAGCGCAGCTACATACCCCACCAGGTCAATATCGCCGCGCCCGTTGGCCTGGTCTTCTGGCTTACCCGGACCCTGCTGCCGTCCTTTGCAATCGCGGATATGGACATGCTTCACCCGGGAAATAACGGCCTTGATCGCTTCGACCGGGTTTTCGCCGGCGCGGTAGATATGAGAGGGATCCATGTCGATCCCAAAAGCCGGTGAAGTGATTGCTTCCATCAAACGCAGGGTGGTGGCTGTATTATAAATCGCCGCCCCGACGTGCGCCTTGACGCACAAAGTCACGCCGTACTTTTCTGCTATCACCGCCAGGCTGCCAATTGAATCGATCGATTGCTGCAGGCTGGCATCATCACCCGTTTTGCCGCCAGGCCCACAGTTAATCACGGGGATACCGATTTCCACCGCCGCCTGATAAGCCCGTTCCATACGGACCGGGTCTTGGGAAGGGTTTTCCATGGCCAGCAGTTCCAGTCCAAATTCCTTGGACAAAGACTTTATTTCAGGGGCGATGCTCTGCCACCGGTCAAGCACCAGGTGATCACTCATCCCATCGATCGCAGAGATTTCAATGCCATCGTATCCGGCCATCGCAATCGTTTCGAACGAAGTACGCAGGTCGAACCCACCCAACAGAACTGAATTTGCGCCAAGTTTCATTGTGTCTTCTCCCAAGAAATTATTACGCCGGGACAGTAACGACATTCCCGGTATTAATCGAATCAATAGCTGCCTGCAGCACCTTTTGCACTGCCAGGCCGTCTGCACCCGAACCATCAATTTGTTCTGGAGGGACTTCTGCGCCGACCTGTTCCAGGAAAACATGTATCCGGTCCTGGAAGGTGTCTTCAAAACCTCGGAAACCTCCGAAAACCGGGTTGGTATAGACCGTCTTCTCCAGGTTCCCGGCCTCATACAGGGTGACCTCACGGTACATATCTTCGATCACAAACCGGCCCCCGGTCCCCGCTACTTCGCAGCGTTCCATGGGATGCCCGCGCTCGATATCGTAGGAGCCGGTCAAACCACCCACCACCCCATTCTTGAACTGCATGCTGAAATGAGCGGTGGTCCAGATCGTCCGTCCAGGGGCGGTCGTCGCAAAGCACTGCACCTTGTCAATATCACCGCAGAAATGGCGCATGATGTCGACGGTATGCGGGTGAAGAGCCTTGATCTGAAAATAGGGGGAACTTTCCGCCGGGTTTTTGATCCACATGCTCATATTGACAAAGAGCAAATGTCCCAGTTTGCCTTCTTTCTGCCATCTCTTGGCCAACCGCGCGGCGGGAGTAAAGCGGTGGTTCAGGTTAATGCCGTAGCAAAGCTGCTTTTTCCGGGCCAAAGCGACCATCTCCTCTGCTTTGGCGATCTCATTGCTGATGGGTTTTTCCCCTAAAACATTGCACCCCGCCTCTAAAGCTTGCATGGTGGGCAGATAGTGATCGCTGCTGTATTCATACCCCCCCGTGGTGACGCTGCACACATCCGGATGCAGGCTGTCCAGCATCTTTTGAGCTTCATAAAAAGCGGGCACGCCCAGGCGGGCAGCGGCCATATCCGCCCGGTCTTTTTGAACATCACATACGCCGATCAGTTTGGCCAGGGGATCGGCTTGATACATATCCGCATGGCGATTGCCAATCGGCCCCATGCCAATCACACAGGTAGTTAACATAGCACTCCTATCCACTTATCCGGGTATTTCATAGCCAAATTGGCGCATGGCAGGCTCAAGAAAATCGTAATAATTCGTCCCTTGATCAACCTTCCACCGGTCGATGGTTTCCGGATGAACCGGAATCGTTTCCAGCTTGATACCCAGGAAATTTTCGATCTTACGCAGAGTTTCCTCTTGCTTCAAAACGAAATCCTCAAAGCGTACTTCCATCCAATTTTTGGGCCTGGGCGTGGATTGCATCAAATCATACTGGTATTTCCATGAAATCGCCCGCCGCAGGCGTTCATCATCAGTGGGAGGGTAAGGAATACCAAAGTCGGTCAGGTTATCGGTCAGATGTCCGCCCAGAATGCAATCCCGCGGATTACGGATCCAGAAAATATATCTTAATATCCGGGTACATGCGCAAGATCCACGGGAAAACCAGAGTCGTCTCAGGGATTTTCCAGCCCCGGTTTTCTGCAGGGCTGTTTTCCACTGTGGTCAGGTAGCTGTGGATCAACCGCGTAAAATCATCTGGGATCGCCATCGAATGCAAGGCGTCCCAAATCCAGGTGAGATCTCCATTCCACTGGACGTATTGGGCCAGCACCCGGCAGGCATCGTACATATCTTGCGGCGGAAGCAGGTCTCCGGATTGGTTAAGCGGCTCCCCCATAAAAACACCGCTGGCAGATAAAGTATGGGAGATCGCGCGTGTTCCGGAATGTCCGCGACCAATAATCGTGACCATTGTCATCTTGATAATCCTCAATAATTACAAGGTCACCACATTACCGGTTTCCCAGGATTCGATGATCGCCTCAATGATGTGCTGGACATGCAGGGCATCTGCTCCCGATGCATTGATCTTGTCCGGTGCGACCTGAGCGGCATTCTGTTCAACCCATACGCCAATCCGCGAACCGAATGTTTCATTGAAATTCATCATCCCACCCACGTAATCAAAAGTCTCAGTTTCTCTTGAGAAGCGCGGATAAAACGTCAGATGCTCGCAGGCATCCAACAAAACAAAGCGAGCTTCCGATCCAACCACTTCCAGGGTCTCCAGACCATAACTGCCGCCGGCATCGTAACTGCCGGTGAGGTGCCCCAGAATGCCATTCTTAAACAGCAAATTGACCTGGACGTTAGACCAGCATACCCGCCTGCCATCCGGTCCATCGACGCGCGGTCCCCGTTTGAAAAAAGCCTGTACTTTTTCCACATCGCCGCCGTAGAAACGCATCACATCCAGTGAATGGGGGTGCAAAGCCCGGATGTGGAACCAGGGCGAAGACTCATTTGGGTTATTGATCCACATGGTCATATTGATCATGTTGATTTCACCTAAACGGCCGGACGTGACCCAATCCCTGGCTTTTAATGCTGCCGGAGTAAACCGGTGGTTTAAATTGACCCCATAACGCAGATTTTTCTGCTTTGCCAGGGCCACCATTTCCTCAGCCTTATGAATGTCATTCGAGATCGGTTTCTCGCCCAATACCGGGATTCCCGCGGAGAGCAGCTCCATGGTCGGCTTGTAATGGTCGCCGCCATTTTCAACACCCGCGGTGCACATGCTGACCGCGTCAATCTTGATCCCGCTGGCCAGTAAATCCTGGACGGAATAAAAACCCTGGCAGCCGTATTTCTCGGCGGCCCGATCCGATCGCTCGGGGATGATGTCGCAAACCGCTACAATCTTGACATCCTTGCGCTTTGAGTAAACCCCGGCATGGATATTTCCGATATTTCCAACTCCAACGATCGCAACGTTCAAAGTCATGCTATATCTCCTGTTCTATAGATTCGGATTGGAATTTTGAGGCCTGATGAAGATCGCCAATACGCAATGGGCCATTGAGCCGCTGGAAAGCCTGAATGCTCCAGACCCTCATGACCCTGCCATTACGATTATATACGATGCCTTAAAATCATAGACTGTTTATTAAGGATGGATTCTACTCCTTAACATGCAAAAAAACATCATAAGATTGTGAATTCAATTCATAATGATTAAAAGTGTTTTAACTTCATGCAAATATTTTTGTATCTTATTCGGTTGACAACCAGAAAATCCTGTGCTATTGTTTTTAAACCAATTAAGATATATGAAAACGTTAACCGGTTTTCTTAAAAATGGGTATAATTAAAAAAATAAGACCCTGTGAATAAAATTATTATCTGTTATTGTTAGGGTCAGACCCTTCAGATCTTTTCCCAAAATTTTTTATAATATTCTTTTTTTTCCAGGCTTGAACGGTTTCTCAGTAAGTAAAAAGCTTTTATCTTTACGAGAGAATTGCCAAGACAATAGAAATAGGCCAACAGGCCAGAATAGGATTGTCGCTTGGATATATCAGTGTCTTATCTGCCTAAACCTTGTAGAGCTTTCGGGTTGCCAGTCAGTTCTATTGCATTCCCTCGATCTAACGGCTTAGTTGATGATTTAGAAGTGCCTTTATCCAGGTTTCCCTGGAAACGTTCAGATTAAGAAAATTCAAAACAAGGAGGTGATGCTAATACCGCTACAACATAATGCCAGTTTTATCGTGCCTTCCAGCTATTCGACCAAAAGGCAAAACCTGATGGGCAAAAAGTACCTCTCAGCCCAACCAATCCACCCATAACGGTTTGAAGAGGAGAAGAGCAAATCTCGGATAAGTCGTTCCCACTTCTATACCAGGAGATAGCATCTATATCCCATAGCTCTGTGATCATGGGTCGCTTTAATCGGAATTTCTCTGGTAAAGCCCCAGTCGATTTCAGTCAATTTTTTGAGGAGGAAACATGAGTACCAAGCGTTTAACCCGTCGCCAGTTCCTACAAATGAGTGGTGGTTTAGCTGCCGCATCCTTTCTTGCGGCTTGCGCCACGCCAACTGCTGCTCCACAAGCCACCTCGGCCCCAGGCGCCACCTCGGCCCCTGGCGCCACCGCAGCCCCTGCTGCAACGATGGCCCCGACTTCCCAATACAGCCAGGCCCCCATGCTGGATGCACTGGTCAAGGCAGGTACCTTGCCCGCCGTTGAGAAACGCTTACCGGCCGACGTCTTCACCGTCACCTCAGGCATCTATCTGACCAAAGAAGCACTACCCGACTGGCAGCCCGGTGTGTTTGGCGGTACCCTGCGCGCAGCGCATGCTGTGGCGAACTGGGCGCCGGATATTTTCGTCGCCATGAACGAACCCCTGCTGATGGCCCCGAAAATTGGCGTGCAAGGAATTGTCGGCAATATCGTTAAGGATTACAAAGTCGAGAACAATAACCAGGACTTCACCTTCACCCTGCGCAAGGGTCTGCTGTGGTCAGATGGCCAGCCCGTAACCACCGAAGATGTGCGCTTCACCTGGGAAGATATCTATGGCAATGACAAAATCTACCCGACTGGCGTAGATACCATGTTCCGCACCGGGTATGCCGCGGATGGTGACCCTGGCAAACTGACCATCGTCGATGACTATACCTTCAAAATTGTGTTCTCCAAACCGTACGGTGGTTTCTTGCGCAACCTGACCATCGAGGGTTGGAAGGGTTATACCGTCATCGTCAACCCGGCCCATTATCTCAAGAATTACCACATCAAATATACGACCATCGACAAACTGAAAGCAGATCTGGACCGCCTGGCTCTGACCAACGGCGAGTGGTGGCAGGTCTTCACCGATAAGCGCTGCCAGAACTGGGATATGACCAACCCGAAATGCGTCGATTACCCCGGACTGTATCCCTGGATCCCCAAGGCCGGCGGCAGCCCGAGTGTATTGACCTGGGAGCGCAACCCGTACTACTTCAAAGTAGATACCAAGGGCCAGCAGCTGCCTTACATCGACAAGATCATCTCGACCCAGCAGGACAACGTCGAAATGGTCAACCTGAAAGTGATGAGCGGTGACGTAGACTTCCTGCGCGAGAGCACCGCCCTGGTCAAGATGCCACTCTACAAGCAGAACGAAGCCCAGGCTGGGTTCAATGTAGTCCTGCTGGGAATGCACGTTGACTCCAGCAACATCATGATGAATGAAACGTTTGACGACAAGAACTGGCAGTCGGTGGTGCAGGATGTGCGTTTCCGCCAGGCGCTGAGCCTCGCTCAGAACCGCCAGGAAATGATCGACAACGTCTACTACGGCTATGCTGCTGTTTCTTCTGAAACGGTTGATCCCGCCTTTGCCGCCCAGGATCTGGCCAAAGCCAATGGCCTGCTGGATGACATGGGCCTGACCAAGAAGGACGCCGATGGTAACCGCCTCTATCCGGATGGCTCGACGATGGACATCCTGCTGGAGAACGGTCAAGAAGCACCCGACCTGGCCCCTGTCGCCGAACTGGTGGCAGCCAATGCCAAGAAGGTAGGCATCAAGATCACGGTCAAACCGATCGACTCCACCCTGCGTGGAACAAAATCAGCCGCCAACCAGCTTCAGATGTGGGTTATGTGGAGCCATGACCGCGGGTGGGATAATGATGTCGATGATCCCTCTCGCGCCGGCCAGTTATATGCCGACTACATCACCAGTCTGGGCGCCAAGGGCACGGAACCCCCGGATTGGGTCAAGAAGGCTGTGGATATCAACACCCGCCGCTGGGGCTCAGTCTCTGGCTCGGATGAATATAACTCAATCGTGGCCGAAGGTTTGAAGTGGACCCGAGACAACCTGCCTTACGTCAACCTGGTCGAGAAAGTCTTGTACCCGATGATCGCCAATACCAAGTTGGGCAACGTTCCGGCTTCTAACGCGCCGTGCTATGCGATTGGGGCTAACTTCAGCATCGTACAGATGTACTTTAAAGCATAAACGTTTCTGATCAAAAAGCCATGAGGTGGTTCTTTACACCTCATGGCGCTTTATCATTTGAACCATCCTGTGGTATGGCGCCGAAGATATTCGCGGCGCCATACCGGAAATTTTTTCAGGAGGAATCGCCTGTGCTGCTATACATTCTTCGTCGAACTCTTAATGTTGATCCCAATCGTAGTCATCATGTCTGGCGTTGCTTTTTTCCTGATCCAGCTCCCTCCGGGTGATTACGTATCGTTTCGGATCCTGCAACTCCAAAATTCAGGTGTTCAGGTTTCGCAGCAGCAGGCCGACGCGCTCAAGGCCCAATTCGGCCTGGATAAGCCCCCGCTGCTGCGCTATTTTCAATGGGTTTCGGGCATCGTCACCCAGGGCAATTGGGGCTATTCGCTGCAGTGGCAGGAGCCGGTCAGTCAAATTTTGAATGAGCGGGTGCCCATGACGGTCGCCATATCCCTGTCAGCGCTATTATTCTCCTGGATTGTGGCCATCCCGGTCGGGATTTATTCCGCTACCCACCAATATTCCCCAGGGGATTACGCGTTTACCTTTCTCGGATTTATTGGGGTGGCAACGCCAGGTTTCTTGCTGGCGTTAATAATGGCCTGGTTTTTCTTTAAGGTCTTTAACTTTTCGGTCACGGGCATGTTTTCCACCGAGTTTATCAACCAGCCCTGGAGCCTGGCGAAGTTTCTTGACCTTACCAAGCATATGTGGCTGCCGTTGATCCTGGTCGGCTTGAGCAACACCGGTGTCACCATCCGGGTTATCCGCAACAACTTGCTGGATGAACTTAACAAACAATATGTGGTTACCGCCCGCGCCAAAGGTATGTCCGAATGGGGGCTGCTCCTCAAATACCCGGTGCGCATGGCAGTTAACCCCATTCTCAGCACGATCAGTTGGGTTTTGCCCGGCCTATTTTCAGGGACGATCCTGATTGATATTGTCCTCAGCCTGCAAACCATCGGGCCGGTGCTTTTACGGGCCACACTGGCCCAGGATATGTACCTGGCGGGCAGCATTGTTTTGATATTGAGCGTCTTAACCGTGATTGGGGCTCTGATCGGGGATCTCCTGCTGGTCGTGTTCGATCCACGCATTCGTTTTGGGAGGATTGAAAAGTGAGTACTCCATCTACCCCCTCAAACACTCCCGGCGAGCCTGTTGCCAATATTGAAGATGAGGTTATTCATAGCGGTGTGGTAAAGGTTGGAGAAGAAGACCGCTTTTATTATGCCAGCCAATGGGAGCTGATCCGCTGGCGTTTCAGCCGGCACAAACTGGCGGTGATCTCCTCCGTCCTCCTGATCTTGCTTTACCTTACGGCCATTTTCTGTGAGTTTCTATCGCCGTATGCAATAGATACACGCTTTGAAACCTTTGCCCAATCCAGTCCATCGATCGTCCACTGGATCCAACCCAACGGAACCGTTGGCCCGTATATTTTTGGGGTCAAAAAAGTTCTCAACAAAGCGACCTTTGTGTACGATTTCACCGAAGACAAGAGTATCGTTTATCCGATCCACCTGTTCGTACAGGGTGATGACTATAAGATGTGGGGGCTGATCCCATCGAATATCCATCTTTTTGGCATTGAAACTAGCGACGTCCCGCTGCTGTTATTTGGGGCGGACCGTCTGGGGCGGGATTTATTCTCGCGCACTGTTTACGGCGGGCGTATCTCCCTATCGATCGGCCTGGTGGGCGTTTTCATCAGCTTTGTCCTGGGCATATTGCTCGGAGGGATCTCCGGCTACTTCGGGGGCGTGATCGATGACATCATCCAACGGGTGATCGATTTCCTGATTGCCATTCCCGGTATCCCGTTGTGGATGACGTTGGCCGCTGCTTTGCCGCGCGATTGGCCCATCATCAAGGTGTATTTTGCGATAACCGTCATGCTTTCGATCCTGGGTTGGACCGGGCTGGCGCGTGTAGTCCGCGGCAGGCTGCTCACCTTGCGCGAGGAGGATTATGCCCTGGCAGCCCGGGGGGCTGGCGCCAGCGACTGGCGCATCATCACCCGCCACCTCTTACCAGGTTTCACCAGTCACCTGATTGTGTCGATCACTTTTTCCATCCCGTCTATGATCTTAAGCGAAACCGCCCTGAGCTTCCTGGGCATCGGTATGTTACCGCCGGCGGTCAGTTGGGGTGTCCTTTTACAGGATGCCCAGAACCTGACGGCTGTCGCCCAGCAGACCTGGTTAATGATCCCTGCCCTGTGGGTTATCGCCGCAGTACTGCTGTTCAACTTCGTGGGTGATGGCCTGCGAGACGCAGCCGATCCATATAATCGCTGAGGTAGAGATGGAAAATATGACTCAAGTTACCAATAATAAATCCCCACTTTTGATCGATGTCCAGGATCTGCAAACTTATTTTTTTCTGCACGAGGGAACCGTCAAGGCCATCGATAAAGTCAGTTTTCAGATTCGCCAGGGAAGATCTCTGGGGGTAATCGGAGAAAGCGGCTGTGGAAAATCGGTTACCGCTCAATCCTTGATGCGCATCGTACCTTCCCCACCCGGCAAAGAAGTCGGTGGGAAAATCATGCTCACGCTGAGAGAAGATGGCAGCTCTACAGCCGAAACAATCAACGTGCTTGATCTGCCGGCGGGCGGCGAAAAGATGCGCAGCATCCGCGGCAAGCAGATCGGGATGATTTTCCAGGAACCAATGACTTCGCTCAGCCCGATGCATACTATCGGCAATCAAATCATGGAAGCTATCCTGATCCACGAGAAAGACGTCACCAAGAAGGAAGCTCGCGAAAGAACGCTGGATATGCTCCACAAGGTGGGCATTCCGCATCCTGATCGTCTGGTAAATTCGTACCCTCATCAGTACAGCGGCGGTATGCGCCAGCGAGCCATGATCGCCATGGCATTGGTATGCGGCCCCAGCCTTTTGATAGGCGATGAGCCCACCACCGCCCTGGATGTAACCATCGCAGCCCAGATCATCGAGTTAATAAAAGATCTGCAGAATGATCTCAACATGGCCTTAATGTACATCAGCCACGACCTGGCTGTTGTCGGGCAGGTCGCCGATGAAATTATGGTCATGTATCGGGGTATGGTGATGGAACACTCCACGAACGACGAAATCTTCGATAACCCGCTCCACCCCTATACCACCGCCTTGTGGCGCTCGATCCCCACGATGGAAGGCAAATTAGAAAGGCTGAAACCGATTCGAGGCTCTTTACCCAGCCCTTATGCGACAATCCCCGGGTGTCCGTTCTTCTCGCGGTGTGAACGCAGTATCCCAGGTTTATGTGATACAGCGCTTCCAGCCCTGAAAGAAGTAACTCCCGGGCATTTGGTGCGTTGTGTGCTGTACGATAAATAATCTCAAATCATATTTATTTATTCATTCTCGAGGTGATGGTGCATGAGCAATCCACAAGAATATTTGCTAAAAGTCAATAACCTGAAGAAATATTTCCCCGCGATGGGAACGGGATTTTTTAAACGCACCATGGGATATGTCAAAGCTGTCGATGATATAAATATCGAGGTACGGCATGGTGAAACCCTGGGCATTGTAGGCGAAAGCGGTTCTGGAAAGACCACCTTTGGTCGGTGTATCACCAAACTTTACGAGGCAACGGGCGGTGAAATCCTGCTTAACAGCGAGGGTCACATATATTCAGTCACCAAACTCAAAGGGGAAGAGCTAAAACAATTCCGCCGCAGAGCTCAAACCATCTTCCAGGATCCGTATTCTTCGCTAAACCCGCGGATGAATATTTTGGAAACGGTTGGTGAACCCCTGTACGTCAATGGTCTAGCCAAAGGCCGGGAACTCGAAGATCGGGTAACCGAGATGATCTTACAGGTTGGCCTGCGGGTGGAGCATTTGCGGCGCTACCCGCACAGTTTCAGCGGCGGTCAGCGCCAACGCATTGGGATTGCCCGGGCCCTGGTGGTGAATCCCCAACTGGTGGTTGCCGATGAACCGGTTTCTGCTCTGGATGTGTCGATCCAGGCCCAGATCTTGAACCTGCTGGAAGATCTCCAGGATAAATACCAGTTGACGTATATCTTCATTTCACATGCCATGAGCGTGGTGCGCTACGTCAGCGATCGGATCGCAGTGATGTATGCCGGCAAGATGGTAGAACTGGGCGTGACCGACGAGTTGCTCTCCAATCCGAAGCACCCCTATACGGAGCTGCTGCTGTCTGCTGTGCCGCTTCCGTCCCAACGTAAACAAGTCCAACAAAGGGCCGCTCCAGGGGAACCTCCCGACCTGGTAAACTTGCCCACAGGCTGTGTTTTTCATCCTCGATGCAAGTATGCCAAAGAGATCTGCAGCGCTGAGGTTCCGCTCCTCAGGCCAATTGGCGGAACCGGCTCATTTGTGAGCTGCCACCTGGCCGAAGAAATAAACTTACAGGGTATTGGCCAGGGAAAATAGAAAGCATCGCATGAATTCTTCCATACGCCGTTATACGAGTTATGCCCTTGCATACCTGCTGTGGGTCATTTCCACTATTCTGGGTGGGATGGTCTTACTGCAGGCGCGTGATGCCTATCTCTCCGTTGTAGTGATGTCAACCTACGACCGTATTAAGGATAACGCCACCGCTTTATTCTATTCAAACCTTCAGACTCGTTCACTGGATCAATGGTCTTATCTGTTGTTAGGTCTGATTCTGGTGATATTAATCGTTTTTTTAGAACATTTTTATCGAACTGGAGTCCAACCTGGGTCTCTGCGGCTGCGCTTCTTTCAACTGACCACAATTGAATTTGGCGTTTTATTCCTGGCAAATCTGACCAGCGCCGCGGTCGTTTGGGACGTGAGTGGATTTACCTGGCGGAGCCTGTTTTATCCGCTTTTAGAACTGATCACCACGTCCATTTTTATCTGGCTCTGGATCGACAACCGCCGCCGGAGTAAGGCGGCGCTGACAGAAAATCAACCGGCTTGAGAAAACCTATCATCCCCCAAGGAGTTTTGTATGCCTTCCGCTGGTAATAATAAGCGTTCGCCTAATATTTTATTGATCGGGATCGACTCGCTGCGAGCCGATCATATGAGCTGCTATGGATATCACCGCCAGACCACACCCCATATCGGGCGATTTGCGCAAGGCGGCGCCATATTCGAACAAACCTTCAGCGCCCACATTCCCACCACCAGCGGTTATGGCTCAATGTTAACCGGGATGGATGTCTTTGACACCCAAATGGTGGCGCTGCGCCATAAGGGGCCGATGCGCCCAGAAATTAAGACCCTGGCTGAGATTTTAAAAGAACAGGGCTATAACACCACCTGTGTTGGTTTTTCGGGGAACCCTGCTTCCCGCGGCTTTGATAAATACCTTGAATTTGCCGGATGGGGCAGCTGGGCTGAAGGCCGCAGCCCCAAGGCGCAAAACCTGAATGACGTCACCATTCCCGAGCTGGATCGATTGGCTTCAGAGGACAAACCCTTTTTCCTGTTTTTGCGGCACATGGATCCCCACGCTCCTTACCTGCCGCCGCTGCCTTACGAGCGGGCGTTCTATCATGGAAACGAACTGGACCCGGCTAATAAATCGATGGACCCTGTGATGAGCTTTAAACCCTTCTGCGATTTCTTTGCCAGCTGGATGCCGCCGGGAATCACGGATAAAGATTACGTCATCGCCCAGTATGACGGAGCCGTTGCTTATATGGATGCCTGTATTCAGACTATCTTTACGGCACTGGAAGCGCGCGGTATTCTGGATGAAACCATCGTGGTGATTAACTCCGACCATGGTGAGACCCTGTATGATCATGAATGCTATTTTGATCACCACGGACTTTACGAACCCACCTTGCACACCCCGTTAATTATCCGCTACCCCGGCAAGATTTAAGCTGGAAAGCGTGTCCAGGGGTATAACCGGCTGCAGGACTTGACCCCCACCCTGTTGGATCTGGCAGGTATCGAGACCGGGATTGCCTTCGATGGCAAGAGCCTGCTGCCCATGGTTAATGGTGAGGTTGCGTCTTACGACAGTGAATTTTACATCACGGAATGCACCTGGATGCGCAAGAATGGTTGGCGAACCCCCCAGTGGAAGTTGATCGTCGCCCTGGAGCCGGATTTCCATTTTAAGCCGCCCGTGGAATTGTACAACCTGATCGAGGATCCACTGGAAAATAACAATTTGGCTGACCAGGAACCGGAAGTCGTAGCTGCCCTGAGAACGCGGATGGAAAATTGGATTGCGAAACGTGAACGTGAGACCGGTCTGCCCAATCCGATTTTGAATCAGGGCGATTGGCACGGTCATGAAGGCGTTGGGGCATTTACCTCTTCCCAACAAGCCTATGATACGATGCATATTGGTGACGTGGGCGCAGCGATCCGCTTACAAGCCAAATCCAGGTAACCAGGATATTTCCGGTTTGACCTGGCGCTGATCCAGTGTATTAACACCCCTCCCCGAAATCGGGGAGGGGATAAATTATTAAGTGGGGACGTTTTTTCCGGCGGGGTGGTTTTAATTTGAAATCAGAAATTGCGATGAAATCTATAAATTTTCGTTCCAAAGGCCTGATCATTTTATTTTTCACGATGATGCTCTTAAATTTTATTAATTAAAATTTAAGACGTTTTTTAATTTCTACGATGAGGGCTTCGCCATGTTTGGATCGACCCGGGTGCTGTACGGCGATATCCCTTATAAAGATTTTTGGGCCATCTATCCACCGGGACAATTCTATATTGTGGCAGCCATCATCAAACTCTTTGGCGCCAATCTGATTTATGCGCGGATTTATGACACACTGATCCGTTTATTGATCGTGATTGGCGTTTTCCTGGTCACAAAGAGGCTGGCGTCCCGCAAAATGGCCTACCTGACCGCTTTGATTGCCGGGATGCTGCTCGCGTCAGCCGGTTTCTACTCCTACGCAGTTTTCCCAGCCATGGCCCTGGGGCTGTGGTCCATTTTGGCCTGGCTTTTTTACACTGAGAACGGGAAAAAAGGTTGGCTTCTCCTGTCAGGTTCTCTCATTGGGATCGCCATCCTCATCCGGTGGGACATAGGAGCCTATGCCGGGATCAGCCTGCTGGCTGCAGGCTATCTGGCCCGGCTTGTGCCCGGTCTGCAGCGAACGCCTTCAGATGAAGGCCAAAGTCCTCAATCGCCAAAAGGCTTTCACCTGGCAGCCTGGTTGAATCCGATAAAAGAGCTCATCTGGGTTTTGGCTCCCATGTTAACCATCGCCATCCTCGGATACGCCATAATCGGTTTTCAAAGTGGGTGGAAAAATCTTTTCGAGCAGGTCTTTTATTTCCCGACTTTTGTGCTGCACAGTGTTCGCTGGCTGCCCTATCCCAGCCTGATCCCGCCCAATCTGATTGAATCGGTTAAATTTTATGACATGCAGGTCCCCAAGTTCAATCTCCCTTCTGCGGATTGGATGCGGTTTTACCTGCCAATTTTGACCCTCGGCATTGCGGTCGTTTTGCTTGTGATTAAATTTATAAAAGACCGGGCATCACTCAGCCAGGGTCATTTCACCATGATCGCGCTGACTTTGTTCGGAGGGCTGCTCTTTAATCAAGCTCTGAGCCGCTATGATCAAATCCATGTGACCCCGGCTTCCATCTTCACTTTCATCATCGCGGTCGCCCTGATCAAACAATTCACCTTAAAAGGGATGGCAACCTGGGTTAAGAATTGCCTGGTTGGCCTGACCATCGGTTTGACCATTCTCTATTTTGCCCCCGCCCTGGAAGATTTACTCAATGCTCTGGACACCAACCCGCCCTGGGGATGTTATTCACATTTACCTATAGCAAGCTGTGTTTACCTGGATAAAGATCAGGAAAATACCGCTGAATATCTCCGGATGAGTACACAGCCCTCTGACCTGATTTTTGTGGGCAACCAGAAACATGACCGCATCTTTGTCAGTGATATCGGTCTGTATTATCTGGCGGGCCGCGAGAGCGCCACCCGTTATCACGAGCTTTATCCCGGCGTAGCCACCACCCTTCCGGTCCAAAAGGAGATCGTATCTGAAATTGAGGCGAAGGATGTCAAATGGGTCGTCCTGGTAAAAATATGGGATTCAACCGAACCAAACGGAAGCGCATTAAGCAGTGGCGTGACCTATCTGGATGATTATTTACAGGCTCATTACCGGTATGTCACTGAGTTTGGCATCTATAAAATATATACCAAAATACCTTGATGAAGGAATAACCATTATGAACCAACGTGAACAGGCTCTGAAAGTACTGAATTATGAGGCGTATGAAAGTCTGCCTATCGTCCATTTTGGATTTTGGAACGAGACCCTGGATTTATGGGCCAGTGAAGGTCACATCACACAGGAAGAAGCCCGGGGTTGGTGGGATGGCAATGAAATTGACGTCATTATCAGCCGGAAATTAGGCTTTGATTTCAACTGGTATTCGACATTTCAATTTGAGTTCGAGCCTGAGGCCATCCTTTGAAAGGCGCGTCCTGCGCACCCTTGATGATGGCTCCCGCGAGGTGATGAACGCAGATGGCGTGACTGTAACCGAGAAAGATGAAGCCGGGTCAATCCCGGGCGAGATAGAACACCTGCTTAAAGATCGCCAGACCTGGAAAGATTTATACCTGCCTAAACTGCAATGGACCCCCGACCGGATCAACTGGCAGTGGCTGGCTGCCATGCCGGCTCCCCAGGACCGCACCCATCCCATTGGCCTGCACTGTGGCAGCCTGTGGGGACGCATTCGGGATATCACGGGGCTGGTCGGCTTAAGCTACTTGATCTCCGATGACCCCACCCTGGTGGATGAAATGATCGAGGTCACCGCCGAGATATGCTTCCAGGGTACGAAGGCCATCCTGGAACGCAATGACAGCTTCGATTTCGCCCACTTCTGGGAAGATATTTGTTATAAAGCGGGTCCCCTGGTAAACCCGAAGTTCTTCCACGACAAGATCGGCCCGCATTATAAGCGGATCACCGATCTGGTCAGATCGCATGGCATTAATATCATTTCCCTGGATTGCGACGGCAAGATCGATAAGCTCATCCCGACCTGGGTCGAGAATGGGGTCAATACCATGTTCCCTATCGAAGTTGGGACCTGGAACGCCAGTCTCACACCCTGGAGAGAGCAGTTTGGCAAAGAACTGCGCGGCGTGGGCGGTATGAACAAAGTGGTCTTTTCTCGAGATTATGCCGCCATCGATGCTGAAGTGGAACGCTTGCGCCCGATCATCGAGCTAGGCGGCTTTATTCCATGCCCCGACCATCGCATCGCCCCGGATGCGAAGTGGGAAAACGTCCAATATTACTGTGAGCGGATGCGTGCTATTTTCGGGGATTAAGATCCAATCATTTTCGAGTGTTCCGGATCGTCTGCGCACAAGCAGCATTTAGCTTAACCAGCTATATCAGGTGATAAATCTGACCTGACCCGCTTTAATCAAAGGGTCAGGTCAGGCTTGTTCTAAGACAAAATAATGGCCCGGATTCCAGCTCTGGCATACCAGGAAAAGCCGGCCCTGGTGTGTATGCCAGACCACATTGTGCAGGTGCTGCACCCCTTCCAGGCCCAGCTCTTCCTTGGGTCGAATGGTCGACAGCACCTGGCTGGTATCTCCGTCGATGATGTAAATAGGCGCAGGCCGGTCTTTAATCGGATCGACCAGGCTGCCGATTACCGACAACCAGCAGCCTTGCCACTGAATGGTGTCCACGCCGCAGGGCCACGAACCTGGAGGCAGAAGGTGCGAGGCCACATAATCTCCCTCCAGCGTATGCACCTGCAGGCGAGAATTGGGCCGGTCGGCAATCACCAGGTGGTGGGGATTGGTATGGTGCGGGGTGATGCCGTGCGCCGTCGAGAACCTGCCGTTTTCCGTGGGGTCATCCGTCTTGCCGCCAAAGATGCCGGTCCACTGCCGCCGGGCGACATCGGCGGATGAGATATAATTTGCGCCATAACCATCGGCCACAAACAGGGTCTGGTCAACCAGGGCCGCCGCCGTCGGCGCAAACGTGAGGTCCGTGTCGCGGTACTGATCAAATTCGGGGTGGGTCAGGACAAAATCCAGGTTTCCATCCAGGTCAATCACCGCCACCAGGGAGTCGTTGTTGGCCGGCAGGAACAGGCGCCAATCACCACCGACCTTCCCAAAAACTGTGCTGTGGAAATTCATTGGCTTAAGCTTCTCTGGAAGGCGGATCAACTCCTGTGAACCCAAATCAGGGTTGATCCGCATCATGCCGTAATCTGGGATTCCGTAATAGAGGTGACCGTATCCAGGGCGCGGATCGGTCGCAAAACCACCATGCAGGTTCCCTTCGCAGGCTCTGGCCTGATCTGGAAGCACATACAGATCTTCACGATGGATAAATTCAAATGGGACGTCGCCGCTGCGTTTGGTGGTCATAGATTTTGCCTATTCTGCTGGTTGGCAGCTATTCGAACAGGGCGACAATTCACTGCGATTTCGTGTCACAGTGAATTGTCACCCCGGGTTTTAAAAATTTGAGGTGGCCAGAACCTGGCAGAACTAAGCCTTAGACCAGACCACGGGGAATTTATCACCGGTAAGCTGTTCGCCATCATGCACGGTAATAAAAGTTTTCATGATATGGTCGCCGGCAGCGTTGAAAGATGTTTTATCGGTCATAAAATGCAGGGCGATCGCCCGCCGCGGGCGGCTGCTGTGATTGGTACCCGAACCATGCCAGGTCAGCGAATGGTGGAAATGCACGTGGCCCTTCTTGACCGGGCACATCACAAAATAAACCGGGTTGCCCTCAAAACTTTCCGGCAGGAGCGCGCCGTCGGGTAAGGTATCGATCTGTTTTTGCTTGTTGCCCCAACTGTGAGAACCCGGCACCATATACATGCAGCCATTATCCGCTTCGGCGTCATCCAGGGCCACCCACGCGGTAATTTGCTCGTCTTTCGGCGACAAGGTCGGCCAGAGAGGCGAATCCTGGTGCCAGTGCAGCTGCCCGCCAAATTCTTTGGGCTTGTATTGTATCTGGTCATGCCAGATGCGCAGTTCATTCGCGCCGCTGAGCTGGGCTGCCATGGCGACAATCTTTGGGTTGGTGATGAGCGCCTTAAAAGCCGGGCTGGCCTCCCAGATGTTAACAATCTGCCAGATGGGATGGGCGGCATCGCTGGATAAATTGGCGACGCGCACCGGTTGAGGGCAGGCGGCGTTTTCGCGGTCATCGATCACGCGCAGCACTTCCGATTGCAGGGTGGTAATGACGTCATCCTCGATCACCGGCCCGCCATTGACGAAACCACTGCGCTTATATTGTTCGATCTGTTCAACGGTTAACATTTAAAATCTCCCTGGCGCGAATTGAATAAAATAGAGTATTGCACTATTTATGATCAATTTTACTACAATGCCTCCGTCAAAAATAGTCCGGAAAGATGGCTGGTTCATCCCAAAATGAAAAACCTGAAAATCCAATCTCATCTATAATCAAATGATCCTAAACAAACCTGCAAGTGATTAATAAGTGAAGTTGGACCGATTGGGTCCACTGACCAATCAGGAGGTTAAACAATGATGGAAAAAGTTGGTATCGGAATCCTCAGTTTTGCCCACGGGCATTCCGGGGTCTACTGCCAGGTTATGAAAGATTTCCCGGATGTCAATCTAGTCGCGGCGTGGGACGACAATCCGGAGCGTGGACGAAAGAATGCCGAAACCTACGGATTAGAATACCGGGCTCGGGTGGAGGATCTTCTCAGCGACCCGCGGATTCAGGCGGTCATCGTCACCTGCGAGACCAACCGCCACGCCGATTTGATCGAACAGGCTGCCGCTGCCGGGAAACACATTTTGTGCCAGAAACCGTTGGCAACGACCCTGGCGGACTGCGATCGCATCATACAGGCGGTGAAACGCTACGGCGTGAAATTCGGCATGGGATACCAGATGCGCCACGACCCGATGAATTTGAAGATGAAAGCACTGGTCGATGCCGGTGAGGTGGGCAATATCGCTATTGTCCGCCGGCGCCACGCGCTTAATGTGCTGCTCAGCCCGGATTTTGTCAACGGTCCAACCCGGTGGCATTTTGATCCCACCGCCAACGTAGGCATGTTCTTCGACGATGCCTCGCATGTCTGCGACTGGTTCTACTGGATGCTGGGGAAACCAGTTTCGGTGACCGCCGAGATCGACGATGTAGTCACGCACGTCTCGCCTGATGATAACGGTGTGGCGATCTTTCGCTTTGGCAAGGGCGAGATCGGCATCCTGCTCAATTCCTCTACTACCGTGGCCGCGATTGGAACGACGGAAATCTATGGAGATCGGGGAACGATTTTGCACGATTACGGCGATGGGCCATCCTGCGCCGCGCCCAGGCCGGCGGATGCGGTCTCGATCCGCATGATCCACCCCGGCGAAACCCGGTGGACCGAGTTTCCTGTTCCCATTCCGGCCAGTCAGGGTGAGCGTTTAAAGGCGGTCCCCCGTCCATTCATCGATTACGTGCTCGGGCGAACGGATGAGACAATCAGTGCCGAGGATGGTCGAGTGACGGTGGAGATGCTGATCGGCGCCTATCAATCAGCTGCCGAAGGCAAACGCATCCGCTTTCCCATCCAATAAACCGGATTTGGCCGCCGCGAAAAACTTAATACTGCCCCTGCATGCTTTTGGCGTAGCCGGTCAATTCCACATATCCTGAACCATTGACCGGCTGCCCGGCGCGGGTTCCGGATACCTGCACCGCTCCTTCCCAATAGATGAAGGATACGCGCAGTTCCTGGTCAGCCAGGCGCGGTTTGACGGTCAGGTCGATCTGCTCGGCGGGCACCTCCACCCGCCACTCGGATGGGTAATTTGCCCCGGAATGAGGGCTCTTCCAATGCGCCAGGGGCGTGATCTTATAGTCCTTAGAGGCCAGGCGTTGGGTGCTGCCATCCGGCCGGATTAACATTCCCTGCGAATAAGTATCCGCGCTGCCGTCGGCATGGCGCATGCTGTATACCATCAACTCGCTGCCATCGCTTAACTGCAGCGAAAACCAGTCCCAACCCACCTGGTCGCCAGATAGGGCGCTGGTGCTGAATTCGTGATCCATCCAGCTCGCGCCCTTCACCGGGATGGTTTGCCCCGCCAGGGTAACCGTCCCGCTGGTATCCAGGCGAGTCTGGCTGTAATAGTAGGAAGCATTGCCCGGATCGGGCCCCTTCTGGCTGTAGCCATCGATCCCTTCCAGGATCGGGCCCTTCACATCGGCCAGATCCAGCTGGATGCCCAGGCCGTCGACAGCGGCCTGCAGTTGATATTTGCCCTCGGAAACCTGAGTAACCGACCAGTTATCCAGCCACACCTGGTAAACTGGCGCCGCGACTGCCCTGGCCAGTCCGGCTGCGCCGCGGGAGAAGCGCTCCAGATAATGGAACTTCCCACCCTGCACATCCGTCAGGGTAAAATGCGCCAGATAAACCTGGTTCACCGCCCAATCCGAGCTGCGCTGAACCTTATCCTGTGGTGGCAGCAGTGCCCGCCTGAAAAACGTGAGCTGGTATCCAAATTGACGTCCATCTTCAGCCGTCAGGTTGCCGGTGTAATACCACCATTCTGTTTGAAAATCCGGGTGCGGCCCAAAATCCTGGGGGAAGGTGAATAGGCGCGGACCGTCGGCGCGAGCAAAACCCTGGTCCGCCGCAGGCTTCAGGCTTTTGAGGCCAGAACCGGCGGGCTGCGCCTGGCGCGGCGCAAAGAGCAGCACGCCCAGGCCCACTGCGCCAGCCAGAATGAAGATCCAGATCCAGATTTTCTTCATCGCCATTTACTCATAACGAATCGCTTCGGCCGCCGGCTGGCGGCTCATGCGGCTTGCCGGGTATATTCCGGCCAATAAAGCGGCGGTGACAGCGATCAGCAGCGCCTGCCCAAAGGCCGCAGGCTGGATAAATAGCTGCAGCGTCCACCCAAAAGATCGCTGGTTGATGATGTACACCAGGATCAATGCCAGCACATAGCCGGTAGGCGCCGCCAGCAGCCCGGCCGAAAGACCCATCAAGCCAGTTTCCAGCATGGTTAACTGCCAGAGCTGCCCGCCAGTCAGGCCCAGGGCGCGCAGGATGCCCACTTCGCGCTGTTTCTCAAGCTGCAAGAGCAAAAGGGTATTGAGCACGCCGATAAATGCGACCACCGTCGCCAGAATGCGCAGCGCGGCCGTGATGGCAAAGGTACGATCAAATATCGCCATCACATCCGCCCGTAACGCACGGTTTGGGCGCACCAGCAAGCGCTGTCCGGTCTTCAACTCATCCTGGATCTGCCGGGTGATCTGATCCGGGTCCCCTCCTGGCGGCAGCCGCAGGGCAATCGCGGTGACTGCCGTATCTTTCCACACCGCCTGGTAGACGCCTGAAGCCATGAACAAAGCCCCTTCGCTGGAGGCGTAATCATAATAAATGGCTTCTATCGGGAAGGATTTCAAACCCTGCGGGGTGTCCAAAACGAGTGGATGGTCGTGCCCCAGCAGGCCAAAACGCCGGGCCAGCGGCTCGGAGATCAGCACCCCTCCGGCCTGCATCGCCTGCCAGACCTTATCCGGTGCATCTTTGGTCCATAAATAAAAACGCTCGACCCCGATCTGGGGATTATCGGTGGCGGAAAGCTGCACTTCTCCCTGGGGTGTCTCGGCGCGCACGGTGCGCAGCAGGTCGGCCCGCAGGATACCCGGCCAGGATTGGATGGCTTTGACCGCCGCCGGATCGATAGGCGTGGTCGAAGCGGTCGCCGTAAAACTGGGCGCGGTGATATACACATCCCCCTGCAGGGTCTGCGCCAGCCAGATATTCACCGTGTAGCGGAAGGAGTCGATCATCAGCGTTACCCCCACCGTCACCGCCACGGCGACCATCAGGGCCGCGACTGCTACCGAAGTCCGGCTGAGGGAGGCGATCAGATTGCGCGGCGCCATGCGCCCGATCAAACCCAGCATCTTTTCCAGGGTTGGGGCAATTCCTTTTAAGATCAGCACCATAGCCAGCGCCGCCAGCATGGCAAAACCCACCACTACCGCTGCCGTTCCACCAAAACTGAACAAAAGGCTGTTCACAGGAATGCTGAACGCCACCCCACCCACCAGCACCATGCCAATTCCGGCGGCTGCTACCCGCAGCACAATGCGCCGGGTCTTGATTTCCAATCCCGAGCGGCTGAGCGCGGCCTGAGGTGGAACGGAGGCCGCTTCCCAGGCCGGGAACCCGGCCGTGAGCACCGTCGCCACAATCCCAGCCACGGCTCCTTTTACCAGGCTGAGGATAGGGATACCCGCCGCCTGGACAGTCGTGGTGAAATACAGGTCGTTGATCGTCTGGGTGACCATGCCGATGGTATTGCGCCCCATCAGGATGCCTAATCCAATTCCGGCGGCCGAACCGATCACGCCCACCGCCAGGGCCTCGCTGATCACCAGGCCGAAAACCTCCTGGCGGGTCACGCCCAGACAGCGCAGCGTACCAAACAAGGAACGGCGCTGCACCACCGAAAATGTCATCGTGTTGTAAATCAAGAACAGGCCGACGATCAATGCCAGCATGCTGAGCATGGTCAGGTTCAGCTGGAAAGCGGTGGTCATCTGTTCCACCGACCCCTGTCGGGCTTGAACGCTGCTCACCTGCACGCCCGCGGGCAGCAGGGCCTGGATGCGCTGCACGGCAGCCGGGTCGTCCTTGGGCAGGATCAGATCCACCCAATCCAGCTTCCCGGCCCGCCCGGTCAGTTCTTGCGCCGTGGAAATATCCACCAGGACGGTCCCTTCCAGCGAACGGCGCTGTAAGTCATCGACCGGGTTCACCAGGCCGGCTACAAACGCCTGGCTGGTGCGCCCATCAATTTCCAGCGTCAGCGGCGAACCGAGGCTTAATCCGTAGCGGTCCGCAAGAGTCTGTGAAAGGATGGCCGCCCCCGGGCGGGTCAAAAAAGAGGACCAGGCTGCCAGGTCTGGGGCTGTATTGGTGTTGAGATAGGAACGAAAATCACCGTCGACGAAGGGGTCGATCCCCAGCAGCTGCATCGGGCCGTCACCCAATTGGGGTGAAACGAAAAAGGTCGAAATGACCGGTGCCATGGGATAATCGTCCAGGGTACGACGCAGGTGAGTATAGACCGTATCATCCAACCCCAGGGGGCCGCCGAGGATCTGGTGGGTGGCTTTGCCGGTGATAGCCTCGGTGCTCAGTTCAAAAGCGCGGCTGGCGCTGGCATTCGCCAGGTCGATCGCCACCATGACCGCTACCCCCAGGGCAATGCCCAGGACCATCAGGAAAGACTGCCAGCGGTGGCGCAGCAAGTAGCGCCAGCCAACATTCCACAGGCCACGCGGAAACAAACCGGGCTTCATTTTTTTAGCAGAGCGCCGTGCTCCACCAGTTTCCCTTCTCGCAGCCAGACGGTGCGGTCCACCTTACTGGCGGCTTCCTGGCTGTGCGTCACCATCACCAGGTTCTTGCCGGCCTGGCGTGTCAGGCGATCCAGCAAAGCCATCACCTGCCGCCCGGTGTCTTCGTCCAGGTTGCCGGTGGGCTCATCCGCCAGCACCAGCAGCGGATCGTGAACCAGCGCCCTGGCAATGGCGATGCGCTGTTGTTCTCCGCCGGATAGGCGGTCGGGGAATGTCTTTTTGCGGTCCGCCAGATCGACCGCTTCTAATAAGCTCTCAGCCCGTTGGATACCGGCTGCATCCATCTTTCCGTTTAATTCCAGGGGCAGCGTGATATTTTCCCAAACGCTCAGCGTCGGGATTAAATTGAAGAATTGGAAAATGAAGCCGATTTTCTGGCGCCGGAACAGGGTCCTTTCGGATTCGTTCAACGCGGTCAGGTTCGTGCCATTGAGACAGATCTCACCCTGGTCTGCCTGGTCGATCCCGCTGATCAGGTTGAGCAGCGTGGTCTTCCCGCTGCCGCTCCTCCCCAGGATCGCCAGGAACTCGCCTCGCCCCACCGCCAGGCTGGCATCCTGCAATACAATGCGCCGTTTGCCGCCTTCCAGGTAGCTCTTGGACAGATGGGAGAAGTGTAAGAATTCTGTTTCCTGCGGTTTTTCGGTTTTAGGGGTAGTTAGGATGGGTTCGTTCAATTCGGGTTTCGTCACGCGCCAAGGCTCCTGTCCGGCTCTATTCTAAGCCTTTTTCAAAGCCTTTGCCATTCTGTTGTACATCGTTCATACAAAGCCGGCTGGCGCTTACCGGCAGCCGGGTTAATAAGGAAATCGCTGTCAAGCTGACTGGCTGAAAAGCTTTTTAGAACCAGTCCTTGCGCATGAAGACCCAGATCACCCCGGCTGAAATTAGAGCAAAGATACCAATAATGAAAATCGGCGCCAGGGGGTGGTCCTGGAACGGCAGGGCGACATTCATTCCAAAAAAACTGGTGACAATGGTCGGGATGCTCAAGACGATCGTGATCGAAGCCAGGAATTTCATCACCACGTTCAGGTTATTGGAGATGATCGAGGCAAATGCATCCATCATCGAGCTTAAAATGCTGCTGGATATATTCACCATTTCAATCGCCTGCTGGTTTTCTGTGATCACGTCTTCCAGCAGGTCCTCGTCATCCGGGTACATCTTGAACAGCTGCGTGCGCTGCAAACGCTCCAGCACAAATTCATTGGTTTTCAAAGCAGTCGTGAAATACACCAGGCTCTTCTGGTATTTGAGCAGTTCGAGCACCTCTTTATTGCGCATCGACAGCTGAAGCTGGTCTTCCAAGGCATCCACCGTTTTGTTGATCTCGCGTAAATGCATCAGGTATTTGTTGGCAGCGCTGAATAATAACCGCAGCACAAAACGGTTGCGCTTGCTGGTCGAAAAACCTTTAATGCGCCCCGTGGAAAATTCATCCAGGATGTCGCTGCTGTATTTGGATACGGTGACGATATATTTTTCCGATAAAATGATCGCGATGGGCAGGGTGGTATACGGCACGTCCACTTTTTTGCCCTGGAATGAAGGCACGCGCAGGACAATCAATATGCAGCCGTTATCTTCGCGCTCGGTGCGCGCGCGCTCATCGATATCCAGAGCCGGGGTGATGAAATCCTGGGGGATGCCCAACTCGGTGATCTCGAGGATTTCGCGCTGGTTGGGGTCCTGAACCCTGATCCAACAGCCGACGACTGGCTCATCCATTTGCGTCAAACCGGTCTCCGTGTTCTTTAAATAAGTGATCAAGGGCTCCTCCTTCGAGAAATCATACCTCCCCACCAGCCGGCAGAGCTTGTACTTCAATTTTACCAAAGGGCGTCCGGATTGGGTTGAAATCCGGTATAATAGCTATATTCGGGGATGACAGGCTTCGACGGGAGAGGCTGGTCCCGAACTGCGAGCCGAGAGGTGCCGACCTCGTAAACTCAGCACAAAAAATCAAGTGCCAACCGCACTTCCTACTCTGCAATGCCCCTGGCTGCCTAAGCCAGTAGCTAGCAGTATGACCTTTTAAGGTCACGTCTGCCCGCCCCGCTCCCTGGCCGGAGGTGGAGCAGGCGTCACAAAGCCAGTGGTGCCGCGCCGTTTGCCGTGACCGTCGCGAAAGAGGGCCTTCGGGTCTGAACGGATGGTCCGTTTCTGGTCTGCAGTTCCTCCAGTAACGGGCGACGACAAAGAACTCCTACGCTCGTAGATGTTCGCGGGTCGATTCTTTCGGACGCGGGTTCGATTCCCGCCATCTCCACCTGAATAAGGCTGTAAAAATCTATATGTGAGGCTTAATGCATAAGTTGTCCAGAATGGACAATTTATGCTTTAAGCGCTTTGGATTCTTCGCCTTTCTATGCATTGTCGCCTATACTCAGCACGAAATTTCAATACTTAACCCATACTTATGCTATAGAACGCTTCGAGGATTCTTTAAGGTAATCGCAAGTATTCTGTTTGTCGCACCAACTGTTTGTAAAGGGAATAACCAATCCACTGGACACCAACCACCTTGACCCTTCTTTGTTGTCATCACTTTTTCTTGGATGTTGGATTTATGGCTATCACTTTTTCTTCAATTAGACCCTTTACCACTTATTGTGTAACCACTGCCGAAATTATGATATATTTTGGTATACTTTGACAAAATTGATTAAGGTAATTTCATAAGAGCGAAGCAGTGCTTCGACCCTACTGAAATACGTAATACCCATCTGCTTCGTTGGTTTATTTTTTTATGAGGATATGATTATGAGCCAAAATGGTCCACAGCGTTTATATCTGATGCAGGTTGGATCCATGCCGAAATACCAGATTCCGATTGTTTGCTATCTGGTGCAGACAGGTGACGGCAAGAATATTCTGATTGACAGTGGTTTACCGGAGATTATGCCAGAAGGAGAATCGGAGTTCGAGAATGGGCAGGACGTTATCGAGCAGTTGGCGAACATTGGCTTAAAACCGGACGATATTGATATTGTCATCTCGACGCATTACGATGTCGACCATGCCGGAAGACACGCGGCATTCACGAAGGCGCAATATGTTGTTCAGCGAGTGCATCATTTGGATGCGGCGAGCAACCCACGTTTTGCCGCCATTCGACCCCAATGGGATCAGCCAATTGAGCGCATTCGGCTGGTGGACGGGGACACGGAACTGCTGCCGGGGCTGAAGCTGATTGACACGAGCGGTCATGTGCCGGGACATCAATCGGTGCTCGTGCGGCTGCCCAAAACGGGGTCGATTTTAATGACAATTGACGCTGTACCCTTCGCCGAGGGCTTTACCCGTGACGAGCAGGGTGACGGCAGCAACCCTGACGCCGAAGCGGTCCGCGCCAGTACGATTAAACTGCTTGATCTGGTCGAACGGGAGCAGATCGGGCTGGTGATTTTCGGTCATGACCAGAAGCAGTGGGAAACATTTAAAAAAGCGCCAGAGTTTTACGAATAAAGCAGCTTAAAGAGAAAGTGGCATTTCTGATAATATAAAAAGCCTAAAAAACTACCTAAACCTAAACAAAACAGCCTCCATTGGACAGCTTATGCTTTAGAAAATGGACAACTTTTGCTTTAAGTTTGGAAATAAAAAGTGCTCTTCAACGATGGGGCGTATGTAGCAATTTCGGTCAAGTAATATTTACAATTCTGGTTAAAATTAAATCCATGCAGAGCAAAAACGGATCAATCACCGACAAAATGGCCGATCTGGTCAGCAAGCGTCTGGATGAACCCAGGGATGGCGATGCACTCGCCCGAGGTGCGCATTACAGCCGCTATCACTTCCAACGCATGTTCCGCCAGACCACCGGTGAGACTCCGAGCAGCTGCCGGCGGAGACTGAGGCTCGAAAAAGCTGCTTATTTGCTTCTGCATGGTGATCACGCCATCACACAGCTGGCTTTTGAATTGGGCTTTGACTTACTCGAAGGATTCTCGCGCGCCTTTCGTAAAGCCGCGGGGATTTCTCCCAGTCATTTTCGGAGCACACATTCTAAGAGCTGGTTTTTCTCTACACCGAATGATATCCACTATGATCCTGTCGTGGGTGCGGCAATCCGGGTCACGCGGCAGATGAAAAACGGAGGCAAAATGGACCTTACGGAGGTATTGATACAGCACGACTTGTGGCTGACGCGCAAATTCCTGGAGAGGGCCCAATTTCTTTCTAATGCCCTGCTCGACGAGCCGCTTGAAGGGATCGGGAATCCTTTATCCTATCTCGGCGATGAAAAAACTCTGCGTGAAATGCTGCATCGCCTCGTATTTACCAAGGAGCGCTGGATGGATTCTGTACATGGTCACCACGAGTCCGATAATCCTGACAAAACGATCCAGGGCATGCTCACGCGTCTCGACGCTGTCTTTGGTGAGTTCGCTGCATTGGTTCGCAGAGTGAGCGAGGAGAACCTGTGGGACAACAGTTTCCTGGATATGGTGTGCGAGCCGCCGGAAACATTCACATACAGCGGCATGATCGCCCATGTAGTGACCTTTTCGGCTTACCGACGGACAGCAGTAATCGAGGCTTTCGAATACTTTGGCATCGAAGATTTTGCCAGCGGCGATCCGATTGAATGGCAGCGCAACCAGGCTTTATAAAAGAGAACGGGCACAGATGGAACGGCTCTCTGTAGAGGAAGGTATGAAAGCCTAAGAAATCGCTGGGATCGTGCGAAAAAGCCATATCACCATACTGCGCTGGTTGAAACGTTACCTGATACACGATCTTGAGAATTACTGGCAAGTCAAGATCAAGAAAGAAAGGAGATAGGTGCCTATGAACACAGAACCGAAGCTAACAGGGAAATTTGCGCTGGTAACAGGCGCTTCTAGAGGTTTGGGTAAAGCGGTTGCTCTGGAACTTGCTCAGGCTGGTGCACATGTCATCGTTACGGGTCGGAGCACAAAGGGTCATAGCACCCAGAGCGAACTGCCTGATACGACGATCGATGACACTGTCGACGCAATCCACGAAGCAGGCGGTAAGGCTGAGGCCGTCAGGTGTGATCATACCCATCCTGCAGAAGTAAAAGCGCTGGTCGCGACCATTGAAAAACAACACGGCAAGTTGGATATCCTCGTGAATAATGCGTGGGGAGCGCATGATGCCCATGACGAATTGGAATCGGGTGAAGAGGTCTGGGAAGAGCCGCTGGACCAGTTCGAACATATGCTTCTGGCGGGACCTTACTCGGATTATATTACCAGCCTGTTAGTGCTCAAACATCTGATGGGGCCCATCCAAAAAGGCCTCATTATCACCACTACCTGGCATACCGCCGAACCGCCAATGTGGCTGCCTTATGAGGCAAGCAAGGCTGCTAAAAATCGTTTGGTCTATGTCCTGGGTTATCAACTCAAAGATAAGGGCATTCCAGTGATTGCAGTTGCTGCGGGATGGATGCGAACTGAGCTAATGTTTACTCATCACACAATGGATGAACTCGAAGGACAGACCGAGACACCCCACTATGCTGCCCGAGGCATTGCAGCGTTAGCCAGCGACCCGGATGTCATGCGTTTTACAGGGAAACTCATGGACGTTAGCGATCTGGCTGATATTTACGGTGTTACCGATCTGGACGGTTCTCAGCCACGATTGAATGCAAAACACCTTCGTCATGGAGGTTAGTGCATGCGGCAAGAGAAACCTGATTATTTTTTACCACCTTTCAAATTTTATGTGTTTGCTCTTGGAAAGCCAAAGCACTATAATCTCACCACGCCTACGAAATTCGTAGAGATTTAAACCAACCTCACCCTGCCATGACCTGGTTGGATCGATTCGGATGCCCTTCTCATTTTCAAAATAAAAGGGCATCCGATTTTTTTTAAACCGGCAAAGTTATTGCCAGCCAATTACACATATCCGATTACGGGGTGCGGCCGGTACGGTTCTTCTAATGGCATAATTTCCTCGGGGGTGAGTTTCACAGCAACAGCTGCGACCGCATCCTCCAGGTGATGCGGCTTGGTGGCGCCGATAATTGGAGAGGTCACAACCGGCCTGGAGAGCATCCAGGCGATCGCCACCTGGGCCATCGGCAGGCCGCGCGCTTCAGCCAGGTCGCTGACCCGCTGCACGATGACCGCGTTATCTTTTTGGCCGTACCGAGATTTCGTGAGGCCATCGGTCTGTTCACGCAGTGTTTCCTCCTGGTTATTCGATGGTTTCCGGGCCAGCACCCCGCGCGCCAGCGGTGAAAAGGGGATCACGGCGATCTGCTGGTCCTCGCAGAGTTTGAGCATTTCCCGTTCATCCTCGCGGTAGATCAGGTTGTAATGCGGCTGCATGGAAACGAAATGCGTCCAGCCGTGCAGGTCGGCAGTGTAAAGCGCTTTAGCAAACTGCCAGGCATACATCGCCGATGCGCCGATATAGCGCGCCTTGCCGGCCCGCACCACATCGTTCAGGGCCTCCATCGTTTCCTCGATCGGCGTCTCATAATCCCAGCGGTGGGTCTGGTACAGGTCAACGTAATCCGTTCCCAGACGTTTGAGACTGGCGTCGATTGAGCTTAAGATATGCTTGCGCGAGAGGCCGCGTTCATTGGGACCTTTACCCATCGGGAAATGAACCTTGGTGGCAATGACCACCTCATCCCGGGCCGCAAAATCATGGAGAGCCCGGCCTGTCACGATTTCACTCATGCCGTTCGAGTAAACATTGGCGGTGTCGAAGAAATTAATGCCCGCCTCCAGTGCCTGTTTAATGAACGGACGGCTGGTCTCTTCATCCAACGACCATTGAAAGCCCTCGGCGGACTGCCCGTAGCTCATGCATCCCAGGCAGATGCGCGAGACCTTCATACCGGTTGAACCTAATCGCACGTATTCCATGATTTCACCTGCTTTGTTTATTGATGGCCAACGATTCGATGCGGCACATACGGCTCTTCCAGGGTGGCAACCTCTTCCGGGGTCAGTTTCACGGAAAGCGCTCCGACAGCATCTTCCAGATGCGAGATTTTAGTCGCCCCAACGATCGGCGCCGTCACCGACTCCTTCTGCAACAGCCAGGCCAGCGCAATTTGTACGCGCGGGACCCCATGCTTCGCCGCGATTTCCGCGACACGCTCGATAACCTGGCGATCGGTTTCAACGGTCACATCGTACTTACTCTTTTGGATTTGGTCGGTTTGCGCGCGCAGCGAGCTGTCCGGTGACCAATCTCGCGTTAATCTCCCAGAGGCAAGCGGGCTGTATGGGATTACCCCGATTTTTTGGTCACGGCAGAGGGGCAGCATCTCGCGCTCTTCTTCGCGGTAGATCAAGTTCAGGTGATTCTGCATCGAGACGAAGCGCGTCCAGCCGTGCATCTCCGCCGTGTGCAGTGCCTTCTGGAACTGCCAGGCGAACATGGCAGAAGCGCCGATATAGCGGGCTTTGCCAGCCCGCACTACATCATTGAGCGCTTCCATCGTCTCCTCGATGGGGGTTTCGTAATCCCAGCGGTGGATCTGATAGAGGTCCACATAATCGGTCTGCAGCCGCCTCAGACTGTTGTCTATCTCGCTCAATATCGCCTTGCGCGAAAGCCCTTCGCCATTCGGCCCTTGCCGCATTCTGCCGCGCACCTTGGTGGCGATAACCACGTCTTCCCGTTTGGTGAAGTCTTTCAAAGCACGCCCGAGGATCTCCTCGCTGACCCCGATGGAATAAACATTGGCCGTATCGAAAAAATTGATGCCCAGTTCGAGGGCTTTCTGGATCACCGGCCGGCTGTTTTCATCGTCAAGCACCCATTTATGCGTCCAATGTTCGGCGTCACCAAACCCCATGCATCCCAGGCAGATGCGCGAGACCTTCATACCGGTTGTACCTAATCGCGTATATTCCATAATTTTTTCCTTATATCTTATTCTTTAAATTGAATGATGAGCCAGTTTAACGCGGCTCCAGTTTGATGGTTGCGGCTTGCGCCTGGGGGGTCAGGCAGGCGTCGACGTACTCCTTGGGGTAATGGCTGTATTTCTCGCGGTACGCGGAGTCGATCTGTTCATGAACCGTGGGATCGATCTCCTCAACGAAGGTGACATCTTTGCTGATCCCGCCCGCCCGGATGCGGCCCTCGCAGCGCGACTGTGTGCCCCGGAACCAGGCCGATCCGCGCCCGTTCACCGAACGCACGTACAGCTCATCACCTACGCGCACCACCCAGATTGTGCGCCAGCTGTGCAGCGTGCCGTCCTTGCGCAGTCCCGCGATCTCCAGTTCTTCCGCTGCTCCAACCCTGTCGAGTTCGTCGCTCGTCCACATTGCCAATTGACTCATCATACATATTCCTCCCTTTCCATCAACCATGGATCTGGCCGATTTAGCCCGTAGAGCAGCCCGGCCCGTTTACACAGGAATCACTTCATTCAGACAACGGATTGCGTTTAATGTTCTTGGATAGCCGACATAAGGCAGTAATTGGGTAACAACGCTGAGCAGTGTTTCTTTATCATTTCCCATATTTAGATTGCCCTGGATATGTCCTTTTAACTGCGGCTCACAACCTCCCAAAGATAAAAGCATGGAAAACGTTAAAAGCTCGCGTGTTTTAACGTCGATCCCGCCTCTGGTAAGGTAAACGCCAAAACAATTGGCCGATATGTATTTCTGGATGTGGATTTGATTGGCGGGTGAGTCCTGGTACATCTTATCAATCGACTCGCCAAAGATCGCTTTTTGTGCTTCCAACCCTTTTTCAAAACGTGATTCCGGCGAAGTGGTGGACTGCCCTTCCAGTGGCAGCTTTATGCCTCTGCTCTCCAAAATTTCATTGGTGGCGTGAATAAAATCATACACTTTTGCCATGCCAACATAGGGTACTGCCTGGTAAACTATTTCTTTTACTTCAACCGGGTTCACGCCTACGTTCAGTGCGCCGCCCAGCATCACTTTATATTCGCCTAAAGCCTGGCTGGCGATCATAGATGCCAAAATGACCATTAACCTGGTTCGGTTATCTATATTGCCGTAACGAAGCACTTCATCAAAAGCAAAATTATCGAATACCTCAATCAGTTCCGGATCGGTTACCATCAGGGTCGATTGGCGACCTGGGAACAGTTGCTCATGGTTTTTGATTGCTGTTTCACTGATGCTCATTGCTTTTACCTTTCCTGATCGATCTCATCCCTCATCCTAGCCGGGCAGATCTGAGTACCGCCCTAATACCGGTCACCAACTACCTCGATTTTTGACATGGCATTTTCGATATCAATGAGATCAGCCGATGTCAATCTAACTTCAGCAGAGCCGATGTTCTCATCGAGACGTTCGAGCTTGCGCGAGCCCGGAATGGGCACAATCCAGGGCTTTTGTGCCAGCAGCCAGGCCAGCGCAATCTGAGCCGGGGTGGCGCCTTTTTGGGTGCCAATCCGCTCCAACAGATCGATCACTCCCCGGTTGGCACTGATCGCTTCCGGCGTAAAGCGCGGGTTGCGGCTGCGGATATCAGAGCTGTCGAAGGTCGATTTCTCGTCCACCTTGCCAGTCAGGTAACCCCGGCCCAGTGGACTGTAGGGCACCAGGCCGATGCCGAGTTCTTCGCAGGCCGGCAGGATGGAATCTTCGATGGATCTCCACCAGAGCGAATATTCGCTTTGCAGGGCTGTGACGGGTTGGATCACGTGGGCGCGGCGGATGAGGTCTGCGCTCGACTCGGACAGCCCAAAATGCTTGACCTTGCCGGCCTGGATCAGTTCCTTCACCGCACCGGCAACGTCTTCGATGGGCACATTCGGGTCCGGGCGGTGCTGGTAAAACAGGTCGATTGCCTCCACGCGCAGGCGCTTGAGCGAAGCCTCTGCCACCCGTTTGATCTGTTCCGGGCGGCTGTCCTGGCCAACGCTGGGATGAGGACCTTTTTCAGGAGCGTGCTTGAACCCGAACTTGGTGGCGATGATCACTTTCCCGCGGAATGGCTCGAGCGCTTCGCCCACCAGTTCTTCATTGGTAAATGGCCCGTACACTTCAGCGGTATCGAAGAAGGTGATGCCGTGATCGACCGCCGCGTGAAGGTAATTAATCATCTCTTGTTTGTCGGTCGGCCTGTCGCCAAAACTCATTCGCATGCAGCCCAGCCCGAGAGCCGAGACTTCCAGGCCGCTTTTTCCTAATATACGTTTTTGCATTTTTGAACTCCTGCCGTTGCCTTAGCTGGATCCTCCAACCTGAAGATCCCACCATTCAATTAATGACAGAGAAGAATGATCTCAATCCTATACCTATTATAGACATCCTGGATCACAGAATGGTAGAATAATTCTGGAAGATGATTGACTGATTCTGCAAATCTTATTGATAGAAGATGGAACTGAAAGAAAAAGAGGATCTTATGGATGGTAACAGCCAACCGCAGCAAGACCGCGAAGCACTACGGATGCAGGCCAATCGCGAAGAACTGGTAGAGCGGATCAGGGTTGCCGTTCCTGAAAACGGGGTCGTCCAACCCCTGGATGGGCTTTTCCTGGCCCGCTCTTCTACACCGATGCAGCCGGTGCATAGTGTGGTCAAGCCATCTTTTTGCGTGATTGCGCAGGGCAGCAAGGAAATCCTGCTGGGCGACAGCCGCTACCGCTACGACTCCTCCCATTACCTGATCGCCACCGTCGAGCTGCCCCGCGTCAGTCAGATCCTGGAAGCTTCGCCAGAGCAGCCTTACCTCAGTTTCCGCCTGGAACTCACCCCAACCCTGGTCGGTTCGGTCATGGTTGAAACCGGTCACGCCTGGCCCTCAAACCAGCCCGAAGCGCGGGCGATGGACGTCAGCCCATTGAATGTAGATTTGCAAGACGCTGTCCTGCGCCTGGTCAGGCTGCTGGATGCCCCTGCCGAAGCGCCGGTGCTCATGACGCTGATCAATCGGGAAATCATCTACCGTCTCCTGAAAGGAGAGCAAGGCGCCCGGCTCCGCCACCTCGCGACCCAGGGTGGCTATACCCCTGTCATCACCAGAGCCGTGGAGCGGCTGCGTCAGGACTTCGACCAGCCTTTGCGCATCGAGGATCTTGCGCAAGAGTTGGGCATGAGCGCCTCGGGATTGCACCACCAATTCAAGGCCGTCACGGCGATGAGCCCCCTGCAGTTCCAGAAACAGCTCCGGCTCCAGGAAGCTCGCCGCCTGATGCTGACCGAAGACTTCGACGCGTCTAGCGCGGCCTATCGCGTGGGGTACAACGACGCCTCCCACTTCAACCGCGAGTACAAAAGCCTCTTCGGCATCCCGCCGATAAGAGACGTGCAGCAGTTACGGGTAAAGGCTCTTGAAATTGCCGGCTGATACTGGCCCATCAAGATTTTGTATAGCTGGCTGTCGATCATCAACCCATCCGTTTCCAGTCAGAACAGCGCTGGCGGCATGAATGCCAGCAACGGTTTTCATCAAATTTAATAAGAGGGTAAAGAACATGGACTTACTGAGCATCGTTTTGAAAATTCACTCCCTGCTGCGCTGGGTGATTGTCATCGTCAGCCTCGCAGCGCTGGTCTGGTTTGTGCTGGTCTGGCTGCGCGGAATGCGTAACGAAAAAGCGGACCGCGGGCTGATGGCGGCATTTAGCGGCTTGATCGATACCCAGGTATTGATCGGGATCATTTATATCTTATGGTCAGGTCTCACCGGGGCGGGATTTCCCCTTTACCGGATCGAACACGCAGTTGTGATGGTGATCGCGGCGGCTGCGGCGCATTCTTCGATGGGTTGGCGCAAAGCCGGGGTGCAAACCCGGGCGCGGAACAACACTGCTCTGATTGTGGGGGTGCTGGTCCTTATATTTATCGGTGTTTCGCTGCTGCCGAAAGGCTGGGCTGGATAATTGGTGCCCCCATCTCAAAACCGTATAGCAATGATCACCGGAGGGAATAGCGGCATCGGTTTCGCCACCGTCACCAAACTGGCAGCGCAGGGTTTTCAGGTCATCCTGGCCTCGCGCAACCAGCAGAGCAGCGCCCAGGCCATAGCTCGCATCCATGCCGGCAATCCAAACGCCAGGGTCGAGTTGATCCCGCTGGATCTGGCTTCATTCGCTTCGGTGCGGCAGTGTGTGGCTGCCTTTCACGCCAAAGGCTATCCCCTGCACCTCTTGATCAACAACGCCGGTGGAGCCGTGCCAGGGAAACATGCCAGCTTTACCGCTGACGGCTTTGAAATGACGCTGGGCACAAACCACCTGGGACACTTTCTATTCACCAACCTGCTGCTGGATGACTTAAAACGGTCTGCCCCGGCGAGGGTCATCACCGTATCCTCGCGGCTGCATAATCCGGAATATGCGCGGGGCGGCCCGCGGGTAAATTTTGATTACGACAACCTGAAGGGAGAAAAGTATTATAACCCTCAGGTTTTCTACCGCAACTCAAAACTGGCGAATATGTGGTTTGCTTATGAATTGAACCGCAGGTTGGCGGGGAGCGGCGTAACCTCCAACGCGGTCTGCCCGGGTTTCGTACCAGCGGCGGTCGGCGACCGCCGCAAATCACCGCTTGAGAAATTTTTCTACAGTCAAATTATGACGCGCATGCCCTTTGCGAGTTCATTGGAACAGGCCTCGGCATCCTATCTGATCGCCGCGACCGATCCGCGCTATGCGGAGGTCGGGGGAAAACTGATTGCCGATGGCAAAGAGGTGCGTTCAAGCGACGAATCCTATGACGAACAAAAAGCTCACCGTTTGTGGGAGCTTAGTTGGAAATGGTGCGGCCTAGATACGACCTCTCTATCCTGATTGCGGTTCAGGAAATCGGGTGCCCGGTCTTAAAGAGATCGGCCACACCCCAGATTATAGTTTTTGGAAGACGCGGGATACCCAGGCTTTCGGCTTAAACCGGATCAGATAAAGGGCTATAAAAATACCTGCCACCAGATAAAGCAGGTCAAAAAAAGTACGGTGTATAAATATATTGATTAATTGAAAGGGCAGCATGAGCACCGTCAGTCCGACCAGCAGATCGACCCCCCAATTTTTCTTATAAACCAGTCCGATTGCCCCGGCAATTTTTGTCGACCCTAAAAGGATCAACGACATCACAATGATTGTGTTATGGGAAAGTAGATTGGGGATAATCGCCATGCTTAGATGGGCGATCAAATCGTGCGGGTCTTCGGATAATTCTCGTGACAGCAGATGCACATACTGCGTAGATAGCTGATTGCCAAAAATGGCGATCCCCCATCCCGAAATAAATTCAAACAATCCATAAACAAATTTATACGCGATAATCAGCTTCGAGACATGATGTTCTTCTTTTTGTTCCACGCCTGCGTCCATTCACTAAAAAAAGATCAAAACCTCCCAATAACCGTCCTGTCAGAGGGATGAACTCAGCGATAAATATTACCACCTTTCACCAGGAATGGATGCGTCTTTATCCAACACATTTGCTCCTCCATGGTCGCCGGCAGGCCAATCCCATTTTCATCGAAGGTGACCAGGTTGGCATCTGAGGATGCCAACCTGTCCGCCTTATCTTCTATTACAGCGCCTCATCCATCGTGCGCATCTGGATCTCGATAATCCGTGAACCTGGAGCCTGGGTGCAGGCCAACAAAACCGCCCCGGCCACATCCTGCGGGTCGAGCATTCCGGAAGCCGCCACGCCCTGTTCGGTGCGGCCTTTGCCCAGGGCAAATTCGGTTTTGACCCCGCCCGGGCAGATAACGCCCACTTTAATGCCATGCGGGCGCAGTTCCTTATCCAGCGCCTGGGCAAAACCCACCTGGGCAAATTTCGACGCGCAGTACACCGCTTCGCCGGCAAAGCCGTATATCCCAGCCATGGATGAGATCATCAATACCGTGCCGGATTTTTGTTGGATCATTACCGGGACAGCGTGGCGCGAGAAGAGAAATGTCGAACGCACGTTGCTGTCGACCATTTCATCGTAATCTTCGGCGCTGGTATCCACCAGGTTCTTGTAGTTGCCAACTCCCACGTTGTTAATCAAAATATCCAGCCGGCCGAATTGGGACACAGCCAGTTCCACGGCCTGGAGTGCCGTTTTTTCTTCGCGCGCATCGCCCACGATGCTGGCTGCCTTTCCACCCGCGGCCCGGATTGCTTTCTCCAGCTCCGCCAGGCGATCCTGGCGGCGGGCGGTGACCACCAGGCTGGCGCCTTCTCCAGCCAGGGCCAGAGCGCTCGCCCAACCGATTCCAGCGCTGGCCCCGGTGATCAATGCCACTTTTCCAATTAATTTACCAGACATATCTTCCTCCTTAAAACTTACCAAAGAATGTTTAATTGCTTTGAAATAATGCCGCGACCTGGCAGCTTTCCACCGGATACAGCCCGATCGCGGCTTCATCCGAGAGGACAAAACCGCGGTAACCCTGCGTCAAACTATCCCGCAGATAACACACCTCAGACCGGGTGGGTTCTGCATGGGCGGTCATGTGCTCGAGAACCTGGCCGGCCATGATAACCGGCACGCGCAGCCCCGCGAGCTGCGCTGTGAACCCAGCCACGGCCTCCGCCATACCCCGCAGCCCGAGTTCCGCCCCCAGGTCACCGCGGCACACCCACAATTCATCGCAGAATCTGGCGATCTCTCCGGCTCCGGCCATCGCCGGGGCTCGTTCGAGTTTGGCAATCAGGTGGGCGCTGCTGCCCAGCACCTGGCGATATTTTTCCATCTCGCCGGCATCCCTGACGTAAGAAACTGCGAAGCGGAGCGCCGCGTCGCGCCCGGCCATTTGCAGAATCTGGCTGTCCTTTTCACTGATCGTCTCCACCCTGAACTGCGTTTCGCCAAAGGTGATCCCCTTATGCGCAGAGATTTTGCCGCCTCCCACCACTCTGGCTGTCAGGCTGTTCGATTTTATGGAGAGGACCTCGAGGCGGCTTTTGGCGTCATTCAAAATAATCTCGCCATCCGAATTTTTCGCGGCACGGAAAAAATCGGCGTGCGGCACAGGCAGAACTCCGGATATCGTAACCTGAGCGCCAAAGACCAGTTCCATAATCTCCCCCGGCTGCAGGTCGCAGGCCGGAAAATCCCCCAGCCGCCATTTGCTGCCCTGCAAATCCAGCACCACGGGTATGTTCTGTTTTGTATCTATGCGAAAGTTCTGAATTTTCTCCAACCAATTGGCAAGCTGTTCGAGGGTGAGATGAGAGGTGTTCAGGCGAAAGGCGGTGGCGCCGGCGCTGACCATCGCCCGCCAGATATCAGGTGATGCACTGCTCGGGCCGAGCGTGGCGATGATCTCATATCGCATGCCTTTACATCCTGGCCAGGATCAGGCCCTTTAAATGAAGTCCCTTCGGGGAAATTCAGGGCCACAGGATGGTCGACCCCCTGGCTCAAATGCTCCACGATGCGCGCATCCACCCTGGCATCCAGGGCCGCGCCGGCCACGATCTTCTGGAAAAGATCCGCACTGACCCCGCCCGAGCAAGAAAAGGTAAACAACAGCCCACCCGGGCGCAGCAGTTTCAACGCCAGCAGGTTGATATCCTTATACCCGCGTGTCGCCTGTTCGACCTGGGCCACTGTCGGGGCAAACTTGGGTGGGTCAAGGACCACCAGGTCAAAGCTGCGGCCCTGGTCACGCAGCTTGCGCAGCACTTGAAACACGTCCCCGTCCAGCCAGGTCGCCTGCTCTTCGTTCAGCCCATTCAAACGCAAGTTTTGGACCCCGGTTTTAAGCACCTCGCTGGAACTATCCACCGAAAGCACGCTGCGTGCCCCACCGGCCAGGGCATAAGCGCTGAACGCCCCGGTATAACAAAAGCAGTTGAGAATGTCGCGCCCCGCGGAGAGCTGCCCCAACCGCCGGCGGTTTTGGCGCTGATCGAGATAAAAACCGGTCTTCTGTCCCGACCGTAAATCCACGGTGAATTTCAGACCGTTTTCAACAATGGTCACATCCTCAGGCGCGGCCGCGCCGCGCACCATCCCGGCCCGTTCTGGCAAACCTTCCAGATGGCGCACGTCCACATCCGAGCGTTCGTAGACCTGAGCGATCCCGGTCAATTCCACTAAAGCATCGATGATCGTGTCTTTCCAAACATCCGCCCCGGCGGTCAGGCATTGGATCACCAGCCATCCGGCGTAGCGGTCCACAATCACCCCGGGCAGGCCGTCTGATTCGCCGTGTACCAGGCGCAGCGCATCCGTTTCACCTTCAGGGACCAGCGCCGACCTTAAAGCCAGCGCGCTTTCCAGCCGTTTATGGATCAGGGCCGCATCCACACTCGTTTCCGCATCGAACGTCCACACCCGGGCGCGGATATTGGACAGCGGGCTGTACGCCGCGCGGCACAACCATTCCCCGGCGCTGCTCAGCACATCCACTGTATCTCCGGGCTGGGGAACGCCGCGTACCCGGTCTATCGCTCCCGAAAAAATCCAGGGATGGCGCAGCCGCAGAGATTTTTCACGCCCCGGTTTCAAGAATATAGCATCCAAATTACACCTCAAACCTATCACTTCCGGCAAAAAATCGGGCGCCTGCCAACTGCGCCCATTTTTTACTTTCAATTTTAGCGACCAATCTATAGACCGATCAACCGCAGCAACCCTGCTTCATCCAAAACCGGTACATTCAAATCGCGCGCCTTTTCCAGCTTGGAACCGGCTGCTTCGCCGGCTACCAGGTAGCTGGTCTTTTTGCTGACCGAGTCGGTTACCTTGCCACCGTGCTGCTGGATCAGCTCCTTGATTCCATCCCGCGAGTAATTCGGCAGGGTTCCGGTCACTACCAGAGTCAGCCCGGCCAATGCGTCTCCGGCGGCGGGTTTGGCCGCGGCTGCTTGCACCACCGGCCAGACCCCGGCTGCGCGCAGCCTCTCTAACAGCTGGAGGTTGGCCGGGCGGGCAAACCAATCCACGATCGCCTGGGCAATATTCGGCCCGACCCCCTCAATCTGCTGCAGTTCATCACTGCTGACCCGGCTGAGCTGGTCAAGGTCATGATAAACCGTGGACAGATCGTGCGCCATTACCTCTCCCACTCCGCGGATCCCCAACGCAGTCACCAGCCGCTCCAGCGGCTGCTGTTTTGAGGTTTCGATTGAGTTCAACAGGTTAACCGCCTTCTTTTCAGCAAAGCCCTCCAAATTGAGCAGATCATCCTTCTTCAGCGTGTAAAGGCTGGCCACATCCCGCACCAGTCCGGCTTCGATCAACTGTTCGACGATTTTAATCCCCAGGCCGACGATATCCATCGCGCCCCGGGAAACAAAATGCTCGACATTCCTCACCAACTGCTCCGGGCAGGCGGCATTCACGCAGTACAGGTAGACCTCGCCTTCCACCCGCTCCACTGCCTGGCCGCAGGCCGGGCAGACTGTGGGGCGTTCAAATTTGCGCTCCTCGCCGGTACGCAGTTCGATCACCGGACCAATGACATAGGGGATCACGTCACCCGAGCGTTTGATCAACACCCGGTCACCCACGCGGATATCTTTTTCATCGAGATAATCGAAATTATGCAGCGTGGCCTGTTTCACGATCACCCCACCCACTTCAACCGGCTCCAATAGGGCATAGGGAGTCAATACCCCCGTCCGGCCGACGTTGACCCCGATCCCATTGAGCCGGGTGGTGACTTCACGCGCCGGAAATTTTAAAGCCAATGCCCCGCGCGGGTCTTTACCCACCACACCCAGATCCGCCTGCAGCACCAAGTCATTAATTTTAATCACCACGCCATCGGCTTCGAATGGCAGGGTATCCCGTTTTTGCTGCCAGTGGGGCAATTCTGCCATCACGGCTGAAAAATCGCCGCAGTATTCGTTTTGCGTTGAGACCGGGAAACCCATTCCTCGCAAGGTTTCCAGCAGGTCGCGTTGGGTGCGCGGCAGCGGATCAGAGGAAGCGACAATCTCGTAGGTTAAGAGCGTCAGCGGGCGGGTCGCGGTAAGCCCGGGGTCCAGCTGGCGCAAGGAACCGGCAGCCGTATTGCGCGGGTTCTGGTAAGTTTTTTGGCCCGCTTCTAACAGGCGTTCGTTCAGCTTATTAAAATCGCGGATATTCATAAACACTTCGCCGCGCACCACCAACCGCTCCGGCGGGCGGGGACCATCCTCCTTCACCGGGATGCGCAGAGGAATGGCCCGGATCGTGCGCAGATTGGCGGTGATATCCTCACCGATTTCGCCATCTCCGCGGGTCGCGCCCTGGACGAAGACTCCATTCTGGTAATGCAGGACCACCGTCAGGCCATCGATTTTCGGTTCGAGCATAAAATCCGCCCGTTCCACCCGGTCGTCCAACCGCGTAAGGCGGTCGATCCAGGCCTGGATGTCCTCAAGGTTGAACCCGTTGGCCAGACTGAGGATGGGTCGGGGATGCTGGATCTTGGCAAACTTCTCGGATACGGTCCCGCCCACGCGTTGGCTGGGTGAATCCTTCGTGACCCACTCCGGATGTTCGGCTTCGATAGCTTTCAAACGTGCCATCAACCGGTCATATTCAACGTCGCTGACCAGCGGATCATCCAGCACGTTATAGCGGAAGTTATGAAAATGGATCTGGCGGCGCAGATCATCTAGTTCCTGGCGAATTTCGGTTGTGTCCATAGCTTGAATTATAGCAAATTCTGACCACTCTCCACGGCTAAAGCCGGGGGGTTCTGGAGGTAGGGCAGGCTTTGTCGGGTTCTCGCCTTTGGCTCACGCTGGCTACAACACCCCGACCGTCCCCGGCCTTCATCCAGACTTCCACGGGCGACCCACTCCGACTCCGGTTCAGACCGAAGGTGGCAGGGAAATCCCCGCCCATCGCAGGTTTGACTTCACTCAACGCCGCCCGGAGGCACGCATCCATACCCGAACTCCACAGTTCTTGTGCGAGTTCCGCGTTGAGCCTTTCACTTTCTACGCATGTGGCGAGGAAAGCCGAAAACAAATCTCTCTGGGCGACCACGCCGCACTCACAAATATGCATGCGGTCGGACAGCGATTTCTTTTTAACCTGACCACACAGGCACACCTGACTGAGTTTGGTGGTGCGCGTTGGAAATTCGCTCACAGAAACGCCAGCACTCACAGCCTTGCGTTTCAAAAGTGACACGAACATTCCCGGCGCACGCATCCCCACGCTTTTTCCAAACATCTTCTGGAAAGTTTGATACGAGAGCTTTTCCAGCTTGATATCATCTCCCATCGAGATGATATGATTGACTAATTGCCCATGGAGACTTTCCCGGTGTTCCGCCAAGATGCGGTGAGTTTCGGACATTCGTTTTTGGGTGTCTTTATAGTTGCTCGACTTCACCCACTTTTTCGAACCTTTTATTACCGTTCCATTGTCGTTATAGTTTTGCGGGTTATTGGCTCGCCGTTGGCGGTCGAGTTTTCGCTGAAGGACGCGCTCTATTCGCTGGTCCTTTCTCAATTCGTTACAGAATTGTCGCAATTCGGCTTTCTGGACGGTTGGGGCGGTGATGGCGATGGTGGATGGGCCAATGTCGAGCCCAACCAATCCTTTACCAACTAGATTTCTTTCTTTTTGGAAAGGCTGGCCTTCGCTGATTATCTGTACATAAAATCGGTTCTTGCTATTGAGCTTGCGTCGAACCAGCCTGACGTATTTCAAGGGAGCATTCAACCCGTGGTTGATCACATCGCTGCCCTTTCGTCCTTCTTTTGGGAAAATGGCGGGCAATATCAGCCCGCCCCAACGAAGCGCCTTCCCGTCCCACTGGAGGACTGCTTTTTGTTTGCCCTCGATGCTGTCAAACTGACCGCGTCCTTTGAAACGCGGCCTGCCGCGTTTGCCATAAGCGTACTGCGAAACGGCCCTGAATGCTCTGGTAGCGACAGTTTGTACAACCTGCGAGCCTATCCAACCAATCTTTATGGTCGCGGCGTAAGCTTGCAGGTCATATTCCCGAAATTTGTGTGTTTTTCGAACTTCGTCAAAGGCTCGCTTGCGCTTGTCTTTATGGTTGTCAGCTCTTGGAATGAGCCGCGCGGATTGGTAGGCTTTGGATTGGCGCATTAATGCCAGCCGCCGCAAACCCTCCCCCAAGCAAGCATTGTAGAGCTGCCGCGCAAATTCAAACCGAATCAGAATGGTCGATTCTTGTTTCGGCGTGACCCGCAGGGGTAGTTCGGTGATGAACGAAGATGTTTTTGAGCGGCCCAAATTATATAGACCAATTTCCCGCTAAAAATAAAATATTTGTTCTATTATACACCTGAAGAAAAGATGGCGTCTCGCTCTGCGTCCCCACGGATGAATCCGGGGGCTTTACGGCACGATTTGGTAACTTTTTCGATGAATCTTACGTATGTATTAAAAGTGTGCAGCTTACAAAAGTGATATTCTACCTGATTGCCTCCACTTAGATTCGATGCTACACTTTAATGAAACGGAGGAATAAATGAGCGCCGGCAAAATCATCGCCTATATTTTCGCTGCTATCCTGATCTTTTTTGGGGTTTTGTTCATCTGGGGGTCCTTCAGTGCGCAAGGCGGCGGTGGAGGCTGGATTCTCATTGGCATCATTTCAGTGGTCATCGGTTTTGGACTGATCTGGTTTGCCGGCCGCCGTCCCCCAGTTGGAGATAGCACCAATGTGACCTTGAATATCGATCTGCCTGGAAACGTCCAGATGGATTCACTAAAATGCAAATCGTGTGGGGGTGCTTTGACTTCGAAGGATATCAAGATGGTAGCCGGGGCCCCGGTCGTAACCTGCCCATTTTGCGGCTCGACCTACCAGCTTACCGAAGAACCAAAGTGGTAGATTAAATTTTCGGGAGGGAACTGCATGAAAAAGCGCTTGTTGGCAGTCCTGATGTTATTGGGGGTGCTCGGGTTACTCATCCAACCCGCCATTGTCCTGGCCCAGGATTATTTGTTTGATGTGACCCGGGCTCAGGTCAATTTCTTTATCAATGAAGACGGCACGGCGGCTATCGAATATTATTACGATTTTGCCAACCAGCCGAGTGGGCATGCCATCGAGTATGTCGACATCGGCGTTCCTCAAACCAATGATTACGACATGAGCTCGGTCACCGCCGATATTGATGGGAAAACGGTCACCGATATCCAGGTCTCGGATGTCGTTACACCCGGGATCGCGTTTGGCCTGGGGGCCAACTCGATTCCCCCCGGTGGAAGCGGGCGTTTCCACGCGCGCATCGGAGTCGTGCGCCAGATCGTTTTCCATTCCGACCTGACCAACGAAAAAGAACCCTACGCCAGCGTGAGTTTTTCACCCAACTGGTTCGATTCCGCTTATGCCAAAGGCACCACCGATTACACAGTAAACATCCTGTTCCCGCCTCAGCTCCTGCCCACAGAACCGCGCTACCACACCCCACAAAATTGGCCGGGACCGGCGGAACCCTTTACCGGGACCGACACAGCGACCGGGTTAAAATTTTATTCGTGGCAGGATAAGACCGCTAATACTTATACCAAATATATCTTTGGCGCAAGTTTCCCATCCCGGCTGGTGCCGGCCGCTTCAATCCAGACCAAACCGCTGATCACCCTGCCTCCCATCGAAGACCTGATCTGCTGGGGGTTTGGCGGATTTTTCGTCCTGGTTTTTGGCCTTTCAATTTATGGCTCGATATGGGGCGCACGCAAACGCAAACTTAAATACCTGCCGCCCAAGGTGGCGATTGAAGGCATGGGGATTAAACGCGGGCTGACCGCGGTCGAAGCCGCCATTTTAATGGAACAACCCATGGATAAGATTATGACCATGGTCTTATTCGGCTCGATCAAAAAAGGAGCCGCTTCGGTGGTGACCAAAGAACCGCTCAAATTGAGCGTAGTCGATCCCCTGCCGGATGGTTTGAACGGGTATGAGAAGGAATTTTTATTTGCCATGCAGGAATCCAATCTGGCAGCGCGCAAGAAATTATTCCAGACGATGATGATCAACCTGGTAAAGTCCATCACCGAAAAGATGAAAGGCTTCAGCCGCAAAGAAACGGTGGCTTATTATGAAAGCATCGTCAAGACCGCCTGGCAGCAGGTCGAAACAGCCGCCACGCCGGAAGTAAAATCTCAGGCCTTCGATGACAACCTGGATTGGACGATGCTTGACCAGCATTACGACGACCGCACGCGCAATGTATTTCGCACCGGTCCGGTCTTTGTTCCGGTCTGGTGGGGGCATTATGACCCCGTTTATCGTTCATCGAGCAGCACGCCCAGCCTGCCCAGCAGCGGGCCGATTTCTGTTTCGCGCCCCAACATACCCGGATCGGATTTTGCCGCATCGATTGTCAATTCAGTTCAGGGTGTGGCCGCCAGCACCGTCGGCGACGTGACCGCGTTTACCGGTGGGGTAACCTCGAAGACCAACCCTGTTCCGATTTCAAATTATTCCAGCTCCGGCAGGTCCGGCGGCAGCAGCGGCGGTTCATCCTGCGCCTGCGCCTGTGCCTGCGCCGGCTGCGCCTGCGCTTGCGCTGGGGGCGGTCGTTAATTGAAAAAAGGAAAAATTTAATGGTAACTCTGTCTGATATCAGCGCTCGAATTCGGCGTGGTTTTCATAAAGACCTGGTTCTGGAACCGCCGGCGCCCGGCGTATATCATTACCTGCGCGAAAATGAAGAGAGCAAGACCCGCCTTCACCTGCGCGTCGAACCGGATGGAGACGGGCTCTTGCTGGTCAACGCCAGCCGGGTTTTCCATCTGAACCCGACCGCCGCTTTCATGGCTTACCTGGCCCTGCGCGAAACGTCGTCCGCCGATGCGCTTTTGGCGCTGACCCAGCTTTACCATGTTTCTAACATCCAGGCCGGTCAGGACTACCAGGCATTCCACCACCAATTGGATGAAATGATCGCCCCGGATGGCGCCTGCCCGATCCACGAACTGCAGCTGGATACCATCGCCCCCTTCTCGGCGCGCCCTTCGGCGCCTTACCGCATGGATCTGGCCTTAACTTACCGCTGTAATAACGACTGCGCACACTGCTACAACGCCCGCTCGCGCCGCTATCCGGAAATTTCCACCCAGGAATGGAAAGACATCCTCGACCGCCTGTGGGAAGTGGGCATCCCGCACATCGTTTTCACCGGAGGCGAGCCCACCCTGCGCAAAGACCTGCCCGAATTGATCGCCCATGCCGAACATAACGGCCAGATCACCGGGATCAATACCAACGGACGGCGCTTGAAAGATCCCCGCTATGTCCAATCCCTGGTAGATGCCGGGTTGGACCACGTGCAGATCACCCTTGAATCTCACCTTCCCAAAATCCACGATGCCATGGTGCACTCCGATGGCGCCTGGCTGGACACGGTGGCGGGTCTGAAGAACGTCCTCGAAACCCGGCTGTTCGTGATGACCAATACCACCCTGCTGGAAGACAATTATCATTTTCTGGCGGGTACCATGGCCTTTCTGGAAGACCTTCACGTGCCCACATTTGGCCTGAATGCGTTGATTTATTCCGGACATGGGGAAACGGTGGGGACAGGGCTAAAAGAAGCCGCGCTGCCTCCCCTGCTGTCTTTAGCCCGGTCCCACACCGAGCGCAGCGGTCAGCGCCTGATCTGGTATACCCCCACTCAATACTGCCATTTCGACCCGGTCCAGATGGATTTAGGGGTCAAGGGCTGCACCGCAGCCCTGTATAACATGTGTATCGAACCCGATGGGCAGGTCATTCCCTGCCAGTCGTATTACGAACCACTGGGCAGCCTGATCGCCCAACCCTGGGATGCAATCTGGAATCACCCGCTGGCGGTGCAGTTGCGCGAGCGCAAGAATTTGCCGGAAAAGTGCACATCCTGTGCGCTGCTGACGGAGTGCGGCGGTGGATGCCCCCTGGCCCACCAGCATGCTTTGGAGGGATAGACGATGGAACGCATACAACATTTTATTCAACATTTTTTTCCACCGGCGCAGCCCCTGCCGGCAGGCATCTACCATTACCAGGCGCCGAATAAATCACCATCCAACCTGCGCCTGCACCTGCGCATCGAACCTGATGGGGCAGGGGTGTTGATCGTCAACGCCAGCACTGTCCTGCGCTTGAACCAGACCGCGGCCGAACTGGCTTATCATCTGGTCCAGCAAACCCCGGAAAATGATATTGGCAGGCAAATGGCCGCCCGCTACCACATCCAACCCGAGGTGGCCCTCAAGGATTTTCAGGAATTTAAAGAACGCCTGGATACATTGATTAATTCACCCGATCTCGATCCGGTGGGGTTCCTGGGCTATGACCAGACAACCCCTTACTCCTCCGCGATCACCGCCCCCTACCGCCTGGACTGTGCCCTGACCTACCAGCTCACCGCGCCTGCCGCGGCCGGGCTGGCCCCGGTCGAGCGGGTGAAACGGGAATTGTTGACCGAGGAATGGCAAACCATCCTGGATAAGGCCTGGAATGCCGGCATCCCCCACGTCATTTTCACCGGCGGAGAGCCCACCTTGCGCCCGGATTTACCCGAATTGATCGCCTACGCGGAAAAACTGGGCATGGTCAGTGGGCTGCTGACCGATGGCTTGCGGCTGACGGACCGCAAATACCTGCACGATATTCTTTATGCCGGCATTGACCACGTGATGCTGCTGCTCGATCCTTCCGAAGAACAATCCTGGGAAGCCTTGCGGGATATGATGGTCGAGGACCTCTCGGTTACCGTGCATTTGACCCTGACTGCCCAAAATATCGCGACGATCCCCGATTTGCTCGACCGGCTGGTAAAGATGGAGGTCAAACAATTATCCTTGAGCGCAGATGCCATCGGGCTGCGCAATTCGATGATCGCCTTACGCCACCAGGCAGCTGAAAAAGGTCTTTCACTGGTGTGGGATCTGCCGGTGCCTTATTCCAACTTCCACCCGATTACCGCCGAGTTAGCCGAGGGAGAAGAGGTCAAAGGCGCGGGCCGCGCCTGGCTGTACGTTGAGCCGGATGGGGATGTGCTGCCTGCCCAGGGTGTGAACCATATCCTGGGAAACCTGCTGGTCGACCCCTGGGAAGCGATCTGGTCAAAGCACCCTTGATGTGATGCGATCCGTATTGGAGTGGAATATCCGTTTTAACCAACAGGCCCGCTGGACAGCACAGGTCCGGCGGGTATTGTTTGATGGCATGGGATTGGAAAACGCGCGCCGCGGTTTGGAAGTGGGCTGCGGGACCGGCGTGGTCAGCGAAGAGATTCGCCTCACCGGGCAGGCCCAGATCCACGGCATCGACCTGCGCTGGGATTTTTTACGCTTTGGGCAAAACGCCCACCCCGAGTTACGCCTGACACAGGCCAACGCCTTCCAACTGCCATTTGATCAGGCTTTTTTTGATTTCGCTTTCTGCCATTACTTTCTTCTTTGGGCGGCGGACCCGCTGCTGGCCTTAAATGAAATGCGCCGGGTGACGCGCCCCGGCGGGGTGGTTTTTGCCCTGGCAGAGCCTGATTACGGCGGGCGGATTGACTATCCTCTGGAATTGGCCGCTGCCGGGCAGATGCAAAGGGCAGCCCTGAAACAGCAGGGAGCGGACCCGGATATTGGGCGCAGATTGGCCCACCTGTTTCGTTCTATTGGGCTCATCCAGGTGCAAACCGGAGTGCTGGGCGGCCAATGGGGCTCCCCAATTTCCTCTGAGGAGATCGAATCGGAATGGGATGTGCTGGCAAATGACCTGACGGGTATCTTTTCACCAGAGGAGATGCGCACCTATCGAAACCAGGACAGCGCGGCCTGGCAGGCGGGCGAACGCATCCTGTATATTCCGACCTTTTACGCCTGGGGGTTTGTGCCAGGCATGCCGCTGACCAGATTTTAATGAAACAGGGTCAAAATATCCCACTACGAGATCAACATCCCGCTCCAGGGATTGATTGAGACCGCCAGCGTATCCCCGGAAACGATAAAATCGTCCGGTTCCATCAGGCTGTGGACAATCCGTCCATCAGGCCAGCCCAAACTCCCCACGGGCAAGCGCAGGTGGCGGCGGGTACCGCTGCCGTTGAACACCGCCAGGACGCCGCTTTCTCCCAGGCTGCGGGCAAAGGCGTAACAACCTCGCAAATCATCCAACCAGATCCCCCGAAATTCTCCCCGCCGTAAGACTGCCAGAGTCTTACGGAGTGAAATCAATTTTTGCAGCCACTGACGCAGTTCATTCTGCCAGGAATGTTCATCCCAATAAAAAGTGTGCCGGCAGGCGGGGTCCTTGCCGCCCTCCATGCCAATTTCATCCCCATAATATATTGCGGGGGCGCCGGGTAAAGCAAACAAAAACAGAAAGGCTTGCTTTACCTTCGCCAGGTTGCCACCCAACATCGTCCAGATCCGTTCGGTGTCATGGCTGCCGAGTGGGGAATACATGGCATAGACATTTTCCCGCGGGTACAGTGTCATTTGCTTTTCAATGTGCTGCGAAAATTGGGTTACAGTACCTTTGCCGGACAGCCAATTGAGGACCGCATCGCGGATCGGATAGTTCATCAGCCCATCGAACTTGGTATCCCCGACCCAATTCGGATTGCCATCCCAGATTTCACCTGCTAAATAGGCATCCGGGTTGGCGGATTTCACTACCTGGCGGAAATCCGCCCAGAATTGATCGTCATCGATTTCATTGGGCACATCCAGGCGCCATCCGTCGATCCCCTGATCGATCCAATAGCGTGCGACTTCGAGGAAGTGCTTGCGCACAGGGGGAGACGAAAAATTAAATTTCGGCAGGGATTTATACCCCCACCAGGCCAGATAATCATCCGATTGACCTCGAGAATAAGCCTGCACCGGGAAATGCTTGACGTAGAACCAATCTTTATAGGGGGATTGGTCCTGGTTTTCCAGCAAATCGTTGAAAGCAAAAAAGCCGCGCCCGCAGTGGTTGAAGACTCCATCCAGAAGGATGCGGATGCCGTTGGTATGGGCGGCGTGGATCAGGGCGTTGAAGTCGCGTAAATCGCCCAGCTTGTTATCGATCTTGTAATAATCCGTGGTGTTGTAGCGATGGGTAGAGGTAGCTTGAAAAATGGGGGTCAGGTAAATGGCATTGATCCCCAAATCGAGCAGGTAATCCAGCTTTTGAATGATCCCGCGCAGGTCCCCACCCTGAAAGCCCTGAATGGTTGGGGCTGCGTCCCAGGGCAGGGTGCTCGCGGTAATATGTCCCGGGTCGCCATTCGCGAACCGGTCCGGAAAAATTTCATAGAAAATTGCATCCTCAACCCAATAAGGTGTGCTCATCCGTGTCTCCCCGATGTGATGTCTTGAATAAATTTCTTGGGCTGGCGAGCATATTCTGCTTTCGCCAGTGCGCCGCTGGTCATTGCCAGCAACGTCTGGTTTAGCCATTGATTGACTGGCGTGGCTACGCGAAATTGGCTTCCAAAGCGCACGACTGCCCCATTCAAATAATCCACTTCGCTGGTGCCGCGCCCGCCATATAGATCGATATGGAACGACGGCATCTTGCCGCCCCGCCCTTTTCCCAGGGATTGGATCAATAACAGCCTGGAGATCAATGCCGGGAAGGAACGAATGATCCACGTCAACAGCCGCACCGGGGTTCCCGGAAGGTCGCAGACCAGGATCGATTGGGCATCCATCACGGCTAACGCTTCCTTATACATCTTTATTTCAACCCGGTATAACCCGGGGTGGGAATAAATTTCTGCCGGGGACATATTGAGGATCGCGGACGAAGCGTTGGCCAGTAAATTTGTCAGCATCTTCGACCACTTGAGACTGGGACCATTCGCATACCCCCTGGCTTTCAGCCCGGCTGTGTCCAGGGCTTCGACCAGCGCAGCCCCCAGGGGATGGTCCAATGCGACGCCGACCCCGCGCAGTCGCTCGACGCTGATCTGGCCCACCCCATCCCGACCGATCGCCGTGGTCACCGTTCCCCTGACCACTTTCTCCGGGCCAAGCGCTTCGGCAATCCTGGCCTCATTTTCGACCCCATTTTGCAGGCACAACACCGGCGGCATCTGCTCGCGGTACGGCTGGGCTTCAGCCATCACGCCGGGCGTATCAAAAGATTTTACCGCCAGGATTGCCGCATCGTATGGTCCGCGGCTCATGGCCTCTTCCAGGCTGCCCACGACCTCGGGCTGGCTCACCTGTTTCTCCTGGTCGCGGTAGCGCAGGTGCAAACCGTGCCGGCGCACCTCGTCAGCCACGCCAGGCCGGTCGATGAATACTACGCGCTGGCCCGAAGCGGCCAGGCTGCCGCCGATGTACGTCCCTATTGCACCCACTCCGAAGCATAAGAATTTCATATTTTCAAGATTTGGGGGTCAAGCCGGTTGAATTCTATTTACCACTGGCGGGCGCCGCGTAGAAAAATATCCCCCGGCATGGGTTTTTTCCCGGGCGGCTGGACGATATCCAGCACCAGGCAGCCCGACCCGCAGGCCACCGCGGGAAAACCATCGCTCACCAGCTTTTGACCCGGTTCCATTGCAGTGTCACCCGCGGCATGTGCCCGTTGGACTTTCAACATGCCGTCCATCCAGGGAAAAAAGGAACCCGGCCAGGGCTGAAATGCGCGGATCTGCCGGGTCAACAGTTCCGCAGGCTGTTGGAAATCGAGCAGTCCTTCCTCCTTTTGGATCATCGCCGCGCGGGTCGCCAGACTATCATCTTGTGCGATCGGAGGGTTTTCCCCGCGCAGGTATCCCGGCAGCGTATCCATCAACAGGTCCGCCCCGATGACTGCCAGGCGTTCTGCCAGGCTGCCAGCAGTGTCATCCGCCCGGATTTCTTCAATCTGCTGGGCCAGAATGGGGCCGGTATCCATGCCCGCATCCATTTTCATGATCGTCACCCCGGTCCATTCGTCGCCATGCAGGATCGAAGCCTGGATCGGCGCCGCTCCGCGCCAACGCGGCAGCAAAGAAGCATGCACGTTGATGCAACCCAATTGGGGTAAATCCAGCACATTTTGGCGCAAGATCTGGCCAAATGCGGTCACGGCGATCACATCTGGCTGCCAGGCCTGCAGGCGTTCGAATGCCGCCGGCTCGCGCAGTTTTTCGGGTTGGATGGTAGCAATACCCAATTGATCAGCCAATATTTTGACCGGCGGCGGGGTCATCACCCTGCCCCTCCCGGCAGGCCGGTCTGGTTGGGTAACGACCCCCACCACATGATACTGCGCAGCCAGGCGCTGCAGGCTGGGCAGAGCAAATTCGGGTGACCCCATAAATACGACGCGGATTTCCATACTTTTTATTTTATCATGACCGTTCAAGCTGCGGACCCTGGGGGGTATCCTTTACATTCCAACCTAAGGCCACGATTTTATCGCGCAGTTGGTCCGATTCATCCCAGCGTTTGTTCAGGCGCGCTGCCTGGCGCTGCTCTACCAGCTCGAGCACTTTGGCCGGAGCTTCTTCAGGCTGGTTTCGCGCGGACTGCAGCGTTTGTCGCTGCGCGGAAACCTGCTGCCAGACCACCGGGTCGATCCCGTCCTGTTCATCCTCAAGCGGATGAAAATCGCCCAACTGGTGAATATCAAACCGGTCTCCGTTTTGGAAAACCGTTTCCTGCCCGCCGGAAATGATATGCACCTGCGAGCGGCCAATCACATGGCAGGTCTCCTCATTTAGATCCATCACCACGCCGGTATGCTCGTCCAACCCGACCACCGTCAATCCTGGCGGCAGCTGGCTGTACAAAGGCTCATACCGTGCCAGGCCAATAAAACAATGGCTGGTATCCAGCTCACTGCCCCCATCGGTGTTATTCCAATGGGGTATAAAAGCCAATGAGAGGCCGTATGGTTTGAAAAAATCCAGGCCTGGCTTCCAGAATGGGTCTTCACCTACCTTGTAAATTTCGTAAACCGGCAGGGCAACTTCGCCCAGGGAGATAGTTGCGGCGCTGGCCAGCACCACCGCACAGCCCAGGCGGTGCAGAGTTTGCAGGTAATCCCAGGCCAGGCTGCCTTTTAACTGGCGGACGGCATAGGTCGGGCTGCCGGGGCCCATGAACAGCACCTGAGCATCCAGCATTTCCTGCAGCACTGCCGGAGAATCGGGGCTCTCGGGGGTGCCTCGCCGGCGGGCGCTGATTAATTTGATATCCGGCTGGTAATTCTGCAGCCGTATACTCAGAAATTCTCCAACCCGGCCGGCGACCCGGCTGGCATTTAATTCAAATCCGGCGGGTGTTTCCAGGATGCGGATGTTTACCGGTACTTCTAATTTGCTGGCGATAGTCTCGAAGATTTGACCACCAGTTGATGATGTCTCTCCTGATCCAAGGAACGCGATTAAACCAGTTTTTATCAAAATCACTCCAATCTGATTTTTTCCAGGATAAATGATGTTGGCAGTCATTTACCCGAAGTTGGTTAATGTTTAACAGATTTATAGATTATATTGCCAAACCCTTCATTTTCCAAAAAATAGCGGTTTTGAACCTTTTACAGGCCAGATTGCACTGACTGCTTCCTACGGCTCGCTCAGCACCCCTACAGGGGAAGCCGGGGGGTTCTGGAGGTAGGGCAGGCTTTGTCGGGTTCTCGCCTTTGGCTCACGCTGGCTACAACACCCCGACCGTCCCCGGCCTTCATCCAGACTTCCACGGGCGACCCACTCCGACTCCGGTTCAGACCGAAGGTGGCAGGAAAATCCCCGCCCATCGCAGGTTTGGCTTCACTCAACGCCGCCCGGAGGCACGCATCCATACCCGAACTCCACAGTTCTTGTGCGAGTTCCGCGTTGAGCCGCTCACTTTCTACGCACGAAGCGAGAAAGGCTGAAAACAAATCTCTTTGGGCCACCACACCGCAGTCACAGACGTGCCAGCGTTCAGAGAGAGACTTCTTCTTCACCTGACCGCACAGGCACACCTGACTGAGTTTGGTGGTGCGCGTTGGAAATTCGGTCACAGAAACGCCAGCACTCACAGCCTTGCGTTTCAACATCGACACGAACATTCCCGGCGCACGCATCCCCACACTTTTGCCAAACATCTTCTGGAATGCCCGATAGGATAGCTTTTCCAGATTTACCTCATTTCCTAACGAAAAAACATGATTGACCAGCTGCCCATGCAAACTCTCGCGGTGAGCCGCCAGCTTGCGGTTTGTCTCGGATAACCGCCGTTGGGTGTCATCATAGTTTCTCGACTTGACCCACTTTTTCGCGCCATTTTTGAGCGTGCCATTCTCGTTGTAGTTTTGCGGGTTGTTGGCCCGTCTCTGGCGGTCGAGTGTTCGCTGTTCGACCCGGACTTTACGCTGGTCGTTTCTCAATTCGTCACAAAATTGGCGCAGTTCCGCCCTTTCATGGGTAGGTGCGGCGATGGCCATGGTGGATGGCCCGATGTCCAAACCGACCAACCCGCACCCCACCTTATTTTTCGGTTTTTGAAAGGGCGTTCCCTCGCACACCCATTGTATGTAGAAACGGGTTTTGCCGTTCAGTTTGCGTCGAACCAACCTGACGTATTTCAAGGGAGCATTCAACCCGTGGCTGATCACATCGTTGCCCTTTCGTCCTTCTTTCGGGAAAATGGCGGGCAATATCAGCCCGCCCCAACCAAGTGCCTTCCCGTCCCACTGGACGACTGCTTTTTGTTTGCCCTCGATGCTGTCAAACTGCCCGCGCCCTTTGAAACGCGGCTTGCCGCCTTTGCCGTAGGCGTACTGAGAAACAGCCCTGAATGCTCTGGTGGCGACGGTTTGCACGACCTGCGAGCCAATCCAACCAATTTTGATGGTGGCGACGTAGGCTTGTAGGTCGTAGTCTCGGAATTGATGAGTTTTTCGTACTTCATCAAACGCTCTCTTGCGCTCGTCTTTATGGTTGTCAGCTTTGGAAATGAGTCGCGCTGATTGGTAAGCTTTGGATTGGCGCATCAGAGCCAGCCGGCGCAAGCCCTCGCCCAAGCAAGCATTGTAGAGCTGCCGCGCAAATTCGAAGCGAATCAGAATGGCCGATTCTTGTTTCGGCGTGACCCGCAGGGGTAGTTCAGCGATAAAAGAGGGTGAGGTGATGCGGCCCATATGTTAATAACGATTTCCTCGCTGAAAATAAAAAATATGTTCTATTATTATACACCAGCAGAAAAGATGGCGTATGCGCCGTCGCGCATTATATTCCCTCGGATGAATTCGGGAACTTTACGGCACGATTTGGTAAAATATAACCATGATCTCCACAGAGACACTTGCCCAGGCTGAGGCTGAGCTTGCCAACGCAGATGCAGCTCGGGCGACGGGTTTTGAAGGCCGGGCGCGGGCCGGCGCGCGGCGTGCAGCAGGATTGGCGGCTCGCTCGTTTCTCGCGAACCAGGGGGTGCCCTTTGGGCCGACCTCTGCCTATGACATCCTTCAAATCTTGCGCGACCGGCCTGAAACTGGCGTTGAAATACAAGAGGTGATCGACCACCTTTTGATGCGGGTCAATGAAGATCATCAACTCCCGATTCCTGTGGATTTGATCGCCGAAACCCGCTGGCTGATACAAACTTTAAATAAGGACTGACTGCATGGATTCATCAAACACGAATGAAATCATCGTCTATGGAACAGTGTGGTGCGGAGACACCCGCCGGGCAAGAAGATATATGGATGAAAATCATATTGCCTATAAATGGGTGGATATCGACACTGACTTGCAGGCCAGAAAATTTGTAGAATCCGTAAATCACGGATACCGGTCGGTTCCCACAATCATTTTCCCGGATGGTTCGATGCTGGTCGAACCCTCCATTGGGCAGCTTGCCGCAAAATTTGGCATCCCCCAGGTATAAAAAAATACTGCCGCAGCGGAGACCCGGCTGCGGCAGTGATCATTCTGGATGTAAAATTTTTTCGCTTAAAGCTCAGTTTTTTTGTGCGCCAACCAATCGCTGAACCAACCAGATCATAAAGGTGCCAAAGAATAAACCGCTGGCCACGATGATGTAAGCGGCCCAAAATGTACGGTGTTCCATGACCGTGGAAGGATTATGGTCGAAGCGATTGCGCAGCCGGAGGACAAATTCCGGATCCGGATCGACAGGATTTAACGAAGAAAACAGGGTAAATTCTAATTCCTCTGCCTGTAATTCTTTACGATTAACTCGGTCAACATCTATCATATTACCAATCCTCTTGTACCGGTATTGCGATGATCCCCACCGTTCCCGGACCCAGATGGGCGGCGACGGGTATCGATAATTCGGTCACAATTAATTCCTGGATATTAAAAAGGGTCTTCACCCTTTCGACCAACACTTGAGCCGTTGCCGGATCGGCAGCGTGCACCACCGCCATCAAAATTCTCTGCTGTCCGACCCGCTCCCGCACACAATCCAAAATCCGGTCCAATGCCTTTTGGCGGGTGCGCACCTTTTCACCGGCAAAAAGCAATCCATCCCGCAGCATAATGATCGGCTTGATGCGCAGCACAGATGAGATCGTGCTCTGCAGCGAATTCACCCGACCGCTTAATTGAGCGAATTCCAGGTTATCGACCGTAAAGATGAGCGTTAACGTCTGGCGAAACTTTTCCAAACGCTGCACGATCTCCGCCAGGGCCGTACCCTTGCGCTCCCATAACCTCGCTTCGCGGCACATCCATCCCATGGCTGCCGAGCCGGCTCCTGAGTCGAACGGGATGACGTGGATTTCATTGGCCAATTCCCGCGCGGCAATCTGGATGACAGAAAATGTCCCCGACAATTTGCTGGCAAGATGGACGGAAAGGACGTCGTCACCACGCCTGGCGATCTTTCGGTAGAAATCGACCACCTGTTGAGGGGATGGCAAACTGGTTTTCGGGAGGACCCGGTTTTCACGCACCAGGTCGTAAAAATTTTCCGGCCCAATATCGATCCCCTGGGTATAAGTTCGCTCCCCAAAACGCACCCACAGCGGCAGGATATGAATGTCGTAATCCACTTCCCAACCTTGCGGCATATCCACGGCGCCATCCGTCACGATCCTCAACATCCTTCAGGCTCCTTCAACATAACCACTTTTATCGAGTTCTTCCCGCAGGGTGAGCAAGGTCCGGTGATAAAGACTTTTAATGGCACCTTCGCTGCGCCGCATAATCACAGCAACTTCCTGGTTCGACAGGTGTTCCACAAACTTCAAAATAAGCAATTGCTGCCGGTCTTCTGGCAGAGTCCGGATCGCTTTCAGCAGTAGTTCCCTTTCCTGGCTGTTCACCAGCTCGATTTCAGGGTGAGTCCGGTGGACATGGAAGACCGTCCGGTCGTCCAGCGGGACTTCCTTCCGCCGGCTGTTGTCCCTGTGCCAGTTGGCGACCAGGTTGTGGGCAATTCGATACAGCCAGGCCGAGAACGGCACACCCCGATTATTATAGGTTTGGATGTGTCCAAATGCCCTATGGAACACCCTCTCTGTTAAATCTTCAGCATCGTACGCGCTGCCTGTACGATAGTAAACATAGTTATATATACGCTTGATATAACGTTCATATAAAATACTGAACGCTTCAGGATCCCCCTGGATGGCTCCTTCCAGAGCCTCGTTATCGCTTATTTCGCTCACCAGAGGATGATACCTGATTTATCTATATAAACCCCACCGGAGGCATGTGGTTGCGCGGATTTTTCTTCCAGCGCCTGCTGCACAGCGGCATAGGCATCCACAATTCCGTAACCGACGGTATCGTTGGGGGTAGTGTTGGCTCCGCACGAGGCAAGCCCGCCATGGTAAGGCGCTGCCGTCAATTCCAGGATGCGCCGGGTCTCGGCAATATTGCCGATCAAATCCGGGTTGGCCGACCACATCAAGGCGACCGTGCCAACCACATGTGGCCCTGCCATGGAAGTCCCGCTGAGAACAGCGTAAGTATGGTTGGGAAAAGACGAAAGTACCTGGTCTCCGGGGGCAGACAGGTCTGGCTTTGAGCGCCCGCTGCCATCCACGGTCACCGGTCCCAGGCTGCTGAAGCTGGCCCGCTGTCCATTGCTGTCAACCGCGCCTACCGAAAATACATCGGCATAGATGGCGATGGGATCGCGCACGCTGCCGCAGCCTGTCTCGCCATCGTTACCGGCTGAAGCCACCACGAAAATACCCGCGGTTTCCAGGGCGCGCACTGCCGGGGTAAATGTTCCGGGATCGCAGCCTTCAACCACCGGGCAGCCCCACGAGTTATTCAAAACCTGGGCTCCCTTTCCCGGCTGACCATCGCGAAACGGGTCGCCGTTCTGGGGGAAGGGGGCCAGCATGAATTGCATGCAGTCCAGGTAAAGAGCCGGGTTCCCCAGGTTGCGAGCCAGGTTTACGCAGCCAATCCACTCTGCCCCTGGGGCAACACCCACGTTTTTGCCAAGAATGGTACCCAGGGTATGCGTACCGTGACCGCCGATATCCACCGGTTGGGTGGAATGAAACCACGGGTCAAACCAGGACCCGTCATTTTGCCCATCCCGGCCCCGGTATTGGCTGGCCAGTTCAGGGTGGCTGCCTTCCACCCCGGAATCAGATTGGCCGATAATGATCCCCTTTCCGGTGATGCCCAATTCATCCCAGACCTGGTTCGCATGCACCATGGTTAAATTCCACTGGGGAGAAGCCGGACCCTGATCGTTCCCGCTGGCGACCGGAAGAGGCTCTGGCAGCGGCCGTAAATGGGGGCTGGGTAAAATCCGGTCTACTTCGGGGCGGCTGAGCAGCCAGGCTTTGACCAATGGCCCTGCCTGCACTTCCAACGCATTTTCAAGATAATAAGGTTGATACCTGAACCCCCAGCGGGAAAGATCCTGGCGCAGCCCAGCCTGGCTGCGATCGGCGGTCGCTACCAGCGTCTGGTAAACTTCTGACCGCCGGGTGGTGACATCGCTGATTTTTTGGATGCTGGAAAGGTCGGCCTGGTCTTTTAATATGACAAACAGCTGCTCGCCATACCAGCCGGGTTGGCCAACAATAAAATACACCAGGAATAACCAGGCCCAGACTGCGCCGGCAGAGGTGATTGCCATTGGTTTTATCTTCGCAGGATTGATTCTCGACAGGATCAGGCCGGCCAGGAGGAGACCAACCAGCGTGATCCCCACACTCGCCAGGCCAGCCTTCAGAGCCCACTCCATGAGCTCTCCCTGGCCCGAGGTGACAACGATTGCCAATTCATCGGGGTCGATCCATACCAACGGTCCGCTGAACCCCAGCCCCAACACCAGAGCCGGTAACCAGAATGGCTTGGGTAGATGGACCTGGTTTTGCAGGACGACCGCAAGCCACCCCAGCGGGGGGAATACGATCAAAAGCAGCCATTCATTCCCGTTTAAACCGAGCGCAAAAGCAAATATTGCCAGGGTCACCGGCGCGGCGACTGCCGCCATCCAACGCGCATAGCGCGTGTGGGGTTGCTTTGCTGGCAGCTTAAGACCCGCGAGCACTCTGGCCGCGGCCATGCCCCCTATTAACGCCGCCAATCCACCTAAAAGGGTATCCAGGGGCGATCCCAAGGCCCCCCAGGCTGCCCAGGGGACGAGGAGCAGCCCTCCCAAGCCGGCTGCCAGGATAACCGCGGAAAACCGGTTGGCACCAATTATTTCTGTTTTCTTTTTGTTTTGCCCCAGGAACATCACCAACAAAAACAAGCTGAGCACCCCCAGCTGAATTAATTCCACACCCTGGCTGTCGGTCAGCGCCAGCCATCTTGCCGGGGTCATTAAAATATCCAGAATGGCCGCCAGCTGCCAGGCATAAAAAATTGGCCGCAGGGCAGAGCGCGCAAATCGCGAAAACAGGAATGCCGGCAGCCAGATCGCCGCTCCCCCCGCCAGCCCGATAATCCAACGCGGGTCAGCAGCCGGGACAAAGCTGTTAAAATAATTCTGTTCCAGAAACCAGGTGGCTGTTTGGCAAATCAGGATGACCGCGCTGATCCACAAACCAATCAGGGGTACCAGAACAATATTCCAACATCCCCCTGCTCCGCTGGATTTGGTTTGCTCGAGGTCAACCATTGAACCGGAATTCACCATATTGGAATACACCTGTGTCGTATTGGCCTTGATTATAGCCCACCTCAACCCGTTCCTGCCAAACCAACCGGCGAACAAATCGAGTCTAACAACCGACTTGAATGGTACAATTTGCGATGACGATCGCAGCTTGACCGGCCTATCCGGGCGGGCTAAAATTACCTGCGCAATCATGTTCATTGATCGAATTCAGGAGAACTCCTATGACCGATTTCCTTTTTCGCGGCGCGCTCGCTGATCTCGACCCTGCCGTTTTTGAACTCAACCAGCTGGAAGCCGAACGCCAGTATCGCAAGCTGATTTTGATTCCAAGCGAAAGCACCGCCCCGGCCTCGGTGCGCGAATCGCTGGGATCGGTTTTTCAAAATTTGTACGCCGAAGGATATCCGGACGAAGAAACGCGCCAGATGAAGGAAGACGAGATCCTGGATTACCCCGCGCGCCTTTCGTATTACCGCCGCTACGCCGACCCCCGTTATTATAAAGGGGTAGAATACGCGGATGTGATCGAATCGCTGGCCCGGCGGCGCTGCGCAGAGCTGTTTGCCACGCCTAATTTTTCAGCCGATCAGATCTACGTCAACGTGCAGCCCCTCTCCGGCGCTCCCGCCAATAACGCGGTATATTCTGCCCTGCTCAACCCCGGTGATGTCATTCTGGGCATGAACCTGCTGCACGGTGGTCATCTGACGCACGGTTCATCGGTCAACCGCTCGGGCAAGTTATTTAAAGTCGTCCATTACAATGTCGATCCGCAGACCGAACAGATCAATTATGATGCGGTAGAAAAACTCGCCCGCGAGAATAACCCCAAGATCATCATTGCCGGCTACTCGTCGTATTCGTGGGTACCCGATTGGGCGCGCTTCCGCGCCATCGCGGACACGGTGGGAGCGATCTTAATGGCGGATGTTTCCCACATCGCCGGTCTGATCGCCGGTAAAGCCATTCCTTCCCCTGTTGGCTACGCGCAAGTCATTACTTTTACCACCCACAAGACTTTATGCGGCCCGCGCGGGGCCTGCATTCTCGCCACCGATGCCGCTCTGGCGCGTAAATTGGATCGGGGCGTCTTCCCTGGTGAACAGGGCGGACCGCATATTCACACCATCGCCGCCCTGGCTACCACCTTTAAATTGGATAACAGTGAGTCCTTCCGCCAGCTGCAGGACCAGATTATCCAGAACAGCATCGCCCTGACTGCCCAGCTGCAAGAACGCGGGCTGAGAATTGCCTTTGGCGGGACCGATACCCATCTGGCAAATATCGACTGCAAGACGATCATTGGGCGGGACGGCACGCCTCTTTCCGGGGATATGGCGGCGCGCATCCTGGATGTGGCCGGGATTGTCCTGAACCGCAACACCATCCCGGGCGACAAGACTGCTTTAAATGCGTCTGGCATCCGTTTTGGCACGCCCTGGATGACCCAACGCGGGTTGAAAGAAGCGGATATGGTCCAGGTGGCGGATCTAATGGCCAATGTCCTCCTGGCTACCACCCCCTACTCCGTAGAATCCCGAAAAGGCCCGGCTCAGCGCGCCAAGGTAGACTTCAAAGTGTTGGAAGATTCCAAACTTGCGGTGCGGGCCATAACCGAAAAGGCCGGAATTGATTTCCAACCGGCTCGCCACGGATACCCCCATTTCTATTATCTCGATGATACTTTCAGGGCTAAAGATGGCTGGTCGGTCCTGGATATTCAAGGCGGCGCGGTGCTGCCTTTTGTTAATTATGTGTTTTCAAGCGACGTCGAAGCCCTCGAACCGGGGGAGAGCCAGGCGACCAGCCTGACTACACCCCGCGACCAGGTAAATGGCGTGCTGACGTCTGTCAACCCGGGTCTTTACCGTTTTACCGTACCTGCCTCGCAAGCCGGACCGGCAGCCACATTCTTGCGCGCTCTTTCCGATGGGTACTGCACTTTCGATCCTCAGGAAAATCGCCGCATCCCCGGACCGGTGGCAATCCTTGAATCGGACACCAACCCTGTACCTCAGGCAGCCGGTACAGCCGTGGCAGGCCAGAAACCATATTTCATTGGCATGCCGGCTGGCAGCGGCTCTGCCTTACCGGAATTTCAATGGCAAGAGGTGGATACCCCCATGCGCCAGACGGCGCTGAACGCCACCCACCGCCAGTTGGGTGCAAAGATGGTGCCGTTTGCCGGTTGGGATATGCCGGTCTGGTATACCTCGGTCGTCGAGGAGCACCTGGCTGCGCGCCAGGCTGCCGGATTGTTCGACGTCTCCCACATGGGCGTTTACCAGGCTGAAGGTCCGGACGCGGTGTTGTTCCTGGACAGCGTATGCGGGAATGATATCAGTGCCTTAGCCGTCGGTGAATCCTGCTATACCCATTTTCTGGATCCCCATTCGAATGTGATCGACGATACCCTGGTTTACCGCCGGGCCGATCAAAAATATCTGGTGGTGGTCAATGCTTCAAATGACGACAAAGACTGGGCCTGGTTGAATGCCGTGCGCCAGGGCGAAGTGTTGATCGATGCAGAGCGGCCCTGGGTGCGCGCCTTTGGCCGCTGCGTCACCTTGCGCAATCTGCGCGACCCAAAGGCCGGGGAAGATATGCGCGTGGATATCGCCCTGCAGGGACCAAAATCCCGTGAAATCTTGCTGGCGCTGGGCGTAAACCCTGCCACTCGCAAGCAAATCATGGGCCTGAAGCGCACCGAACTGTGCGACGCAAAGGTCGGCAGCTTTGACCTGGTGGTCTCCCGGACCGGGTATACCGGCGAGAGGATGGCGTTTGAGCTCTTCGTCCATCCGGATAAAGCCGTTGAACTGTGGAATGCGCTGCTTGCCACCGGGACACCCCTGGGCCTGAAACCCTGCGGGCTGGGCGCGCGCGATTTGCTGCGCACCGAAGCCGGCCTGCCGCTCTATGGGCATGAAATGGGCGGCGACATGGGGTTGGGCGTGGCTGAAGCCGGATTTGGCGGCTACGTAAAGCCTTATAAACCGTGGTTTATCGGGCGCCAGGCGTACCTGGAACGCGAACAAAACCGCAAGGGCGTGGTCGTTCGCTTCCGCTTCAACGAAAAAGGAGTGCGGATGGCCCACCACCTGGATCCCGTACTGGAGCCTAAAGGCCGTGTGATTGGAACCGTCACCTCCTGCGCGGTGGACAGCGAAGGGTATCTCACCGGTCAGGCCTTCATCGAGATGAAATATGCGCAAGAAGGGATCCCCATAGCCATCTACCAGGGCGCGCCAAAAACCACGGGCAAGATGCCTGCCGAGCTAAAACCTGGCGAGCGGGTAACCCTGCCCACTCCCGCGACGGTATGCAGCCGCTTCCCGAAGTTATAAATAAGATTGCCTGAAAGAGGAGATTGATATGATGCAAACAAGTTGGGAGCACCGTTACGCTCGACGCACCCAGGGAATGAAGAATTCCGTGATCCGCGAGCTTCTCAAATTGACCGAAAACCCGGAGATCATTTCCTTCGCCGGGGGAATGCCCGCGCCTGAAATTTTTCCGGCCGAGGCATTTAACGAAGCTTCCATCCGCGTGCTGCGTGACCAGGCCCCCCAGGCTTTGCAATACGGTATGACCGAAGGATATACCCCCTTACGCGAACAGCTTGCCCAATACATGATCCGCCAGGGCGCCCAGCTGTCTGTTGAAAACATCCTCATCACCTCTGGCTCGCAGCAGGCCCTGGATTTGCTCGGTAAAATATTCATTAACGAGGGCGACCACATTTTGGTCGAATCGCCAACTTATCTGGGCGCACTCCAGGCCTGGAATTCGTACGGCGCCGAGTATATCCCGGTCCGAACGGACGAATACGGCATGGTCACTGCTGAGTTGGAACAGGCTTTACGCCTTGGGCCAAAACTGATCTATGTTCTGCCGACTTTCCAAAACCCATCTGGCAGCACCTTGCTCCTCGAACGGCGCAAACAACTGGTGGAACTGGCCGACCGCTATGGCGTACCGATCGTCGAGGACGACCCTTACGGCCGGCTGCGTTTTGAAGGCGAGCACCTCCCTCCGGTTTACGTCCTGGATGACCAGACTCGTGAGAATAAGGGCAGCTATAACGGGAATGTGATCTATTTGAGCACCTATTCGAAAATCCTGGCCCCAGGTTTTCGCCTGGCATGGGTCGTTGCTCCCCCAGAAATCATTCGTAAAATGGTCCAGGCCAAACAGGGCTGCGATTTAAATACTGCTGTCTTTAACCAGATCGTGACCTACGAAGTCAGCAAAAATAACTTCATTGACCGCCACGTTGAGAAAATTGTGGCCTGTTATCGCGAACGGCGCAACGTGATGCTCGATTCAATGACTGAATTGATGCCGGCTGAGGTTCACTGGAACCAGCCTCACGGTGGGCTGTTTCTGTGGGCGACTTTACCGGAGCATATTTCGACGACGGAAATGTTCCGCGAGGCGATCAAAGAAAAAGTTGCCTACGTTCCCGGCGAGTCGTTCTTCTCCAATGGCGGCGGTCAAAACACATTGCGTTTAAACTTCTCTTTCTCAAACCCAACCCAAATCGCCAACGGGATCGAACGGCTTTCTCATGTCATCCGCCAGCAGATCAAATAACCCCGCGGGTGGGTCTAAAAAGGTTTTTATCCCGATTACACGGTAAATTCCCCATTTGTTTTTTTGGTTTCCCACAGGGTGAAACCTTTCAAAATTGATCCCCCGATAAACTCTCGCAACAAGGAGTTGTCGGGGATTAATTTTTCATCAATGGGTTCGAACCACTGCAGAAAAGCAAGCAGGCGCTTGGCCTCGATGTATTCTGGCGTGCCGAAAGCTGACTGGCGCAGCAGCGGTTCGGCCATCGGCGCCAACACGGATAATTCGTACACCAGGGCGGAATTAAACATTTCATCCGCGTTCTCCTGGTAGGGGAAAATATGCTTCTTCTCACCCCGGCCGACTGAATCCCATCGGCCAATAGTCTGTTGGGCGCTGTAACCCCGGTCGCGGGCATCGCGGATGATCCGGCGCAGCAATCGAGTATCGGTGGTCGAGATTCGGTTGTGTCGATCCAAATTTAATTGGGTTAAACAGGAAACATAAATCCGCAGCGTTTGATCTTGCGAAATATCCGGCAGCAGCCCCGGGTTCAATCCGTGGATGCCCTCCAGGATCACCAGCTGGTCCTTTTGCAGGCGAACGACTTCGCCCGGTTCGCTTTTTCCCAGCCGAAAATTGAATCTGGGGAGCTGGACTTCTTCGCCCATAATCATGTGCTGTAAATCCGTCTGCAGCCGGACAGTATCCAATGCCCCTAAAGCCTCAAAATCATAGTCGCCTTTTTCATCCTTGGGTGTATTTTCACGGTCTTTAAAATAATTGTCCAGTTCCAATGGAAAAGGAGAGATGCCCTGAGCCAGCAGCTGGACGGCCAAACGCTTGGAAAACGTGGTCTTCCCGGATGAAGAAGGGCCGGCGATCAGCACAATCCGCAAATCCTTGGTCGCTTCCAGGATCCGGCTGGCGATTTCGGCGATACGGTGTTCGTGCAGCGCCTCGGATACCAGGATAATTTCTGTGGCCTGATTATTGGTAATGGCATTGTTCAATGCGCCTACATTTTCAATCCCCAGGCGCACCAACCAGTTGTTGTACTCGCGAAATGTCGACAGCAGCTTCTTTGAATCTGGCACGGGAGGCAGTTCGTTTGGCGCCTGGCGGCGCGGGAAACGCAGGGCAAACCCTTCTCCCATCGCGGTGAGGGCAAACCAGCGCAAAAAACCGGTGGACGGCACCATATAGCCGTGGTGGTAATCCCGCCGTTCCCCCAAATTATACAGAACCAGATTCTCCTTCTTGCGGTAGTGGATCAACTGAACCTTTTCGAATTGGTTCTTTGAGGTGAAATAATCGATCGCTTCCTGCAGGGGAACGACCTTCCGTTCGAAAGGCAGATCTGCCTGTACCAGTTCTTTCATGTGATTCTCGAGTCTGGCAAGCTCATCCTTGTGCAGCGGTGGGCGGTTAATGGCCGTGCAGAAGAAACCGCCTGAAGACATTGAATGGTCCACGGAAATATCCGCGTTCGGATATAGGTCTTCAAAAGCCGCTTCCAATAAGAACGTGATCGAGCGCCGGTAAATTCGCGACCCATCAGAGTCAGACATTTTTACAACGCTCACCCGGGCATCCATATCGATCGGGTAGGTCAATTCGCGCAGTTCGCTGTTCACTACCGCGCCCACAATCGGATCCCGGTGGTCCCAATCTGGCAGCTCCCTTAAAGATGTGCCGATGGGTGTTCCGCGCGGACCGCATAGTACGCGCCCATCCGGCAGGTGGACTTCTACCGTTGCACGAGGGTTTACGAGATGAATCAGGTCAGAAGCAGGTTTCATGTTTTGCTCGATAATGTAAGGATTAATGGGGATTTATTTTAACACAATTTGGATTTCAAAATATTTATGCTTTTTCTATATGATAAAAAAAGATCGAAGTATAATTATGTTGTGTGAAGATTAATTCTCATACAAATCTATAAAAAGTTCAGTCAAAAGGAGTCGAGACATGGCAAGTGCGGATATGAAGAAGTCAGTTATCGGCAAAGTTCCATTATTTAATGGGCTTAAGGATCGTCAGATTCAACGTCTGGCTGACCGAATGATTGAGCGTACCTTCGATACAGGCGATGTAATCGTCGAACAGGGGCATGGGGGCGAAGGCTTCTATATTATTTCCGCTGGAAAGGCTGATGTGACCCGCGTACGTATGGATGGGGAGAAGATCCTTGTCAATTCCTTTGGGCCTTCAGATTTCTTTGGAGAACTCGCTCTGCTCGATGAATCCGGGGTTCGCACTGCTTCGATTGTGGCTACTCAACCCACTACCTGCCTGGTTTTAACTCGCTGGGATTTTATTGCCACCCTTCGACAGGATGCAGATATGGCGGTCTTTATCCTCCAGGAATTGGCCAAACGCTTCCGCATTGCCCTGGATTCTCTTAATCGCTCACGCCTGGAGTTTTACAATCAGCGAAGCGCTCCAATCAGAGCGCTTCGTTTTCAAGTACAATAACAGCTTATGAAGTGCCCTAATTGTGACTTTGAAGTTCCCCAGGAAATGCGTTTTTGCGGTAACTGCGGGACCGCCCTCACGCAGATTTGCCCGGAATGCCAGTTTGTGAATCCGGTCAATTACCATTTCTGCGGGATGTGTGGCGCTGCTCTCCCCCTCGTGGAGTTTGGCGTTCGTCTTGCGCCACCTGCTAAAACGTTTTCCAATAGCGCCTCTCCTCACGTACCGGGTCTGGTGACGCATGAGGGCGCTGTCGCGCCTGGAGAAACAGGTTCCATTCCCCTTTTGGGGGAACGGCGGGTCGCCTCGGTGATATTTGCGGATGTCACAGGTTCCACCGAACTGCTCGAGCAGATCGGCACAGAAGCCTGGGTCGAGGTGATGAACAATGTATTCCAGGTTCTTGAAGCTGAAATATTTCGCTACGGAGGTGAAGTCGGGCAGTTCCGCGGAGATGGGTTGGTCGCATTTTTTGGCGTAAAAACTGCCAATGAAGATGATCCGGAACGCGCGGTACTCTGCGCCATGGCTATGCAAACGGCATTAGCGCCGGTTGCGGCAGAATTGTCCAGGAGTAAAGGCGACCAGCTTACCATGCGAGTGGGCGTCAACACCGGAGAAGTCATTGTAGCCAGTGTGGGCGATGCCAAATATAGTGAGGATACAGCCATGGGCGAAGCCCTGACAGTGGCTTCGCGGATGGAAACATCGGCTGAGCCTGGCACTGTACTGGTGAGCGACAATACCTACCGCCTGGTGCGTGACCTGTTTGAATGGCATCCGATCGGTGAGATCCCGGTTAAGGGCATGAGCCAGCCCATGCCGGTTTACCGGCCTTTAGCCCTCAACAAAGCGGTGGAGCCTGGTCAGGATGCGCGCGCATTTGGTTTCACCCACGGGGTTATCGGACGGAACAACGAACAACAAATCCTCAAGAAAAGCATTGAAGATTTGCACGCCGGCATAGGCGGGATCGTGCGCATTACTGGCGCCAAGGGAATGGGCAAGTCCTTTATGGTGAACCAGATGCGCCAGCATTTTATGCGCCAAAATGCGTTGATGGCGGCTGCGCAGGGCCGAGATGCTGGACAAAATCTGCAGGCACAAGAGACCCAAATATCCAAGAAAGCGGTCCAATGGATGACCGGTCGCTGCCGGTCATTTGGCCATCTGCGCCCCTACTCGATATGGTTGGATTTAATTTATGGCTGGCTCGATGCTCAACCGGAAAATCAAGCCGGAGAGGTGACCGCCGTTTTACGGGCACAAATTGAGACCCTTTGGGATACCGATGTTGAGAAAGAATACCCCAATCTGGCCACATTCTTATCCACTCCAATAGAAGAAACAGCCACCGAAACCCTGCGCCACATGGATGCCGAAGCCTTGAAACGCAAGTTATTCAAGACGGTGCGCGATTGGATTCAGAATCTGACCCTACAAGGTCCACTGGTGATCTCTTTTGCAGACGTTCAATGGGCGGACGCCTCCTCATTGAACCTGCTTGATTATTGCCTGCCATTATGCGATACGCACCCCATTTTGTGGCTGCTTTCCTACCGTCCAGACCGCGATTCACCGATGTGGGAATTTGAGCACCAATTGGAAACAAACTACCCTCACCGGCTGGTCCATCTTCCTATGCCGCCCTTAACGCAGGAAGAGAGCGGCGAATTCCTGGACCAATTCCTGGGTAAACAGGTGCTATTAACGGAAACACGCGACCTCATCATCAAGAAATCGGAGGGAAATCCCTACTTCATTAAGGAATTGGTTTTCTCGTTGATCACGCTGGGAGCCCTGGTCAAAGATAATGAACATGGTACCTGGAAGCAGGAAAAGCCAGTAACTTCGCTCGATCTGCCAGACAGCTTACAGGGCTTGCTCATGGCGAGGATTGACCGGTTACCCCAAGACGAGCGGAGAGTGTTACAAATGGCAGCTGCCATCGGCTCAATTTTCTGGATAAACACCCTGCAAGCCCTGGCTTATCCTTCCCTATCAACCAAAGAACTGCAAGAGAAATTAATTACATTGCAGCGCGCGGGGTTTATCTACGAACGCGCCAATGTCGAAGACCTGGGAATGGAGTATGTTTTTAACTCATCACTCATCCGTGATGTGGCTTATGAAAGTCTGCTGATTAACCAACGGACTGCATACCATCTTAAAATTGCAGAATATATTGAGGATCTGGTTTTCCGTGAAGGAAAACGCCGCTATTATAATCTCCTCGCCCATCATTACCGTCTCGCCGGCGACATCAAAAAAGAGCTTTTCTATACATTGCAGGCCGCACAGCACGCCCAGAATATCTACGCCAACGTGGAAGCACTGCGCTATTATTCGCGCGCCATCGATCTGCTGGAACAAATTGAAAAGGGGACTGCTCAAAAGGGCTCGAAGTATTACGCCATCCAGACCCAAAAATTTGAAGCACTTAATGGCCGCCGGGCTGTGCATTTTTTGATCGGGAATATTCAAGAAGGTTGGGAAGATGCCCGGGCTTTGCTGCCTTTAGCCCGGCAGATGGATGAAGATCCCATCTGGTTGATCGATGCCCTGCTGGAACAACCCGGGGTCGCCGCCGCGGACGATTGTGACGAATTAGAACAAGGTGTTCCTCTCGCTTTGGAGGCTCTGGACCTTGCGGTAAAAATTGGTGATAAACGCCGCGAAATGAACTGCCTGCTGGCAATTACCAGCCAGAAAAACCTTTTAAATGATCCTACCTGGGTGGGGGTGGGGGATCAAGCCCTGGCTCTTTCCAGAGAAATTCAAGACCGCCAGTATGAAGCCATGATTCTGCTTGGGCTGGGTCATGCCTATGTCGGTCGTGACGAATTAGAAAAGGGAATGGAATACCTCAATGCTGCCTTACCGATTTGCCAGGAATTAAATGATCGGGTAGCAGAAATGACCTTGCTGCGGGTGATGGGCGCAAAATATGAAAGAACCGGGGATCACTTTCGCAGGTTGGTTGAATTCGAACAAAAACGTTTGAAGATCGCCAGGGAGATCGGCAATCGTTTCGAGGAAGCCAATACGCTCATGTTTTGTGGGCAAATCCAGGCGTTAAACCTGGGCAATTTTGAAGAAGGTTTATTGCTCGTCCAGGAATCTTTGAATATCCTGGAACCGGTTTCAGGCAGAGTCTTCCCGTTGCTGCGTAAAGCCCAAATTCAGATTGCTCTCAGCCAATTCGACGGCGCCCAACAAGCATTGAAGGCTGCCACCCCTCTCGCCGAAAAAAATGTGTATGAACTGGGACGCGTTGGGCTAAAGATGGTTTCCATCCTGCTGTTAAATGCCCTGGGTGATGTTAAAAGCCTCAAGGAGGCCCTGGAAATTTCCGCAGATATTTCCCAAATGGGACAAAACAAGCTGGTTTCCCGCCAGTACCTGATGGCAAGTGCCTGCGAGGCGGCGGTTAGCTGCCTGGGTCTGATGCAGTACTCCACCAGCGAGCAGGAATTGGGTGAGCTATTACAGAAAGCGTTAACTGCCTCGCAGACTGCGGTTGAACTTTATAACACCTTTGGATATGTCAACGTGATCGAGTGCTCTACCGAAAAGATATTTTTCGTCTACAGCCAGGTCCTGACAGCCAATCATCGACAGGCAGAGGCCAACGATTTTCTCGAAAAAGCTTATCGGGAAATGATGCGGGTATACGATTTTATCCCTCGGGAAAATTATTACCGCAAGACTTTCCTGGAAAATATTGAAATCCACCGTAAAATTCGATCTGCCAGAAAGCTTTTGGGGAAATAATTCCTGTTGCCAGGAGCCGCCAGCCGGAATTATCACCAACTGATTTTCTCGGGACAGGCCAACGATCTTAAGGGCCGCGATAATATTCCCCCAGACACAGGGCCATCATCAACAAAGCGCAAGAGTTTATTTCAGGGGTGTTTTTCCCATCGACGCCGGGAAAAACACCCCTATGTTTTACAGGCTCAGGATTACAGTTTTGATTTCAAAGGGATGAAAATCTAAACGTATGCTGCCATCCCTATAAACCAGGTCTTGCTGCTTGTTTTCGAGCATATCTCCCTGCACGGCGCTTTCCACTGACAGGCTGGTTTTCAACTGGCAGCTCGTTTTCATGCCCATCGCCTCGTACAGCCGGACCACCACGTTTGAACTGCCATCTTCGGCCGGTTTAACCGCTTCAATTACGACATTCTCAGCATCCAGAGAGAAAAGGGATGTCGGGCCATCCACCCTACCCTGGATTGACCATGCGGGTACATTCAGATCATACGCTTCCTTTACCACGCCGCTCTCCGCCAGGCTTCCGTTCCAGGCATACACCGCGTAGGTAAAGATCTGGATGCCCTTATCCGCCGTCATATCCGGCGCCAGGGAAGATTTTAGCAGGGTGAGGTTAATCTGGTTCTTGAGCACATTCAGGCCGTATTTACAATCATTGAGCACTGCCACACCCCGGTTTTCTTCCGCCAGGGCCGACCATTTATGGTTGCTCACCTCAAACCGGTCCACGTCATAAGGCCGCGAATAATGATTGGGGCGGCGGATGTGTCCGAACTGGATCTCGTGGATCGCTTCTTCCGCATGGATATCCACCGGGAAAGCCACCTTGAGCAATTTGTGGCTTTCCTGCCAATCGACAGTGGTTTCAAAATCAATCCGCCGGCTGCCGCGCCGCAGCCGGATAATCTGGGTGAGGCCTGACTGATCCGAAAGTTTTCGGGAAAGTTTCAGTTCAGCCACCAGCGGCCCGGCGCTTACCAGGGTCAGGTTAGCCTGAGCAGGCAGTTCCACCGGGGAATCGATGTACTGCGGGTCGATATCCCAGGCATCAAACCATCCGGGCACATCCTTGTACATTTTGAAGCTGTTGCCTGCGCCGGCTGCCAGTTCTCGCCCCGTCTCCTTATCCTTCAGGCTGATAATTTCTCCCAGATCGTTAAACTCTACTCGTAAATATTCATTTTCCAGGGTGCGGTCAGTAGCCATCACAGAACCAGCTGAACCTTCTGGCTCTGGGGTATGCTGGGTCACATCAGCCCAGCCACAGGCTGGCAGATCAACTTCGACCAGGGTCTTGTCACCCACCTGTTGGTGAAGGCCGCCTGGGGTTACGCCTTCCGGAAGTTCCACCAGCGCGGTGCGCGGCCAGGAAAGTGAGTTAAAAACTGTTCCTCCCCCCGCCCCGCTTCGCACGATCTTGCTGGCGGCTTGAACGGCCAGATTCCGCGCTTGGGAGATCACAATCTCATGATCGCGCTCGATTTCCTGGTAAACCCGGTGGATCGACGATCCGGGCAATGCATCATGGAATTGATGCAGCAAAACGATCTTCCAGGCTGCATCCAGGGTGGCTGGGCCAAAATCAAAGCCCTTCAAAGCACGGGCAGCCACTCCCCACAGTTCCGCTTCACGCAGGGCAATTTCGCTCTTTCGGTTGCCCTTCTTGGTCCTGGCCTGCGAGGTATACGTCCCGCGGTGGTTCTGAAAGTAAAGCTCGCCGACATAACGGTTCCTGAAAGGTCCCCGTTTTTCAAGGTCTTTGAAGAATTCCACCGGTCCGGCCATGCGTACTCTCGGAATACCTTCGAGGTCAGCCTCTCTCCGTAAAAATTCCAGATGAGAACGGCTCGCTCCGCCACCACCGTCTCCCCAGCCGATGGGGAAAACCATCGAGGAGATATCGTTGCGCTGGTTGCGAGTATTCCATTGTTCGAGCAGTTCGGAAGGGAGCGGGAAATGACCGTAGCCATTATAAAGATGAGCCTTGACCCCGGTGCCGTCGATACCTTCCCAGATGAAATTATTGTATGGGAATGGATCCCCGCCGCTGTAAATCCAGAAAATTTTGGAAGTCATAAAGCCGGTCACGCCACATCCAGCCATAATCTGCGGCAGCGCGCCGGAATAACCAAAAACATCCGGAAGCCACAATATCTGGCTGTCGACGCCGTACTCGTCCTTCATAAAACGCTTGCCATGAATAAACTGGCGGATCAGGCTCTCACCGCCGGTAATATTCGTATCCGCTTCGACCCACATCCCGCCTTCGACAATAATATTGCCAGATCTTACAGCCGTTTTGAAACGTTCATACAGATCAGGGTAACCCAACTTGAGCATGTTCATCAGGTGGGGTTGGCTTTGTAAAAACTTATATTCCGGATACTCTTCCATCAAACTTAGCTGGGTGCCCACAGTCCGAGCCATCTTGCGCTCGGTCTCTGCCAAAGGCCACAGCCACTCAATATCCAGATGCCCATGACCGAACACGAAAAATTCCGGGGCGGTAGACCCGTTCACACTTGCCAACAGGGGTTTCAGGCGCGCCCGTCCGGCTTCTACCGTTTCCAGCATTTCCTGTTCTGGCAGTTCCATATCGATCAGATTGGTGGCGTCCATCAAACCCCGGTCGATTTCAGCCACGCGCAGCGAATTCTGATCTATGACGTTCCGTGCGGTAAACAGGGTCATGAAATCAATCCCCAATTGAAAAACTTCCTCCCGCCACACGCCAAAACTGGCCGGGGGGACGACCATTTGGGTCGGACCCGGTTCAGGCACGGTCTGTTTGCCATATATCAATGGCCCCCCACCTTCATTACGGACACCATGTCCGGCATATACTTCCATTAATATTTCAAATTGGTCGCCAGGTTGGCCGTTCAATGTCAGGGTTATTGCCTTATGGCCAAAATCCAGCGCGCCCACCTCGCGCCCATTGACCCACACCAGCCCTTCCACCGCAAAATGCCAGTTGAGTTCCAGCACATTTTCGTCGATCGCAAAAACGATGCGCTTTCCCTGTGCGGCTTCCGGCAGGACCACCTGCGCTTTGAACCATCCATATTCCCACTTGGCGCCCCAGGACGTTCCGGCGGGCGTGGGCCTGAACGCACGGGTCAGGGCCTGCTCAGACGAGAGTTGTTCCAGGGTAGTGAAACCGGTTAATTCAACCGGGCTCAAAGGAGCATAAACGCTTCCGGTAATGGCTTTTTGCCACCGTTCAAGACGACGCTTCCAACCTTCTGTGAGGGCCATATGGAATCCTTTTTATTTAAAAATTGGTTGGAAAAATTATAATCCTAATCATCATTCTTTTATGCGTTCTTGGATAAACAGAATATACAGATCTTTTCTTCCCCAATTTTCCCTGCTATAATCACCTTTCAGGTTATGAATTTCTCAATGGAGGTCAGGAATGGCGAATGAATTAAATGGGCATCCCGCATATACCGGTATGACCAATCATTTCAATAAGGGGGGTGGTTTTTCGGCCTGGCTGCCCAGTGATTGGTATCAAACGAAATTAAAACGGAACCACAGAGGGTATCTTTTTTCACCGTACGCGGATGATATTAATACCAGCATCCTGATGGAAAAGCACAAACTCCAGGTGAAAGTGACCCCGGATGATATCGACATCCTGCGCGAAGCCTTTCAAAAGGACATCCGTTCCCTTCCTGGCGTTGAAATTGAATCATTCGAAGAATCACTTTCCGATTCGGTCAACTTGTTCGATGCCCGTTTCACATTCCTGGAAGATTCCGACCGCCGCAAACGCTGGGTGCGCAATGTGTATTGGGGCGAAGGCCAGTTGATCGTTATTGCCCAGGGCCGCACGCCCGAAGATTTTGATTATTGGCTGCCCATGTTTTTTAATACGATCACCACTATCGATATCGTTTAAGGTAATTTTCTGATTTGAAGCCGGCCCAATGATGGATGAATCTTTAGCCCTCACCTGCCCTTATTGTGACACGGAATTATTGGTCCCAGGTGATTTATGGAAATATACGTGCCGGCAATGTGGAAAAACGCTCAATTTGGACTCGCAGTTAGCTTACCTGCGCGGGTTGGACGCATTTCAAGAGGCTCAAGATTTATTCCAAAAGCTAAACCCTAAAAAACGCATGCAGTATAAGGCAGAGGAGCGAGAAGTGCTGGACATTTTCATGCAAGCCTATTCTTCGCTCCAGGTAGCTTTCAAATCTGAATTGGAAGAAAACCAGCGCATGCTCGCTGTTGAAATGATGACCAGTATGACTCAGGAATTTATAAAGAGGTTAATGGTTTCCCCTCTGGAAGCTCAATACTGGAACACGATTATGATCGAGCAAACTGCCCGCAATGAATACGACAGCCTGAAGATTAAGCTTAATCAATCAACCTCGGGCATCGTGGGGGTTTTCCGCAGATGGCGTTGGAATGAACGCAAAAAACAACTGATTCAGGCTCTATTCCGCATGGAAGATAAATTAAAGGCGCTCGAACAGCAAATCGACTTTATCGACATCCCCCGGGCGCGCGATAAAAATTGGAAACTCTAGAAACTGCGCGCAAAAAACTAGCACCATGCACCACGATATTCAATCGTGATGCATGGTGCTTATTCGTGGTTCCTCAATAAGGCTTACAAGCCGAGGAATGCGCAGCAAAAAGCGACGTTCCTAGATGACCGTCCGGATGAGAATTGAAACTAAGATGATCGCCACCTCAATTCCTGCCACAATGCCAATGCGCTTCAACAGCAGCCCTTTTGCCCGCCCTTTGCGCAAATAATACTCAATCGCGATCACCGCGGCAATTATCGTGATTCCCAGGGTAAGCAGCACGACATTGTCTAGAAATGAAATCATGTAACCCGTTTGAAAATCCAGTCCAAGGCCACCTTTTTGCCGGTACACCTGGTACTGCGCAGCCTGGAAAAGACTGGCAATACTTAAAATCGCTTCCCGTAAATAGAGTCCAGAAATGATTGCCAGAATACTCGCTACCAACCAAGCAAAAGCCTGCCCGATACTGACCAGGCAGCTATCCTGACTTGCATTTGTATTCAATCTTACACTCCTGTAGAAATTCCTCTCAATTGCAGCTCGCCTGCGAAATGACAGGCTGCATAATGCCCGGGAAGAACTTCTTTTAATCCAGGCGTTTCTTGTTTGCAGATATCCTTGGCATATCGACAGCGCGGATGGAAATAGCATCCGGAGGGTGGGTTGACCGGACTGGCTACTTCACCCGGCAGCCTGATTGGCCGCTCACGCCGCCGCGGATCGGGTTTGGGAACCGCCGCCATCAATGCTTCAGAATATGGGTGCAGCGGAGCATAATAGAGTTCGTCGGTTGTAGCTAATTCTACCAGGCGGCCCACATACATCACAGCCACACGGTCAGAAATATGCTCAACCACGCTCAGATCATGCGCCACAAAGATATAGGTCAGTTTAAAGTCGCCTTGCAAATCCTCCAGCAGGTTGATCACCTGGGCCTGGATCGAGACATCCAGGGCAGACACAGGCTCATCACATACGATCAACTTGGGGTTCAGGGCCAGAGCGCGGGCGATTCCCAGGCGCTGGCGTTGACCGCCGCTGAACGCATGTGGGTAACGGCTCATGTACTCGGGACGCATCCCAACCACCCGCAGCAGTTCGGCCACCCGGTCCTTCAGGTCTTGACCGGAGAACAGATGATTAATCACCAGCGGTTCGCCCACGATCCTTTCCACCGTCATGCGTGGATCCAGGGATGAGAACGGATCCTGAAATATGATCTGCATATTGGGCCGGACGGCGCGCATCTGGTCGTGATTCAATTTCTCCAAGTTCAACCATCCCTGTTTAGGATCATTGAAACGGATTTCACCTGCGGTTGGCTCCATCAGGCGCATGATTGTGCGGCCAGCGGTCGTTTTTCCACAGCCGCTTTCACCGACCAGGCCTAGAGTCTCACCCTTTTTCACATACAGGTTGACCCCATCCACGGCCTTAACCGTGCCCACGCCTTTTTTAATGAAACCGCCCTGCACCGGAAAATATTTTTTGAGACCTATCACCTCTAACAACAGGTCATCCTTATTTTCGGCCAGCGTTTCGCTCGTTAAATTTTTCGGTCAGTGTTTGTTCTGTCATTCTTCCACCTCGTCCGAATACAGGAAACAGCGCACTAAATGACCGTCTTCTTTGACAGTGATTCCTGGAACAGCTTTGTCACATTTGCCGGGCATAAAGGCATTACAGCGTGGGTGAAAAGGACAACCCTGGACCGGAGAGTAGGGATCGGGCACCACCCCACGAATGGGCTGCAGGCGATTGTGGACTCCCCTGCTGCCGGCGTGCGGGATCGAATTCAGCAGGGCCTTGGTGTAAGGATGCAGGGGATTGTAGAATATGGGATCGATTGAAGCCTGTTCCACGATGCGCCCCAGATACATAACCGCCACATTATCGCACATTTGAGCCACCACCCCCAGGTTGTGGGTGATGAAGACGATGGTCATCCCTAACTCAGCCTGCAAATCGCGCATCACGTCCAGGATTTGCGCCTCTGTGGTGACGTCCAGGGCAGTGGTTGGTTCATCGGCAAACAATACGGCCGGGTTACAAGAAAGCCCCATGGCGATCATCGCCCGTTGGCGCATACCGCCGCTCAACTCATGGGGGAAGCGCGCGAAGGTACCGGTTGGATTAGACATACCCACCTGATCCAAGATTTTAATCGTACGCACCTTGGCTTCCGCGCTATCTACACTCTGATGGAGGATAATCGCTTCAGCAATTTGATCCCCCACCGTGTAAGAGGGGTTGAGCGATGTCATCGGTTCCTGAAAGATCATTGCCAGTTCTTCGCCGCGGATGTTACGAATTTCCTGGCCCATCGGATCCAAATCCGTCAGGGTGATGGTCTCAAAGCCTTTTTCTTTTGGTTTGAAAAAGGTGATATCACCTTTCATGATTTTGGCCGATTTCGGAAGCAGGCGTAAACAGGAAAGGGCGGTGACGCTCTTTCCGCAGCCGCTTTCTCCCACCACACCCATCACTTTCCGCGCCGGGATGTCGAGAGATACCCCATTTAAGGCTTTGGCTACCCCAATGTCCGTATAAAAATAGGTATGGAGGTTGTTAATCCGCAAAATCGTATCCGCTTTTATTGCCGGAGCGGGTGCTATTTGTTGGCTCATAGGATTCTCGCTGCCTTTCTTGGTCTAGATCGAATAGGGATCGATTGCATCTCGCACGCCATCGCCCACGAGACAGAAGAACAGGACCGCGATGACCACGGCTACGCCCGGGATCAGGATCCAGGGATGCTGCACGATGACGGAGACCTGCTGTGAATCACGCAGCAGAGCCCCCCAACTCACCATGGGCGGCAGGATACCTAATCCCAGGAAGCTGAGTGCAGTTTCACCCAGGATCATATTGGGGACGCTTAGTGCGGCTGTCACCACAATATGACTGGCGGCGTTGGGCAGCATGTGCACGAAGATGATGCGCGAGTCGGTGGCGCCGGCGGCAATGGCCGCCTGGCAGAAGTCAGCCGAGCGGTAAGCCATCACCTTGGCACGCAGCTGGCGGGCTAAGCCCGTCCATCCCACAAAGGAGAGCACCACGGTGATCAAAAAGTAACGGTCCAGGGCCGTAAAACTATCTGAAATTGGCGGCAGAGCCGCCGCCAGGGCGGCCCACAGGGGGATGGTGGGGAAAGACATGATCACTTCGATCGCCCGTTGAATGGCATCATCCGCCAGGCCCATAAAATAGCCTGAGGCGGTACCCAGGATGGAGCCGATAATGATGCTGATCGCCACACCAAATAAACCAACCGTCATCGAAATCTGTCCACCCATCAAGGTGCGGGTGAACATATCCCGCCCGATGGCATCGGCACCCGTAACGTAAATGCGCTGTGCCGGGTCAACCGTGCCGAAAAGGTGAATGTCCGAATTAATAAAACCGAACAGGACATAAGGGTCACCCTTGACAAAAAGGTGTACTGGTATTTTTTGGGTGTAATCAAAGGTGTGCACAAATTCAAACTTGACCGAATCCAGGACGGTGGTTACCGGGTAAATATAAAGACCCAGCTGGCCATTCGGACCAGTCAGAGAGAATTGGCTCGGGGGTCCAAATACATAATCATGGTTCTGATACATGTATTCATTGGGACCAATAAAAGGCCCTAAGAACACCAGCACATACATGATGATTAAACCCCACAGGCTGACCATAGCCAGCTTGTTGCGTGTAAACCGAAGGCGCATCAACGTCGTCTGGGATAACTGCCCGACTTCGTTGACGGGTTCATCCACACTGGGTGCTTGCGGAATAGGAGTCGCTATATCTGCCATTTTTTACCTCTTCTCAAGCCTGCGTCGGAAAGCTACTCGTAACGGATGCGCGGATCAACCCAGGCCAGCAGAATATCAGCCAGCAGGTTGCCGATCAACAAGGCAATGGACAAGAACACCAGGAAAGCGCCCGCCAGGTACATATCCTTTTGGATCAAGGCATTGAAATACAACGGCCCGGCTGTCGGCAGGTTGAGCACCAGCGCCACGATCGTTTCGCCAGAGATCAGGCCGGGCAGGCTACCGCCCAATACCATAATCAAAGGATGGATCGCGTTACGGAAGGCGTGCTTCCAGGTGACCACACTTTCCTTCAACCCTTTGGCTCGCGCCGTCTGCACGTACTGCATGTTGAGCACGTCCAGCAGGTTAGCACGCATCACGCGACTCAGCCAGGCTGTACCACTGGCGCCAATGACAATCACCGGGATCCATATATGGTTCAGCAGGTCAAGTATCTTGGCTAAACTCCAGGGAGCATTTTCCATCCCCGATGAAAATAACCCGCCCACTTCCATGTGGAAGGCATTCTGGGCAAAAACCATCAATACCAGGGCCAATAAGAAATTTGGCACCGACAGCCCTACAAACTGCAGGACGGTAATGATGCCATCCGGGATGGTATATCGATGGGTGGCGGAGTACACCCCGGTAGCTATCGCCACCACCCAGGTAAAGATTAATGCCATGATCGAGAACGCCAGGGTCAAACCTAGCCTCCCCCAGATCAATTGGCCCACGGGCATATTGTAAGCAAAAGCTTGGCCAAAATCACCCACCACAAAATGGGAGATCCACAGCCAGAAGCGTTCATATTCGGGTTTATCAAGACCGTAGCGCCGGTAGAGGGCATCGATCTGGCCTTGAGTCAGGTTACCGCCTTGGGCGCGTAGGCGGTTGACCTCAGAATCAACATAAGAACCTGGGGGTAGTTCGATGATGACATAGCCCAGGACGGCAACAATCAGCAGGGTGATCGCCATATAACCCAAACGGCGCAGAATGTAATTAAACATGGTTCGCTCCATATCCTCCAAGTTCTGCTATAAGAGAGGGGGGGAGGGGCTTTCCAGGTCAATTTTGCCTGCTCCTCCCCCCCATCAGCCATTTGCGTTTAACTCAGTTTATGTGTAAGACCAGGTTTCAGGGTTGGTCACCGCAGGATAAGGGATAATCCAGGGATTGACGAAACCGCCTAGCTTGAGCTGTTCCTTTTTCGGAACGTTGGTCAGTTTGCGGCTGACAATGATGATCCTGGGGTAGTTCGCTACGGTCCCGATAAAGAAGGGACCCTGTTGCTCGTGGATATCCCACATGTTCCACACCAGGCTGGCGCGTTTGGTCGCATCCGGCTCAATGATCGCCTTGGCATAAATGCCCTGGATCGTCTCGATCGGGGTGCCTTTGTAAGCTGCGTCACTTACGTTAAAGCGCGGCGGTTTGCGATCCCAGGGATTGACATCCGCCTCAAGTTTTTCAGTGGGGGTACCTGCATATTGCAGCAGTCTGCCGCACAGAGGTGCCCAACGGGTAGGTTCATTGGGGACAACCCAGCTCGGGTAAAGCAGGTGGTCAGGCCCATCGCCAACTTCCCAGTTGGTGCGGAAGGTTAAGTCACCTGAAGCCCATTGGGCATCAAAAGCAGTCGGGGTGACCTGGTTGACAACCACGTTCAGATCCACAGCTTCCCAGTTCGTCTTTGCCAGAGCCATCACGTCCAGGCATTCCTTATTAGCGTCTGCCTGAACATCGATGCGGACTTCAAGAGGGGAACCATCCGGATATGTGCGTTTGCCATCCGCGCCGACCTTGCAGCCGAGTGCATCCAGCATGGTTTTGGCTTTTGCTGGATCATAGGCCGAATAGATGTCGCGAGCCTTCTTACCATAAGCCTGGGCATCAGCATTGAAGTTGAATTCGAAGGCCTTGGGGCTCATCGTGCCGGTGGTCAGGATGCCGGTGCCGAAGTAGACCGTCTTTTGAATGGTAGCGCGATCCAGAGCATAGGACATGGCCTGCTTGAACTCGGGGGTCCGGTACAAAGCACGCAATTTTTCGTCTCTGGCATCGAAGTTCCAGAAGTACATCATGGCCGTGCCGGAACCCGAATCCCACAGATAGATGTCGTAGTTGCCCGCATCCTGCGTGCCTTTCAACGTAGAGATATCTCCCAGGGTGAAGTCATGGAAATGCTGGTGATCGATCGAACCCTGGCGGACGAGGAGCAGTTCCACCTGGGCATCTGCGGCATTGACCCAATCCAAACCATCGATGTAGGGCAGCTGGTTGCCTTGCGTGTCCACCACGTAGTAGTAAGGGTTGCGTTCCGCGGTCATACTCTTAGCGGCTTCGTACCCCGTGAGCATCCAGCCGTTCAGCGTAGGCATGTCTGGGTTCGTCCAGGTCTCGGCCTTGATATTGAAATCTTTGAAGTCCGGTTCCGCGGTGTTGTATTTGGGATGGAACTGGGACAGATAATGCTTAGGGGCGATCCAGCGCGGGCCTATGTTAGCGTTCACCCACATGGCCAACCGTTTGGCGGTCAAAGGTGAGGGGGTGCCGTAACCGATCTTGAGGGTGAAGTCATCTACCTTGGTGAAGGTTGCCAGTTTGCCATTCGCATCCTGGCCAAAATCCGGCACAGCATCAGGGTAACCGGGATCAGTGGCCTGGGTGAGATCTGTCCACCAGAACATGACATCATCCACCGTGCAGGGCTTACCGTCGGACCATTTCAGTCCTTCGCGAACGTGCACGGTCCACTCGCTGTTATCCGCATTGGCGGACCAGGTATCGCACATGCCAGGGGCGATGCCCAGACCGTCGTCAATCCAACGCAGGGGAGAATGGCCATATTGGCTTTCCTGGTAGTAGTTTGGCGAAGAGCCCTTCCAGAAACTGCGGATTCGGCCCCCATACTTGCCTACGCTGTCAACAGGCGACAGGGTTAAGGGGACTTTTGGCAGGCGTTCGGCCAGAGGAGGCAATTTGCCATCTTTTACCAGTTGAGCCAGAGCGGGGGGCTCATTGGATGCTGCCATCGCAGTTGGGACAGTAGTCGCCGTGGCGGCTTGCGTAGGGATAGGGGTGGGGGCTCCTCCGGCTGGGGGCTGCGTGGCAACCGGAGCAGACGTAGCTGCGGGAGCAGAAGTACCAGAAGGGGCCTGGGTCGCCGCGGGGGCGCATGCCGCCAGACCTAATCCAGCGATTCCGGTCGCAGACATTAGCAAAAATTCTCGGCGTGTTAATTTCTTGATAGTCATTACAATCCTCCAATTTGAATATGGTTGAGAAAACGCGAACAAAAAACAATCTTTTAAGCTTGTTTTTCTTCTCTACTTCACCTCCTGATTAGGAAAGTCTTTTCAAAAAACGTCTAAAAGACAAAGGACGCGATATGCTTTTAGAACGGTTCTTTGCTACAAAAACATCAGTTTCAGGCGACACATTTTCAAGATAACTTGTTCCAGAGGTACGCAGACGGAGTGGCTATAGAAATCAACGATTACGAAACCCAGATTGGCATTTGTTCTCTCGTGACTTGATCATCTTATTCGCCTGCGTGATAATTATCTATTTTGTAAATCATTATATATCACATTCATCACGGCTACAATACAGATGAACTTCGTTGAATTATTATATATCAGTTTCGTTAAAATCGCCTGATTTTTTTAAGGTTCGATTAAATCTTTTGCTAAAATTTTTACTAAATACACCTTAGGTTCACTTTAGAGTATATCCAGCCTGTTTGTATAACGTTCTCTGGCTATTCCAATCGATAAACCCGGGCTTCGTAAGGTCTCAAGAGGAACTGCTGGATATCTTCTTCCAGGGTGACCGGATAATTGCTGATGATTAATTCACTCTTTTGGCAGACGATCTCTGCCGGCAGGCTAAACAACGGTGTATCTTTACTAAAGTTTAAGATCACCAGCAGACGTTCATCCTCCAAGGTTCGGGTGAAAGCGTAGATCTGTTCGTGCTCGGCCAGGATCAGGTCATAGGTGCCATAGACCATAACCGGATTATGTTTACGCAGCCGGATCAATTCTTGGTAATAATGCAGGATCGAATCTGGATCGTCTTGAGACTGCAGGACGTTAATTTCTCGGTAATTGGGATTAACCTTGATCCAGGGTTCCTGGCTAGAAAAACCCGCCTGAGGGCCGGCATTCCACTGCATTGGCGTGCGCGCGTTATCGCGCCCCTTAAAGTAGATCATTTTCATTACTTCATCGGGGGCTGCCTTTTTTTCAAAGACCAGTTCACGATACAGGTTGAGCGTTTCAACATCGCGGTAATCCTCAATCGTATCGAAACGGACATTGGTCATCCCGATTTCCTCACCCTGGTATATATACGGCGTACCTTGCAGCATATGCAGGAATGTGCCCAGCATTTTTGCCGATTCCACCCGGTAACGACCGTCCTCGCCAAACCGTGAAACGGTGCGCGGTTGATCGTGGTTGGATAGATACAGGCTGTTCCAGCCCCGGTTTTCAAGGCCTTTCTGCCAACGGGTCATCACCCGCTTTAAATCCACCAGTTTCCAGGGCACAGATTCCCACTTGTTGGCGCCAGGAGCTGAATCCAGCGCCATATGTTCGAACTGGAACACCATATTCAAGGCCCCGGTTTGCTCGTTTGTCAGGTCGGCTGCGATCTGCGGGGTAACCATAGGCGTTTCACCTACGGAAAAAATATCATATTTCGAAAGCACCTTTTCCTTCATTTCTTGCAAGAATTCATACAGCCGCGGACCGTTGGCAAAATATGCGCCGCCCCATTGGAACGGACTGCCAGGATTGGTGATGGGCGCATCCGGAAGACCCGGCACTTTCGAAATCAGATTGATCACATCCATCCGAAACCCATCTACCCCCTTTTGCAGCCACCATTCCATCATCTTGTAGACTTCAGCGCGCACCTGCGGGTTTTCCCAGTTGAGATCCGGCTGCTTGCGGCTGAAGAGGTGCAGATAATATTCCCCACTCTCTTCATCAACCTGCCAGGCTGAACCGCCAAAGAAGGACACCCAGTTATTGGGTTCAGTCCGGCCCGCTGAGCCAATTTTTGCCGGCCGCCAGATGTAGAAATCTCGATATGGGTTATCTTTCGATTTGCGAGATTCGCGAAACCAGGGATGTTCATCGGAAGTGTGGTTTACAACCAGGTCCATGAGCAGGCGGATCCCACGTTTATGCATCCCGCCGATCATTTCTTCCCAATCTGCCAGTGTCCCAAATTCATCCTGTATATCCTGATAATCACTGATGTCATACCCGCCATCGTCATTGGGGGTCTTATACACCGGGCTCAACCAGACTGCATTAATCCCCAACTGTTGGAGATAATCCAGTTTTTGGATTATCCCGCGCAGATCTCCGATCCCATCTCCGTTGCTGTCACAAAAACTGCGGGGGTAGATTTGATAAACCACGCTTTCTTTCCACCAGGCCTTCTTCATCATCCAACTCCCAAACGCCAATCTTTTCTGGTTAAAAATTTCACCTGTTCACCTGCCTATGGACCAGCTTTATTTTTTGGGGCGGTAAACGGACACATCACCAATTTTCTCAGCCCTATCGTACGCGATTACCACATCCGCGATTTGAGCAGAAGTCCACCGCTCTGTGATCGATTCCTTCCATGTCGGTGGCTCGTACCAAAGAATCACATCGAACTTATGAGTATAAATATCATCCAAAAATTTCGTTTCATCCCATATCTTGCCATCGGCCATTTGTTTGAACTCAAATGGCTGGAAGTACAACTGCTTCCCCTCCAATGGGATCAGTCCCATGTATTCATCCGCCAGGACAATCCCCGGAGCATCTGCCACAATTTTGGCGATTTCGGCGACATCTGCCAGATGAGTTACCCGATCCGTCAGCTGCGAATCATAACTTTTACGAGTTAAATCGACTAACAGGCTGGACTGATAAGCCAGCAGGCCAATAACGACCAGGTGAAGAGGCAGGCGAACATACCAGCGCTGCCACTGAAAAGTGGCTGCCAGGGCTGCACCACCCACCAGGCTCAATGCGGCAGAAAATTCCACCAGATAATTCACGTTGGAGCCGTCTTTTCCGATGGTGATCGAACCCGCTGTAGCCGTGAGAACGTACGGCAGGACCAACGCCCAGCTCGATGCTCGCCAGTTGACGGGGCGGCGCAGCATAGACTCTCCCGGTTTTGCCTTTCGGCGGCGATAAAACCGCACAGCCCACCTGATAATGGCAATAATCCCCTCAGAAAGCAAGAACGCACCTGCCAGGCCGATCAACGGCCACATTTTATCTCGAATCTCCCGGGCATAATGCCAGACAGTATCCCAAATGAACTTGTTAACATTGGAAATGATGATGTTCAGATAGAAACCCCCGGCAGTGACCAGGTCAATTACCAGGAATATACCCAGAGTTATGCCACCCACTACCACACCCAACCACAACGCCCTTACAAAGCGTTTCTTCCAACTGCCTTGCGCCCCGAAAATCAGCCAGAAAAAAGCAGAAACCGGGGCAGCCAGGATGTAAGTTTGGCGGGTAAAAATCGAAGCGATAAAAAGAGCTGAGGCGATCCAAAATGGGCGGGTGGAGAGGATTTCACGGGTCATATTCCCCAGGGTCTCTTTCCTGAGGACAGGCGTTCCTTCACCCTCATTATCTTTGGCAGTGGGTGGAACCAGCTTCATCCTGAACTGCCCAACATCGTGGACGACCACGTATAAAGCTGCCCAGGAGAGACACAGCGCCAGGTCATCGATCCGGTTTAGAATAGACCAATTCTGTATGTAAGGAATGACGACCAGCAAATACCCTCCAACCACAGCCGCAATCCAACGATGCGTAATCGAATAAAGCGTCAGAGATATGAACACCGCGGTCAGGAGAGCGCACAAAATCGAAATCAGGCGCCCATACCAAAATGCCGGGCCAAAAACCCAGTAAAATGGCACCTGTATCAGCGGAAACAAAGGGGGATAGTTAGATATGGTGTAAGGTGGATCGGCAAAAGTACTGTGATAGATATTTTCAAATTTCGAAAGGCGCATCGTCTGGTCTAACAGCGGACCTTCGCCATAATCCAGCGAGTAGGGATAGGTTAATGCAATTTTCGCGCTGTTGTAATAATCTGCGAGAGCCGGATAGATTTGCGATCCCAATCCGAAAAGGGCAAAGACCAATACGGTCCAATATATGATGGAGGTAATCCTCTTCACCGGATACTCCGTATATTCCGCATCATCCACACCCCGCAAATTAAGAACAGGAACCCGGCGCCAAACAAAATCTGAAAACCGGTGGGGGAGGATATGTTGAAAGCGCCTAACACGGCGGCACCAATACCCGGCAGGATAATTTGGGGAACGGTCGAGGCAATATTGATTACTCCCAGATCTTTCCCACGGCTGCTGGAGGATGGCAAAATTTGCGAAATCATGGCCAGGCCAAGACTGTAAAATATGGAAAATCCAACCCCGATCATGGTGCCGGCACAAGCCACAACCACCCAGGTCGAAGACACGCCAAGCAGGATCATACCGCCCATCACCAACGCGACTCCGCCCATTATAAAAATTTTTCGCTGTTTTAACCGGTCAGAAAGAATCGCAGCCACCATCATAATTGGAACGCCACAGGCCGTGGAAAGGATTTGGATATACGATATTCCCTCTTTTACTGCGTGTCCGGCAAACAGAGTTTCATACCCAACCACGTTTTGCAGGTAAAGAAAGAGGAAACCACCCGTCCCCAACCCGTAGCCGGTCCAGACCATCAACCAGGCCAACCAAGCCAGACTAAATTCTGGGTTACTGCGGGGTTTAATCCAGAAAGAACCGGCAAAATTCCTAAGGCTCAACCTGGGCAATGACCCACGAGGTAGGGCCGTTTCACGGTATGCACCCAGGAAGATGGCATTTATAACGATCATTACCAGAATAATTGGGTAATAACCTGAGCGAAAATCCTGTACTTGACCCAGATAATACGCACCAGCGATCATAAATATAGGTGAGGCCAATCCCATAATCGCCTGGGTGGTGCCTCGCTGCTCGACAGGCACACGATCGGGCATGATCGCTGTGTAAGAAGACAAAAGGATGTTGCCGAAGAATTGAACGAGAAACCAACCAATCGCCAACCAGATGATCGAATAGCTGTTAGCCAGCAGTCCCAAACCGCCCGCGGTAGCCACACTGCCCACAAAAATCCAGGGCCGCCGCCGGCCAAAACGAGAAGTGGTACGGTCGCTCATCGCCCCGCCCAGCGGGTTACCGATAAATGCCCCAACCGCACCTGCCGGGAGGACGATCGCCAGGTTGGCTGCGGTTTGCGCAGTATCGATCCGGGATACCTGAGCCGGGACAAGAATGGTCAGCACGGGCATGAGACTCAGTAAAGCGCTGGCATTTGCCAGGGAGAATACGACCTGGAAACCAACACTCACGCGCTCAGAGGGTTCCGATAATGCCTGGATCATAGTAAATCCACCACTGCCCCGGTCAAATCCTCAATCGTTTGCTGGTTGCTGTTAAACCTGACCTCATGTTTCATCAACGGACGGCTGCGAAAGGTCCGGTTCAATTCAAGGGCTTCTTTCCAATCGCGATAACCGCTGGACCGCGACTCGTCCAACACCCTGGCTTTAAGGGCTTGCTCGTCATTCACCCACAGGGTAACCAGAATATATTCGTAGCGAGAAAACCTGCGCGGAACCTGGCGGATGATCGGGTCGCGTAAGTCGGTGACGATAATCCGGTCAAAGCCATGCCGCACGTAATTTCTCAACACCAGGCACAGGTTGTCAAAGGCCAGTCCTTCTTCTTCGACGTAGTTGATGGTGCTGTTGCTCCGCGTTCGAAACTCTGGAATCCAACCGAACTCAAAACACGGGCTCTGCAATCTGGCTTGGAGCGACCAGGCCAGGGAGGATTTCCCAGTTCCTGGAGCACCATGAATAAAAATAAAATCCGTCACACAACCACCTGGTTATTCCAGATTATTAATTCTGATCGATGCCCTGGTGCAGCACCAGCGTTAACGCTGCCACGACTGCTCCGACTCCTGAGGATCGGCGGCCCAACAATGCGGTTGTAATGCGCACAGACCGTGAGGCTACGCGCAAACTGCGCTCCTGCACGCTGCGCCGGATCGGTTCAAGTAGTAAATCGCCAATTTGGGCAACCCCCCCGCCAATAACGATCATCCCCGGATTGATCAGGTTGACCAGGCCGGCAATCGCAGTTCCCAGATGAGACCCGGCTTCCGCCATTATTTTCTGAGAAATCAGGTCTCCGCGCCGGGCGGCTGCGATCACATCTTGAGCAGAGATCGATTCTACCGGGCTTTTTTCGCTCAAGATCGTCCTTTGCCCTTTATGCACCGCTTCAATCCCGCGCCTGGCAATCGCATGTCCACCTGCCAGCGCCTCAAGGCAGCCCTTGTTGCCGCATTGGCACAGCGGACCATTCTCATCGATGGTGATATGCCCGATTTCGCCAGCGCTGCCAGTTAGACCGTGGTAAATGCGTCCATCCAGAAACAATCCCGCCCCAATCCCTACCCCTACTTTAATAAACGCCAGGTCGCGTTCGCCACGCCCTGCGCCATACGCCCATTCACCCAGCGCGCCTAATTCGGCGTCATTATTTAATGTCACCGGACAGCCCCAATACTGCTGCAGCGTGTCCCGGATGGGAAAGCCATCCCACCCCAGCATGATCGGCGGTCCGCTCACCATCCCGGCTTCAGAAACGACCGGCCCCGGAACACCGGCCCCCACAGCCTTGATATCCCCCATTTTAAGACCAGATGTTAAAACCATTTCATGCAGGTAGGTGTCCACCTGTCCCAGACAGATCTTCGGGCCGATATTGATATCCAGGGGCATATACATTTCCTGGATCACCCTGCCCCCAAAATCTGCTAGAATTAAGGTGACATGGGTGGCTCCCATATCTACACCAATCACATACCCCTGGACCGGGTTTATCTCTAAAATGACGGGCTTACGGCCGCTTGGTGTTTGCCTTTCTTGTTCGCTGAGAATCCCAGCATTCAGCATGTCGTTGACGATGGTGGATATCGCTGCCCTGGTTAACCCTAACTGGCGGGCGAGTTCTCCCCGTGAAATTCCACCAGGTGTAAAGCGAATCAGGTCAATAATTGCATGTTTGTTTAAGTGCTTTACACTCTGGTTCGGGATCGTCCAAAGATAAGGTTTCATGACTGGTCCAGACACTGAAGAGATATAAAAATTATAACGCCCAAATAATTTATGTCAATATTTTTTACATTCTTCTTTTTTAAGCAAAACGTTTAGCATAGAACCTTGAGCGAGTTCCATGAATATATTCTAAAAAATCGGGTTCCAAATTCCAGTTATAATCGGTTTGAACTTTATACCCGAGGTGAAAATGGAAAAAACCATCTGGCGGGTGCTGTTGACATCCCCCGCTCCTGGTCCGTGGAACATGGCATTGGATGAAGCGATTCTTGAAGCTGTCGGTAAAAATACTGCGCTCCCGACCTTGCGCCTTTTTGCCTGGCAGCCGGCCTGTCTTTCTTTGGGGTATGCCCAACCCGTCAAAGATGTGGATCAAAAGCGGTTGGCAAACCAGGGATGGGATCTTGTCCGTCGTCCTACCGGCGGGCGGGCTATTTTACACAGCGATGAATTGACCTATTCCGTGATCGCCCCTCTGCGCGAACCGCACGTTTACGGCAGTATTTTGGAGAGTTACCGCCGTCTTTCTCAGGCTTTGTTGTGCGCTTTATCTTTACTCGGTCTCGATGCCGGGGCCGAAAAAGATCATGCCGGCGTTCAGCAAAGCACGCCTGCCGGACCGGTTTGCTTTGAAGTGCCGTCCAATTATGAAATTACCGTTGCCGGGAAGAAACTGATCGGCAGCGCTCAAGCTCGACGCCGGGAAGGTGTTCTTCAGCATGGTTCCCTGCCATTAACCGGGGACCTGACCCGCATCGTGCAGGCATTAGAATTTGACAGCGAACCTTTGCGCCAGTCTGCGGCAGTCCGGTTGCTGGAACGTGCGGTGACTGTAGAGGCCTGCCTGGGCCGGGTGGTCACCTGGCAGGAAGCAGCCCAGGCTTTCATCACCGGGTTTGAACAGGCCCTGGATATTCAACTCCTCGCCGCCGAGCCTTCTGCGGATGAATTGGAACGCGCTCGCCAGTTGGTCAATTCCAGGTATTCCCATCCCGATTGGACAAATCGGGCATAAACTCCGGTTATAATCAAGGTAAATTCGCAAGGGTTCACTTCCCGGTATGCATAGACTGAATTCATCGACCTCATGGCCCGTAAGTTTGCTTTTGATTTCCCTGGCAATTATTCTGGGGGCCTGCGGGCGTGGCACTGAAACCCCCTCCCCTACCCCGACCATCACCCCGATCGTCTCTACGACCCCCTTCCCAACCCGCACCCCTACACCCTACCCGCTGGCCTCCTCACAAAACCCGCTCATTTTAGGTATAGTCTCTGAAACCAAAGATCCTCAAGCCAGCACAGCCGCCGAAGAATTGGCCCAAATCCTGACCCGGATCTCTAATTACCAGGTGCGCTCACAAACTTATACCAGCTACACCGATCTCTTAAGCGATTTACAGGCAGGGAAAGTTCATATCGTCTTCCTACAGCCCTTCACCTATATCTGGGCCCAGGGAAAAGGTCTGGTGCTGCCGGCATTCCTGACCAACCACTTTGGTGTATACCAATACGGCGCCCAATTCCTGGCCAACGTAAACGAAAAATTCGTCATTTATTTCGACCCTGTCAAAGGCCAAAACACCACCAACCCCGGCATCGCGCTCAAACAGTTTGACAATACTCGCCCCTGTTGGGTAGATAAAACCTCGGCCTCCGGATATGTGGTGCCGCTTGGGCTTCTCTCCGAACAAGGGGTAAAAGTCAAAGAAGGCGTGATCACCCAGAGCCATACTTCCGTCGTCAGGGCGCTGTACGTGAACGGCATTTGCGATTTCGGAGCGACCTTTGCCACCACCGGCGATCCGCGCACCGCGACGGCGATCACGCAGGACCTGACCGACGTGATGAACCGGGTGGTGATCATTTACCAGATCGATCCAATCATCCCCAATATGAATATATCATTCCATACCAGTGTCCCCAAAGTAATGCGCGATGATCTGAGTTTTGCCATGAAGAGCCTGGTGAAAGACCAGAAACAGTTGTTTTCGACCGCCAATAATTATGAAATTTCTGACCTTCAGCCGGTGGATGACACGGTATACGACCCGTTGCGCAAGTATTTACTTCTTTCTGAGGTAAAAATGGATACACTGGTTGGAAAGTAGGATGGTAACCTGTTGTTTAAACAAAAACATTCCAATGCAAGTGGATTATTTCAATTCTCTTTCTCAAAACTGCTGCCCGGGCTGGTGCGCATGGTTGTGTATCTGATCCTGGCCTGTATCCTCATCCTGGGGGTTCCGTGGGCCATCATTAACTTGTATGCCGGGCCGAGCATTTATCCGGCCTCCCAGGCCCCCTCCAGCCGCGTGGCGATCGTATTTGGCGCCGGACTGCAGTGGGATGGCACCCCCAGCCCTGTCTTGCGCGACCGGGTGGCGACCGCCGCTGACTTATACTTTGCCGGCAAGGTAGAAATATTATTGATGAGCGGCGACAACCGTTTCCTGGACTACAACGAACCGGGAGCGATGTTAGCCTATGCCTTGGACCTGGGCGTCCCGCGTGAAGCCATTGTCCTGGATTATGCCGGAAGGCGCACCTATGACACCTGCTACCGGGCGAAAGCCATATTTGGTGTCACGGATGCGGTCTTAATTACTCAGGCATTCCACCTGCCGCGCGCAGTATTTACCTGCAATTCTTTAGGACTTCCGGCGAAAGGTGTGATCGCCGACCGGCAAAAATACGTCACCGGGGCCAATATCCGCGAAATTCCGGCCAGTGCGGTCGCCCTATGGGATGTCTGGATCAGCCATCCCCTGCCGGTTTTGGGAAATCCGGAACCAATATTTGGTAACTTACAGAATAATGACGGAGGAAATCATGGATAGGTCAGAAGCTTTAGCCATCGTGCATGAATTTGTCAAAAACCCCAATTTGGTCAATCACATGTTCTCTGTAGAAGCCGCCATGCGGTTTTACGCTATCAGCCTGAATGAAGACGTCGAATTATGGGGAGTAACCGGTCTGCTGCACGATTTTGACTGGGAAATCCACCCTACCTTAGAAAACCACCCGCAGTCAGGCGCCCCCATCTTACGACAACGCGGCGTCTCAGAAGAGATTATCCTGGCGATTTTAGCCCACGCCAATCACACCGGCGTGCCGCGGGTCACCCCTATGCAAAAGGCGCTGTATGCCTGCGATGAGGTGACCGGTTTGGTGACCGCGGTCGCCCTGGTCCGTCCTTCCCGTTCCCTGTATGACCTGACCTCATCCTCGGTTAAGAAGAAATGGAAAGACAAGGCCTTTGCCGCCGGCGCCAACCGCGATGAAATCGCCAGCTCGGCTGAAGAATTCGGTGTCGAGCTTTGGGATCATGTCGATCATGTGATCCTTGCCATGCGCGCGATTGCCCCCCAGTTAGGCCTGGAAGGAAACATTCCCCCACCCGCATAACCTGCCGGTTTCATGGATTATATAAGCACCCTGTCGAAAGCTGGACAGGGTGCTTTTTTTATCTACTGATTATTTTGACTTGCGGCTCGGCTTTTTTGCAGCCGCCTTTTTCAAATCTTCGGATTTAACAACCGGCGGAATATCAACCTGCTCCCAGCCGTGGATATCGGCCGGCGCTGCGCCGCCAGTTTTGGTCTCCCTGGAAGAAGAGCGCCGTTCTGATGAAGCAGCCGCAGGTTTTTTGGGGGCAGACGGCGCACCTTTGGCGTCTGTTTTGCCATCAGTCCCACCGCCTGCCTTTTTAGGTGCGGCGGCTTTCGCGGGCTTTGCTTCCGGCGGAGCGGCCGCCGCGGGCCGCGATTTTTGTGCCTTTAACAGTTGTTTATCCGCAGACACCGGGGGCTCAGCCTGCTTTTTCTCGGGCGCCGGTTGGGCGCTGCTAGCAGGTTTGGTCTTGCCATCTGTCTTCGCCTTTATCTTTATTTCCGCTGGAGACAGCTCGATCGAGACCTTCGCCGCGGGTTTGTCCGGTACGGTCTTCAAATGGGCGCCGCTCTTCACAGTTTTTTCCGGGGCTGCGGGCGCGGGTGGTTTTGCGGCCGGTGTTTCGGCTTTGGAAGCGCTTACATTCTGCTTGCTGCCCGGGGATATCGGCTTCACGGGTGATTCAATCTGATTAAGCAGGGGCGCATCCTGCACAGCTATTTTAGCTCTCGCAGCTGGCTGTCGCGGAGCAGGTTTCTTGGCGCCTTTGGCCGCCTGCCGGGTGGATTTAGCCGCAGGTTTCGGCCGGGCTGCCGGTTTCATTTCTCCTGCTGGCGCTGTTTCCAGCCCGGGCAAAGCCCCCTGAAGCTGGTTCTCTTCGACGATCTCCAGGATTGCATCTTCATCGCCGTCAGCACCAGGCGCTGCATTCTGGTTTCTGGACATCGGTCCGGATTTTTTCCAGAAAGCCAGCCCATCCTGTATCGGGGTGACGTCAACCACCCCATCCCCGGTCTTCACCGGGTAAAGGTCCTGTCCAAGCCGCCCGCGTTTACCCAGTTTGATTTCATCCAGGCGCACGGATTTGGCGGCTGCCTGGCGGAAGTGGACCAGGCCGCTCTGGGTGCGTTTGCCGACCAGAATCCCGCTCAGCTTTAATCCGGGTTCAAGTTTGCATAATTGAACCCCCTGACCATAACGACCCTGGATGGGGAAATCTTTGGCTTCCACCCGCCAGGATTTGCCGTTTGCCGCCAGCGCCAGCATTTCCATTCCTTCTGTCAGACGGGCGGCGCCAATCACCTGGTCGGCTGAACCGAGTTTTATCCCGTTGACTCCCGCCGCTACCAGGCCCATCGCCCGTACTTCCTGCTCCGAAAAGCGGATCGACATTCCCTGCGCAGTGACCAACAGCACCGAGGCACTGCCGCCGGTCAGGAACACCCAACCCAGCGAATCCCCAGGATTTGTCCTGGCGAGCACGAAGCGCTGTGTAGAAGGCCCAGGGAGCTCTTCTACGGGTGATTTCTTGACCATCCCCAGGCGGGTGACCGTCATCAAAAAGACATCGCCGTTGATCTCCTCCGCGCCTGGCAGGGTGACCGCAGCTGCCAACGGTTCGTATGGCTCAAACGGTGAGACTTTGTTTAAAGGGACCCCATCTGAAAATTTTTCGACATCCGGGATGGCTTCAACCGATACGGCGGCAGCCCGCCCATCTTCGACCGCCAGGTATAGGGTGTGGTGAGTGGTCGCGCGCAGCAGCCAGCGCGGAGCGGCGCGCCCGCTCAAGCGCGGGAGTGCGTCTTCATGCGCCCGGCCAATGATCCCGTCTTCCATAATGCCGATCCACACATTCTGGGCCGGGGTCATATCGTTCGTGGTGAGCAGTTCTTTGGCCGACTCACCTTCTTTCAAAACCACGATGCGCGTCCGCCGCTTATCGTTGTATTTCTCTTTGATCGCCAGCAGTTCGGTCTCGACCAGCTCGCGCATTTTAACAGGCGATTTCAATAAGGTTTCCAGCTCTTTAATCTGAAGCTGCAGCTCTTTGTATTCGATCTCGATCTTCTTCCGTTCCAGCGAAGCCAGGCGGCGCAGCTGCATATCCAGGATGGCCTGCGCCTGCACATCGGAAAGCTTGAAACGTTTGATCAAACGCTCGCGGGCTTGTTCTACATCCGGAGCGGCTTTGATGATCGCGATAATCTCATCCAGATTTGCTAAAGCTATGCGCAAACCCTCTAAAATATGCGCCCGCGCCCGCGCTTTTGCCAGATCAAATTCGGAGCGGCGTTTGATCACCACCAGGCGGTGTTCCAGATACACCCGCAGCGCCTGTTTCAAGGAAAGCAAGCGCGGCTCACCGTCTACCAGGGCCAGCAGTGAGATGCCGATGGTTGATTCGAGCGGGGTGCGCTGGTAAAGTTTCAGCAGCACAGGTTCGGCCTCAATGCCCGCCTTGAGTTCAATCACGATGCGCATCCCCTGGCGGTCCGATTCATCGCGCAGGTCGGCAATCCCATCCAGCACATCTTCCCGCACCAATTCTGCGATGCGCTCGATCAACGATGATTTATTGACCTGATAGGGTAGTTCCGAGATGATCAGGCGGCTCTTTCCACGTTCCATGTCCTCTTTCTGGACCCTGCCGCGCACCTTGATCCGCCCTCTGCCTGAAGCGTAAGCCTGCAGCAGCGCGTCTTGCCCGTTTTCTTGCAGGATGATCCCACCCGTGGGAAAATCCGGCCCTTGAACAAAACGCATCAAGTCCGAAATCGAAATATCATCCAGGCGGTGCCATTCATGCAGCATCAGGGTCAGTGCGTCCACCACTTCGCCCAGATTATGGGGCGGGATGCTGGTTGCCATGCCCACCGCGATCCCACTCGCGCCATTGACCAATAAATTAGGCGCCGCCGCCGGCAGGACGGTGGGTTCGTTCAGCGTGCCATCAAAATTTGGGGAAAAATCGACCGTGTCCCTGTCGATCTGGACCAACATTTCCATCGCGAATGGACTTAACCTGGCTTCAGTATAGCGCATGGCAGCCGGCGGATCCCCGTCCACCGAGCCAAAATTCCCCTGGCCATCCACCAGACCGTAGCGCATGGTAAAATCCTGCGCCAGGCGTGCCATCGATTCATAAACCGCCACATCCCCGTGGGGATGATATTTACCCAGGACTTCACCCACAATTCTGGCTGATTTTTTATATGTCGTATCGGAACGCAGCCCCATATCATACATCGCAAATAAAACCCGCCGCTGGACCGGTTTCAACCCGTCGCGCGCATCCGGCAGGGCGCGCGCAACAATGACGCTCATGGCATAGTCCAGGTAGGACTGCTGCATTTCGGAATCTATATCGACCTTACGAATCAGCCCTAACTCCATGCAATTTTCTCCATATAGAACATTAGATCAATCTTCCCCTATCTTAAGGTTAAATGTCAAATTCGTCAACAATCACTTTATTAACCCGGCTTAATTTTATCCCAATCCGGTGCAAACAAAACCCTCTCCCCTTCTCAAATCGAGAAGAGGAGAGGGCAAACAGGTAAGAACGATTTTCTACTCCTCGGGCAGAGTCGCAACCGCCGAAGGGATACCTTCTTTGATACTATCAAACCGGCCTGCCACAAAGCCTGTCCCGGCTGGGATCAGCTTGCCGATGATCACGTTTTCCTTCAAGCCAAACAACGGGTCTTCACTCGAAGCGATCGCCGCACCCGCCAGCACTTTAATTGTGTGTTGGAAGGAGGAAGCCGAGAGGAATGAATCCGTGCTCAAGGAGGCTTTGGTAACGCCCAGCAGCACCTCGGTGTATTTCGCGGCCTGCTTGCCTTCGGGCATCATGCGGTCGTTGATCTTGCGGATTTCCAAGCGATCGGCCAGGTCCATCGGCAGGTAGGGTGAGTCACCCGGACGCAGGACTTGTACTTTACCCAACATCTTGCGGATAATCACTTCGAAGTGCTTGTCGTTGATGTTCTGGCCCTGGGCGCGGTATACCTTTTGGATCTCGGTCAGCAGATACATTTCGCAAGCATCGCGGCCTTTGATCTTTAAGATTGTATGCGGGTTGAGCGAACCTTCGGTCAGCGCTTCACCGGCTTCGACGTGTTGTCCGTCCTTGACCAACAGGCGAGAGGTGCTGGGAATATCATATTCTTCGCTTTCGCGCTGTTCGTAAGAAACGATCGCTTTGCGGCCTTCCACGCGCACCCGTCCGGTGTGCTGGGCAGTGATTGAAGCCTCACCGTGCGTGGCGATCGGATCGCCAAGCGAGACGGTGCCTTCATCCACTGTTACCAGGGTCCAGCTTTCGGGTACATCGTACTCATCGCTGACCAGTTCACTATGTTCGACCCTGACCACCCGCTGCTCGATGCCGCGTTCCGACTGCATCACCTTGGATACACCCGAAATACGGGTGATGACGGCTTCGCCTTTCGGCGCGCGCCGGGCTTCGAAAAGCTCTTCCACACGGGGCAGACCGGTAGTGATGTCACTACCCGATGCCACACCTCCAGTGTGGAACGTACGCAGGGTAAGCTGGGTGCCCGGCTCGCCGATGGATTGGGCAGCCACGATTCCGACTGCGGAACCCTGTTCGACCATCTTGCCGCGGCCGAGGTCCATGCCGTAGCATTTGGCGCAGATCCCGTGAACCAGTTCGCAGGTCATTGGCGAACGCACTTTGACCGAATCCACTTTCGCGTCCACAACTTTGCGCACGCGCACGTGGTCAAGCAACTCATCACGTTCCGCCAGGACTTCACCCGTCATCGGATCGACGATCCGCTGGGCGACCAGGCGCCCATAAAGGCGGGTGCCAAATGCCTGTCCGGCGACATCGTCAGACTTCCGCAGCCAGAGGCCATCCTCCGTACCGCAGTCGTCTTCGTTGATGATGATATCCTGGGCAATATCCACCAGGCGCCGGGTCAGGTAACCCGCATCTGCGGTACGCAGCGCGGTATCCGCCAGACCTTTGCGAGCGCCGTGGGTGGAGATGAAGTATTCCAACGCAGTCAGCCCTTCACGGAAGTTGGATACGATCGGCAGGCGGATAATCCGTCCGGCCGGATCGGCCATCAAACCGCGCATACCGGCTAACTGGGCAATCGGGCCGAAACCGCCTTTGGTTGCGCCAGATTGGGCCATCACCGACAGGTTCCCATTGGGATCCATCGTCTTGCGGACGGCATCCGCGACGACCTTGGTGGTCTGCTGCCAGATATCGATCACGCGTTCGTTGCGTTCTTGCTCGGTGAGCAGGCCGCGCCGGAATGCCCGGCTGACATTTTCCACGTCCTGCTGAGATTTTGCCAGAATTTCGGCTTTTTCTACGGGGATGGTGATATCGGATACGGCAATCGTCGATCCGGATCTCATCGCATACTCAAAACCAATATCCTTAACCGCGTCTGCCACATCGGTAGTGACTTCCTGGCCGCAGATTTCGTAAACATCGGCGATCAAGTCTTTAACACCACCCTTGTCCAAAACCCGGTTGACGAATTGGGTTTCTGGCGGCAGGATGTAATTGAACAACACCCGACCGACCGTGGTATCCACCATACCCTTCACCGGTTCCAACAGGCGGTTATCTTGCGCGTCGTACCAGGAGAGTATGTTGATCTTGATCTTGGTGTGGATCTCTACCTCGCCCATCGCGTAGGCATAGTTCACTTCGTCCAGGGTGCCAAAGGTGCGCCCGTCGCCGCGATGATCGCGGCTGTCCAGCATGGTCAGGTAATAAACGCCCAGCACCATATCTTTGGAGGGGCTGATGATCGGCTCGCCATCGGCCGGTTTGAGCAGGTTTTTGGAGGAAAGCATCAAATTGCGAGCTTCCCACACGGCCTTCTCGGATAAGGGCACATGCACGGCCATCTGGTCGCCGTCGAAGTCAGCATTGAAAGCGGTGGTCACCAGCGGGTGAAGCTGGATGGCACTGCCTTCGATCAACACCGGCTCAAAGGCTTGAATACCCAGGCGGTGCAAAGTAGGAGCGCGGTTGAGCATGACCGGACGATCCTTGATCACCTCTTCCAACACTTCCCAAACCTCGGGGCGGTTACGTTCGATAAAACGCCGCGCGCCTTTTACGTTGGCAGCATAATTATGGCTGACCAGCCGGGCAATCACAAACGGCCTGAAGAGTTCCAGAGCCATCGCCTTCGGCAAACCGCACTGGTATAACTTGAGGGTCGGGCCGACCACGATCACCGAGCGGCCCGAATAATCGACACGCTTGCCCAACAAGTTGCGCCGGAAGCGGCCTTTCTTGCCTTTCAGCATGTCGCTCAGAGATTTCAACTCGCGCCGCCCGCGGCGGGAAAGAGCTTTACCTCGCTGAGAATTATCGATCAGGCTGTCTACAGCTTCCTGGAGCATACGCTTTTCATTGCGCACGATGACATCCGGCGCGCCAAGTTCCAACAGCCGTTTGAGGCGGTTATTGCGGTTGATCACCCGCCGGTACAGGTCGTTCAGGTCCGAAGTGGCAAAACGCCCACCGTCCAACTGCACCATGGGGCGCAGGTCTGGCGGAATGACCGGCAAAACGGTCAGGATCATCCATTCAGGCCGGTTGCCAGAACGGTGGAAATTCTCAATCACTTTCAGGCGAGTGGTGGCTTTCTTGCGCTTCTGCTTGCTCTTGGAAGTCCGCACCTCAACCCACAGATCCTCAGAGAGCTTGTCCAGGTCCAGGCGGCGTAAAATGTCGTAGAAGGCTTCCGCGCCCATATCAGCGCGAAATACCTGTCCCCAGCGGCCTTTCAGCTCGCGGTAGCGGCTCTCGCTCAGGAATGAGAACGGGCGCAGTTCCATTAACTCATCGCGATTGTGAGCATTATTATTCTGAGAGACTTCAGACTGGTCTTCCAGCTGGTTTCGCAGGGTTTCCATCTGCTCTTCGGCTTCGGCGCGGAAAGTCTGCAGCTGCATCTTGATCTGTTCAAGATCGCGCACCAATTGAGCCTTGGCCTCGGTCTCGATTTCTTCCAGGCGCTCTTTCACGATCTTTTGCACCTTGGAGATATGGCTCGAGGTGATGGTTTCACCCTGCTGGGCCACAATCAAGTTGGCAGCCTCAAACGCGATTGGGTTATGGGTCGGTGTGTTTAGCTTTTCTTGCAGAGCTCGTTCGAGGCGCTGACCTTCTTGGATAACCGGTTCAAGCTGCAGAGCGATCTGTTCGTCTGCACGGTTTTCAAGGTCGGTTTTGCGCTGATTAAGTTCAGCCAGCTTGCGATCGCGTCCCTGCTTGACGTCAAGAATCTTGGTGTTAATCTGGCCGGCTTGCTCGCGCTCAGACACGTTGATCTCGTCTTCAAGGCGTTTCAGTGCCTTCTGACGAGCATCTTCATCCACGTACGTCACGATATATTGGGCAAAATACAATACCCGGTCGAGATTTCGCCGGGAAATATCTAATAGCAGGCCTAAATAGGATGGGATCCGGCGGGTATACCAGATATGCGCAACCGGAGTTGCCAGATCGATATGACCCATTCTTTCACGACGGACGGACGAACGGGTAACTTCGACACCGCATTTATCGCAAACAATGCCCTTGTAGCGCGGGTTTTTGTATTTCCCGCAATAACATTGCCAATCGCGAGTCGGACCGAAAATCGCCTCGCAGAACAACCCATCTTTTTCTGGCCGCAGCCGCCGATAGTTGATTGTTTCCGGCTTCAATACTTCACCATACGACCAGCTTCGGATCGTATCGGGTGAAGCAAGGCTAATCCTTAATGCGACTAAACCTTTGGTTTCCACTAAGCTGCCTCCTGAACTGTGACCCCGAGGAATAAAACCGAACGAAGCGCCGGAGGGAATCTTCTCAAGCGCTTACAATAGAGATAAGGGTGTTTCTCGAATATACATGCAAACTGAAATTATATCACAAAACGACTACACTTGGTTAATATTTCCTTAGAGAATTGCACCTTTCTGGGTTTTATAGGGAAATTCCAGAAAGAAAGTGCTCCCTTTACCAAGCGTACTGTCTACCGTTACCTTCCCCTGATGCCGTTCCACGATCGATTTTACAATCGCCAGTCCCAAACCAGTCCCTCGCTGGCTGATTGCCTCTCGCCGTGAACTGCGATAGAACCTTTCGAATAAACGCGGCAGATCCAGTGGGGCAATCCCAATCCCATTATCCTGAACCTCGATGATCAGGCGGTTGCTCTGTGGTTTTAGTTTCACCCACACTTGCCCGTTCGTTGGTGTATATTTTATCGCATTTTCGACCAGATTATAAATTGCTTGTTGAATCAATGCCCGATCCGCCTCCAGCAAGATAGGCGGCAGATCCAAACCTTCCTGGGTTAACTGGATACTTTTTTGGGTGGCCTGCGGCTGGAGTGAAGTCAGCACTTGCTCGATGACGTCCTGAACCATCACCCGTTCAATTTGCAGCCCGATCCCGGCATCGATTCTTCCCAGGTCCAGCAGGTTATTCACCAGGCGCCCCATATTTTCTACCCCGGTGATGATCTTGCGCGTGTAATTCTTCTGCTGGTCGTTAAGTTCGCCCACCATTTGCAGCATGGTCACGTAGCCCCGCATTAAGGTCAGCGGCGACCGCAAATCATGGCTGACGGTTGCCACAAAATCTGATTTTAACGAATCCAATTCTTTGTAATGGGTGATATTTTGCAGCACGCATACTTTACCCACCGAACGACCTTCCGCGTTAACCGGGCTTACGCTGGCGTAATACGTAAGGCCGTTTGCCAGGGTGATCTCTCGGGACGCCAGCTTTTCATCCTTGTTTTGCAGGATCAGGTTCACCAGGTCTTTATGAGCCACCGCTTCTTGAATGGAGCGCCCTGGGGCCGGCGTGGCAATTAACCCCGGAACCTGCAGCGCCGATGCATTGAGCAGCAGCAGCCGGTTTTCTTCATCGAACACCAGCACCGGTTCAGGGGTGGATACCAGCACAGCTTCCAGACGCTGGCGCCCAATTTCCGCCGAGGCATACAGGCTGGCATTGGCTGCCGCGATGGCTGCCTGGCCGGCTAGGGTCCCCAGGAAGCGGATTTCCTCTTCCGTGAAATTCCGGGCCTGTTCGTAAGCGACCCAAATCGCTCCTAAATAACGGCTTTCATGGTGCAGGGCCAGCGCCACCATCGCTCCCGGTTGGGCAGAACCGGGTTTGAAGACGACCCGCCGCACACGCGCCGAATTGGTTATCGACATGACTTCTTGCGAACGCATCAGGTCAAAGATCTGAGGGTCAAGATATGCGTAAGTTTCAAATTCTGGCCCGACGCCAAAAACCGCCGGGCGTTTCGCCTTGAGATCCTGTACCACATCCGGCTGCAAGACTACGCGCGCCGCCGCCGCTCCATCTCCGACAGCCGCTTCCAGCACCGGGCGCATCGCATCCCCGGCTTCCAGGTTCGCCGCCACCCCCTGGCTCACTTTCAGCAGGCGGCTCAATTCCTCCAGGCGCGCTTTAAGACTCACCCGCATTTGCTCGAAGGCTCGCCCCACCTGCCCGACCTCATCCTCCCGGTTAATTTGCAAAGGATGCTCTAACTGCCCCTGTGAGATCAGGGTAGCCTCATTGGACAAAGTCTTCATCGATTTGGCGACTGACTGTAAACTGACCCGCAGGGCAATAAAAGCTGCCCCGGCCAGCACGACCAGGATCACCAGCAGAGGAATGGCGATACCAAGCGCAATTTCCTGGGCGCGTTCAGCAGGAACAGATAGAACAATGCTCCATCCCTTGCCTTCCATGGTCTGAAAATAGACCATCTGACGGGTACCCAGACCGCCAACCTCCTCGAAAAACTGGCTGGTTTCCGGAATATTGCCGCGGGATCGATAATCTGAAAGCAAGGCGTTTGGTTCTACGCCATAAAGGATTCGGTAATCTTCATCCAGAATATAACCGTGCCCCCCCAGGGTTTCCATCGTCGCCAGTGCTTGCAGGGTGGGTTGAGTAAATGGGTTCGTTGCCAGGTCCGTCCGGCCAAGCAGCACGCCGATCACCTGTCCCTGATCGTTCAGGATCGGCGTCATAAACGATACCTGGATGCTTGGATCGTCCGCAATTTGAGGAACGACATAGGTAAGGACCCTGACCCCTTTCAAAGCCAGGCCCACCCCGCTGGTTTCTTCGTCCGTCGCCTGGATCTCATCCAGGGTCATCTTCGGATATCCTGTAATCGGATTGCCTTGACTATCAAACAAGAAAAGCTGTCGAAAATAGGCCACAGATAGCATGCGCCGGTTGAGTTCGTCGTGCAGTTTGTCCGGCGAGTATTGCATCAGGGCCGGGTCGGCCAGGTTCAGCAATAAATTTTGTCCCACCTCCATAAAATAAGGCAGGCTGTTGGCGGCCAAAACCCCCGTATTTGCCAGTCGGGACTGGATCATATCCCTGGCGGCCTTGCCCGCCACCAGCCAGTCTCCGATGGTAAGCGTCAGCAGCAGTATAAAAACCAGTGGGGCTGTGCCAACATAAAACTTTAACTGCAGGCTGGTTTCAAGCGGAGAAGGGACCGGGACGCCGAGCCTGCCCCAGAAAGGCGCTCGGGTCAAATAAATGATCTCAGCCAGTATACTGGCGATGCCCAATTCACCCGCCCGGGTGAGCATGATCGGCCAGGTTTGGGTGATGGCGTAATCCAAACGGGCCACAACGGCGCCGTTGGCCGCAAAAAACGAAGAAAGGATGTAAATTGGGGCAAAAAGCAGACCCAGGACGATCGCAGCCCCGAGAGGATGTCTCAGCAGTTGAAAAAACCATGTCCGGTAGCGCTGCCGTACAGCCACGCTGTACAGCGTAGCCAACCCGGCATATTCAAGCATCGTAAAAAGCAGGTGAGTGTCGACAAAACCGATTGCCAGGCCGGTCAGCGCCCCTACAGCACATGCCCAAACAGGTTCGAGCATGCCTGCCGCCAGGACAAATGGGATTGCCGCCAGGACGAACAAAACTGGCTGGTGCGGTTCGAGCGGCAGCCCGGGCACCGGCAGCGGGTCGCCGAGGGGGACCTGGATCGGAAAGATGAAAGCGACCACCGGAGCAGCAATGAGCAGCGCTGCAATGACAACCCAACGCGCTTTCAGCCGGTTTTTTCCAACCTCCCAATACTGCCAATTGGCGAACACCACCATCCCAAACAGGATTAACCAGCCCAATCCGCCAAGCAAATTGTATGGCGGATCGATATAAAACAGAGGCAATGAAGTCGGTATGGGACCAGGCATTTTGTTCCAACGTGCAGGTATAAAAAGATTATAGCATACGGTCAGAAAAGTGTCTTATTGCTTAGCCGGAAGATGCTCGAACCGGAAGCAGCACATCGATCACGGTTCCCTTGGCGATCTGGCTGCTTATTTTCAGGGAGCCGCCGTAAAATGAAGCCAGACGTTTGGCTAATCCGAGACCTAACCCTTTTTGTTCGCGCAGCTGCCAATCAAATGGATCGAACCCATCTAACCCCCGAATTTGTTCAGGCGTCATTCCGCGCCCTTCATCGGTAAAACGCAGCCGGTATACACGCTTGCCCGGAAATAATTCCCCTTCGATGCAAAGTGGGGTTCCTTTACGCGAATACTTCAAACTATTTTCCACAATTTCTTCAACGATTTTCATCAGGTGGGCTTCGAATATACTTAACTCAACATTCTGAAGTTCAACCGTGAGGTCCATGAGTCTGCCAACCTGGTGCGCCTTTTCTTCCGCGATCCCCTTGATCACCGGGACTGCCGCAATTCCACCCGCACGGAGGTAACGTTCGCCCTTTTTACCATCGGCAATAATCGCGTCTAACTCGGAATACAGCAAATAATTCTGAACCATTCTCAGCAGGTGCAGTGCCGAGCGATGGATATCCTGGGATATTAACCGAATTTCTTCTTTGGAAAGGTTCTCGGAGTTTTGATCAAGGATTTCAGAATAACCAAGCGTCACGCTGAGCGGGGTCAGCAATTCATGTGGAAAATTCCCGGCAAGGTTCTTTTGTAAATCGATTATTTTTTTTTGGGCAATCGATTCCAGTTTTTGCATTTTCCCCAGGCGTACTGAAATCGCCTGGAGCAGTTCGCTGCGGGTGAATGGCTTGGTTATATAATCATCTGCCCCAAGACCCATCCCCCTGCGCAAATCGTCGCGCCCGATCTTGGCAGTCAGAAACAAGAAAGGGATGCTGGTCAACCTGACATCCTGGTTAATCTTTGCCAGAACACCGTATCCATCCAATTTTGGCATCAAGATATCGCAAATGATTAAATCCGGGATTTGGGTCCAAATTTGGACGACCCCTTCCTCTCCATCCCCTGCGCCAACTACTTCATATCCTTCTTCATTCAGCAGTTCGATAATATTTTCCCGGACGGCATCTTCATCTTCAATCACCAGAATCTTGCTCATGCATCCCCTCCGTTCATTTCGCTCTCCAAGGCTGCGGGCCGATATGCCATGCGCAGATCGATCTCGGTTCCAATCTTTTCTACGCTTTTGATCTCGAAAGTGCCCTGCATCGCCTCCATAGATCGTTTGACAAACGTCAAACCTAAACCCGTCCCAGGAATCCGGGATACATTCTTCGCCCTATAAAATGCCGTGCCAACCAGGTTGAGGTCTTGATGTGAGATACCCATGCCCTGATCTTTAATCCGGATGTGGATGCACTCCCCTTCCAACCCTAAGCCTACCTCGATCGAGGTGCCTTCTGCGGAATACTTCACGGCATTGGTCAGCAAATTTTCCAAAGAATAAACAATCAAATGCTCATCGAGCAAACAGACGAGAGGATTTTCAGGCCCGTTGAACAGAAATTGATGACGCCCTTGATCCGCCATCTGAAAAGATTCGACCACTCCATTGCATAAGGCACTCAGGTCAACTGCCTGGAGATTTATCCGGTCGGCAAGAGCATCTGCCCTGCCCAGCTCAAGGATATCCTGCATCATCGCATTAATTCGCTTGGCCGAAATGATGATCTTCTGGTGATGTTTTAAACGCCTATCACCTGTCCAATTTTCTCCATACTCAGCCAGCATTTCAGCAGAGGAAAGGATGGTACTGAGCGGTGTCCCAAACTGGTGAGTAATCATGGAGATAAAATTTGTCTGCAATTCATTAAGCTCTTTTTCCTTCTGCAGGGCATTTTTTAATTCGTTCTCCACCTGCTTGCGAGCCGTAATATCCCGCGAAATACCCAAAACTGCATTAACCTCACCCTCTTTACCATAAATCGGCATCAATCGCGTACCAAACCAGGAAGGTGCTTCAGGTAGATTGGCGATCTCATCATAAATATTGACCTTGTCCTGGCTAAAAACATATTCAAATAATTCTTTTTGATCTTTAACCTGTTCAGAGGAAAAAAATTCCTGGCGATGTTTGCCGATCATTTCTTCAGGCCGCAAGCCAAATAACTTCGCTCCAAACCGGTTTACATAAGTGATCGTCCCATCTTTGGCAATGACCGAGATAAAATCTTGAGCAGACTCGGCCAACGACCGGTATAATTCTTCCCGCTCGCGAATTTCATGTTCGTACTCACGTTGTGCGGTAATATCCTGCAATGAAAAATGAATTTCAAGAGGGTTTCCCTGCTCGTCCCGAAACATAGACGCAATTTGCAGCACATTTCGATACTGACCATCTGCTCTACGCAGCATAAATTCGTTGGAAACCGATTTAGAAAACCCTAACTCATGCACAACTTGCGCACCCTTTTTGACATCATCCGGATGGACGATTTGCCTCCACCGAAAGGGAATATTAATCATTTCTGCAGGGCGGTAGCCAAAGACATTTTCAACATTTTCACTGATATAGGTGATACTATACGGTTCAACAGGTTGGGTCGAAACGATCACCACCGGATTGATATGCATTAATTCATTCAGCTTTTGCTGTAATATCCGGCTTTGCTGAATTTGGTGTTCGAGGGCGGAAGTCCGCTCGATAACTCTCTGCTCCAAATCATCATTCAGTTTGAGAATTTTTTGTTCGTATGCTTTTTGTTCAGATATATCCTGCAGCGTTGCCAATAAACAGGCTTCTCCCCCAAGATCAATATGAACCACAGCGGCGATGGTGTGATATTCACGCCCTGATTTACTGCGGATCTTGAATTCATATTGAATTGGTTCCTTCGAACGACTGATTAAATAAATATTTTTACATAAAGTCACTTCATCAATTTCAAAAATCCCCGATTCTAACATATCGGTGCCGACTAACTCCTGACGGGAGAAACCGGTCAGTTTTTCGAAATTGGGGTTGATATCCAGGATCTGGCAATCGGCAGCCCTGGTGATCATAATGGGGATCGGGCTGGAGCGAAATAATAAGGCAAACCTTTTTTCACTCTCGCGCAGCGCCTTTTCTTTTTTGTTGCGCTCGGTGACATCAATACCGGTGGCAAGGATATACTTAACCTGTCCATCTTTGCCTTTCAATGCCATATTGGACCACTCGATTAATTTCAGATCCCCACTCTTCGTGATCCAATGATTCTGGTATTCAATGCGCTGCTCACCGGTTAATAAATGCTCTACAACTCCTTTTACCCCGGCTTGTTCCTTCTTTAATAAAAAACGGTCTAGCGAACTGCCCTGGATTTCTGCCTGGGTATAACCGGTTAACTCCTCACAGGTGCGGTTAAAACTCAATATCTGGCCGTTAACGTCCAGTACAACGATCAACGCCCCCACAGTATCCAACAATGCTGAAGAAAAACTCGCCTCATCGAAGAAAATATCTGCCATCATATTCCTCTAAAAAGGCAGGTTTGCCGGATTATCTACCCCTCAGCATAAACCAAGCCTAACACCTTTAATAATACCTGCTCGATGGTCAGCCCATCCGTCTCCACCCAGACTGCATCGTCAGCGGCTTTTAGGGGAGCAATCGCCCGGGTAGAATCGATTTTATCTCGCCGGCGCATGGCCGCCAGAATATCTTCATAGTTCAGCGGGTCGCCTCGCAGGGAGTTTTCTTCATAGCGCCGCCGGGCTCGTTCTTCAACCGACGCATCCAGGAAGATTTTTAATTCTGCTTCAGGTAAAACCACGGTCCCAATATCTCTCCCCACCATGATGACTTTGCCGCGCTGCCCAATCTTGCGTTGTTGGAGGGTCATGGCCATGCGCACCTCTGGATAGGCCGATACTTGGGAGACATGCGCCTCAACCTCGGGTTTGCGGATATCCCAGGTCACATCCTGCCCATCCACGAGCACATCACATTTCCGCCCATCCGCCACGCTGCTTGGGCGCACGTCGATCTCGATACGATAGGCTAATTCCGAGACCAAACTTTCGTTTTCGACGGATTGCAGCCTTTGCAGAGCTGATAAAGTGACTGCCCGGTACATCAATCCCGTATCGAAGAAAAGATACCCCAGTTCGCGCGCCATCACCTCGGCTATCGTCGATTTTCCAGAGGCTGAGGGCCCATCGATTGCAATAATTTGTGGCAGTGGCATGTTATCCAACATTCTCCTGATGATCATATTACCCTTATGGATTGGCCGAAGTTTTCGCAGCTCCTGGAAATAGATCGCTGCGCAGCCACAATATAATATTCTGGCTTGATTCTACGCCAGATTGGGTGGGCAAACTGCGGTAAAACAGCCAGCGTACCCACTCGCTTGGGTTTAATAAACTCCAATTTACACTTTTCCCCCAGGCCAGCGCCTGCCCGGTATAGGGAGATGCCAGACCGAGATTGGTTCCCTGTGATTGAGGGGTGATGACGACCCCTGGTTGTATCCCCTGTGGGAGCTGGCCGATAAAATCGACATTGGCATAATTTCTTAGTCCCCAGCGCAGAGAAGGGGTATCAATCCCACTTACCACCAGATCCAACCAATTCCTGCGTCCCGAATTCCATTCTGAAACATCCCCCAACACCTTCAAAGTTAAGGCCTGTCCCTGTGGATAGGCGTCCTCGACCCACAATTCTGTATCCGGGTGCCTTCCCAGGCTGGCTCCAGCCCAGGTAGTGGAAATTGTGTAAATCAATAAGAAAACAGTCAGTCCAAGGATTGCTCCGGTGGATGCCACGATCCTGGACCATCCCCAATTCACCAATCCAAAACTCGCCAGCAGTAAAACGGCGCCGGCCAGCATCCCTGCCAGGCGGATCGTCTGGTCGAAGGGCGGTACTGAACCAATTAATCCCGAAAAGTTGATCGCAAGGGAGACGAATAATACCACCACCAGCCCGGCATACCCCAGGGCAGCAAAATGATTCTCTTCAGGCAGTTGGATGCGCGCCGCCTGGCGGGCTGCCAATGCCAGAAATGGGACTGACATCCAGGCCAGATCAGACGCCTGGCGCGCCGGATAGATCAGTCCTAATATCAATAGAAACACCCACAGCCAGATTAACCAAATATCCGTCAGGTTCTTGTAGCGCAAACCGCTGAATATCCGGGATAACCCAAAGATAAATACCAGAGGCGACAACCCGACCCAGCCAACCACCATGAGCATGACCGGTCCTGGGACAGTCGTTGACCATCCCTGGAAATAGATTACCAGGCTGTTCGCCAGGCTGCTTAACCCGCTGGGCAGAACGCCGAACAGGGCCCCCAAAAAAACGACCGTCCCACCCAGGCCAAACCAAAAATTTCGCCTGGCAAGGATCCCGGTTTCCGGGTCTTCAGAGGGTGCTGGGGAGGTCAAGTGATACGCGCTCCAAGCCAGGGCAATCGCCAGCAGCCCGTACCAAACAGTGGGACCACCCAGGATCGCAAACCCGGTCGCGATTCCTGCCCAAACCGCATTTCTCCGTAAGAGAAATACCACGGCAAACGCCAGACCGGTGATCGCCAACATGCGCCCATCCGCCTGGCGCGAAGCCGCCACCAGCGAAGGCTCTATCGCCACGGCAAAAGCCATCACCAGGGCTGCTTTTTGACCTAATCTTTCCCGTCCCAGGTAGGGCACCAACACCAGCAGTGTACCCAACACAGCCGGCCAAAAACGCGCAAAAAACTCGCTGGAACCGGTGAGGAAAAAATTTAACGGCGGTTAATAAGACATATCCGGGCTGCCCCCCGCTGATCACATGCCCCGGTTGAAATGCCGATAATGCCTGCAGGGCTGAACTGGCCTCAGTATCGCTTAAAGGTGTATTCCCGAGCCCGATAAATCGCAGCCCCAGCGCTAACAGGATCGCCAGGCCATAGATAAAGTGCTCCGTGGTCAATTTGCCGGTTTTCATACGGTTAATGAAACTCCTTCGCCACTGCCTGGTTGATGATGCTGGCCTCGTAAATCGTCACTCCGCCGTCCTGGAAGGCAACGCGCAGATTTTTGGAAAATTTTTGTTCGTCCAGGGCGCGCAGACCTTTTGATTGATCGGCGACATAAGTGCCGCGTTCCAGATTTCCAACGACAACGTAGCGGATCTGGTATTGCTGCAGGATCGCCTGGGCCTGGCTCCAGTCCTGGGTGCGGTACAACGTCGAAATATCGGATTCGCGCGAGCCAATTTCCAAACCGCCGCCGCGCCACTGGCCTTCGTGACCGGGCCAACCCAATACATTCGGCAGCCCAGAATGGGTAGCCATCCGCGCCGCCGGCCCATAACTGCCCCCCACCGCTTCCGCGATGATGCCATATGGCGCGTTCGACAACCACATCATCGCGGACCATTCATCCGGATCATCGCGCCCAAGAGAGGCGTTCCCATCCAATGTCCAGTTCCCGGCTTGCAGGAAATTCACCCGGTCTCTGATCCCAGAATAAGGGTAAATCAACGATAGCAGAATCACCAGCAGCAGCACGCTCTTCCCGATCCAGGCCAATCTACCCCGTAATTCGGTAAAAATCAATACACTGGCAAAAGAAGCAGCCAATCCCCATAACATCCAGGTCTGGAAATAGAATTTGAAAATCGTGTTCATACGCGTGCCAAACTGGTCACGCAAATAGACAAATTCGGGCACCAGGGTCAGCCCTACCCCCACCAGAACCAGCAGCAGCACAAATCCATTCGGGTCGCCGGTCCCCGGATCAGCCTCAGTTTGGACTGGAACCTCAATCTCTTCAACCTCAACCGGACTTTCAGGTTCGGCCTCCACAACCTCAGCCAGGACTTCAGGCTCAGTCTCGACACTCTCAACCTCGTCAACAAACTCGGGCTTTTTTCTGAAACTCGCCAGCAGTCCCCAGGTAAATGCGAGCAGCAGCAGCAGGGTAATCCAGGTTCCCGGCATTTCTACGCGGCGTAACAGCGCCTCGAGCACAATTTGACCAGAAAAGGAGCCGCCCTGTAAACCGGCAAATAATGATCCCCAGGTATTGAGATTGGCCGCCAGGCCGGAAATAAAATTCCCGCTGCCCGCCGATGAAGCCAGGCTGCCCAACGCTGCCAGGTTCAGCCCAAAGATGCCCAGCAAGAACGACCCAATCCATAAAATGCCGACGACCAGCGCTGCGAACAGGAATCCTGTCCGAAAGACAAAACGCCCGGTCATGTTTCGCCGCAGCCACAATTGCCAGATCACCAGCGGGATCAACAATGACCCAAACATGATCCAAAAATTTACCCCGCGGGTGAAAAATATCATGCTGGGTAATATCCCGCCGGCCTGTGAGGAAAACCCGATGTAAAAAAGGACATACAGGCCAAACCCGGCAATCCCCAGCGAGATCCCTATTTTGAAAAAGTCGTACAACCGCTGCCGCCAATCCCAACCAATCTGCTGGACGCGCACCAGGGTAAAGACTGCGCTGAACAGGGCGACATAGATCGGAAAATCCCAGGTGTTGAAAAAACCAAGTGCTCCAACCGCCAGAGATGTGACCCAGAACTCCCCTCGTTTGATCCAGGCGCCCATGCTCCATGCGCTCAGCGAACCCTGCGCCCCGCGCAGGTATAGATTTAATGCCAGGGCGACCACCAGCATCACAAAAGGCATCGCCAGCACATGCGGGTGCAGGTCAGCCAGGTAATACGAAAAGAATGGAAACTCGTCGATCACTTCGATCGGCCCGCTCTGTTGAGGGATCGGGACGATATAGGATGAAAACGGAAATCCGGGGATAGCCTGTTTGACGTCGGTTTGCAGGTTATAGTCCTGAACGACGCGCGATGCCCGCCACCACCAGATCCCACCCGGCCGGTTGGGAGTCCAGGAATATGGCTGGCTGGGCGGTTGGTTCAATTCCAGCAGCCCCAGCCACGGCCAGAAGGTGGACTGTTGGCCGAGGCCGTTATCCTGCCAGAATAGACCCTGGGCATGCAGCACTTCAAAACCGCCCTCCAGGTTGCTGACCAGCAAAATAAACATGGGGGCCAACAAAGCCCAGCCCTGTGAAAATAACCCACTTTTCCCCTGGGCCTGCCTGCGCTGCGACCACCAGGCGAGCAGCGAGTTCATAATGCCATAGGCGCCCACCGCGGTCAGCGCAAAGACCAGCGAGATCATCAGGTTGAAAGCAATCCCGGAGGCCACGCCGGTCAACCGGGAAAGCATTGCCACCAGCACGTAGCCAAAGTAATAATAGGAAATCGAATAGCCAGACAGCCAGGGGTCCGCGGGAGGAAAAGATGGCGATCGTAAAATCGAATTGATGAACGCCAGTTCCATCGGTTTTTCTGTGCCGGAAATCTGGGGGTTCGTCGAGCGCAGCACCGCCAGGAAGATAAACGCCGCCAAAAATAAACACTCGCTGATGATGACCAGCCTCTTGCGGGTGCTCAGCCAGGCAAAAATTTTGCGCCAGCTTTGCAGACCGCCGCCGGCCCAGAAGCTCAATAAACCCAGCAGCAGTAGAGCAACCAGGACCCCACCTTTATCATTCTGCAGGATATGCAGCGAAGCCAAAACCCAGAAAATATACCCCCAAATTAAGAGCCCAAGGGTGCGCGCCAGGGTATAGCCGCGATCGCTGAGAAATGGAAGAAACCGGTAAACTACCGGCAGTGCGAGCAGCCCTATGACAGAAATGACCAGGTACCACAGAATAAGATCAAGCATGGCAGGTAACCCTATTGTAGCACCTCATAGATGACGGTCTGGCCTTCACGGTAAACTTCTTTCCAGTATTTGCCATTCCATTGATCGAACTTTGCCAGCCCATCCGCCGGATAAATTGCCCGTTCCAACTGCCCGACGACGATATATTTTACGTTGTACTGTTTCAGGAAATCCACCGCAACCGATTCGGAACTGGTCGAATAAAACACACCAATCTGATCGATGCGGTCGGTGACCCATTCAGAAGGTGTCAGGGCGCGCTGCTGGCGCTGGTGCCAGCTCCACCCCACTACCCCGGGCAAGCCGGTATAAATGGTAAAGCGGGTCCCCCATCGGTACTCGGAAGTATTGGCTTCGACGATCACCGGAGAGCCTTTGATATTGGTTTGCATCCATTGGATAGCCCGATAATCCTGGGAAAGGTCCATGTCCACATTCTGTTCCGAATATTGGGAATACTGCATGTAGGCCATCCCATCCAGGGTATGGGGGGCATTCGTCGCCATGCGGTCCTCAATCTTGGCCTGACCGGCGAGCAGCGGGAATAAAGCCGCGCAGCCGATCAGGGCTACTGCCCCTACCTGCCAGGCATTGCTCCAATTGGAGCGCCAGCGATTGATTGCCGGCAGCAGCCAGATCAATGCTGCCGCCGCGCTCAGCGAGAATAACGTCCAGGCCTGCATGTAGAACTTGAAGACCGTGTTCATCCGTCCCACATCGCCCTTCAAAACGATCAATTCGACCGCCAGGGTTAATGCCAGGGCCGTTCCGGTCATAAAAAGCACTGCTCTTTTTGCATCGGATTGGCCAGGCCGAAAGATCAGGATCAGCGCCCAGGCGCCAAGAACCAGCGGTATCCAGGCAATCTGGACTTTATTGATCGTCAGGTAGATCACTGCCCCAGCCAGCCCCAGGATAGCTGCGGCAATGACCCCCACAAAAGGTCGCAGCTTATTCAGCGCGGAAAGTGGGGTTTTCGCCATCCAATCCACTGTTTCCCATATCATCCAGGAGGCAATCACGAACAAGAACACGCCCCAATGCAGCCGGTAGGCCCACATCGGCGTGTGATCCCCTGTCCAGGGATCGATCGAGTTATAGGCCTGTCCAAACCAGGCGGCAAACGGCTGGTATAAAAAGAATGCAAGCCCCACCAGCAGCAGGATGCAAGGCAGGGCGACCGTCCCGATTTTTAGCAGCCACCGCGTCCATTTGGAATCGGCGGCGCTTTTTATACCCTCTTCGCCATCCATTTCGGCAAAAAACCGGCGGATATTATCCACCAAACGTAAGACGCGCTGCGGCGCGGAGCCGTATCTCAACGTCGTATACAAAATCGCGAGCGCCCCCAGCACCAGGTAGACCGGCATATCCCAGGTATTGGTCGGCCGCAGCGCGCCGATTGCCAAACCGCCCAGGGCGAAAGTCAGCCCAAACTGCAGCCACGCCCAGACCTCTCCCCGACCCGCGAAGCCCCATTTCCACCGCCCGCGCAAAATATTCAAACCCCAGGAGATCGATAGCACGGTCACCGGCAGGGCAATCATATGGGCATGCAAATCGGCATATAAGAAGGTAAAGAAGGGAAACTCGGTAATCGGCTCGCCCGGGATGGCGCGGCTGGGGTTCCAATACCATTCGCCAATATTGTAAGGCAGGGGCATCCCCTTGAAATAATTCGCCAGCCCCTGGAATGTCCAACCCATGCGGGTGAAGATATTGGCTTTTTCCATCACATCCCGCGAAACTACCGTCAGTTGGAAGCCTTCCCAGATCATGTTGATCGTTCCCAGGTTGCCCAGGATCAGCATGCCAATGGCTGCCGCCAATCCGGCAAGGAACGGGATGCGCTCAATCCCCGTGGTTATTTCCCCTGGATCCTCGCCATCCGCCAGATGGTTCCGGCTGAGCAGGTTCCACCCCACCGAAAATGCCCCCAACGCCACCATGGCAAACAGCGTCGGCAGCACCAGGTTGTAAGCGGTCGCCGGGATGATCCCCAGGGCCTTAATCAATACCCCCACCAGCACAAAGCCATAATAATAGTAGTTGATATACCCGCCGGCGAACCAGGGGTCGTAGGGTGGAAAGCTGGTGCTTTTGATCACCGCGTTCAGGTAGGAGAAGTCCATCGGCTTCTCGCCGCCTTTCGCCGGGTGCCATAAGTCCGGGTTCCCCAGGCGAATCAACAGGTCCAGGACAAAAAAGGCCAGGAACAGCCCTTCAATCATTAAGTAATATTTCGGCTGGGACTTGATCTCACTGACAATTTGTGTGCGCTGAATGAGGAAGAGCACCAGGTTGACCACCAGCAGGCCCGCCAGCACCAGCCAGATCACGGTCCGGGTAAACGGCAGCCCGTTCGAACTGCCAAACCACACCAGGAAAGCCAGGATGACCATCCCGACCAGGCGCGCCAGCGGATATCCCCGGTCCGATAGGCCGCCCAATGCCAGACGGACGAACGGGTACACCAATATACCCAATAAAAATACAAACAGGTACCAGACCACTGCCCCCACCCCAGGCCAGCGGTTGAGGATCGATTCGCGGTCGAATAAATCGGTCCAGGTACCGCCCGCCTGCTGCTGGCCCAAATTTTCGCTGGGAAGCATCAGGTTGCCTGGCACACCAGCATTACGCGGGGTAACGGATACCACTTTGCTCAAGTCAATCGTTCCCAGCAGGGTGCGCACTTTCTGTGAAGAATAATCCGCCTGCTTCTTGAAGATCAGCACCTTGGGATGGTCGTAAACGGTGAACGCCTCTTCTGCAAACTGGGAGTTGAATTGCAAACCACCGATTGATGGCTCAGATTGAAACACTTTGACCAGTTCAAAGCCCAGTTTCCCCTGGAACATACCAGGTTGGGCGGTGCTGTAACAATCGATGATCGATTGCTCCGCCGGACAGCCCATCAAATCCCGGTAATACTCGGTAGTAAGCGGGTATCTTTCCTGGACGCGGGTCGTGGTGCCCCATTGGCGGTTGGAAGAGATAAAAATGTAATCGGCCTGGTCCAGGGTGGACGTGAAACGTTCCAACTTGGCGGAATCATCGTTCCAATACATCTCAAAGTTCAGCCCGCCCTGGTATATGCCGCTGTAGCCATCCAGGCCGTCAACACGCAGGGGCAAACCGTCATCCCAGCTGGATTCATTCGCCGGGGCGCTGCCGCGCAGCGCCACCGCACCCTGGTCCACAGCCAATTGCAGGGTATAGGTTTGATCTTGCTGCACGGGCAAGGGCGGGTTGAACGAATATTGTACCTGGCTGCCTCGCGGGTCAACCGCCGGAAACAGTTTCGCGGTGACCTGCGCCTCGGCTAATACCTGCCCGCCCGGAGAAGCGCTGATGGTAGCGGTCAGGGTATTGGTCTGGCTGACGGATGGATCTTCCTGAACAGCTCTCGCCAGCAGAATCCCGGTCAATAAACCGCTGTTGTGCACGGTAAAAGGCGCCTGGAAAGGAGCATCAGCCTGGATCAGGTGAGTTGGCGCGGGCAGCGGCACCGCAAATGCCTTATCCAGAATTGTAAGCTGAAGCTGGCCTTGAATTTGGATGGGGACCGACGTATTGATCGATTCGATCGTCAGCGTGTAATCCATGCCAGGGGTGATCTGCACCGGCGGGTCAAAATGGATCACAGGCACTGCCATCCCCGGCGCAATGTCGAGAATCTCGTTTACATTTGCCGCCAGAACCGATCCGCCTTCAATCAGGGTGACACTGACCGGCGCTTGAAAAGGCGCGGCGGTTTGGGATACCTTAATGGGCAGGGCAAACTGGCTTATCGTACCGGGATCAAGGGAGGAAAAAGACGCCGAAAACACCTGTCCCGGTTGAATCTTCGGGTTTAATAATCCGATCGTAATTGGATGATAATTTTCAGATGCTCTTAACAGCAGGCTGTCGGTCAGAACCAGCAAACTGTTATTCCCGGAAAAATCGAGTTTTAACGAATAACGCTGGCCTTTTTTTAATTCAGCTACCTGGTCCAATGAAATTGTGGCCGGTTGGTCCTGTACGCTGGATTGGAAAGTCAGCATCCCTTCAGCCAGAATCTGGTTGCTTTCATCCAGGCTGATCAGTTGAACGCTCAGCTTTGCCGATGTTCCGGTCCCATTTGACAGGTTGATCCTGGTCAGCCCTACTTCGTAAACAGCCTCGTCATCTTGGGCGGTAAAAGGCAGCTGAACGCCGTTATTCGGGGAGATCACCGCATCCGTGGGATAACTCAACGGCAGGTTAGTCGTGGCCGCACCCTGCTCATTTTGGATCTGTATGTTGATCGGAGCCGGGACATTCTGAAAAATCCAGCGGGATGCTTCCACCCTGGTCATCGGGCGGGCATAAATGCGGGTAAAGGCAAAAGCCCAGGCCAGTGTCGCCGCCAGTGTTCCTGCTGCCAGCGCGACACAGAGGACCTTTCCCCAGGGCACCTGGGAAACCCAACCCTTGATTGCGCCCAACCATCTCGCATGGGCATCCCACAATTCTCCAAGCAGCCAGGCCGCCATGATAATTAACAATGGGTAGGCCGGCATTTCATAACGCATGGTCCGGGTGAAGCTCAATCCCTGCCAGAGAAAATAAGCCACCGTCCACAGCCACAGCAAACCGTATTCGCGCCAGCGCCCACGGAGGATGCGCCATCCCATCCAAAGCAGCCCGAGCGTAGCCAGCAGGCCTAATGGCAGTCCCAGTCCCCATTCGACCATATTCGTCCAGGCAAAAGCAGCCGGCCGGCGCGCCCACTGCAGTTCAGGAGGCGAGTTGCCATTGCCATTGGATTGAACCAGCAGACTGTTTAAATTACCGATCCATTTCTGGTTGGGGATGATATTAAAAATACCTGGACCCTGAAAAGCGTACGGCTGGCCGATGCGGAAAACCAGAAAGGCGACGAAACCCGCCAACACCAGGTTGCGGAGGATCACCGGCACCTGCCGGTTGCGTGCCCGGGGAGAGAGACGTGACCAGGCGACCACAGCCGCCCCCGGCAGAAGCGCTGCCATGGGGGCAATATTGATTTTTGATGCCAGCGAAAGGCCAAAAAACAGGCTGAAAAGAAGGTAAGGAACCACCGATTTCCAATCCCGGCGGACCCAATCCCAACCGCTGGCGGGCGGTTCGGGCTCATCCGGGTCGTGCGCAGGCCTGGATTTCAAAATCAGGACAGCAAAGCAAAATGCTGCCATAGCAAAGGTGGTGTAAAAGGTATCGACGCCGAAAAAGTGCGAAAGCTGGATGGGCAGTACGGCAAAGGCATAGAAACCGGCGGCAATCAGGCTGATCCAGCGCCGGCCAAACAGGCCCTGGGCCGCTAAAAACACCAGGATCACGGTCAGAAAATCGGCCGCCGCCGATGCGGCCCGTCCAACCAGATATACCTGGTCGTAACCGGTCTGGCCTAAGGCCCCAGCGATATAGCGCACGATAAAAATGGGGACTGTACCGTAGACGAAGAAACTGAAGCCGACATTATTCGGGTTTAATTCCGATTGATCCGTATTGAAATAGTCGCTCAGGTTGGGCACGGGTTTGAGCGAACTTTCCACCATCGTTAGAAAGCGTTCATCCGGGTGCAAATGCTGGCTTTCGTCCCAATTTAATCCGGTAAAACGAAAATATGCGCCCACAGCTAATATCAGTACCAGGCCAATCCAGCCCAGGAAGGCCAGACCGCCCTGGTCTCTTTTTGAATTTTCTGGAATGCTGCTGCCTTCAGCCATAAAATCCTTCATCTGGTCGCGATGTTTATTGAGCCAGGACGAAAAACACTATAAAATCTTTGCCCTGGTAATCACCCTGAATCATCTGTGAATATCCCGAAGGATAGATATTTTGCAATTCATCCGCGGTTTGCGTATCTTCCGGTTTATAAATGAACAGCTTTGGCCCTTGCAGATCCCTGGTCCCAAGCAGCTCATCGCGCGGGATCGCATAGTCTTTAGTCGGGTAGCCGGCGTTAATTCCAACCAGGCGGGTATCCACCCAATAAGGGTAAGGGATCACAAAAGCCGTATCTGGCGTGCCAATGGTCGTGGCAAATTCTTTGATCACTGTCCCAATCTGAGTTGTGTTCCAGGCTCCCAACATATATTGTTTTTCGTATTGATTGAACACCAGGTCGTAGTTTTGAGAAACTGAACCTGCAAATAAACCGCCTCCAACCAGAATCGCTAGCACCAACCCAAATTTCGCTGCGCCCGGACCCCGGATGGCCTTGATCAGGCCATCCAATCCAATCCCCGCCAGAATGAAAACCGGGATGATCGCTCCCCCGCTGCGGGTGAGCGATGGGTTCTCGACGGGAAAAGCCAGGGATAAGATCGAAGGCATCATTAATAGTGGGACCATGGCCAGCAAAAAGAGATCAATCCAGTGCCTGCAACGCAGGTAACGGATCAAAACCATTAAGGTCCCCAGGAAATATAAGACAGCCGTCACGATATCCAGCGCCGGACGGCTGGTGATCGACGAGACCCAGGTTTCACCGTCATTCCAGAACGGCATCAGCCAGGATTTCACCAGGTTATCAAAGAAAATCTGAACAGGCGGACCGGGATAGGCTTGCTCGGTTGTACCGATGCGGGTTAATGTCCTGAAACCAACATTATCCATATTCATCGGGCTTTCCAGGGCATAACGCAGCAGGGGTAAAAAGATCACGACCGAAATGACCCCGGTGATTACGAAAGCCCCCAACGTCTGGCGGCGTTTACCCTGTGCCTGGCGGTGAAGGAGATAAAGCAGGAGCAGAATTACCAAAACAAAGGGCATGATGCGGAAAGGTGTGTACCCGTGCAGCCCAAACCCCACCGCGATCCCTGACCAGATAAAATCATTCCGGTTCTGGCGGCGCAGTCCGCGGATGAAATAATATAAAGCCGGGGCCGCGAATAATGGGTAAAGGGGAAACCGCAAGCCCACCCTGGCGATGACGTTGGGCCAATAAGCGATGGCTGCCAGGCTGACGGCGAAAAGCGCTACCCGTTTCCCGCCAATTTCCTTTCCCAGCAGATAAATATAAGGCAGGGTCAGAAAGCCGATCAGCGCCGTACCCAATTTCAGGCTGATATAGGTAAGCCCCATATTGAGCCAGGTGGCGATCGCCGCGGTCAGATAGAATTGGATCGCTTCACGGCCGGTATTGCGCGGGAAGAAGATGGATGGTTTGCCATTCAAAATATCCGACACGTCCAGCAGCTTTTCGGCATGATCGCTGAACATCTCCCCAGGCACGCTGCTCAAACGGTAAAAGCGGAAAAACAATGCCAGACCGGTCAAAAGCACCACCACGAGCACAACCCCCCAGGTCTGGGTCGGCCGGCCACGCAGGAATTTCAACACCGACTGGCTGGCGCTTTGCCAGAGCGAAGGAAAACTCAACTGCCTTGATGTATGGTATACACCGAAAATGACATAGCCCAATGCTGCCAGACCAAGCAGAAGATTGACCGCGGTAAAACGATTATTTGAAAATAAGAAAAATGCGACCACAACCACTAGCCCACCCACCATTAATACTAACCAGCGGTAACTGGTGGGCATCGGTCCGGCCTCATCCTCAGGCAGGTCCGGGATATGCCATTCTTTCTTAATGAACGCTCCAATGAATGCAGCCGCGGCCAACCCATACAATACAATACCCAATATGGATGAACGGCTGCTGGGATTATCAAACCCGGATTGGGCGAGCAGACCCAACAAAAGCGCCAGGATCGAGAACCAGGGCCAATGGTACTGCGGTCTGGCTGCGGAAGGCTGCCGCCGGACCACCGCCGGTGTGGAAATTTCCACCTGCGCTTCGTCTTCTACCAGGGTGATGCCTTCTCCGGCCGGAACTGAGATGCTCTCCTGTGAGGCATCCCCCTCCTCAGGCGTGATGCTTTCTTCGGAAAAATCCGAATCATCCTCTTCCTGATCAGCTTCAGCATCTGGCAGATGAATGCGCTGCCCCTTCCAGGGCATTAAAATGGATTTCAGGTAGTCCAGAACGCTAGGTTCTTCCATAGGCTTTTCTCACTTCGTGGGCCTGCGCAGTTCTTATGCGGTGCGCCCTGGGTCATCTACGGAGCAAGATTCTCTCCATATTCTGGCCGTGCGCCCTATAGGCCGAGTTTCCATGGTAAATTATAAAAAATTTATAACGTTCTTTTCATTTCATCAAAAAGCGTTTCGTAAGCTGCCGCGATAGTATCTGGTTTGTAGCATTCAGCGATTGGCCCTGCCGGGCGAACATAATCCTGGGGATGATTCAGGATTTCCAAGGCAGCGTCTGCCAGGGCATTCGAATCGCCAATCGGAATAATTTTACCCATCCCATGCACTTTCACAGGTTGGCGCACGCCGGGCAAATCGGAAGCCACGCAGGGCACCCCGTTCATCATGGCTTCAATTTGCACCAGGCCAAAGGCTTCGGTAGAATTCAGGCTGGGGATCACCAGCAAATCCAGGTTGGGATAAAATGCGGCAATTTCTTTTGGGCTGAGTGAGCCCAGAAAACGCCAGCTGCCTTTGGCCTGGTAAGCTTCGATTTGCGGAGATAAGCGCTTGAAATAATGCTCCTCGCCGATGATATTTTGATATGGGCCGGCAAATTGGACCTGGGCATTGGGAAAGACATCCAGAACGCGGGGCATGGCATTCAACAGCACCTCGACCCCTTTTTCGGTGGCAAAACGGGCCGCCATGCCGATCACCGGTTTGCGCTGTTCCGGGTTGTTCGCCGCGGCAAACGCCGGCACGGCCTTGGGGGGGATGGAAGGTAATTCCACCGGCGGTGGGATGACATGCAGCTTTCCCATATATCGCCGCAGGTAATTGGAATTTTCGGCGTAATCCTGGGTATAGGTCACGATGCGGTGTGTGGTCAACGCCGCCAGGTTGTTCATCACTTTCACCGCCAGGTTGGCCGTCCGCGCCAGTAAACCCGGGGGCAAAAGCAGATCGCAGTGGTAGGTGATCAGGGTAGGTTTTTTCAACAACCGCCCGCGCAAGGCAACCCCGGCCGCGTCAAACTGCGGCAGATGAAGCTGGATGACATCCGTTTCCAGGACCATTTTGTTTGCCAGCCAGCCGAAGGTGGGCATAATCACCCCTTTCGATATTCTGAAAGCCACCGGCGCGCGCACGATTCTGACCCCATTTTGGACCTCATCCAACGGCAGCCCTGCATCATAGCGCGAGGTGAGCACAGTCACCTGGTGCCCGCGTTTGACCATGGCTTTTGCCAGGCGTTCCGCATAAATCGTCAGACCGCTGATATGAGGGCGGTAATATGTCAGGACAATAAGCAGTTTCATATTAGAAAATGGACCGGTTTGCCTGGACCCAATCGTACAACCGAACAATTCCTTCCTGAACGCCAACTTTCGGGCTCCACCCTAATTCGCGGCCCGCTTTGCGAATGTCCGAAACGAAAATTTTCTGGTCACCCGGACGCCAGGTACTCCGTGAGACTTCAAGCTTATGTCCCAGGAGGTTCTCGAGGATTGGTTCGAATTCCGTCCAGATCGCCAGCGTCTTTTCCGGCCCACCACCTACATTAAACACCTTTCCAGCGGCTTTTTCGATATGCTCCAGCCCGGCATCATACGCATCCAGCAGGTCGTCGACGAACAAGACATCCCGCACCTGCTTGCCGTCGCCGTAAATGGTGATCGGGCGTCCGGTGAGGGCTGCAATCACGAACCATGCCACCCACCCCTGGTCCTCAATGCCAAACTGCCGCTGGCCATAAATGCAGGATTGGCGGAAAACCACGGTCGGCAGACCGAAAATGCGGTGATAATCCCGCACATACTGGTCTCCGGCGCCCTTCGAACAGCCGTACGGCGAATGAAAATCAAGCGGCTGGCTCTCCGGGCAGCCTAATGGTAAATTTTCGTATGCATAGCGCCCGGTCTGCTCAACCACCGCCACTTCATCCATTTCGCCGTACACTTTGTTCGTGGAGGCGTACATAAAAACAGGGTTTCGCCCTGAAAGGCGCGCGGCTTCCAGCATATTAAAAGTTCCCAGGGCATTGATCTCAAAATCTTCGCGCGGTTGGGTCACGGAGGTGGTGACCGCCACCTGAGCCGCCAGGTGAACGATCACATCTGCGTCGCGGGCGGCGTCTCTGGTTGTTTTCGCATCCCGCACGTCGCCGGTCAGCAGTTTGAATGCCCGGTCGCCGTACGTCTGGCGCAGCCATTCCAGGTTCAACCGTGCCCCCGCTCGCGACATATTATCCAGAACAGTCACCTGTTCTCCACGCTGCAGCAAACGGCTCACGTAATTTGAGCCGATAAAGCCTGCGCCACCTGTGACCAGGAATTGTTTTGCCATCGATCACTCCACTTTGGTATTATTTGTCATGCGTATTTCAGCCCACAGGTTAGAAAGAGATTTTCCTTCGCGGGCCAACCCCCAGAAACCGAATATTCCGGTGATTACAAATTGCATGAAATGCATTAAAAATGCGTATGCCAGGGCGGAAGTGTAAACCACGCCCAATATCGAAAGCGCTGCCACCAGGGAGGCCTCATATACGCCCAGCGCCGCCGGCGCGGAGGGGATTGCCACGCCCAGCGCCAGGAGCGAGTCGGCAAACATCGCCCACCACAGAGGCGCATTTTGGACCATCGACCGGATCCCAATAAAGTACATCAGGATCCAGATCGACCAATTGAACACGACCAAACAAAGAACCAGCAGAAAGCGCCGCGGGTTGGTCAGCGCCTGCAGCCCTTCGAGCAGGGCGTCCACCTGGGGGATGATATATTTTTGCACCAGCCGCCAGCGCTGGCCCAAGCGGATCGAAATCTGGTGCACCCGCTCGCGGTAACGCGCCATTAAAAACAAAACGACCAGCATTCCCACGACCACCACCAGGGTGACCGTCGCCACCGGACGCATCCAATCCTGCCCTAAAGCCAACGGCAGCGTGGAAAGCACCAGGATGGCTGCCATCACCAGGTCAAATGCCCGTTCGATGACGATTGTCGAGAGCACGTGAAAAGGGCTGAGCCGGGTCGCTCCGCCCATAAAAACGGCCCGACCGATCTCGCCCATGCGCAGCGGAAAAAGATTGTTGAGCATATAGCCGATATTGATGATGAAAAATGAGCGCGTAAGGGTGGCGCGTTCTTCTAGCAGCGTGCGCCATAATGCGGCCCGCACAAACAGGGAAAAAACATTCAAGCCGATGATTCCGGCTAGCGTCGGCCATTGGAATGCCCGCCAGGATTGAATCAGATCGGCCCAATTCCATTTCGAAAGGGTCAACAAAATCACCAGCGCGATCACGCTGATGATTGCCCCCGGAAGCCAGCGCCGCGCCTCGCGCCACAGGGAAGCCCTGGTGGTTAGGGTCATTCATCCTCCAGGCGTAATACTGCCATAAATGCTTCCTGGGGAATTTCGACATTACCCACCATTTTCATACGGCGTTTGCCCTTTTTTTGTTTTTCAAGCAGTTTCTTCTTACGAGAGATGTCTCCCCCGTAGCATTTCGCCAGCACATCCTTACGGATTGCTTTTACTTTGGCGCTGGAAATGATCCGCCCACCGGCGGAAGCCTGCACCGGGACATCGAACAACTGTCTTGGAATTAAATCTTTGAGTTTGGTGACCAGCGCCTGGCCTTTATGATAGGCATCCTGGCGGTGGACGATGGATGCCAGGGCGTCGACCGCTTCTGCGTTAATCAGCACGTCTAACCGCACCAGGTTTTCAGGACGGTATTCGGCAAACTGGTAATCCATCGAGGCATAACCGCGCGTGCGAGATTTCAGATTATCGAAGAAATCGACGATCAACTCCGCCAGCGGGATTTCGAAAGAAAGTTGGACGCGGTTCGGGGCTGGAAAATCCTGGGCCTTGTAAACTCCGCGCCGTTTCGTCACCAGGTCCATGATCGTGCCGTAGAATTCAGTGGGGGTGATGATCTGCAGGGTCATCCACGGTTCGCGGATTTCTTTGATCAGCCCTTCTTCCGGCAAATCGACCGGCGAATCGACCAGCAATATTTCCCCGGTCATCATCTCCACTTCGTATTCAACCGAGGGAGCCGTCATCAGGATATCCAGGTCGTATTCCCGTTCCAGGCGTTCCTGGATAATCTCCATGTGAAACAGGCCCAGGAAACCGCAGCGAAAACCAAAATTGAGCGCCTGGGAGGTTTCCGTCTGGTAGCTCAGCGAGGCGTCATTTAGCTGCAGTTTTTCCAGGGCTTCTTTCAGATCCTGATAATCGTCGTTATCCACTGGGTAGATCCCGGCAAAAACCATCGGTTTGGCATGCATATATCCGGGGAGCGCCTGGCTGGCAGGTCGTGCAGCCAGGGTGACCGTATCCCCGACCCGTGATTCGGATACCGTTTTCAACCCGGTGGCGAGATAGCCCACGTCACCGGCGGTGAGTTTCTCAACCGCGCGCATCGTAGGCGAAAATACACCGATTTCCACCGGGCGGGTTTCGATACCGGTCATCATCATCCGCAGGGTGTCGGTCATCAACACCGTACCCTCAAAGATGCGCACGTAGGCAATCACGCCCTTATAAGAGTCGTAATGCGAGTCAAATATCAAGGCGCGCAGCGGCAGATCAGGGTCCCCGGTGGGATGGGGAATTTTTTGCACGATCTCTTCCAGCAGCGGGGCAACATTGGTGCCATCTTTGGCAGATATCCTTAAGATGCTGTCCGGGTTCACCCCCAACAGGCTGTGGATATCATCGGCGACCACGTCTGGTTGGGCGGAAGGCAGATCGATCTTGTTGATTACCGGGATAATCACCAGGTCGTGCTCGAGCGCCAGGTAAAGGTTCGCCAGAGTCTGGGCCTCGATCCCCTGGGTTGCATCCACCACCAACAGCGCTCCTTCGCAGGCTGCCAGAGCGCGGCTGACCTCATAATTGAAGTCCACGTGCCCGGGGGTATCGATCAGGTTAAATTCGTAATTCAGGCCGTCTTTGGCGGTGTAATTCATGCGCACCGCCGAGGCCTTGATCGTCACCCCCTTCTCACGTTCCAAATCCATCGCATCCAGCACCTGTTCGGTCGTGTCGCGGTCCGAAATGGTTCCGGTAAGGTGCATTAAACGATCCGCCAGGGTTGATTTCCCGTGGTCGATGTGGGCGATGATGCAAAAATTGCGAACCTGTTCATCCATAGCCCCTGAATTTTACCTTAAAACATGACCAAAACAGAAAATGATTTCAGGGGTGTGTGCCTGCTAAGGAATTGTCCTTTTTTTATTCCCCGGGGGTCTCTTTTTTTACGACCCGATCGATCATTTCCTCCAGGTCCGCCTGCGATTCCCCCCGCCAGACGCAGTACACAAGGAACTCCGCATTGCCCTTTGGGCCAGTTAGAGGAGAACGAATTAATCCCTTCACGCCAAATCCGAGCCCCTGGGCGTTATTCAACACCTCGCTCAGTACCTGGCGGTGTACCGCTGGGTCGCGGATCACCCCTTCGCCTTTGGCGGCATCTTTGCGTCCGGCTTCAAACTGGGGCTTGATCAGTGCCACCACCCGCCCCGCCTCCTCGCCGAACCAGGCCGCCGCCGCCGGCAGCAGAATTTTCAACGAGATAAATGAGGCGTCAATCGTCACCAGCCCCACTGGGGTCGGGAACCCTTTGACATTGCGCGCGTTGGTGCGCTCCATCACCGTCACCCTGGGATCGTTGCGCAGCTTCCAATGCAGCTCGCCGTAACCCACGTCCACCGCGAAGACGTGCCCGGCGCCGTGCTGCAGCAGGCAGTCGGTAAAACCGCCGGTCGATGCGCCCACATCCGCGCAAGTTTCACCGTGCAGCTCGGTCAGGCCAAATGCCTCCAGCGCCGCCGCTAATTTTTCGCCGCCCCGGGAAACGTAGCGCGGTCCCTGGTCTATCGCCAGATCGGCATCCTCGAGCACTTTTGTGGAGGGCTGCAGTTCGACTTCCCCATTGACCCGCACCTGCCCGGCCATCACCAGGCGCTGGGCGAGGGACCGGCTT
>CAVUNY010000020.1:0-76172 GCA_963743005.1 uncultured Chloroflexia bacterium | reverse complement strand
CAGTACCCAGCAGTACCTCCTGGGATAACTTAAAAGACCGCGATTCAGCTCGCCCACCAGTACAAGGGATAATAAAATCCTGCCGAGCCATTTGCCTGCAGCCATGGACGTAAAATACCGCCTATCTTGAACCACATTTCAACCACCCGGTCTCCCATTACCTTGATCATCGATGGCCATAACCTGGCCTTTTATCTGTATAATTTGCGTCCCGGACAGCGCTTGAGCCAAAAGATTGCTCAAATGTTGGTCGATCATTTATCGGCCTACCAAAACACCTTTCGGACCGCCATTCCTCAAATCGAATTATGCTTTGACGGCGGCGTTCGCCCAACTACCGCTGACCCGGTGATGATGCGCATCCTGGCTGCCGGCCCCCATAATAAGGCCGATTATCTTGTCCTGGACCGGTTCCGGTTTCACGCCTATTCGCACCGCCCCTGCATGGTTATCACCAATGATGGCGAGATCCAGGAAAAAATCGAGCAGGAAGGTGGGAGCTACCTGAACGTCTTTGATTTTGTATTGCTGCCCCATCTCACCACCCCCGTTTTTCTTCCCCTTCAAGACCTCCCGGTTAACAAACCGGGGCTAAAAAATCAGGCTAACCAGAAACGAAATCCGGATATTAATATAGAGTTGTTGGGAGATCCTCTCACCCAATTTGGCAGGCTGAAACCGCCCCGGAAAAAACCGGACCGTGCCAGACCCAACCTTAAAGTCATCCCAGAACCGGTACCACCTCCACAAGACCTGGCAATTCCTGCTCCAGTGGAATATGTACCCGGCAGACCTGGTCAAACCGGAGGTGAGCCAGCTATCTACTGCCTGACCATACCCTCCTGGCCGGTAAACGCCGGCGTGCGCTTCTTATTGGCCTCATTCTGCAGCACGCACCGGCCGCAATTCATTAATTTGCTGGATAATTTTGACGTCTCCCAACTGCGTCCAGAGGACCTGACCGTGCTGGCCGAATTTCTGTGTTCTACCTGCAGTGCCGAACCCGGTTTTACGCATCGCGGATCATTGATGGATCGAGTTCGCCTGGCACTGCTCAAGGCAGGTGATACCGGTTTGGATCTGGCCGGGCTGGCGGCAGAAATCGGTCTTAAACCTGACGGATTGGGAGGCCGCATCAAGCGCAAAGCCAATGGTTGGTTGGCAATTTTATCGGTTGAGGAACGAAAAGGTTCTTAATATCGTCATAAACCTATGATTCGCATCCAAGAAACTTTACCCTTACGGCCATATTCACCCCATCTCACCCGGTCCTCGGTCGGCAGTAGTAATAGGACGGCAAAACTGGTGATCCAAATATTGGTGGTCATCTTCCTGACCGCCGGCATCCTGCCTGCGGGGCTGCTGGCGGGGGTTGGCCTGGTCTATGAAACTCAAAAACTCATCCTACCGGGCGTCTCAACCACCAATCTCGACCTGAGTGGACTGACCCAGGCCCAGGCCATGCAGGCCCTCGACAAGCAATGGAATGTCAATCACCAAATGACGCTCACAGCCGGCGGCCGCTCCTGGCAGGTTACCCCGGTCGAGTTAGGATTATTCCTGGACCCGGCAGCCACCGCCCAGGCCGCATACCAGGTTGGGCGCGGCAGTCTTCCGCTGCAGTTAGCGCAAATTCTGCGGCGCGAACCGCAGATCTTCGTGCCAGTGATTGGTTTTCGCCAGGATCTGGCTCGGGCGACGATCACCCGTCTGGCAAACGAACTTTACCAGGCTCCCCAGGATCCGGCCATTCATTTTGACCAGGGCCAGTGGACCGCCATACCCGGCAAAGCTGGTCTTGAAGTGGACGTGGATGCCACCCTGGCCCAGATCACCGCAGATCCGATGGGAGCCTTCTTCAAATCACAGGTCGATCTGATCGTCAAACCGATCAACGCACAGGGGACCGACCTCTCTGCCGTGGTTGGTAAACTTCAGACATTCATCCAGAAACCATTCTTGATCAAGGTCTACGACCCGATCCAGGATGAGATATTGGATTGGAGCCTTTCACCTGAAGCTCTGGCCTCCTGGGTAGTGGTAAGCGACCCGGCTTCACAGGAACCGGCTATCAGCCTGGATCCGGCTCGTTTGGATGCCTATCTGCAGAAAAAAGCAGCCACCCTGGCGCCTGCACGAACACTCGAGTTTTTCCAGGCGCCCTCTAACCTGACCGAATTCTGGCAAGCAGGCCGGACCCTGCAGTTGATGGCCCGCCACCTGCCGACCTCCTACACCGTCGCGGCGGGCGATACCTTGTGGAATATTGCGCGCAAGGTGCAGGTCCAATATTGGATGATCCTGAAAGCCAACCCCGGGGTAAGCGATGCCGCCCTGCGCACAGGCCAGGTGCTGCAGATCCCTTCCAAAAACGATATGCTGCCTCTGCCGGTGGTTATGGGCAAACGGATCGTGATCAGCATTAGCCAGCAGCACATGTGGACTTACGAAAATGGCCGGCTGCGCAAAGAGTGTGTGATCAGCACCGGCATATCCAGTTCTCCGACCATGCCGGGCGTATACCAGGTGCAAAGCCATATCGAAAATGCTTACGCGGCGAATTGGGACCTGTGGATGCCGAATTTTCTGGGGATTTACGAAGCCGTACCTGGCTTTTGGAACGGCATTCACGGGCTGCCAATCATGTCGAACGGTGTACGCCTGTGGGCCAACGTACTTGGGCAGCCCATAACTTATGGGTGCATCTTGATGGATCTTAAGGACGGCCAGGACATATATAACTGGGCGGATGAAGGGGTCGTTGTCGAAATCGACCCATGATCAAAACAACAAAAACTCCGGGTAGGGTTTATAACCTATGCGGAGTTTTTTTGTTCCTGGAACCTACTCGGATTAACTGACGCTGTGCTACAATGAAGATCAAGTGACGTTCTCTGTTCCCTACACCACAAGGGTATCCTTCGCCCTTCGGGTGTACCCTGCGCATAGGAAAGGAAACAGCTTCTCAGCCAACGCATGTGACCAATATCACTAAGTTACCGGCTGACCGCTCCGTCCGAGCGGGCATAGAACAATTATACTATATTGTTCTATATTTGTCAAAAATAACTATGAGAGGCTCCGCCTCTCGCATTCACCCGCCTCTTGAAAACGGCGGTCCCCTGCGAGGTTTCTATGGAGAAGATCTATGCAAGACTCGGAAATCAAAATTAATCAAGATACAGAACATACAGAACAAAGCGAAACCTCTGCGGTGACATCGCGTCCCCCTTTAGGCACCACACCCTTAGAAGAACTCCCCTTAGCCAGGCTCGCGGATTTGCCTGAAAAATTACGTGAAGGCGTAGCCCGGGCCGGATGGTCGGAATTAATGCCTGTCCAGGCCAGGGCATTGCCCTATATATTTTCTCAGCGCGACATGATGATCCAATCCCGCACCGGGAGTGGGAAAACCGGTGCGTACCTGCTTCCGATCCTGGAAATGGTGAATACTTACCAGGCCAATACCCAGGCTCTAGTACTGGTCCCAACCCGTGAACTGGCCCTCCAGGTGGCAACGGAAGCCGAACTGCTCGGCCGCACTACTGGCGTGCGCAGTATCGCGGTCTATGGGGGTGTGGGCTACGGTGAGCAGTTGGATGCCTTCAAAGCAGGCGCCCACCTGGTGATTGGCACCCCTGGCCGCATTCTGGATCACCTGATGCGCCGTTCGCTGATCCTCGACCACCTCAACACCCTGGTATTTGATGAGGCAGACCGCATGCTTTCGATGGGTTTTTATCCGGATATGCGCCGGGTGCAGTATTATATGCCCAAGAAGCGCGTCAGCACTTATATGTTTTCTGCGACCTTCCCGGTACAGGTACTGAACCTGGCCAATCAATTCCTGCACGAACCCGGCTTCTTGAACCTGAGCAGTGATCATATCCACGTTACCGAGACAGAGCACCTTTACTATACCGTTCCGGGGATGGATAAGGACCGCAGTCTGGTGCGCATCATCGAAGTCGAAAATCCCGTCTCTGCCTTAATTTTTTGCAATACCAAGGTGAAAGTTAATTATGTGACCACCGTCTTGCAGCGTTTTGGTTATGACGCGGATGATTTGACCTCCGACCTGGCTCAGGCTTCTCGTGAAAAAGTCCTGGGCCGGGTGCGTAAAGGCACTTTACGCTTCCTGGTAGCGACAGATGTTGCTGCCCGCGGCATCGACCTGCCTGAATTGTCTCACGTCATCCAGTATGAACCGCCCGAGGATTCTGAAGCCTATATCCACCGCGCCGGACGCACCGGCCGCGCCGGCGGCAGCGGCACAGCGATTTCACTGGTCAGCGTGCTTGAACTGCCCAGCCTGATCCGGATTGGCAAGCAGTACGGCATAGAATTCCACGAACAGCCTCTGCCGACAAACGAAGACGTGGAAACAATCGTTTCGCAGAGGATCATCGCCTTATTGGAAAGCCGACTGCGCAGCCGCGATAAGCTGCAAAATGAACGCATGCAGCGCTTCCTGCCCCTGGTGCGCAGTCTGAGTGAAAGTGAAGACGGCAGTGCGTTATTGGGAATGCTCCTGGACGATTTTTACCAGGAAACATTCCATGCCCCGGTGGTCCCACCCGATGAATCATCCGGCCAGCTCGTCACACCGCGAGTCTCGAGCCGCCCCTCTACTGGCGGACCCAGCCGCCGCCCCCGCGACCGTAAAAGACGATAATCTAAAAACCAGCATTCAGGGAAACACCTGGATGCTGATTTTTTTTGAAAATTATTTGTTTAATTTCTAATAATTAACGCTTCTTCATACACCTCAAATTTCTCATTTTCCGCTTCTTTTGGATCCACATATTTAAGCCACATCCCCTGTTCGGGATGATCGCCGGAGAGCTCTCTCCGGCTGGTGTTGATCACCCCCAGCGGGTCGGCCCACTTGACCTTGCCCATCTGTAACAGGATATAGTTGCCTGCATACCGGTGGACAAATTCCCCCAGGTGATCCCGGTAGTATAAGGCCTGTTCCGCGGTGGTCTGGTGCCAGCTTCTCACCATTTCTTCCGAATCCAGTTTATTGGCAAAGAACTTGCCTAAAGGCGCCTTCACATCGGATAGAAAATCGATCTCATCCAGATTGACAGTGCCAAACCCGCCTTGGGCAGCGATCAAAAGTGTATTGCGATCCCGGTGAAAAGGCTCGGTCAACCAATCTGCCTGTGGGTCATGCCCCATCAGGTGTGCGGCACAGGCATCGGTGGCGATCACCTGATCTCCGGCGATAAGTGTATTGCAGATGCGTGGCTCTTCGCCATTTCCCCACTCCTGTCCTGCCTGTCCAACCAATCCATCGATAATGTTAAGCGCCGGGTTGAAGATCCTCCCCAAATCCGCGAACACATAAGGCAGCCGCAGGATGTGGTGGTAATATGCCCTCGGACGGCCTGCCGGCGGCAGCGGCACCAGCCCAAACAGGTTTTTCAGGCATAATGTCACCCCGGCAAAAAGGTGGTTTTTAAGTTTTTGCACGGATATCATCTCATCCGCTTCAACAGTACATTGGGGAACCGGGTATCTCTGAAACATCTGTCCGCCACCCGGCACATCGACCCACTGCACAGGATCGGCATGCCCATCCATGAATGGCACGTCAAACTCGCGCAGCACCGGCAGCAGGTTGACGCACGATTCCGCGGATTCACCCGGTCCGGGTTTTTCCACACCTACATCCACCACAAACAGGTCTGCGTGAGTTCTTTCCCGCAGCAGGCGCAATACAGCCCGGGCGACCGAATCGCTGACCAGCTGCTGGCGCTGACCAGCGTACATCACCACCCTGTTTTTCGCCCAATGATGGTTGAATTTGATGCCGATCCGTTTGGCTTTGCCCAACCGGTCCCAGGAGCTCACTAAAGGAGCGGTAGCACGTTTCAGCGCTTCATAAACCTGTTCGTCACTTGACCGGTGATCGCAATGCACAGCCCGAACACAATAGGATTGGTTCATCTTATTCTTGAAATATCGATAAATGAATGATTAAGGTTAACATACCATTTTCTGGTTATTTGGATCCGGTCGAAAAGCCGGGCCATTTATTTTCCAGCAAGTTCGACGATTTTCACCACCAGGTCGGCGCCGTTTTCCAAAGCAAAAGTAGGGATGTATTCATACCGGCCGTGGGCATTATGCCCGCCGCTGAACACATTCGGGGTGGGCAGTCCTTTCCAGGAAAGACGCGCCCCATCCGTTCCACCCCGGATTGGCGTGATACGCGGCTCGATTCCCAGGGCGAGCATGGCCTGTTTTGCCAGCTCCACCACGTACATCGCCGGTTCGATCTTTTCACGCATATTGGCATACTGGTCGATAAATTCCAGGGTTACCGTTCCGCGACCGTATTTTTCATTCAACTGTTTTTCTGCCTGGCGCATGCAGGCTTTTCGAGCCTCGAAGTTCTCACGGCTGTGGTCGCGAATAATATAGCCCAATTTCGCTTCTTCGACATTCCCACGGATATGGGTCAAATGGTAAAAACCTTCATATCCTTCGGTATATTCCGGACGTTCCTCGTGAGGCAGCAGGTCGTTAAACTCAATCGCCACCAGGCTGGCATTGATCATTTTATTCTTCGACGCGCCAGGATGCACGCTGCGCCCCTTGAAAGTCACCTGCGCGCCGGCGGCATTGAAATTCTCAAATTGAAGCGAGCCGGTTTCACCGCCATCCCAGGTGTAGGCGTAATCGGCATTAAATTTTTTGACGTCGAATAAATCGATGCCGGTGCCAATCTCCTCATCGGTGGTAAAGCCAACCCGCACCCGCCCATGCTTGATTTCAGGATGCTGCGACAGGATTTCCAGGCCGGCCATGATTTCGGCAACGCCGGCTTTATCATCCGCTCCCAGCAGGGTCGTTCCATCCGTGGTGATCAGCGATTTACCGATATAGGCTTTCAGGTCCGGAAATTCTCTGGGAGAAAGGATAATGTTCTGCTCGTGGTTAAGCACAATATCCTCCCCTTGATAATTTTCTACCAGATGTGGGTGGACGTTTGTCCCACTCAGATCCGGGCTGGTATCCATGTGCGCCAACAATCCCACGGTTGGCACAGCCCGATCCATGTTTGCCGGCAGGGTCGCTGTGACATTGCCGTACAGATCGATTTCAATTTCGGTCAGGCCGAGGTCTTTGAGCTCAGCCATCAGCAATCGTGCCAGATCCAATTGTTTTTCGGTAGAAGGGTGCTTTCCGGAATGATGATCGGATTGAGTGTCAATCTTGACATAGCGCAAAAAACGTTCGACAACAGAACTCATGATCTCTCCGGCTTCTTGGAATTGGTTTCAGCCATACGTTTGCGGCGCCAGTTAATGAAAGGCGCCGCTAATTTACGCATATAGTATTTCGCGACGATGATCGAAAGGAAAGCGCCACCATTTCGATAATGGACCTTGAGCATTTCAGGCCAACAGCGGTCGTCTGCTACCACGGTTTTACCCGAACCGTGCAGCCTGAAATTCGCCCAGGTTTTAGGATTATAGTCTAACCGGGTGATCTTCGCCAGACGAACCCACAAATCATAATCCATGGCAAAGAAAAACGAGGGGTCCAGCGGGCCTACCTGGCGCCACAAATCCGCTCGCCAAAAGGCAGCCTGTTGAGGAATATGCACATAACCTTGTTTTAAGCGCCGGTAATCGGTCTGGACTGCCGGAAACCGGCCAATCTGGACCCCTTCAGCATTGATAAAATTGCAATCCCCGTAGACCATACCTGTTGTCGGATGGTCCAGCAAATAGGCTACTGCCTCCCGAATCGCGCCGGGCTGGTAAGTATCATCCGAATTCAACCAGGCCAGGATTTGCCCGCTGGCATGCGCAAACCCTTTATTGATTGCATCCGTTTGTCCGCGGTCTTTTTCAGATACCCACCACGCCAGACGGTCGGAGTAGCGTCGAATGATCTCCGGGCTGCCGTCTTTTGACCCGCCATCCACAAGGATATATTCAATCCGTGGGTAATCCTGCTCCAACACGGAACAGATGGTAGCTTCCAGAAAGGCGGCCTGGTTGTATGAAGGGGTAACGATGGACACAAGCGGTAAAGTGGGATCCACTAAAATGCGCCTTTCAAGGTTTGGATAACGGATGCTTTAGATCATAAATAAGCCAGCCGCTTCCCTGGTAAAATACCGGATAATTCTGGGTCAACAGAGCTTTCAACTCTGGTTGGGCATCCAATTCGCCCAAGGCAGTGACCAAAAAATAGCTTCTCCCCTGGGTTACATCATGGAATAACTTGGGAACGTCCCAGAGGGTGCTGCCATGCAGCAGGGTAACTTCCAGATCGGGCTGCGTCGGCCAGTTATAAGCGGCGGTGCGCCAGGCGTAATAATTCAAACGTGCACCATAATCGTTGGTCAGCGCCACGAAAGATTCCCCGGTTGGGAGCGCATCACCCACCAGCTGCCAGCTGCGCGGTTCAAGAGAATAGTTATTGATCACCAGCTGCGACCGGCCGACATACAATTCGAACCCGGCGGCAGCGATGAAAATGCCCACTCCCACCAGCCGCCAAAGCCACTTCTGGCGGGAAAGTTTATGCACGAACAGGTCGACCACCGGGGAAATGGACAGCCCGATAATCGGAATTAAGGCCAGGTGGTAATAGTCATGAGTGGTATATTGAAACGGCCAGGTGGCGCCAAAAAGTACATAGCCAATCCATAATCCAATAAGAATGAGCCTGAACCTGAGGGGAGCGATGACCACACCCAATAATGCGATTACCAATAAAGTCATCCCGACCAGGGTGTTAATCATCGCCAGCCACTGCACGTAGAACTTGGAGGTGACCAGCATGCTGGCAAACCCTACTGTCCAAAATTCAAAATATCCCGCTGATTTGCCGGAATTGAGCAGCAGGTAATACAAAGCCGCCGGAGCCAGCACCAACAACGCCATGACCCAGGGCTTAAAACTGTGAAAGAGCCTGGTCAATCCAAAGCCAAACACAACCGCCATCACCAGCACGCCGCCCACAAAAAAAGCCGCCATGGCTTTGACCAGAATGGCTATTCCTCCAAACAAACCGGTCAGAAGGGTCCATTTCCAGGTCGGGCTCTCCATCCAATGGTCGGCGGACCAGGCAGTAACCAGGATCCACATCACCATCCACGGGTCCGGCTGGAAAGCGCGGCTGGCGACGATCGCAAAAGGCAAACACAGGTAAAATGCCAGGCCGATCAGCGAAGCCGGGAATGAAGTATGCCGGCGCGCCAGAGAAAACAACGCAATCCCACCGATCAGCCAGAACAGAATGGAAAAAATTCGCGCGACCCATACTTGTTCTGAGCCGATCAGATAATATACAAATCCCACAATCTGTTCAAGGATAGGCGGTTCATAAATTTCTGTGGCGGCAAATGACATGGCGGTTTGGCGTAAAGCCGGATCCGCCGTCATATCCAGGCTAAAATATGCGCCGCGCGCAATAATAGCTGAATGCAGCTGGCGCACCGGGTTGAAATCCAACGGGGGATCCTTAAAATCGATCATGCGCACGGCAAAACTGGTGATGAATAAAATCACCAGCCCCAGCCTGTTCGCCATCGCAGACCATGAAATTCGACGCAATAAACCTGTCTTCAATATCAACCCTTTCTTCAGGATATTCTGCCGGAATTGGTGTAGCCTATACGCAAACCAAATATTACCTTATTTCTTGGGCTCTGAGGCATATATATCGGGACGTGTCCTCCGGCGCAAACTGGATCTCATTCCGTATAATACTGGCTTCAAACGTGAAAGACCTGCCAGTGAAAGCAGCGCATACAGGATCCTGCGCCAATCGGCCAATGCTGTAAGTGGGCGAAGCTTGAAGCTCTGGTAATATGCGCGCAGCGCTTCGGCCGGACGGCTGCCTTCGACCAAATACCAGCCGTTGATCCGGTTAGCCCCGGCCCAAACCTTGCGCCGGTCGAAATAGGCGGAATACTCGGGCTGCGATTCCAGCCAGGTCGCCACCCGGGCCGCATCCTCCCCATATCTGGAGGTGTGCGCCAGGTTTTTCGCCGCGGCATGGAAGCGAGCCACCGCTTGTTGGCGAGGGATGTATACCATCCCAGCCAGCCGCGCCATGCGCAGCCAAAGTTGGTGATCCAACAAATAATCGAAATTCACGTCAAGGAATCCGGCCTGCTGCAGAACTGACCGGCGCATCATCACCCCCGGCTGGCTGATGTATTGAAACGCCATCAGGTCTTCCAGGGTATACGGCGCGAAAGTCATCAAGTTGATCGGCTGCCCGGCGCCGTTGATGGAAAGTACATCTCCATACACCAGACCGGCCTCCGGATGGGCTTGTAAGGCCTCCACCGAGGTCAGGATCATCCCGGGTTGGTAAAGGTCATCTGAATTCAACCAGGCCACCAGGTCCCCTGTTGCCCGGGCAAACCCTTTATTTAACGCTTCCGCCTGACCACTATCCTTTTCCGAGACCCACCAGGCTAGCTTATCCGCGTATTTTCGAATAATTTCTACACTGCCGTCCGTCGATCCCCCGTCCACGATCATATATTCCAGATTCGGGTAATCTTGAGCGAGCACCGATTGGATGGTTTGTTCCAGGAAAGCGGCCTGGTTATAGGATGGGGTAATAATCGTGACCAGCGGTGTATTCATCATTTAAAGAGAAAATCGTAATCTACTTTCTTAAACACCTGCAGCTTGCCGCCGATCGTGGCATCGATCACTTCTCGCCCATCATCTTCGTAAGTTTTTCGAGCCAGATTATAGGCAATCAGCCACGATTCAAGATCCGGAAGCTGCCAGCGAAACCCTTTCCCGAAATAGCCCGGATCGAAATGATTAGGGTCGGCCCCCTGGGAAACGACCGTGGCATTGGGTTTTCCCTGGGTGACATAATTGTGATCGACCCCCACCAAAATCACCTGGCTGAACCCCAGATGGTATGCCACCTGGAGGGACGTATAGGTCACCGTACCCCCTTCCCATATCCGTTCGCCGGCATCCTGCGCAAATTTAGCCCCGGTGTATGTGGTGTGGATAAAATATAAATTGTCCGCTGGATTCAGCCACTTACGGGCTCGCCAGGAAATAAATTTAGGCATCGTCAGTTTCTGGATATCATCCCTGGATTGTTCGATCACCAGGTCATTAACAGACAGGTAAAATGAGGTGGCGAAACCCCATTCCTGGAAAGCCAGGTAGATCCGATTCTGCCCGATGGTGAACTCGTTTTTTAACCGGCTCATATCGGTGATTTTCAAGCTGGGACCGTTGCCAATCAAGAAACACCGTTCCCCTTTATAACGGTCTTTCAGATCGGCCATTCTGCGGATGCTGTCGCGCCGCCAGGGATGGAAAGTTGCCGCCGGCCACTGTTGGGCGCGCACCAACCCGTCGCGGGTATCGCGCACCAGTCCGACCACCGCAGGCGGCAAGGTTTGTTTTATGGTTTCCCGCAAAGTACTCATTCGGTGCTCAAACGCGCGGTGGCGCCTCCATCGACGATCATTGCTTGCCCGGTCATAAAGGATGACTGGGTTGAATCGGCCAGAAAATAGATGGCATGGGCGATTTCTTCCGGCTGTCCCACCCGCCCGTTCACCGTTTTGCGCGCCAGGTTTTCCAGGCGGTCGATCACCGTTCCTCCGGATACGTGCCCGCGATCCAGCCCGGCCCGCAGCATGGGGGTATCGACCGCGCCGGGCAAAATAGCGTTGACCCGGATGTTGTCTTGCGCCCATTCGACGGCCATGGCACGGGTCAAGGCCAGCAGACCACCCTTCGAGGCGGCGTATGCGGCGATATTGGCCGAGGTTGCCACGGCATGCACCGAGGAGACATTGACGATCGCCCCCCCACCCTGTGCTTTGAGCAGCGGGTGGGCCAGCTTTGCTCCCAGGAAGACCGAGCGCAGGTTTGATGCCATCACCCGGTCCCATTCATCGGGCGTCGTTTCCAGGATAGGCTTGGCGACCTGAACGGCAGCGTTATTGACCACCGCATTCAGCGTTGGGGTAAATGCCGCGGCAGCCTGGTAGATTTTTTCGATATCGCCCGGTTCAGAAACATCCGCCCGGATAAACAAACCCGATGGTGGAAAAACCTCACCGAAATCCGCGCGGTCCACGCCAATCACCCGCCAGTCCTGTTCGGTAAAATACTTCACCGTGGCCCGGCCGATTCCACCCGCGGCGCCGGTTATCAACATGATTCTTTCTGGCATATGCATCATCCTATATGGCTCTTCGAGATCAAAGTACTCAAGAGCTTACCGGAAGATCGGTTTGATCCCATTATATCCTTCGATCGCCGATATTCCTTTAATTCCATAATATTTCGCCGCACAAGAATTGACCCAAAAATTTTCTTTAGGGTAAAGCTCAAATATTTGAGCAATGCTGTCAAACGCTGGAACGACGACGTTTGTTTCACCTCTGGCCTTCGCATCCAGAATCATATTCTGGCGCATATCCCAGGCCTCTGCTCGGTGTTGGAGCGGAGATATTGGGATTAATATTCGGTGTGAAATCCAGAAGGCATAAAATAGAAAGGTAAGGACTAATACCCGGCTGGCTGAAGTCGATAACTGCAAATGCCTGCTCCACACTGCTTGAGATTGAAGAAATTGGGCTCCTGACCAAGCTAAAAAAAACACAAAAAGGATGAGCGAAAAATATGCAGGGGAGAGTGCCCTGTCACCAGGGTAAGAAGACATTGCCAAAACAGTTGGCACCATGCTTGAAATAACAGTGACATAACAAAAAATTGTCGCCAGGAGGATGGTACTAATCAGAATACGAAATGAATTGATCCTTGTGGTCTGGGTTTGTAGTCCAAAAAAAAGACCCAAACAGCCTATTACACAAAATGGGAGGATTAAACTGCGTAAAGTTACGCTGATAAAATCCTGGGTAAATTTTATAGAAAGACTGATCAATTGAGCAAAAGTTGGACGAACAAATGGCTGCAGCTGGGCACTGTTACCAGGCCCTAATGCCATCAGCAGCAGGGCTAAACCACTAGATGCCACGGGAATCACCAGGGTCTTCAACACAAATTTATCCCGTGGATTTTGCAGAAAAAACAAGAGAAAGATCAAACCCCAAACCGATAACTGCCACAGCCCAGCCGTTTCACTGAATCCGCCCGCTAACACACATAACAAACTAAAGGAAACCGCGGATAAAATTGGTCTTTTCTGCGTGCGGATCAGATGAAAGAAGAAGCCAAGCAGCCAGGTATTAAAGATCAAAGGCGTCAAATAGGGGAACATGGCCGAACGCCAATATAAAATTTGGTACAGATTGGGAGCTATATAAAAAAACAACAAAATGATGGTGCATGAAACCGCGAAAATGACCAGTTTACTGACTGGCAATTGGAAGTAATGGCTACACTGGTATAAAGCAAAAAAAAGGCCTGTCACCCAGAAAAGAATCGACAAACCGGACAGGTAATATACAAATCGCGGTCCCCCGGCCAATTCTGCAATTCCAGAGAATAAAGTCAAGGAAAACCGGTCTGAATTGTAGGGCATCGGGTGGAAATATGATTGGATCTGGGCCGGGAAAAAGCCCAGTGCTACCACCTCAGCGCTGTAGCAATAATCGTCTTGTAAGTAACGCGAAAAAATCCCGCGGTAAGCGTATTCACCCAATAACACCAATTCGATCCCGATGAGAAACAGAGTACCCGCGGTAACCAGACTCTTCAGACGGCTTCCACTTTGCCTGGAGTTTACTTGGCGGTTTTGTTCCATTGCTTAATTTCCACCTGGTTCCCGTCTGGCGATCAAAAAAACCTGGAAAGGTTCAGGCTTTGGGAAAAACTGCATCGTAATCGTTGTGATTAATTCCCAGTCCCTCTAACAGCATGCGGATGGTGTTGTAATGGACCCGTTCCCACGCGGATGGGCTGGAATTGGCATTGTGGCTTGCCAGCATCACGTTGTTCATCTTGAGCAGGGGCGAATCTTTCGGTAAAGGTTCGAATTCGAACACATCCATCGCGGCCCCCCCAATCCAATGATCCTGCAGCGCCGCGATCAAAGCCTGTTCGTCGACAATCGGGCCGCGGGCGGTATTGATCACCACCGCATCTTTTTTCATCCAGCTCAGAGTTTCAATATTGATTAAGTGGAAACTGGTCGGGTTGAGGTCACAGTTGACGCTGATAAAATCGGCGCGCTCCAAAAGGCTTTGCAACGTGGTCATTTCCACCCCATTTTCGAGGATAAAATCTGGCGCAATCGCGATGATATCTGTAGCCAGTAATTTCATCCCAAACGCGCGCGCCCGCCGGATCACGGCTTTGCCCACGTTCCCTACCCCGATCACGCCCAATGTACATTCACTGAGTGATTTGCCAGGAATTTTCCCCCACACGCCCGATTTTACAGCCTGATCCATCCAGGGCAGTTTGCGGGCAAAAGCCAGGATATACCCCAGCACCGAATCGGATACCGGCAGGGTAAATGCATTGGGCGTATTGCACACTTTCACACCCAGTTTAGCGGCGGCTTTACTGTCGATCGAATCTATGCCGGTGCCCCATTTGGAGATCACCTTTAACCGCGGCAAACAGGCCTGGATTACCGATTGGGTGTAGCGGTCATCCCCGCACAAGGTCCCATCGAATTTACCGGCATAAGCCAGAATTTCGTCCTCGGAAAAACGCTCGTTGACCTTGGGGAGGATAATATCAATTCCATAATGATTAAAGACCGGATTAAAACGATCCATCAGGTTGTTCAAATACGGTGCAGTTACCAGGACAGTAGGCATGATTAAACCTTCTTTTTTTGGTGATATAAAAATTCCGCAATCAAGAAATCCAATTCTTCATCGATATCGCGCGCTTCCGCTGCGTCAATTTCAAACAAATATGGCCGTTCACCCAGCCGGTTGCGCCTGTTTTCCAGCGTCTCTCGGGTAAATATATACAGGCAGGAATTTTCCTCATAAACCGGAGGCAGGTCCTGGGTGCGCAGCAAGACAGCCGGGTTGTGGTTGATTGCCCGTCCGAGTTGATCCCACAGGCGGGTTTGCAGCCTGGTCACCGAAAACAGGGAATCATACGCCGGAAATTGAGCTTGCAGGGTTTGAATGGCTTTGGAAACCGTCGCCGGAAGCAGCAAGGGATTGGTGGTATGCGTTTGAAGATACAGGTCCGCTGGAACGAGCGAAGTGTCGTACATCAATATCTCATTCATCGGGATGGTATCGGCCCGCAGGTGTTCCGGGCGGTCGATCAACACCACCGATGGATAGTGCTGGCGGCAGCCCTCCACCACCACCGGGCTGTCTGTATCCACCACTACCTGGCTGATTTCCGGACAGGCCAACAGGGTATTCAGGATGTGCTGGTACAGGGGTATGCCGGCCAGTGGGCGGTAATTCTTTCCCGGAACGCGCACCGATTGGTGGCGCATTGGCACCAGGGCGACGATTGTCTGCGTCTTCATTCAGCCATCCTTTCCGCTCAACCTTCCAACAGGAAGGACCCATTGTTCTGAATCCCTTCTACAATCGCAGCCACCGCCGGCGAACGCGCAGGGGTAAGATCATCCAAATTAATTTTCTTGAAACGGACATATCCACGCCAGATTTCATCCTCTTCGATAAATTCGTCCAAAGGCAGTGAAGATTTGAAGAGCTGGTAATAAAGAAACCGGCGCGCGTTTACACGGTGCTCTGGCGGCGGTACAACCCGGTCTGCTGCCAGGAATTCTTCAGTCTTTTGGGTAAATTCTTCCGGAGTGCTTGGAAAAAATACTGTGGGCAACTGGGTGAACCGCGCTTTACCGCCGCAAAGCACCGCGACACCCATCAGCGAAGCCTCAAGCCCGATCGTAGAGTTGTACACCATGACGAATTTAGAGCGTTGGATCAGTTCATAGGAACTGAAATATTCACGCGGATCGACAAATAGTACATTGGGCAGTTTGTGGACCTCGTTTTGCCTGACCCACATCGACACGCTTTCTCGGCTTTCCTTTCCAGGCCGGGTCTCATCCGGATGAGCGCGAATCACGAACAATGTCTCGGGATGAACTCGAATGGAGGCCAACACGGTATCCAGCCAGGCAAACATCTGCGGAAATACAACGTTGGCATGTCCCTGGCTGGTGTCAAAGACAACATTGGTGAATACCGGCACAACCTGCTTGAACTGAGCCAACTTTTCCAGAAATTCAGGATCGAGACTTTTCATCTCCGGCCAAAAACGGATCCCGGCCATTGAAAAATTCCCCTGGAAACGCTGCTCCAGATATTCATCGAGCTGTTTGTCCTGCGATGGCGAGAGTTTAAATTCATCCGGGATATCGATCGGGTAGGCCGTAGCCTCGCCCATGGTAAAAAAGGCGGTATTCGGCCGCAGCGCGACTTCGTGGGTAATCACCGGGATGCCGCGCTTTTGGGCAGCCCAGCGCACGGCTGCCTCAGGAAAGAACATCCCGTTAAATACCACCACCTTCATCGGTTTAACTTCGTCCGCCAGTTTATTAAATTCTTCGACGATGTTCCAGGCCGCCAACATGTATTGGCGCAGCAGGTAGCGCGTATTTTCATCACCTTCCAAAGTGTGGCGCCGCAGTACCCAGCGCACAGAAGGCAGCACCATTTCTCCCAGGGGCATTCCCATCCGGCGATAATTGATCAGTTCAGCCAGTGAAAGGCGGGAAACGATTCTGGCAAGGTCATCATCCGGTTCAAATTTAAACCAGCGGGCAAAGACCCCTTTATAGGCCTGATGCGACTGCCGGATGCAGGATCCGCACGGGGGCGCTTTCCCAATTTGATCGCGGTCGGTGCCCAACACACACGGGTTCATCCCGCTGTGACAAACAAAATGAACGACCGGTGTCCCGGCCAGGCGCAGCGCCCAGGATGCCAGCAGGGAAAAAGCGGCATTTAGGCTCAATCCCTGCAAACGGGTCGAGGCATTAAAGAATATGACCGGAGGTGTCTTGGGATCCGGGGCGTGCCGTTCCACAGCCAGCGCCAGATTCTGCAGGCGGCGGTTGTGCGCTCGATGTTTTAAGCGCCAGCGTATCGCCCACGACACTTTGCTCAGAATTGGGACCATCCAGCTCCTAATCAGTTACCCGGCGCATTTTTTTCAATGAAGGCAGTTCGCTATCGTAGACCTTTTTTACCCCATCGCCCAGCGATTCTTCCGTTACGCGGATATATTTAACCAGGCGCTCGAACCCGCCTGGCTCCACAGAAGCTGCCTGGTCGCCGCCCCACATCGCCCGATCCAGGGTGATATGGCGTTCGACCAGGCTCGCGCCGAGGGCCACCGCGATCACCGATGGAATCAGCCCTACTTCGTGGCCGGAATATCCGATCGGAAAGGGAAATTTTTCTCGCAGGGTATTGATCATGTGCAGGTTCAATTCGTTGGGTTCACAAGGGTAGGCGCTGGTGGCGTGCGTGACCATCAGGTTTTGATTATCCAGCTGGCTCACCGCCGCTTCAATCTGGTGTTGGGTAGACATTCCGGTTGATAGAATCACCGGGCGTCCGGTGGAACGCAGTTTTTGCAGCAAACTATGATCGGTTAAGGACGCTGAGGGCACTTTATAACACATCGGATCGAACTGTTCGATAAAATCTACCGAAGGCTCATCCCACACGGATGCAAACCAATGGATCCCGACCTCTTTACAATAGCGGTCGATTTCTTGATATTGTTCCTGAGAAAATTCGACCTTATAACGGTATTCGAGGTAGGTGATATAACCCCACGGGGTTTCACGCATCACACTTCGCTGGTCCAGTGGTACGCACAGTTCCGGAGTCCGTTTTTGAAGCTTGACTGCATCTACCCCGGCGTGTTTCGCGGCGTCAATGATGCGCTTGGCGATCTCGATACTGCCATTGTGGTTGATGCCAATCTCCGCCACTACATATGTGGGATGGCCATCACCCACCATCCGGTCACCAATCTTTAATTCTCGCGCCATTCCTGTCTCCTTACTCCAGAGATCCTTAAGCTATCTCCGGCAAATAAATCAAGATTTTTCCTGTCCAACCCGCTTTGCCTTTTGAAATCGCCACCAGTTGGACTATGACTGCTGCCAATCGATGAAATTCGCCTGCATCTGTGCGATATGATCGGGGATATGCCGTTCGTAACCCACCAGCCAATCGTCCATGGTCATCACCCCGTTTTCATTATGAAATATGGTGTTCGACCAGACGGCTTCGGGCTGGTTTTGAATGAGAGTGTAGGTTTTGTAGCGCAGCCATTTGAATAATTCCAGCGCATCCTGGGTGCTTTGCGCGTGATAATCCAAGTGCGCGCGCCCATTTTTCTTCATCATATCCCAGGACCGTACTCCCGGGTTCTGCGAGAAACCGCCGGCAGCGCAGATAGCTGTTCGCTTCGCTGTCCGCGATATGGACGATGATTTCGTGGATCGTCCACCGCTCCGGCGCGGGTCTGAACTGCCACATTTCTTCTGGAAAACTTTTTAATGGCCGCGACCAGCCGGTCGTATGCCTTTCCATAGGATTTGATTTTCTGCTGGCGCTCTTTTGTATTCACGTTATCCTCGCTTTTTCCGGGCTGCTGCCGCTATTCATAACCGATAAGAATAATTAGCGATTATAACGCGCTAACAGCATATCGCATAATTCACGGACGGCGCCTCGCCCGCCACCTTTTTGCAGAATGATATCGGCTTCAAAAAGCACCTGGGGCTGAGCATCCGCCGGGGCAACCGCACAGCCTGCCAGCGGAAAGCATGGCAAATCATTGGTATCGTTGCCCATGTATATCACTTCCGAAGGGTCGATTGATTTTTCTACCAACAGCTGGCGCAGGGCGGATGCTTTATCATCTACCGCCTGCAGCATGGGCACCTTCATTTTACGGCAGCGAGCGGCGACCACCGGGTTGGTTTCTTTGGACATCACAAAGACCTGCACATTGGATTGCTCACGCAGAATTTCCAAACCCAGGCTGTCGCTGCGGTTGGCAGCCACCATTTCGCGCCCATCCTGGTCCACCCACACCCGGTTGTCTGTCATCACCCCGTCAAAATCGAACACGATCAGGCTCACTTTTTCAGGCAGCGGACGGCGCTTGTGGCCGGGATGGACCATCTCTAAACCAGAATTATAGATCAGCCATTCAGTCTTCTGCAAATCCGACAGTTGGTCGATATCCACTGCATAGCGCGGATCGATCATCAGCGCCATCATCTGCGCGCCGCTCATCGAATCTTGTTTCAAAATCACTTCCGGCCGGATGGCGTCGATATGCCCTGTTTGCCAGAAAGTTTGCGGCAAAGATTGGCGCGGGGCGTTGTAGGGTTCCACGATCCCGGGCATGTCAATCAGGTTGCGCATCCACCCGGTTTCAGGATCCACCCGCCACATCTTATGCGGGTTTTGCCCGGAAGGCACCACCCCGCGCACCGATGTAGCCGCCGGGTTAGCCAGCAGCAAACGGACAGCATCATCCACCAGCGACGGCGGGCGGACGGGCGAAGTGGGCCGCAGTTGCACCACCACATCCGGATGGTAGCCTTCATTTTCCGCCAGCCAGTTCAAGGCATGCTGGAAAACCGGCAGATCGAGAGTGTTATCCTGGGCAAATTCCGCCGGACGGAGAAAGGGAGTATCTGCCCCATAATTCCGCGCAACCGCCGCAATTTCCTCGTCATCGGTAGAAACAATGGTGCGCGTGACGGACTCAGCCTGCAGCCCTGCCGCAATACTATACGAAATCAAGGGATGTCCTGCCAGACTGCGGATATTTTTCCGCGGCAGCCCTTTGGAACCCCCGCGCGCCGGGATGATCGCCAATACCTCGGGAGGTTTTACCATGCCGTCCAGCCCCCATCCACCACGACATTCGACCCGGTCATGTAGGAAGATGCCGCGGAGGCCAGGAACAACAGCGCGCCGTTCATTTCGTCCTTGTTCGCCATTCGCCCCATGATGGTGCGATACGCATAGTTCTGGACAAATGTCTCATCGTGATTGTTAAAAACCCCGCCCGGGGTAAGCGCATTGGCGCGGATATTTGTCCCGGCGTAATAAGCAGCCAGGTAGCGCACCAGGCCTAAAACGCCGGCTTTGGTGACCGAATAATAAACCGGTTTATAAGGCTGAATTTCCTGCCCTGGTTTGCGGTAGATGCGTTGGTCCGGCCCGGCCAAGCCGTAGGTGGAACAGATAAAAATCATCGAACCACTACCCTGGGCCACCATCGGCCGGGCGGCAGCCTGGGCGCTCAGGAACAGCCCGGTCAGGTTCACGTCCAGAGCCTGCTTCCACTGGTCCAGTGGGTAATCCTCAAACTTTCCGCCGCCGCGCACGGTATTGCCGGGATCCACTTTCGGATCGAGCGCAGCGCTGCAGACCAGTACATCCACCTTGCCATAAGCCTTAAGGCAGGCATCGACCATCGCCTGGGTAGACTCTGGCCGGGTGACGTCCACTCCAAAGCCTACAGCCTGGCCCCCATCCCGGCGGATCTCTTCGGCGGTGCTTTCGGCAAGGTCACCATTCAGATCGGCTACCACGACCCCGGCCCCGGCTTGAGCCAGCGTGCGGCAAAATTCTTTGCCTAACAATCCCCCACCTCCGGTCACAACCGCTGCCTGGCTCTGCAGGGTGAATTTCTGCATAATTTCGCTCATACGATATCCTCTATCCTGGATAAGTTCAAAAAAAGAATGTTAAAAATGAATCTGGGTCTTGCTCTGCGCAGACTTCTCCGCAGACAGCGCCAGGCGCAGCGCCCAACCGCCATCAGCCAGCGTGCACACCGGGTTTTCCAGACCCTCTACAATCCTGATAAAATGGCGCAGTTCGTCGAGAAACAAATCGTTGCGGTCAAAACTGGCAGGCAGGTCATATTTTTCCCAACTGTCGTTTGCCGCCCGGAAAAGGCTGGCGCCGCCGGTGGCGTTATCCCATTGGACCATCCCACCCGTCCCCATGATCTGCAGCGTGTGCCCGGCGGGCCGCTGTAAATAATCCAAGTGCATCGTACCGGCAGCCCCGCTTTGAAATTGCAGTCCGATTTCCGCGCTGTCCGCAACGCCAATCCCCAGGTCGCCCAGCGTGCCAGTGAAAGCCCACAAGGCTTGCACATCGCCCAACAACCAGCGCAAATAATCCAGGGGATGGGTAAGCGTCAACACCACCCCACCTCCCAAATCAGGTCGGGCCGCGTAGCTTTGTTTATAATCTTCCCAGGGGTGCCAGTTGGGCAGGTATTCGCCCCAATGAGCCCGGAAGGAGTAGACTTTGCCTATTTCGCCTGCATCCAGCCAGGACTTGATACGGCGCAGCGCGGGGTGATAACGGAATTGAAACCCGACCAGCAGCTGGCCCCTGCCGCCGGCCAGGGACGCCCGCAAGTGATCCACTTTTGCCAATGTATCTGAAATCGGCTTCTCCATTAAGATATGACAGCCGGCTTCTGCCGCCGGGATGGCGATCTCCATGTGCAGTGCCGTCGGGTTCGCAATAATGACTGCATCCGGGTGATGAGCCAGGGCCGCTTTCAGGTCGGTTTCGACAGGAATCTCGGCAATCTCAACTTCAGGCAGCGTGCTGTGGTGTGTCCTGTAAAGCAGGATATCTTCCTCACCCAATGCTCTTAAGTTGCGCAAATGCCGCCTGCCGATGGAACCAAATCCTGCAATTAAGAATTTCATTATTCTCCAGAAAAAATTCTCGCTTTTTGACGCGAGAAAATGTCGGCCTACTTCAAAACGCTTAAAAGGTAGTCCCCGGTTCGTCTTCCGGCGCTGCCACCTGTGAAAGTTACCTCATCGCGGATAAATTTTTGGCGCGCGGCAGCATCCTGCTGCGGGTCTTGCAGGTAAACATTAATGGCTGCGCGCAGATCCTCTTGGTTAAATACAATCTTGCCGGCATTGGCCCAGCGAAAGCGCTGGTGGGTCGGCCATTCACCGATTTCACGCAGCGAAAGCGAAAACTTGCCGGGGGTATTCCATCCGCCGGGGACATCCAAACACACGCTGATGATCGGCCTCTCGTGGATGGCGGTTTCAACCACCATCGTGGAATACACGGTCAGGAAAATATCCGAATAGGCCATCATGGAGGCTTTTTCGGGCATGTCTTCACCCGAATAATAACCTAACTCCCCCCCCAGTGGAACTGGTTCGACCAGGTGGACGTGGGGAAGTTCACCCACCAGCTTTCGGATCTGGTTTGCCTCGCCTTCATAAAGCGAACCCTTCTGAAAATGGTTAGGGTGCAGGCGGATCAACAACTGGCAGGGCTCAGACAACGAATCGCTCGCTACCATCCGCGCCAGGGTCTCCACATTGCGGATGTTGGGAGAAAAGGTCACGAAACTACAGGCGTATGAGAGCAGTTTGCGCTGCGGGTCGAGATGGTGCAGGGCATAGTACTCGTCTTTGGACATCAACCAGGTTTTACGAAAATAACCATCATAGGTGGGAATCCCGCCGATATTGACCTGACCCGGCTGCCAATCGGAACCCAAAACCAGTTCACGTTTCTGTATCTCCGACCAGCAGTTGATAAATTGCACCGGCGCGCCAGGCAGGCGGTAGCTGGACGGGTTATCCCAGCCCACAATCACTGCCCCGGTACGAATACCGCGCTGCGCCGCTTCACGCAGTACATAGCGGTCAAACCGCCATCCAGGTGTGCTGGCAACCACTGCCTTGGGCTGGTAGCGGTCGAATAAATCACCGTAAAGGGCCGGGGTGTAGTGCCGCTGGGCGTTTGCCAGCAGCTGCCGGGCAGCGCGATTTTTGCGCAGAACCGCTACCGCCAGCCGGATAAACGGCATCAACAACTTCCCTCCTGGGGAAGTTTCATACTGCATCTGGCGCAGGTGTCCGTTCATCGCCTCGCAATTGATCCGGTCCGATCCACCCATCCAGCGCAAGAAATGCAGCCAATATTGCATGTTGTGGGCTGTGGTATCAAAATAGCGCCGCGCCTCATTCAACCGCAGCCCTTCAATAAATACACCTGGCTGACCAAATTTCTGGTTGATCTGATCCACAAGCCCATCGTCGGTTAATACGACAACTTCTGCCCCACCTTCCAGCAAGGTAGGCAGCACATCCGATTGGAGAAAATATACGATTGCCAGTCCGTGATCGGCGACAACCATTAAACGCGGTTTGGTCATGGTCATAGTGAATAAATTGCCACCAAATGATTTTTCAGGATCAGAAATTCCCTGTCATTTTTTCTTCTTAAAACTCAACAGAAATGAATTCCAGCTTTTACTCAAATCAAAAACTGCGGGAGCAACACACTCAATCAGGTAATTCTCGCGGAAAGCCACTGCTTTTTTATTGCGAAAAGGTGTGTACAGGTATATGCCTGCCAAAAAAAAGGCGTGACCAATGGAATTCCTCAGCCTGCTGATCGTATAAATAATCGGATTTTTTCCCTTGCGTTCATCTTCGATATACAACCTGGCGGCGGCTTTTCCCTGGTACCAGGCGCTGTTGGTAAACCAACCCGGAGTAATTTGTTTAGGAAGTACATGATGAAAAACATACAGTTCGGTATCGTAATAAAATTTTGCACCCAGCCGTAAAGCGCGCAGTTGGAATTCATTTTCCTCACCATACACGATTTTGTCGCCACGCCGGCCCAAATCCGTTGAGAAGCCTTTTAATTCATCCAGCCACTTGCGTTGAACGACCAGGTCTCCCCCGAATAATAGTTCGCCGTTTTCCAACCAACCTTTTTTCACACCCAGCGTGCGCGCCAGGTACTTTTCCTTGAACCAGGCTGGCTTGGGCTCCATGTGGACGGGGTGATACGGTCCGCCAAAAAAATCCGGGGAATAATTATCGATAATCTCAATCGCTCGTTCGACCCAATGCAGGGGTATTTTCTCGTCATCGTCGATAAATGCCACATATGGAGCAGCGGTATTCCGCATGCCGTAATTTCTCGCCTGGCTCAAGCCCAGCACCGGGTTATGCACGCATTTAATATTTAACAGGCTGTAACGCGAGGACCGGCACAATTCCTGGGTAGGTTCGTGAGGCGTGGAGGCATTGTCAACAACCACGACTTCGTACTTGCTCGGCAGTACGCTTTGATCCAGGACTGAATCAAGCAATATTTGGAGCAGCGCTTCACGCTTATAGGTGGCGACCACAATCGAAATGGCTGGGGGCATAATTTTTCACCGCCTTTCTCTAGGAACCCATCATAAAGTCAGAATTACCGGAAAACAAGTTTACCAAATGATACGCTGAAATAACGATAAAAGATTTACCAAAAGTTCCACAAAACCCGTGACGAAGGCCGTTTCTCACCGCAGTTCTCCATGACTGCCCTTCAGCCACAGGCGGAAATCCCGGTAGGCGCGCAATGGATGAAAGAAAGCATACGCAGCCTGGGCTAACGGATAGGAATGCAGCCTTACCAGGGGGAAAGTTTCCACGTCGCGCCAGAATTTTTTCCAATCTTGTTTCGCGGGCAGCAGGTTTCCATTTTCCAGCCGTTTATTTGTGTCCAAAAGGCTGAAAATTGTGCGTCCCCCACCTGCCAGATGCACATTTTCAAATGTCTCCGGCAGGCGGTAATGCGGCTTGCCTTGCGGCAGGTGGCTGTAGTCGTGATCCTGGTGAATCACCCGGATAGTTTCGGTCGCGTCCACGCAAGGCCAGCGGTTTCGGCGGCACTCGTAGATCATCCAGTTATCCCAGCCGGCCCGGCCGATTGCAAAATCAGGGATTTTCGTAAAACAGCTGCGCGGAAATATAAAATAATCGCTTCCGCCCCGGGCATGCATCCGGCCCCGATCTTTCAGGTCGTTTTCCAGACACGTAACCCATGCAGGGCTGAAATCTATGGCAGTGCGTACATCCAAATCCCAACGCTGCCCAACCAGCAGGAACCTGGCAGATAATTCCGCGGCAGTTTTGGCGCCTTCCAGGAAATTGGGCAGTGTGATGATATCCGCATTGATATATGCCTGGATTGGGCTCTGGCTCGCATTCCGGGCTAATTCAAATATCGAGCTCACCAGCGGAGTGCCGCTGGCGTTACGCCGTACGTCGGGTAAATGCAGTACATTGAATTCTGCCGCGGTTTCTGCCAGGCCGTCTTCTTCACCGATCAGAACCACCTGTACATCCGGCCCAAGCTTTACCCAGGATTGGATCGCATTGCGCTGGATGGTGCGAATGTGGGGGTTGCTAAATGGTTTCGGTGCAGAAAAAAGGGTCAACGTTGGGGTCATTTTTTATAACGCTCATCGACGTCAAACATCGTCCGGTGCTTTACATCGGCATTGATCTCCGCCAGGCCTGGTTCATGCAGGTAGATATCCAGCACGTCCAGCCAGGTGAATGAAGGGTTACCCTGGATTCGATTGGCTAACTTGCGGACGAGTTCCAGGTCTGTCGGGGTATCTACCGTCCACCGCACCCATCCGAAATCTTTTTCATACTCGACCCGCACCACTTTAAATCGGTCGGCAACTTCATACAAATAAGGCATCACGTGTTCGCGATCGTGTTTAGCGTCAGCTTCTTTCCAGGCTCGTTCCAAAGCCGCGAAAGTTGCCACTTCGGTGTCCAACCCGATCGGGTACGTCCGGGTGAAGGGCGGCGGCAGGCGGTTGGCGGCAAAATCTGCCCCTGCCGTAAAAAATGCTTCCAAAACCTGATCCACCAGTTGGGGATCGAGCAGCGGGCAGTCTGCGGTGAAACGGACCACAACGTCCGCCTGGTAGCGCCGGGCAGCCTGGTAAAAACGGTCCAGAACATCGTGCATCGAACCGCGGAAGCACTGGATGTCGTGTTCCCGGCAAAATGCTTCGACCGCATCGTCGGATGGATCCACCGTGGTCGCGACGACCACCTGGTCGATTAATCGTGCCTTGCGCGCCTGATCCACCACCCAGGCCAGCATCGGTTTGCCATTAATATCCTTCAAGATCTTATCCGGCAGCCGGCTGGATGCCATACGGCCCTGAACGATGGCTACTGTTTTCCGAGAACTTTTTATGGGGTGGTTAATTGGAATATTGACCATTTATCTTTTCCGAGGACGGCTACTTTTTTGTAATTTTGGCACAGGTAAATATACACTTTTTCCGCACCAGTCATAAGTTTCTTTTGATCATACGTGCATTTCCCATTTTCGTTATAAATAAAAGGAATTGCATTCGTATCGATGATCAATTTTGGTTTTGAAGTTTGAATTTCACGTAAGAAAGCATCAAAACGGTCTGGGGTGCCGTAACCGTTATTGAAGAGGATAAAAAGGTGGGCATAGCGCGAACCGCTTGCCCTGCCTGATAAGAAATTAGGTTCCATGTTAAATCCCCACATCAATACTTTATCGTCCATTTGGGTATTGGCTTGAATATATCGGGTGGTTTCCATGGTTTGTGAATCAGTCCCGGGCAGGCTTTGTTTTTGAATCAAAACCAGACCGTTTTGCAGGATCGGGACTATAAATAATGCTGCCCAGACATAAGGCAAAACGCGTTTTTCTGCCAGATTTCCCCAGGTCGTCAATGTCCAGAAGAAAATGCCAATTAAAACTGTCATCACAGGTAAAAGCGTCATGAAGTAATGGGCGTAGTTGTTCCCTCCGATAACGATTAATATGATTTCTACCGGCAAGTTAACCGCCACAACAAAAAATGGTAGAAGAGGTATATTGCCGGTTTGAAACCGTTCCAGCCACGGACCTAATTTTCGTTGGAGAATTCTGGTAAGCGATAGGATTGCGACGCCTAATAAAATCAAGCCGTAAATGAGCTGGCGAAGCTGGATGGGCAGTTGATTGTCGGTGAAATCGAGCGGCAATCCAAACTGCGCCCTACCCTTATATAAAAATACAACCGCCGGTATCAAAAGAATAAAGCCCAACCAGCGGCTGGTAAACGCACGCCGGATCGGGTTATGCTCGATCAGCAGCAAAATTACGCTGGCGATCCAGGTTAGCAGCGCCAATATATAAAAGCCTGAAAGACGGGTAATAAAATCCAACGCGCCATCCAGCACGAGGTAGCGGTTGGCGTAGTCGAACTGGCGGTACAGGAAGTTGTAAGCAAAAGCCCCTTCCCAAAATTCAGCCAGGATCTTGTTCGAAGCAAAATAGATTACCACGGGGAGTACCACGACCGCCACACCCGCTCCCCACCAGGCAATCTCAATTAAACGGCTCCATTTCCTGGTCCAGATGACCTGAACCAGAAAGATAATCCCAAGGGATACCCATATGCCGACCAACAACTGCTTTACCATGAAAGTCAGGCCAAAAAGGACGCCAAAGAGCAGGCTTTTCCAGCGAAATCCCTTTTGATTTTCCAGTTGTGCAAACAACAACAACGCAGCAAACTGAAGCGGCAGCGCGTATTCCTCGGATAAATTCCCCCGATCCAGGACCAACGGCAGGTTGATCAAGAAACTTAAGGCTGCCAGACCGGATATCCAGGTTTTAAAATCGCGCCGCAGGAAGAAAAAGCCAATCACCGCCGCTGTGAATACGGAAATGAGCTGGAGCGCCCAAACTCCCCAGCGCGTCCCACCGTCCAACCATAATCCCAGCGCATTGATATAAAAAATGCCCGGTGGTTTCAAATCAAATAAGTCCCGGTAAGGCAGCAAACCGGCATTCAACTGTCTGCCAAAGTATAGGTTAATAGCAGAATCAGGACCTGGCACATGCTGCGCAACCGGCGTAGCGATACTCAACGCCAGAGCACTCACCAATAACAGCCCCAACAGCCATAACCAGGTCTGGCGCATTAAGCCACCTCACCCACAAAGGGTACTGGCAGCACTTCAACCAGGTCATGGGTTCGAAACTTCTCAATATACTCGCGCACTTCCCAGTAATCCAGGCCCAACTCTTCAGAAATATCGAAAAGAGTCTGTTTGCCTTCCATGCGCATCATAATTTTTTCCAGCGCCCGATTCAGGGCCCAATTCACGCGCCAATCTACCCACAGGCCGTAGCCGGAAAGAAATACCGGCCCACGGAACTTTCGCCGCGGCACGTAGTTTGTGGCGGCGACCCGGATGATATCCTCAATCACATCCGCCGCCTGCTGGAGCATATCTTCATGGATGATAGACGGGTTGTCATCGGTGGTGTGGTATTCGTCATACGGCCAGCGGCTGAGAGATATACAGGGCACATTCACCCCCGGTCCATTGATCACCCGTTCATCGTTGGCGATCACCTGGGCAAATTCGCCTTCTCGGTATTCGTCCCCAAGCTTTTTAACACCCCCAATGCAATGCGATCCATCAGGTCGTGATCCTGCCGGGAATGCTGCAGCACCAGCGTATTGCGGTTGCCGGTCATTTCGATGAAAATGCCCCCTTTAAGGTTGGGGATCAAATCTTCGTGATGAGCCAGATAAGCGATGCTGCCGATGGTTTCAGGGCAAAACAGGAAGCGAACGCTCATCGAACCACGCGGCAATTGCTTTTCCGCCAGGCGATGAGCGACTTCGATCGCGGTGACCACACCTGCCGCGTCATCATTGGCTTGAGCGGGATGGCAAATGTGCGCACAGATCAACAGTTCACCGGCGTCAGGACCAGGCCCGTCCACCGGATGGATGACACCTGTCGCTATTTTAAACCCCTGTTCTGGGTCGGTGACAAATTCCGAGCGGATCACGGCATGGAAGCGCTGGTGGTTGGGCAGGCGCTCGTATAACTCCTGGCTCAAACAAAACCCCCAATTGCGTTCGTAATATTTGAACATCCACGGCACGGCCCAGGGCCGCTTGGGAGCGGTATACAGGTGCGGGGTCAGCTCGTTCCAGCTCAACCAGCAGTCGGTCGGCAGGCTGTAGGATACCAAATACAGGGGATTTACCGCGAAATCCACGATTCGCGTGCCATCCTCCAACTCTAGATAAGCCTCATGCACCACATAACGTTCAGGAATCTTCCAGGTCCAGGCTAACTCGCCGGGTGGGTAGGTTTCAATGGCATACCCCGCCATTTCCGGCATACAATCTCCCACAATCTCCAACGCCCGGTCCAACCCGTCCGAGACCAGTGTGCGGTGCAGAGGAAATAATTCTTCCAATACTTCCTTGGCAGAAGTGTATTTCCTCATGATTTTTTCTCAATCCGGTACATCAGCAAAGGATCGCGTTTCATTTCACGGGCAATGGCTTCATACGCCGCGTTGGCCTTCATCATTCTAACCTCAGCATCGCCAATTTTATGAACTGAAACCACGCCCAATTTCTCCAGCAGCGCGCCCATCGGGTTGACCTCGGTGATCACACCTTTATCCAGATCACGCACCAGCATATAGAAGGTATCGGTCGTCGTGAGCCCATCTGCATCGGTCACCTCGCCGCTGAACGCCTTGATAAACCGGTAGTCTACCCCTTCCATTTGTTCAACATGGTGCACAAAAGTCAGGCTGTGGGTGTAATCCAGGCCGATGATCATGATCTTTCCATCCAGATCGCGCAGTTTGCCAAACACCGAACTGCGCTCATAGCTGCTTTTATACCGTTCACGCGTCAAATCATCGGCATGCTTGCCCATGATCGCAAATGAATAAAAGGGATGGAAAACTCGTTTGGCGCGGGGGTCAAGGCGCACCAGCTCGGTCAAAACACCCATTTGTGAAGGTGTGGTGCGCACATCCCACGGTTCGCCTTTATTAAAATTAAAATTGAAGGTGGGCATGATCAGCGTCCCCTCCGGCGAGAGCACATCTAAAAGGGCATCAATCACTGCCTGCGGACCGCCATCCACGCCGCCCAATGACTTATAGGAGCTGTGCACGAGCAGGGTATCGCCAGGGTTGACCCCGGCTTTCTGGAAACCCTCGATCAATTCACTTTTTCCGATCATCATTCCTCCATCTGTGGCTCGATCTTAGAGTTCATCGAAAGATTTTGTACTCATTAAACCGCCAACCGTCGGCTTTGGTCATTTCCATCAGATGGTTTGTGCATTTCCACCGCCATCTGGTAAGCACCCAGAAGTTTTTGGAAATTCTTTGACCAATCCGCTCTCTCTTCTGCAAGGCTACGCGCAAACCGCCCAATTTCATCCAGCTTATCGCGATTCCGGCAGGCAGTTAATATTCCGTCTGCCAGGTCATTCTCATCGCCATCTTTGAATAACCACCCGGCGGGGCTGTTCTCCAGCCATTCCCGGTTGCCGGGAATATCCGAAACCAGGACCGGGCGTCCGCAGGCAAGAGCCTCCATTAAAGATACGGAAGAACCGTCGCTGTGCGAGGCACTGAGATACAGGTCCGCCGAGCGGTAGTAATCGGGGAGCTGGTTGTAGTTCACCTGCCCGCCGAAGAACACCCGCTCTTCCATCCCACCGCGCTGCACAATCTCCCGGATCAGGCTGGCTTGAGACCCGCTGCCCAACATCAGCAAACGCAGTTTGGGCTCCTGCTTTGCAGCTCGGATGAATGCCCGGGCAACGACATCCACCCCATACACCGGCTCCCACGAGCGCAGCGAAAGCAGGATAAAAGCATCCTGCCAACCCCGCAGCGTACGCAAGGTGTCTCCTGGACCAGGCGAAAATTGATCCAAATCCACTCCCCAGGGAAACAACACCACCTGCTCCGCGGGGAAACCAAGCTCCTGCGCTTTTTGCTTCACGGCACGGCAGTCGCCGATTAATACATCACTTTTCTTCAGGGCATAATGCGCGGCCCGGTATTGGACACGATCTTTATCGATATCCCGCAGCAGGTCCGAGCCCCACGACATGCTGACCAGTGGGTGAAAACCGCTCATCGCCGCCAGGAATGCGACCGTCGGCACCGGCCCGGCATGCAGCACGTCCGGTTGGATGACGCGCAGCACCCGTTTGAGATCCAGCCACAATGCCGGGTAATCGCGCCAGGCTGCCGGTCCGCTTCCACCGCGCCAATGCACCTGGTGAACTTCATAAGGCAAGGACCGGTCTTCTAATACGTGCGATTTACGCTCCAACCGCAAGCTGTAGATCTCATGACCGCTTTTTGCCAGGGATGAAAGGAAGCGGTAATCGTGCGGCGTATAATCGCGGGTGAAATACAGAATGCGCACTAGTCTCCCAGCATCGTCCAGCGCAATTCTTGACCGAATTGAATATCCCGGGTGGCCTTCAAACCGATTACTTTGGGCAAATCGTAGGGCTTGATCGCTTCCAGCGGTGAGGGTCGAAGTACATCGATCATTTCTCGGGTGATGACTTCACCAGCCTGAATTTCACGCGCAGCGCGCAGGCAGCGCCGTTGAATGACTACCGTATCCTGTTCGTTGCCAGCCACAAATTTGTCCGGCGAGCCTAAGGCCGCTTCGAGCTGGCGGGTATTCACCATCATCTCTTTCCAGCTCTCCGGATCCATGGCAAAGGCATGGTCGGGACCTTCCCGGCTGTTATCGTCGGTAAAATGCTTTTCGATAATCCGCGCCCCCAATGCTACCGCGCCTAACACTGCGGCATGCCCCTGTGTATGATCCGACAAACCCAAAACCACCCCCGGGAACATCTGCTGGTAGGTTTTGAGCACATTTAAATGGACGTGTTTATAGTTTTCCGGGTTGCCCGTGTAATTGGTGTTGCACTGCAGCAGTGCCAATTCTGGGTTCAGACCTAAAATCGTATGCACCGCGTTTTGCACCTCGCCAATATCCGAGGCGCCGGTTGCCAGGATGACGGGTTTTCCTTTGCTCGCGATATGTTCCAACGCTTCAGGCCAGGTGATTTCACCCGAACCAACTTTATATACCGGAACAAACGGTTCCAGCATATCGATCGATTCGAAATCGTATGGAGAAGAAAAGTAATCGATGCCCACCTCGTCGCACACTTCCTTCAGTTCTTCCGACCACTGCATGGGGATGGAAGCCCCCTGGTAAACCTCGAATACCGATTTCTTCCATTTGGATTGGTGCGACTGCTGACCACCCAACAAGCGAAAGCCGTAATCCGAGACGATCTTCGGTGCCCGGAAGTTTTGAAATTTCGCTGCGTCGGCGCCGGCCTTTTTGGCCAGGCGCACCAGGTATTTGGCTCGCTCCAGGCTGCCATCATGATTGGCGCCAATATCGGCGATAAAGTACGTCGGGTAATGCTCACCCACCCAGCGGTTTCCGATTTTAAAATCCATCGGACTCTCCTTACATTGCGTAATTACGGATCTGAGCTTGAAAACCCTCGCGGCAGAGGGATAAGAAACGATCCAAACCAGGCGCCTGGTTGGGTAAGGTGCGGCCCAATGCCCCGGCAAGTTTGTCGGAATTCAGGGTCAATTTGGGCGAGCGCGCTGCCTGCAAACCGGCATCCTGCCACGAAACCGGCTGGATCAGGGTTTCATCCAGGCCAAACAAGGATGCGATGCGCATTCCAAAATCATATTTGGTCAGGGCTTCGCTGCTGACCACATGGTACAAACCATGCAGCTGGCGGGAAGCCATTTCCAACAGAATTTCGGCTAAAACATTGACCTGCAGCGGGCAAAAATACACATCGGTGAAACCCAACATTGATTTCCCGGCGGAAAGCTGTTGGTAAAAAATTTCGGCCAGGCTGCGCTTCCCACTGATGCTCCAGCCGTAAAAATTTACTCTCGCCACAATTGCATCCGGGTTAGCTTGCATTACTGCCTGCTCACCAGCCAATTTCGTCCGGGCATATACGTTGATCGGATTGGCTTGATCCGTTTCGCGGTAATCGCCGCGCTGCCCATCAAACACCAAATCGGTCGAGATGTGGATCATCCTTCCACCGCTTTGGCGCATCAAAGCCGCAATTTCGCCGGGGATCTCCGCGTTGATGCGCTGCGCCAGGCCCGGACGAGATTCAGCCTGGTCGATATTTGCCAGCGCAGCGCAGTGTATCACGATCTCCGGCTGCACCTCCGCGATTAATTTTTCAGCGGCCCCGGGCTGCGCCAGGTCTACCTGGCGCAGTTCAAACGGCACTCCCCTTAATGGATGCTCGTTTACCACACCAACGATCTCATGCTGGTCATGATACTGCAAACCGAACGATAAACCCAGCAGCCCGCTGGCGCCGGTTAACAAAATGCGGCTCATTCGAGCTTTCCAAACTCCATCGCTTCTTCGATCGGGGCCACAATGTCATGGATTTGATCCACACTTAACCATTCGGCATTGGTATTGCTCCCATACCGGAATCCATCCTGGAGCAGTTTGCCTTCTTTTTCCCATTCCCGCCCAAACCACAAAGCCTCGGCTGGCTGGACGACATACATATCCGTTAATTCCACTGTGGTGCGGGCCTCATCTTCAGAAATCAGCACTTCGTGCAGCTTTTCGCCGGGCCGGATGCCGATAATATCAATCTGCGCGCCCGGGGCGACAGCTTTCGCCAGGTCGAGCAGCGTCATACTGGGGATTTTCGGCACGAATACTTCACCGCCACGCATTTGCTCGATGCAGCGGATCACAAAGCGCGCGCCCTGTTCCAGGGAAATCCAGAAACGGGTCATGCGGTCATCGGTGATGGTCACTTTGCCGTTTTGACGCTGCTTGATGAAGATCGGCACGACGCTGCCCCGGCTGCCCACGACGTTGCCGTAGCGCACGCAGCTTAATCGCAGCGCCCGCCCACCGGCATAGGCATTGCTCTGCACGATCAATTTCTCAGCCGCCAGTTTGGTGGCTCCGTAAAGGTTTACCGGATTGACGGCTTTATCGGTGCTTAAAGCCAGCACCTGCTTGACGCCGCTGTTAAGGGCCGCGTCTACCACGTTACCGCTGCCCAAAATATTGGTTTTGATCGCCTCCATCGGGTTGTATTCGCAAGCGGGCACCTGCTTGAGCGCGGCGGCATGCACCACGATATCCACGCCTTGAAATGCTCTTTCCAGGCGCTGCAGGTCGCGCACATCGCCAATAAAATAGCGCAGCGAGGGATCTGTAAACCCGGCTACGCGCATCTCATGTTGTTTCAATTCATCCCGGCTGTAAATAATGATCTTTGCCGGATGATATTCTTTGAGCATGATCTCGATAAACTTTTTACCAAAGGAACCCGTTCCTCCGGTAACCAGCACCACTTTTTCACTCCAATTCATAACATCTCCCATCATCCCCGGTCAAATTGAAAGCTGAAACCCTTCGCGGTCTGCCGTTCAATCTTTGAATAACACTCTCTTACGCTATCCTTTATGAATGATGATTAAAGGATATTGTCCCACCTCACCTAAAAAGTGCGGGAACCATTCTTCCAGACGATAGATTAAACTTTAATACCAGGCGCCCGCCCAGCTTTTCTTTAATCACGGATCGTAAGAAACGTACGCTCAGGCTGCGCCATACCCGGATTTCTACATTCATCCCAGCCAATTCATTCCTTAAAGTCTGGGCATCCATTTTCTTGACAAAAGTTCCGGTTGGTTTTCCGGGGCCGGGTTTTTCTGGTTTTTCTTCTGGCGGACCTTCGAGGCGGATCGACCGCCGCGATAACAGCCTGCCCAAGCGGTCCATCCCATCCATTACAGGGCGAAAAAACCGCATCAAAGGCGAGACCGTCCACCCATTCACCACCACCATATTGGCGCCAGTCTTTAATGTCCGGTAAAGGTCGACGTATGCCTTTTTATGATCGGCAGCGGGTAAATGGTGCAGGGTATGCAATGAAACAATGCCGTCAAAAACGTCCGCTTTGAATGGCAGGTTGGCGACGTCGGCGACCACGAAAAGACCCTGTCCGCCGATGCGCAGACGGGCTTCGACCAGGGCAACAATCGACAGGTCAAGGCATACCCGGTAGGTATAACCGTGTGAATAGGTCAGGTATTCCGGATATTGGATCGGTCCGGACCCGGCGTCTAACAGGTATTTGCCCTCCGGAAGCAGATGGCGGCCCACTCTCAGGTGGCAGCGGTGAATATATTCGGATGATACGGCCCGCAAGTCCTCATACCGCGCATTCTGATAGAGTCCCCCGCTTTCTTGCTGCCAGCCCACCCGATCGTAAAACTGCCGGACCTGAGCCTTGATTTGGGCGTCATCCGCTGCCATCAATCATGATCCTCACTGAATTTCCAGTCGACCGGTTCACCGGTTAAGAACCGGAACGTATCGCCCCACAATTTTTTGCCATCCTCATTGAGTACATTTGCCAGCGGGCGCGCCCGGTAGTCTTCCCACATTCGCACCAGGTGCCAGGGAAAAGGTTTTGGAAAATCAAAGAAAAATCCATAGATATACTGCAGAGCCAGTTCAACCTGGTCATGGGTTAGCAAGAAATTCGCGGGGTGCTCCAAAATCTGGCCGAGCAGTTTGAAATAAGCAACCCAGGAATCAGGGTCATAAGTGAAACCTCGACCACGGTAATGCGTTTTACCCGCGACGATCACCGGTAAACCTTTCATCGCCATTTCCATGCCCACCGTGGTGGTATAAACCAACCCCAAATCGGCAACTTCGATTAAATCGTAGGTATTGATCGGGTCTCGCGGGCCGATCAGGCGGATATGTTCAGGCAGGCGCGGCATCACCTGGTGGACGACATCCACCATTGACTGCCCGTGAACCAAAACTTCACCAGGATGAATGCGAATGACCAGCTGTACATCCGGTTTGCCAGTGAAATACTGCACCGTGCGGCTGATCCATTCGCCCATCGATTTGCTGAATACCTGGCGGCCCAGGGTCAGGCTGTCGCCTAAAACATTGGTCGCCAGCAACACCACCGGCCGGTTATCCAAACCCAGAGCCTGGCGAGCCTTCTGCCCACCCTGCGCCGGGGTTCCCTGCCACATCCGCGAAAAATTCTCCCACAGTGTCGCGCGCTGGCGGGCAACAAAAAGGCTGTGCAGGCGTTCGATCTGCGTTTCAGACAGCGGTGTGGCGCTGCGCTGCCGCCACATTTCGTCTGTTTCCTGGCGCATGACCTCGGCTTTCTGAGCCATCCAGATGCGCTGGCGCTGGTCGCCAAATTCATAGGTAACCGTGGGGATTTTCAAATAAGTGGCGATACGGTAGATAATCCCTAACTCCTGGATTGTACCGTTGGGAATAATCGCGATATCCGGGCGATTCGCCTGTAAATAATGAAATCCAATACGCGCGGCTTCATAATTCCGTTCGTACCGCATTTGATAGATTTCACTTTTTTCATCCGCTTCCTCGACCTGAAGTGTATATTGGGTATCATACATGGTGACCAGGCGTACTGCCTCCATCACGTCATCAGGCAGGCGTTTATAGGAAACCCGCTGGGAGAGAAAGGGGACGTTTTCCATTAACGGGCTGGCCTGCGATAAAATCCGCTGCGCGTAAACATTTTGGCGGCGCAGGTCAAAACGATTGGTCTCTTTCTGCCAATCTCCGTAAGGAATAAACCCTAATACCGGCTTATGGCCTTGCGCCGCCAATGAAAGCCCTAATAGCGCCGCATGTTCGATCCAATAATGCAGCGAAGCAAATAAAAAGATCCGCCGCGGGTTTTTTGCCGGTTCTCTTAATAAAGTAGCTTGAGCAACCAGATCCGGCATGGCTGCCTGCAGATGCTTCAACGAGAATCGGGTGGCAATCGGTTTCCCTCGCTGCCGGACCAACCAATATAACTCTGCTGTGAATGGGATCTGTCCCAGAATACTTTTTAATGCCTCTTTACCAGGAACTGCCACTCTACACCGCCTCAATTTTCCATTCTAGCCTAGGACGAACCAGACCCAATCTGGCTTCGGGCCACTGCATACCAGGGGCCCCCACGCCATCCACATTAAAAGTCAGCGCCTGTTCGTCCTGAAAGTAACGCTTAATTCTGAATGAACTGGCATTGACACCGATCACAAAACGGCCCTCATTCAGCATATCGCCCGGGATCTGGCAGCGGCTGATATAACGCCCCATTTCACGCGTGGCAAAACGGTCATAAAGACCGGGTTCATCCGTGTCAAAGGATGTAAATATGGTTTCTCCGCGAGTGCTCATCACGTAAATTCCTACCCGCAGACCGGTGACCGGCGCGAGCAATTGATATTCGACCTCCACGAATATCGGCTCCGTTGACCGGAGCGTGTCCTGGACCTTGCCTTGAGGATTTCGCACCCGCAAGGCCATAGGTTTCACCGGCCAGGCTGTTTCCGGAATTTCGTCATCCTCCCAGGTGCGCATCCCCGTCTGAGAAAACCCGCGTGAAAGGTAAAAGTCCACTGCCTGCGCAGTCGGCGCCCGCATCACCATGCGGCCCTTATCGATCACAATCACCTCTTGCGTGAGCCGTAAAATGGCCGACATATTGTGACTGACAAACAACACTGTTCGTCCAGCCTGGGCCACATCGCTCATTTTTCCCAGGCATTTGCGTTGAAATTCCGCGTCCCCAACCGCCAGCACTTCATCCACCACCAGGATTTCAGGCTCGAGATGGGCGGCGACGGCGAATGCCAGGCGCAGGTACATTCCGGATGAATAGCGCTTCACCGGGGTGTCGATAAATTCGCCCACTTCCGAAAAATCGACGATTTCATCATATTTCCGATCTATTTCGGTGCGTTTCATCCCTAAGATCGCGCCGTTCAGGAAAATATTTTCACGTCCGGTCAGTTCAGGATGAAAACCGGTGCCCACCTCAAGCAGCGAACCCACTCTGCCGTGCACTTCCCCAATCCCTTCCGTAGGATCGGTCACACGCGAGAGGATGCGCAGCAAGGTGCTTTTACCTGCCCCGTTCTTGCCGATGATCCCCAATACCTGGCCTTCCTTCACATCAAATGAAATGTGACGGAGAGCCCATATTTTATTACCCTGCCGGCGCGCATCCAGGTCAATCGCCTTCCCAGGCCCTTTCAGGCGCTGCATGGCGCCCCGGAAGGAACCGGTCAGAGCATCGCGCAGGGTCGGATAGCGGCTGGTTACCGTTCCAATGCGGTATTGTTTACCTAAATCTTCAACGCGGATCGCAAAATCAGCCATAGTCAACGATGCCAATCAGTCACAATAATGTATGAAAACATTTCTCCAGGTTTCGCACCCGGATCAAACGGTATCGGCGAAATTGCGCTCCATCCGCCGGAAATAAAACAGGCCGGAAACCAACAAAACAATCACTACGATCACCGAAACAACCATCAGTCCATCCGGCGGGTTGCTGCCCAACAGCGCCCAGCGAAAGCCCTGGATTACACCTGCCATCGGATTTAATCCATACACCATCCGCCAGAAGGGTGACACCTGGATAATGTCGATGGAATAGGCGACGGGCGAAGCATACATCCAGACCGTCAGCAGAAAGGGGATCATTTGTTGCACATCCCGGTACTGGACATTGAGGGCGGAGAGCCACAGACCGATCGCCAGGGCCGTCATCAATGTAAACAAGACCAGCAGCGGCAGCCACAACCAATTCCATGAAAACGGCACACGGAAATACAACATTAATCCGCCCATAATCAGGAATGAGATCATGAAATCCACCAGGCCGGCCCCGACGGCTGCAATCGGGATGATCAGGCGTGGGAAGTAAACTTTCGTGAGCAAATTTGCGCTGCCCACCAGGCTGATCCCTGAACGCTGCAACGCATTCTGGAATAATCCCCAGGGTAAAAGCCCGGCATAGCTGAATACCGGATACCAGGATTGCGGCATACCGGCATCCGGTGGTAATTTAGCAAAACCACCGAAGATCACGGTAAAAATCACCATGGTCATCAAGGGTTGGATCATTGCCCAACCGACCCCCAGGACCGCCTGTTTATATCGGACCTTGATATCACGCCAGGTCAGAAAATAAATTAATTCACGGTAGGCCCACAGGTCAGACAGGTTCAGTCCAATCCACCCTCGGGCTGGGTGGATATAAATGGTCGGGGTCTCAGGCTTGGTCGTCGTAGTGATCATAGTTCAAGATTTTCGGTTGTTTTGGTACCAATCGATCGTTTGCCGCAGACCCACCTCAAAGGTGGTATGTGCCTTGAAACCAAAGTTTTTTTCAGCCTTGGATGTGTCCAGCCCGCGGCGCGGTTGGCCGTTAGGTTTGCTGGTATCCCAAATTAACCGGCCGGTATAGCCCGTCAAATGGGCAATTAATTCGGCCAGATCCTTGATTGAAATTTCGTTTCCTGATCCCAGGTTCACCGGATCGGAAGAATTAAAGCGTTCACCTGCCAGCAAAATCGCTTCGGCAGCATCTGCCGCAAACAGGAATTCTCGGGTCGGTGATCCATCTCCCCAGACCACTACCTCCGGCTGTCTGCTTTCTTTGGCTTCGATAAACCTGCGGATCAATGCCGGGATGACATGCGATGACCGCGGATCAAAATTATCTCCCGGACCGTATAAATTGACCGGCAGCAAAAAAATGGAGTTGTAGCCGTACTGCTGCCGGTATGCCTGTGATTGGACCAGCAGCATCTTCTTGGCCAGGCCATAGGGCGCATTCGTCTCCTCCGGATAGCCATCCCAAATTTCCTCTTCGCGAAAAGGAACGTGAGCAAATTTTGGATAGGCGCATACCGTGCCGATGGCGACGACTTTTTCGATCCCGCGCTGCCAGGCCTGGTGGATCAATTGCACACCCATCATCAAATTATTATAGAAAAATTCTGCCGGGTGTTCGCGGTTGGCCAATATTCCCCCCACCTGAGCGGCGAGGTGAATGATGATATCCGGCTGCGCGTCATCTAACATGCGCTGGATATCTTTGCCATCAACCAGGTTATATTTTTCAAATACAGGCACAAATATTTCTTTAGCGCCCAGATCGCGCAGCCGCTGCGTAACGTAAGAACCTAAAAATCCTGCCCCGCCGGTTACACAGACTCTGCGCCTTGACCAAAATTGGTTTGATTCCATCTCGGCCTGCCTCAATTCTCTGGTAGGATGTCAGGTGGAGTACCGTTCCACTCCACCAACACTTTAAGTTCCTGGACTTTCAGTAATGGGACATTTCCAGTTTCAACGATATCCATTCCCTGTTCCAGGCAGGTTAACCGGCAGACATCTGCCACATCGCCTTCGCCTTCCAGGCGTACTTTTTGATAGCCCGCTTTGCGAATATTCTCCACCTGGTCGACGACCCGCCGGCGGACAAGGCGATACACTCTAAATGAGTTTTGAATGTAATCCAGGGTCAAATGCGCACGTAGCGCCAAACCTTCAGGGGTGATCAGATAACGCAGTTTTCGCCGCTCGGCGCGGCGGACTTTCACATACCCTTTAGCAACCAGGCGTTTAATATGCCAGTTGATTGTCCCAACTGCAACCCCTAATTGAGTGGCTAAAGTTGCCTGGGTTGCATCCGGATTCTTTTGTATTTGTTCCAGGATTACGAGATCGCGGTCATGCTCTGGCGGATGATCCATAGGTTTTCCAATATTCAACGGGCTGAATTATAACTGTTTGCCCGGAATCTGTCAAATATTGGTGGGCAGTAGACGCCGTTTGAGTTCCAAATCAAGCCAAACCATCCCGCACAGGCTATAATTACCCCCATGGATATCAAAGAGCTGTCACAGGCAATGCAAGATTTCGTCACCGCGAAGGGTTGGTATGGACCTAATACGCCCAAAGAACAGACCCCGCGCAATATCGCCATTTCGTTATCCCTGGAAGCCAGTGAGGTGCTGGAACACTTTCAATGGACAGAAAACTCTCCGAACAAAGCGGATTTATCCGGGGAACTTGCCGACGTGGCCCTTTACCTGCTCCAATTAGCTCGGGTGTGCGAGATCGATTTAGAACAGGCCGTCCTGACCAAATTGGATGAGAATTACCGGCGAACCTGGCCAGATAATCGAGTAAAATAGGCAATATTATGAACGTGACTGTTTTCGGCGGCGCTTCGGCCCAACCTGGTGAACCCGGTTACCAGGATGCCTTAAAATTAGGCAGCCTGCTGGCCCTGGCCGGGCATACTGTGCTCACTGGCGGCTATATGGGCACGATGGAAGCCGCCTCGAAAGGCGCTGCACAGGCCGGCGGGCACGTCATCGGGGTAACCTGTGCCGAGATCGAACGCTGGCGCAATACCCGCGCCAATCCCTGGGTAAAAGAAGAATGGAAAACAGACACCCTCGGGGAACGTTTATCCTTGCTGATGGACCAGGCCCAGGCCGCCATTGCCTTACCCGGTGGCGCAGGAACACTGGTTGAAATTTCATTGCTTTGGAACCGGATGATCATCGCCGCTGCTCCGGTCAGGCCCCTGATCTTAGTGGGGAAAGGGTGGAAAGATACCATTGAGGCCCTTTTTCGCGAGCAAGATTCGTATATCGGCGAACCGCAGCGGCGGCTGCTGACCTTCAGCCCAACGGTTGATGCTGCTGCCGCCTTACTCCCCCATGGCTGATATCGCAGCTCTATCTGCGCATTGTGTTTATTCCATCTATTAAACCGGAACGAAAAATAAAATGACTGATCAAAAGCCCAACTCCGATAAATTGCCTACGCGCAGTGAGAATTATTCTGAATGGTATAACCAGGTGATCTTGCGCACCGAAATGGCCGATTACGCGCCTGTGCGCGGCTGTATGGTGGTTCGCCCCTACGGGTGGGCGCTGTGGGAGAATATCCAGCAGTCTCTCGACCGCCGTTTCAAAGCCACCGGGCACGTAAATGCCGCTTTCCCATTGTTCATTCCCATGTCCTTCCTTGAAAAGGAAAAGGCACACGTTGAAGGTTTCTCGCCCGAATTGGCCGTGGTCACCATTGGCGGCGGTGAAAAGCTGGAGGAACCGCTGGTCGTCCGGCCGACCTCAGAAACCATCATCGGCTACATGTATTCAAAATGGATTCGCTCTTACCGCGACCTGCCGGTGTTGATCAACCAATGGGGAAATGTCGTCCGTTGGGAAATGCGCACCCGCCTCTTTCTCCGCACCCTTGAGTTCTACTGGCAGGAAGGTCATACCGCCCATTCCACTTCCAAAGAAGCAGAAGAGGAAACCCTGCGCATGCTGGATACCTACACTCGCTTCGCGATTGACGATGGCGCGGTGCCGGTCATTCCAGGCCGCAAGAGCGAAACCGAAAAATTTGCTGGAGCCGTCAATTCCTACACCATTGAAGGCATGATGGGCAATACCTGGGCGCTGCAGGCCGGCACCTCCCATTTCCTGGGACAGAACTTCGCTCGCGCCTTTGAAATTCAATTCCTCGATGAGACCAACCAGCAGCAGTTTGCCTGGACAACCTCGTGGGGGCTGTCTACCCGATTTGTGGGCGCCATCATCATGACCCATGGTGACGACCAGGGCCTGGTGCTGCCGCCCAAGCTCGCCCCAATCCAGGTCGTGGTCGTGCCTATCTTCCGTAATGATGAGGAAAAAGCCAAAGTGATGCCGGTGGTCGAACAAGTGCGCCAGATGCTCGCTGATTTCCGCATCAAGGTCGATGAACGTACGGAACTGACCCCGGGTTTCAAATTTAATGACTGGGAAATGCGCGGTGTCCCCTTGCGCCTGGAGATCGGCCCCAAGGATGTAGAGAAAGGCGTAGTGACCGCTGCCCGCCGCGACCAACCCGGCAGAGGCGGAAAGAGCGCCCTGGCGCTTGAACAATTACCCGCCCAGATCACCGAACTTCTCGCCACCATCCAATCCGCGCTGCTCGAAAAGGCCACAGCCTTTCGGGATGCACATATCTACGAACCAGCAGATTACCAGGAACTGCTGACGTCCGTCCAAAACGGGTGGGCTTATTCCTGGTGGTGCGGATCGAAAGAGTGCGAAAATAAGGTAAAAGAAGACACCAAGGCTACCACGCGCTGCATCCCACTCGACCAGCCTGGCGGGCAGGGAAAATGTATTGTCTGCGGCGAAAAAGCAGACCAAAAAGTCTACTTCGCCCGCGCCTATTGATCTTTTGAGGATTGGTCTTTCCTGGTTCACAGGAAAGACCAATTTTTTCCAATGCCCGCAGTCCAACTTTCCCGCCTCTCCCAACAAATTGACGTCCTGGTCTGGCAGTTTACCCGTCCAGCAGATTTTTTGCTGCGTTTGCGTGACCTGTTCGAATTATACGCAAACCGGGTCTTAAAATCCGGGCAGGCGGTACCGCCCACGACCATGGCGCCTTCATTTCGCATTCCACCGATTATCATGCGCCAGTTGGAGGTGAACCTGCGCCAGCCTTGCGTCCAGCATCCAGCCGCCGCATTTGCCCTGGTGGAGGTGCTCTGGGCTGAATCGATGCTTGAATACCGCCTGCTGGCTACCATCATCCTGGGCCTGATCCCGCTCCATCCACCTGAACCGGTCCTGGAGCGGATCCGGGCCCATGCAAAACCAAAGACCGATACCCAGGTGATCGAAGCCTTGCTGATTAACAGCGGGCGCAGCTTGCGTCAAGAACAGCCGGGTTTGTGGATTGGCCTTATCGAGAGCTGGGCGAATGCCCCGACCCATGCAATTCAGGCCATCGCCCTCAAGGCGATCATGATCACCACCCATGATGACCAATTTGATAATTTTCCGCCTTTGTTTCGCATTTTCAGCGTCATTCTGCAAACCGGTCCTTCAGCCCTGAAGGCTGAGCTGCAAACAACCTTAATGGCATTACTCAAATATTCTCCGAAAGAGACGGTCTACCTGCTTCGCCAGGTTCTGCTGATCACCAGCAGCCCAACCACGCAGCGATTGGTGCGCCTTTCCCTTTCGCATGTCCCGCCTGAATATCAGAGCAGTTTACGCCAGGCCTTACAAACCCACCAATAAAATTTCCACAATTGGAAACCAGTTTGATCGTCTGACATTATTCTGGTATAATCTCTTCACTTGACTGGTCCTGCCGGCGGTGAAAGCTGCGGGTATGGAGACCTGCAAAATATATTTAGGAGAAGCACACGTCATGTCGCTCAAAAAAGATAACAAGACCAAATTGATTCAAGATTATGCCGTCCATGAAGGTGACACCGGATCGGCAGAGGTCCAGGTGGCCCTGATTACCACCCGGATTCTTCAACTCACCAACCATCTGCGAATTAACAAGCATGATGAATCATCCCGCCACGGATTGCTCAAATTGGTGGGACATCGCCGCCGCCTGCTGGCATATTTGCGCCGCAGGAATATTGTGCGTTACCAGGCGCTAACCGAGCGGCTTAACCTGCGCCAGAAGTAAACTGAAATAGAGCAAGAGGGCGTGAAACACGCCCTCTTTGATTTTAAGTATTCGAAGTTTTCCAGCATTTATTACAATTCTATTTCCATGGTTCAATGAGCCTGTACCGCAGGTAAGAAAACTGTTGCCGGGTCGGTGCTGAAACGCAGTGGAACGGCTCCTTGATCGACCCGCGGATTCACCACCCCTGTGCCGGGATTAAACAATGTATATCCTTCGGCCTTCACCCCTTTTGGTAATGACAGGCTGGCAAAATAGGTGAAATCCGTAAAATTGGTGGTGATCGGAGCCGGCGTTGCCCAACTGGGCGGTGGCGCCGCTGCGACCGAGTCGCTGATTAGCCTTAAGAATGAGCTTGCTCCAATATTGATATTCTGAGCATAGACCATAGCGCCATCGTAGTTAAAACCTCGCAAAGCGACGACATGCGCCACCGTATCGGTATTGTAAAGATATATAACAGTAGCGGTGGCGTCATTATCCGTTGGCACGAAATATACCAGCGTCTCACCGGGGATGGGCGTTGGCAGGATAAAATTTGAGGCCTGAACATCTGCCGCATAACCGGCCGGCGGAATCTCGTCGGAAGAATTATTATCCGCCTGGAGAGGGACGGCGGTCCCCCCTTCATCAGATAATGACGCGTTCGGAACCGGTGTTGAAGACGACTGAGCGCGATTAATCTCAGCTTGCGCCTGACTGGCAGACCCACCCCACAGGAATGCGATGGTCAGCAGAATCCCGGTGAATATTCCTAGCAAAACCAAACCTTTGTTCTTCATGTTTCCTCTCTATATGATCTGAGCCTGATTTTTACACAATAATTGCACAATTGTGTAGCGATGATTATACATAATATACTACAAAATTTATCTATAAAGTTATTAAATTCGGATTAATATTATACAGATTTATCGTACGATACCCAAAAATGACTCAATTAACCAAATTCTTAACTTGTTTCTTGATGCATCGACCCGATTCCGCCTGATTTTTTTGGTACAATTAGAGGGTATGTGCAACCCGCTGGTTGGGAATTGAAACCAGGTCAAGAACCACGTCTTGGACTGCTTTCAGTCCCTAACCGGGCGGGAATTTAAAAAGAGGGATTACATGAAACCCGAAGCAAAACAATATACCGCCATGGTTGGCGGTCGACCAGTCGTGTTTGAAACTGGAAAACTGGCCGGTCAGGCAGGGGGCGCCGTTACTGTTCGACTCGGCGACACCATCATTTTTGGGGCAGCCACGATGGGCTCTCGCCCGAAGGAAAATCAAGATTTTTTCCCATTGACTGTTGATTATGAAGAACGCATGTACGCCGGTGGACGTATCCCCGGATCGTTCTTCCGCCGCGAGGGCCGGCCTTCTGAAGATGCGATCCTGGTCGCTCGTCTTACCGACCGCCCGATCCGTCCCTTGTTTGATAAGAACATGCGCAACGAAGTTCAAATTGTCATGTTCTCTGTGTCAGCCGACCAGGACAACCCGCTCGATGTGCTGGCGATTAATTCCGCCTCCGCCGCATTGATGATCTCGGATATCCCCTGGGGCGGACCCATCGCAGCAGTACGCGTCGCTCGGGTCGATGGCAAATTCGTCGTCAACCCAACCTATCAGGAAATGGCCGTTGCTGATCTGGATCTGCGCATCGCCGGTTCGCGAGACGCCATTTTAATGGTTGAAAGCGGTTCGAATGAAATTTTGGAAGCGGATATGGTCGCAGCGCTCATGCTCGGGCACCAGTCCATCCAACCTTTGATCGACGCCCAATTGCAGATGGCTGCCGAAGTTGGCAAACCCAAACGTGAGGTTAAGCTCTTCCCGATCAATGAGGATTTAGTACAGCAATTTTATGACAAGTATAAATCCGATCTGAACGCCATTATGGACCAACCCTATGTGAAGGCCCAGATGTACGGCGGCGTGGACGATCTCCAGGATAACGCAGTGGATGCTTATTCTGGTGAAGGTGAAGACCAGGATGCAGCCAGGGCCGAAGAATCCAAAATGGCCTTTGAAGAAGCCTACCGGCGCGTTGTCCGCGAACGGATTTTGTTCGACGGCAAACGCCCCGACGGCCGCGCCCGGACCGAAATCCGGCCGATCTGGTGCGAAGTTGGCACCAGCCCGCGCGCCCATGGCGCCGGCCTTTTCACCCGCGGCGAGACCCAGGTGCTCACCCTGGCGACCTTAGGCACCCCCAAGGAAGCGCAGGAAATCGACACCCTCTCCCCCACCGATACCAAACGCTACATCCATCACTATAACTTCCCGCCATACAGCACGGGCGAAGTCAAACGCCTGGGCACCTCACGCCGCGAAATCGGTCACGGTGCGCTGGCCGAACGGGCCCTCGTACCGGTTATCCCCAGCGAAAAAGAATTCCCCTACACCCTGCGTCTGGTATCTGAGGTATTGTCTTCAAACGGATCTTCCTCAATGGCTTCCGTTTGCGGCTCCACCCTGGCCCTGATGGATGCCGGTGTGCCGATCAAAGCCCCGGTTGCCGGCATCGCGATGGGTCTGGTCAAGGAAGGCGACCAGTACATCATCCTCACCGATATCCAGGGTGCTGAAGATCATCTGGGTGACATGGACTTCAAAGTCACCGGCACCACCAAGGGCATCACTGCCCTGCAGATGGATATTAAGATCAACGGCATCAATCCAAAATTGATGTCAGAAGCGCTCGAAGACGCTCGCCAGGCGCGTTTGTTCATCCTGGACGAAATGCTCAAGGTGCTGCCGACACCTCGGCCCGAGCTCAAACCGCATGCCCCACGCATCCAGATCATTAAAGTGCCAGTGGATAAAATCGGCGCGATCATTGGACCCGGCGGCAAGATGATCCGGGCTCTTCAAGAGGAGACCAACACCAAGATCGATATCGATGATGACGGCAGCGTCTTTATCGCCGCGACAGACGGTATCGGCTTTGACAAGGCTCGCGAACGGATCGAAGCCCTGACCGAGACTCCCCAGATCGGCCGGATCTACACTGGTAAAGTGGTCCGAACCACAGATTTTGGCGCTTTCGTCGAAATCATGCCCAATATCGATGGGCTCGTGCATATCTCCCAGCTGGACAGCGAACGTGTCAACAAGGTGGAAGATGTGGTCCAATTAGGCGATGAAATTACCGTCATGGTAACGGATATCGACGAAGTTGGGAAAATTCGTCTATCTCGCCAGGCTGTATTGGAAGGCTGGACGGCAGAAGAAGCCCGCGAACACGACCAGAAAAACCGCAGCAGTCGTCCCAGCAGCGGGGGTGGCCGGGGTGGTCCAGGCGGCGGAAGGCCGTTCAATGGACGCGGCGGCGGTGACCGCGATCGAAATTCGCGCAGATAAATTCTGGCTGTTTTACGAAACCGGAGATCATTTTTGTCCCCCAGGGGACAAAAATGATCTCTTTTTTAATTCGTTGGGATATCCTGCGTGGGTAGATAGGGCATCTCCGGCCCATTTATCCCCATTCGTTCGCTGATCGCGGTCGTCATCGCCGTGCGGTCGTCCCACGGATATTCGACCAATCCAAAACACATCGACTGCTCGTGGCCTTTTCCGCAGGCGATCACCAGATCGTTTTCCTGAGCCAGATTGACCGCCTGGCGAATTGCCTCACCCCGATCTTTCACCAGGAAGAAGGTCTGACCTTCAATCCCACCTTTTATTTTCGCGGCTTCGGCCATTTCTGCCAGAATATCATCCAGCGATTCGGTGCGCGGGTCTTCCGCCGTCAGGAAGGTGATATCGGCTAACCCCACCAATTCCTCCGCCATCATTCGCCGTTTTTGCCGGTCGCGCAGCCCTGCCGAGCCAAATATGGCAATCACTTTACCCCGGGTCATCTTGCGCGCCATCTCTAAAGTAACCCTCAATGCATTCGGCGTATGCGCAAAATCAACGATCGCCAGGAAATTCTGCTTCAGGTCGATGCGTTCCATCCGCCCCGGCACGCTGCGCAGGGCGGCAATCCCCAGACGCGCCGCCTCCGGGTCAACACCCAGACCGACTACTGTCGCGGCGATCGCCGCCAGGCAATTGGAAACGTTGAAATCGCCAATCAAAGTGCTGTCCACCGCGAAGCGAAAACCGGGTCCACAGGCAGTGAAATGCATCCCGGACGGGTCGTGATGAATATCTTCGGCCCAAATCCCCTTCCCGGTCTGGCTCAGGCTGTAAGCCACCTGGTTGACCTTTAACCACATCGCTTAAATAATCATACGATTGGTCATCCTGGTTCAAAACCGCCAGGCGCGGGTTTCCCTGCCGCTTGGGATGTGTTTGCTCCAGGCTGGTGAATAAACGCGCCTTGGCCTCCCGGTAGGCTTCGTAGGTACCATGGAAATCCAGATGCTCATGGGTAATATTGGTCACCACGCCGATATCGAATTCGCAGCCGGTGACCCGGTGCTGCGCCAGCCCATGAGAAGTGGATTCCAGGACAACATGAGTTAATCCTGCCGTCACCATGCGTCCCAGGTAGCGCTGGATATCCGGTGCTTCCGGCGTGGTCACATGCAAACCGGTATCCAGGGTTTCATCCCCGACCAATGCATTGATCGTGGAGATGATCCCCACCTGTTTTCCGGCCGTCATCAAGATCTGGTAAATCAAATTGGCCGTGGTGGTCTTACCGTCTGTGCCCGTGACGCCAATCACGGTTAGCTGACGGGCCGGAAAGCTGTAAAACGCGGCGGAAAGATACGCCAGCGCCTCGCGGCTGTTGGCTACGCGCACGTACGGCACCCCCACATCGCTCAAATCCTGCGTACCGACAATTGCAGCCGCGCCAATTTTAATCGCCTGGGGAATATATTGGTGCCCGTCTGTTGTTCCACCCTCCTGCGCGACAAATAAAAAACCGGGCTGAACGGCGCGCGAATCATTCGTTATACCAATGATCCTGGTTTCCGGAATACCTGAAAGGCAATCCGCGGAAATCGGAATTTGCGCGAACAGCTCTGCTAGATTTTGCTGGACAAAACCAATCATCATCACCTCCAGACTTTCTTAGAGGAGAATTATATATCCAATTCCTGTGGATTAAAACAACCATAAACTGCATGAACAGTGATCGCCGCTCAACTGTCAGGAAAATTTAAATCGGCTCTTTATTGAAGTTTCTGGCGCAGTTCCTGCAATTGCCCGGCTACGGAACCGTCCATTACCTGATCGCCGACCTGCAGCACGAGCCCACCCAATATGTCCTGGTCTACCCGGAATGTAACCGCGGCCTGATCACCAAGCCGGCCAAGCATTTCATTTTTAATAATCGCCTGCTCGTTTGGCGTGAGCGGCAGCGCGCTGACCACATCCGCTGTGGTTCCGTTTAACTTTTCCTGATCCAACACCAACACACTGCCGTCGCGGATGCCAGAAAAGAACTCTTTCAGCAGCTCTCGCTGGCGTTCTTCGGTCAGCGTGGTCTGAATTAACTTATTCGCGGCTGCCATTGCCAGGGCGACGACTTCACTGCGCATCTCGCTCAACATGCGCCCTCGTTCCTGGTCCACCTCAATCATCCCCTGGTCGCGCTTGCGGAAAGCTTCAAACTCGGCCGTCGCGATAATATCGTGCTTGATCACTTCGGCCCGTTCATCCGCCTCTCGCAGAATATCATTGGCTTTCACCTGGGCTTCATTGATCACGCGCTGCGCCTCGCGCTCAGCATGCGCCCGGGCTTCCGACGCCACCCGGGCATCTTCCAGACCCTGCGCGACCATCCGGCGGCGTTTTTCCAACATTTTGGTCAGCGGGTTATAAACCCAGGCCTGTAGCACAATAAATATGACCGCAAAATTGATGGTTTGCACCAGCAAGAAACCAAGGTTAATTCCCAGATTCTCCAAAGTGTCCTCCCGCTTCCGAACAATCGTCTATAACACAAACAGGAGTAAGAAAGCCACCACCAGGCAGTAAATCGCGATCGCCTCAGAAAATGCGATCCCCAGAATCATGTTGGTCAACAGATTCCCATACGTATCCGGATTACGGGCCATTCCTTCCAAAGCACCCTGTACGCTTAAACCAATCCCCACCCCTGCGCCTGAGGCCCCAATCATTGCCAGCCCGGCCCCGATGTATTTTGCTGCGGTTGTGATCGCCTCTGGATCCATTGCTTATCAAACCTCCCCGTTCTAAATTCTCCGGAAATTCGTGCCTGCTCACCAATCAAGTATTAATCTGAGCCATGTTCTGCGCTGCTGTGCCCGCGAGTGGCCTGGGCCATAAAAACCATGGTCAGCATGCCAAAGACAAATGCCTGGATCAACCCAACAAAGACCTCAAATAAAAAGACAAAGGATGGCAAAAACACCGGCAGGAGGGATCCAACCAGTGCGACTAAAACTATTCCGGCGAACATATTGCCAAATAACCGGAAAGCAAATGAGAGGATCTTGGCGAATTCTGAAATCAATTCCAGTATGCCCACCAGGAAATCCATGGCCCCAAAAAAGGGTTTCCTAAACAGGTTGGTCACATTGAAAAACTTGAGGAAATAAGCCGCCCCCTGCACCTGCACCCCGACCACCTGGGTCATCAGCACCGAAATCAAGGCCAGGGCCAGGGTAAAATTCAGATCGGTTGAAGGACCCCGCAGAAATGGAATGACTGCAAATGACTGCTCGCCTTCTGCCGCCTGCCCAGCAGTAATTTGATACATATTTCCAAAAAGTTGTTGGGCCGGATGACCTTCATCGACCGGACGCAGGAATCCAATCGTTTCAAAACCCGGGATCAACTTGACCAGGTTCATGACCAACACCAGGATCATGATCGTCGCAAACCAGGGGAAAATTCGCCTGGCCTGCTTCCCGGCGGACGATTCGGTCAGGTTATAAAGGACTTCAACCCCCGCTTCCATTGCTCCGGAAATTCCACCCGGAATCAGGCTGCCGTCTTGCAAGGATCGCCGGACGGCCCAGGCAATACCCACGATGATCAGATCCACCAACAGGGTGGCGATCAAAGTGTTATAAAGATAGAAATCGCCTACAATGGGCAGGGAGAAAAGCGGTTTTTCGAGGATCTTTTCGGGAGCAACCTGGATGTGAGGGCGAACGGGCGCCACAATGGAAACAGCCACAACATTCAATATGAGGAAGAGGAGAACCCACCAGCGACGGACCCCCCATCGCCATTTGCGTGTGCTCAGCAATTTCGCCTCCTATCGCTGCTTGGTCGGATTTTGTCCTTCCGTCTTTATTTTAGACACAGCCATCCGAGCCACAATGACCATCATGATGATAGAAATTGGGACACTGGCAATTAGCAGACCTATTGTGAACCACGGGCGAGTTTGAAAAATACCATCCAACCACAATCCAATAAAAACCGCCCCCAGGACAATAACCAGAGTCAAACATCCAACCTGCCCCGCCACACCTGCTAATGTCAAATTGATCACGCGCTGCTTTCGGCCTGGCTTTTCCGGTTGATCGCTCATCTGGGATTAATTATAGCAACGCAAAAATTTCGCGTCAAGAAAAGTAAGGCGGCTGTTTCCCTCGTTTGGGAAACAGCCGCCATAGGTGTCATCTCACTGCAAATCTACTTAGCCCACACCCCACCGGCAGCCTGAACTGATAAGCCGTACGCCGGGGCAAAAATTACACCCAATACCACCACGCCGATGATGCACAAGGCGAGGGCAAACTTCCAACTGAAAGTGGTCGAGATCGGTTTGCTTTCTTCTTCGGACCGATACAGGTATACCACCTTTAAAACAACCAGGTAGTAGTATAAGCCGATCACCGAGTTGATGATCCCGATCGCTGCCAGCCAGTACTGGTGAACCTGAACGGCTGCCCCAAAGACGAGCAGCTTGCCAAAGAAACCGGCAAACGGCGGGATCCCTCCCAGGGAAAGCAGCGCCACCAGCAGCCCCAGCGCCAGCCCCGGCGAACGCCGGCTTAACCCGGCGTAAGACGAAATTTGATCCGAACCGGTGACCCGCCCGATGAGGGTCACAATTCCAAACGCGGCCAGATTGGTCAGCAGGTAGGAGATCAGGTAATAGACTGCCCCACTGGTGCCAAACGAGTTATTGGCAGCGACCCCGATCAGGATATATCCGGCCTGCGCGATGGAAGAATATGCCAGCAGGCGCTTGATATTCTTCTGCGAAAGAGCCAGCAGGTTGCCAACAAACATGCTCAAAGCTGCCAGGCCGCCGATGGCATAGATCCACACCGGTGAATAGTCGCCAAATGCCGATAGTAGAACCCGCAGCAATACGGCGAAACCGGCCGCTTTCGAAGCCGTGGAAAGGAAGCCGGCGACCGGGGTAGGCGCGCCTTCATACACATCTGGGGCCCAAAAATGGAACGGGGCAGCCGAAATTTTGAAGGCAAATCCCACCAGCACCAGCAGCAGGGATACGATCACCAGGCTGTGGGGCAATGGAGTCGCAGCAACATTTTGAGCAGCCACAATATTTTGGGCAATCGTATATAAATTGGTCGTGCCGGTGAAACCATAAATAAAACTCAATCCAAACAACAGCACCGCCGAAGTGAGTGCCCCAAACAGCATATATTTAATGCCTGCTTCAACCGATTTTTGATCCTTGACCATAAACCCGGCCAGGATGTACAGCGGGATGGAAGTCGTCTCAATCGCCAGGTAGAGCATGATCAAATCTGCCGAGGAGGCCATCAGGGACATGCCTAACGTGCTCACCAGCAGCAGAATATAAAACTCCCCTCGTTCACGCAGGGATTCGCTCTCAACCGCAAACAAGGAAGTCAGGCTGGCTCCTGCCAAAAAGATCAGGCGAAAGACGTACCCGGTGCTGTCCAGGCGCAGCATGCCGCCCCACATTTGGGTGGCTTCGGTTCCCGGGTTAGAAAAGAACATGGAAAGGGCTGCAATTAACAGCAAACCAATCGCGGACGTCCATCCCAGGATAGATCGCCCCTCGCGATTGCGCAGGAACAGGTCCAGCACCATGATGATTGCCGCCAGAACGACGATCCCTATTTCCGGCAGGATTGCCAGCGCCATAGAACCCAGGTCAGTAATCATGCTAGGCACCTCCTACCAGCGCCAGGATACGGTTTACGGTAGATTGGATCATCGGCGTCATCAAGGCCGGGAACCAGCCAATAGCGACCATGATCACCACCAGCAAACCGATCGCCACTTTATCCATCCAGGAGACATCGGTGATATGATCCGCCAGATCGGCCGGCATGTTGCCAAAGAAAACCCGGCGCACGGTGATCAAAATGTAGGCCGCGGTGATTACGATGGCGATCGCCGCGATAATCGCCACCCACGGGTTGACCTGCCAGGCGCCCATGAAGATCGGAAATTCGGCGACAAATCCAGAAAAACCTGGCATGCCCATGGATACCAGGCCGGCGACGATAAACCCGACTGCGGCCCAGGGCATCTTGCCAAATAAACCGCCCAGTTTTGCTATTTCCCGGGTATGCGCCCGGTCATATACCATGCCGACGATCGAAAAGAAGGCAGCCGTCATCACACCGTGCGAAAACATTTGCATCCCGGATCCAAGCAGCCCTTCTTTGTTGAGCGTGGCAAACCCGATCAGGACCAGCCCCATATGGGAAACCGAGGAAAAGCCGATAATATATTTGAAATCCGTCTGGATCATGGCGATAAATGCGCCGTAAACCACATTGATCGTCGCCAGCACCATCACCGCGGGCGCCCAAAAATGCATGCCGTCCGGCAGCAAGGTGATCGCCACCCGCAGCGCGGCAAACGCCCCGACCTTCATTTCCACCCCCGCCAGCAGCATCGAGATCGCCGTGGGAGCGGCAACATGACCATCTGGGGCCCAGGAATGGAAGGGGAATATACCGCCCAGGATGGCAAAACCCAGGAATACAAATGGGAACCACAAACGCTGAAACTCCACCGCGAACCCGGCTTTTTCCAGCGCCAGCATGTCAAAGGTGCCCAGTCCGGAGCCAAAATAGATTGCCAGTGCCCCGATCAGGGCAATCACCGACCCGATAAACAGGTACAGGGTCAGCTTCATACCGCCGTATTCGCGCGTTTTGGGTGAACCCCAGACCACGATCATCAGATATTTGGGGAATACCGCGATCTCGAAGAAGAAGAACAGCATGAACAGATCGAGAGAGCAAAACACACCAAATACGCTGGTCGCCAGGAACATCAGGAAAGCGAAGAATTCGCGCGGGCGTTCTTCCACATTCCACGAAACCAGCACGCCGCAAAAGACCACCACCCCGGCCATCAAGACCATGGCGGCGCTTAACCCATCTACGCCCACGTAATAGGAGATACCCAATGCGGGCACCCAGGGGATGCGTTCGATCAACTGGTAGCCGCCTTGAGCGACGTTATAGCTGAAATAGGCAAACACTGAAAGGATCAGGTTAAGGGTCGCCGCGACCAGTGCAGTACGTCGAATCCAATCTCTTTTTTCGGCAGGCATAACCAGCATGGCCAGACCAGCGACGATTGGAATAAAGATGATGAGGCTAAGTATTGGCAGCATCCCTCACCCCTTAAAATTTCAATGCCAGCACAGCTCTGTTGATGACATCCAACAGCCATGCCGGCCAGACCCCGATAGCCAGCATTAGCACCATCAGCGGGGCGATAACCACCATTTCCCGGACGTTGATTTCGGGCAGGTGGCCTTGCCAGTGCTCATTCAAAGGCCCATGCAGCACCTGCTTCAAGGCCTTAAGGATATACGCACCGGTGAAAAATAATCCGATCATGCTCAGCGCCGTTGCCAGGGTAAAAACCGGCCAGGCGCCCCGCACAACCAGGAATTCGGATACAAAACCGCCCAGACCGGGCAGGCCCAGCGAACCCATGGCGGTAAAGAGCAGGATCGTGCCATATTTCGGCAGGATGGCCCACAGGCCGCCAAAAGCGTTTAAATCGCGCGTATGGGCTCGGTCGTAGATCACACCCACCAAAAAGAACATCCCCGCCGCCGATAAACCGTGGTTGACCATCTGCAGCACTGCGCCGTTGATCGCGATCGCCGAATTGAGCGTGCCTGCCGCTTTCGCGCTGACCGCGATTGCCAGCACCACGAAGCCCATATGGTTGATCGAGGAGTAAGCCACCAGCCGTTTGAAATCCGTCTGGCCGAAGGCGCTCAACGCCCCAAAAATGATCGCCAGCGCGCCTAACGCCGCCAGCCACCCGGCATACTGGGCCGCTTGCTGCGGAAAGAGCGGCAGCACCAGGCGTAAAAAGCCGTACGCGCCCAGTTTCAACATCACACCCGCCAGGATCATCGATCCGGCGGTCGGCGCCTCAGTATGTGCGTCTGGCAGCCAGGTATGGAAGGGCCAGACTGGCACCTTGATCGCGAAAGCGATCACAAAGGCCCAGAAAGCAATCGCCTTGACCGTTTCTGTGGGCAGGCCAAGCATCGCCTGGCCTTGAGCCAACCCGGGCCAGGTCTGGAAGAGCTTCACCAGGTCAAAGGTTCCCGAGGTTACGCCCATCATCTGGATCGCCAGCAGCAGTCCCAAAGAACCGGCCATGGTATAGAGGATAAACTTCAGGGATGCATAGTTGCGGTTGCTGCCGCCCCACTGCGCGATCAGGAAGTACATCGGCACCAGGCCAATTTCCCAGAAAACGAAGAAGAGCAGCAGGTCTAAAGCCATGAATACGCCCAGCATGCCTGTTTCGAGCAGCAGGAACAGGACCATATACGGCTTGATCCGTTCGCTGACACTGAACGAAGCCAGCAGCGAAAGCGGGGTCAGCAGCGTGGTCAATAAGATCATGGGCAGCGATATGCCATCCAACCCGAGATGGTAGGAAGATTGGATGGCTGCGTACCAGGAGGCTTGTTCCTCAAACTGAAAGCCAGGTTTTCCGGACACAAACTGCGTCCAGGCGACCAGGGCCAGCAGGAATGGGATCAGGCTGGCGCCCAATGCAACCCAACGGATCAGGTTCACCCGCTCCTTTGGGATAAGGAGCAAAACCACTGCGCCTGCAGTGGGGACAAACAGGATCAGGGTCAGCAGGTGACTCAATAAAAATTCCATGCTCTGCTCCTGTCCCCGGTTAAGGCCGGAAGATATAGAGAATAATGACGCCCAGCACAACCAGCACCGAGATTGCAGTCACCATATACTGCTGCACTCTCCCGCTCTGCATGCCTTTCATCCAACTGCTCATGCCCTGCACCCCATCCGCGGAGGTGTCTCCAGCCCCGTTGATCAGCGGCAGGTCTATCCAATAGCGCAGGCGTTCGCCCAGCCACCAGCCAAACCGCGCGATGGCGTGCAGGATGCCGTCGATCAGCTTGCGGTCGATCCACAGGTAAGAGAAGGTCTCGGCGATCCAATGGGCAGGTCGGATAAATACCAGCTGGTAAAATTCATCAATATAATATTTATTCTTCATCCAGCGGTACAGGCTGCCCAGGGGCTGCTGCATCGGGTCGGCATCGCCGGCCTCGATCTTGCGGTATACCAGCCAGCCCAGGTACAGGCCGCCCAGCGCCACGACCAATGAGGTGATCAGGGGGATATAACTGAAGGCTTCCTGTGCAGCCTGTCCGGCTTCTCCGGTCAGGTTAACCATCTGGCCCACAAACTCGGCGAACCAATCGCTCGAAATCTGGCCCAGCAGGGGGAAAGTCTTGGGAATGCCCACCCAACCGGCGGCAATCGCAAAAACCGAGAGGACTACCAGCGGCAAAGTCATCACCCACTTATTTTCACTGGCATGTTCCGCCGACCTGGTGCGCGGCTCTCCCAGGAAGGTCAGGGTGATCTGACGCATGGTATAGAAAGCGGTCAGCAATGCCGCCAGCGCCAGGGTGATAAATACCACCAGGTGCCCGCTGTTGAATGCTCCAGACAAAATCTCGTCCTTCGACCAGAACCCGGCGGTGACCAACGGAAAACCAGAAAGCGCCAGGCCGCCAATCACGAAGGTCCAGAAGGTCACCGGCATCTTCTCGCGCAGCCCGCCCATATTGCTCATATCCTGCGGGTCGATTTTCTCGCCGGTATGCAGCACGCCGTGTTCCATGCCGTGGATCACGGAGCCGGAGCCCAGGAAAAGCAGCGCTTTGAAGAAAGCGTGGGTTACCAGGTGGAAGGCCGCCGCCACATAAGCCCCCACCCCAAGGGCGGCGACCATGTAGCCCAATTGCGAAATCGTCGAATAGGCCAGCACCCGTTTGATGTCGGTTTGCGCCGCGGCAATTGTGGCCGCGAAAATCGCGGTAAAAGCGCCGATCAATGCCATCACGCTCATCGTAGCGGTGATGGGACCCCCGGCCTGCCAACCCATCGAGGCCAGGGGGAAGAAGCGCAGCCCCAGGTAAATACCGGCCGAAACCATGGTCGCGGCATGGATCATGGCCGAAACCGGGGTCGGTCCTTCCATCGCATCCGGAAGCCAGACATGCAGCGGGAACTGCGCCGATTTTCCGACCGTGCCGACGAACAACATCAAACCAATCACCCCGGCCCAGCTCATCCCCAGGATCCCTGAGGGCTGCATCAAAACTTCGGTATGCGAAAGGATATCACTGTATTTCAGGCTGCCGGTGATGGTGTATAAGGCCGCCAAGCCGAGCAGCATCACCACATCGCCGATACGGGTGGTCAAAAACGCTTTGACTGCCGCATCCCGCGCGGAAGGCTTGGCGTACCAGAAACCAATCAGCAGGTATGAGCACAGGCCCATGATTTCCCAACCGATAAACAGGGTCAGCAGGTTATCGCTCACCACCAGGGTGAACATGCCAAAGGCAAACAGGCTGATAAAGGCAAAAAAGCGCGAATACATCGGCTCGACGGACGGTTCTTTGTGGCTGTGGCCGTGGCCGGTCTCCACTGTCGCCCCGTGCGGCGGCAGGCCGGGATGGTCGTGATCTCCTTTAGGCTGCCCGAAGTTGTGGTACGCTACCGAGTAGATAAAAATCATGAACACGGTCCAGGCCACGAAAAACAGGGAAATTGCGGTCAGCGGGTCAACCTGAACGCCAATCTGCAGCGAGCTTTGCCCGGTCGGCAGCCAGTTGATCACTGACGAAAGTGGATGCTGCGCCAGGTCTTTTATGCCCATCACATTAAAGAAAATGATCATGCTCGCCAGCCAGGCCAGGCCAGCGCCGATCAAGGCTAACCAGTGGCTGAGCGCCCGGCTGCGGTGGGTAAAGAGCACGATCAAGAAAAATGCCAGCAGCGGTGGAAGCGGGATGAGCCAAATCAGATTTTCGATCGCCATTGCACCTCCGCTTAGCCCTTGAGCAGGTCTAACTCTTCCGCCACGACCGTATCACGCCGCCGGTATGCGGAAATAATCAATGCCAATCCGACCGCGGCTTCGGCGGCTGCCGCCACAAAAACAATAGCGACAAAAGCCAGGCCCCGGGTGGGTTCGACCGCGGGATCGGTATACAGGTAACGCCAGAATGCCAAAAGGTTCACATTCACGGCGTTCAACATCAATTCGATGCCCATCAAGATCGCCACCGCATTTTTGCGCGTCAGCACGCCAAACAGCCCGACGCAAAACAGCGCAGTGGCGAAAAGCACGTACCAGTAGAGTGGGATCATCCTTTCCCTCCCTTCCTTTCGACTGCCACAGTTATCGCTCCGATAACCGCAGCCAAAAGCAGCACGGATGAGACCTCAAATGGGATCGCATATTTTTGGGGATCGACCAATGCCGAGCCAAAATCGAACAAAATGGTGTTGCCCGGCAAAAGCCCTGGCCCAACCTGCAGTTTTCCCCACGACATAGCGGCAGCCGCGATCGCACCAAATACGATCAAAACGGCAATCAGGGCCGCCCACCAATTTTTGGTGGATTGGACGGCATCATCATCCATCACGCGCCGGGTCAGCATGACCGCAAAAATCACCAGGATAGCAATCGCGCCGATATACACGATCAGTTGGATCACCGCATAAAAACTGGCATCCAGCATGGCGAAGAGCAGCGCCACGCCGAATAAACTCAGCACCAACCATAAAGCAGCGTGCATCATTCGCCGCACCGTCACCACCATGACCGCGGAGATCAAGGTGATGGCAGCGACGATTAGAAAAAGGATCTGTAGTGGCATAAAGACACCTCAGGACTGCATGGCATCGGTCTGGGGTTGGACGGGTTCGTCATCATCCACCTCTGCGACCTGGGGACGGCTGTGAAGGACTGCCCTGCGCTGCGGCTTGTCGCGATAAGTGCGCGCCAGGAGTTCCTGGAGGACAAGCCAGATAATCAAATTCACCAGGAGCATAACGATCACCTGTACCCACATATTTCCAGCCGGCGCCAGCTTATAAAAGATGGCGGTCAGCGTCAGTGTCGAGAGCGATAATGGCACCAGCAGCTTCCAGTTCAAGGCCATCATCTGATCAATACGGAAACGGGGTAAGGAGAAACGCACCAGCAGACCCAGGAAGTACATGATGGATGTTTTAATCATCAGGTAAACAAATCCCAAAATGGGGATGCGGTCTGCAGCCGGTCCATTCCACCCACCCAGGAAGATGACCGCGAAAAGCAAAGCGATGGTAAAGGCGTGCAAGAAATCGCCCACGAAGAAGAAGCCAAATTTCAAACCGGAATATTCTATATTGAAACCAGCTACGATTTCCGATTCCGCTTCCAGCAGGTCGAATGGTGCCCTCCCATTTTCTGCCAGGGACGAGATAAAGAAGACCAGGGCTGCGATCGGCGCCAAAACGATGAACGGCACGGTCTGGGCGCGGACGATCTCATTTAGATTCATCGACCCGGTCAGCATCACCGGGATCAGCAGAGATATGATCATCGGCACTTCATAAGACAGCAGCTGCGCCACCGCTCGAAATGCGCCCATTAACGCAAATTTGTTGTTAGAGCCCCATCCCGCCAGGATGATCCCCAGGGTGCCCAATCCACCCACACCCACGATATACAAAATGCCGACGTTAAGGTTGGAGCCAAACAGGGTGATCGTGAACGGCACGACAGCCCAGATCATGATCACCGCGCCCACCGACAGGATCGGCGCCAGGTTATAAATGAACTTATCTGCGCCATCCGGGGTGATAAATTCCTTGGTAAAAATCTTGAGCATATCGGCGATGGGCTGGATCAGGCCAAAAGGCCCAACCCGGTTCGGTCCCAGGCGGTCCTGCACCCGCCCGCCAATTTTGCGCTCCACCCAGATCAAAAAAATGACCAGGAGCAGCGAGCCCGTAGCCAGAAGCAAAGCTCCAACAATATAACTGATCAGCAAAACGAGATCCCCTGGTAGTCCCCACCCTTGCAGCAGGCTGATGAACCAGAGGATCACGAATCCTATCGGGTCTGCCCAAAAACTATTCATCGAATTTTTGCGGCGGAAACCACCTGCTTTAGCGGGTGGAGGAAGCCGTCTCCTTTCTGGTATAATTCTGGTAAGGCACTCCGCTTGCGGAGCAACGGTTTTGTTCTTTACCAACTGAGCGTTTGAGGTTGCAGAAACGAAACGGATTCTGCGTAAAACACTCAACGTCAAGCTCTGCTTGTAAACTCGCACTGGCGCTTGCCAGTGGGCGGCTGTCAACCCGCCAAACGTCTCGGATACACATCGTTAGCTCTCCTTGTGTAGCGCCAGGGACAAGTCACCCGCTTCCCCTAAAAAAACGCAGAGCGAGTGGGTGGTCGTTGACCAGTATCACCTCCTACTGCCATTCCAGAGCGCCTTTTCGCCAGGCAAATAAAACCCCGCTCAGTAAAATAATCAAAAACAGGACCATTTCTAATACCGCCCAGATCGTTTGGACCTGGTAGGTAACCGCCCAGGGGAATAGAAAAATCGTTTCAACATCAAACGCCAAAAAAATGAGCGCATAAATGTAATACTGCGCCTTAAATTGGACCCATGTCTCGCCGACAGTTTCGATACCACATTCATAAACAGAGTTTTTTATAGGCGCTGGTTTCTTCGGTCCAAGTATGCCGGCTATCGTAATCGCTATACCTGGAATGAAGAGAGAAACAAGCATAAAGATGCCGATGTAGAGCATATCGTTCTGCATAGTCTCTCCTTAAGAGTAGTTTTAGGGGCTTATTAGGTGATAATAATATGAGAATGCTATTGTATCACAAGTCATAGGGCATGCCTTATTTCAAACGAACGTTTTTTGCCCGCTTTTTACGATGAGCACTGCCTACCTGCCTGAGCAGCAGGATCATAACCAAACCAATACCCGCGATCCCTCCGCCGATCCACCGCGCTTCAGATAATGAAAGACCGATCACTTCGCGCAGACCCAATTCCAGAGGATAAGCAAGCAGCACGGTCCTCGTTTCTCCCCCGGCAGTGTCAGGAACGATCATGGTTAACCATAATCTCCCCGGTAAGGGTGCATCACTGCTCGCGGTGACCAGCCAACGAAAACTGATCGTTTGCCCCGGTTTGTATTCCACCCGGGATACCGGGTTCGGAAATGTATCTGCGCCCGGTAAATCCAGGCGACCTTCCAGGGTTGTGGTCGCAGGCGCATTCTGTTGCGTGTTCTGGGCCGGCAGTAAAGTCATCTCGAATAAAACAGGCTCACCAGCAGGTAAATTTTTGGGCAATTTCAACTGGACTGCCTGATCCGCAATCCCATTTGAAATCGTTTGAGCCTGGTTATTATTTAATTGGAGGGTCGTTGCCAAATATTCGGTCGGCAAGAGCGTAAAAAAGACAAGTATTAACCCTGCCAACACCCCTATTCCGCCGAGTATGTACCGGACCATTCCAAAAATTATATCACTGCTGGCAAAAAAAAAGCCAGGACATCGCTTGAACATTACAGCGATAACCTGGCTGTGATCAAAACCTTTACTTTACACGCGGGCCATCAATCCAAATTTCCACTTTATCGCCGTCTTCACCATCCACGAATATGTGCATCGGCCCATCGTTTGCTGTGGCCTGATCGAGCTCGTCAAAAATGCCATCCATGTCTTTCCCGCGCATTGGCCCCGCGAAACGCCCAAAGCGGCGGATGCCCCAACTGACCAAACCGACCGGCAGCGGAAAACTGATCGTGATCTCGTGCGGTCCGGGTTTGTTATTTTGGGTGACGTGCAGGTGAAACCAGCGGGCGATATGCACTTCCCAGCCCAACCATACCATCAGCACCCCGATCGTGAACGGGATGAAAGACAGCCAGAAACCCCAGCTTAATCCGGCAGCCAGGTAGCCTTGCACCATCCAGTTAACCGCGGCTGCCAGCAGCAGCAGTCCTGGAATAAAAATAATCAACCACCACCCACGCCAGAAAGGCGGGTGGATTTCTTCATTGTTCTCCACCACCCGCGCCGGCTCTACCAGGTCTGGTTCGATTGGCCTGATCTTTTCTACCGGCGGTGGGGTAATAAGCACGCCGGAATGCGCTGGTTCAACCACAGGATCTGCTGTACCAGCCATAATTTCTGGAAATCCGACCGGGCGATCACCGTCAGCCTGGGGATGGGCTCCGTTCTTAGAATTAACTCGATCCAGCGCAGCCAGCCAGCGCGAAGCCTCTTCCAGGGCAATTTCACCATTCTCAACCTGCTGCAATATCTCAAGCCTTTGAGCTTTTATATCCATAGAAACCTCGCAGGGGACCGCCGTTTTCAAGCGGCGGGTGAATGCGAGAAGCGAAGCCTCTCTTAGTTATTTTTGACAATTATAGAACAATATAGTATAATTGTTCTGTACCCGCTCGGACGGAGCGGTCAGCCGGTAACGTAGTGGTAGCAGTCACATGCGTTGGCTGAGAAGCTGTTTCCTTTCCTATACGCAAGGTACGCCCGAAGAGCGAAGGATATCCTTGCGGTGTAGGGAACAGAGAACGTCACCAGATCCTCTACCTGCGTCCTTAAAATGCATCCTCGCCGGTCTTACAACCGGCGAGGATGGCAGTGATTAACCTTCCAGGGCGTCCAATAATTTATCAGCTTCTTCGGCTGTAATCTTCTTTTCTTGCAGCATCTTGAGAATCAGCAGTTTCTCTTCTTCACTGGCTGCCGATTTTTTCTCTTCGGCGTGCGACACGCCGCCTGTCCACCGTCCAGGCATGGGTGGAATGGGTGGGATGGGCGGAACCATATTGTACCCATGTCTTTCTAAACGCCGGGTCCGCTCTTCCAATTTCTTCATTGCCTGCTGGATGCGCGAATCAGCCTGGCGCATGACGCTGTCCACGTGGCGGTTGATCCGGTCATTGAATTCGTCCCCGCGAAAATTGAAGGCCATATTTTCCTCCTGGCTGGAGCGTTGGCCGCGCGACGCCTCAACCTTTTGCCAATGTTTGTCAAGATCATCATGTAAATCATCAAAATCATCCATCCGGCTGGAATCATCTGAAACGTGAATATCACCCCCGGCATCGATGCTGATTTTGCTGCTGCCACTGCCAAAGGTCAAAGTCGCCAGGCGTTTTTCGATACTTTGCTTTTGCCCCGCCAATTCGACCAGGATATCATGACCGCGGGAGCGCAGATCCAGAGTGACGTTGGCATCGGAGGGCAGCAGCAGCAAAACGTCCCCGCCTGCATCCAGGTGTATGATCTGATCGCTGATTTCGGTGATCGAGCAAGAAATATCGCCGCCGGCGCGAATGTGCGCATCACCGCCGACCATGCTCACGTCTGCATCCCCGCCCACCCCTTCCAACTTGACCGGTCCGGTTAATTCGGCACCGGTAAAATCCGAACCAATCCGCTGAAAGGATAACACTCCCTGGTTTGTCAGGATACTGCAGTCCCCGCCCACGGACATAATTTCTGCCGTGGCAATGTCTTGAATGGATAAATCCCCACCCACGCGCTGGATCTGGAGATGCCCGCTGATCTGGCGAATATTGGCGTCTCCAGAGGCACGCTCAATCACAATTTTGGCGCCGGAAGGCACAACCAGGTCGAGGTCTGAGCGGCTTTGTATAATGACCACATCATCTTCCTGGGTTATCGCCGCCCCACGCGGCTCTCCAGTAAAGGCAAGGATTTCCATCTTGTCCGTACCTTGTAAATTGAGATCCGCATGTGTTTTTACAACAATCATGGTATTATCATTGACGTTAATTGTTTTACCTTCCATAGCATCACTCCTCTAGTTCACCCTCAGGGAGCTGCCGCTGACCTGAATGAGGTGGAATATAATGGTTTTTAGCCCTGTTAATTATCAATATCATAGCACGGATTTTAAGATTGTCAAGATATACTTCAATTATTTCAAAGAGGATATTGATTTTTCTTATTTTAGTTGGGAAATTCTTAATACCTTCATCCTGATCTGAACTTTGGAGACGCTTATGCAGAAATATCCCCCTGAACCATTTCGAATAAAGATGGTCGAACCTATCCGCCTGGTTTCGCCCCAGGAACGCCGCACCGCGATGATCGCTGCCGGCTATAATTTGTTCTCCCTCCGTGCCGAGGATGTGTACATTGACCTGTTGACCGATTCCGGAACGGGCGCGATGAGCAACCACCAATGGGCCGCGATCATGGAAGGGGACGAATCCTACGCTGGCGCCAGGTCTTTTTACCGATTAGCGGAAGCCATGCATCAAATCACGGGCTTCGAACATTTCGTTCCCACCCACCAGGGACGCGCCGCCGAAAATATTCTCAGCGCCATCCTGGTTCGCCCGGGCTCCTACGTTCCTTCCAACATGCATTTCGACACCACGGATGCCAATATTCGCGCCCGCGGCGGACGCCCCACCAATCTGGTGATCGATGAAGCCTTCGACCCGACCAACCACCATCCATTTAAGGGGAACATGGATCTGGAGAAGCTGCGCAGCTTCATCCTCAAAGTGGGACCGGGCAATGTGCCCTTTGGCACCATTACCGTGACCAATAACGCCGGCGGCGGACAGCCAGTCTCGATGGAAAATATCCGCGGTGTTGCGGCAACCTATAAAGAATTCGCCATTCCGTTCTTTATCGACTGCTGCCGTTACGCAGAAAACGCCTACTTCATCAAGCAGCGCGAGCCTGGCTATGCGCAAAAGAGTCCTTTGGAGATCGCCCGCGAAATGTTCTCACTGGCAGACGGTGCTTTCATGAGCGCCAAGAAGGATGCCCTGGTGAATATCGGCGGTTTCCTGGCCATGCGCGACCCCGAGCTATACCAGCAGGTCTGCAACGAGCTTATTTTGCGCGAAGGTTTTCCCACCTATGGGGGTCTCGCCGGGCGCGATCTGGATGCCATGGCGACCGGTCTGTGGGAAGGCCTGGATGAAAGCTACCTGGCCTACCGCCTGGGTCAAACATCTTACCTTGCCAGCCGCCTGATCGAGGCCGGTGTACCGATCATCGAACCTGCCGGCGGGCACGCCATCTATGTCGACGCCGGCCGCATGCTGCCGCATATTCCCCACGAAGAATTCCCCGGGCAGACCCTCACCGCCGCCCTCTATTTGGCCGGGGCTGTGCGCGGGGTCGAGATCGGCTCGGTGATGTTTGCCCACCCGGATCCCGATACCGGCAAGATGGTCTACCCGCAGCTGGAATTGGTACGTCTGGCCATTCCGCGCCGTGTCTATACGCAAGCACACATAGATTACGTCGCCGATACTTTGATTGGCCTCCTGGGACAGGCCGCAGAGATGCGCGGGTACCGCATCACCTATTCCCCTCCCCTCCTGCGCCACTTCACCGCCCGCTTCGAACCGTTATAACCCGCGGTATCGACCGGTGATATAACGACACCCCCCGGAAAAAAGTCCAGGGGGTGTCGCGGTTTACCGATCAATTTACTGGCTGCGCCACAAGTCGTCTAATTTCGCCGGTTTGAGTTCGTTGACCGGACGGTTTTGGGCGCGCGCTTGATTTTCCAGACCCGCAAATCGCTGGCGGTAGCGTAAAATCGTTTCCCGCAGGACGCTTTCCGCATCCACCTCGTGGTTCCGTGCCAGGGCTGCCACCGCGAATAACAGCTCCCCGATTTCATGCGGCAGGTCGTCCGGGGCAGAACCGGCTTTCAAGGATTGCACCGTCCGCGCCAGTTCCTCCCAAATCTCATCTTCCCCTGCCCAATCAAAGCCAACCCGGGACACGCGGTCCTGGACCTGCTGGGCCTGGGCCAATGCCGGGAATTCCTTGGGGACGCCTTCCAACAAACCGCGGTGCTTCCGGTCGCCGTTATCCTTTTTTTCTACTGCTTTTAATTTCTCCCAGTTTTGCAGCACGCCGTTCACCCCATCCACCTCTACATCCCCAAAAACGTGTGGATGACGCCGGACCAATTTTTGAGAGATCCCTTGCAAAATTTCGGCCATGCTGAATTCGCCTTCTTCACTGCCGATCTGAGCGTGCAGCACGATTTGCAGCAGCAAATCGCCGAATTCTTCGCGCATCCCTTCCGCATCTTCGCCATCCAGGACTGCCAGCGCTTCGTAGGTCTCTTCCAGCAGGTATTTTCGCAGGGTCAGGTGTGTTTGCTCCCGATCCCAGGGGCAGCCATCCGGCGCGCGCAGCCGGGCGACGATCTCCTGAAAATTCTCGAATGAGCTGTCCGCCGCCAGCGGGGGCACATACAGCGCGGTCAGCAGGCCGATCTCCGGACTGCGGTCGATCTCGTACAGCTGCATTTCTTCAACTTTTTGGTGCGGCGTGCCGGCGGCATGCACCAATTTCACCGGGTGGTGATCCGGATAATTGGCATTCAGGGTCAATTTGACGTTGGCGGCGATTTCGCGTGAATAAATTTGCGCGATCAGCACCGGTTGGGACGGCGCGAACTGAGGGGTGAGGGTTGCTGCCAGGTCCATCGCATCCACCAGGCCCAAATTGGGGAACGGATCCAATTCCAGGGCAGTGAATGTCGGCTCCAGAAAACTTAACCCTTCAATCACCCGCACCGGTATACCTTCCGATTTGGCCCGGCGAAATATTTCCGGGCTGGTGGCTTCTGCCACGAACGGATGTCCGGGGACTGCGTAGGTTACACCTTGCGGACGCCTGCCCAGTTCGAGAATTTTTTCCACGATTTGTGCGTAAACGCCTTCAAAATCCTCGCCATTTTCGTAAAACGAGTCGAAAGAAGTCACCTTTAACCCGCCGGGCAGCGCTTCCACGACCGGGTGCTGCCGGGTGCGCAGCCACACTTCCTCACAGGTGGTCAACCACTCCCAGGCCTGGCGGGTCAATTGTTCTGGCGAACCCGGACCAAGACCAACAATCACGATCCCTTTTCCCATGATGTATCCTTTCAATTCATTCAGCATCCAATTTTAACAGAGAAACAGAAAATCAAACAAAATTAAGGACTCACCGCATGAATATGCAGCTCGGATTTGAAGTAAAACTAAACCAGCCGTTTGATCAGGCCGTAGAAACCGTGACCGCGGCTCTAAAAACCCAGGGATTTGGGGTATTAACCCGCATCGATGTACAGGCTACCATGAAAGAAAAGCTGAACGCCGACTTTCGTCCCTATACCATCCTGGGAGCCTGCAACCCACCCATGGCTCACCAGGCGCTGAATATCGACCCATGGATCGGCCTGCTCCTGCCGTGCAACGTCACCGTTGAGACGGTGGATAACACCAGCCTCGTGCGCCTGACCGACCCCGGCGTATTGATCAATTTTTCCGAAAAAGCGGGTGAAATGAAAGAACTCGCCGAACTGGGTCATCAAAAAATGGCTGCCGTGGCCACCGCATTGGCCAATATTTAAATCCAACACGAGTTTCCTACTCTTTCGAGAAGGAAACTCGTGTTTTTTATACCGTCAAGCGGCTTACGCCGCTTTTTTTATTGGGTTTAGCGCTTGGTATAGGTTGGGGCCTTGCGGGCACGTTTGAGACCTGGCTTCTTGCGTTCCTTGATACGTGGATCGCGGGTCAGCAGGCCGGCTTTGCGCAGCAAAGGTACGAAATCAACATTCATCTTGACCAGGGCGCGAGCCAGACCCAGTTTTACTGAATTGGTCTGGCCTGTGATCCCACCGCCACTCACTTTTGCGGTTACGTCGTAAGTATTGGCTTCCTGGCTGGTCGTACTGAAAACCCCGAAAATCGCTTCCTTATCTCCCATGCGGGGGAAAAAGTCTTCGATCGGTTTATCGTTGACGGTGAACTTACCCGTCCCGCTCATTAAGCGAACACGTGCTGTGGCTTCCTTGCGTCGGCCAATTCCTTCGAAATATTGAACAGACATATTTCTTCTGCTCCTTTAAGCAACCACTTTAGGGTTCTGAGCTGCATGCGGATGTTCGCTGCCGCTGTAGACCTTCAGCTTTTTAATCAGCAGCCGGCCCATATGATTATGAGGCAGCATGCCCCACACAGCGTGACGGAGTACGCGGTCTGGACGATTATTAATCTGGTCGCGCAAACTCACCGTCTTTAAACCACCAGGATAATTCGAATGGTGGTAGTAAAACTTCGTTTCCATTCGTTTATTGGTCAGCTTCAGCTTTTTGGTATTGATGACAACCACAAAATCGCCGGTATCAACACCTGGGGTATAGATCGGTTTATGCTTTCCCAACAAATAGGCGGCAACAACCGTCGCCATGCGGCCCAGGCCTTGGCCATCCGCATCCATCAAGATCCATCCCGATTCAACTTTGCCTTTTGGGACGTACGTTTTTTCCACTTTCTTACTCCTATCGACAGATAGTCCCTTATTCCTTCGCCTCGTACAAGACTTCTTTCAGAGCCAACCCATGCGCCGGGGCCAGTCCAGGGGGCTGCGGTTGAGCCGCACCCACCGCCTGAGCAAAACTTTCCAACTCCAGCAGGTTCTTTCCGATCAGTACCTGAAGATACACCGTGCGGCGCACCATGTGGTACAGAAAGGCATTGGCCGACACCTCAAACAGCAGGCCCCCGGATCGCAGCTCCCAGGCTGCGGAAAAAACTTCACGGTCGGTGCGTCCTCCGGCCCTTGGAGGGGTCCCGAAGGCCGCAAAATCGTGAATGCCTGGTAAAAGCCGTGCCGCTTGCCTTAGCAGAGCCAGGTCTAATTCCGGCCAAACCCGCCAGGCGTAGCGGTCGCGCAGAGGGTCGCGATCAGGCTTGCAGTAGATCTGGTACCGGTAAGTGCGCCCCTTTGCATTGAAGCGAGGGTGAAAATCTGGCGCAGCTACTTGCACACAGCGAACTGCCACATCGGCAGGCAAATGAGCGTTGAGCGCCCGGCCTAAATCTTCCACCGGATGAGACCACTCCAGGTCAAACGCGGCCACCTGTCCTTCAGCGTGCACACCGCAATCGGTGCGCCCGGCGAACAGGCTGATCCGGTCTGACCAACCCAACTGGCTCAGAGCTGCTTCAAGCACACCCTGCACCGTCCGGCCTTTTGCCTGCCGTTGAAAGCCCTGAAAGTCAGTGCCATCGTAGGCGAGGATAATCTGGTAACGTGCCATTCCACTCCGGATTTATCCGGAAGGGAGATTACTCTTCAACAAGCTCCAGCAGGACCATTACGGCCGCATCACCCAACCGTGGGCCCAGCTTGAACATTCGCGTGTATCCGCCAGGGCGGCTGGCAAAACGCGGCGCAATATCATCAAACAGCTTCTTCACTACCTCGGCATCATCCAGGCGAGCCGCTGCCGTTCGGCGGGCGTTTACCTTTTGGATGTCGGTTCCTTTGGCGCTGTTACGCGCCAGGGTGATCAGCCGTTCAGCATCCCCACGGATCGCCATTGCCTTTGTGTGGGTGGTGGTAATACGTTCGTGAGTGAATAACTGCTTGATTAAAGTCCGTCGCAGCCCCACACGTTGGTCCGATGTTCTCCCGAGTCTATATCCAGCAACCTGATGTCGCATCTTCCATTACTCCGTAATATTCTCGTCGTGCATGTAGCCTTTTTCGTGCATCTTATCGCGCAGCTCATCCAGCGACTTTTCACCGAAATTGCGGATCGACATCACGGCCTCATCACCCTTTTCAAGCAGGTCTAACACATCGCCAACTGTGGTGATGCCGGTCCGCTTGAGGGAGTTGAAAACCCGCACCGAGAGATCGAGGTTTTCGATCGGGGTCTCTGCCGCTTCACTGGTCAGCCGGCTGCCCGTTACTTCTTTCTCGATGCCTACCACCAGTGTTTCTTCACTGATGCCAGCCACGTAGCGCAAATGCTCGATCAAGATCTTCGAAGCATCGCCCAGGGCTTTCTCTGGTGAGATCGTACCGTCGGTCCAAATTTCAAGGATCAGTTTATCAAAGTTAGTCGACTGGCCCACACGTGCGGAAGATACCGTCCAGTTTACCCGACGGATCGGGCTGAAGATGGCATCCACCGGCAGTTCGCCAATGGGCAGGTGACCACTGCGATCGTTGGCAGGGGAATAACCCCGCCCGCGTTCGACCGTCAGGTCAAACTCGAGCCGGACTTTGCTGTCATCGACCGTAAACAGGTACAGGTCGGGATTCATAATCTCAACCTCAGCCGGGGCCTGGATGTCCGCCGCGGTAACCACACCCTCACCGCGCACCTCAAGGTGCAGATGAGCCGTATCGATATCGTGCAGGATCAAGCGCAGCTGTTTTACCTGGAGCGTAACCTGAATGACATCCTCGCGCACACCCGGTATCTCACTGAATTCGTGCAATACATCGGAAACTCGAATCGATGTGATCGCCGCGCCATCCAATGAAGAATAGAGCACACGCCGCAGGGCATTCCCCAGCGTTACGCCGTAGCCCCTTTCGAGCGGGCCAATTACAAATTTGCCATAGTTCCGAGCTTCAGCTTCCCGCTCGACTTTTGGCGTTACCATATTGCTTAGTGTCGTCAAGTTTCACCCCTTTCCAGTGCACCCTTTGATACCGCGCACTGGACTGGTCAGCGATTAGCGCGAGTAGTACTCGACGATAAGCTGTTCGTTGAGATTGGCATCGATTTCAGAACGTTCCGGCATGCGGAGTACTCGCCCAGTTAATTCGGCGAGATCTCGATCCAACCAGACGGCGCAGGTGCGCTGTTCTGACATTTCCGGCATTTCTTTGAAGAACGGGTCGCTGCGGCTTCCGTCACGGACTCGGATCACATCACCCGGACGAAGATTAGCAGACGGAATATCCAACCGCACCCCATTCACCTGGAAATGACCGTGGTTGACGATCTGGCGCGCCTGGGCCCGGCTGTCAGCCAACCCCATGCGGTAAACCACATTATCAAGACGAGTTTCCAGGGTCTGAAGCAGACTTAAGCCCGTCAAAACGTGACTGCGTCGCGCAGCACCGAAGTAGCGGCGGAACTGGCGTTCCAACACACCATAAACCCGGCGTGCGCGTTGTTTTGCCCGCAGTTGGCGAGCATAATCCGATTCGCGATCGCTGCGGTTGCGGCCAGAGCCGGTTTTCCCGTGCTGGCCAGGGGCAAACCCGCGGCGTTCAAAGGCACATTTCGGCCCGTAGCAGCGCGCGCCCTTTAAGAATAATTTATCACCTTCTCGCCGGCATAATCTGCATACCGGTCCAATATACTTAGCCATTCAAACTCTCCTTTTACACGCGGCGCTTTTTCGGAGGCCGGCAGCCATTATGAGCCACTGGAGTGACATCTGCGATCGAGCGAACTTTCACGCCCATCGATTGCACGGCACGGATTGCCGATTTGCGTCCGGGACCAGGTCCCTTTACGATCAGATCCACTTCCTGGATCCCCATGGCCTGGGCCGCCTTCATCGCGGATTCGGCTGCCAGACGGGCGGCAAAGGGCGTACTCTTGCGCGAGCCTTTGAAACCGGCTGATCCCGCGCTGCCCCAACAAACCGCGTTGCCCTGCGTGTCGGTCACGGTAACGATCGTATTATTAAAGGACGCATAAACATGCACCTGCCCGGCGGATAAAGTTCGTTTTACTTTCCGCACAGACTGGGTACCGCGTCGCGTTTGGCGTACGTTTTGAGCCATAGTACCTTCCTCAATCTTTCATAGAAACTGGTTGGGCGCTAAACAACCCGGTGCAGCCTATTCCAGTTGTGCGGCCGCGGGGAGGAGAGGTCCCCAACACAACTGGATACAGGCAGAACCACAGGTTATTTCTTTGCAGCCCCGCGGCGGCGACCGCGACCGGCAACTGTCTTCTTGATGCCTTTACGGGTTCGAGAATTTGTGCGGGTTCTCTGACCACGTACTGGCAGGTTGCGGCGGTGCCGCAGACCACGATAGCAGCCGATTTCGATCAACCGCTTGATATTCATCTGTACTTCACGGCGCAGGTCACCTTCTACTTTGTAATTCTTAGAAATATAATCACGCAGCAGGTTAGCTTCCGATTCCGTCAAATCTTTTACCCGAATATCGGGACTGATCTTGGTGGCGCCTAGAATCGCCTGAGACCGGGTGGGACCAATCCCGAACAGGTAGGTCAGACCTACCTCGATCCGCTTATTACGCGGAAGATCAACACCTTCAATTCTCGCCATATTCTTTTATCCCTGTCGCTGTTTGTGCTTTGGGTTTTCGCAAATCACATATAGCCGGCCAGAGCGTTTGACAATCTTGCACTTGGCACAGCGCTTGCGAATGGATGGTGATACTTTCATGATTTGCTCCTTTACGATTGCGGTTGAGAACACCAAAACCGCAATTATACTTATTTATTCTTTAATTGTCCAGGTCCGCTAATTTGAGCCGGGGCAGATCCATCTGCCAGCAGGGTCAAAATTTCCGGGCCATTTTCAGTGATCGCTACCGTGTGTTCAAAATGGCAGGTGTAGGTATTGTCGGCAGCAGAAACCGTCCACTCATCCGACATGACCCGGGTCATCGCCGTTCCGACCAGGACCATGGGTTCAAGCGCGATGGTCATCCCATTGCGCAGCAGCATACCCCGTCCAGGCGTCCCATAGTTAGGGACCTGCGGACCTTCGTGCATCGCTCGCCCCACCCCATGGCCAGTGTATTCGCGTGTGACATACAGTTTACTGCTTTCCACCACCTGTTGGACGGCGGACGAGATATCACCCACATGGTTGCCGGCCACCATCTTACTGATGCCGGTGTACAGCGCTTTTTCTGTGGTTTCGAGCAGCTTTTTGGCTGTGGGTGAAATCTCACCGACACCAATGGTAAAAGCTGAATCTCCCACAAAACCTTCGTACACCGTACCGCAATCCATGGAGACGATATCCCCTTCCTTGAGCTTCCGTTTTTTATCCGGAATGCCGTGCACCAATTCTTCATTGACGCTGACACACGTGCTGGCGGGATATGGATAGGGCCCTGGATAGTTCTTGAACGGTGAGTACACCCCGTATTTCTTCAGAACCTCCTCGGCCGCAGCATTCAGATCTGCCGTCGAGACCCCCGGCCTGACAATAGCACACGCCGCGGCCAACGCCTCTGCGTTAATTTGGCCAGCCATGCGCATGGTATGGAGCTCTTCCGGGCTCTTGATGGTGATCTGTCGATCCCAGGCCATGATAATTACTTTCCTTTCTCGATTGCTGCCATGAGGTCCGCCGTTACATCATCGATCGGCTGCATGCCATCGATTTCACCCAGCAAACCTTTCTGACGGTAATACTCTATTAAAGGCGATGTCTGGTTCATGTAGACCCGGATGCGGTTCTCAACCGTCGCGGGCTTATCATCATCCCGCTGGTAAAGTTCCGATCCGTCCACATCGCATTTCCCGGCAATTTTCGACGGGTTATACTTCTCGTGGTAAACATGCCCTTCCGCGCGGCAGGTCCATCGCCCGCTCAAACGCTCGATCAGCACCTCGGCCGGAACCGAGATGTACGGCACGCTGTTGACCTGGCCGTTTAAAGTCTCAAGCATTCCAGCCAGCGCATCCGCCTGGGCAGGCGTACGCGGAAAACCATCCAGCAAAGCACCTTTGACACAATCGGCCCGGCTCAACCGTTCGCGAATCATCGCGATGGTCACATCATCCGGAACCAGTTCGCCGCGGTTCATATAGCCCTGAGCCATTTTTCCCAGCTCAGTTTGTTGTTTCAGGTTTTCCCTGAAAATATCTCCTGAAGATACATGGACCAGCCCCATCTTTTCCGAAACAATCTCGGCCTGGGTGCCTTTTCCCGCTCCGGGAGGTCCTAGTAAAACAATGTACGTCGGCATGCGCTTATCCCTTAATCAAGCTTTCTTCGTAACCGTGCAGCTTGAGTTCTGTTTCAATGATATTAAATGTATCGCGCACAACACCTACAACGATCAACAAGCCCGCCGAAGAAATCAGGAGCAAGCCACCGCCTTGTGCCGAACTTGGCAGCGCCAAACCTACGATATAAGGAAGGACTGCCACCAAACCCAGGAAAACAGCTCCTGGAAGCGTGATCCGCCGTTGCACCCAACTCAGATATTTCTGGGTTGGGGTGCCGCGTACGACACCGGGGATCTGCGCACCCTGCTTCTTCAGATTATCTCCATAGTTTTGTTGTTGGAACAACACATCCGTATAGAAAAATGTAAAGAGCACAACCATTACGAAGTACATGACTGCATATCCAGCGTTTTGACCGCCGAAGGTTTGTGAAATCCCGGAGGCCAGACTGCTCACCCAGGGCGTGGTCGAACTGACGAAGTAAGATGCAACGATAGCCGGGAAAGTCAGGATGGATTGGGCAAAGATCAAGGGGATCATGCCTGCCATATTGACCATCAGGGGCAGGTTGCTGCGCACTGGCATACTCATCCGGTTGCCAACCCTGCGTCCGGGGAACAAAACTGGGACATTCCGCCGGCCTTGCTGAACAAAAACGATTGCGAAGATGGTCAGCACCAGGATGGTGATGATCACCAACATCATCCACCACCAGTTATATTGGTCAGCCAGGATCGATCCAACATGACTTGGCATCCGGGCCACAATACCGGCAAAGATGATTAACGACAGACCCTGTTTGGGAATACCATATTCTGAGATTAACTGGCCCAGCCAGATCCCAAACATCGTACCCCCGACCATGGTCGCCAATGGAGTGATGGTTCGCAAAACATCCGGTCCGCCAAAGCCAGCCAATACAGACGATACTGGTTGTGAAACCAGGGAAGCGAAAATATTGACCTGTCCGATTGCCGAAAGAAGCGCCATCGGAACCGTGAGGATCACGGTCCATTTTTCCTGCCACTTCTGATATTCTGTCGGGTTTTCTTTCATCCTGCGTTCCAGGGCCGGAATGATCGGGCCCAGCAGCTGCAGGATAATTTGGGCGGTGATGTATGGATATACACCCATCGCGAGGATCGAGAAGCTGGATATTGTGCCGCCCGACAGCAGGTCAAGCAGGTTTACCAGATTTCCTGCTGCGCCTTTCGCATTGGCCAACTGGGTTAACACTGCCTGGTTAATGCCGGGAACCGGAATATTTGCTGCCAAACGGTATAACACCAGCAACAAGAACGTAATAATCAACTTGTTACGGATGTCTTCCGTTTGCCACAGATAGCGCCAGGGCGACCGCTTCATTGGAATACTCCTTAGATGATTTCCACGCTACCGCCGGCCGCTTCGATCTTTGCCCGCGCGCTTTTGCTGATGCGCTGTACGGAGACCTTCAACGGCACAGTAACTTCACCCCGGCCCAGGATAACCACTGGATGATTGGGTTTGGATAATACATTGGCCTTCGCCAAAACTTCCGGGTTGACCACAGCCCCGCTCTCGAAATTGGCAAGTTGATCCAGATTGACTTCGTTATACTCGATCCGGTTCGGGGGAGTAAAACCTTCGCCACGGATGAACGGCAAACGCCGGAAAAAAGGCAGGTTGCCGCCCTGACGGTACAGATGACCGCCCGAGCCGGTGCGTGAAGCCTGGCCTTTGGTGCCGCGGCCGCCGGTTTTACCCTGGCCGCCTGAAGGACCAATCCCTTTGCGCTTGCGGGGATGAGTCGAGCCGGGATTTGGGAATAAATCGTTAACTTTCATTGACCTGCTCTCCTATTCGGATTCTTCAATCCGAATCAGTTTCTTCACCAGGTACAGCATGCCGCGCAGCGACGGGCTGTCTTCATGCTCCACGGTTTGGTGAAGCCGGTGGAACCCCAGGGCTCGCACGGTGGCTTTATGACGAAGGGTCTCGCCAATCGCGCTTCTCATCAAAGTAATGCGCACTTTCTTGACGGGTTGAATTTCAGCCATTTTTCCTCCGCTCCCAGAATGGCATCACGTCGTGAAGGTTCTTGCCGCGGTGAGCAGCTTCCACTTCAGGTGACATGAGCTGGTCCAGAGCTTCAA
>CAVUNY010000019.1:0-156712 GCA_963743005.1 uncultured Chloroflexia bacterium | reverse complement strand
AACTGGGGCGTGTACTTGAGTGGTTCCAACGGAGCCTGCAAGTGATAGGTGCCGATGAATTGAGCCCTTTCTTGTCTACCTATTCGGCCGCTCGCGCCCAACAGGATGAACAGGCGCAGGAGCGTATTCGCAACCTACTGGCAGTCGCCGATTTTGGTATTTCGGATTTTGAAGTACGTGAAGAAACATATACCGAAAAAGATTTACCCGAAGATATGCCAGCGAAGCTGCGCAGTCAACTGGTCAATAAAAAGAGGCTGGATGTTTACATGCGGCATTCAGTCGGGTCTGGTAATGAAGTTGCCTTTCCGTTGGAGGAAGAATTAAACGGCACGCAGCGTCTTTTTGCACTGAGTGGGCCCTTAGCAGATGTTTTGGAAAATGGTTGGACGCTCTTTGTGGATGAACTGGATGCCAGCCTGCATTCTTTGTTGGTTCGGTACCTAGTTGAGTTATTCCATAATCCACAGGTCAATCCCAAAGGGGCGCAGTTGATTTTCAATACTCACGATACCACATTGATGGACTGCTGCCTGTTCCGGCGCGACCAAATTTGGTTTATAGAGAAAGACCGCCAGGGCTGCTCGCACCTGTATCCGCTGCTCGATTACAGCCCACGAAAGGATGAAGCTTTGGCGAAAGGCTACTTGTTGGGTCGTTACGGGGCGATACCATTTCTCGGTGAGCCGCAGTGGGGGGAGCCACAACATGCCGAAGCATAAACCTGGTGGTCGAAAACTACGCCGTTATGAACGGATGATGAATTCCTACGATCGCCGTCCAGGCAGCCACCCACCTGGACGGTGTATTCTAATTGTCTGTGAAGGCGCAGAAACTGAGCCGAATTATTTTGAAAGCTTGCGAAACCTCCTCAGGCTTTCCACAATTCAGGTCAAGATCAAAGATCGTGCCGGTGCGCCGATCAGCGTTGTGGAATGTCCCCCTCCTTGCGGGGATGAAGCCCAGAACCAGATGGAAAAACGTAAGCAGGATATTCGAGATGGTCGTACAGACCTTCCACCATTCGAAGTCGTATGGTGTGTATTTGATGTTGAGAATCCTCACCACAACCAATCATTCGACCGCGCTGTACTTCTAGCCGACCAAAATAGTTATCAACTGGCCGTTTCCAATCCTGCCTTTGAATTCTGGTATATCTTACATTTTGAACGCACTACTCGTCCATTTGCCAATGGAGATGAGCTCAAGGAGTATTTGAGACGTCACATTCCAGGTTACTATCTTGCATTGCCGGTTTTTGAAAGCTTGGTGGCTTCAATACAAACTGCTGTACGGCATGCCATTAGCATTTCAGAAATTATCCACAAGGTGGGCAGCGTTTTCCGAACCCATCTACGCGGGTGCATTTGCTGGTGAAAGAAATGATCGAGATGAGCCCGAGCGGACGTGAGCATTTGAAATGACTGGGATTTCATTCCACTTTACAACTGCGACACCAGTAGGGATGTCAGGATCACCTCTTTCTGATTCCTGGACGGCTTATTCTGTTTTTTTTGTGCGATTTGACAGAATCACAGACTAAAAGGTTTCCATGATAGCATATGCATTCCTTTCCTGACATACCCCAAATCTAAGAACTGCCAAATTTAAAGACAGTGGCAAGTTTCATGGTGTAAATCAAGTTCCCTCCAACCTTCAGCTTGCCACTGGTAAAGGCATCGGTGGTCGACAGCGTGCCATCAAGCATGGCCAGAAATCCCCCGCAGGCATGCTCATCTTGACTTTCGAAGAAGGGAGATGTCCAACCACCAGGTTCATTGCTTGATTGTGAATTGTGGCGAAAAATTCAACTCCGCCGTCACCTGACAAAACAAATAGGATCACGGCATCAACATTTGCCGTGTTTTCGGGTTGAAAAATACGCCTGAGACCTGTAAACGCTTTTTCAATGGTAGTTTCGGATTTCAGAGACATTTTTGTATACATTCTGTTTAAACGAGAAAAGTTGATCTGATCTATGAAGAAGGAAGCAGATCATCCAGATGGTTGAAAACATCCCAGCACATCGACAAATGCGCTCCGGCGGGTAAGGAGATCAGCCTGACTCCGATAGAATTTGACATCCTCAATATTCTCATCCAAAATGCCGGGAAGGTTGTCACGCAGTGGAAAATAATTCAAAAAGTATGGGCGACTGGTTATGAGAATAAATCCCGCCTGCTGTGTGTAAATATCAGCAATCTTCGCCGGAAAATTGAGCCGAACGCGAACCATCCCACTTATATATTAACGGAATTAGGGGTCGTTTACCGCTTATCCGATGAATAAGTTGGACCACTTACAATCGTGATGGATTGATCGTTTACACTTGATAGGGTACCTCGACGATCACCACCCCCTGGCGAAACATCAGCGCGAAGCGTAATAACAGCGCGGTCTGGTTGTGCAATAAATTTTCCCACCAGTGGGCAGGAACGAATTGCGGCACCACGATGGTCAATAATTCATTGGGTTGGTGAGCTACCATCAGGTGTTCAAAATAATCCAGGATGGGTTCAATCAACAGCCGGTAGGGCGACTCAAGAATCACAAGCCGGACCCCATCTCCATACATACTCCATTTTTCCCGTACTTTCTGGGTTTCATCCGGGTCGACGGACACATGTACCGCGGTCACATCCGCGGAGAGGGTCTGGGCATAAGTCAGGGCAGTCAGCGAGCCGCGATGCACCCCGGCGATCAAAACCACTACCCGGTGGCGTTTGATCTGGTGAGGGGAACGGAAATTTTCGAGGGTTAATTTTCCGGCCAGGGATTGGTAATGGTGGTGGATCATAAAAAATATGGCCACCAGGGTAGGGATCAACAAAACGATAATCCAAGCGCCATCCTGGAATTTGGTTGCCGCAAAGACAAGCATCACGATGAAGGTGCATACGGCCCCAAACCCATTAATCACCATCTTCAGCTTCCAGCGCTCGTCGCGCCGATTGGTAGAGCCCTGCTCGACAATTTCCTCGCCCGGCTGAAGATGACCGGATTTCCACCAGCGGCGCGCCATGCCAGTCTGCGACAGGGTAAACGACATAAAAACCCCAATGGCATACAGCGGGATGAGGCGGGTGACGCTGGCTTGAAAGAGGATGATCAGCAAGGAAGCCAGAACGGCCAGCGCAACAATGCCCTGGGAATAAACCAGGCGGCTGCCGCGGAAGGTCAACTGGCGGGGGAGAAAGCCGTCGTTGGCCTGCAGTGCGCCCAGGCGAGGAAAATCGGCGAAAGCGGTGTTGGCCGCCATGATTAAAATGACGGTGGTTCCGATGATAATCGCCAGGTAGAAAAGCCCTTCACTGCCATAAATAGTTCGGGCAAGTTGGGAGATCACGGTCTCTTCTTCCGAGGGTACCGTACCTACCTTTCCGGCCAGGAATGAGATAGCCAAAAACAGAGAGGCAAGAATACCCGCCATCCAGAGCAGCGTGATCCCGGCGTTTTTACTGCGTGGTTCTTTAAAGGCCATAATCCCGTTGGAAATGGCTTCGATCCCGGTCAACGCGGCCGTGCCGCTTGAAAATGCATGCAGCAGTAAAAATGGGGTGACAATCGCGACCACGCCTGAGTAAGGAAAGGCCGGCGGGTTGATAACCGTTCCCAATGACCCGGTGAAGTAGCGAAAAAATCCGAGCCCGACCGTCAAAAACATGGTGATCACAAAAAAGTAGGTGGGGATAGCGAAAAGAGAGCCTGATTCCTTCACCCCACGCAGGTTAATCAACATGATAAAAAACACCATAAAAATCGAGATTTCTACCCGGTAATCGTACAAACCTGGAAAAGCCGAAGTGATTTGAGAAACGCCGGAAGAGATGGAAACCGCGACCGTGAGGATATAATCGGTGAGCAGGGCTGCCCCGGCGGTTTGGGCCGGCAGTTCTCCCAGGTTGTCGCGCGCGACGATGTATGCGCCGCCGCCGCCCGGGTAAGCATGGATGGTCTGCTGGTAGGAGACGGTCACGATTACCATCAGAGTGACGATGGCCAACGAAATCGGGAACACATAACCCAGCGCCCCACTGCCGGCAATGGCCAGGATGATCATGATCTCCTGGGAAGCGTAGGCGGTGGAAGAGAGTGCGTCCGAGGCAAAAACTGCCAGGCCAATGGCCTTGCCGATGGTCTGGTGGGGCATATCCGCGGTTTGCAACGGGCGGCCAATAAACCACTGCCGCCAGCTTTTCTTCGGCGCACTCTCGATACGAGCCTCGAACGTCCTTTCGTCACTATAATCTTCGGTTTCGATCACAAAGCAATCCTTTCGATCAAAAACAAAAACCTACCTATTCGATGGAAGAAAATGATGGCGCTCCTGAATAGAAATAACTGGCCGTTTCTCAGAATAACAGGCCAATGCACAGTATAAAGATTAGATATAAAGGTAAGGCAAAAAATTAGGGGGTTTTTATAAAGAAAAAATAAAAATCTGCGCGTTCTTAATCGTCCATCTTGAAGCGGTAGCCGATCCCCGGTTCTGTGAGCAGGACCTGCGGGTCGTATGGGTTGCTTTCCAGCTTTTTCTGCAGCTGGCCGATCAGCTGGCTCACAAGCACGCCCACAATCAGGAAGATGATCAAGGAGATCAGGTCCTGGGTTTTATGTACGGCAAAGGTGTGATAGGGCTGGATAAAGTAAAAATTGAAGGTCAGAAAAGCAAGCATGCCAGCAAAAACCCCGGGCATCAGCCCCCATTGGACGGTGCTGATCATCACCGGGAGCAGATACAGCAAGGCGATGAGCTGAATTTCCAGGTAGGGTTCAAATGGCTGCAAGATGAGGGTAGTCAGCCCGAACCTGGCTAAGGCTGCCGTGTGGCGATAGGTAAGTGAAACGAATTGGTTTTCCGAGTATTTCGGCATGATGTTGGATTAATTGTAACCATAAATAACCAACTTGCAGTGCCTTTATATTTTCTTTATAAATTTCCTATTTTTTATTATCCGGAATTTATGCCTTCTGACTACACTCTCTGTGAACAAACAAGGAGAGCGGTATGGATTCCCACAAGGGACAGGAAAAGAAAAAGCGCCTGATCGTTTTACTGCCAGTCTGTATGGCAAACGATTTCGAACTGGCTCACATGATTTATTGGATGGCATATCAGAAGAAATGTGATGTTTTCTATATGACTGTTGCGGAAAGCAACGACGATTTTCTGGCGCTCTCGAGGGATATGGCAACCCTGAAAGCCGTGACCGCAGGGAATGGGTTACAGGCACAGTGGATCCAGGCCAGCCCGACCAATTGGCTTGCCCGATTGCAGGACATTTACCGGCCAGAGGATGAGATCGTATGCAGCGAAGAGCAAACTATCGACCATGACTTATTCGGAAAAGTTAAGCTCTATCACTTTGTGAAAGAAGCCACGGCCGCCGATATCCATCCGGTTTCTGGCTTTTATCCCACACAAGAAGTGAAAAGAAAAAAGAGACTCCCTGAATATCTATCCTGGATGGGCTTTTTGGCAATTATCGCCCTGGTTACCTGGCTGCAAATTCAGGTGGACGCTGCGATCCACGGCACGGCCAGTACGGTCATCGTTCTGATTTTACTGTGCATCGAGTTCGGGGCAATTTGGGCCTGGAATAACTACACGCTTGACTAATGCATTTCACGTCGTAGGAGATTCGTATGGAGTTGGGTGATTTTAAGCGGATTCTGATTGGAGAGCCATTTCCATCCAGCCACGAATCCCATGAACGTCTGGATAAGATTTGCGGTCTGGCGGTTTTTGCCTCGGACCCGATCTCAAGCAACGCCTATGCTACCGAAGCCATTATGAGCGTATTGATTGTTTTGGGAAGCGGGGCATTGGCCATAACGCTGCCGTTAGGAATGGCAGTAGCAGCTTTGGTGTTGTTGGTAGTTTTTAGCTACATTCAAACGATATTACATTATCCGGAAGGCGGTGGCGCTTACACGGTTTCGAAGGATAACCTGGGAGAATTACCCTCTCTCCTTGCCGCTGCCGCCTTATTAATCGACTATGTGTTAACCGTATCTGTCTCCGTCGCGGCTGGGGTTCGGGCGGTAACCTCGGCTTTTCCCGAGACGTATGATTATCGCCTGCTGATTGCCCTGTTTGCCGTTTTGATCATTACCTGGATTAATCTTCGCGGGGTCAGGGAAAGTGGCACGATTTTCGCCATTCCTACCTACGCATTTGTTGCCGGCGTGCTGCTGACGATCGTAGTGGGATTAATTCGCTACATGGGGATATTTGGAGCCGAACCCATGACCGTAACCGAAGAGATCATCCCTCCCGCCCTTTCGCTGACCGGATTTGCATATATCTGGCTGCTGCTGCGTGCGTTTGCCGGCGGATGCACCGCGTTGACCGGCATCGAGGCGATCAGCAATGGGGTAAAAGCCTTCAAAAAACCAGAATCAACCAACGCTGCCAAGACCATGGTCGCCATGGGTATCATTGCCATGACCCTGTTTATTGGTATTACTTTTCTGGCCACTCATCTGACGTTGATACCGGGAGAGGCGGAAAGCGTGCTATCCCAATTAACGCGGCGCGCAACCGGCACCGGTTTTTTGTATTACTGGGTGCAGATTTTTACTGCCGGCATCCTCTTCATGGCTGCCAATACTGGTTACCAGGATTTTCCGCGGTTGTCTTACTTCCTGGCGCGGGATAATTTCCTGCCGCGCTGGCTGCAAAATCGCGGCGACCGGCTCGTCTTTAGCGCTGGCATTGTGACTCTGGCCGTAGTGTCGTCCATACTAATCATCATTTTTGATGCAAATGAAATATCTATGCTGCCGCTTTACGCCCTGGGTGTCATGTTGTGCTTCAGCCTTTCCCAGGCGGGCATGTTCCACCTCATGGGGCGTATTGCGCATCTCAAACCGGGTGAGACGTTGCAAACCAACGAGACTGTGGCGCACTATGAGAAAAACGTAAAGTGGAAGCGCGGCATGAATGCAGTGGGGGCTGTGGCAACATTTTCCGTTTTTTTAACCTTAATGCTCACCAAGTTCCATGATGGCGCCTGGATCGTGGCGCTGCTCATTCCGATCTTAGTTTACTCCTTCTATTCTATAAAGAAACATTACGCCCTTGTCTCGAAGAGGTTAAGCACAAAATGTCTGGAACCATCCGATCTTGCGATGGTGGCGAATGTGGTGATTGTGCCGATTGCTGACATTCATCGTGGCTCCTTGCGCGCGCTGCAATATGCCAGACGCCTCTCGGACGACGTTCGGGTGGTGACGATCGCCACAGATCCGGAATTTAAAGCTGAATTTTTACAACGTTGGGACCATTACCCGGAAATAACCTGCGATTTGAAATTAAAGCTGGTGGATTATGATTACCGGGATGTCATGACACCCATTGTCGAATATATTGAATACGTGAATAATAAGGAGTTCCCGCACGAACTTACGACTGTGGTCATTCCCGAATTCATCCCAGAGCGTTTTGTTGCCAGGTTCCTGCACAACCAGACTGCCTCTCGTCTGCGCAGCCGGCTGCGAGGGTACAAAGATATTGTGATCATCGAGGTGCCGTTCCAAATCGATCACAAGTAATAGGTCAAGGTACCTTCGTACAGAGGATCGGGCGCTTTTTTATCGTGATCCGGGCAGGGTCGGCGAGTGGGGTTGATTGAAATGATAGGGCTTATATTCGCTCAATATATTCCTCAACACACTCCAGGAGCGTTTATTTGGAAAACCTTTTATTCGAAATTCTGGGTTCGATCTTTTTCAGATGGATCTAAATTTACGTTTGATTAATTTGAGGCCGTCTATCGCCAACAGGACGATTAAACTGGCGCCCAGGCTGATCCCAAGTTCAAGAAAGGAGAGGGTTGATGTTTGAAAAATGTCCTGAAAAAAGGGTACGTAAATAACGGCTATTTGCAACCCAAAGGTCAGCAGTACCGCGCCCAGCAAAGATTTATTGGTAAAAATTCCTGCTTGCCAAAAAGTCTGACTTTCAGAACGAGTAGCCAACGCATTCCCCATTTGTGACAGGGTAAGAGTAGTGAAGATCATCGTTTGCCAGGCTGATTTGTGGTCGTAGTTGAAAGCCCACAACCCTACCAACAGGGAAATCGCACCCATCAAAGCGCCAATCCAAAGGACATCCACACCTAAACCACGCCCAAAGATCTGTTCTTTTGGATTGCGCGGCGGTCGGCGCATGGTATCCGGTTCAGCCGGTTCCTGGGTGAGTGCCAGACCGGGCAGACCATCGGTCACCAGGTTAACCCATAAGATCTGCAGCGGCAGTAAGGGCAGACCCAGGCCCACAAAGGGACCGGCCAACATCACAATGATCTCGCCGAAGTTGGAAGTCATCGTATATTTAATAAACTTGCGGATGTTCTCGTAAATACGACGGCCTTCCTGCACAGCCGCAATTATGGTCGCAAAATTATCATCCAGCAAAACCATATCGGCTGCTTCCTTTGAGACATCCGTACCCGTGATGCCCATCGCCACGCCGATATCGGCTTTCTTGAGCGCCGGGGCGTCGTTTACACCGTCACCGGTCATGGCGACGATCTGTCCCTGTTCCTGTAAAGCCTGCACAATCTTTAATTTATGTTCGGGTGAAACACGCGCAAACACCGATACACTCTTCACCCGATTTTTCAAGGCAGTTGCATCCATTTTAGCCAGTTCCGCTCCGGTTACCACTTCGTCATTATCAGCAATTCCTAACTCCTTGGCTATAAAGGAAGCCGTCAGTGGGTGGTCGCCGGTAATCATAATGGGGCGTACGCCGGCGCCTTTGGCAACAGCTACCGCGTCCTTTACTTCCGAGCGCGCCGGGTCGATCATCGCGAACATTCCCACAAACACCAGATCCTGTTCCAGTGAATGTCCAGCTTGTTTACTCTCCTGTTCGGAGCACTGCCGGAATGCCACACCCAGCACACGCATCCCTTTCAGCGCCAGTTCATTATTGGCATTCATAATACGCTTCCGCCAGGCCTCATCCATCTCGACCACATGCTGTTCGGTCCACACGCGGTTCGAAATATCCAATAACCCATCCACCGAACCTTTGGTGATTGCCAGAATAGCCGCATCCGAATAAAAAGCTTGAGAAGAATTCAATTCGCGCAGAGCTTTTGGTAAAAGCTCAACAGCCTTAATTTTATGCACTGTGGTCATACGCTTGCGGTCTGAGTCAAAAGGCAGTTCGGCAATACGCGGCATTGCACTTTCCAACCGTTCTTTCCACAAACCAGCTTTCACTGCCGCCACAACCAGAGCCCCCTCGGTGGGATCGCCAACCGCTGAAAAGCCTAGATCGGTTTGTTCAAGCACGGCATCATTGCACAAAGCGCCGCCAGCCAACATGATCGCCACCGCGCTGCTCTGATCAATGACCGGAGTGGTCGATTCGGCCTCGCTCACCGAGGGGCTGTATTCGCGTAATTCTTCTTGAAAATCTAACCGATTACCGGCCACATCCACTAACGTAACGGTCATCCGGTTTTCAGTGAGCGTACCGGTTTTATCTGAGCAGATCGTGGTCACCGAACCCAGTGTTTCCACCGCCGGCAATTTACGGATCAGTGAATTGCGTTTCAGCATCCGCTGCGCCCCGAAGGCCAGGGCGATCGTCACCACGGCAGGCAAACCTTCCGGCACAGCTGCTACAGCCATACTGATGGCGGTCAGGAACATGGTGCGTGGATCTTCACCCCGCAGCAGCCCCAGACCAAAGACAACCACTACGATTGCCAAAGCCGCGAGTGCCAATGTCTTACCGAGCTGCGCCAGCCGTTTTTGTAATGGTGTTGATTCTTGCCCAACCGATTGGATCATTTCGGCAATCTTGCCCAATTCAGTATTCATACCGGTATCCGTAATCACGACCGTGCCGCGGCCATAAGCCACCAGCGTGCCCATGAAAACGCGATTATGCTGATCGCCTAAGGCTGGATTTTCCTTATGGATCGCAACCATGTTCTTTTCCACTGCTTCCGATTCACCCGTCAGCACTGCCTCCTGCACACGCAGATTTGCATTTTCTACCAGATTACCATCCGCGGGAACCACATTGCCGGATTCCAGGAAAACAATATCTCCTGGCACCAGTTCCTGTGCGCGGATTTCGCTGACTTTGCCCTCCCGACGCACTCGCACCTTGGGGACAGCCATTTTCTTCAAGGCCGCCATAGCCTTCTCGGCGCGATATTCCTGAGTAAAACCCAGAATGGAATTCAGCACAACGATCACAAAAATCGCGATCGCATCTTTATATTCTTGTAAAAAGAAAGTGATCACAGCTGAAATGATCAGGATCACGACCATCGTTTCGGTCAATTGTTCCCATAATATTTTCCATGGGCTTTTAGTTCCGCGATCCACCAGTTCATTTAGGCCGAATTGCTCCCGGCGTTTGACGATTTCAGTGGTGGAAAGACCCTTTTGCAGGTCACTTTCACTTTCATGGAGGATCTCCTCTGCACTTTTTGTATGCCAATGATTCATTTTTACACTTCTCCTTACCAATCGGTTTTTTTACCGCAGGCTTTTTTATAAAAAAAAGACCAACAAATCAGAGTTTGTTGGTCTCGCAAATGCTTTTGGCATACAGGCTACCGGGAAAAATTCTCCGTCTTGACGATAACCCATTCCCTGGCGGGAAAGCTACTCCCCAATCACAAATTGAGTATATGGCCTCTAACTATTGCTGTCAAGGGGTTGGCGTATGGGGTTTGATGTATGAGAGGTTGATGAGAGAAGTCAATCAGAATAAAAGCAATACGTATAGAGTAGAAGTCGGAATCGGATGATCAACCGGTTTTCACTTAAGAAATTTAGCAAAAACATAATAAAAAGCTTCACCAAGCCAGATCACTTTCACCTCAGGAGAATCACTCGGTGACCTCTTCGATAAACTCAATAATTACATTTCTCTGTGGGCTGCCAACCTTCGTTTTTCAAGCGCAGGCCCGCGCCGTGAATCATCTTGAACTAGATGTGCTGGCCCAATCCCAACTGCTTGGTTCTGGCCTTATTAATGGTGGACAATTCGCGGCCACCTCCTGAAGCCCAGATATGTCAAAAATGAATGTTTTCTTTCCAAACCGATAAATCCCCAGGTTGGGCTTTCACTTTCCTGTTTTTTACTATCCTTTAGCCCCCTATTTCCATTCCGTTTCAGGAGAGTGGAAAGGATAGCACTTCAAACACCGACCATCGGTGAGTAGTGAATCCAGCCTCTGCAGCCGGTGTCCGTCTGTGATATTTTCTCGGAGTTTGTTTAACTTTACGCACCAACGGCTGAGCCAATTTCACCCTGATACTTTCGTGATATCTGACGAAATGGCAGTAACCGCGCCGCCAAAGTGCCCCGCAGGGGTAATCCCGGGAGACTTCTAACTCTGGGGGAAATTGTGCCATGCCCCAAGTCCGTCGGGTCAAGAACGACACCCCTTGTCTCAGCGTTGGGTTTAGAAACGCCAGGTTTTCTCAGGTGCTTATTGGCCTATGATGAAATTTCCACAAAATCCAGTTAAACTTGAACATGATTTTGACCCTGCTCTAAACTAACTTTCAATTCCTTTGCCATTTCTATATCACCGTAGGAAAAGACTGTAGGTCAAGACGGTGAACACAAATATTGTGAACACAGTATATTTCAAGTTATGGGACACAAATGCAAAGTAAATCACGGATGCTGCCACCCGTAGATAGGGCGTGAACATCAGGGTAACGATCCCAAGGCTGATCAGTAAGCGCGGGTTAATGGCGCCGTCAAAAATCTGGCGAAAACTTGATGTCAGAAAACCGAAATAATTCATGCCCGAAATGGTAAATTGAGTCGTGAGGGTATGCGCGACAGCCCAATTCCAAAGCGTACCGCTGACGATCAAAATCACACTGAGCAGCACGCCGATCAAAAGGATGTAGCCCACCAGCACATCCATCTTGTCCATGCTTTTCTTTTCAGTGGGTGATTCATCTACACTGACTATCTTTTCATGTCCGATCATAACCGTACCCCGAACCCACGCAGGATCATCTCAACTCCCAGTACGACCAGCACCACCAGGAAAATGTTACGAATGGCCTGGTTGCTGACCCTCACCAACACGCGCGTGCCGAGAAAAGCGCCGGTGACCACACCCAGGATGACGGGTGCAATCAGACCAGGATCAACCAACCCGACGGCCAGGTAAACGCTGGCTCCGGCCAGCGCGGTAACGCCGATGATCAGGTTGCTGGTCGTAGTGGAAACTTTGGGCGGCAGGCCCATCACCAGGTCGTGGATCAATACTTTCAGCGCGCCCGCGCCAATGCCCAATAACCCAGCCACCAGCCCTGCTCCAAACATGAGCAGTGCGCCAAAATAGGCCCGGATTGCTTTATAAGAAATAATTTCATGGGTGGCCTGGTCGTAATAACTGCCAGATAGCTCCAGCCAATGGGAAAAGCGATCCTGATGCACCTCGGGTTTTTCTTTAATATGACGCTGGACGAACAAAGCCAGCCAGGAGCCCAGCAGCACGGTACCAAATAAGATATATAGGAAACTTTGCCCGGCGGCCAGGGTAATTGCTGCGCCCACGATAGCCCCGACGATGGTGAACATCTCCAGAAACATGCCCACCTTAAGATTGGTGATCTTATCGCGTACGTAGGCTGAAGCCGAACCGCTGGAGGTGGCGATTACGGAAACAATGCTGACAGCGATCGAGTGTTTAATATCCAGTCCCAACAGAGTGAGGGCCGGGATTAAGATAATTCCTCCACCCATACCACTCATCGCCCCCACAAATCCGGCGGCGATGGAGATAAGGAAAACCAATTGAAAGGACATTATTCCTCCGAGATTACCATGTTGATCTGAGATAGTGGATGACGTACATGCCGTATAACCAGCGCCAGAGCTGAAACGAGGGCAATGGCACCCATGATGATTTGGTTAATGTTGATCCCGGCCACCATTGAAGAATCCAGTCGGAGGAACTCTAACAGGAAACGTCCAAGGGGGTAAACGATGGCATAGACCAGGAAGATATCGCCGGAGCGCAATTGATTTTTGAACCGGTGAGAAAGCCACAACAGCAGCGCGAGGTTGGCCAGGTTCCAAAGAGATTCATACAGGAACAACGGGTGATAATAGGCCACATTTTCATACCCCGGATAGCGATGTTGCGGATCGATGTAAATCGCCCAGGGTAGATTCGAAGGCGCGCCGTACAGTTCTTGATTGAAGAAGTTGCCCCAGCGCCCGATCGCCTGACCTAATGCCAGTGATGGCGCGAGCAAATCTAACCAGGTAAAAAATGAAAGGTGGTGTCGCCGGGTGAACCAGAATAAAGCCAGCACACCGCCCACTACCCCTCCCAGGATCCCCAACCCGCCGTTCCAGATGGCGATAGCTGCTAGCGGATGGGTCAGATAATAACCAGGCGTGATCCCTTGCGCAATCAAATCGGGCATCGGGGTGAGGATATGCCACAGCCGGGCGCCGATGATACCAGCCACCAGCACCCAGATGAGCAGATCCCAAACCTGGTTGCCATCCTGCCCACGCCGGTTGGCTTCTCTTTGGGCAAGAAAGGTAGCAGCCACCACACCGATCATAATGATGATCCCATAGAAGTGGATGGTAAACGAACCGATGTGAATACCGTCAGGCATATACAACTCCAAAGAAATAAATGTAAGAAAGGGCTCTATCAACTGGTTTTCGTTCCCCTTTTACAGTTTAATTTACCGGTTTCCAGCAACATTCCTACTATACCAATCTCAGATTTATTTGTAAAATAGTATTATTTTATGGTAATGATAGGTATCTGCTTATGAACTTCAGACTCTTTAAAATTTTTCTTACAGTTTGTAAAGTGGGCAATATGACCCACGCGGCCAAGGAACTGTATATGACCCAACCCTCGGTGAGCCAGGCGATCGTAGAGCTGGAAAAGAATTATGGCGTGCGCCTGTTTGAGCGGCTGAACCACCGGCTGTATCTTACTGCGGCGGGTGAACGGCTGCGTTCATATGCCCAGCACATCCTTAACCTGTCCGAGCAGGCACGCAAAGAGCTAGCCGATTTAAGTCGGGCTGGCACGGTTCGCATCGGCGCCAGCCTGACCATTGGGGCTTACTTGCTGCCAGAACTGGTAGCTGGTTTTCACCGGCAATATCCAGAGATTGAGGTGTTTTCTCTGGTGGATAACACCGCTTTGATTGAAGAAAGGATTTTAGAGGACCAATTGGATCTCGGCCTGGTCGAGGGCCCGATTTCATCTCCCTATATTACCGAAGAGGCTTACTCTGATGACCACCTGGTATTTATTGCTTCACCGCTGCACCCCCTGGCAAATCAGCCGGTCGTAAGTATGCAAGAATTATCCGGCCAGGCATTTATTGTGCGCGAAGCCGGCAGTGGATCCCAGGCTATTTTTGAACATGCCATGCAGGCAGCGCAGGTGAATTGGAAGGTTGCCGGCATTTATAACAATAATGAAGCCGTCAAACAGGCGGTGAGCGCTAATTTGGGTCTGGCGGTCGTTTCAAAAATCGCGATTACGGAAGAAGTCCGGCTAGGCAAACTGGTATCGCTCGACGTGCAGGGACTGTCGCTCAAGCGCAGGTTCAACCTGATTTATCACCAGCAGAAGTTCTTTACCAAGGCGATGCAGTTATTCCGGGATACAAGCGTCTCCGTCATTTCTCGTATATGAGGCCCTTAATCGATTTCAAGGAGATGATGGAGGGATTTCCCTATTGCGGCGCGTCAGGCGATCGCAAGTAATTTCCCGAACCGGGTTCATAAAAAAGTCTGGCTGCTCACAGCTCTTCCTGCTCTACCCACACAACCCTCAAACCTCGCCCATGTGGTCATTCAGCGGGATGACGCCGTTGTGGGGAATTTACCTTCCGGTTTCACCTTCGAAACCATTTATGAAACTTTCCAGCCCGAGGTGCTCGAAACTGCCGGTCAGCACTAGTGGGTGGAGCCGCTCGAGACCGGCGGGACGGTTTATATCTTTGGAGCCGGGCATGTGGGGCGCAGCCTGGCATACTTCATCCATGCGGTCGGCTTTCGGACGATCGTCCTGGATGACCGTCGCGAATATGCCCATCCTTTTAACGTTACGGTCGCAGACGAGATTATCACCCTCCCATCTTTCGAGGATCTCTTTGCCAAACGGCCTGTTGAAACGGACAGTTTTATCGTCATCGTCACCCGCGGCCACCTCAACGATCAGGTCGTGCTCGCCCAGGTGCTGAAAACCCCAGCCGCTTACATTGCCATGATCGGCAGCCGGCGTAAATGCGCGTTAATTTTCGATGAATTGCGTAAAAACGGTTTTTGCGATGCCGATTTTCAGCGGGTTCACGCGCCGATCGGGCTGCCCATTCGAGCTGAAACACCGGAAGAGATCGGTATCAGCATCACCGCTGAAATGATCCGGGTGAGAGCAGAGCTTTTTGGCTAATAAGTCATCAGGAAAACAATACAATTCTTGATTTACGAAGTTCCGCTATTGCTAATACAACAGTCAAAATCGCCAAAACTCGATTATAGGATTTTTGACCGAAACTTCGCGCCCATATGACTCTGTTAGAATCAAATCATAAACTTTTCATCGACCAGATCTCTGAAATGATCTCACCTGTAAAAAGAACGAACGCAGGAAATGTTTTATGGAGCTAGGTTTATGACTACACCTGTATAATCTCAGAAACTTTTCGTTGTTTCTTTCTAATTTCCGGTATTTCTCAACCTGGAAAGCAAAGCATTCACACGCTCGAAGGCATCCCGTTGGACCAGAGCGCGTTCCTCGGGATCGCGTATATCATCAAAATCAGCGACATGTTTCGGTCCAACGTGCTCGGGTGAAGCGAACTTCTCAGCGATAATGGCCAGAGCTTCTTTTACCAGTCCGTTTTCGAGGTGCAATTTGAATTCCTCCACTAGATTGTTGATCCCACCCGGGTAATAGCGGATGCAGTAATAGATATCCCAGGCGTCTTTCTCCATCAATCGACCTGCCAATGCCATAGCCTTCATCACCAAGAAAGGCACAATCGATGCCACTCTCAAAGTAGCAGTATCCTTGCCGCCGCCAGGCAGCGTCCCACTCATGGTTGTTTCGGTAGATAAGGTAAACGCCAAATCGCAGCCGCGTGCTTTGCGAGGGTGCATATCTTGCACTTTTTGAGTACGGTGACCACGAGTGGTGCCGGCATACTCGCCTGCCAGAAAATCCACTTCGACTTCAAAAGTACGCTCACCCACTTGGACTGTCCTGAAAAAGATAAACGGCTGCTCACCCTGATAATAACCACGTGCTAAAAGGAGCTGCAAGATGGTTTTGTACCCCACCTCATGTAATGTGCGGTGATTCAATGCCACATCCACATCCAGGCTGCCAATATGTTGGCGTGACGCCTGGCTGAGCAGCAGTTGAGGAACCCACCCACATACGATGACAATGCTGTCTTGATATTCACCCAATAAGCGGGCGAGTTCCAGTAATACACTGTGGGCTGCTTCAACTGCATCTGCCGTGTAATCTATTCGGTTGGTCACCATGCTTTTTCGATCTCCTTCCGCACTGCCTGAGCTGCTTCTTGCCCCCGCCCCCGAACACTTTGCAAATCCAGGTACGTTTGCACCAGTGAAACGATTGCAATCTCATCCATATCTTTTGCCCCGTAAAACACGCCATCATCATAGGGTATCAACAAACTAATGTTCGAACCGGTGGTGACAGCCTTCCATCCCAATGCGTCGATCAAGGAACTCACATCCTTTTTTACATAGACCGTGGCCTTCTGATAACGCACCATGGGAGCGATGCGCGCGGCGCTGGAAAAACCTGTCAAGGCATACTGTAAACCCAGGCGCCGGCAGGTTTCGGCCAACTGCGCCTCAATCTCAGGCAATTCCGCTAGTGCATAACATTCTTGCACCTCGTTGCGTCGAAAGTTGTAGGTTTGACCCCATTCATCCAACAAGGCTTTCGGGTTGGTCAAGCTCATTCCATCTGCTGACTTGCTCAACCATTCCCGATCCAGCAGCAGCTTCTTGACATTTGCCACCTGTCCCAGGCTGACTTTGGCAGATTGAGCCAAATCCATCATTTTCCAGCTATTCTTCGGATCGTTGAGCAAAACCCGCAAAATACGTTCTGCCTTCGGAGAGTACAGGGAACGCAGGTCTCGTTTTTGGATATTAGGATTCGCCGCACCCGTCTGGCGAATATAAACCGTCTCAAAAGATATCAGGCAATCTCCAGCCAGATCAAGATATCCGATGCCTGCTTCTTCGCAGATTCTCCCTGCCTCAGATGAAATATAAGGAGCGATGAAAATGCCATAAGCATCCGCTTTTTTGCTCAAATATTCTTTCAGTTGATATACCGCCAGTCGAGCCATGCGCGGTTGACCATTATTTTTGACCTCCGCCATGAGCAGGCGAGGACGATCCTGGATGCTCACCTTTACCAAGAAATCTGCCTGGTTGTCTAATTCTGAAAGCTCGATCCGATCGATTTGTAAGAAAGGAACTTTCTCCAGGCATTCTTTCAGTGCCGTTTGTGCAGTTTGTTTTATAGATTGATATTTCACCATATTATGCCTTTTCAACATTTGCTGAAAATTATTATATCAGTGAAATACCTTTCATGCAATCTTCATTTGGTCAATATCAGTTTTACAGATCGAAATGCACACCCATACGGATGCCGTTTTCCTAACCTCGTCCAGGATAACTTCTCTATGACATTCCGCCAGATGCCAGGAACTTTATACCATTTCGCTCCCACGACACCGGTGGGAATATCTGGGTCCTGAGATCCTTGAAGGGTCAAATTCTTTACAAACAGAGCAAAATTAAGGCTCGCTCCTAGTTTTTTCCCGAACTAAGCCAGCTGGAGGTGAGCCTTTTCTGGCCGACATGCCCTGGATTATGCCGAAAGATGTCTGTTAGGCTGCGGACTACGCTTTATACGTCGACATTACTCCGCGAGATGACACCCGGGGGGCGGACGGCTGCACGAAGTGCTAAAGGCGCATTTTTATATGCTGTGAATGTAGATCGTGCGCCAAATTCCGTTACATACATTCCATGTTATACAAGACGATAAAGAGTATCGCTATCAGTATGATTTTCACTTCAGGTCAATTGATGGTTTTTAATATCAGATTTTGATCGGAAGACCGATGTCTGTTACAACCTTTGCCTCCCAATCGAAATTGTACCCGGTTTACAAGGTAAACCAATAATGGCAACCAACAAGAGCGCTCTACTCGAATCCTACATCAAATATTTGGAAAATGACTCACAAATCAAGGAGGAAGGGACGGCGCGTATTCAGGCAAATATGAAGATACATTACTTGCCGCATATTTTCAACGGCGGGTGGCTGATAGACGACTTTGGCTATTCGTGCGAGCGCATGAAAATTCCAGGGATCAGAATCGCTGACATATACGCACATCTGACAGGTCCAAAACGCCCATTGTAGATTGAGCAGACACAACATCTACAATGGGCGTTTTGGCCTACTTTGGGGTTTCTTAACGGGTCGCTCCCGGATATGCTGGAAGTGTGGGAGTGATTGATTCCAACACCTTCGATTGATCGGGAGTAGATGAACCAGGTGGTGGATATGCAATTGATCTCTCTACCGGTTCGGGCGTCAAAGATATGATTGCCGGAGACAAGGTCGGCTGCCTCGTATCCGTAGGCACGGGGGTGGGGGGTGTTCCGGTGAAAGGGTATGCTATGCCGTAAGGGAGATCCACAGAGGTCCCACTCATAAAAACTTTTGAGTCTGAAGCCGTGTAAGAGATGGTAATCTTATCGTAAACCCGAACCGGTGGTACTGTGGCATAAGCCATGATGTAATAGATACCTTCTTTCATAAGTTGCGCAGTGATTGAAAAGGTGATGGGCTTATTGGGTTCTATCTGATCTACGATCCAACTCATTACACCTTTGTCGTGTACTTCAGGCGCGGAAATATTTTTTTCTCTCACATCTTCAAGAATTACACTATTGGTTGCTGAAAGGGTAACACCAATTTTTTGGTCTTTCTCGCTTGTAACAGTGATCGTCAACAATGCGGGTTCATTGAACTTTACCGGTTCAGCCACAGTTAGATGGACACAAACGCCTTGATCACAGCCACTTTTCTCAGTTCCGGGCGCGGAAGCACCGCTGCAACCGGAAATAAAAACCATCAAAATCATAAATATGGATAAATGTTTCACGATATGCTCCTTTTCTAACCTGACTATTTACGGACCAAAGGAATATAAATACCAGTTGGAACAATATCTACTATCAAAGTCGTCTCCGACCACTTGTTTATTGAGTTAAGCACCCTGACTGTGACGTTACACGCCCCAGTCCAGTTCTGAGGCGGTGAAATGTTAATCCAACGAGTGTCGACAATAGTCACTCCACAAGCCTGTCCCGAGTTGTTTCTGATTTCATAATGCAATGTTGAAATATCACTTTCGGCATCTGATGAATAATTTGTCAGATTAAGAATGTGAGGTATCGCATAATTCTTTAATACTACCAAATGTGGAAGGCCGGTGATGATTGGATTGGAGTCGTAACCCGCCCTTTCAATGCCATTTTGATATATCGCTTGTACGCCATCATGTTTTGTGGTTGGATGGTCAGTTTTCCAGAAACCCCAGAACTCAAGAAAATCGTCGCTTGAAATCCTCAATACAGTATTAAATATTGGCTGCTTACCAAAGGATGCTGTATCATAACCCTCGTTGTTTGAGTCTTGAAAATCATACAACGCTCCAGCAACACGTCCCTCAACAGTATCGCCCAATGGGAAAAGAGGATTATTGTCATTTCGATTGTGTGATTCCAGATTGTAATAATCACCGTCAGCCAACCCAGCACAATGACCGGCTAAACGATCATATCAATTGTCACTGTCTACTGCCAAAGGAAAATAATCCGCCCATCCTTCCCCCCAGGCGCAAAAAGCGCTTTCAACCGAGAAAAGATTATGGTCCAAACAGAAAGGGTCATTGCCTGTCCGCAATCCCGTCTTGTTATACATATAATTATGACCCGCTTCGTGAATGACGGTGTCTGCAGACGTAACAACATCATCACCAATAAAAACATACGAGGAAAAACCAATATTGGGTATGAAACAAGAGCCAGCACATAATCCTAGAGTGGTCTCGCCATGCTGCCATTTAACCAGAATGTATCCTGTCCGGGGACGAATTAAAAGGGGGAAATTAAGCACTTAAGTCTGAAATAAATGGTAAAGGTACCAGGAGGTAGGCAGCGGGTCGCTCCAATAAGAGCGGCCTCTCGTATTTAATTAATAGGGTATGCTTGAGGGAAATCTCAAACAGAAAGGACGTCCGACCCAGGAGCACTCAGCCTCGCCAGCCAACCTCTTGGGCCGGACTACCTATGCCTATTTTAGCCGATTATGGATGCAACGAGCAAGAGTATATTGACCAGGAGAAGCACAAGGATAGCGTTTGTCCGGAGGGTTGTCCAAAGTGTGGGGGAGAGGACTGTCTGATCGGGCATGGTTACTACCAGCGCAAAGCCAAAGATGAATAGCGGGCGTATTTTATTTTGGTCAAGCGATGGTTGTGTAAGGTCTGTCACCGCACCCTGTCGGTGCTACCGAATTTTCTGTTTTGCTACCGTCATTACCTGGTGCGGGTGATCCAGGCAGTGGTGGTGGCTTTTTATGAATGCGGCCAGAATTGGAAGCAGGTGCCTGAGAGCTGTGCCCAGCGGGAGAAGATGGTCCGTTTGTCCACCATCGCCAAAAACCGGATGCATGCGCTTCTGCACCGCAAACACCTGCGCCTCCCGGAAAAACCTTTTGCCCCTGAACAACAGCTTTGGTGGGAAAGTTTGTCCCTTTCTGCCACCGACCAGTTTCTGGTTCATTCGGATCTGGACACGCTCGCCTTTGCCCAGAAACAGATCGAGCAGGTCGAAACCTGTCTGAAGCAACAAAGTGCCCAGGATGAGCGCATCCCCTCTTTGATCCAACTACCCGGGTGGCGATGCTCTCGGCCATCACCATCCTGGCTGCGATTAGCGATATTACCCGCTTCCCCAATGCCAAAAAGCTGGTTGGGTATGCTGGATTGGGAACCCGGGTACACGATAGCGGCATGACCCATACCAGCGGTCGAATTACCAAAAGCGGCCGAAGGGAACTGCGTCGGGCGATGGTGACGGCGGCCAACCATGAGGTGGAGCACCATCCTCACTGGAAAAAGGTGTTCGCGCGTCTGGAACCGCACCTGGGGCGTTCCAAGGCTATCGTGGCCATTGCCCGCAAGCTCCTGGTAGCGGTCTGGCATGTGCTCAGTCAGCAAGCGGCCGATCGCTTTGCCGATCCCGGGAATGTGGCCAGTTCGTTCTACCGCTATGCCTACAAAGTGGGTGTGAAGAACCTGCCCGAGGGACAATCCGCGCTGGCCTTTACCCGGATTTAGTTGGATCGACTTGGCATTGGAATGGATTTACAGGCGGTTCCGTGGGGCAAAACCCACCCTAAACTACCGCCCTCAAAACTAGCCCGCGAAAAAGAGTGAGCGGTGTCCCAAATCGGTCGGCGCTCCTGAGGACAGGATTATTTCCTGACGCCCCGGGGATTAGGCCTTAACCCGGGATTTGGAAACGGGCTCACCGCTCGCTTTCATTATACAACCAAGGTCGAGAAAACGTTTCGGGGAATGGCGAAGCAGAGTGTAGGTATTGGTTTTGTAGGGTACTGGGGTGCCCTTAGCCATAGCCAGAAAAATGGAGAGGAAGATGCGTCATTTCGAGTCTCGGTCAGGGTCGAACCGCTTCTTGCGGGCAATTATCTTACCTCCGGCCACCCCATCAAGGGACCGCTCCGCTCGGCTCCCTACCGGTCGCCGCCCTTGACTGGGCCCCGGCCTCCGGAAAGAGCTCCCGCTTATGAAGCGCTTCGCCCAGGATCTGTTCGCCAGTTCTCTTTTCGCAGGATTGAGTTGTACCCTTGACAATATTATTGAGTCCGTACGCAAGCGTCATATGAATAGTCGGTGATTTCAACTGCTGGCGTAAATAATCGGACAATAAACCATGTTTGACCTGATAAATCGTCCGTTGAGTTTCATAGGCAACCTGCTTAAGCTTGATCGATACCAAAATTGCACAGCCAATGTGGTTGCGGATAATTCTGGCTTGGCGACATTGGCAACCTTCCAGTCCAGTCAGCTGTTTGGTCTCTCGGTGAAACTGCTCAATTTTCCAGCGCAAGCCGCACACTTTTTGAACAGCCTGCGTGTTGTTCTGAGCAAAATCGTTGGTCACGATATAGTCCGTGCGCTGAGTAGACAGCACCACCCGGAACAATTTCACCTTATGCTCTTTCGGAAATCCCTTGAGTTTCACTATTTTGCCATGCCCTTTTTCAGTATCCGACATTTGCAGCCCATCCACTCGCCGATAAGGTTCAGCCCCACCCGAATCATCCACCTGCCGGTTGTCTTTGAGCGGGCAATAATAGATTTTCTTCAAAGCTTCGATAAAAAGCATGATTTCCTTGGTCGCATACCAGCTATCCATCAACACAAAACGAAAAAAAAGTTGCTTCTGATACACACAATTTGCCAGCATGTCATGCACATGATCCAGTTTGGTTTTCCCATCTCCTTCAGGATCGTAAATGCGGTAGTCAATGATCCAAAACTCCTCTATTTTCGGATTGATATACACACAGGTCACAACCCCGACCCCTTTGATGATCCCATGTGCATCTCCACTCCATTGTCGCTGCACCAAATCCATTTTGAACGAGAAATTCTTGTCGACCACCGTGTCATCAAATACCAAATACCCTTCTGCAATTTGCTCCACCTGTCCTTTCACGTTCTCCCATACCAGGTGGGGTGTGATCTTTTCACCCGCCAGATAGCGGTTTATCGCATCGTGGCTGAATTTATCGGTGTGATCGGCAAAATTGGTCAGCGTATAATTGATTTGGCTGATCAGCAAATACTGGCAGTAATCCAGACGAGTAACAGACTATTTGTTTGTCTCCATACTTAACAAACATACTCGCAATCATCTGCCCTCGTCAAGGTTTCTGATTATTTTGCGTAAGCCCTAAATAATCCGTTTGAGCACCTTGTACTCAAACGGATTACCAATAAATCCTTATTGACTTATCAATAAAATGGCATATACTCGTATTGCGAACGATTATTCGTAATACGAGTATATATTCATGGATCAAACTCCCCCACCCGAAACCCGCCGCGACCGGCGAATAGAACGCCAGCGCCGTGAAATCATGGACGCCGCCGCCCAGGTTTTCGCCCAAAAGGGTTACGCTGCCGCCACCACCCGGGATATTGCCGAGGCCAGCGACATCGGCGAAAGCACCCTGTACAACTACTTCGAAGGCAAGCGCGAAATTTTCCTCGCTATTATCCAGAACCAGGCCGAGCAGGTCGACGCCGTGTTCCTGGAATTCAGTCACCTGGAAACGCGCCAGCAAATGGCGGAAATTTTCGTCAAGGTCATGGACATCCTGCTTTCACAGTCTCATTACACCCGCGCCCTGATCGGCGAGGCCTGGTTCAATGATGAAATATTGAGCCAGTTTCTGAGCAATCGTCTCGCCCAGATTGCCGGTTATCTGGAAGAATACATCCGCGCGCGCATCCAATCCGGGCAGTTTCGGCCGGTGAACCCCGCACTGGCGGCGCGCATGGTCATTTCGGTATTCTGGGGCTTTCTGCTCCCCGCGCTGCGCGGGATTGAGACCCTCCCCGGCGATGCTGACCGCCGCAGCCTGGCCGATTCGATCATCGATTTATGGTTGGACGGGATCGAACATCGTCCCTAAGGATCCATATGCTTGCCCGATTGCTTGCCATCATCCAGAAAGAATTTATCCAGACCATGCGCGACCGCGGGGCGCTGGCGATCATGATTTCGATTCCCCTGCTGCAGTTGATCCTCTTCGGTTACGCGATCAACATGAACGTCCAGCATATCCCCCTGGTCGCGGTAGACCAGAGCCTGGATGACGCCAGCCGAGCCTATCTGGATGATTTAACCAATTCCGGCTATTTCGACCTGGTAAAGGTTGTGCCCAGCCAGGCCGCGGCTGTCCGTGAGATCGACCTCAACCAGGCCAGCGCCGCCGTGGTCATCCCCCCAGATTTTGCCTCCAATGTGCGCCGTGGGCAGGCGGATGTACTCGTACTGGTGGATGGCTCCGATCTTTTTACCTCGCTTTCTGCTTACAACGCCGCCAACCTGATCGGGCAGACGCATGCCACCCGGGCTGCGCTGCAAAAAATCGAACGCAGCGGCATCACCAGCGTGACCAACCCTCTCGAAGTCCATCTCAACATCCTCTACAACCCCGATTTTAAGGATTTGTGGTTTATCATCCCCGGGATCATCGCCCTGCTGCTGCAAACCCAGACCATTGTGCTCACCGCCACTTCGGTGGTGCGCGAGCGCGAAGTGGGCACCATCGAACAAATCCTGGTGACGCCTATCCGCCCGATGGAGCTTATGTTGGGGAAGATCGCCCCCAATATCGTGCTGGTCATGATCAACGTCCTGACGATCCTCGCCATCGCCGTATTCTGGTTCAAGGTGCCGTTTCAGGGCAGCTTCTGGCTCTTCATCTCCCTGTCCTTCCTGTACGCCTTTTCGGGCCTGGGGTTGGGTCTGCTTATTTCCACCGTCTCCCAAAATAACCGCCAGGCTATGCAGCTGGTCCAGTTCATTTCCCTGCTCAGCATCATCATCGGCGGTTTTATTTTCCCGCGCTACACCATGCCGGGCATCCTCCAGGCGATCGGCAACCTGTTCCCGCTCACCTATTTTGTGCCCATCTCCCGCGGCATTATCACCAAAGGGATTGGCGCGCAGTTCCTGGTGGTAGAAATCCTGGCCCTGGTGGGCTATATCGTGGTGATTATGATCATCGCTGCCCGGGCATTCCGGCAGAGGCTGGATTAATATGCTGGCATCCTTCAAACGCATCGCGGCGCTCACCCGCAAGGAAATGGCCCAGCTCTGGCGCGATTCCCGCCTGCTGCTGCTCATCATCTTGCTTCCCATCATCCTGCTTTTTTTGTTCGCTTATGCCGTCACCCTGACGGTCGACCACCTGCCCACAGCCGTAGCCGACCAGAGCCACGACGAGCGCAGCCGCGACTTTATCCAGACCCTGGTGAACTCCGGCTACTTTGACCAGACCCTGGTCTTACAAAACGAACAGGAACTGATCCAGGCTCTCAATGCGGGGCAGGTCAAAGCCGGTATTCTGATCCCGCCTGATTTTTCCGAGAACGTCTCCCGGGGCAGTGGACGGGCCTTGATCCTGCTGGATGGGTCGGACTCCTTTACGGTTTCGTCGGGTTTTAATGCTGCCAGCACCCTTTCGCAAAAATATTCATACGATCTGCAGGCACGCAGCGTGAAAGCCGGCATGCAGGAAAACCTGCCCATCCTGACCAGCAGCCGCGTGCTTTACAACCCGGATATGAACGACCTGGTCTTTATCCTGCCCGGCCTGGTGGGCATGCTCGTGCAGAACATCATCGTCGCCTACGCCTCGATGGCGATTGTCCGCGAACGCGAGCTGGGCATCATGGAACAAATCCTGGTCACGCCCGCTCGTCCGGCTGAAATGGTGATCGCCAAATTGATCCCCGGGGTGATCGTCGCCATGCTCGATATGGCCATCGTTCTCACCCTGGGAATCTTCTGGTTTGGGGTGCCGATGCGCGGCAGTATCTTCCTGTTTTCCGCCCTGGCCCTGATATTTATCCTGGCGTATATGGGGTTGGGATTAATGATCTCGGCCCTCGCCAAAACCCAGCGCCAGGCGCAGCAAATCTCCGTTCTGCTCCTGCTGTTGGGCGTGCTGCTCACCGGGTTCATCTTCCCCCGCATCTCGATGCCAGATTGGACCCAGGCGATCGGCGACCTGATCCCGCTTACTTACTTCGTGCGCATATCGCGCGGCATCATTTCCAAGGGTCTGGCGTTCGATTACCTGTGGAAAGACACCCTGATTATGGCGGCTTATGCCCTGGTGACCCTCTCCCTGGCTTCGTTATTTTTCAAAAAGCGGCTGGACTGACACCCATGGACAACCCGATTACCATTTCAGCTCAAGACCTGGTCAAGGAATTTCGCACCTCGCGCGGAGCGCGCGGCGCGCGAACTGCGGTCCGCGCGGTCGACCGGGTATCCTTCACTGTCAATAAGGGTGAAACCTACGGACTGATCGGCCCGGATGGGGCCGGGAAGAGCACCACGATCCGGGTCCTCCTTGGGCTGCTCAACCGCACCCAGGGTCAGAGCAGTATTATGGGTTTTGACTCGCAGCGCAAGCCGTATGAGATCCGCGAGCGGGCCGGGTATATTGCCCAACAGTTCGGCCTGCCCGCCGACCTGACCGTGCACGAAAACCTGCAGTTCTTTGCCGATATCCACAACGTCACCCGCGCCGACCAGCGCAAACGCATCCCAGCCCTGCTGGATTTTGCCGGATTAAGTGAGTATCAAAACCGGCCGGCCGGAAAACTGTCGGGCGGGATGAAGAAGAAACTGGCGCTGGCCTGCAGCCTGGTGCACGAACCCCAGGTGCTGCTGCTCGACGAACCCACCCTGGGAGTAGATCCGATCAGCCGGCGTGAGTTTTGGAATATGCTGAGCAATCTACGCGCGGAAAAGGGCTTGAGCATCTTCGTCGCCACCCCGTATATGGATGAAGCCGAACGCTGCAACCACGTGGGCTTGATTTATCAGGGCCGGCTGATCGCCAGCGATACCCCGGCGCAAATCAAAAAACTGGTCCCCGGGCAAATGCTTGAATTTACCCCAACTTCGATGGATGCCTGCCTGGAACTGCTGCCGCCCCTGCCGGGCATGCTGGAAATCCAGACCTACGGCACCTCGATCCATCTGCTGGTAGATGACGCCGCCCTGCGCTGCCCCCAGGTCGAAAGTGCAATGACCGCCCACGGCGTGCAGTGGAGCGGCATGCGCGAGATCCAGATCCGCATGGAAGAAGCTTTTATCTACCTGATCCGCCGCCAGGAGGCCCAAAATGGTGGGTAATCACACCCCCGCGCCAACCGGAAATCTCACCCCGGGTGATAATCAGCCGATTGTCGTCGAAAATTTAACCCGCAGGTTTGGTGATTTTACCGCCGTAGACCAGATCAATTTTTCGGTGAGCAAAGGCGAGGTATTTGGCTGGTTAGGGCCGAACGGCGCCGGGAAAACGACCACCATTCGCATGCTGTTAGGCCTGATCAAACCCACCGAAGGCAGTATGCGCGTCTTGAATCTCGATCCGGTGACCCAGGCCAAGGCGCTGCATGCCCGGGTGGGGTATATGTCCCAGGCTTTCACCCTGTATAACGACCTGACCGCGCTCGAAAACATCCGTTTTTACGGCAAAGTGTATGGATTGTCCGGAGACCGGCTGCGCCAGCGCCAGCGAGATATCCTCCAAATGGCTAACCTCGAAGGCCGGGAAAACACCCTGACGGCCAACCTTTCCGGCGGCTGGAAACAGCGCCTGGCGCTGGGCTGCGCCATCATTCACCAGCCGGACGTCATTTTTCTGGATGAACCCACTGCCGGGGTCGACCCCATCAGCCGGCGCGAATTCTGGCGGTTGATCTACCGTATGGCGGATATAGGCGTCACCGTGTTGGTCACCACCCATTACATGGATGAAGCCGAGCTCTGCCAGCGGGTGGGCTTTATCAGTCACGGGCGCCTGATCGCCCTGGACACGCCTGAACGTTTGAAGGTGGACCAGATGCGCGGCCAGGTCCTCGAAATCAATACCCCTACCCCCGAAAAAGCCATGCGCGTTTTAAAGGCCGCCCAATCCAGCGGCAGGCTGCCGCTGGATGAGGTCGCGCTGTACGGCGCCCAGATTCATGCCGTGCTGCCGGCAGGCAGCACACAAAAAGCAGAACTCGAACAAATTTTGATTGTTGAGCAAATCCAAGTGCAAAGCCTGGAATGGATTGCCCCCTCGCTGGAAGATGTGTTCATCTCAGCAGTGAAAGGATAAACTCGTCAACTACCACCAGCTCGCTCTGCGCCCCTAAAAGGGAAGCGGCTGGCTTGTAACTGGAGAATAAAGTGCCTAAATTACAAAACCGTTTTCTCGTCTCCGCTACATTAGCCCCTGGGAAGGGTTGGGTCCAGATACACCCTAGGGCTGTTCGGCAGGTTGATACGGGGAGAACGATTCCCCGCCAGGTTTCCAAGCCTGGGGCTACCTCACTACAGTTCCGCTTACGTTCCGATTTGGCAACTTACTTACTGTTGTCAAAACTCATCTCCAGCGTCTCACCTCACAGAGAGCTAACCGAAGCATCTGGATCATTTGTTCTATTATACCATGGAAAGGAGACGGCGCTTTCCTCCACCCGTTGAAGCGGAGTGGTTTCCAGCGCCAAATGATTATGAAACCCCGTTCTTTACTCATTATGATTGCGATCGCCTTTGCACTGCTGAGCATGGGATGTTCAGTTCTAAATCCCCAGGCGGCGGCCAGTGCGCTGCAGGCCTCCGGAACCATCACCGCCCACTCAGTCCTCCTTGCGCCCGAGATTGGCGGTAAGCTGACCGAAATCAGCGCCAGCAAGGGCGCCTCGGTAAAATCCGGCGATATACTGTTCAAACTGGATGACCAGCTGCTTCAAGCTCAACTAAGCCAGGCTCAGGCCGCGGTCCAGGTGGCCCAGGCTATCCTGGATCTGGCTCGCCAGCGCCAGTCAGGCAGCCAGACGCAGTTGGATCAGGCCCTGCAGGCCGCCCGCCTGCAAAATGAGCCCGGGCGCACCGCGGCCTGGAAAGCTTCCCAGGCGGACAGGATCGATTTGCCGGTGTGGTATTTTGAGAAAAGTGAGATCATCACCGCGCTTCAATCCGACCTCAGCGACGCCCAGGCCAATCTGGATACCGAGTTGAGCAACCTCAACCGCGAAATCAGCAACGCCAGCAACAGTGATTTCGTCCAGGCCGAGCAGCGTCTGGCTAAAGCGCAGGAGGCTTACACCATCGCCGTCCAGGTGCTCGACCAGGCCAAAGCCGCGAAAAACACGGTTGACTTGAGCGACTCGGCTCAAAAGCAGCTGGATTCGGCCCAATCCGAACTGGATGCGGCCCAAAAATCTTACAACCAGATGCTTACCGGAGACAGCGCCAACCGCGTGCGCGAAGCGCGGTCGCGCGTGGCCGTCGCCCGCGAACGCCTGAACGTCACCCAGGATCAACTGGATGCGCAGCTGACCGGCAGCGATGCATTGGCAGTGAAAAGCGCCCAATCCAACGTGGACCAGGCCGCCACGGCGGTATCCCAGGCCGAAGCCGCCCTGGCGCAAGCCCAGGCCGGGTTAAAGCTGGTCCAAGTGCAGCTCGCCAAGACATCGGTCGCCGCCCCGGTCTCGGGCATCGTCCTGTCGCAGCCGGTCAACGCCGGCGAAACGGTTTCCGCGGGAACAACAGTCGTTGAAATCGGCAGTCTGGACCAGGTCACGCTGACCGTGTTTATCCCCGAAAACCAGTACGGGCAGATCAGTCTCGGGCAAAAAGCCTCCATAACGGTCGATTCTTATCCCGGACGGACCTTTACCGGCAGTGTAACCTATATTTCCGACCAGGCCGAGTTCACCCCGCGCAACGTTCAAACCATCGAAAGCCGCAGTTCCACGGTTTATAAGGTTGAGCTTTCCCTCGACAACCCGGGAGGTGAGTTAAAACCCGGCATGCCGGCCGACGCCGTGTTTAATTAGTTGACTTTCATCGCCGGCATTCTATAATAAATAATGATGGTGGTTCTTTCACCATGGGAGGAAGCGATGGGAAAGAAAAAGAATGCCAGGGAACCTGCGGAAAAAGGTTCCGGTGAAAATGGTCGCCATCACGCCGCTAAGGCGGATGCCAACCCGGTCGAAACCGCCGAACCGGCGCCGTCTCAGAACGGTAGCCCGAAACCCAGGAAGCTCAGCGAAAAGGATTATCTGGCCGAGTTAGGCAAGCTGCAAATAGAATTGGTCAAATTGCAGGAGTGGGTAAAAGCCCGCGGCTTGAAAGTCGTGGTGATTTTTGAAGGCCGGGATGCCGCCGGCAAGGGCGGCTGCATCAAACGCATCACGGAATGCCTCAGCCCGCGCATTGCCCGCGTTGTGGCCCTGCCCACGCCCAGCGACCGGGAAAAAACCCAATGGTATTTCCAGCGCTATGTCAATCATCTGCCCGCCGCGGGTGAGATGGTGATTATGGACCGTTCCTGGTACAACCGGGCCGGTGTCGAACACGTGATGGGCTTTTGCTCGGAAGAAGAATACCAGGAATTTCTGCGGTCCTGCCCCGAATTCGAACGCATGCTGGTGCGGTCGGGGATCATTTTAATCAAATACTGGTTCTCGGTCAGCAATGAAGAGCAGGAACGCCGTTTTCAGGCGCGCATCGACGACCCTACCAAACGCTGGAAGCTCAGCCCGATGGATTTAGGCTCCCGCACGCATTGGGTGGAATATTCGATGGCCAAAGACCAGATGTTTAAATTTACCGATATCAAACAGGCTCCGTGGTGGGTGGTCAACTCCGATGATAAGAAAAGGGCCCGCCTGAACTGCATGCATCACCTGCTCAGCCAGATTCCCTATCAGGACCTGACCCCGGAACCGATCGTGCTCCCGCCCCGCCAGGCCGATTTTGGCTACATCCGCCCGCCAATCACCGACCAGACCTTCATCCCTGAAATTTATTGATTGGCCGCTGGCCTGACCCTGCGGTCCCATTCACACACCAGGCAGGCGAGTGAATGGGACCGCAATTTTTTGCGTCCTTTTCAAGCTATAATCTGAACATCTCTGATCCATCAAGGAAAGCCCCATGCTTACCACTTTTCCGCCTAATCCGATCCAACAGGCTTTAAAATCTGGCCGGCCGGTCATCGGCACCATGATCGTCCAGCTGCGCGCCCCAGCCTTCATCCAGCTTTTTGCCGCTTATGGATTGGAATTTTTTATTATCGATATGGAACACGGATCTTACTCTTTGGAAACCGCCGCCGATCTGATCCAGGTGGCTCGCCTGGCGGGCATCACCCCCCTGGTGCGGCTCAACGAGCCCCATTACCACGTCATCTCTCGCCTGTTAGATGCCGGGGCGCAGGGCATCATGACCCCGCGCGTGGAGACGGTGGAAAAAGTGCATAAACTGCTGACCGCTTCGCATTATCCGCCCCAGGGTGAACGCGGCTTCAGCCGCCTGGCGGCGCATATTAACTATGCGGATGTGGATGTTGCCGCGTACGTTGAATACGCCAACCAGAATTTGGTAAACCTCATCCAGATCGAAACCGCGCGCGGCGTGGAGGAGATCGAATCTTTGATCACGGTGCCCGGGGTGGATGGGGTCATTGTGGGCATGGAAGACCTGGCGCTTTCCCTCGGCCTGGGCGGCGACACCCGTCACGCCCTGGCGGTACAGATGCTCGACCGGATCGTCACCGCCTGCGAAAAACACCACGTGCCCTGGGGCCTGCATCTGGCGGATGTCGAACGCCTGGAACAATGGATCCAGCGCGGGATGCAGTTGGTCACATTTTCATCCGACGTCTGGATGTTCCAGCAGGTGCTGGGCAGCGGTGTGCCGCTGCTGCGTTCGGCGATTGCCGCGCAAAAAAATAAATGAGCAGGATGGTAGAATCCTTGCCCAAGCCTACCTCCCTGCATCTTGGCATCGATACTGGCGGCACTTTTACCGACGGCGTCCTGTTGGACCCCGTTACCCGGAAAGTCGTTAAAAAAGCCAAAGTCCTTACCACCCACCACGACCTGCGCCTGTGCGTTGCCAATATCCTCGATGCGCTGCTCTCGAATCAGGCAAACCCCATCGACCTGGTTTCTCTTTCCACGACCCTGGCGACGAATTCGATCGCCGAGGGGAAATCCCGCCCGGTGGCGCTTTTTCTATTAGGGTATGACCCCGATCTGGTCTATAAATTTGCCTTCGACCGCCAATTTGGCGGCAGCCCATTGTTCTTTGTGAATGGGCGGCACGACCTGCAAGGCGTCGAACAAGATCCCCTGGACCTGCCGGCCTTGGATGCAGCCCTGCAAAGTCTGGATGGACAGGTCGAAGCCGTCGCCGTCGCCTCTTACGCCGGGATGCGCAACCCGGACCATGAACAGCAGGCTGCCCGCCTGGCGTCTCAAATCAGCCGCCTGCCGGTCGTCCAAAGCCACCACCTGAGCCAGAACCTGGATTCGATCCGCCGGGCGACCACGGCCCGCTTGAATGCTTCGCTGTTATCTACCACTTTTGATTTTCTAAACACCGTGCAGGCCATGCTGCTTCACAAAGGCATCCATAGCCCCCTTTACGTGGTCAAAGGCGACGGTTCGTTAGCCAGCGCCGCCTACGCCGCGGATCACCCGGTGGAATTGATCCATTCCGGCCCGGCGACCAGTGCGATTGGCGGCAGCTACCTGGCCGGCACCCAGGCCGCTTTGGTGGTGGATATCGGCGGGACGACCACCGATCTGACCCTCACCGGCAGCGGCAGCGCCCTGCCCGGCGAAGGTGAGGCCACCGTCGGCGAGTATCGCACCGCCTTGCGCACGATCCGCGCTCATTCCTTTGGGTTGGGCGGCGACAGCCTGATCCGTTTTGATCCCCATGGCGCGATCCAGGTTGGGCCCGAACGCGCCGTCCCGCTGGCTTACCTGGCGCAAACTTATCCATCCGCGCGCCAGGAACTATCCGATTGGCTGAACAGCCCGCCTTCGATCTGGTATTCTGACCAGTTAGAATTCTGGTTTTTACAGCGTCCGCCCTCCAGGCGTCCATCGGATGCCCGCGTCCAAAAAGCGCTGGAAATCCTCAAGGATGGGCCGATCCGGGCGCGCCGGCTGCTCAAATTGGTAGGGGCCGTTTCACCGCTCCAACTCTCGGCTGACCAGTTGATCCGGGAAGACGTGATTGCCAGAACCGGCCTGACCCCCACCGATTTGCTGCACGCCACAGGAGAATACACTCCTTGGGACGATGAAATTGCCCGCCGGGCCGCTGCCGCCGCTGCCGCCCAATGGGCAGTTTCGCCAGCGGTCTTCATTCAACGTATACGCGATTTCATCACCCGCAAGATCACCGGCGAAATTGTCCAATTTCTCAGCGGGGCGCGCCTGCAAGAAAAAGAGTTTGGTTTCAGCCGCAAAGATCTGGCGCATTATCTGTTTGACGAGAATCTCAAACCTGAAGACCCATTTTTTGGCGTGAATTTTCAGTTAAAAGATCCCCATGGTGGGTATTGGCGCCCCGGCAAAAGCTTTTTTAAAGCCGGTCGCGCGCGCCCTGCACACCCGCATTCAATATCCCCGCCATTTTGAAGTGGCGAATGCGGTCGGCACGGTGGTTGGGAATGTGTTGGTTCGTGAGGAAGCAGAAATCCTGCCGTGGGTTGAAAACCAGATCCAGCTCGGATATTATGCGCGAGCCGGAGGCGTCCAGCAGGGCTTTGAAACCCGCATCCAAGCAGTGGCATTTGCCCGCGAGACGATCGGCGCCCTGGCCCTGGCAGGCGCCCGGGCAGCCGGCGCCGCTTCACCCACCCTTGATCTGGATGAGACCGAGTTGCCGGGCAGCATGGTGCGCCTGGTCGCACGCGCCGCGGGAAAACCTGGGACTGAATTGAAAAGACCCGGCTGACGCTATCCGCCTGCCTGTCCTTGCGCCGCCTGCTCGCAAATCTCTACATTTGCGCCTTCCAGGAACTGGACCGAGATTGGATCTTTACGGTATGAAACGCCGTATACCAGGCGGGTAATGCCGGCATTCACCAGCACTTTCGCGCAGTTCATACAGGGAAAATGGGTTACATAGCAGGTCGAGCCTTTGGTCGAGACTCCATGCAAAGCCGCCTGGATAATCGCGTTGGTTTCGGCGTGGATCGTTCGCACGCAGTGTCCTTCGACCATCAGGTGCCCAACCTCATCACAATGCGGCTGCCCGGTCGGCGAACCATTAAACCCGGTGGTCAAGATGCGCTTTTCCAGCACCAATACACACCCCACCTGGGCACGGTCACAGGTACTACGTTCCGAAACAGCATTGGCGATCTTCATGAAATAAGAGTCCCAGTCAGGCCGCATATCATCCTCCAAAAATTAGCGATCTAAATTCTATCCGCGATCAAGGATTGCGATTAATTTTATCACGGTCATTTACCGGGATGGAAAAGGTTTTGAATCTTAAATTTTTTAATTTGTGACAATATTCACTTGCAAACTATTGACAATCGTTTCTGAAAATGCTATAGTTTTTATTGAAAAGTTTTCATTTACTGGTTCCCATAGTTTTTTAGCAACCACAATTCAAAAGGCCACCCATGAAGGTTGACCGGCTTCGTCCCAATCTAGCGGATGTAGCACGTATTGCGGGTGTTTCCCAGGCGACGGTTTCCAGAGTACTCAATAATACCGCCTCCGTTCGCGAAACCGTCCGCCAGCGTGTTCTCCAGGCGGTAAGCGACTTGAACTACCAGGCGCCGCCCTATGCCGTTGCGCCAGCTCACCCCAATGTCATTGCGTTAATTATCCCCGATATCCTCAACCCCTATTTTACAGAAGCAGCCCGCGGTGTCCAGAGGGAAGCCAGCCTGAATAAGTACATGCTGCACGTCCTGGATACCAACGAAGACCCGGAACTTGAAAGCGAATTCCTGCGTACCCTGACCAGCCAGCCGGTCAGCGGAGTTATCGCCCTGGGAACGCGCATCTCCAACGATGAACTGATTTCCATTCGCAGCAGGATGACGACCCCGATGATCCTGCTCAACCGCATCGTTCACCTGCCCAACGTGGCCTGCATGCTGGTGGACCTGGAAAATGCCACTTACCGGGCTACGCGCCACCTCCTGGACCTGGGCCACACCCGGATTGCTTTCCTGCCGGGCCCATCCGCCTCAGAGACTTCCAATATCCGCCGCCGCGGGGTGGTAAAGGCCATGCTGGAATGCGGCCTGGATCTCGGCCGTGGAATATCCCCCGCTTCCTTCCCGGATATCGACGGCGGTTTTCAAGCCATGAGCGCACTGCTCGCACTCCCATTGGCTGAACGCCCGACAGGGGTCATTTGCTACAACGATTTAATGGCGCTCGGCGCGCTGCACGCCATCCGGCTCCATCATCTGCGCTGCCCCGAAGATATTTCTGTCATTGGCATCGATAACATTGCCATGACCGCTCACACCAATCCGCCATTAACTACCCTGGCAGTCCCCAAAGCCCAGATGGGCCAGACTGCCATGCACATCTTACAGCGCATGATCGCTGGCTACCCGCCGCCAGACGATAGTTATACCCTTGTCGATTGTACTTTGATGCTGCGGGCATCGACCGGGCCTTTTTCCGGACGGAATGGAAGTTGACCAAGGAGGTGAAATACAGAGAAGTCGTGTCGCCTGATCTACGTCGCATTTCAATAATTCAACCCAAACCTATTTTTCTAAGGAGAATGTAAGATGAAAAGACAAAAGATGACCCGGCGCGAATTTATGCGCCTATCGACCCTGGTCGGCGCTGGTGCTGCGCTGGCTGCTTGCGCACCGGCTGCCACTACTGCGCCTACCTCAGCGCCCGCTGCTACTTCTGCTCCGGCAGCGACCGCAGCTCCGGCAGCGACCGCAGCTCCGGCAGCGACCGCTGTCCCCGCAGCGACTACGGCTCCCCAGCCTACCAAAGCCCCCCCGACGGCGGTGCCCGCGGTATCCAAGTACTCCGATTTGCCTGTGCTGGCGTCCATGATCAAAGATGGCAAACTGCCGGCAATCGACATGCGCCTGCCCGAGAACCCGCTGGTCGTCAAACCCCTCAACGAAGTGGGCAAATACGGCGGAAAATGGCGCGGTGCCTGGAAAGGCGGAGCCGACTACCATGCCTATGGACGCCAGAATGTTGAAGGCGTATTGGCCTGGCCTGCCGATCCCAAGCAGCCTTTGGAATACAACCTGGCCGAGAAGTACGCATTTAGCGCCGACGGTAAGGAAATAACCCTCACTTTCCGTAAAGGCCTGAAGTGGTCTGATGGCGAAAAATGGACCGTGGATGACATCATCTTCTGGTGGGAAGATATCGAAAACAACAAAGATCTGACCGCCGCCCCGCATGCCGAATGGATTGCCAACGGCAAGCCCATGACTCTGGCAAAGATCGATGATTACAACATCAAGTTGACCTTCGATGCGCCCAACGGCTTGATCCTGCGCATGTTCGCCTTCCATGGCAACCAGTGGCCGATGAACTTCGAGCGCTTCGGTTTTTATGCACCTGCCCACTACCTGAAGCAGTTCCACCCGAAGTACAATACCTCAATCACCGACTATAAGACCTTCAACGAAAAAGCCGATTACATCTTCCCTGGATGTCCGGTGATGAATCCCTGGATGGTTACCACTTACAAAGCTGGTGACGCCAAACTTACCGCGGACCGCAATCCGTACTACTGGAAAGTGGATCCCAACGGCCAGCAGTATCCTTATATCGACGTCATGGAATTCACCCTGGTCGAGAGCAACCCCGCCATCGGCGCTCTGGCCCTGGCCTGCGAAATCGACTTCCAGTTCCGCGGTATGGAACTGCCCAAGTACCCCTTGTTCAAGGAAAATGAGTCCAAGTGCGGTTACACCGCCAAACTCTGGCCTTCCGCTTCGGGTACCCAACTGGCCCTCTGGCCTAATCAGAGCTACACCGCCGATCCGGTTCTGGGCGCAATCTTTGCCAACAAAGATTTCCGCATGGCCCTCTCCTATGCCGTCGACCGCAAGAAGATCAACTCGGTCTCTTACCTGGATCAAGGCGTAATCAACTCCGAGCCGGTCGTGCCCGATTCTCCGTTCTTTGTTGCCGAGACCGCCACCCTCTACAGTGAGTTCGACGCCGCCAAAGCCGCTACGCTTCTGGATGGCGCCGGCCTGAAGATGGGCCCGGATGGCAAGACCCGCCTGCGCTCGGATGGCAAACCGTTGGAAATCACCATCGAAACCGAGCGCACTGGCTCTGACCTGGATGCCGTCCAGCTCGTGGCCGAAAACTGGACCGCGGTTGGCGTCAAGACCGTGGTCAAGACCGAAACCCGCGATCTGTTCTGGCCGCGTGCCACGGGCAACGAAGTTCAGGTCTCCGTTTGGGGTACCGACCGCGGTTTGGAACCCTTCGTCGACCCGATTTACGTCTTCCCCTTCGACGAACGCTCCTGGATGGCCCCGGCCTGCGGCACCTACTTCAAGACTGCTGGCGCCCAGGGCATTAAACCTACCGGCAAACTGGCCGATGCCCAGGCCTTATACCTTCAGATGGTATCGACCACCGATCAGGCCAAGATCATCGATCTGGGCAAGCAGATGATCCAGATGGCGACTGAAGAAGCCTGGACCATCTCCACCGTAGGTGGCGTTCCTGCTCCAACCATCATCAATTCCCGGTTGGGCAATGTGCCGGATAAAGTGACCCAGGACTGGATCTTCTTCTCCCCTGGCAACCAGAAACCGTATACCTTCTACTACAAAGCTTGACCGTATTTTCTCAGTGTGTGGTTTGGCGGCAAAGCCGCCAAACCACACAATCATTTTTTGGCAGCGGCCCTCGGACCATAGAGGGTTTTTTGGAGGTACTATGTTTTCATTTATAATCCGCCGCCTTCTGGGGATGATCCCCACCCTCATTTTGGTTTCAATTCTGACGTTTATCATCATCCAGCTCCCGCCAGGCGACTTCTTTTCCACTCTCCAGGCTCTGGCTGCGAGTTCGGGTTCGGGAGCCGACCAGGCCTCCATGGATAAACTCCGCGAAATCTACGGGCTGGATCAGCCGGTCACCGTGCAGTATTTCAAATGGATCAGTGGGTTCGTAAAGGGTGATTTTGGTTATTCTTTTGAATGGAATTGCCCGGTAGCTGAACTGATCGGCGACCGCCTGGCCTTAACCCTTTTACTTTCGGTGATTTCCCTGGTGATCATGTGGCTGATCGCCATCCCCATTGGCGTTTACTCCGCCACACACCAATATTCCTGGGGCGATAACCTGCTCACTTTTCTCAGTTTCCTGGGGTTATCGGTGCCAGATTTCATGCTTGGCCTGGTTTACCTTTCGATCGGCATCTTTGTGTTCAGTATCTCGGTCACCGGGCTGTATTCTCCGAATATGGAAGAAGCGCCCTGGTCGATCGCAAAATTTTTAGACCTGCTCAACCACCTGATCTGGCCGGCCCTCATTCTGGGTGTCTCCGGCATCGCCCAATTGGTGCGCATCATGCGCGGCAGCCTACTCGAGGTATTGGGCCAACAATATATCACTACCGCCCGTGCTAAAGGGTTAAAAGAAAATGTAGTGATCAGTAAGTACGCGGTCCGGGTTGCGATCAACCCGCTGATCAGCGTCATGGGTATGCAATTACCGAGTTTGGTGAACGGCGCTACCGTGTTGGGCATTGTCCTCACCCTGCCGACCACCGGCCCGATGTTTGTGCGCGCTTTGACCAGCCAGGATATGTACCTGGCCGGCAGTTTTCTGCTGTTCTTAGCGTTGATGTTAATGTTTGGCAACCTGTTAGCCGATATCGCCCTGGCCTGGGCCGACCCAAGGATTCGGTTAGAATGAGCGCAACCAACGATCAAATAGAGAGTTTGCTTTCTGCCGACCCCGAAGCGATCAGAGCCGAAGAAGCCCGCTTCGGTCTATCGCAGTTCCAACTGATGTGGCGTAAATTCAAACGCAGCCGCGCCGCGATCATCGGTGGGATTGTGGTTTTTCTGCTGTATATGGTAGCCCTCTTCGCTAATTTTCTGGCGCCGTACGGCGGCGACCAGCGCAATACTGATTTTCTTTATGTGCCACCGATGGCGCTGCATTTCGATTTCTCTACTGGCTTCTACGTCAACGAGCTGAAAAAGAATATCGATCTCGATACCTTGCTGACCACCTACGTCTCCTTGCCAGACACAAAGATGCCTATCCGGTTCTTTGTCCACAACCAGGCCTATAAATTAATCGGGTTATTCGATAGCGATGTTCACCTGTTTGGCATCGAAAATAAGGATGCCGCCTTATATTTGCTGGGGTCTGACCGCCAGGGACGGGATTTGCTTTCCCGCATCATCCTGGGCAGCCAGATGTCGCTGACCATCGGCCTGGTGGGTGTCATTCTCAGCCTGTTCATCGGCTCGATTATGGGTACAACCTCCGGTTATTTTGGGGGGACGATCGATAACCTTATCCAGCGCCTGATCGAAGTGATCCGGTCTTTCCCCTCTATTCCTTTGTGGATGGCTCTTTCGGCAGCCCTGCCCCAACATTGGCCTCCGGAACAGGTCTATTTTTCGATCACGATTATCCTTTCCTTTATCGGCTGGACCTGGTTGGCCCGCCAGCTGCGCGGCAAAGTGCTGGCGCTGCGCGAGGAAGAATATGTCAACGCCGCCCTGCTGTCTGGCGCCAGCGATACCTGGGTGATTTTCCGCCACCTGATCCCGGCAGTTCTCGGGCACATCATTGTGATCACTACTCTGGCCATGCCCGGCATGATCCTTGCGGAATCTACCCTTTCCTTTCTGAATCTGGGGCTGCGCCCGCCCATGATCAGCTGGGGCGTGCTGCTGAACGAATCTCAAAGTCTGGAAACGATCCGCCACTTTCCCTGGCTTCTTTTCCCGGCGGTAGCGATCGCCGCGACCGTCCTGGCGTTCAATTTCTTCGGTGACGGTTTGCGCGATGCGGCCGACCCGTACTCAATGTAGGCGGTGACGATATGAACCCTGATTCCAAACCTCTCCTCGAAATCAAGGACCTGAAGACCTATTTCTCGACCGCGGACGGTGAAGTGCATGCGGTTGATGGGGTTTCTTTAAGCATCGCCCCGCAAGAAACGCTCGGGTTGGTCGGCGAAAGCGGCTGTGGGAAAAGCGTGACCGCCTTTTCCATCCTGCGCCTGCTGCCGCTGAAATATGCGCGCATCGAGCACGGCGAAATAAACTTCACCCAACGCAACGGTGAAACTCTCGACCTGACCAAGGTTGACCCGCGCGGCGATGTGATCCGCTCCATCCGCGGCAATGAGATCGCCATGATCTTCCAGGAGCCAATGACTTCGCTTTCCCCGGTGCATACGGTGGGCAGCCAGATCGCCGAAGCCGTCCAACTTCACCAAAACGTTAACAAACAAGAAGCCATCCAGCGCACAATCGAGTCGCTGCATGCGGTCGGCATCGCCAATCCCGAACAGCGCGTGAACGAATTCCCCCACCAGTTCTCAGGCGGGATGCGCCAGCGCGCAATGATTGCCATGGCCCTCTCGTGCAACCCCAGCCTGCTGGTCGCCGACGAACCCACCACTGCCCTGGATGTCACCATCCAGGCCCAGATCCTGGAACTGATGAAATCCCTGCAAGAGCAGTTCCACATGTCGATCCTGCTGATCACCCACAACCTGGGTGTGGTGGCGGAAATGGCCGACCGGGTGGCGGTCATGTACATGGGAAAAATCGTTGAACTGGGCTCCTCCCGTGAAATTTTCCACCGCCCGCTGCACCCTTACACGGTTGGTTTGTTAAAATCCGTGCCAAAGATGGGCAAGAATATCAAAGAACGCCTCTTCCCCATCGCCGGCAGTGTGCCAGATCCCTTTTCCATCCCCAAAGGCTGCGCATTCTATCCGCGCTGCGGTTCACCCAAAAAGCCAGCCTGTAACGGGTTAGAAGATGTGCCTTTGACCGAGATCGAGACCGGTCATTGGGTGCGTTGCACGCTTTATCAAGATGCCTGATGGCCGAACCATTTACCTATCCAGAACGGCTTGGAATAAATTTGAGGTAAAAATCTGATGGAAAACACCAATCCTGTTCTCCTTGATGTAAAAAATTTGAAGAAACATTTTCCCATCCAGAAAGGCGTTTTCCGGCGGGTTGTAGCCCATGTCCGCGCCGTCGATGGGATCAGCTTTTTCATCCGCCAGGGTGAAACCCTGGGGCTGGTTGGAGAGAGCGGCTGCGGTAAAACCACCGCCGGGCGGTTGATCCTGCGCGCCATGCCGCCCACCGAAGGCCAAATCTTTTACCGGTACCAGAACGAGATGGTCGAATTGACCAAAGTCGGCCGGCATGACATGAAGCCCTACCGCCGCGAAATGCAAATTATCTTCCAGGACCCTTATTCTTCGTTAAACCCGCGGATGACCGTCATGGATATCATTGCCGAGCCCTTGAAAATCCATGGGATTATGGATGGCGATGAGCTGAAAACCCGGGTGCGCGAGCTGCTCGAACTGGTAGGGATGCGCGTTCAGCACATGAACCGCTATCCTTATGCTTTTTCCGGTGGTCAGCGCCAGCGCATCGGCATCGCCCGCGCCCTGGCCCTAAACCCGAAATTCATCGTCTGCGATGAGCCGGTCAGCGCCCTGGACGTTTCGATCCAGGCCCAGGTCGTTAACCTGCTGCGCGACCTGCAGGCTAATTTCGGCTTTACCTATTTATTTATTTCACACGACCTCTCGGTCGTCGAGCATATCAGCGACCGGGTGGCAGTCATGTATCTGGGAGACATCGTGGAATTGGCCGGTTCGGAAGAATTGTATGCCAGCCCGCGCCACCCATACACCGAAGCCCTGCTCTCTGCCGTACCCAGCGCCGACCCCGACCTGACAATGAAGCGCATTCTCCTTCCCGGAGACGTGCCCAGCCCGATTAACCCACCCAGTGGATGCAAGTTCCATCCGCGCTGCCGCTATGCGAAAGATATTTGTTCGGCCAAGGTTCCCGAATGGCGTGAATTCTCACCCGACCATTGGGCCGCCTGCCACCTCAGCGAGGAATTAAAACTCCAGGGGATGGTCTTCGGTTAATCTATCTGGGTTTGCCAGTACCGGCAAACTCTTATGTATAATGTACCCTGCCAAAATTATCGAAACGAGGTTATTTTATGAAAATGATTGCCCATGCAAGCGAAGAAACTGCTACGATCACCCCTGATGGAGCCAAACGCCGCATCCTGAGCTACGGCGGAAAAATTATGCTGGTCCAATTCGAATTCGAAGCCGGGGTCCAATCGTGGGAGCACAGCCATCCCCACGAACAGGTTGGTTATGTCGTCTCAGGTGAAATTGATTTTTATATGGAAGGCAAGAAACCCGTCCGTTTAACTGCCGGGGGAAGTTATTTTGTGCCCTCGGATATTAAACATTATATTAAAACCATGGTTCCCACGATTCTTGTGGATTGTTTCACACCAATACGCGAAGATTTCCTCGCATAACTCTTTCCAAAATCAGGTAAATAATGAATCTCCATCTTGAGCCGCTCATCGGGCAGCGGGCTGAGGAAGACCGCACGCGCCTCCTGAGCCAGATCCGCCAGTCCAAAGGCAAAAACGCAATTCTCGAAAATCTTCGCCAGCAGGCCCCTGATCTGACGAACATTCCATCCACTACCTATTCCCTCTATCGCCAGTTTGAAAATACCGGCTTCAGGCGCGGTTATGAGAGCCAGTTTTTTCTAAAAAGGGCCATGCTCACCCGCGCCGTTATTGAATATATTCTGGGCGACACCAGCCTGCGCGATACGATTCAAGACCTGCTGTGGAATATCTGTGAAGAAACCAGCTGGGTGCTGCCCGCCCATGAAGAACAAGGGCCGGATTACTGGGAGATCAAACCTTCGCCCGGCGCCGCACGCCCCGATATTGGCGGTTACCAAACTCCCTGGGGTGCGCACACCGCCTTGACCCGCGAACCGGATGCGATCGACCTGTTCTGTGCCGAAACGGGCGCCGCCCTGGCCGAAACAGTATATATGATTGGCGACCAGCTGGCGCCGGAAGTGGTCCAGCGCGTGCGCCAGGAAGTAGAACGACGCATCTTCAAGCCTTATCTGGCCTATGGCCGCAAACACTGGTGGTACAAGGGTCCTCTCAACTGGAACGGGGTCTGCAATGGTTCGATCGGTATGGCATTCATGCGCCTGCAGCGCGATCCGCGCACATTGAATGAGGCCATTGCCCAGGTTCTGGAGGGGTTTGAAGCTTACCTCGCCACCGGATTTGAGGCGGACGGCGGTTCGATCGAAGGCATCGGCTATTGGGGTTATGGATTAATGTATTACGTGACCCTGGCTGAACTGCTGCGCGAACAAACCGGCGGAAAAATCGACCTGCTCGCCAACCCTCGCCTGGTGGATATCGCGCGCTACCCGCTGGTGGTCGCTCTATCTCACGGGACCTATGTTAATTTTGGCGACGCCGTCGAGCAGACTTCCCTGCCGTTGGGGGTCGTCCAGCGCATCTCCGAACGCACCCAGGTCAGCGAGCTGCGCGGGCTGCTCCTCGAACCTGCTCATTCAGAAGGCCACGGTGTATCTGCCGCCAAACTGCCCATCCTGCTGCGCGACCTGGCCTGGTGGGATGGGGTGATTCCCTCCTTTCCGCAGGCTGCCGCCGGAGATTACCATCTCGCCGCCTGTGGAATCGTCAAGTTGAGCGCCAAAACAACCGCGGGCGCCCCCGTTCTGCTGACCGCCAAGGCCGGGCATACCGATGGGCACCACTCGCACACCGACATCGCCACGTTTATCTATAATATCGGCGGCGAGAGCCTGCTGTGCGACCCGGGGCGCGGGATGTACAGCAAACAATATTTCCGCCAGACCCGTTACCAGAATATTTTCTGCAACTCCCTGGGCCACAACGTGCCGCGCATCGCCGGCGCCCTGCAGACCCCCGGCCCCGAATTCGGCGGACGCCGCCAATTTTCGGGGAAGATCACCCAGGCCCAATTAGACCATCCCGAAAAAACGGTAACCATCGAGTTTCAAGGCGCCTATGCCCTGCCCGAGCTCACCCTCGCCCGGCGCCGCCTCACCCTGGATGAGCAGGGTGGTACAGCCCTGCTCCACGACCTGTTTGATTTTTCAGGCGACGGCCTGCCGGTCGAGGAGGCATTCGTCACCTGGAATGAGGTCACTTTAGACGGCAGCCGCGCCGTGATCCGTGGAAAAAACAGCAGCGTGGTATTATCCATCCAGCAGCCTGCGGGCGCAGTTTTTGAGGTGCAAAGCCTGGCAGAGGAATGCAAAACCAACCAGCGTGAAGGCATCTTAAAACGTCTGACCGTCCAGCTGGCCCCCGGTCAGGCTGAATTTTCGATGCGCCTCACCCCGGGTGAGTTCGATCGGTAATTTTTCGACTGGCGGCAGCAAAAACTATCAAAACGATCAAATAATCTGTAATAAGAGGAAACTATGATAGGCGATACCTGGAAATCAGAATTACGATCCTTCAAAGACCAACTGACCGGGCGTGAGATCATTCAACTCACATCTACCGGCAACAATGTCCACCTGTACTTCACCGAAAACTCGTTCGATATTAACAAGAACGAGATTATCTTCCGCTCCGACCGCGCCTCACATGAGGACCAGCTGCCCCACCAGAACCCGCAATACAACGTCTATAAAATGGATCTGGGGTCGGGACTCATCACCCAGCTTTCAGACGAACCCGCCTCGCTGCGGCCTTCTGGCAGCCTGACCAAAACCCCCGATAGTAAAATCATCGTTTATGGGGCGGGCAACCAAATGAAATCCCTCGATCCCGCCACCGGTCAGACGCGCATCCTCTATGAGGAATCCGGCGATTACAATCTCGGTGCGCCTTCCATTGCGGTAAACGGGCGCTATATTGGCTTCTGCCGCAACGAGAACCGGCACGTGCAGGACGGTCCCAATTACACCGGTTTCAAGGAACGCTTTTATCGGGTCAAAGACGGGCGCATCACCATCGCCTACCTGGATGGCTCGGGCTGGTTCGACGCCTTCAAAGACACCCACCAGGTGGGTCACTTCCAATGGTGCCCGGACGACCCCACCATCGCCACCTACTGCCATGAGGGCCCCTGGAACCTGGTCACCCAGCGCATGTGGCTGTTGGACCTGGCTTCGCGCGAGGCGAAACCCTGCTTCCGCCAGGACGAACAGGATTCCATCGGGCACGAGTTCTGGACCCAGGATGGTTACATTTTCTTCGACGACCGCGGCCCGGGCCATGACGGCACGATCACCTCAGACCGCACCCAGGCGGTAGCCAGCGACGTGCATGTCAACCAGAATGCGATGATCCCCTTTGTGGGCCTGGTGGACCGGAATGGCAACACTGTGCGCAAGATCGAAATGCCTTTCTACTGCAACCACTACCACGCCAACCCCGACAATACCGTCCTGGTGGGCGACGATGTCGATAACCTGGTTCTGGTCGATATTTCCGGCGAGAAGGCTAAATTAACCCAGCTCTGCGCCCACGGCACCTCCTGGCATACCCAGAGCTCGCACTGCCACCCCACCTGGAGTTGGGACGGCAGCCGCATCCTGTATGCCTCGGATAAAGGCGGCAAAGTCAACCTGTATTTGACGTATATCAAATAAACCTTCATCTATTCCAGGACCTGGTCAAAAAGCAAACTTTTTGACCAGGTCCGCACAAAATCGTCTTAGATAATCGGAGGAACCCATGATCGGAGATACCTGGAAATCAGAATTGCGCTCGTATCAAGACCCCACCACCGGGCAAGAGATTATTCAGCTCACTTCTACCGGCAACAATGTTCACCTGTACTTCACGGATAACTCGTTTGACTCGAACAAAAATGAGATTATCTTCCAATCCGACCGCGCCTCCGGTCTCGACCGCAAGCCGCACGAAGATCCATATTACGACATTTTTAAAATGGATCTGGACAGCGGCATCATCACCCAATTGACCGGCGAACAGGATCACCTGTATTCCTCGGGTGCGGTGACCAAAACCCCCGACAGCCGGATTGTCGTTTATATCGCCGGCAACCAGTATAAAGGTCTCGATCCCGCTACCGGTAAGACCTGGGTGATCTATGAAGAAACCGGTAACTACGAAATTGGCATGCCTTCCATCGCCAGCAACGGCCGCTATATCGGTTTCACGCGTTGTGAAAAAGTGCAGGTGGCAGAAGGACCTAACTATACCGGCTTCAAAGAGAGCTTCTACCTGGTCAAAGATGGGCGCGTCACCGTTGCCTATCTTGACGGATCGGGTTGGTTTGACGTTTTCAAGGATACCCATTGGGCGGGTCACTTCCAATGGTGCCCGGACGACCCCACCATCGCTACCTACTGCCACGAAGGCCCCTGGAACCTGGTCACTCAGCGCATGTGGTTGTTCGACCTGGCTTCGCGCGAAGTGAAACCATGCTACCGACAGGACGAACAGGATTCCATCGGCCATGAATTCTGGACGCAGGATGGTTACATCTTCTTCGACGACCGCGGTCCGGGCCATGACGGCACGATCACCTCAAGCCGCACCCAGGCCGTCGCCCAGGACGTGCACGTCAACCAGAATGCCATGATCCCCTTCGTCGGCCTGATCGACCGTAACGGTAAACTGGTGCGCAAAATCGACATGCCTTTTTACTGCAACCACTATCACGCCAACCCGGATAATTCTGTTCTGGTCGGGGATGATGTGGATCAATTGGTCTTGATCGATATCTCTGGTGAAAAAGCGATCCTTAAACCGCTCTGTTCACACGGCACTTCCTGGCATACCCAGGCTTCGCACTGTCACCCCACCTGGAGTTGGGACGGCAGCCGCATTCTGTTTGCTTCCGATAAGGGCGGCAAGGTCAACCTGTATATGATGTATATCAAATAATTTTTGCTTGATCAGCGCAAGGGCCAATTACGTGGCAACATGTTTTTGGCCCTTGTCCTTTCAAGCTTGATCATCGCCTTAAGATTAATATATCTTATCTGGCCTTTGTGAGAAAACCTTCCAGATAGTTCTCGCCCAACAGCCATGCCTGTTCATTGGGAAAGGGTGTGCACGGGATTGGCGCATACCAACATTGATTGCCAGATACCGGGAAATGATATGAAAAATCGTTTTGGGTTACATTTCTGACGGCCACGGTGGGATACGAAGCTGGCACCAACCACCTGCTCCGCCACTCGCTGACATTGCGCATTGCGGCCAAACCGGCGATCTGGTACACCAATATGCCCACCAGGACTAAGCTCACCAGGGTGAACGATAATCGAGGCGGCATTTTGCCTAAAATAACAGCCAGTACAATCGCGACCGGATAACCCAGAAGAAATATTAAAAATCCATATCCAAAACGCATGGCGGGCGCCTGTAAAAACCAGTACACCCCGCCGACCCACCCGGCAAGCGCTACAATGCCAGCTGCCGCTGCCGGTCCAGGCATAAGTATCGAGCGCAGCTGCCTGATCGCCAGCCCTATTCCAACCAGCAGCCAGCTTATCCCAATCCCGCCCAGGATAAGCCGGTCGAACCCCTCTTGCGCGGACCACCACTGCGGCATCCATTGATTAAAAGACAGGGCCATCACCTGATCAACATTCTGATCTGGCAATCGCGCCCAGGCAGTAATCCACTTCTGCGCCTCAAATGCCTTTGCGGGTGGAATCTTCCAGGTTGGGTTAAACAGATCGATTTGCGGCAGCGGGTAAACCAGGTAGCCAGACAGGATCAGGTTGCGCGCCAACCAGGGTACTACCAGCAGGATCCCAGTAACCAGCACAGCCGCCAACGGACGGAGAAGTTTTTTCCGGTCTACGGATAAAAAAAAGTATATTGGCAGGATTAATACCGGCAGGGCAGATAATTTTATGATCACCGCCAGCAAGCTGGTGATCATTATCGCCCAGTGCTTTGCGGTCAGAGTTCCGCTTTCGTGGTTTTCAACCAGGTCCAGGGAGTATAAAAAGGCCAGCCAGACCAGCAAAGTAGCCGGCATATCGGTGCCGGGCGAGGAGAATTCCAAAGAAAATAATCGCCGCCCGGCAACCAGAAATATCACTGCCAGAATATGAGAAACGCGAAATTCACCTCGCAGCAGGCGCGCCAACCGCCAGCCGCCATCGATGATGATCGGAACAAACAACAGGATCCCCGGGGCATGGAAACCACCCGCCACCATCCACGATCCGCTGGCGAACGCCGCAAATACCAACCAGGCCGAGTCAAATGCCAGGCGATCCGAGAAATTACCCAATCCTTTTACCGCCGGGGCAGTCTCGATCCATTGGATCGCCTGGGCATGATATAAGCCGGTATCGTAATTAAAGGGAATGTCGCTGCCTTTGTAAATCACCACGGCTGCAACGGCTGCGAACAACAGGATGATCCCAACCGGGGCTTTCCGGATTTCAACCATCCAGCGGGCCAGATCTTCCAGAAATGATCTGCGGCTCAGCCAAATGGCAATCATTGCCGCGGCAAAAACTCCAAGTGCGAGGCCCCAGCCGGTTGGAACCACCAGCGAAAATATCTGCGCCACCGCAGTGATGCCTGCAATCCCCACCGGGATTGCTATCGTGAAACCAATGCCTGCGTTTCCGCGGGAACCTGCCAGACTTTCTAAACCCAGTAAGCAGATCCTTCCGATCACATAACTGATCAGAAGCAGAACTGCCACCCAGATCGAAAGCAGGATCATGCCTTCTTCTGACCGTAGCTGTTCATATAGCGGTCGTGGTTGGCCGCGACTTCTTCCGCGGGCAGTTCTTCCGGTTGGCCGATCTGCAGCGCATACCACACGGTGCGGGCCACATCCTCGGTCATTACTGCCGCTTTCAGCGCCTGCAAAGGGCCCTTTCCGATGGTAAACACGCCGTGGTTTTTCATCAAAATTGCCGGCGCATCGCCAATCGAACGCACAATTTCCTTGCCAATGCCTTCGTCCCCGATGCGCGCATACGCGCCGCAGGGCACCGGGCAGCCGAATTCATCCGCGATCGCGGTCAGGTATACTGGAATCGGTTTGCCAACGGCCGCAAATGCCGTGGCGAAGGTCGAGTGGGTGTGCACAATGCCCCCCACGTCCGGCCGCTGGCGGTACACATACAGGTGAGTGGCCGTGTCCGTGGAAACACCCAGGCTGCCTTCCACTTTATTCCCGTCCAAATCGACCACGACCATATTTTCCGGGGTCAGGTCCTCAAAAAGCACGCCGCTGGGTTTAATCACCACCAGCCCGGTCTGTGGATCGCGCCCACTGACATTCCCGCTGGTCCAGGTAACCAACCCCTGGGCTGGCAGCTGCTGGTTGCAGTAGCACACTTGCTTGCGCAGTTCTTCTAACATACGGCCTCCTCGCCTCGTTTCTCAGATATGCGAAATGATTATACATGGATTTGCATTATAATCCTCGACATGACTCTTCCCAATCGTCAGCGCCCCAAGCCGCAATATGATCCTAATGCGGCTACGCGGGTTGTCCCACCCTATCGCCCCAATTCCATGCCGCCCCAGCCGATGGCCAAATACCCTTCCTACCGACCCCTGCGCGACCAGCGCCGCATCCAACGCCGGCGGCAGAACCTGAGCCTCGGCTGTGGACTTGGGCTGGGACTGATCATCATTATTGCACTGTGCCTGGGTACCCTGGCGGTGACCGCCATGTTTATTGCCCCGGTCAAAGCCAATATCCTGGTGATCGGCATCGACCGCGTTCCCGAAGGCACGGAAGCCGGGCGCAGCGATACCAACGTGATGGTGCGGGTCGAATTCGACAAAACCCCGCATTACCACCCTCGCCATTCCGCGCGATCTGTGGGTGCCAATCCCCGGCTATGGTGAAAACCGCATCAACACCGCCCATTTCTATGCCGAAGCAGCCGACCCCGGCAGCGGGCCGGCGACAGCCATGGCTGTTTTCTCGCAAACCTTCAACATCCCCATCCAATATTATGTCCGCATCCGTCTGGAAGGCGTGCCGGGCTTGATCGATGCCATGGGCGGGATCACCCTGGACCTGCCGGAGGATATGGGCGGGTTAACCGCCGGGAAACACCATCTCAACGGCACGCAGGCCCTGGCATTCGTCCGCGACCGAAAGGGCACCGATGACTTTTTCCGCATGGCTCAGGGACAAGTTTTCATCAAAACCGCCGCGCAGCAAATGCTCAACCCCCTGACCTGGGTGCGCATTCCGCTGATCCTGGCTGAATATAATAAAACCGTAGATACCGACCTTTCCTTCTGGCAGTTAGCCAATACCGCCATGACAGTCCTCCGCCTCGGGCCGGGGAAAATTGACAGCAACGTGCTCCCCCGCGAAGACACTACCCCGGCCAATATCGGCGGCGCGCAGGTCCTTCTGCCGGTTTGGGATCAAATCAACCCGCTCATCGACCAACTATTTAAGTGAGATATGACGATAAATTTCTACTGCAACTTCCCCGTAATTTTTTACTCGCGGCCCATCGTTTCGCCCCCGGCTGATTGGACGGAAATCGAAACCGGGCCCGGGTCCATTTCCCTGCCCGATGGTCAGGAATATGGTTTTCGCATCCATAACATCGACGACCAGGCCTTAAAACATCTGGTTCCAGAATTAGCTGGAATCACCCCCCTGACCTATATCAATCTGTCGGAAAACCGCAAGATTACCGATGCCGGTCTGGTGTATCTCAAAGTTTTTCCCGATCTCGTTTATTTAAACCTCAGTTCTTGCGGCCTGAAAAATGAAGGCCTCGTCCACCTGCAAGAATTTTCTCACCTGACCACCCTGGATCTGAGCTACTGCAACCGCCTGACCGGCCCGGCATTAAAATTATTGCAGCATCTCCCGAAACTGACGGCGCTCAATTTGCAGGGCTGCATCAAGCTCACCAATGGGGATGTGGCTCGCTTTAAGAAAAAAGGGTTGGTCATCAATAAATAAAAACGTCCGGCCTAAGCCGGACGAGCTATTTTTTTCTTGCTTTCTTTATATTCTTCCCAGGCTTTATCATCCAAAATTGTCACCACCCGGAAAGACTCGGCGTATTTCATTTCTTTGCCTTTGGCCGTTTCGCCGGCCCATTTTTTAACCATCTCCGCCGGGTCCCAATCCTTCATCTGGCTTTTATGGGCGCGTAAGGCCTCGATTTTAATATCTATCGTTTCCTCGATGTTGACATAGGTACCATCGCCGGACCAGCTGTGCACGTACACCCGGCGCGGCTTGTGCGCATACAGCCCTTCTGCTTCCATTTCCGGGTACAACATCGGGTTACCCGCTGCCGGGAAGATGGCATCCACGGCTGCCAATGCCGCCGCGCGGTGATCGGGATGGTTGATGTAATCCTCGCTGGCCCACACAATCGTCGGGTCGCTGGTCACAACAACATCGGGTTGAAAACGCCGGATTTCTCTGACCAGCTTCTTGCGTAATTCCAGGGTGGCCTGCAGCAAGCCATCCGGTTCGCGCAGGAAGATAACCTGCTCTGCCCCGGCCAGTTTGGCTGCCTGCAGCGCCTCGGCCTCGCGGATCTGGGTCGCTTTTTCGCGGGTCATCCCGGGGATTTCAATCCCAGCATCGCCGCTGGTGCATAATATGTAGATCACCCGGCTGCCATTTTTGGCCCAGCGCGCCAGGGTGCCGACGCAAGAAAATTCGATATCGTCCGGATGTGCGGCGATCGATACAACGGTTTCAGGTACGTAAAAATCTGCCATGGTTCCTCCAAACTATATTGATCTTGATTGTAACCGTTCGAGTCATCTTTTTCAAATTTTGGTTGGTTTACACCAATGCGCAATCCGCAAATATCAGAGTTTTATTAGCGTTGCCCTCCGCGGCTTGACTTATTTCCCCGGCGCATGGTATCATCAATCATGTTCTTTTAGCACTCTATGAGTGAGAGTGCTAAAGGAGAGCGAAATGAATGAGCTAACCGATCGCCAAAAACTTATTCTGACACTGGTCGTCCACGAGTATATCAAATCTGCAGCCCCGGTGGGGTCACAGGCTCTCGTGGAACTTTTCCATCTGGAGATGAGCTCGGCGACGGTGCGCAACGAATTAGCCGCCTTAACCGATCTGGGTTATTTACGCCAGCCGCATACTTCCGCCGGGCGCATCCCGACTGAAGAAGGCTACCGTTATTTTGTAGGCCGTCTCCTGCAGCAAAGCGAACTGCCTGATTCAACCCGGCGCACGATCACCCACCAGTTTTACCAGATGCGCAATGATGTCGACCAGTGGATGCGCCTTTCGGCCTCCGTCCTGGCCCACCAATCTCGTTCCGCTTCGCTGGTAACTGCCCCCCATCCTGAAATGGCGCGCTTAAAACATGTGGAATTGATCTCTACTCGCGGACGGCAGATCCTGATGGTGCTGGTCATGGCCGGTGGAGAAATTCACCAGCGCCTGCTCGGGCTAAACGAACGGTTTTCTCAAGAATTCCTTTCGATGACGGCCAATAAGCTCACTCATCTATACGAAGGGAAAGATACAAATACGATCCGCAGCATGCGCGCGCAGTTCCAGGGATTGGAACGAGAAGCCACGGATTGGATTTTGACCGAAATGGACCAGGCCAACACCCAGATTGCCGGTGAAGTTTACATGGATGGTTTGAGTAATGTCCTGGCCGAGCCTGAGTTTTTGGGCTCTGAAACTGCCCACCGCGCCATCCGCGTCCTGGAAGAGCGTTCCCGTTTGCAGGATCTGCTCAGCCGCACCCTGGCTACCAGCACTTCCGGCGGTGTGCAGGTGTTGATCGGCGGGGAAGGCAATTGGGAAGAACTGAGCCAGTTTTCAATCGTCCTGGCGCGCTACGGCACGCCCGGTCTGATCACCGGCACTTTAGGCGTGGTCGGTCCGATGCGCATGCCTTATGGACGCGCTATTTCGGCCATCCGCTTTTTAGCCAGCCTGTTGAGCGATCTGGTATCTGATACGCTGGTGGAATAAAAAAAGAGTTTATGGCAGTCCTCTACCGTTGAACCCGGAAGCGAAAAAGAGAACTACACAGCAGAGGCCTGCCCTTTATTTATACAATTCGATGATGACAAGGAAGGTGCTATGAAGAAACCTGACAAGCACGAGGAAGAAAAACAAAAACAACACGCTGGGGACGCCGCCTCAAATCAACCGGAGGAAAATCAAAATTTCCCTCCGCAGAATGGCTCCAGCCCTGACCCAGAATTTGATTCTGCCCCTGAATCAGCCCAGGAGCCCCTGGTCGGGTTGACCATGGCTGAGTATACCGAGATGCAGGAAAAGATTGCTCAGGCTGAACAAAAAAGCAAGGAGCATTTTGAAGGTTGGCAGCGTGAGCGCGCAGATTTTTTGAATTACCGTAAACGCGTCGAACGGGAAAATGCCCAGCTTCACCAGAACCTGACCGGTCAGATCATCAAAAAATACCTGGTGATTCTGGATGATCTCGACCGTGCCTTGAAAACGCGCCCCACCCAGGGTGAAGGCGCAGTCTGGGCCGATGGTGTGGAGCTGATTTACCGCAAATTAAACATGGTCATCGACGCTGAAGGGGTAAAAATAATCCCTGCCGAAGGCGCCATGTTCGACCCCAGCCTGCATGAAGCCATTTCCAACGAAGAAAGTGCGGATCACCAGAGCGGAGAGATCATTGAAGTGGTGCAGAAAGGGTATATGATCAATGAACGCGTGCTGCGCCCCGCACTGGTGCGCGTGGCGCGTTAAATTTATAAGATGAAATTCGCCCTTAATTGGGACCTGGCAATAATTTTGCATCGTTGTTTTTCAAGGAGATAAAAGTTATGGGAAAGATCATTGGCATCGATTTAGGCACCACAAACTCAGTGGCGGCTGTGATGCGCGGGGGTGAACCTGAGGTCATCCCAACCGCTGAAGGCGAACGGTTGTTACCATCCGTGGTTGCAGTGAATAAAAACCATGAACGGTTGGTAGGCCGGGTGGCGCGCAACCAGGCCATTGTTAACCCCGAGAATACAGTTTTCTCGATCAAGCGCTTTATGGGCCGCAAATTTGATGACCCGGAAGTGCAGCGCACCCTTGGCCGCATCCCGTACAAGGTGTCTAAAGCGCCGAACGGCGATATTCGCGTCGTGTTGGATGGCAAAGAATACTCCCCGCCGGAGGTTTCGGCCATGATCCTGGCGAAACTAAAGACGGATGCCGAAGCTTATTTGAGCGAACCGGTGACCGAAGCGGTGATTACCGTTCCGGCGTACTTCAATGATGCCCAGCGTAATGCCACCAAAGACGCCGGCCGCATCGCCGGTTTGGAAGTCAAGCGCATCATCAACGAACCGACCGCTTCATCGCTGGCCTACGGCCTCGACAAGAAGAAAAACGAAGTCATCGCCGTGTATGACCTGGGCGGCGGCACCTTTGATATCTCCGTCCTGGATGTCGGCGAAGGCGTTTTCCAGGTGCGGTCCACCAATGGAGATACCTTCCTCGGCGGCGACGATTTCGACCAGCGCATTATGGAATACCTGATCGACACCTTCAAGAAAGAAAACGGGATTGACCTGCGCAATGACCGCCAGGCGCTGCAGCGTCTGCGCGAGGCATCCGAAAAGGCCAAGATCGAGCTTTCCACCTTGATGCAGACCGAAATCAACCTGCCCTACATCACCGCGGATGCCACCGGCCCCAAGCACATGGTGATGAACCTTACCCGCTCCAAGATTGAACAACTCACCGGTGATCTGATCGCTCATTCTCTGGACCCGGTCCGCCAGGCAATTAAAGATGCCGGGCTGAAAGCATCGGATATCAACGAAATCGTTATGGTCGGCGGCATGACCCGTATGCCGGCCGTTCAGGAAGCCGTACGGCGCGAATTTGGCAAGGAGCCCCACAAGGGTGTCAATCCCGACGAAGTCGTGGCGATTGGCGCCGCCATCCAGGCCGGTGTGCTGGGTGGAGACGTTAAGGATATCCTGCTGCTCGACGTCACCCCCCTGACCCTTTCTGTCGAAACCATGGGCGGTGTTTCCACCGGGATCATCGAGCGCAACACGACCATCCCCGCCCGCAAGAGCCAGGTCTTCTCCACTGCTTCTGATGGCCAGACCCAGGTTGAAATCCATGTTCTTCAGGGCGAGCGCCCCATGGCGGTCGATAACAAGAGCCTGGGAAAATTCATTCTGGACGGAATTCCTCCGGCCCCGCGCGGCGTGCCCCAGGTTGAGGTTACCTTTGATATCGATGCCAATGGCATCCTTAAAGTAACCGCGTTGGACAAAGCCACCAGCCGCAGCCAGCACATCACCATCACCGCTTCCTCTGGTCTGACTGAAGCCGAGATCGAACGCATGCAGCGTGAAGCCGAAGCCAACAAAGAGAAGGATCAAAAGCAAAAGGAACTGGTAGAAGCCCGCAACTATGCCGATAATACCGGGTATACTGTTGAAAAGACGCTGAAAGATTTGGGCGATAAGGTCCCCGCAGACTTGAAAAAAGAGGCTGAAGAAGGCGTTGCCAAACTTAACAGCATCAAAACCAGCGATGACAGCGAAGCCATTCGCCGCGAAGCGGATGCGGTCGGCCAACTGCTGCAAAAGGTCGGCGCCAGCGCTTATGCCCAGGGCGGCCCCACGGCTGGTCCGGGAGGCCCCGGCGCCGAGCAAGGCCCTGCCCCCGAGCCTGGTGATGGTAAACCCGGCGGCGATGATAACGTCGTCGATGGCGAGTTCCACAACGCGTAACTCGCACTCTTCTTGATAACTTCGGTAAATTGACCGGCGCTGCCGGTCAATTTACCGGTTAATTCTTAAAGGCGGTTTATGGCTTCGCGAGATTATTACGAAATTTTAGGGGTATCGCGCAGTGCAACTCCGGATGAGCTCAAAGCGGCTTTCCGTAAGTATGCGCGCAAATTCCACCCGGATGTAAATAAAGAGGCCGGAGCGGAAGAGAAATTTAAAGAGCTCAATGAAGCGTACGCGGTTCTCTCCGACCCGGAAAAACGCGCTGCCTATGACCGTTATGGCAAAGAAGGCCTGAACGGGATGGGTGGGATGCCCGACTTCAGCACCGTTGACTTCTCTGACCTGTTTGGAGAGCTTTTTGGTTTTGGCGGGTTCGGTGGTGGGTCGCGCAGTCGAAATGCGCCCCGCCGCGGAGCCGACCTGCAGCAAAACGTGGTCCTCACCTTTGAAGAAGCGGTCTTTGGCGTCGAGAAAGACATCGAGTTTGCCCGCGATGAAGTTTGCTCTACCTGCCGCGGCACCGGCGCCGAACCGGGCAGCCAGGCAGTGAAATGCTCGACCTGCGGTGGTCGGGGAGAGGTGCGCCAGGTGCGCCAGACTTTCCTGGGGTCGATGGTGCAGGTCACGACCTGCCCCACCTGCAGCGGCACCGGTGAAACCATATCCTCACCCTGCCGTACCTGCCGCGGGCGCAAATTGGAACGGAAGACCATCCACAAGCTCGTGCATATCCCGGCAGGCGTGGACAACGGCACCCAGATCCGCCTGGCAGGCGAAGGCCAGCCCGGGGATAACGGCGGGCCGAACGGCAATTTATACATCGAGATCCAGGTTCGCCCGCACAAATACTTCCGCCGGCGCAACGACGACATCATGCTTAACATCTCGATCAATGTCGCCCAGGCCGCCCTGGGAGCCGTGATCGAAGTCTCCACCCTGGATGGTCCTGCCCAGATCGATATTCCCGCCGGCACCCAGCCCGGCAAGGTGGTCACCCTCAAAAATAAGGGCGTCCCCCATTTACGCTCCTCCGGGCGCGGCGACCAGGTGGTGATGATCGAAGTTAATATTCCCACCAAGATGAACGCGGAACAGCGCCGGATCTTCGAAGAACTCGCCACCACCCTGGGCAGCGAGATCCGCACCGAAGAAAAAAGTTTCCTCGACCGCCTAAAAGAGGTCCTGGGTGGCTGAAGCCCGTTGGGTTGAAGTGATGCTCATCGTGAATGGCGAGCTGGCTGAAGCCGTGGCGGAGGTGCTCGACCGCTATTCTTCAAATGGCGTCGTTTATGAAAGCGGCGTCGCCTTTCTCCACGATGAGGACGAAGGCACGGCAGCCGGGCCGGTCAAAGTTTATGCCTACCTGCCGGTCGACGAGTACCTGGAAGAAAAACGCCGGCGGTTGGAAGAAGCTCTCTGGCATCTGGGCCAGATCCAGCCGCTGCCCGAACCATCCTTCCGCACGATCGAAGACGAAGATTGGATGGCCTCCTGGAAAAAACATTACCACCCCATTCCCATCGGGCAGCGCCTGCTGGTTCTGCCGGCCTGGATCGAGCAGAGCGATATGAGCCGGGTAGCGGTGAAAATCGATCCCAGCATGGCCTTCGGCACCGGCACCCACCCCTCCACCCAATTGTGCCTTGAAATGATTGAAAAGCATCTCCAGCCTGGGGACGATGTGATCGATGTGGGCTGCGGATCCGGTATCTTATCCATCGCCGCCTTGAAGTTGGGCGCGCGCCAGGCCCTGGCGGTGGATATCGACAGCGCCTCGGTGCGCTCCACCCGTGAAAACAGCGCCGCGAACGCCATCAGCCCGCACATTGAAATTGGCCTGGGCTCGGTTGGAGAAATCCTGGCCGGGCAGTTCTCCATGCGCCAGGCGCCTTTCGTGCTGGCCAATATTCTGGCCCCGGTAATCATTCGCCTGTTCGAAGCCGGTCTGGCGGATCTGGTATCCGTGGAGGGCAAGATCGTTCTGGCCGGGATTCTGGACGAACAGGCCGCGAACGTCCGCCAGGTTGGCGAAGCTCACGGCCTGCAATTTGTTGAGACCCGCGCCCAGGGAGATTGGGTCGCGCTGCTCCTGTCGAAATAAAACTCCTTACCACACTCTTTCCAGATCAGGATTGTCACACGGGCGCCGGCCGATTTTGGCCATGTCTACCCACTGCCCGTGGATCTTGACCCGCACCACATCCGCCGTATAATCGGTCACCGTTGGGCCGTGGTTATCAAATTGGGCCGATCCCACCGCGTAAATATCCACCGGCACGCGTAATTTTTCGAACCTGCGGATCTTTTCCGGGTTAAACCCGCCGGAAACCACCACTTTCACCGCCTGGCAAAACTGGCGGGCCCGCTCGCGCCAGCTCGCTGGCAGCTTCCAGCCTTCCCAGGCCGTGTCCAGCGCCAGGCGCACGTTGAATACCAGGCGCGGGTTCACCCCCAGATCCAGGGAGGCCTCGCCCAGCGGCGTCACTGAATGGTCGCGCAGCGAGCCGCTTGTATCCAGGCGCACCCCGTACAGTTTGTAGCGTTCCGCTTCTTCCACCCGGCCGGCGTCGACCAGTTCCCGGTAAGTGGTGAACATCGCCTGGCAGGTAGCTAACGAGTCGGCCACGCAGTCGTTATTGAAATCGACCAGCGCAATCCGCGGGACGTTGAGCGGCAGCACCCGCGCAAAAGCCAGCATGGCCTCGGCGGTATCCCCAAGGAAGCAGGCGATTGCCGCGTGGGCCACCGTCCCGCCGCCGTAACCGCCCCACCAATCCCCTTGAGCATCCGTGGAAATAAATGGACCGACCGTGCGCGCAAAATCATGGTTGTAGCGCTGTACGGCAATCGAATAGGCATACCCGTCAGCCGCCTGCACCTCGTGCACGTCGAACCGCGCCGGGAAGAACAGCACCGGTTTTCCCTTCGCCGCCACCAGGGTTTCATAGACATTCGTTGCCACCCGGCTGGCCCGGGTCAGGATCCCCAGGGTAGGCGTTTCCAGAATGGCAAAGTCGCGGTAACACCCGCGCACGCGCATCACCGGCTGGACGGTGAGCGGGTCGCCGTCGCTGGTCACCGTGCACCCATCCTGCACCGCCCATACCTCCAGCTGGTCCGCCGTGTTGTAGAAATCCTCGCCCGAAAAAGCCCCCGTCGCGTGGCGCAGCATCGCCAGGGCTTTATCCACCCCCACCACGATCGTCCTCCCCGGACGCCGGGTAAACCACTGCATTTCCACTTCCAGGTCGCCGCAGGCAATCCCATCGGCGGACAGATTCTCCGACAGGTGCGGCGACTTGCCAGCATAGGTGTAGCTCTGTTCAGCCAGCACCTGCAGCATTTGTGCAATATTGGTAAAGTATTTATCGGTATACCAACCCTGGCGCATGCGCTCGATATCCAGCTTGAAGGTGGTATCGGTTAACCGTTTATGGTCGAAGATGCTCATACCCGCTCCTGTTTGTACCGCTTAATACCTGTTATTCTTACACCAGTTTACACCGAAACTTCCGCAATCTATGACGCGTTAAAAATATTGAGGCTGCCTGATTATCTTCCGGCAGCCTCAGAATCTACGAGGGGTTAAAGCGCAAAGCGAATGTTGAGCACGTCCCCATCCTGGACAATATATTCCTTGCCTTCCAGGCGAAGTTTGCCCTTACCCCGGGCTTCGGTTAATCCGCCCAACGCCATCAGGTCGTCGTACGCCACCACTTCGGCGCGAATGAAGCCCTTCTGCAGGTCGGAATGGATCTCCCCGGCGGCTTCCGGCGCATTCGCCCCGCGCCTCACCGTCCACGCCCGGCACTCGTCCTGCCCGGCGGTGAAAAATGACTGCTGTCCCAACAGGTTGTAGGAAATCCGGATCATGCGGTTCAGGCTGGGTTCTTCGATCCCGTATTCATCCAGGAACATCTTCATTTCTTCCGGGGGCAGCTGGGCGATATCCATTTCCAGCTTGCCCTGCAGCGCCACCACCTGGGTGTGTTTGTGTGAATAATCAATTTCCGGGGCCTTCTGGCCTTCCGCCAGGTTAAATACCACCAGGATGGGCTTTAAGCTCAGAAAACCGAAGCCGGCGGTCATCTTCTCTTCTTCTGCGGAAATTTCCAGGTCGCGCAGGGGGATCTCCTCGCCCAGGGCTTCATTCAGACGGTTGAAAAAGACAATTTCGCGTTCGATGATCCCCTTATCGCGCCCGGCGCCTTTCTTGCGTTCCTCGCTCAACTTTTCCAGCTTGCGCTCGACCGCGATCAGGTCGTTGAGCACAAATTCACTGTCCATGGCCAGGATGTCGCGCGCCGGGTCGACGCTGCCGCTGGGATGAGGTACATTCTCATCCTCAAAGCAGCGCACCACATGGATAAATCCATCCATTTGAGTGAGCTGGTTGAGCAGCGTGCCGGAAATGCCCGTCTTGGAAGCGGAGCCATCCAACCCGGCGATATCTGCATAGGTGACCTTGGCATAGATCGTCTTTTTGGGCTTAAACATCTCTGAAAGTTTGTCAACCCGCTGGTCGGGCACATCCACCACCGCCGTATGCACCTCGATCTTGCCAGTGGGGATGCCGGTCGGCTGCGTGCCGCGGGTCAGCGCGTTATATAAAGTCGTCTTGCCGCATTGCGGTAATCCAATGATTCCCAGTCTCATAAAAAATCTTGACCCTTCTGCAAAGTTTAGATATACTTAGTCTACCCGGCCGGAGTGGCGGAATTGGCAGACGCGCACGACTCAAAATCGTGTACCTACGGGTATGAGGGTTCAATTCCCTCCTTCGGCACACTCATTATAACAAAGATCGGCTCGCCGGACGGATTGTCCGGCGAGCCGATCTGCTTTTCATCTCAAATTGCGGATTTACCCTTCAGCCAGTTCCCCCCACTCCACCAGGCGCTCGTCGATCGCCACCTGCAGGCGGTTGTACTCCTGCCCCAGCTTCTGGATCTTGCTCCCATCCTGGGTCGGGCTCTCCAACTGGCGGGTAATTCCGGCCAGTTCATCTTCCAGGCCTGATATTTCTGCTTCCAGCGCTTCCAGGCGCATCTGGCGTTTCTTCAATTCCATCTTGCTCAAGCCCGCCGCGGACTTTCTTTCCTCCACAGCGTGCGCTGACACGGCTTTCGGGGCGCCGTTGAAACTGGCAGCCAGCCTTTCGGCCTCCGCCTGCAGAGCCGATTTATATTGAGTATAGGTGCCGTCGAACACCCGCAGCCGGTTCTCCGCCGGGAGCACTTCCCAGACCTGCGTCGCCAGGGCGTCGATCAAGTAGCGGTCGTGGGATACCAGCAGGATCGTGCCCTGGTAATCTTTCAGGATCGACTGCAGCACTTCCTGCGCAGGCAAATCGAGGTGGTTGGTGGGCTCATCCAGCAGCAGCAGGTTGGCCCCCTGCAGCGCCAGGCAGGCTAACGCCAGCCGCCCGCGCTCCCCGCCGGATAAGACGGCCACATCTTTGAAAACGTCGTCGCCTGAGAACAGGAATTTGGCCAGATAATCGCGGATTTCCGCCGGGCGCATCTGCGGAGCCGCCGTGGCGATCTCCTTCATCAGGTCCCATTCCGGGTGCAGCCCTTCGTGCGCCTGTGAAAAATAGCCGATCGTCAGGTTGGCCCCAAGGCCCACCTTTCCCCGATAAGGTGGAATCTGTTCCAGCAGGGTCTTGAGAAAGGTCGTCTTTCCCGCCCCGTTAGGGCCGATGATCGCCGCGCATTCCCCCCGCGACAGGGTCAAGTCCGGTACCGAGAACAGCGGGCGTCCTTCGTCCGCATATCCGATGTCTAAGGCGTAGGTGCGCAGCACCAGGTCGCCGGAGCGCGCCCCGGTTTCAAAATGCATGCGCAGGCTGCGGCTTTCGCCAGGCGGGGTCAGCCGGGCTTCTTCGAGCATGCGCTCCAACCTTTTCCGCCGGCCCTGAGCCTGGCGGGCATTCTGCCCGGATATGTTCCGCCGGATATAATCTTCTTCTTTTACGATAAATTCCTGTTGAGTTTGGTATTCATCCAGCAGGCGCTGGTAGCGCGCTTCTCGCTGTTCCAGGTAGGAGCTGTAATTGCCACGAAAAATATCCATCCCGGAGGCCATTTCCCAGATCGTGCTGGCTACCTGGTCCAGAAAATAGCGGTCGTGCGATACGATCAGCACCGCACCGTCCCAATCCTTGAGGTAAGACTCCAACCATTCGATCGCCGAAATGTCCAGGTGGTTGGTCGGTTCGTCCATCATCAGCAAATCCGGGCTGGAAAGCAGCAGTTTCGCCAGCAGCGCTCGCGTACGCTGCCCGCCTGAAAGCTGTTCGATCGGTCGTTTTTCCTCCCCGGGCGCGAACCCTAACCCGGTCAGCACCTGGCGGATGCGATTCTCGTAGGTATATCCGCCCAACGCTTCGAATTCATGCTGCAGCCGCCCATAGGTTTCGAGGATCCCTTCCGCCTTGTTCGGGTCGCTCATCGCGTGTTCGAGCTTGACCAGTTCGGACTGCCGGGTGCGTAAATCGCGAAATACCTCGAGACACTCCGTCCACAGCGTCCCTTCCATGCTCTCGAAGGAGGCCTCCTGCGGCAGGTAACCCATGCGCAGGTTCTTGGCGGTATGCACCACGCCCGCGGATGGTTCTTCCAACCCCAGGATGATGCGCAGTAAGGTAGTCTTGCCGGCGCCATTCGGGCCAACCAGGCCGATTCTGGCCCGGTTTGCGACCGAAACCGAGATCCCGGCGAACACATCTTCGGCGCCGTAGGATTTTGCCAGGTTAAATGTAGTGATCAGGGACATCGCGCCAAAGTATACCAGAAATTACCCGCGCCTCAGGCGTCTAGCGCCCAGGCGCCATCCAACTTTTAATCTGAATTCACGTATAATACACCTTATGAAGATCAATCTGATCCATTACACCGCACCGCCGGTCGTGGGCGGCGTAGAAACCATTCTCGCCCGCCAGGCCAGCCAGTTGGCCCGCTCTGGCCATCAGGTGCATATCCTTACCGGCCGCGGCCGTACCTGGGATGCCCGTATTCCGGTGGAAACGGTGAATCTGATCGATATCCGCCATCCCCAAATCCTGCGCGCCAAGGCCAGCCTCGACCAGGGCATCATCCCTCCCGATTTCTCTGCCCTGGTGGATCAAATCCAGAACGACCTGCGCCGCCTTTTCCAGGGCTCGCAGGTGGTCATCGCCCATAACGTGGCCTCGTTGAACAAAAACCTGGCGCTGACCGCGGCATTGTATAACCTTTCCCAGGAAAACCAGCCCTCCCGCTTGATCCTCTGGCACCACGACCTGGCCTGGAAGACCGAACGCTACCAGTCCGAGCTGCATGACGGCTGGCCCTGGGACCTGCTGCGCACCGCCTGGCCCGGGGTCAAACAGGTCACGGTCTCCGAAATTCGCCGCCAGGAATTGGCCGCCCTGATCGATACCCCCATGCGCCAGATCACGGTGGTGCCGGCCGGGCTGGACCTGGTAGATTTTCTGGGCCTGCCCCACCACCTGGCTCGCCTGGCGGATGACCTGCACCTGACCATGGCCGCGCCGATTTTACTCTGCCCGGTGCGGCTTAACCGGCGCAAGAACCTGGAATTAGCCCTCCAAACGCTGGCCGAGCTGCGCCAGCGCATGCCGCAGGCGGCGTTAATCGTCACCGGCCAACCCACCCCGCAGGGCAAAGCCTATCTGGAAAGTTTGAAAAAACTGCGCGCCGAGTTGGGGCTGGAAGGCGCTGCCTTCTTCCTGGCTGAGCGTTTCCCCGAAGGGTTGAGTGAGGCCGGGTTGTTAGGTTTTTACCGCCTGGCGGACGCGCTGCTGCTCACCAGCCGGGAAGAGGGTTTCGGGGTGCCTTTGTTGGAAGCCGGTCTGGCGGGCATCCCCATCTTCTGCACCCGCCTCGAATTGCTGCAGGCCCTGGCCGGAGAAAATGCCGCTTACTTTGACCCGCAAGATGATCCCAAACAGATCGCCTCCCTGATCGCGGGACGCCTGCTCAGCGACCCGGTCTACCGCATGCGCGTGCGGGTGCGCCACGATTTCACCTGGGAAGGCATTTACCGCAAGCAGCTGCTGCCCCTGCTGGAAATATAAAAAATATTCGCCTCAATTTACGCCCACATTGAAAAGGGCCTCAGAAAATATTATTTTCTCTGTGTTTCCGTGCCTCAGTGGTAAATCTCGGCAAATAAAAAAGGAAATATCCATGGATTCACCTAAAATCGCTCTTCCCAAAACCATGCATTCCGTGATGTGCTACGGCCCGCACGATTACCGCCCCGAAGAAGTCAAGGTGCCTCAAGTCGGGCCGGGCGAGGTCCTGGTGCGCGTCCTCGCCGCCGGAATTTGCGCAGGCGACTCAAAATGCTTCTCCGGCGCGCCCCTGTTCTGGGGGGATGAATACCGCCCCGGCTACTGCCAGCCGCCGGTCATCCCCGGGCACGAGTTCGTGGGCGAGGTGGTCGCCCTGGGTCCCGGGGCCGCTGAGAAATACGGGCTGGCCCTGGGCGACATGGCCACATCCGAACAGATTGTGCCCTGCTGGGAGTGCCGTTTCTGCAAGCGCGGGCAGTACTGGATGTGCGACCGCAAGCACGACGTCTACGGCTTTCGCCAGCGCACTTTCGGCGCGATGGCCGACTACATGCTGTTTCCCGCCGATGCCATCAACCACAAGATTCCCCCCACGCTCACCGCGCGCCAGGCGGTTTACATCGAGCCCCTGGCCTGCGCCATCCACGCCGTGCAGCGCGGCAACATTGAATTTGGCGACACGGTGGTGATCTCAGGCTGTGGGCCCTTGGGCCTGGGCATGGTAGCCGCCGCCCGGCTGAAAAGCCCCGGCTGCCTGATCGCCCTCGACCTGCAGTCCAACCGCCTGGAAATTGCCCGCAAAGCCGGCGCGGATCTGGTGTTCAACCCGCGCGAGACCGACGTTATCTCCGAGATAAAAAAGCTCACCGGCGGTTACGGCTGCGACGTGTACATTGAGGCCACCGGCCACCCGCAGTCCGTGATCCAGGGGCTGCACATGATCCGCCGCCTGGGGACCTTTGTCGAATTCAGCGTCTTCGGCGAGCCCGTACAGGTCGATTGGACGATCATCGGCGACACCAAAGAGCTCAACATCCACGGCGCTCACCTCAGCCCATACTGCTATCCGCTGGCGATCGATATGCTGCTTAAGAAGCAGGTGCCGGTCGAAGACATCGTCACCCACGCCTTCCCGCTGGAGCAGTTTGACGCCGCATTTAAATTGGTCACCGGGGCCCGGGATTCAATTAAGGTTATGCTGGTACCTTAACCCGAGTTAACAAGCATTATGGCTTTTTTCCCTCACTTCAATCCTGGGGTTGGCCTTTAAAGATGCACTCCCTCGTAGAAAAAAATAGTTTTTACGGGAACATTTTGCCCATGCCTGAGCATGGGCAAAATGTTCCCGTTTTTTGGTTCCCCCGCCCCGAAAACGGGGCGGGGTCATGCGAAGCACGCCTGTGGCGGTGGGTGGGGAATATTTTACGGCGTTTAAAAATATTTATGCCACTGCCTGCAGGGCCGCGGGGACCGGGGTCGCCAATCCCCAGCCCGCATCCTGCCGGCTCCACGCTCCCGCGGCGCGGCGCGGCATGGGCAGCGGCACGGCGTATGGCTGCCCGATCGCCCACGCCCGCAGCATATCGGCCGTGATGCCAAATGGGTGCAGCGCGGCTTCGGCTGCGCGCAGGGCCAGCTCGGTGTAACGCTCCAGGTCCAGGCGGGCATACGCCGGCGGGCGGGGCAGGTCCCAGGCATGCACGTCCGGCCGGCCGCGCAGCCATAAGAAGTACACCCGCTGGCCCGGCTCGAGGATTTTCCCCACCTGCTGCAGCTGCTGTGCCGCGCGCGCGGACGGCGAGGGCGTGGTATAAGCCTCCAGCTTGCGGCTGAGCTTCTGCCCCACCAGCAGCTGGTCGAGCGGCACGTCCCCACAGTACAGCCGCCGCAGGCCGCGGCGCAGCGCCTGCACCGCCGCCGCGGCCTGGCGCGGCACATCCGCCGGGGTCTCTGCCTTGGCCAGGCAGGCGATCATCTGCTGCTGGAGGGTGGACACAAACCCCGGCGTATCTCGCCGGCGGGCCTCCAGCCCGCGCAGCTTGACCGAACCATCCTGAAAGACGCCAAAATAGCGGTTGGCCACGGGTACGCGCCCATCGCGCCTGGAAGGCAGGAAAGCCACCCAGCGGTAGACCCCATCCAGGGCGATCGAAAGCCCGGTGCGCCTGGAGATCGCTTCCAACAGGGGTTGAAAATCGTCCGGGTGGCGGGCCCCTTCCCGCTTGACCCACAGCGCATCCACATACATGTGCAGCACGGTAAAGCCCAGTTCTTCGGCCACCTCCTTGGCCCGCAGCAGCGCCTCGCGCCCCCCGGCGGTCACTGCTTCGTGGGCTTCGATCCGCCCAAAGCGCGCATTTTTATACCCCAGGTAGCCAAAACAGGTCACCAGCAGCCACTTATGGGCCGAGGCCCGCGCCTTATTGGCTTCATGATCGGGGTGCCAGGATGGCATCTTCGCCAGGCGCTGCTTCAGCGCGATGCGTTTTTCGAGCAGCGGGCCCAGCGTCTGCGGGATCAGCCCGGGTTGGTCAAGCGATTGGCCCGCCGGGTCGTGCGGGCGGGTCTCGGGCGAGATATTGCCGCGCACCATGATGCTGGGATACATGGAGATGAAGTCGATCGAGCCCACATCGAAATGCAGCCCGGACAGGGGCTGGTAAACCAGCCCGCCCATGTCGCTGTGCAGCAGGTCAAGCGCCGTCTTGGGCCGCTCCACCTGCTGCTTCTTCCACGGCACCAGCGCCCCCATGCGCAGGGCGGTGGTCACCTGCATGGCGGAAATGCCGCTGCCCGGTGAGACCCGGGCCGCCTGCTGCATCGGAAAACCGGTCACCCGGGCGGCCTCAAATGTGCCTGCCAGGCTGTAATCCTCCCACAGCACGGCGTTACCGCGATCGATATGCCAGCGCCCAAAAAGCGTGATCTGCTGCCCGCGGTAAATGATCTGCCCGTATGAAAAGTACGAGCGCTGCGCGCGGCGCGCCACCCCGCGCCCCGGCTCGCGGTTAAGCGCCAGCGGGATGCCCACCTGGTGGACCAGCTCGAGCAGGCGGGGCAGCAGCCAGGTATCGCCCCAGCTGGTCAGCAGCAGGTCGGGATCGCAGCGCCGGATCAATGCCCGCAGGTTGATCACCAGCGGGCGGGGCGCATCCAGGGCGAAACGATAGCTGTGCCGTTCAAAACGCACGATCAGGGCGCGCGGCGCGGCGTGGTCGGGGTCGCTGTCCGGTTCCAGCTGCATGATGCGCAGCGGCGCCGGCAGCGGATCGAGATCCCAGGGACTGTCCAGCGCCGCCAATGACTGCACCCGGCCCTCGCGGTCGGCCGTTACCCGCAGCCGCGCCAGGGGAAAAGTATCAAAACGGGCCGCGTGGCGCAGGGCCAGGGGCACGTCGGCATCATAATAGGATAGATCGGGAAAAGCCTGCACCACCCGGCGAAACAGCCCCACCTGGTCCGCCGCCCGCGGCACTTCCACTGCCAGCACCGTCATCGGCGCCGGCTGAAATAAATCTCGCTTTTCGGACCGCGCCAGGTTGAGGCTGACCGGTTGGGCGCGCAGCCAGCGCCACAGCTCGCGCAGCCGCCCGTCTGGCCCGGCGGCATAAAAGGTGATCGGGAACGGCTGGCACAGGCGCACCCGCTCTCCCGAATCGGCGATCAGCCACAGCACCACCCCGTCTTCGGGATCGTCAAATAGATCGAACAGCCAGCCCGTCCATTCAGCCATCATATACCCGCGGGCGTTAACCCTGGCCCGGCTCATCCAGCGCGCGCTCCACCAGTGCGCGCAGGCGCAGCACCTCCTTGTGTTCCTCCAGCAGCATCGACAGCAAAAAGACCTCCATCGGCAGGGCGTGCGCCGCGTAAGCGGCGGCGGCCAGGTGCTGCTGGGCCGCCGCAAACAGATCATCCAGCGCCACCTGGTCGCTGCGCCGCAGCGCTCGCCGGAAACGCGCGAACGATCCGACCTCCTCGTAGAAGGCCATCGTCGCCGAGGGTAAAGTGCGTCCCATGGTTACTCCCTCCCCCGAAGCTTATCCGGCCTGCCGCTTGGGGAGGGTGACCCGCCGTCCCCGATCAGCGGCAGCGAGGGCGGTGTGACCGGTAAATTTTGTTCTGGCTCCGTCTCCCAAAGCTGCGCGGCGCTTTCCCGCAGCAGGTCCAGCAGGGGCATGCGCTCGGCGCAGGCCGCGACCGGCGGCCGGGAGGAGACCAACACCGGGGAATGTTCGGCCAGCCGGCGCAGTTCTTTCAGGCAGCCGCGCAGCAGTTGGGTGGCTTCGGGCAGTTTGACGTCCTGGTCGTAAAAAGTCGACAGAAAATCCAATACCAGGGTCGCCGTTGGCGCCGGCTGAGCCTCCACCAGCAGCGCCGCCACCTGGTAGCAGGTAAAGGCCCGCTGCACTTGAATTCGCCGCAAAGCGGCGTTTACATCGACGGTCGAGCGGCGCAGGCGCTGAGCAATCGGGTAGACATTGCTCTGGTTGCCGGCATCCAAAATCCGCACCGCGCCGTGCAGCGCCAGTTGAGCCACCAGATCCAGCATACGGCTGCGAGCAGCATGCGGAGCGACCACCACTAACAATTGGTTCGGTAAGGGGAAGGTAAGTGCGTCCATGCTTCCAGCTTAGCCGCCCACCGGGAAGCAGATTCAAGCCCCACGCGGGGGGGCTTTTCACCCACCCCCGGGTGGTTTTATGGCAACCGCGCTACGCCAGGGCCCAGGCCGCGGTCAGATAGAGCAGTTCTTTGGCATGGGCATCTAAATTGGGATATTTGAGCCCCCCCAGGCAGGCCAGGGAAAGCGCCTGGCGGTATTCACTCGCATCAGCCGGGTTGAACAGGCAGCGCCCGGCGATGCCCTCCAGCGCAGCCAGCAGGGGCAGCTCTTGCCTGGAAAGCCGCGCCAGGTAGTCTTCCGCGGTCAGGCCGGGCGCGTAGATATGGCCGATGATCTCGGCTGCCAGGTGGGAAAAATCCATCAATGGGTGACCTTCGCGCGTTTCCGAAAAATCGATCAGCCAGGTGAAACCGCCCGGCCCGACCAGTACATTTTCGAGGTTGAGGTCGCCGTGGATGATGGATTGGGTACCCTGAATGGTCCGCCCCAGCAGCGCATCCAGGCCGGGCAGCGGATCGGGAAGTCCTCGCCGGTCGAACCCGGCGGTCCAGCCCTGCAGCAGCGAAGCCCGCGTGGCGGTCACCCGGGCCAGGGTGTGATTGGGCAAACGGTCTGCCAGCCAGCGCAGGCGCAGCGCCGCCCGCCCGGGATGAGCCCGGCCATACAGGGTGTAGGTCACGCCGTCCGCCCGCCTTTCACTGCGTTGGAATGCCTTTACCATCACCAGGTCGCCCGGTGCGAGGGCGATCTTCTCCGGCAGGGTGAGCTCATTCAGCAAACGCGCGCCCAGGAGCGCGCCCGCGGCGGCGGGTTCGAGCACGAAATGCGGCGGCAGCAGGTGATCGTATTCGCTGGCCCAGCGGAATGAATAAGCGCGGCGCTGCATCCACCAGTTGGGCCCGAAAGTCTCAAACAGGCGCCACAGCAGCGCGGGATCCTGGTCCGCCAGCAGGGCCAGGTGCAGGCTGGTAGGCAGACGTCCCGGCTCGGCGATAAAGGTGTAGCGCACAGCCGCCCGGGTACTGCCCGGCAGGGTCACCGGGGCATGCTGGATGCGCGCGGTCACCGGCGGCAGGCGGTCTTTGACGTAATGCTCGTAAGCTTCGGCTTCGCGCTGGATGGAAACACGGCTGCCGATTTTGACAATGGTGTACGCGTCGGCCCGTCCGTCCGGATGGACAGGGAGGGCCAGGAAGGTGCGCGCGCCGGAGTATCCGGATAAAAACTCATCTTCCAGCGCCAGACGCGAATAGCGCGCGAACAGGGCCTGCAGCAGGCCGGTTTCCTCCGCTTCCAGCTGAATTCCCGGGCGCGGTTCAAGCACCAGGCCGGCATTGGGCTGCGGCGTGCGCAGCAGCGAGCGCGCCGCGCGCGGGCGCAGCGCCAGGGCCCCTGCCCCTAATCCGGCGCCAAAGACCAGGCCAAAAAAACCGGTCGTCATCGCCTGGGCGCGGCTCAAACCGAACACCGAACTGACCTGAATGGTTAACGGGCGCGAGAAGGCTTCTTGCTGTTTGGCCGGGGCAGGGTTGCCCGGGTCAGGCGTCCAGAGCAGCGTCAATGAGATGGAGAGGCGCTGCTGGCCCGAAGATTTAGGGCTGAGCGTCCAGCGCCAGGTGACGGTCTCATCCGCTGGCAGGGGATGCTCGATCTCGCTGCCCGGCGAAATCTCAAATCCGACCCCGTCCAGCCGCGCCACCCCCGAAAGGGTGTACCCTGCCAGATGGACCACCGGCAGGGGTTGGTTTTCCACAACATGCTCCGGAAATTCCGCGGTGACCACGTACCCGTCCTTATAGGGCACCAGCGAGAGGCGCACCAGGTCGGATTCACCCAGGCGCAGCGCGGACGGCCATTCCAGCTCGATCACCCGCTGTTCCTGGATGGGCGTGGGCTGCAAGGTCGGGGAACCCGGTAAGGTCGGCGTATGCAGATCCGGTTGGGAGGTGATATTTGCAGGTGAAGAGGTAGGGGCCGGCGTAACGGGCGCTTGCGAGGCTGCGGGGGCCGCGGTGGCCTGCGGTGCCTTTGTGGCAGTTGGGACGGCGGTAGCCGCTGGAGCCGAAGTGGCAGCCGGCGCGGAGGTAGGCGCCGGAGCCGAGGTGGCTGCCGGAGCGCAGCCTGCCAGGGCGATCAACAGAAATCCAAACAGGCCTACCCAGATCGCGCGCTGTTTCACGGCACGCCTCCTGGAGGCACGAACATCGTCGGCGCCAGGGTAATCTGGACCCGCACGGCACCCCCGGCCGGGGAAAGGGCGTAGACCAGCAGCGCCAGCGAGACCAGCATTAAAACCAGTCCCACCAGTGCGGCCAGCTTCCAGCGCGCGCGCAAGGTTCCGAATATTCCTGCCATGCTCATCACTCCCTATTGTATAATAGCTTAACAAAGGGCATCATGTCTACCACCTGGGCTTCCTATCCTGCCAACTACCGCTCCACCGAAGTCAACGCGCTGGCTGCCGCCGTGCAGCATGGGGAATGCGCGGCGGTGATCGGTTTGAGCGGAGCCGGCAAGAGCAACCTGCTTGGCTTTGTAGCTAACCGCTCCGGGTTGGGGGTGCCCCTGGCCTTGGTGGACTGCAACCGGTTGTCGCCGCCGGATGCGGGCGCCTTCTGGCGCTTGATCGGGCGCAGCCTGGGCAGCGCACCCATTCCTCAATCTGTAGACGAATTTGATGCCCTGGAAAGTTCCCTGGCGAGCCGGTTAATCACCCCCGAAAGCCGGTTTTGCCTGCTTTTCGACCGTTTTGACGCCCTGCCGGCGGAACTTCACCCTCTGGTATACAGCCGGCTCAGGGCGCTGCGCGATGACCACAAATATGCCCTGACCTATATCATCGCTGCCCGCCAGCCCGTGGACCCCCACAGCGAGCTGGCCGAGCTGTTTTTTGCGCATACCCTCTGGCTAGGCCCGCTGGCCCAGGAAGACGCCGTGTGGAGCGCCGCCGGCTCTGCCGCACGTGCCGGCCTGAATTGGGATGGATCCGTCATCTCGCGCCTGGTGCAGTTCAGTGGGGGCTATCCAGTCCTCCTCAGGGCAGCCTGTGAGGCTTACGCCGCGGGCTGCCCGCTTGAACCCGATGCGCTGCAGGCCCATCCCGCCATGCGCCGCCGCCTGGATGAATTCTGGTCGGCCGGACCCACCTCCGAAGAGCTGGCTCTCAGCCGTCTGGAGGCCATCCCGCTCCTCGCCCGGCCCACCCTCCCACCGACCAACGCGGACGGTCCATCCTTAGACACTTCTCTATTGACCGCCAAAGAACTGCGCCTGTGGCAGACCCTGCAGGCGCATGCCGGCATGGTGTGCGAAAAAGACGACCTGATCCGTTCGGTATGGCCCGAAGACAAGGTATTTATCGACAGCATTCGCGATGATGCCCTGGCCCAGCTTGTCCGCCGCCTGCGCCAGAAGGTCAGGCTGCAAAACGGCGCCGCGCACATTCTAACCGTCCCCGGCCGGGGATATAAAATCAATCCGGGTAATAAATAGCTTTATGACTTACCTGATTAAAAGAAAGGAGTCCCGGATTTTTCCAGGACTCCTTTCTTTTTCTTTAATGCTGCCTTGCGAGGGTAAAAAAGCGGTGATAAATCGCCCTCACAAGGCCTTGATTTAAGATTGACCATACGAATGAAGCAATAATGAATAATGGAACTTCATTCGCCAGCCCAGATCACACCCAGCGGGGGCGGGGGATAAAAAAAACGCCTCCCTGGGCGCTTTTTGAACAGCCAATGGCGGTTCGTTTTCGGCAGCCCGGCAGTCCTGGTCCCTAATGTAGACGGTAGACCCGCGGCTTTGCGTCCCCGGTTTTCACCGGGTTTGCCATTTCGAACGAATCTTAAAGTACAGATGCGATCTTATTAAGAATATACTATCAATACGCCAATTTCAAGACCCACAGCGAATTGAAAGGCGCCTGTAAGGTGGCGGCTGCAAACCTTTCAGGATTAGCCCTATCCGGAATGCCCATCGCTCAGGGTGAAGAAAAAAGTCGCGCCCTGGTCCACCGCGCTCTCCGACCAAATTTTGCCGTGATGACGGTGAATGACGCGCTGCACAATCGCCAGGCCGATCCCCGTACCTTCAAACTCCGATGGTAAATGCAGTCGTTGGAAAGCACCAAACATTTTGCTAGCATAATGCATGTCGAACCCGGCACCGTCATCCCGGATGTAAAAGACAGTTTCACCATCCAAATCGGTCTTGCCCACTTCGATGCAGGCAGTGGCATGCCGGGAAGTAAATTTCCAGGCATTTCCTATTAAATTTTCAAGCACGACGCGCATCAAGATCGGGTCAGCCACGCAGTGCAGATCGGGCGTTATCTGCCAGGCGACTTTACGCTCAGGCTGGCCGGCAGCCAGGGATTCGGCGATCTCCTGCGCCATCCTTCCCAGGTGCACGTCTACCATCTGGATATCGCTGCGCGAGATCCGCGCCAGTTTCAGCAGGGCATCGATCAAATCTGTCAAATGCGCGCCCGCCGCCCGGATCCGGTGCAAATAATCGCGGCCCTGGTCATCCAAATGGTTCCCGTATTCTTCTTCTAAAATCTGACTGAAGCTGTTCAAGCCGCGCAGCGGTGCGCGCAAATCGTGCGAAATAGAATAAGAAAATGACTGCATTTCGGCGTAGCTGGCTTCTAACTGGGCAGTGCGCTGCAGCACTCGGTCTTCCAACTCGGCGTTCAGCCTGCGCACAGCTGCCTCGCCTTTCTTGATCGAAAAGAGCTGGCCAACAACCTGTGCAAACAGCGAAAGGACTTCGATCTGTTGAGGGTCGATCGTCTGGCGGTGGATCAGGTTATCGACGGAGATATACCCTTTCACCACCTGCCCGTCCCACAGCGCCGCCGCCGCATGGTCGCCTGAACCTACAACCTCTAATTGATCATTCCTTAAACCGCTTTGAGCCGAAAGTATCACCGGTATTTTCCCCTCGACCAGCCGGCTCTCTACAAATGCCGGGTCCATCGGCAGGTGTCGATGACGTTCATCACGGATATTCCCCTGCTCATCCACGCCAAACGTACCGAAGCTCATCTTAGGATCATTCTCATCCACCAGCCAGATCCCCATCCGGTCAAAACCCAGCTGGCGCGTCCCTGCTTCCACTGCCCCGCGGAAGAGATCATCCGGGGTATGGGCAAGGGATAACCCCATGCTGATCCGCGTCAGGGCCACCATCAGCTCAGAAAGGCGGCGCGCCTCTTTTTCACGAATGTGCAGCGCTTCCTTACTTTCAACCAGGGCAGTCTCCGCCCGCATACGCTCGGAAATATCCAGCACCAACCCATCCACCCACTGGATCTCGCCTGCCTGGTTCGCGGCGGCCTGTCCGCGAGCTGTCATCCAGATTTCCTCACCGCGCGCGCTGATTATACTGAAATCCGCGGTGAAGGTGCCGCTCTCTTTCAGCTCTTCCTCAATCGTTCTCAATAAGGTTTGTGGGTTTTTCTCCCGCGCCAGCTTTAACAAATCAATCACCGGTTTATTTAAGAAATCGGTTGTTGGATAACCCAACAGGTCAAAAACCAGATCGCTGATATATAGGATGGTCCAATCGGCATCATTCGCGCAGCGAAATACCACCCCCGGCAGATTAGCCACCAGCTGGCGATATTTGCTTCCGCTGGCTGAGACTTCATTCATTGCCTGGTTGAGGGCCGCCGTGCGTTTGGCCACCGTCCGCCGCAAGCTGTAGCTCCAACCGGCCAGAACGATGATCACCAGGCAGATCACTCCGCCGGTAATCTCCAACGTCTGCCAGATCCAGGGAGCGAAAGTCTTTTGCCCCAGCCATTTATGGTCGATCGCACTGTATTCCTGCTGGCTGATCATGGCAAAACCCTGTTCGACTGTTTGCAGGATCTGCGAGTTGCCTTTGAGCACCGCCCGGTGGAACTCCCCGCTGTATAACGGTTGAGTCTGGTTGAACTGATCGTAAATCCCCAGTTTAAACAGATAGTAGAGCGCCGGCGGCTGGTCCACAACAAAAACGATCACCTGCTTATCTTTTGCTGCTTGAATAATGCTCTCATAACTGGGGTATTCCAGGATCTGGTCCACCCCCTGGCTGCGTAAAAAGTCGATTGCAGCATCCCCGCTTTTTACCGCTACCGGAAAACCGCGCAGCGACGAAGCATCGGTGATGCCCGAAATGGATTGTAAAAAGAAAATCGGCACATCCAGCCGGGCATATGCTTTTGAAAAATCATATATTTGGGCCCGTTTTTCACTGTAAAACAGGGTATCAATCACATCGAACTCACCGGCTTCCATGCGGGTCAAAGCCGTCCCCCAATCCATGGCGGATATTTCCACTTTTATGCCGGTTTTCTTTTCCCACAGCCGCCACTGGTCAATCGTAATCCCTTGCAGGCTGCCGTCATTGTCCAGGAAGGAATAAGGTGGGTAATTGTTATCCATCACCACCCGGATCGATTGCAGCGAGGCCGGGTTAACCTCCGGCGCAGCCGGACTGCAGCCGGCCAGCAGGCAGGTTATTAACAGAAAAAACAACAACCGTAGAAATTTATATAGTTGTCTGGGGTTGGTTTTGCGAGAGTTTGATAAAACCAGAGCCAAAGGAAAAAACCTTTTTATGCCCGATTGTTGGTAAGTGTATTCCTGGAATCATTTTATCAAAGAAGGGGTCATGAAAAACCGACAGATTTATTAGGTCCAATATTGGGTCAGCAAAAATGGAAATTTTCCGATTAAAATCTCGGAACTTTTCCTGCCCGACTGGCTCTCTCATGATATAATTTTCCCGTCGCTCAGGGCCCGTAGCTCAGTGGCAGAGCGCGCGGCTCATAACCGCTTGGTCGAAGGTTCGATCCCTTCCGGGCCCACTTTTTACCCCTTTTTTAAGCCATTTTGGTATCAGCAATTATCGCAGAATGTTTTAACATTCCAATAAATATGATGACTGAATAGCATTTAATCAATGGCTGGTAACCAACATTAAAGGGGAAAATGAAAATTTTCCAGAAGTTATATCCGCTGCTCCTAATTATTGTTTTGACAGCATGTGATAATTCTGTATCGGAACAAAATTCAGTTTCAGCACCAACCACAAACTTTCCTACAATTCAACTTGAAAATGAAATTCCCACCCTTTCAATAATCTCTCATGAGGTTATGAAATCCACGCCTTACCCTTCACCAACCTTTGAAATAACTCCAATCCCACCAAAACCCATTTTTACGGAAACGCCCATATTGAGCATGGAGACCATTGAGCCAAAGCTTGAAATGCAAACTGACCGTGAAGTAAAGATGCTGAATGAAATTAAAAAAGATGCGACAAATTACAAAGAGCTAGTCGATTTCTGCACAGAAGATTTTTCATTTGGCAAGTCTTATTATCAATCCTCCCTGGGTTCGGACTCAGGTTATTACTTGCCCCTTTATAGACAAGGTCAATTATGCGCCATGGCCTTCTTTGCACCTCCGACCAATACATGGGTTGTGAAATGGATTATATCCGCAGGAATCCAAAATAGCACTCAATTAAATGATTTAGCAAAAGCGGTTATTAATGACCCTTTTTCGTTTCAAACACTCATAGAGCAATGCACGAAGGAATTTAGAGCAGGATCACCTGTATATGTGCCATATCTCGATGCGCCAGATGGCATATATATCGAACCTTTTTTAACGATCAAGGCCTTTGCCTGGGTGTCTTTTTCTTCTCACAAAGTGGTACCTGGAAAAGTGGCCAGATTGTTTTATATAATGCAGGGAAAAATGGCGATCAATATCCTGAAGTCAACCCTGAAGAAGTAAAAGAATATATCGAAAAAGTTACTTGTAAGAAAGTAGTCGAATTACCCCAATATGTTGCCCAACGACAAGGCCATCCAACTGGCCCATTTTGGAGAGTAGTCACTGAAGATGAGAATATTTATTTTGTGATTGCTATCAAAGGGCCAACAGAGACCGACTCTACTGTCGTATCACAATTCATGGCGGGGAACTCTAAATATGATTTCCGAATGGGCATCGGGCCAACATCGTGCAAAACTCCATAAAAGGAAGTTTTCCATGGACGTTGATAAATTGCTAAGGAGTAAAACATAAGAAATTTAGCTTTGGGAATTCTTTACCATCTCAGCCAAAGCGATAATTTGACTGGCAATATTCCCCTGAGAAACATCTCCTCGCGCAAGTTGGTCCCCCTAATTCGGTAATTCTTTTCCCCACATCCGCAGTTAATAGAACTCCATCCACCCCATCGGTAATGCTCAGGTTGGAGTGCATTAATTTCATGCTTATCCGTTTTCAGATCAACAACATTTTTTGAATGCTTGATCCCATAGACAGCATAACCATGTTTGGCGCGATTGTTCATTTCTTGAATAATCTTGCGTAGAAAGATAAGTTTGCCAGTATCATGCACAAACAAATCATGCCAAGCAAAGCGTGAACTGGACGCTGGGGGCTGCCGCTTCGCGGCGTGCTGCATTTTCGAGCATTTTTCCGGCTTCGGTTTTTCATGCTCCCAAGCAGTCCACACCCTCCCCAGCGCCGGTGCGGGCCGTCAGGCGGCAGATAGATTAACTTATGTCAGATTTCTGCGTAGAACTCAGGCTCAGGGAGTTCCATACAATTGGACCTGCCCCCCATTAAAATCTTCCTTCCGGATTAATTTCATCTGGGATGCCAGCGTTTGCGGGATTAACCCCATTGGATCAGTGTACGATTCATGGCTGTAAACCAGCCAGAACTCTATTATGTCCGCTCAACAATGAAATTAAACCGGATATATCGTTGGTCGTCATCTGGGGTTCCAAGATACCACTTGCGAACAGATCTTGAGGAACTCCCTGTTTCTCCACCTCGATAAAATAATAGTCTTCATACGGTTTAAAATAATAGTCGAACGAGATTTCTCCTAAATTGGTACTGAAAAGGACTAAATCATCCTTTTCAGTGTACCCTGCGATATCACGGGCAGCAGAGTTCCAATCCTCTTTTTGAAAGAAGCTGTAATAATCACCGACAGAAAACAGGTTGATGACGCCTAAACTTCCCAGCACCATAATAATCAGAAAACGGAATCTTAATTGAGCGATACCGGCCGCCAGCACCAGGTACAAGGGAATCGTTGTCCAGATCAGGGTTCGATCCAAAAAAATCGGCCGCCAAATACTCACCATCAGCTCGCCCAGAAAGGGGATGGCGAAAAGAGCAGCCAGAAACCAGAATTGCGCAATTTTTTTCCGGAAATACACCAATCCTGAACAAAACACCAGCGTGTACACGATCCAGATCACCATGGCGATGTTGGTTTGAATCGGCTCAGAGGTATCCAAAAAAGATTTAAGCACCAGCATAACCGCGTCCCAATTGGGATTTGGGATCCAAAACCTCTGATAGACTGCGCTGGATTGCTTGATGAAGGAAAATATCCAGGGAATCCATAGAATTAGGATTCCAATCTGAGCCTTTGCCCAGTTTGCAAAAGAGGGAGTCTGGAAGGCAGGTTGAACCCCTGATTTATTTATCGTCTGAAAAAGCATCAGACCCAAAATGAAGATATTGGTGGCTAAGGGGAAAAGGACGGCCGTATTATGGCTGAGCAGGGTCGCAGCTGAGAACACGATAAACGCGACCCAGGCCAGGTCCGTTTCAACGGTCTTGATGGGTAACCAACGATGGCGTAAAACCCATGCCCTCCATCTGGATTGATCGCGGACCTCAATCTTATAGCTAAATTCGCCTTCATCGCCAGTTTCAACCGGTCCAGGTATACGCCAGGCATGCAGATATTCCCGTAATTGGCTGCCAATAGGCCTGGCGGAGCGTGCATCCGTGAGCAGCCTGACCAGGGCATAAATCGCTGCGGCGGCATTGAACGTCAGAAGGGTGTACATGCGCGCTTCCTGACCATAGTAGATGTTGAAAGGCGAAAAAGCCAGGAACGCTGCTGCTGCCAGCCCCATCATCCCACCAGACATGCGTTTACCGATCAAATAAATAATTGGGATTGTACCTGTGCCGATCAGTACAGAAAGCAGACGGACAAAATAAGGTGTATCCCCGGTGAGTGCTATCCAGTAATGGAGCAAGAAGTAATAAAGAGGTGGGTGTTGGTCGATCCTGACAATCCATTGCAACATATCGCCAATACTGTGGCTGGCCAGCCACACGCTGACCGTTTCATCCAAACCCATCCCTTTATTGCCGAGGAGAAGCACTCGCAGAAAACCGCCAACCAAGGTGATGATGATTACCAACCAGGGCGCCAATTCTTCAAAATCGATTTCTTCGTTCATCGTCTTTCTCGATCCTGCAATTTATTGATTTTCCCGCACCTATGCTATTTTACATGCAAGTATACATTGAACGGCGTTTAAGACAGGCTCTAAATGCCTGGTCATAATCCCATGGAAAATGCACTCTGATAGGCGATAGACCTTACTCATAGCAGCGTCTTGTCTGGCGGCTATTGCTTTGGCGTAATTCTGATGCTGTCATCCTGAACAGCAATTTCCAGATTTGACCTTTGTAATTTGACGAAATCAAAAAGCTCGTCTATGTTCGGGTAATCAGGGTCAGATCCGAATGACCGTGCATCATCGATGATAATCACGTGTCCTCTATCGGGGGCATTGAGTATGTTGGATAACTCATTATAGATAGGGGTGTCATTTTCCCCTTTGGCTGTTACCCCTCCCGAATAATGGGCGTCAAGCCAAAACAGGGCAGGTTCATCTATTTTGTCCATCAGGTTTATCATCTCAACCCCACTATCCCCGCAGATCAGTTCTATGTGTTTAGCTGCTTTGAATCTCTTCTTTGCTTCCTCATATAGCTGGTTATCCAGTTCAATAGAATAGATGCGTTCGAAAACCTCCTTCATTGCTTCGACCATGTCGCCATATAAAGTTCCAGTTTCTACCAATATTTTGAGGCTGAATTTTATTGAATAGGTTTGGAGTGTTTTCTGCTTGACGATGTGCGGTGGCGGAATAGGCATTCCTCGCTTTTCCCATTCAATGAGTTCTCTCGCGTCTCTGCTCCTGATCATCCAGTTGCGCAACGGATGATAGAGAAATGTATTCTTGAGAATCTGCTTGATCGGTCGTTTCATGGGATTATCCTGCTGCTGCCTCGAAGAAATCTTCCTATTCAATTATATATTTCCCATTTCTAATATAATAATAAATCAAGAATATCGGATCCCCCGCTTTGACCAGTCAAGCAGTCATCATGAATATATTATCCAAGACAAAGAAAGGTTATAAATCGCTTGTATCCAGCCTGCCAGGCCATCGCCAGGCACTGGTATACATCCCGATCTATTTCTTTATAAGCCTAACCGACCTGGTCCTCAAGCTGCGTCTTACCGATGACTGGCAGAATGGTAAGCTTGTGGAAAATCACAGCCTGCTGATGGCCTTCCAATATTACAACAACGAACAATCGCGGTTGATGCAGTTCCTTATCCCAGAAGTTTTTCATCGTTTGTTCAATATCTCTATCATCGCCAGCTACACGATCAGCCGGTTTATCTTTGTGTTTCTGGCCTTTGTCGCCTTCCACTATTTCCTGCGTAAATGGTTCACTGAGATCGAGGCCTTTGCCGGTGTGATGATCCTGAGCGCGAGTCTGATGGTTGGCTTCCTGATCGGCGACCTGCAGGAGAGCGCTCCGCTTTTGATGCTGCTGTTCGTTCTCGGTCTATGGGCGATTCGCGAAGAAAATGACCTCTTGTTCTGTGTGCTTTTACTCCTGGGAGGTGGGCTGACCAACGAGACCATGCTGGTGATGCCTTTGGGCTTCTTTCGCTACAACGTAAAATCCTGGAAGCTGCCCGCCGTTTTGCGAACTGGATTGCGCACGGTGGTGCTGGCACTCCCGGCCTTCATCGCTCAAGGCACTCTGCGCTATATCACGCGCTTCCAGCCGCATTTAGTCGGGGCCATTCACTGGACGGATAATATCCAGGGCATCTGGCATGAGCTGACTGATCCTTATCATGCCATCCTGGGTGGCATTTACATTTATCCATTCCTGGCTTTTTCTATCTTTTGGTTTCTGGCTTTACTGGGTTTACCCAAAAGTCCGCGTTTCTTAAAAAGTATTTTTGTGATCGTGCCTTTCTTCATAGCCGCCCACATGATCACCGGAGTCATACGGGAAGCCCGGCAGATGGTGCCCCTGGGTTATATTCTCATCCCAATGGCCCTATTTTTTATGATCCCCGAGGCGCGTAATCGATAGCCCGCAGAAGAGATGTAACAATCCATTACATCTGAGCAGTCGCCTGGGCAGAGAATTCTTCAACATATTTCAGCCAACCGGCCGTCTCTCGCCGGCTGCGCAGGTGGATCACTTGCAAACGTGCGTTTTCTGGGCTGGCGAAAGTTTGCCGGTACATTTTCCGGTAGCGTGGATACGTTTGCAGTGCCCACAAGAAGAGCGAATCCTTGCTAAAAAACGTACCTCGGATGGACTCCCGGTTGCCGTTCCACAATTCCTCGCGGATGACAATCCGCTTCAGCGTACGCCAGGTGAGCTGACCCAGGATCACTGGCAAAGAATAATCCAACCAGACAATTGTCGTTGCCCGGGCCCAGACCAGGTCACTCACTTTCTTGTAATTGCCATCGGTGACCCAATTAGGGCTGGATATTGCCTGGGCAACCAGCTGGCGAAAGAGTTTCAGTTCTGTCATCACCCAATTGGGCTGCCAGTGCAGCGCATCCAGTTCGATGTGGGGAATTCCAAGAATACGCGCCAGATGCGCGGCGGTGGTCGTCTTGCCGCTGCCGGTCACACCTACGACGACGATGCGCGGGCCGGGAATGGACAATGCAGATCTCAGATCGGAATTTGATTGGGCCATATTGTATTGACCATTGTACACAAAAACAGCTGCCACACGATGAAATGAAATTTATCAAACTGTTGATAACGGGCCGCCCTGATGATATATTTCTTTATCAATCATCCCGAATATAATTGAGGTAATTCTTCTATTTATTACCACGATGATCCAAACAGAAAATAGCTCCCCGAACAAATCACTTTCAAGAGATCGTCTATTACTATGGCCTGCTTAACAAAAGGAAACATGGCTTTGCTGGCGTTGATCCGTGTTAAAAATTTATCCATTCAACCAATATTGAAGTAAAATCTTGCTAAAATTTTCTTCGTTTTTTTCATCGTTTCAATCCTGGAAAAGCCGTAAGACGGACTTCCTGGCTGCCGGCTTGATCTTGCTTTTCCTGGTGACCGGCATCCTCACCTTACCAAATTTTGGTCTGACCTGGGACGAAGGCCTGGGAAATCTCTTTTTTGGCGAGCGCTACCTACATTATTTCGCTACATTCAATCCTATTAACCTGGATTTCCAAACCGAACTGCCCTATAACCAGGCCCATCCTCTTAATCTCTTCAAATCCCGTTATCACAGCATCCCTCAAGAATTTCCACCCGTCGCCGATACACTGTCAGCCGCAACCATGTATTTATTTTCGTATGCGCTGGGTTGGATGAACCCCATCGACGGCTTTCACCTGTTCACGGTGATCCTGGCAACCTTATTTCTATGGGTGCTCTACCGCTTTGCCGCCTCCCGCCTCGGTAAATTCGAAGCCATCCTGGCATTGGTCATCCTCGGCCTGTTCCCTCGCTTCTGGGGGGACATGCACTTCAACGTGAAAGACGTCCCTGAAACGATCTTCTTTGGCCTGGTGATCATCTCGTTCATTACCTGGCTGGAAAAACCGCGCTGGTGGAAAGCCATTCTGACTGGGATTCTCGGCGGCCTGGCCCTGGGGGTCAAGGCGAATGCTATCTTTATTCCCGTGGTTCTGGGCATCAGCCTGCTGCCCTGGAATTTGAAACTTCAATCCTGGAAAGACCTTTTTCTGCAGTTGAAACATCAAGCCGTTGGTATTATTTCCATGCTGCTTGCCGCCGGACTAACCTATATTGCCTCCTGGCCCTACCTTTACGCCGACCTTTATCATAACCTGCGAGCTTATTGGGGTTATATATTTTCTCAAGGCAACCGTTCAGGAAACCCCAACTTCCAGATCGACCCGATTCGCCAGGTAGTATTTTCTATGCCGGAAATCATGCTGGCAGCCCTGTTGGTCGGGGTCATTCTCTCATTCGCGCGGATCAAACAACCGCTCTGGCGGATTTTGATTGTCTGGCTCATTTTTCCCATTTTGCGGATATGCCTGCCCGATATGGTTAATTTTGATGGGATCCGCCATTTTTTGGAGTTCGTTCCGGCCGCCGCCCTGCTTGCCGCGTATGGCATTGGCCGGGCCACCAACTGGTTATCTACCCGCGGCGTTTCGTTGATCCTTTCCCGTTCGGTGATTGTGGTATTGATGGTCTTCAATCTTCTGAGCATTTACCTGACCTACTTCCCTTACCTGCATACCTATTACAACCAGATCAGCGGTGGGTTAGCCGGCGCACGTAACGGCTGGCTGGGACCCGAAGCGGGCGATTACTGGAATTCCAGCTACCGCCAGGGGATGACCTGGCTGAGCCAGAACGCTCCCCAAGGATCCATTGTGCGCGGGATGACCGCGGAATGGATTATTAATCTGACAGCGCCCTTGTTCTTGCGTCCAGATATCCGGATCATGACCCAGGAAAACATACCGGATTTCAATGTCATGAACCAATCGGAACACCCGATTTACCTGATATTTGTCATCCGCCAATGGAACCATCTGGATGAGCTGGCCTACTGTCAAAAACACAAAACGCCGGTTTACCAGATCGATGTCGATGGCGTGCCCATCCTGCAAATATTTGAGTTTGGCAAAAATATTCAATGAATTTATTAGCCAGCCTTGAGAAAATTAGCAAACCCTTCGCATTAATCACAGGATTTGCGCTGATCGCGGCTATCGGCGTTTTGGATTACCTGACAGGGTATGATTACTCTTTTTCTGTATTTTATGTCTTGCCTATTGCTCTCATCACCTGGATCATCAGCCAGCGGCTCGGCCTCGCGGCTTCGCTGATCAGCACTTTTGCCTGGCTCGCCGCCGATATGGCCTCACGCCCTCCTTATACCCAATCCCTGGTCCCGGTTTGGAATACGCTCATCCGCCTTTCCTTCTTTGTGATTATCACCTTGCTCTTGGCGGCATTAAAAAGAGCGCTGCAAAGGGAAAGTGAGCTGTCGCGGATCGACTATTTGACCGGTGCGGTGAATTCACGCTTTTTTTATACCCTGATCCAGATGGAAATAGATCGTTTCCGCAGATATCCACATCCATTTACGCTGGCCTACATCGACCTGGATAACTTCAAGACGGTCAATGACCAGTTCGGACATGCCGCCGGTGACCAGGTTCTTTGTTTGGTGGTAAGTTCGTTTAAAAACACGATGCGCAGCGCAGATTCCATCGCTCGCCTTGGCGGCGATGAGTTTGCACTGTTACTGCCTGAAACAAACCAGGATGCGGCGCGCATTGCATTTATCAAATTCCAAAACGGCCTTGCCGAATTGATGCGCCAAAACAACTGGGCGATAACCTTCAGCATCGGGGTATTGACGTGCAATGCAAATGCAAACTCCCCCGATGAATTGCTGAAAATAGCCGACGAACTGATGTATTCGGTAAAACGGAATGGAAAAAACGCCCTAAAATTTTCCACTTACACGGGGGAAAATCGAGAGGATTTTATCAAAAGCTCTGAAAATGAGGGAAATAGTGTTCCGTAGCCTAGATTACCAAATGATTCATGGTATCAATCCGGCCCCATTAAACACATAATAATTGAGCGCCGTGCCCCCCGCTGTGCCCTGTACCCACGAGATATTGCCGTCTGGGCGGGTGCGTAATGAATCATCCCGGTCACCCCAGGTGATCCCTTTGGCAGATACGTTCTCCAACGGCTGCACCACCGTCCCATTACCCGCGATCAATTCCAGATGATAGACCCCGTCGTTGGTCGTTTTCCATCCCACCAGGAAGCGGTCGCTGCCCAGGCTGGTCCCCAGGCGAGCGATGACCGGATCGCGCTCGGTCGTCCCATCGGTGTTGGTCAGCCAGATGTAGCTGCTGGTGAAATCGGCGTTGATCGTCGCCAGTCCGATCCCCTTTCCGGTCACGTTGGCTGTCCCAAGCGCACTGAAGGCTACCTTCCAACCGGTGGTGGTCTGGGCAGCCTGGCCCAGTTGGGCAGACACCAACCCGCCGCAGTTGCCGTCGCAGGTATACACCAACTTACTGTCGCTCACCAGCAGGCCCTTGCTGGCATAACAGTCGCTCGAGCACAGCGGCATGAATTTAGCCAGCCCCGGATGGTAGTTGATCAGCTCGGCCATCGAATGCGAGCAGCCCCATTCCCATCCCCCGCTCTGGATGGTGCCGCTATCATTCACGAAGGTCAGCTGGTCACCATTATGGCCTTTAACCCAACCCGAATCGCCGTACACCGCAAAATAAGCCCCGTACAACCCATTGCCGTAAGCCAGACGGCTGTCGCCGATTCCGCCGTCGAAATGAGTCAGACTGTCTTTGATATTCGTCGACCAGGCCTGGCTGCCGTTGGCGTTGTACTTCGTCAGCCACATAATTTTGGTTGCCGGGTCGTACTGCATTACGGCGAACTTGCCGTCACTGTGCGCCACTAACCCGCGCAGCGAGCGCCCCGCGTAATCGTACGTCTGCCCCAGGCTGCCTGCGGGCGTGATCACGCTCACATGCCCGTTCCCGCTCCCGTCGGTCCAACCCACCAGCGCCCCACCGTCCACCGTGGGTTCGTGGAACAGGCGCGGGGTAACGCTGCACCAGCTCCAGGTGCACCAACTTTGCACCTGTCCTTGCAGCGGGTGCGGCAGGATCAGGCTGGTTTTGGTCACCTGCCCGGCCAGCGTAAATACATTTCGCGAAACGATCGGCAGATAATTTTTGATCGGAGGCAGGGGAGTCGCAGCCGGATTCAGAGACTGTCCGGCCGCCTGCCGGGGCTGGGCCATCCCCAGCAGCAACCCGCCCAGCATGATCACGGCCAATCCGATTGAAAGCAGTCGCCTTGCTCCAACTCCTGGCTGAATGCGGCTCGTCATTTATGCCTCCAGAAAAACCATCGCTGCAATAATTACAGTCATTGTATGCATAAAGAACCGGTCTCGGGTGGGCTTATCCAATCTGTTAATCGTTCGTAGGGTTAAAAAATTGGGAGTGCTGACCGCTGTCCGGTCAACACTCCCTGTGCATTTCAATCGAACGTCAAGAATAAACGCCTACAGCTCGCTGGAACGCGTCTGGATGCGTTCCTGGATCATAGCGATGAACTCGTTCACCCCCAGACCCTCGCGCCGCTCTCCGGAGCGCATCCGCAGGGATACGCTTTCACTGTTCATTTCCTGATCGCCCACCACCAGCATGTAGGGCACCTTCATCAACTGCGCCTGGCGGATCTTGCCGTTCATCCGGTCCGTTCCCAGGTCGGCTGAGGAGCGGATATTGAGATCGTGCATGCGCTTCGCCAACGCGCTGGCGTATTCCTGGTGAGAATCCGTGATCGGTATTATGCGCACCTGTTCGGGCGAGAGCCAGACCGGGAATGCCCCGCCGTAATGTTCGATCAGGAAACCGATCATGCGTTCATGCGTGCTCAACGGGGCGCGGTGGATACACAGTGGGGTTTCTTCCTGTCCTTCGCTGTTGATGAACTTCAGGTCAAAGCGCCCGGGCTGGGCGAAATCCACCTGGTTGGTGGCCAGGGTGAATTCTTTGCCGATGATGCTCCAGATCTGTACGTCGATTTTCGGCCCGTAAAAGGCCGCTTCATCCGGCACCTCGACATACGGCACTTTGCCATTATTCATTGCGCTGCGCACCATATCTTCCGTCTTCAGCCACAGGCGCTCGTTGTCGATATATTTTTTGCCCAGGCCGTTCTTATGGTGGGTGCTCAGACGCATGACATACTTGTCGATATCGAACAGCTTAAAGTACTGGTGGTACAGATCGATCACGCCCATGAATTCCTGTTCGAACTGCGCTTCCGAGCAGTAGATGTGCGCGTCATTCATCTGCATTGATCGCACACGCATCAACCCAAACAGCTCGCCAGATTTTTCATAGCGGTAGCACGTGCCGTATTCCGCCAAACGGATCGGCATCTCACGGTAGCTGTGCGGGTGGCTGGCAAAGATCTTGTGATGGAAGGGGCAGTTCATTGGTTTGACATAATACTTCACCCCTTCCATTTCCATCGGCGGGTACATGCTTTCGGCATAATATGGCAGGTGTCCGCTTTTTAGGAACAGGTCTTCCTTGGTTAAAATCGGCGTGCGCACCCGTTGGTAGCCGGCTTTCCATTCCACCTCTTTGGCCAGTTTTTCCAGCTCTTCGATCATAATCCCGCCGTTAGGCAGCCACAGTGGCAGACCTGGACCAACCTCTTCATCAAACACGAAGATTTCCAGGTCCTTGCCCAGCTTGCGGTGATCGCGCTTTTTGGCTTCCTCGAGGCGTTTAAGGTAATCATCCAGCTCCTGGCGGTTATGCCAGGCCGTGCCGTAGATGCGCTGCAGCATCGGGTTATGTTCGTCTCCGCGCCAATAGGCCCCGGCTACGCTCATCAGCTTGATCGCAGATGGGTTAATTTCGCGCGTGGTCTGGACGTGTGGGCCGCGGCACAGGTCGGTGAAGGTATCGTGCTGGTAAATCGAAATTTCTGGCTTCACCGAGATCGGGTTGCCGTGCTCGTCGAATTCACCCTTCTCCAGGTTTTCAATTAATTCCAGTTTATAAGGCTGGTCCTTGAAAATCTGGCGCGCTTCATCGGCTGAAACCACCTTACGCACGAAGGGAAAATTTCCGGCCACAATCTGGCGCATGCGCTTTTCGATTTTTGCCAGGTCTTCCGGGGTCAGGGTGCGCGGCAGATCAAAATCATAATAAAAGCCATTTTCAATCGCTGGCCCGATGGTGTATTTGGCCTCCGGCATAATCTCCAGAACGGCCTGGGCCATCACATGCGCCGCCGAGTGGCGAATGCGAAACAGGTCGCTGTCTTCATATCGTTCAGAATGTGGCTGGTCAGACATAAAAAACCTCCTTTACGGTAAACAAAACAGATTACATGCACGGCCAGAGCGACTTTTCACCCATAGCCGCTGCTCACAAAATGCGGGTGATTAAAATAAAAAACCCTCACCCATCCAGGGGCGAGAGTTTATACTCCGCGGTTCCACCCAGGTTGGCGGTTTCGCAAATTAATCGATTAACCGCCATCTCTTTAGACCTGTAACGGGGTCGGCCGTTTCCCTTACTAAAGGACCAACAATGGCCTGGTTCAGGTTCAAGCTCACGGGGGGTTTTCACTGGTTTGCTTCCGGAGGAGACTTTCAGTCGGTGATCTCCTTTCCCTGGCGGCGCTTTCCAATTACTCGTCCCGCTCAACGCTGTTCTTTATGAGTATTGTAAATGATTATACCACAATAAAATTGAGGATGGTTAAGAGATTTAAGCTTGACGCTCCACCTTGATGCGGTTATGCTAAGAAGAATTAAACCGGGACCCTCGTTTTAATGCAGGCGTTTCCGGTCTTCCAGGTGGTGCAGAATCAATCCTTCCCAAGCCATTCGACGGTGGGGCAAAGAGCTTTTTTTTGTAGGATTAGGCCAGGCGCTGGCGGCGGTGGGCAGCGTGGTCGGGGTGCGCCTGCTGACTGGAGTGCTGGTGCCTTCCCTTTACGGTCAGTTAGCGCTGGCAATGACCTTCTTCACCCTCTTCCAACAAATCCTGATTGCACCCCTCGGTGGAGGTTTCAGCCGGTTTTTCATCCTTACCCAGGAGAAAGACCAGCTGAATGCCTATTTCGAATCCATTTTTTGGCTGGGCAGCCGGCTAATACTGCTGATCCTGGGTATCGGGGCTTTGACAGTCATCATTCTGGGCGCCGCCGGCCAGGTGGACCTGGCAATCATGGCCATCGCTACCATGTTGTATACTCTCATTACCGGGGTCAACATTTTTGCGGACAGCATCCAAAATGCAGCTCGCTACCGGGTAGTGGTTGCCTGGCACCAGGGAATTGCCCAATGGCTGCGCTTCTTTGGGGCAGTCGTCTTGATCACGATCTTATCTCCCTCCAGCCAGATCGCGATGTTCGGCTACACCATTTCCGCGGCATTCGTGTTGGCGTCCCAGATGTATTTCCTGCGCCGGTCCCTGCTCAAAAACCGGGCTCCCTGGCAAAAAATCATGCGCACTTCGCCAGATGAATGGGCGATAAAAATTCTCACATACGTCAGACCTTCTGTATTTTGGGGGTTATTCTCGTGGGCCCGATTAACCTCTGATCGTTGGGCATTGCAGATTTTCACCACCACCCACGACGTGGGGTACTATTCGGTCCTGTACCAGCTTGGTTATTACCCTGTAATTCTGCTCACCACGGTGATCTCGCAATTCATCGCTCCCCTTCTTTACCGCCAGGCCGGGGATATCTCAGATCCCGTCCGTTGGCAGAAAACCCGCCGGTCTACCTGGTTCCTGGTGCTCGTTTCGCTCACCGGTACAGTGATATTATTTTTCCTGACACTTTTCTTCCACGCAACCATTTTCAAGTTCCTGGTTGCGGTTGAATATCGCGGAGTTTCCGCGTTCTTACCCTGGATCATCCTTTCTGCGGGGCTTTTTTCCGCAGGCCAGATGGCTTCGCTATTAATGATGAGCGGCTTGAATCCCAAAATGCTGATCCTGCCCAAAATATTCACTGCAATTCTAGGATTGAGTTTAAACTTTATAGGCGCTTACTTGTTTGGGCTGCCAGGCATACTGCTTGCCGGTATAATTTACTCGGTGGTTTATCTTATTTGGGTCGGCGTATTAAACTTGCGATTTACGACCCGCTGACCCAAACGCCATTCAGGGCTCACACGCATGCGAATTCTACAGGTAATCGGCGCTTCGACCAATCCTAATATTCCGCTCAATCAGACCTGGTATCGCAATTTGCATGAACCTCTCCTGGAATTAGGTCATGAGGTCCTTCTCCTGCCTACCGGCGAGAAAGGCAAACCGCGCCGCGATCCCGGAGAGCGTGAACGCTTATCGCAGCGGCTTTGGGACACCTTTCAAAGCGAACAGACCACCAGACCATTCCAGTTATTTTTTTCTTACTTGATGGATGGCATGATTGATCCCGCAGTCATTGATAAAATCCGCGCCGCGGGGGTACCCACCTGCAATTTTTCATGCAATAATGCCCACCAATTCGACCTGGTGGATGAGATCTCGCCCCATTTTGACTTCAATTTACACGCCGAAAAGGATGTCCGGGATAAATTTTTAGCGGTAGGCGCCAATCCGCTTTGGTGGCCGATGGCCTCTAACCCCAAATATTTCCATCCGGTGGATGTCCCTTGTTCGGTAACCGCCTCATTTGTCGGGGAAAATTACGCCTTACGGGCCAGATATATCGGATATTTGCTCGAAAATGGCGTGGATGTACACGCATTTGGTCCGCGCTGGCAGCATGGTGCTTCCAGCCAGTGGCGTTCATGGGCCAAACGCATCAAATATCTGGCTCTCTCCGGTTTCTCTCTCGATCCCCAGGTCCAGATGCGTGCCTCTGCCAACCTGGCAGACCACGACTACCGGCGGTATCTCAGCGCACTCTTCCCCGCAAATATACACCCGCCGATCAGCGATGACGAGTTGATCGCGTTATACAGCCGCAGCCAGGTCAGCCTGGGCTTTCTGGAGGTTTATCACCAGCACGATGCCGGTCAGATGATCACCCGTCATCTCCATCTCCGCGAATTTGAAGCTCCGATGAGCGGAGCTTTGTACTGCACGGGATTCAGCGATGAATTAGCCGGGTTTTTCGATCCCGAGCGCGAAGTGATCACTTACCGCGACCAATTTGAGCTATTGGATAAAGTCCGTTATTACCTGGCCCATCCGCAGCAGGCTGCTCAGGTCCGCCAGGCCGGTCACCTGCGCGCCCTCAAGGACCACACCTACCAGCGCCGTTATCAGCAGTTATTTGCCACCCTGGGTCTAAAATGAAAATTGCCAATATCGAGGTTTCTTGAACCAACCTCCATTATTCTCTGTAATCATTCCGACCTACAACCGCGCCGTTAAATGTATCCGCGCGATTGAAAGCGTGTTGCAGCAGACCTGCCAGGATTTCGACCTGTGGGTAATCGATGACGGTTCGACCGACCAGACCCGGACTGCATTAAACCCATATCTGGGCCGGCTGAATTATATTTTTCAAGCCAACCAGGGCACCTGTGTCGCGCGCAATACCGGCATTCAAAATTCAAATGGGCGCTATATTGCATTGCTCGATTCTGACGATCAATGGCTTCCGGGCAAATTGGCTGCCGTGGCTGAGGCGATCCAGTCGCACCCCGAGACCGGCTTATTTTACTCAAGCGTAACGAGTATAACGGATGAGGGGCGAGTTTTATGGCAGGTGAATGCCCACGAGGTGCATGACTCGACTTACTATCAACTTTTAAAAGCTGACTTCATCGTCCTTTCATCGGCCGTGATAAAACGGGAGTGCCTGGATGTTACCGGTTTATTCGACCCTGCGTTGAAAATGAGTGAAGATTGGGATCTCCTGATCCGATTAGCGCGCAGCTTTTCGATTTTTCCCCTTCCGCAACCTTTGGTACTTTTTGAATATGGGGCGCCTGACAAGAAAACCAGCAGGTACCAGCCCTGGATCAGCGAACACGACGTTATTTTGGAGAAAGCTTTTCAAGCCGACCCTGGCCTCACACCTCGTCAAAAACGAGAGATCCGCTCATCAAATGCCTATGTCAAAGGGCGCATCTGTATGGAAGCCCAGGCCGACGCAGAAGCCCTGCCCTGGTTTCGCCAATCGCTGCACATTAATCCGCTGCATTGGAAATCCGCGGTTTACCTGGCGCTGTTATCCATACCCGCCATCCGCCGCATCTTGCCTGCACGGATAAAAACCGTCCTGCGCTTGCCCGAGATGAATCCCTGACCATCCAATATTGAATTATGCGATAATGAAGCGGGTGTTTTCTGCCCGCACAATCCACACGGTTTTTCTTCCCTGGAGGTAATGTGAGCCACATCAAACAATCTTTTGCCTGGTGGTGTGTCAGCCAAAAAACAAATAATCCTGCCCAATTCATGCAGCAGGCCCGAGAAATTGGCTATGAAGGCGTGGATCTTCTTCCGCCTGAATTATGGGATACCGCGCGTGCTGCCGGGCTGGCCATCGCCGCAATCGGTGTGGGCTCACTTACCGAAGGATTAAACCGCCTCGAGCACCATGTCGTCATTGAGGAGGAGTTTAATCAAAAGCTGGACCTGGCGGTGAAATACGGCATCCCCAACCTGATCGTTTTTTCGGGCAATCGGGCCGGCCTCAGCGATGAAGCCGGTGCGCTGAATACTGCCGCCGGGCTCAAACGCCTAGCGCCGGCAGCCGAAGCGAAAGGGGTAACCCTGGTTATGGAACTGTTGAATTCGAAAATTGACCATAACGATTACCAGTGCGATCATACGGCCTGGGGGGTACTGGTGATGAACCTGGTCAATTCCCCGGCGGTAAAACTGCTGTATGATATTTATCACATGCAGATCATGGAAGGCGACCCGATCCGCACCATCCGCGCCAACAGCGCCTATATCGGCCACATCCATACCGCGGGCAATCCGGGACGGCAGGACCTGGACGACGCGCAGGAGCTCAATTACCCACCTATTATGCGCGCGATCAAAGAAAGCGGATATACGGGTTTTGTTGGGCAGGAATTTATCGCCAAAGGCGACCCGATCGCTGCTTTGCGCTCGGCCTACCATCTGTGTGATATTTAATGCATGGGTGAGTTTTTGCGGCTTCGCCGTAAAAACTCACCCAATACATCAAAAAGTGTAAAATATACGCATTCCATTACCGGTTGGAGTGAAACCATGGACGAACCAGTATTACCCGAACTGCTATTTCCGTGCCAGTATCCGGTGAAGGTGATCGGTAAAGACGAAGACAATTTCTATGAATTTGTCCTGGACCTGATCACCCGCCACGTGCCCGAGCTGTCTGCGGACGATTTTAGCACGCGCCGCAGCGGCGGTGGCAAATATCTGGCGGTTTCCGTCAGTTTCATCGCCCAGAGCAGGGCTCAGGTGGATGGGCTGTACAAAGAATTAGGCCAACATTCCCGTGTGATCGTCGCTTTGTAACCTTTTTTAGCGAACTGCCGGCACATTATTTCTGGCGAGGCGTTATTTTCCCGACTAACTCACCCACTTCTTTCGGTCCAAACGAAACATTAAATGCAAGCGCCGCTGTCACGTTTTCATCGCTAAACCGGCAGGAGATTGTCAGGAAGAAAGGCGTTTCGATTAAGCGCACAGTCATCCTGAAAGTGTCTGCGGTTGTCCATACCCCGCTGGATAAGGTAAATTGGGTTCCACGTTCCAGAATGGCAGCCTCACCCGGCAGCCACTCACCATATCCGCCGTCCAGAGATATCATGCCTCGGGGTGTAGTGAACTCTACTCGAAACTGTGTTGGGCCAAAATCAAGGCACAGATCTTTGATTCCAGCCTGGTTTTTCTTAAACTGGTAGAGTTTCCCTGAAACAATACTTGCCATTTGAGAAGTGCGCTTCCCTTCTGGTGGTTTTAATTCGAGACCGTTCAACCTTTCACGCAGCGTATGTTGAGTATCAGGGTTGGCGGTTAATGCACTCGCACCCATCACTGGCAGAAGCTCTTCCCAAACCACATTTAATACCTCTTGCATATTGCCCACCCCGCTGGTAATTGCCAGAACGGCATCCTGGTCTGGCATTACGATGCAGTATTGGCCAAAAGCACCGTCCCCGCGGTAGATGTTATATCGACTGCGCCAGAATTGATAACCGTAACCCTGCGCCCAATCGCTGTTCGGCTGGTCTCCGTTGGGAACCTGGCGGGCTGTCGCCTGGGCAATCCAATCAGGCGGGAGAATCTGACGCCCGTGCCAGGCGCCATTCTGCAGATACATCTGTCCAAAACAGGCGATATCCTCAGTCCGGATCATTAAACCCCAACCGCCGGTATTGACACCCTTTGGGCAGGTTTCCCAGGTAGGGCTATTAATCTCGAGGGGTTCAAACAGGCGCGGGGTGAGATAATCCAATAGGGTCATTCCCGTCAATTTCTGGATGATCGCCGAGAGCATGTAGGTGGCAGCGCTGTTATAGACAAAATGAGTCCCTGGTCGGTAACGGACCGGGAGCGCCAGGAAACCTTTTACCCAATTGCCTTCCTTCTGGGACCTTGTCTGGCGAGTGGCATCTTTTGCATGCCCGGTGGTCATGGTAAGCAAATCGCGTACGCGCATCGCTGCCAGATTTTTGCTCACCTTGACCGGTGCCTCTTCCGGAAAGAAAGAAAGCACCGGATCATCCACACTCAGGCGGCCTTCCGCTGCTGCCAGTCCAATCGCTGAGGAGGTAAAGCTTTTGCTTAATGAAAAAAGCATATGCGGCTTCTGCGGACCATAGGGCGCCCACCAGCCTTCCGCCGCCACTTTTCCATGCCGCACCAACATGAAACTGTGCAGTTCATGGATTTCCTGTTCTGCTCGTTCGATAAACTTCAGAATCGCCTCAGAGGCGATGCCTTGTGCCTCAGGTGTACTGCGCGGTATGCGTACATGATCAATCATTGTATTCGTCCTCCCGAACATAGTCTATCACAGCGCGGGAGTTAGTGAACAGGGCTGCTGACCTGCATGATTCCATATTCCACCGCATCGACCAGCGCCTGCCAGCTGGCTTCGATAATATTGGTGCTGGCGCCGACCGTATTCCAACGTTTCTTCCCATTGCGTGTCTCGATTAAGACGCGGGTGGTGGCGCTGGTGCCCTTATCGGTATCCAGGATGCGCACTTTATAATCTGACAGGTAGAATTTGGAGATTTGCGGATAGGCTCCCACCAGAGCCTTGCGCAGGGCAGCATCCAGGGCATTCACCGGGCCGTTCCCTTCGGCGGCGGTATGCTGGATTTCCCCATCGACCAGCACTTTAACTGTTGCCTCCGAAAACAATCCCCGCCCCTGGCGGTGCTCAACCATCACGTTGAAATCCAACAGCTCGAAGGGTCGTGTATACCCTTCCTGGGCGCGTTTGAGCATCAAAACTACCGAAGCGTCCGCGGCGTCAAACGAAAAGCCCTGGTTTTCAAGCAGCTTGACCTGGCGCAGGATGCCTTTGATGTCGACATTTTCCTCCAGGTTGAGCCCATATTCTTTGATCTTATGCTCGAGGTTGCTTTTGCCGGAAAGCTCGGACACCACCACCTGCAGCTTGTTGCCGACCACCGCCGGATCGATATGCTGGTATGAATTTACATTTCGATGAATGGCTGAAACGTGTACCCCGCCTTTATGCGCAAACGCATCCCGCCCGACATAAGCCATGTGTTCATCCTGGGAAAGATTGGCCAGCTCCGATACATAGTGGGCGATATCATAAAGTTTGGCCAGGCTGCCTTCCGGCAGGCATTTTAAACCCAATTTCAGTTCCATATCCGGGATGGCAGTACACAGGTTGGCATTGCCGCAGCGTTCGCCGTAGCCATTGATCGTTCCCTGGACCTGGATGCAGCCTTCACGCACCGCTGCCAGGGCATTGGCGACGGCGACTTCACCGTCATTATGGGTGTGGATTCCTAAAGGAAACTTCATCGTTTCGCGGACATGACAGGTGATTTCCGTTACTTCCCAGGGCATCGTGCCGCCGTTGGTATCGCATAACACCAGGATCTCTGCCCCGCCGCGCACCGCGGCGCGCAGCGTTTCCATCGCATATTCCGCGTCCAGCTTATACCCATCAAAAAAATGTTCCCCATCATAAAAAACCCGCCGCCCCTGCGCACGCAGGTATGCTACGCTCTCTTCGATCATCCGCAGATTATTTTCACGCGTGGTGCGCAGGATCTCAGTCACATGTAGAATCGACGTCTTGCCAAAGATGGTGCAGATGCTGGTCCCTGACTCGACCAGGGCCTGAATGTTGGGATCATCCGCGGGCGCGCGATTGGCCCCACAGGTGGCCCCAAAAGAGGCTATTATCGCCGTATGCCAGGTTTCGTTGGCTGCCCGTTGAAAAAATTCCACATCCTTCGGATTGCTGCCAGGCCAGCCGCCTTCAATATAAGCCACGCCAAGGTCATCCAACCGGTGAGCAATCGCCAGCTTATCCCCAATCGACAGGGAAACATCGGTTCGTTGAGTACCATCTCGTAAAGTGGTGTCGTAAATTTCTATCATGCGGCTTTCTCCTAAAAATAAATCCGCCCGGTGGTGTCCGGGCGGTGGTTTGATTTCTGCTTTCGTTCAACTTCTTGCGTTATTTTGAAATCCTTGCGGAGTGTGTCTCTCCCATCGCCCAAACAGGTTCACGGCTCTCAATAATAATGAGACCCGAAATAGCGATGATAATAATAATCGAGGAGAGAATCATATTTTTGCCTTACGCTCAGGTTAATTCTACTAATTCTCTCCATAATTCCATTTTTGTCAAGGGCATTTTGAAAACTCATCCCCAATTGGATATGGCTTGATCTGAAAGATCAAATCGGCCTCAATTCGCGCTATAATTTTAAAATTCTCAACAAGGAGATCAATCATGACCCACCCAGTAATCGCCGCGCAGCTTTACACCGTGCGCCAGTTTACCCAGACCGCGGAAGGCCTGGCTGCCAGCCTGAAAAAAATTAGCGAGATCGGTTATAAGGCCGTCCAGGTTTCTGCAATCGGAGAGATCCCGGATGCGGATGTAAAAAAAATGGTCGATGATTTGGGTTTGACCATTTGCAATACTCATGTCCGTCCCTCCGAAGCATTATGGGATAACCTGGATACAGTAATCGCCCAACATAAGTTATGGAATTGTAAAAATGTGGCCATTGGTTCCATGCCGGCTTCTTTCCGCAGTGAAGGCGAGGCAGGATTTAAGCGTTTTGCCAAAGAGGGCAATGAGATCGGCCAGAAACTGGCCGCCGCAGGATTGACTTTCAGCTATCACAACCACAGTTTTGAATTTGCCCGTTTTGGCAAACGTACCGGCCTGGATATTATTTATGAAGAATCCGATCCGCGCTATTTAATGGCCGAAATCGATATCTATTGGGTCCAGCATGGCGGCAGCGATCCGGCTGCCTGGATCGAGAAAGTCAGCCAGCGCATGCCGGTGGTCCATCTGAAAGACATGGTCATCCTGGATAATACTCCGACCATGGCCGAAGTAGGCGAGGGCAACCTGAATTGGAACAGAATTTTATCCGCCTGCAAGCAGGCCGGCGTCGAATGGTACGCGGTCGAGCAAGATGTTTGCCAGCGCGATCCATTTGAAAGCCTGAAGATCAGCTACAACAACCTGCGCTCAATGGGAGTGGAATAAGGCATGAAAAAAGTTCGCCTGGGATTGATCGGCTTTGGCAATGTGGGCCAGGGTTTTGCCCAGATTCTATGCGATTCTGGACCTGACCTGGTGCAAAAATACGGGATCGAATTTGCGATCACGGCGATCGTGGATGCCCGGCTGGGAGCCGTCTTTCAGCCGGAAGGGATCCAGCTCCCCGGTTTGCTGGAGCACGTCCAAAGCAAAGGGACTTTAAACGGCCTGCCAGGCGAGCAATCGGGTTGGGATGCGCTGACGTTGGCGCGCCACCCCGCCGTCGACGCCGTGGTCGAACTGAGCTTTACCAATTTACAGACCGGTGAACCGGCCTATGCGCACATTTCCGCCGCGCTGGACAGCGCCAAAAATGTGGTTACCACCAACAAAGGGCCGGTCGCCCTGCACTATGCCCGCCTGGCAGAATTGGCCCGCCAGAACAACGTGCAGTTGGGCGTAGAAGGAACGGTGATGAGCGGGACCCCCACCCTGCGTCTTGGGCGAGAACTGCTGGCTGCCGCGGGAATCACCGGCGTCGAAGGCATCCTTAACGGCACCACCAACTTTATCCTGACCCGCATGGAAGCCGGGGCACCTTACCCCGCCGCTCTCACTGAAGCGCAGGGGCTGGGCTATGCCGAAGCGGATCCCACCGGGGACGTGGAAGGCATAGACGCCGCCGGCAAGGTGGTGATCCTGGCGCGGCTGCTGATGGGCGCGGATATCAGCATGGCGGATGTGGACCGTCAGGGCATCACCCACCTGACCTCCGCGGACATTGCCGCCGCCCAGACGGCAGGCGAGCGCTGGAAGCTGATTGGTTCGCTCCAGGTCGGTCCGGCAGGGATCACTGCCAGCGTGCGCCCGACCCGGCTGCCGCTCACCAACCCATTGGCGGGCGTGGGTGGGGCAACCAATGCCATCCTGTTTCACACCAAACTGCTGGGAGACGTGACCTTGATCGGCCCCGGCGCGGGCCGCATGGAGACCGGCTATGCCGTCCTCGAAGACCTGCTGGCAATCTACAAATAGATCAAAAAAACAGCCGTGAAACGACTACGCGGCTGTTTTTTTACTTATTGTGTGAAACCAAAAATCCTACCAGCCTCCTGATTTACAATGGCAGCCACGCATATTGGTAAGGTCCTAGAAAAAAAACATTCCCATCCACGCCCTTCTCAATTTGGCATGCCTGGCCGAGCAAATCTATCTGTTAATGGTCTGGCCGGGATTCTCAACCTGCATGACCACAGTTTGCGGTCGGGAGGATAAATTATTTAACACCAAAACCCGCTGCTGTTCATCGGAGCGCAGGTACCCGGCTACGGCGTTCGTCCCACAGTCCACCCAGGTCAGTTTGCCTTGCGCAAAAACAGGATACTGCTTGCGCACTGCCAACATACCCCGGATTGTATTTAATAGCGACTGTTCATTCCCTTCCTGAGAGACCACGTTGACGTGGGCCGGGTCGAAAGGCGGCGTCTGGATAACCGGGGAAAAGAAACTCTCCGGATTGGCCATCGAAAAACCGGCACCTGCGATGGACGTCCATTGCATGGGTGTGCGAACGCCGTTCCGGTCCGGTAAATAAATATTATCACCCATCCCAATTTCATCGCCGTAATATAGAATCGGCGATCCAGGCAATGTAAACAAAAGCGAATAGGCCAGTTCGATCTTGCGCCGGTCATTATCCAGCAGAGGCGCCAGCCGCCGGCGGATCCCCAGGTTGAGGCGCATGCGCGGATCGGGGGCATATTCGTTCCACATCCATTGACGCTCTTCTTCGGTCACCATTTCCAGGGTTAATTCGTCATGGTTGCGCAGGAACGTGCACCACTGGCAGTTCTCTGGGATTTCCGGTGTCCGTTCGAGGATATCGCGGACCGCATCGATTTCACCCCTTTTGATCGCCATATAGATCCGCGGCATGACGGGAAAATGAAATCCCATCTGAACCTCATCCCCGTCGCCGAAATATTGGCGCACGTCCTCGGGCCACTGGTTGGCCTCACACAGCAGCAGCGCCCCGGGAAAATGTTCATCGATATATTTGCGCATTTCTTTCAGGTAGGCATGCGTCTCGGGTAAATTCTCACAATTCGTTCCCTCGCGTTCAAACAGATAAGGGACCGCATCCACCCGAAAACCATCAATTCCTTTGGACAACCAGAAATCCATCACCCGCAGCATTTCTGCCCGGACCATCGGGTTATCGTAATTCAGGTCCGGCTGGCTGCTGTAAAAGCGATGCCAGAAATACTTGCCGGCGGCGCTGTCAAAGGTCCAGTTTGAGGTTTCCGTATCCTTGAAGATGATGCGTGCATCCTGGTAAAGCTGGTCGGTATCACTCCACACATAATAATCCCGGTAAGGTGAACCAGGATCACTGCGCGCGGCTTGAAACCAGGGATGCTGGTCGGAAGTGTGGTTGACCACCAGATCCATTACGATGCGCATATTCCGCCGGTGAACCCCTGCCACCAGGTTCTGAAAATCGGTCAGGGTGCCAAAATCAGGATGAATTTCAATGTAATTCGAAATATCGTACCCGTCATCCTTCATCGGTGAAGGATAAATAGGGGTCAACCAGATACAATCGACCCCCAACCACTGCAGGTAATCTAATTTCTGAGTCAACCCCCTTAAATCGCCTTTGCCGTCACGGTTGCTGTCATAAAAAGCGCGCGGGTACACTTCATAAAAAATCGCATTTTGGTACCAGAGTGTGGGAGACTGTTCCATTGTTATTCCTTTCTTCCATTGATTTCAATGGCTGTAATTTCATTATAAACATAATCTTTTTGGATTTCATTAACATCGTTCACTGCTTCTCTTATTTTGGTAATTTAGAACGAAATCAACTATAATATTTAGCATATCCAAAACGTTTTGGAGGATTGGGTGACAGTAACCATTCGCGACCTCGCAGAAAAATTAAAATTATCGATCACCACCGTTTCCCGTGCCCTGGATGGATATACCGATGTCGCGGAAGAAACGCGCAAACGCGTCATTCAAACTGCGCGCGAGATGGGTTATGAACCCAGCTTTGCCGCCCGCCAGCTGCGCCGCAAACGCTCGGATGCCATTGGTTACATCCTGCCCACCAGTTCACCCCAATTTACTGATCCTTTTTTTGTCAATTTCTTAACCGGCTTATGTGATGCTTCCGCCGCCATCCATCTGGACCTGATGGTCACCTCTTGCCCCCCGGATAGTGATTTAGAGCGCAACCAATACCGCCATTGGGTGCAAAGCAGGCGCATTGATGGTATCGTCTTAAACCGCATCCGCAGCCAGGATTGGCGGGTCGATTTTTTGGTGGAGCAGCAGTTTCCATTTGTTAGTCTGGGGAGAACCGAAATAAGCAATCCTTACCCGTCCATCTTTGTGGATGAACGCCACGGGTTTGCCGGGCTTGTGTCCCACCTGGTCCAAAATGGCTACCGTCAGATCGCCTATATCGGTGGCCCAGACGACCTGATGATCCAGCGCGAGCGATTTGCCGGCTACTGCCTGGGGCTAGAACAGGCTGGTGTCTCCCTCCATCCGGATTGGATCAGAGAGGGAAACCTCACGGAAACCAGCGGGTACAACGCGGCGAAGCAGCTGCTGTCGGGGGACCCTGCTCCTACCGCGATAATGACCTGCAACGACCTGATGGCTCTGGGCGCGCTGCAGGCTGCCCAGGAAATGGGCGTGCGGGTCGGCAGCGAATTGGCCATCACTGGTTTCGATGGGATCAAAGATACCGAATACACCACCCCGCCGATCACCACCCTTCACCAGCCAACGTATGAAATCGCCCGCAATCTGACCACCATCCTGGGCAAGATCATCAATGGCGCCTCTCCGGAAGGCATGAGCCTGACAATCGAGCCTGAACTGATCTCGCGCGCCTCAAGCGAACCTCGATCAGGATAATGGAAAAATGATCGGCGGCTATCCAGGCCGGTTTTTCGTTTTCTTGAAATCAATCCCAGTTTTGGATATAATGATTTACTCCAAATCGTTTTGAGCGTTGTTTGCACAAGTAAGATAGTTTTGATGCCGAGTCAGTTCAATGGATTTAACCTCAAAAAATGTCAGCCGGGTTTTCCGGCCAAAAGCCAACGCCAGGCAAGCCTACGACCGTCTCAGCCGCTGGTATGATCTGTTTGCCGGCAGCGAAGACTGGTTCACATTTCATGGGCTGCAGATGGCTTCCGTCCAACCGGGTGAAAAGGTGTTGGAAATCGGGCCAGGCACCGGTAAAGCGCTGCTGAAACTGGCGCGGAATGCAGCTGAAATGGGACGCGTGGTGGGGCTCGATCTATCCTGGGGTATGGTGCAGGTTGCCCGGAAGAAAGTGATCCATGCTGGCCTTGACGATCGGGTTTCGTTCAGTCTTGGGGATGGAGCCGCTCTGCCTTTTGCGGCAGGCAGTTTCGATGTCATTTTTATGGGGTTTACCCTGGAGTTGTTTGAAACACCGGAGATTCCCTCGGTGCTGAACGAATGTACGCGAGTGCTGCGGCCTGCGGGGCGGCTTGGCGTGGTGTCTCTCGCCCGGTCAGAACGATTTGCTCCGATGGTCGATGCGTATGAATGGGCCCATCGCCATTTTCCCGATGTAGCCGACTGCCGCCCGATTCAGGCGGCTGAATATCTGCAGGAAGCCGGTTTTGTTCTCCAGGACTGCCAGCGCAAACCGATGTGGGGCATGCCGGTCGAAATGGTAGTTGGGTGTAAAATCAATTTAGCAGCAAATGCAGTGAAGCAAACACCTGTCCCTCAAACAATCGTCGCTTAACCTTAGCAGGATAGTAACGAAAAGGGTCCAATGGATAATTCAAATCCCGTACCAACTATCGCATTATTAGCAGTTGTTCAGGCTGAAGATGCCGATGGCGCGATATCCGAGCTGGATAATATTGGCATTTTTTCAGCCAACCTGCCCAGTGTGGGCGGCTTTTTGGGGCGCAGAAATGCTACCCTGTTCATCGCCGCCCCCCAAAACCGTGTGCAAGAAGTCATAGATACTTTACAGCACACCTGTAAACAACGTCTGGAATATATCGCCACCCATATCGAATCGGTATCCGTGCCCATGCCCATGCCGATCCCGGTCACTGTGGGCGGGGCAACTGTATTCTCAATCACCATGGATCATTTCGAAGAATTTTAGCGGTAGTTTGAGACATTTACACTCAGTTGTATTGAAAGGTCGTTGTTGGTCATGGCAGAAAAAGGTAAGCAGTTATCTCGCCCTCGTGGATTGGGGCGGCTGGCATTCCGCCTGCCGATCTGGTTGTATAAGATCCATCTGGGCTGGTTGTTAGGCAGTCGTTTTATGCTTTTGGAACATACCGGGCGTAAATCCGGCCTTCCCCGCAAAACAGTCATTGAGGTTGTCCGTTTCGATAAACAAAAACGGATTTTTTATGCCGCATCGGGCTGGGGTGAAAAATCAGATTGGTATCAGAATGTCATGAAAAATCCGCACGTTTCCATCCAATCCGGACGGGTAGACCAGCCGGCTGTGGCTGAACGCCTACCTGCGGAAGAAGCCGGCGAAGAATTGGTCCAATACGCTCGCCAGCACCCCCTGGCCTGGCGCGAGCTAGCCAGTTTTATGGGTTACGAACTGGATGGCAGCGAAGCGGAGATTCGCGCCGTGGCTCAATCGCTGCCGATCATTGCTTTCCGGCTCCAACCCGAACCATCGGCCTGAATTCTATTTAGCCGGCCCTCTCGCGCCCATCGCCATTTGAAAATACCAGGTCGACATACAGCGTGGCGGTCCAGCCATAATCATGGATTACCTGGTGATAAGGGCTGACTTCCGGCGCACAGCACCCTTTGCGCAGCAAGGCAGGCGGATCGATCTCGCGCCGGTCATCAAAATACTCAAATAAAGTGCCAAAACGCTCACAGCTTCGCTCAATTTCCTTCATCGTCTCGCCACGAAGCGCGCTGGCGATTTCTGGCAAACCGGCCTTCTCAAAACCGTAAGCGATCAGCCAGTTTATGTTAATCCATACCGGACCACGCCACATATCTTTCTGGTAGTTGAGGGTATCTCTGGCTGCGATGGAGGCAATCCGGAAAGGCGTGCCAAACATGGACGGGTTTGCCAGGTGATCGGCCAGCATCCGCGCCTGTTCGGCTGAGGCCGCTCCACAAATCAGGGGCAAAAAGCCCACACTCGCCAATACAGGCGAGGGCTGACCCTTATCGAGGTCGAAATCCAGATAAAACTTTTCTTTTTCTGACCACAGCCGTTCATTGATTAACCGGTTGAGTTTAAGGTGTTTTTCCCGCCAATTTTCCGCTTCCGCCTGGCGGCCAAGTTCCCGGGCGAACTCGGATAAAATCTGGCATTCCAGCGACAGGAAAGCGTTGAAATCCACTGCGTCCAGCCGGTTAGCCCGGTCGAAACGGGACGAATTATCCATGCCGCTCTCGCCGCTGCGGCAGTTTGGATCGGCCTCGATAGCCCATTCAACCAGGCCCCACCCGTCGCTGTCGCGGTGGGCAAAATCCCATTCAATATAAGCGCATAATTTTGGATAAACCTGTTCGATCCAGCCCGGCTGGGGATCGACTTCGTTCACCAGCTTTACCCCCAATGCCAGCACCGGCGGCTGGGTAACGTCCGAAGATCTCACAGGATCGTTGGCGTGGGGGATAAAACCGTCCTCACCCTGCACATCCATCACGGCATCGATCATCTCACGCGCCAGGGCCGGGTGGATATGCCGCCAACCGATGGCGTGAAAAACCGAATCCCATAACCACATGGCGCGGTGCGGCCAGCGGTCCGGGGTGGTAAAACGGCGGCGTATCCGCCCTTCGGGGGTGTAAACCTGGGTCTTCATCTGCGATAAGGCTTTGGCCAGGGTCCGCGCGGTGCGCGGTGGCAGTCCGGCTGGCACGAGTAAAGCCTTCAACCACTGCTTGCGCGCAGCCAGTGCGGCTGCCAGGTCCGCCTGGAGTAGAGATGGGTCAAAACTGCCGGCGCTGCCCAGTAATACGCGCTTGCCATCGCGTTGGCTGCGGATCTCCACCCCACTCTCACCAATTTCGCAAGCACCTTCCAACAGCAGGTGGTGGGCATCCAGGAAGACGCCGCGGACCTCACCCCCTGCCGTTTGAAGTTCGAAGAAATCGCCGCCCATGAACACTTTTTCAACGGCGGCAAATTTGATCCGGCAGGATCCAGGCAGCTTGATATCGATCGCCGGAGCGTCTACTGCCGTGCGGGCGGTGATTCCTTTGTAAAAGTCCGTCGAGCCATCCAGCCCCGAAAATGCCAGAAGTTGTCCGCCGTGCCATTGGTCCCGAATAAGCTGGTTGAGCTGCATAATTTCCTCCACAGGCTGCAAACATCAAATTTTCCACCTTGATATAATAATTCTACCGGATTATGCAAACCATATCCCGTAGTGGCTTGCATAACTTGTGACCTGCATAGAGGACACTCAGGATGCAGGCCGGGCAGATCGCTGACTGGCTGAAACCCAAATTAAGGAGCATTTTATGGAACCTGTACGATGGGGAATTATCGGCTGTGGGGACGTGACCGAAGTGAAAAGCGGCCCGGGATTTCAAAAAGCGGATGGGTCTCGCCTGGTGGCGGTGATGCGCCGCAACGCCGATCTCGCCAGAGACTATGCCCTCCGCCACCAGGTGCCGCGCTGGTACTCGGATGCGGCCCGGCTGATCGCCGACCCGGAAGTGGATGTGGTGTATATCGCTACCCCACCTGCTTCACACAAGGAATATGCCCTCCAGGTTGCCCGCGCCGGCAAGGCGGTGTACGTCGAAAAACCCATGGCACTTTCCAGCAGTGATTGCCTAGAAATGATCGCGGCCTGCCAATCGGCCGGGGTACCGCTTTTTGTGGCTTATTACCGGCGCACCCTGCCTCGTTTCCTCAAAGTGAAAGAGCTGCTTGAGTCAGGCGTGGCAGGCGAGATCCGTTATGTGACGATCGAGCTGACCCAGCGCCCGCCCGAGCGGCCCCTCTCCGGAGACGCGCTGCCCTGGCGTTTACGCCCGGAGCTATCCGGGGGCGGGCATTTCATGGACCTGGCCTGCCACACCCTGGACCTGCTGGATTACTTGTTCGGCCCGATCGCCGCGGCAGGCGGCGCCGCCAGCAACCAGGGAGGTTTTTATCCGGCAGAAGACATCGTCAGCAGTTCCTTCCGCTTTCAAGCAGGCATTCACGGCACGGGGTTGTGGTGCTTCACCAGTTATGCCGCGTTCGACTGGGTTGAGCTGACCGGCACAAAGGGGAAGATCCGCTTCGCATCCTTTGCCAACGACCCGGTCGTACTGACCACAGAGTCAGGCAGCCAGGAGTTCATTATTGAACACCCGGAACATGTCCAGCAGCCGCTCATCCAACAAATCGTAAACCAACTGCACGGGTCCGGGCAATGTGTCAGCAGTGGAGAAAGCGCCGCGAGGACAACCTGGGTGATGGAACAGATTCTGGGATAGGTCTATAATCATCCTGGTTGGTTGTCCAAATCAATGAACCTATATAATCTACACGCAATTGTAAAGCCGCAGCGATTTTAATCCAACCTGCCGCACTCTTTGGCTAAGTCACTTTCAACCTATCAGGCAGAAAAGGTTCTACCTGATGGCTGACCAGCTGACCCGCTGAAAAGCTAAAATAAGGAGCATCCATGAAACTGGTTACCTTCGATACCGGGAATTCACCCCGGATTGGCATCTGGCTAGAAGCACAAAAAGCCATCCTCGATTTATCTCTGGCCCGACCCGGACTGCCGCGCACGATGATCGCTTTCCTCGAAGCCGGCGAGCCCGCCTTACAGCAGGCGCGCGCAGCGCTGGCTTCCCTCCTGCCTGCCGCATTGATCCCATTGGACCAGGTTGTCTTGCTGGCGCCGATCCCCAGGCCAGGGAAACTCCTGTGCATGGGCCACAACTATATCGACCACACTGCCACATCCGCCGGTGAACTGCCCGAATTTCCCAACCTGTTCTTAAAAGCCTCGAGCTGTGTCATTGGCCCGGGCAGCCCGGTTTTGCTAACCGGCGCCAGCCGGGAGGTGGATTATGAAGGTGAATTTTGTTTCGTGATCGGCAAACGCGCCAGCCGGGTCGATCAGGCTCAAGCGATGGATTATGTCGCGGGTTATACCCTGCTCAACGACGTCTCCGCCCGTGACTATGCGAGACGAGTCTCGCAGTGGATGCTGGGTAAGAGTTTTGATACATTTGCCCCATTAGGCCCGGCCCTGGTCACAAAAGATGAAGTCCCCGATCCCCAACAGCTCGAATTGGTGATGAAAATCAACGGCGAAGAACGCCAGCATTCGAATACCCGCCACACAATTTTTTCCATCCCGTTCTTAATTGAGTTCATCAGCCAGGCGCTCACCCTCGAACCAGGGGATGTAATCTCCACCGGCACCCCCTCGGGCAGCGGCGCGGGACGCAAACCGCCTATTTTTCTGCGGCCCGGCGATGAGATGCGCCTGGAGGTTGAAAGCATCGGTGAATTGTTCAATCCGGTTGCCGCCGCATCCTGAAATATTTCCTCAATAAAAACGAATCAGCCCAATTTTTAACAATTGGGCTGATTTATGTCTATATTGCCCAATTCACCCACCCCCTGCCCCCGCCCTCAAGGGCGAGGAACCTTTTTACGATGTTTGGGACGGTATACCGTCCCAAACATCAAAATTTGCCTGCCCTTCCTCCCGTGATCGGGAGGAAGGGCAGTGCATGAAGGGGAATATTCCATTTTGTTCTTGATTAACACCAATGGAAAATTCGGTGTTAATCAAGTTTAATTGTTCTCACTCCGGGAAGTATGGCGCCTCGGCAATATTGCCGACAAACTGGGGCAGGTCCGTGTGGCCTGAGACCTGGCGCACCGCGTGCGCTTCGCCGGTATGGAACCAATAATGGTAAATATTGCGCAGCAAAAGCGTGCCGATACTTTCAGGAAAAGGCTGACCGTTGGCTCGCGTAAAGAATTGCTGCATTGTCTCGGGTGTCAGTGCATCCAGATAAGCATCGGCGGCCTGGGTGACGGCGCGCCAGGTGTCCCACATTTCGTGCAAGGGCGGTGTGGACGGTGGTTTGCCAGTCCCCACGAGATCATTGAGCCCCGCTGACAGCGGCTGGCCCCCGGGAAGAACCAGCCAGTAGCGCTGTTCCTGGTTGGCGAGGTGCCCGATCATCCAACTGATGGAATTCATTGGCAGAATGCGCCGCATCCCATCTGCTTCAGAGACCCCTTCCAGGCAGCGCACAAACTCGCTGCGTGCAAACCTTAACTGCGTGACCAGTAAATGGACTGCCATATTTTCCTCCGATTATTTTAGAATTTTCTGAAACAGTTTCTGCACCACTTCATAGGCCATCTTGGGACGGCGATATTCGTCCATCACCCCTTTATTATTAAAACCCCTGGCGCGGGTCAGCATGCGCGGCAGCCCCCCACCGGTGCGGATGTCACAAAACTGCCAGATACTCAACCCGGCGAACCGGTCGCGGTCGATAAAAAGGTGGCGGATGACCGTCTCCAGCAGCCTGGCCTGGTACTGCTCGCTCCAGCGTTCTTCATTCCAATCGCGCCAACCAGGAACCGCTGCAGCGCCAATCTCGGAGATAATGAGCGGTTTATTCCCCTGCCCGATAGCATCCAGGTGTTGGGACACCTGATCGAGAAAGCCAGGAATATCCGCGATTTCGCTCTGGTACCAACCTGGGTAGCAGTTCACCGAGACAATATCTACCATATCCAGGCATAAATCTTCGAATACGTGATGGGTGGCGAAGGTAACCGGGCGCGTGGGATCCAGTTCACGCAGATGTCCCAATAAATGGGCGTATGTACGGCGTGAAGCAGGGTCCTGGCTGTCGCTCTCATTTAGAATTCCATAAATAATCACCGAAGGGTGAAGCTGCGCCATGGATACCATTTCTTCGAGGGTCGCCAGCTGCGCGGCAATAAAGCGATCGTTGGTCAGGTGCTGGGCAGTCTGCTGCCAACCGGTCACTTCATCCCACACACAAATCCCGGCTTCATCGCATAATTCCAAAAAGCGTTCGTCCTGGGGGTAATGGCTCCCCCTTACAAAGTTACAGCCCATATCACGCAGCTGCTGCACATCGGCGACAATCACCTGATCCGGCAGGGCATGCCCGAACTCGGGGTGCGCCTCATGCCGGTTGAACCCGAGGAGTTGAACAGGGCGCTCATTGATCAGGATCTGTCGTCCGGATACTTTCACCTGGCGCAGGCCGACCCGCACGCGAAAATCATCCTCACCCAGGCGCACTTCCAGCAGGTGCAGGTTTGGCTCATCCGGGAACCATAATGCCGCATTGGGCAGTTCAATCAGCCGGTCGAGTTTACTGACCCCAACCGCGACTTCTATAATTTCATGATACTTGATCTGTCCATCTACCGATACCTGAAAATCGGTATGTCCCGCCATCAGGGCCTGGATCTTCACCGTCACCCGCAGCGCGGGAGGATCAATCCATTCGGTCACCGCCCGCAGCGATTCAATCCACAGTGTGCCTAACCGGTGCAGTTCCACCGGGCGCGATATTCCGCCAAACTGGTACCAGTCGAAATGCGCCATATGCATCGGGCAGCGTTCCGCATCAAAACGGTTGTCCACCAGTACGACCAGCTCGCCTTCGCCGGCTTCCAGACCGGGCAAATCGACATTGAACCGGGTAAAGCCCCCCACATGGTCGCAAAGCGCATTGCCGTTGTAATACACCCGGCACCAATGGTTGATCGAGTTAAAAACCACCCGGTTGGGTCCCGGATCGCGTAATTTAAACACCGTGCGGTACGCGGTTAACCCGCGTTGGCCCGCGTATTTCGGGGTGGCGTCAAAACACCCTGGTACGGCCATTCGGTCGGCGAAGTTAATTTGTGACAGGTCAATCTTATTGGGGTCCACATCTCCCAAAAACGCAAAATCCCAAACGCCATCCAGAGAAACAACCTGGCGCCGGTTGTGGGTTTCAAAATATCTCATATTGATTCCTCAGCAGGAGAATTGGTGATAATCGATATGATCATCATGGTAGGAAATGTACCACAAATTATACCAATGCTCTTGAAAGTCAACGACAACCTGCTCGCTCTGCGCGCCCCTAAAGGGGAAGCAGGTGGCTTGTAACTACGCTCTGCCGCAATTCTAACGGGAGGCTAGCTTTGGCTTCATCACGCGCTACGATTGGCGGGTTGACGACCGCCCGACGACCAATGTTGATCGCCGCGATGTGATCGGCAAGGCCAGCGAACCCGCAAACCACACAGGAGAACTTGGATTGAGAAAGACGATTGGCTTTGTCAACGTGACCACAAGCAGGACAGGTGCGGCTGGTATTTCTGGGGTCAACCAGGAAAACTGGCACGCCAACCCGTTTGGCTTTGTAAGTCACGAAGGAGCGAAGCTGGAAGAACGCCCAATTATGCAAGGCTGCCCGCTGTGTGCGACGAACCGTAATCCTCTCGCGGATACTGCCCAAATCCTCCAGGGCAATCGCTCGATTTGTGTCTTTCGCTTTGGCAACCAGTTTCTTGCTGATGCAGTGGTTGGTGTCTTTGGCAAAACGGCGTTCTTTTCCAGAAAGCCGCTTGAGTTTGCGTTTGGCGGAGCGCGTCCCTCTGGCCTGCAGTTTCGCTCGCAAGCGGCGGTGACGATGGCGCACGTTGTTGATATGGCTTGCACTGTGGACTTGCCCATCACTGTCCACGGCAATATTGACCACGCCCAGGTCAACCCCCAACGCGCCTTCAATGTCAATTGGCTTTGGCTCATCGACCTCACAGGTGGCCGAGAGGAAAAACAGCCCTTTGTACAACCCCAGGTCGCTTTCTCCCTGCCGTGTTTGCAGCAGTTCCAACTGATGTTCCCCGCATACAAACGGTATCCGAAGTCGCCCATTCACCGTCCAAATCGACACGGTTCTGTCTTGCAACCGCCAGGACAGGATGCGGTCATCATAGGCGATACTCCCAGTCCTATTGAACGTGCGTTTGGTTTTGCGGTCAAGTTTGTAGGCATCGGCAACTTTGGCAATGGCTCGTACTGTAACCTGCGCCGAAAGCCCGAACTGCTCTCGCACCGACTGATAACACTTGTGATGCAGGTCATATTGTCGAAAGGTTTTCGTTTCCCAAGCCGTATCACTCACAAACCGACAGGCGGCATTGGCTTGTTCCAACGTGTGCCTGAGCGCGCCGGCTTGTTCGGGTGTTGGGAGCAGCTTGACCTGGGCAATCAGTTTCATGCCAATGATTATAGCACAAAAGTTCTAAACCTTCAATACTTGAAGTTATTTCTTTTGGCTTTCCTCGATACAGCGTTTGATGGTTTCCGCGCTAACGTGACCTGCCGAACCAACATAGTACCCTTCGGCCCACAGCGTTGCATGTTCGCCCCAATACTGGCGACGCAGGCTTTCAAACTCTTTCTCAACCTGCGGGAAGTAATCCCTTTGAACAAACGGATGATTTAAGCGGGAGCAAATTTAGGAAGTGCGCTAACCAACAGATGCACAGGGTCGGGCACACTTGCACACCGCCGAAGGCGCACTTCGTGTGCGGCACACTTGCCCTGGCGTGCAAGTGCCAGGGAGTGCAGGTGTAACCTCAACTGCCAAAATCTCAAACCCGTATTGTGTGGCGATTTCCGCCAGGAGTTCTTTCAACCTTGCCTCAACAGGCCTAACCAAAACCTCTTTTCGAAAGCGCGGTATCCATACCATGTGGTAATTGATTATATATGCGCTGTGTGGGCTGTGGTTGGCTTCGTGTGGCATAGACGTATTTTAGCAAAGGAGGGCGGCATCCTCCAACCGCTCGCGCTGCGTCCCTTTGGGAAAGCGGAGTGGTTTCCGCCGCCAAGAATTATGAATCATTTATTAACAAGGAACGCAATATTTAAAGGAGGCCGCGCTCCCGAGCCTTGATTAATGCCTGCGTCCGGTTTTCTACGCCTAATTTTCCAAAGATGTGGTTGATATGCTTCTTGACCGTGCTCTCAGCCACCACCATTTGCGCGGCAATTTGCGCGTTGCTCATCCCCCGCGCCATCCAGCGCAGCACCTCGACTTCCCGCTCGCTCAGCTCTTCGAACCAATCTTCACTGGTTGCAGAAAGGACCGCAGCTGCAGGTTGACTGGCAGACGCCAGGTTGGTGCGGTCTCTCTCGGCAAACGCCTCGATCACGTGGTCGATGGTGCCCCGCAGCCGGTCAGAAGCATTAAGTCCGGTCCTGGTACGGGTGAGCAGCAGGGCCATCTCGAAGCCCAACCCGGAAAAAGCCTGGGTGAACCCGGGTACTTCGGCCAGGCGCAGCGCCCGCAGAACGGTTTCTGCTGCCTGGACCTGGTTGCCCAGGCGCTGGTTGGCCAGCGCCTGGATCGCGAGGTTCTCCACCAGGTAATATACAATCTCGTTTTCTTCGAGCTTTGACTGGCGGCTTTCGAGAAAACGCAGCGCTTCGAGCGCCTTGCCCTGCGCCAGCCAGATCATCGCCAGGGTATGATCCTGGTATTCGTGCCGGTAGGCTCTATCGACCTGAGGCGCAAACTGCTCGGCCCACTGCGCCGCTTCCGATAAATTGCCCTGCCCCAGGCGGATCCTGGCGCGAATCGCGCCGGAATTTGATCGGAACCTTTCATAGATTGACCTTCGCAGCCAGGGCTCGGCTTCCTTCAACAGCGGCTCGACTTCTTCATCCTTCCCCAGCGCCCATTTCACATGCGCCAGACGGGTGCCGCTCAGCCCGTGTTCATCTGCAATCCCACCCTGCTTCATTCTTTCCAGGGCCTGTTCTATCCAATTTTCCGCGTCCTCGAGGCGTCCGAGGCCAAAGGCTATTTCTCCCATGCATTCGAAGACCAGGCAGAGTACCGGAAGATCCTGAATCTCCTCCCAATGCTGCTTGAGGAAATCATTGCCCATATCCAAGGCATGCTTCGCCTCCCCCAGATCTCTTTGGATGCGCATCACGCCTGATAGGCCGCTGAAAGCTCCCAGGTAAGATTTAAATTGAAATGAAATGCGGAACATTTCCATCTGGTCTATTTCCGCCAGTTTCAACTTCCCCTGGCTGCGGCGGACCGCCCCACGGTTGTCGGCGATCAGCGCCTGCAGGCCCAGGTCACCCGGCGGCAGCCATGCTATCGCCTGATCAACATAGGCCTGGGCAGCCTCCAGATCACCGGTCGCTTCGGCCATTCTGGCTCGATTGGTAAAGTTTAACGTCATCAGGTGCGGACGGCGTGGGAAGGGATCCGGAATCTTCTCCAGGCATTTCACCATTTCGTCCAGGGCAGACAGGCATTGTTCACGGTCGCCCATCATCATAGATACCCGCGCCTTGCGAAACACTAATTCCGGCCGGCAGCCAACCAATGCTTCCGGCAGGGTCTGCAGCCATTTTCGAGCCTGGGAGATCTGCCCGTTAAAGATCAGCGGGTCCAGCCAGCGTTCAGCGATATCTGCCGCCAGGTCAACATCCTCGCTCGCCATGGCATGCTCAAAGGCGTTGACCGGCAGGCCCTGCCGGTCGAACCAGCCTGCCGCCCGCCGGTGTAGCTCTCTGTCCAGGGCCGGAAATTGGCGGTGCAGGCGGTGGCGCAGGGCTTCGGCAAATAAATGATGGTAACGGAACCACTCCCGGCGGTTGTCGAGGGGAATTAAGAACAGGTTGGCGCGGTCCAGGTGATCCAGAATTTGTTGGTAGGGATCGGCTGCGCCCAGTAAAGCCTCAGACCCTGCCTCTTTTACAGTTCGCTCACCTTCCTCCGGGAGAACCGCGGCGCACAGAGATGCGCAGAACTTCTCAAGGATAGACGTGCGTAAAAGAAAGCGCTGCACATCCGCCGGTTGGCGGGACAGCACTTCCTCCAGCAGATAATCCAACACGTGCCGGTCATCCCCCGTGAAGGATTGGATAAAATCCTTGACCGATGTTTCCCCATCCGCCAGTGAAATTGCCGCCAGCTGCAGCCCGGCCGCCCAACCTTCCGTGCGTTCCTGGAGCGCATCCAGGCTGTCCTCGGGCAGAAGCAGACCCATCCCCCGGCTTAAAAAGTCAGCAGCTTCTTCGTTGCGGAATCGAATTTCCTTTAACCGGATCTCAGTCATCTGGGCGCGCGCCCGCAAACGCGGCAGTGGCAGCAGTGGGTCATGACGGGTCGCGATCACCAGGTGCAGGTTCGCCGGCCCGCGATCGATCAGGAAACCCACCAGCTCATGGATCGCCGGGTTCTGAATCAGATGGTAATCATCCAGGACCAGGATCAGCGGGGTTTCCTGCCCGGCAATTTCATTGATCAATCCAGCCGCGATATCCAGGTAAACCGGGGGTTGGGGCATTTCCAGCTGGCCCAGCAGGTTCCCGCCCAGTTTTGGAAATATGGTGCGTACCGCTGCCAGAAGATAATGCAGGAAGCGCTGCGGATCGTTATCGCTCTCTTCCAACGACAGCCAGGCCATCGGCATCTGGCGTTCGGTCAGCTGCACCTGCCATTCACTGAGCAGGCTGGTTTTCCCGTAACCAGCCGGGGCCGAAATCAGGCTCAAGCGCTTGCCTGAACGATAGCCGCTGTCCAGCGCATCCACCAGCCGCGACCGGCTGACATGATCCGCGCGCAGTGGAGGAATGTATAACTTGGTTGCTACGAGAGATGAGAGCATGAGTTCTTTCGTCTTTTGTAAAATTCTATTGGGCTTAATTGGCAAACAATCTGGCCCCGGATTTTTCGGATGCCCCTATTCCAATCACAACCTCTACTATTATACTTATTCTGTCCGGAGGGATATTGGATTCAGCCCCACAAACTGTCGACCTGGTGATCCCAGTTTTTAACGAAGAAGAAGTGATTCGCGCCTTTCACAAGCAGTTGACGGAGGCGATCGCTGGTCTGCCGCAGCGCTTTGGGATTATCTACGTCGACGATGGCTCGCAAGACCGCACTTCCGCATTACTGGGCGAAATTGCCACAAACGACGAGCGGGTATCAATCCTCGAGCTCAGCCGGAATTTTGGCCACCAGGCGGCCTTGACCGCCGGCCTGGACGTCGCCGACGGCGATTATGTGATCTCGTTGGACGGCGATGGGCAGCACCCACCCCAGTTGATTGGAGAGATGATCCGTCTGGCCCAAACCAGCGGGTATGATATCGTCCTGATGCAGCGGGTCGAGGAAAGCGGCTTATCGCCCTTCAAGCGGCGCACATCCGGGCTTTTTTACCGCTTGATCAACCGCATCGGGGAAACTCAAATCGTTCCCGGAGCAGCGGATTTTCGATTAATGTCACGCCCGGTAGTACTGGCATTGCGTTCGATGCACGAGTATTCGCGCTTTTTACGCGGCATGGTGAATTGGATGGGTTTCCACTCGATCATCCTGCCGTACACTCAGCCTCCACGCCTGGCCGGGACCAGCAAATATACATTCCGCAAAATGTTGAGCCTGGCGACTCATGCTATTTTCTCTTTTTCGCTGGTGCCGCTGTACATCGCCATCTCAATCGGCGTGCTGTTCCTGGTTTTAGCGGTCCTGGAGGCGGTCTATGTGCTCAGCTTCTGGGTCAGCGGCAACCAGGCCGGTCTGGCTCCCGGTTGGAGTTCTTTGATGTTCATGTTGTTGATCGTGGGTGGATCCTTGATGATCGCCCTGGGACTGATCGGCATTTATATCGGATACATCTTTCAGGAAGTCAAGCGCCGCCCCATTTATCTCGTCCGGCGCAGCTCGCCAACCAACCCGCCGACAGGCCTGGGGCAGCATCCCGGCCCGAATAGACCCTGATCAAGAAAACAACAGGAAGCATCACTGCCCGAGGCCAGAAAGCTTAGATGAGACTTCAAAAACCTTTATCAACCACCTTAAAGTCCTTAAATCAATCCTTACGTTCCAAAGATTTATTGTCAACACCCTTTTTCTGCGCCGCCCTGCTGCTGGCGGCGGCGCTCGTTTGTTACGGCCTGATGCTTGCCAGCCTGGGGTTTTACTGGGACTCATGGCCGATGAATTGGATCGCCCAAACCCGCGGTGGAGCGGGTCTGGCGCAGTATTTTTCGACCAACCGCCCGGTTTGGGGCCTGCTGTATCAGATCACTACCCCGATCCTGGGATCGTCCCCCCTCCCCTGGCAAATCTTTGCCTTGATCTGGCGCTGGCTGGCTGCGCTGTCCTTCTGGGGGATGCTGCGCCTGTTATGGCCTCGCCGGCCAGAACTCGCTCTTTGGGCCGGCCTGTTATTCATCGTCTATCCCGGGTTTCAGCAGCAATCCATCGGCCTGCTCTACAGCCATTTTTATATCGTGATGACGGCTTTTATCCTTTCGATGGTCTGCACGCTGTGGACCATCCGCCACCCGCAGCACCGCCAAATATGGCTCGTGGTGGGTCTGGTGTTATCCACTGCCAACCTGCTGATGATGGAATATTTTTTCCTGCTGGAATTGATCCGCCCGCTGATCATCTGGATCGCATTCAGCTCCCAAAAGCCCGGTTGGAAGGCTCGCTTGCGCAGCGTCCTGTGGACCTGGGCGCCATACCTGGCCCTGTTCATCGCGGCGGTAGTCTGGCGGGTTTTTTTATTTCCTTACACCACCAATAATTACCAGTTGAAAACACTCGACCAGTTCTCCACCCAACCCATCCAAACCGGGTTGGCCCTCCTGCAGCGCGCGCTGGAGGAGATATGGATCTCCACCGGTGGAGCCTGGATCCATGCCGCGAACCTGGCAGGTTTCCTGGCCCTGGGAAAAGCGACCCTGATCAAAATTGGGGCGGTGGTGATGGTCTTGACTGGGGGTTTATTCCTGGTTGGTCTGTGGCTAAAACCTGTTTTTCACCTTTCTCGGAAAGAGAAATTCTCTTCCAGCGTCCAGATCCTGCTGCTCAGCGCCGCCAGTTTGGGTCTGGCTGGCTGGCCGTTCTGGCTTACCAGCGTGCCATTCCGCCTCGACTTTGCTTACGATCGTTTCACCCTGCCGTTCATTTGGGGCGCCTCCCTGCTGGTTGCCGCATTGATCCTGCTCTTGCCCTGGAGGCCGCTGCGCTGGCTGGCAGTCGTTGGATTGGTGGCGCTGGGTTCTGGCTACCAGATCCAGGCCAACCTGGCCTTCCGCCAGGATTGGGCAAACCAGCAGGACTTTTTCTGGCAGCTTAAATGGCGGGTACCCGGCCTGACTCCGGGCACGGTCATTATTGCCAATGAAAACAAAGTCACGGCCTTTTCCACCGATAACTCCTTAACCGCGCCGATCAACTGGATTTATGACCCGGATAACCATTCTCAAACGATCAACTTCTTGATGGTCTACCCGACCATTCGGGTCTATGAGGGTTCGGCGCTCAAACTCGTCCCGAACTGGCCCGTGGCGGAAGATCTGCTGGTCGGCACCTTTCAGGGCAACACTTCAAAATCCATCACCATTTTTTATGACGGATCAAGCTGCCTGCACTTGGTAGACCCGATCCTCGACCGGTATAACCCCGTGATTCCGGATATCCTGCGCCAGACGGCCCTTTTCAGCGATAATGCGCTGATTCAGTATTCAGCTAACAATCAGGAAAATCCCTCGCCGCTGCCCGCAATCCTGGGGCAGCCCCCGGCCAATCGTTGGTGCCAGACTTATGAAAACGCGGAAACCCTGCGCCAATCCGGGCAGTGGTACGATATAATAAAACTTTGGCAGGACCAGCAAGACCGCTACAGCCAATCGAAGTTTGCCGGGGAAATCAGTCCGTTTATCGAAGCCTATGCGCAAACCGGCCAGTGGGAGCAAGCCGCACAAATGACAGTCAACGAATCCAAATCGAGAGCCGTGTTTTGTCCGCTCTGGCAGGAATTGGACCAGAACACTCCCCCCTCCGCCGCCAAAACCCAGGCGGTTCGCTCATCGATGGACAAATTAAGTTGCGCCGAATATGACATTCAGCCCAATCAACCTTAAATATTTTGAGCTTTTCTGATCAACTACTTTCACTGCCAGGTCTACGAAAACATTTCTTTTTTATGCACTTCGTGTTCTTCGTGGTGAAATTTCATAAAAGGAGCAACTCATGAAATTCCTGATCACCGGCGGAGCCGGATACATCGGCAGCACCATCGCCTCCGCATTACTCGATGCCGGGCACACGCCCATCATCATGGACAACTTGGTCACCGGCAAGGCGCAGTTTGCGCGCGACCGGATCTTCTACCAGGCGGATATCGGCGACCGCGCCGCGCTGGAACAAATCTTCCGCGACCACCCGGATATCGAGGCCGCCGTGCACTGCGCCGCCTTGATTATCGTGCCCGAATCGACCGAAATGCCGCACGAATATTACCGGGAAAATGTCGCCAAATCGATTGAATTTTTCTACAACCTGCACCAGTTGGGCTGCGACAGGGTATTATTCAGTTCTTCCGCTTCCGTGTACGACACCGTGCCCGGTTTCATGGTGACCGAGACCTCTCCCCTGCGCCCGGCCAGCCCGTATGCCCGCACCAAGTTCATGATGGAAATGGTCCTGAAGGATTTTTGCGCCGCCTACGGCATGCAGGGCATCGCCCTGCGCTACTTTAACCCCATCGGAGCCGACCCCAAGCTGCGCAGCGGCCTGCATATCCGCCGCCCGTCCCTGGTGGTGGGAAAGATGGTGGACGTGGCCCTGGGTAACCTGCCGGAGTTTATGATCACCGGTGTCGATTGGCCCACGCGCGACGGCACGGGCGTCCGCGATTACATCCATGTCTGGGATCTGGCCCAGGCGCACGTCATGGCAGTCACTGATTTCGCCGGCGTCTTCAAACGCGCCGGGGACCAGGCCGGAAATTATCTGGTGATCAACCTGGGCAACGGGCGCGGCGTGACCGTGCGCGAGATGCTGGCGGCCTTTGAAAAGGTCTGGGGCACGCCGATCAACAAGGGCGAATACCCGCCCCGCCCGGGAGATGTCGCCGGCGCCTACGCGGACGGCGAAACCGCCCGCCGCCTGCTCGGCTGGGAGCCAAAACTCTCTATCGAACAGGCCATTTCGGATGCCCTCAAATGGGGTGAAAAGCGCGAAAGCGTGCTGGGGTATAAGTAAAAAGCAGCCGAACACTCTGCCCATAATTGTGATCTGACAACAAACACCCCAGGGGGTAACCCTGGGGTGTTTGTTGTTGCGATTTTCCTTACTTGGTGATCATTTACTTACCATCGGTAAGTAAATGACAGGTGCGTCAGAGACAGTCAGTCCCACATAGTAAGCCTGTCCAAAACCAGGTTTCCCGTTGTAATCAAATACCATCAACCCCAATGGTTTGGCGATCATAACGCCTTGCATGCTGTTAACCGAGGCTGTTAGGGTCGTCGCCGTATTAAGAGGCGATAATGAAGTGATATCATATGAATAGGGGGATTTCATATAATCGAACGATCCACCAGGTGTGACCTGTTCGGCTCCATTCTCATCGTAAGCCACGAACTGGTAGTCGAAGGCGCTGTTAATGGCATTTACGCCTAAATTCGCTGCTGGAATTTCCCACTCTTGTGCTCCAGCATTGAAATCAGTGTAAATTGTATAACCACTTGCCAGGGATACCGCATTGGTAGCCAGGTTTACTCTTAAAATTATCCAGACATTGTTACTATCAGCTGCGCCGGAATACCTTGAATAGTTGTAATTGAAGAAGACATAATCCGCATTTCCATCCTGGTTTAAATCCACATACAGGTCGTTTTCATTGAAATACGTCTGCGGATCATGCACCATGCCCCAATTGGCGATCGCAAAACCCATGTAATCTACGCCACCAATCTTTCCGAGGTAATCCAAACCGGCCATGCGCAGCTCACCCATATCGTCCACGGCCGGGTCATTAGGCATGGAGACTGTCACTGGCCACACACCCAGGCTGGAAGCCTGCGGTCCGGTCTGGGCATAGGTGATCGATGCGCCTGGGGCACCCGTGTAGCTCATATCCGTCACCGAACCAGGTTGTTTGGTCAGCGTGGTGTACGGGCGTGGCACGAAGTAAAAAGGCACACGCAGCCTTTGAACAGGGGGTGCACCAGGAGCGATTGGGCCAGGAGTTGACGTAAAGGTTATGAAACCGTAATACTCTTCCTGGTTGGCATCAAAGTTCAGAGGAAGCTGAGTCGGGTCCAACGTCAGGCTTACCGGAACAGCGATCGTACTGTTAGCAGCTACCGTGACTTGCGCCGGGACACCAAAGGTAGCGCCAACCATATTAACCGTATCGCTGAATTCAACAGATACGTTGTACGTTTTACTAACGCCGCTCTTATTTTCCAACCGGATTTGTTTAGCATCCGGCACGATATAAGATGAACTGCTTGAGCCCACTTCGATCACCCCGTAACTCAGGCTGACCAATTCAGGGTCACCAATAGCCAGCCCATCCGTGAAGACGGAATTGTAGGCATCCACCCGTCCAGCGCCGGTGCGTGGCACATTTCTATAACCATCTGCATCAGTAGGATTCAAGTCAACAGCGGTGCCCATGATCGCTGCCTTAACTTCCTCTACCGTCCAATCGGGGTGCGCCTGTCGAACCAGAGCAGCGGTTCCGGCGACATGCGGTGATGCCATAGAAGTCCCGTCAAAGCTTACTCCCTGATTGGTGCTGCCCATCAAGGCTGCGAAAATTGCCACACCCGGGGCGGTGATTTCGGGTTTCAGCTTGCTGTCATATCCGCGCGGGCCGCGGCTGGAAAATGATGCAACCGTATCGGGTAGGCCAAATGGGTAAGAGCTCACCGACGAATCAGGACCCACCGTCACTTCCGTACCATCGAAAGCCTTCAAGGTCACGCCATCGTCATGAGTCATAAAACCTGCCGGCAGTGTCGCCGTTCCAGTCGCCATACTGAGATAAGTATTCCCGCCAGCTGCGTTATTGTAAACAAGAACCCCTACTGCGCCAAGCGTTTCTGCGTTGTTGATCTTGATCTCAAAGGAACAGGTACCGCGCTGTATCAGGGCAATTTTCCCCTGCAGAGCATCGCTCGGTGTAACAGTTGTATTACACAACTCACCAATTCCCGCTCCATCTACCGCGTCAACATCTGCCAAATTCGCGGTTATTGCTGTCGCAAATGGATTCCCGGGATCATAAGGTAAGCTTGAGCCACCACTGTTATAAGTAACGGATGGAAAAGTTATGAACCCGGTAGTACTAGCAGCGACAGAAATTGCGCTGGAAGCCGCTCCCGGGGTGCCGGTGATGTATGAAATCGTTCCCGGAGTTGCCCGCGGAACATACCACGATCACTCCCAGGGAAGAAAGGTTATCCACCGCTACCACTTCAGGATCAGCATTCGTTGCCGGGCCAAATGATGAACCTAAGGACATATTGATGACATCTACGTGGTCCGAGATATCACCATCCTGGTTCGGATCAACCGCCCATTCCAGTGCGTTGATTACCAGGTTTGTGGTTCCTTGGGCGCCGAAGACCTTCAAAGCGTACAACGAAGCGTCGGGTGCCACACCACTGCCGACCAGCACATTGGAACCATCCATGACCTCCATACCGGCAACGGTCGAGGCTACATGAGTTCCGTGATCGACTTCATCCAGAGGGTCGGCGTCGGGAACAGGGATCGGGTTCGTATCCGCATTATAGGCTGTACCGGCGAAGTCATAACCGCCAATAACCTTCGCTGTCGGAAAGGAACCGGGTTCCACAATATCGGGGTTATTGGTTGCATAACCGCCAGTCCCACCAAACGCTTCGTGGGTATAATCGATGCCGGTGTCTATAATAGCTACCCGGACACCTGTGCCGGTATATCCTTGTGGTGCTGCAGTCCAAACCTGATTTGCTCTGATCAAAGGCACACTGTTTTGCAGGTCAATCGTGTTTTCCGGAGCGCGATGAATGGCTTTGATTCCTGCTAAATTGCGCAATGCCTGTAATTGGGTACCGGGAATAACGGTCAGCACACCATTATAGGCCTTGGTATACTGCCCAAGAACGGTACCTTGATGAGCTTTGATTTGATCTACCAGTGGCGCCTGGGCTTGTAAAAGGCTATTAACGTATGCCTTTTGGGCAGAACCACCCATAGGAGCCAATGAAGCCCTGGAGTTTATACTCTCGGCCAGTGATGGAGCATTCATTTCGATAATGACTGCTACCGATTTATTAGTGTAAGGTAATAATGCTTCAGGGATTGGACCCTTATTTTGGGCCAAAAACTGGTCAACGGTCATGCCTTGATCAAAAATCGCCTTTACTTCATCAGGCACTTTATGAAGATCTCGGGATGGGGTTTTGTTTTGCGCATTTACAGGCGATGGGGATGCCAGCGGGTTCAGAACCATAACCAGCATCATAATGACTGCAACAACTGTCATAAATCTTTTAGCCATCTTCAACTTCTCCTTTGGAATTGTATTCATCTGTATAAAACCTGAATTAATATGGATTCCTATCATCGTAAATCTCATAATTACGAGAGAATCAACAACCTCCTTGAGTAAGTAATTTCGTTTTCGGATAATAAGTCGTGGATCAAATTTTCTTCTATCACCTCCCTCATTGTCAAAGCAACTTACACTGAATTACAGACAGATTCACTTAAGTTTCAATTTAAGCGAAAACTGACTGCAAAACCTTTTGATAAGAAATTATCGAATCAGATCAGGTTTTAGACCCCCGGTCATTAGTAATAAATTTAAAAAATGAGATCTTAAGAAAAGATTATATTTTTCATATTGTTAATGTCAAGCCGATTTAACCCTTACAAATTTGATGAACAATATGATCCCCATCTGGATTTAAAAAAAAGCATTCAAGCGCTTAGAGCGCCCAAATGCTTTTTTTGGGGAAATAAAGATACGCCTTACTGCCCCGCCCCCACCATGGGCAGATAGATCCACTTAGTCGGCGTGACAGACAGCGCGTAGCGCACGTTTGTGCCCCACAGGCGGCTGTCATAGGCCTGTACCCGGATGCGGTATTCGCCTTTTGCCGGAGCGATAAACTTCAGGACCGTAGTCTGGTCAAAACCCCCGGCGGCGGCCTGGGCATAAATCGTCTGCCCGCTGGCGTCCGTCACGGTGATGCTGGCTGCTTCACCTCCAGATAGCGATGCTGCCCGGATGGCATAGGCGATGCCGGCCTGCGCCGTAAATTTCACCCAATCCTGGTCGCCTGCCGGGCAGAAACTGTGCTCCTGGACGGCGCCAACCGTCAGCAGGGCGGCATTCGCCGCCGTGTTATCCCCGGGCTGGGTGGCATCGAAGACATCCGCCGTACAGGTGCTGGCAATCGTCGTGGTGGCGTCATCCCCTGCCGGAAAAGCCTCGACGTTGCCCGCGTTATCCGTGCCCCGCATGCGAAAACCATAAGTATGCCCGGCAGTCCCCAGGTAATAGGTTTTCGTCTGGCGGGCGGGAATCGCATTATTGACACTGACCCAGGCGCCGCCGTTATCCCGTACCTGCAGTTCATAACTGAGCAAGCCGGTTTCGGCGTCACTCCCCGACCAGTTGAGTGCGATCACCGTCGATGGATTGGTCGCCGTTAAAGTCTGCATGGCAGATACCGGCGGGAAAGTATCGATCTTCAAATTCCAGAGGACATAAGCCGATTCCAGCCCGGCAGTGTCATAAGCTCGCACGGCAAACGCCGACCCCGGAACCGTGCGCCCGGCAGGGTTGAACTGCGCTTTCCAACCGTCTGTGGAAGTGGTGTCGCTTCCTAGCAGATCCCAGGCGCCAAACTGCCAATCCGGGCTGTGCCAGTAAAAATCGATGCGCGCAATCCCCGTCTGGTCAGAGGCATTTGCCTGGAGGTCAAAGGTTGACCCCGAAATCCAGGAGTTGGTCGGGTTGGTGACATTCAACACCGGCGGTTGGTTGTCGCCTTTCAGCACAATCCGGTAAAAATAATTCGCGCCCCCGACACCCGGGTTGTTGTACGCTTTTACTTTGAGATAGTACACGCCGCTGCGCAGGATAGTGTACTGCAAATGCGAATCCTGGATCACGCCGTATTGGATATCGTCATTTTCGGCCAGGGAACTCGTTCCATCCCCATCCAACAGATAGAGGTAAGGATCCAGGCTGGAACCATCCGCTTTCGCCACCACGTCCGCCGAGATGGTCGTCCCGGAATTCGCGCTGAAGCGGTAGTAGTCTATGTCCCCGGCCGGACAGATCACTCCATTGATCGTCTGCATCAATGCGATGGGCGTCGCTCCCGCCGGCGTGTCGTTGGAGACGGCCTCGGCGCAGGATGTGTCTCCACCGGTAGCCGCGATCGAGACGTCATCGATCCACCAACCGGGCGTGCCGTTGTAAAACTTATCCACGATGTTGAAGTAGAAACGCACGCGCACTGACTTCCCGGCGTAGGGTGTAAGATCGATCACCGGGCTGTTCTGCCATTCATTCAGCGGATCGTCGGTCAACTGCAGGACGTCCTTAAAAACCCCGCCATCCACTGAAATTTGCACCCGGCGCTGGTCCCAATACGGGCCGTTGGTTTCGGTCTTCGAGGCATAGCGGAACTTGAGCTGCGCTCCGCTGGCCGGAATGGCTATCGGCGGTGAAGTTAACCCGCCCCCTGCCACCTCGCCGCTGGCGTAATCGATCCCGTTGGTAAATCCCCAGGCGATAGAAGTATTGTTATTGGTCATCGTCGGAGGCACGGCCAGATGCCACAAGCCATCTGCCGTCCAACCATTGGCGCCGCCCTGCGCGTTTTCGCTAAACGGCACCTGGCGCAGGGTACCGCCCAGAGGCGCGGCAGAAGCCACCGTGAAAGCTGCCGGAGCAGCCGTGGTTTCACCCAACAAATTGCGCGCGGTGACTGTCCATTGATAGCTGCCGGCTGCCAGGCTGCCCACCGACCAGGTGTTGGCCGTTTGCCAATCGGAGGTCCGTTTTGCGCCGCCCGACGCGGTCAGTTCCGCGCGGTATTCCGTCCCGCCTTCATCCACCGCGGTGCTGGCGTAGTCGCTCTTCCAGACCAGCAGCACCGATTCGTTGCTGTTTAGGGAGATGGGCTGACCGGAGGTATCCAACCGGTTGAGCACAGGGCGCAGAATGGGAGCCGCCGGTTTAGAGCGCGCCTTGACTTCCAGTGAAGAGGCCATTTGCGCCCCAATGCGGTTGTCGGCCAGCCCGGGATCATCCGATAAAAACGCCTCGGAGCGGCCTTTAAAGCCGGTGGTATCATAAGCGCCATCGTAAAGCACGCCCATCACATTCGCCCCCACCTGGATAGACGCCGCCTGGTTATCCACCAAGGGGCTGAACTGGCTGTTGTCATATTTTCCGACCCCAAACACCTGGCAGGTCCCCTGGTAATCGGGCAGTGAATACAAAGCAATTTGATTGGCCGTCGGTGCGCATTTTGGCGCCGGCGCCGGGCAGGTCGAATTTTTCAGGATCGGGCGCGGGTCTTGCGGCAAAGGCGAACGGCTGCCGTCCACATCCCAGGCCCACAAGCCCAGGGTAACCGGCCCATTCGGGATTCCGGCCGCGCACAAATCCACCGTCGTGGTGAAGGGATTGCTGGCGACCGGATTGCCAACCTCGATCCAATTGTTATCATAATTGGCAATCACCTGGATGCGGCTCACCCCGGTGTTATCCTTGGCCGAGCCGCTGACGGTCACACTCTGTCCGGTGACCTCGGTATAAGGCGCCGGGCCGGTCATCGTGGCCGTGGGCGGAGTAGTGCCGCGGTTGCCTGAAATAAACCAGTTGTCGTACGGTTGGCCAACTGCATTATTGGCAGGTTGGCATTGGGTGCCGTACTGCGGGGTGTAGTAGGCCTCGCTGCACAGGCGCGGGCGCCCGCCGTTGATCGACACATCATCAAAGGTGATGTCGACGGAATCGCCCCACCAGAAGGTGCCCCCATAACCCGTCGCCAGCCAGCGGTTGGCCACCACCATGAAATGCAGGTGGTTTCCGGTGCTCATCCCGGTATTATCCGCCAGAGCGATGAAATCTCCCTGGTTTACATAAGTGCCATTTACTCTTAAAGCAGCCGGGATAGAGTTTTGCGCCAGGTGCAGGTAGAGGGCCGTGGTCACCGGGTTGGTGGTGCGGTCCTCCAGGGCGATATAGTTCAAACAATTGTGATCGCTGTTGGTACAGGTCCAGCGCGCGCCGACTACCGTACCGCCGCGCGCCGCCAGAATGCGAAACATGGTTCCATCTGAAAAATCAAACGCGTACCGGCAGGTACTGTGGTAATCGCCGTTCACCGTAACCCAGGAACAGGAATTATAGGTCGTGAAATGAGCGACGCTTCCTGTCAGCCATACCCTTTTTCCCCCTTCCCAGGGCAGCAAGTAACCGGGAAAAACCTGGTTAACCGCGGTCAAATCTTTAGAATTCAACTGCGCAGGCAGAATTAATGTTTTTTGTTCACTGTTCAACAGCTGGTCAGGCAGATTTTGAACCTGCGTCGCCCAATCCGAGCCGGTGGGCAGGGTAATCTTCCAGGGGGAATTCAGATCGGCGCGCTGGCCAATTGCCATGCCGGGTTCCGTCGCCATTGGTTGGTTGGTTTGGGGATCCAAAAGAGCCATCCACACCAGGGCGGTTTTTCCATCTGTACCCATGTCGATGTGGTCCACGACCACCTTAAACAACATGAATGCGGGTACGGACTTCTGGTTATCCATGGCCGCCGCGTCTAACGCAGCCTGCAGAGCGGCTTTATCCGTGCCGGAGATAGGGGCAGGTGTTGGAAGTGGGGGCGCGGCTCGAATCCCTTTGGCCTGGGTGACCACAAAAATCGTAATTAAAATTGCGATCCCGGCTAACAATAAATTCCATTTACGCATGCTGCGCTCCTTTTGGTGAACTGGCTCCAATGATACCCGATAATCGGATGGTTATAATCCGAATTATTCTGCGAAAATTAAAAAGGCTGCAATTGATGTTGCAACCTTTATGCCGCCGTGCCAGGTTTCCGTTGGGTATAAATCTCTGGTAAAAGAGTGGGGGAAGAATATTAACAGTTAATAAAATAAGTGGACAAACACCATCAAAAGGCGTATAATAACGTCTATGGAAATGAAAAAAGAGATCTATTCGGTAGGGAAGTTTGCGAAAATAGTAGGGAAATCCGTACGGACCATCCAAAGGTGGGACAAGAAGGGGATATAAAGGCATATAGGAGTGGCACCGGGCGGAGATTTTATACGCAAGAGCAATATGAGCGAGTATTGGGGATAGAGCCAGCAGCAGAGTCTCGCAAAAACATGTGTTACACGCGGGTATCTGGCAACAACCAAAAAAATGATTTAGCGGGTCAAAAGCAAGCATTGGAGCAATATATCATCACAAACGGGATAGCGGCAGCCGAATGGCTTTCCGATATAGGGAGTGGTTTAAATTATAAGCGGAAGAATTTCAATTATTTGATGATTGAAGTAGAGCACAACCGGGTAGGTAAGATCATTATCGCGCACAAAGATAGCTTGGTGAGGTTTGGGTATGAATGGTTTGAGGATTTTTGCACCCGTCACAACTGTGAAATAGTAGTGATCAAGTGCAGAGAGTTTATCCCCGGAGGAAGAAGTTACCAAAGATTTGTTAACCATCATTCAATGTTTTTCCTCACGACTATATGGGTTGCGGCGGTACAAAAAAGAAATCAAGGAAATGGTTGAGACGAAACCCGCAGAATAAGAAATGAAACGAACAATCATCCGCTACAGCGTAAAAATCAATCAGGAAAAGTGGCAAGAAATCAGAAAAATTGCCACGCTGTTTCGGGATGAGAAAAACACACACCTGCGATACTACCATCAGGACGAGAAATATTCTTCATGTAGAAGTGACCGCGAATGGCGCGACCCATTGGTCAATCTCCATTACAAGTCCGCGACTGGACTTCAAGCCCGGCAATGGAAAATCTCGCTGAAAGAAGCCTACGAGACGACGCACAAAAACTGGTGCGCGTTGGCAGAATCTTTAAAATTGCTGGTGGCGAAGCACAAAGATACCTGGTCAGAAAATGAAATGCACTACGCTTATTGGATTCTCTGCTCAGGCAAACTTCTTTCAGGACTGGTGAGCGCGGGGAAATCACCCGTTCCAGAACACTTTTCCGTTTCTTATGCAGAGAAAAAACGAGTTCGCAACTATCTTTTGCGGGTAGTACGCCGGAAACGCGGCGAAAGACCTGTCGCAAAACTATCTCGGTCTTTCCCTCTCGACGCAAACATGTATTCGGTTTTCGAAAAAGAAACCTTGTCGGTTGAAAATGGCAAGGGATCAAAAAAGCCCGCGCAGTTCATCAAAATTATGGGAATGACGCCGCGCAAAATGGTGGTTGTGCCTTTGACTGGCTACGCCCACTTTGACGGGTCGATTCGCGTCATCCTTGATTTCCATAAACGGCGCATTGAACTACATACTGTTTCGGATTTGGTTGAACCCGAACAGCTAAAAGGTACTGCGCTTGCCTTAGATGCGGGGATCAGCGAAGTGTTCACCGATAATGATGGCGCGGCTTATGAGCCGACATTCGGAGCGACCCTGCAGCGGGCATCCGACCAGCTAAACCGAACGGGAAAAGCCCGGAACAAAGCGCACGCATTGGAGAAAGTGTCCAGTAAGCACAAGGCTCGCCGGATTTGCAAGTTCAATCTTGGGAAAAACAAAATGCGCGACCGCAAACGCAAAGGTAAAATTCGCGTCCGGCAGCTCGTGAGCCAGTCTATTCACAAAATCGTAAAAACGAAAAATCCCAACACGGTCATTACCGAAAATCTGAATATTCGGGGCAAAGCAAAGTCAAAGAAAATGTCGCGCTTGGTGTCCTATTGGATGCGGAGCGCTTTGATAGAACGATTGAATTTCCTGGCGTTGGCGGAAGGTTTCCGTCACAAGCAGGTTAACCCGGCGTATACGTCTCAAATGTGTCCCACCTGTCTGTTTGTTCACAAGAACAACCGGAGAGGCGACATATTTAAGTGCCTGAACTGCGGGCATACTGACCATGCCGACCGGGTTGCCGCCATTAACCTTTTTGCAAGAGCGAATGACCCCGACATCACGATTTACACGCCAAAATCGGTCGTGTGGTCTATCTTGCAAAAAAGGTTCGCCGCCTCTTTGGAAAGGCGGGGCGAGTCCTCAATTGTCGCCCCAACTACTGTTTCGGGCCGGACTGACGCGCAGAGTAGGGTGCGTCAGAGCGAAACGCCGTCTCCTAATTTCAACAATGGGTACGGTACAGAAATGTCGGCTGTCTACTTTTGACGACATTTTGAGAAACAGGCGAATTAGCCTTAACCTTTCAGCTCCGCCACAAAAAGCTCCAGCGCCAGCTCTGCCGGCCACAAACCAGTCTTGGTACCTTCATCCAACTCCAAAAGGCGGTGATAAACTGCCGATAAACGCTCAGGCGAAAACCGCCCGGCCTGACCGGATAATTTCCTGGCAACGAAATTTGGAATCCTGAGCTCCTGGCTCAGCGTATCCACAGAGCCGCCTGCATCCATCACTTCGCGAGCCTGGATCAACAGGCGGAACTGGCGCACAACCATGCCGAACAGGCTGAAGGGATCCGTTTCATCCAGCAAGCCTTTCAACAGGCGCATCGCCCGGTTCACATTCCCATCCGCCAGTCCATCCACCATGTCAAACACGTTCACTTGACCGCCGGGCGCGGTCAGCAGTTCGATATCCTCCACCTCAACCGGGCGTTGATAATCGACATAAGTTAATAATTTGGTGATTTCCTGGGAAGTATATTGCGTATCCGTGCCGGTGTGATCCGCCAGGGCAATCGCCGCCCCGGGCGTGAACTTGCCCTGCATCGCTTCCGCTTTTTGGCGGATCCAGCCGGCCATTTCACCCGCGGCTGGTTGGCGGCAGGCGCGATAAAACCCGCGCGGCCCTGCTTCCTCGATCCATTTCCAAATCCAGTGCTTTTGATCCAATGTCTGCCAGCCCCGATTTTTACCACCGCTCACAAATTCATCCCTGGCAATCAGCACCAGGGCAGTCGTCTCCGGCAGGCTGTCTAAGAAAGGTCTCCAATGGTCGCCGCTGTTTTTGCTCAAGACCGCCTGTGCCTGGTCAAGTATGACCAGGCGCCGGTCGCTGAGAAACGGCATAGACAGGGCTGCGGTCTTCAGGTCGGATTCGTTATACGCCCGCCCATCCATTTGGGTCAGGTTAAGATCCGCCATGCCAGATTCGGCCACCCTGGCGGTCAGCGCAGCGACAAATTTCTCGATCTCGATTGAGTCATCGCCGTGCAAAACGTACACAACAGGTTTTTCATCGGTCATGGAAAGAGGCTTTTTTGACCGGGATCTAATTGATCGTCTTTACCCGGTGAAGCGGGGTGCCTTCACGCTCAAAGCGGGTAATCTCGGTGACCTGCAGCTCGCCAATATCTCCATCAGTGGTGAACTGCGCCTGCAGCAGCGGACCCAGCGGTTGGGCCAGGATCATGCCAATCGTTGCCAGCATCACCACTACCGGCCAGCGCTCCATCTTCTTCGAGAAACTGCCGTTCGCTCCCACCATCGCCAGCCACGCCAGCGAACCAACGACTACCCCTGTGGCGGCAAAATTGGTCCCGCAGTTGGGGTGGATGGCCAGTTCGGCTTCGCCGGCCTGTAACCGCCGCAGGGCTTCGCTCACCCCTTCCCGCAAATGATCGGTCGACACATTCCCCAGGATCAAGAACCCGCGTGTGTCGGAATATCCGGCCGCGGAGGTCCTGGGATATTTTTTGGCCAGGACCTGCAGCGTGGCGTGCTCCAGGGCATGGTTGCGCCGGATACGCGAAACCGGCGGAAAATTTAAGGCTCGATTGATGTATTCCATTTTTCTCCTTGTAGCGTGCTGGGTTGCAAAAACGACAAAACTGCGGTCTATTTCACTTCAACCAGCGCCAATGAAAGCGCATCGCGCAGCGAACGCGCTTCTTGCACCACGATGCCTTCCGGCCAGGGCTCGCCTTTGCGCACGCGGCGCGGCACAATGGCGGTTTTAAAACCAAGTTTCTGAGCTTCCCGCAGCCGGGCAGGCATTTGGCCGACCCAACGCAGTTCTCCGGAAAGGCCCACCTCTCCGATTAATACCGTATCGGCCTTCACCGGCGCATCGCGGTAGGAAGAAGCCACCGCCACCGCCACCGCCAGATCGGCCGCCGGTTCATCGATGCGCATGCCGCCGATCACATTCACAAAAACATCCTGTTCCCCCAGGCGCAGGCCTACGCGCCGGGTAAGGACAGCCGTGGTCAGCAGCAGCCGGTTGCTGTCAATCCCATTAGGCGTCCGGCGCGGGTTGCCCAGGTTCGAAGGGCTGGTCAATCCCTGGATTTCTACCAGCAGCGGGCGTGTGCCCTCCATCGTGACCGTAATCGCCGAACCGGGAGTGTTGACCATCCTTTCCGCCAGAAAAGCCTCGGATGGGTTGGTCACCTCGATCATCCCGCGCTCGCGCATTTCAAAAACGCCCACTTCGGAGGTCGCCCCAAAGCGGTTCTTGACCGAACGCAGCAGGCGAAAGGTCTGGAAGCGGTCGCCTTCCAGATACAATACGGTATCCACCACATGCTCTAGAACGCGCGGCCCGGCGATCACCCCTTCTTTGGTCACATGGCCGATCAAAAAGACCGCGATCCCGCTGGTTTTCGCCAGCTCGCGCAGCCGGTTGGCGCACTCGCGCACCTGGCTCACCGACCCGGCCGATGATTCCAGCGCCTGCAGGTACATCGTCTGGATCGAATCAATCACCACCAGGTCCGGATGCACCTGGTTAATATGGTCCAGGATAATTTCCAGGTTGGTTTCGGTAACCAGCAGCAAATCCTCGGGAAAATCAGGAAGCCCGCTGTCTTCGTTCTCTTTGATCAGGCGAATCGCGCGCATTTTTATCTGCCGCTCGGATTCCTCGCCGGAAATATACAGCACCGTACCGGCGCGCGCCATTTCAACCGCCACCTGGAGCATGAGCGTGGATTTGCCGATCCCGGGATCGCCGCCAACCAGCACAATCGACCCGGGAACCACACCCCCACCCAGCACGCGCGCGAACTCACCGATCGGCAGCGCCAGGCGCATTTCCGCATCGCCCTCGATCTCCGCCAACCGGCGCGGTTCCGAGCGCCCGCCCAGACCGCGCGGTCCAGCCTTGCTGGCTGTGCTTTGAGCCGTGGGGACGACTTCTTCCACCATGGTGCCCCAATTCCCGCAGGAGGGGCAGCGTCCCATCGCTCGCGGCGAGGTTCGCCCGCAGTTCTGGCAGACAAAATGGGTTTGAGTTTTTGGCATAAACCTATTATATCAGGGCAGGTCCAAAGCCGGAAGAATTTAGAACAAATATTTTATTATCGGGCTCCGTGCCAGGGCGTCTATTTCAGCGTCGGGAATTCCGTCACCCTTAAATTGGTACACCCGTATGGGATCAGGATCAAATCCTCCAGCGGTTCTTCCGACTCGACCGGGCTCGGTGGATTTTCTGCGGCCGAGCCATGCTCCAGCGTCCAACCGGGCAGGCGCCGCCCCTGCACATGGGCGATCACCGGCGCGCCCTCCGGGGAGAAGGGATTTTCTCCCAGCGGGCGATTTTCAAAAACCACATCCCGGTTCAGTGTTTTTTCCTTGATTTTCAACCCATAATTCCAGGGCGTGGTCGCATAAACTTCCCAATCACCATGGGGCAGTTCATGTCCCGGCTTTTCGGTGTTCACCTGGCGCCAATCTTCGCCTATTTTTAACGCGTACACCAGCGGTCCGCACGCCACCGCCGCCGATTTGTGGTGACCGCGCGCCAGTTCTGCATTCATCGGCAGGGTCAGCAGCAAACGGGTCTCGCCGCTCCATTCCCGGTCGAGTTTGAAGATCGAGCCCGGCAGCAGCGTGGGGTAACGCTGCCCGGCGACTACCAGCGTTGCCCCTTCGGCCCAGGCCGGGATCCGCAGGTAGAGCGGAAATTGGACAGCTTTATCCGTGGTGACGGTGAATTCCAGCTCGGATCGGAAAGGATAGCCCGTCTCCAGGCGCACGCTGACCGCCGCCCCCTCCTGGATAAAGCGCACCTGGCTGGGAGCATATGCCAGTGCCGCCAGTCCGCCGTCCGGGGCGCGCATCCAGAGATGGGCCGCAAACTTCGGCCAGCCCTGGCTCAGATTGGCCGTGCAGCAGCCGTAATTGGGTTCCAGGCCAAACAGGTTCGCTTCCGGCCCGTTGGTATTCCAGGTGCGCCCTTCGTGGATGCTGCATTCCACCTGGTTGAGCTGCTGGTCATACTGGTGGGCCCACATATCCGGTGAAAATGTCGCCGGCAGGGCATTAAAAACCACCTTTTCAAGACGGTCGCCAAAGATCGGATCTCCCAGGATGGACAGCAGCGTCTCCAATGAATAGGCAAACTCGACCACCGCGCATAACTCGGTGCCCTGGGTGGGGCTGCGCCCCGCCAGGCATTCGTCACCGGTGAACATGCCGGTCGCCATACCATGATAACGGTCCAGCTTATCGATCATGTCATAAACTGTTTTCCGGTCGGTCTCTGCGCCGCTCAACCGCCACCACAATGCATGCGCCTTGACTGCCATGGCGTTATTGACCACATGGCCCATAAAAGTCCAGCGGCCTTTCGGCGTGGGGCCGGTCAACGGCCAGCGTTGGAAAAACTCGCCCCAATGGAAGCCCTGGGCCTGCAGCTTAACCGCCAGATCCCACAGCCAGGGCGCGGGGTAAAGCTCGTACAGGCGGAACAGCGCCACCAATCCCTCAAACCAGCGGAACTGCCCCCAATTAAACAACGGCTTGCGCTCGATCACGCGCTCGATGCAGCGCAAATTGCGGTCGATCGCCGCCAGTACGCGTTTATTCCCGGTGGCCTCGTGATACTCAGCCAGCACTTTGAGCGCCAGCAGTTGGCCCCACAGGTCGTAGTTATAATTCTCGGGCCGCCCACTGGCTTCGACCATGGCCCGCGGTCCTAACCAGCCATCCTCTTCCTGGTGATCCAGGATATATTCGATATATTTGGCGGCGCGTTCCTTGAGCACGGGATCATCCAGCACAAAGGCCAGTGCGATAAACCCATCCAGCCAGTAGGGCGCGCGCTCCCAACCCTCAGCGCTGCCCCCAAACCAGCGCGAATCCTTAACATCCGGCCAGACTTCATCCAGGTGCCCGCTCAGTCCGTCCGCCTGGATGCGAAGCTGCCTTTCCAGCCAACCCAATGGACGCACCGCGCCCAACGGCAAGGGGGTAAACGCAACAGGTTTTAATGGTTCCATGGCTTAAAATCCTTGGTCAGGCCGCTGCGCCTCATGATCGCGCGGCTGCCTGCATTCTGAAAAAAAGCGCCGCCTTATCCGCCGCTTGTTCGATAAACGCAGCCGCGACCTCATCTGTAATGTAAATTGGGGTAATGCGAGGCTGCTCTTTGTTCTTTTCAAACCAGTTCACATCTCGCACCAACCACTTTTGAATTTCCTGGGCAGTCAGCAGGTCATCAAAATCACGCGCCACGGTGCAAGCCAGCATCTCCCAGACTCTTGGCCGCCAGGGCGCCTGACGATACAGGGTGCAATCGACCTGGTCCGTCTCGCGGTAATACAAGGCCCGTTTTTCCGTATCGGGCATTGATTTTGGCAGCCCCGCGATGAAAGCTGCCACATTGCCATGCGTCCAGAAGTGATCGGTTAACAGGTGCAGCGCATAGCCGGTGCGAAAGGATGGAATAATCTGCGAGGCCGCATATTCTTTCTGCAGCAGCCTGGTTATCGCTGCGAAAGCTTCTTTTTCCGGCAGCGTACCCACATGAAAGTGGGTAGCATCTTTTTCACTTCTCCCACTGCCGGCGCGCATGTGGATGGCATCCGGGGAGAGGTTTCCCAGGAGATATTCTCCATCCAACCTCCAACCGAGTTTTTCTTGAACCCGTATCGCCACCGCTAAATGCACCATCGGCAGAGGCATGTTATTCCTCGTTTATCCATCGTTTCTTTAAGGAACCAGGTGTACTTTCAACGTCCGCCCGGCTTCAAAATCTGCCAATCCCCTTGGAAATTCATCCAGCGGCAGGGTATGGCTGACCAGCGGGTTTACATCGACCACCCCACCCATCAACCAGGCAATCGCCGGTTGAAAAGTATAGCACACCGCAAAACTACCCAGGATGGTCCAATCATTCTTGAAGATATCATAAGGGCGGATCTTTATTTCGGCGTCTTTCGGCGCGACCCCAAACTGCAGGTACTGACCGCGCGGTTTTAAATATTGGAAGGCGCTCTCAATCACCCGCGGGCTACCGGTGGCATCGATCACGATCGAAAATCCGTAGGGCGCCGCCGAACGCAGGGCTTCATCCTGCCCGGGGCCGGCGGGCACGGTCAATGTGGCTCCCAGCCTGGCCGCCAGTTCGAGCCGCGCCGGCTGCTTTTCAACCATCACCACCTGGGCCGCGCCGCTGTGGCGCAGCACCTGGCTCAAAATCAGGCCCATCGGCCCGGCGCCCAGGATCAGCACCTCATCCCCCGGCCAGACGCGCAGCCGGTTCATGGCATGCGCCACACAGGATACCGGCTCGATAAAAGCGCCCTGCAGGTCCGTCAGACCACCCGGAAGGCGGTAGCAGGCCTTGGCAGGCACGGCCACGTATTCCGCAAATGCTCCCGGCCGGGTGATCCCTACCCCCTGCCAGTTCAGGCAGTGGTTGGCTTTCTCATCTCGGCAGAAATCGCAGTGCCCGCAGTACAGGTTGGGGTCAGCAGCCACCCGCTGACCAGGTTGAAAATCCACGACATCCTTGCCGATCTCGACGATCGTCCCACAAAATTCGTGCCCGCCGATCACCGGGAAGTGCGACATATACTCATTATGATAAATATGCAAATCGGTCCCGCACAGACCGACCCTGGCGATCTTGATCACGACCTCATCCGGCTGGCAGATAGGATCCGCAACCTGGGCGACCTCAACCTGCTCCGGACCGGTAAAAATTACTGCTTTCATCTTTCCTCCTCTTTGGCGCATTTCAGCGGCCGGTTATAAGCGCACAGCCAAAAAGACCAGCGCGTCATTTTTTGGGATATCCAAACGGACTTTGCCGGTTGAACCTGCCGGCGCCTCCCCATAATATGCCTCAGCGATCCTCCAACCCGGGTCGAGTTCAAATACCGTTTCCTGCGCCTCCGGGCTGTAATTGATCATCACCACCACGCGCTGGTCCGGCTGGAGCGGGTGCTCCGTGACCCCCACCAGCGCGTTATCCCGGCTCACAACCCGGCCCGCATCCAACCCCGCGGCAATCACCTGGTAAAACCACCAGAAAGGCTGTGCCTGGGCGTCGCTAAAAGCTCCCGGGGTCTCACTCAAATATCGCTCGACCGGCACGCTCAAAAAGTATATCTTCCCCTTGCCGTGCTCGGCGCAGGTAAAGACCGGGTTGCCGTCCGGCTCACTGCCCAGGACTTCGGCCCGGGTAGCTTTCATATTAAGTTTGTAGGGCGCCGCACAGTTGAAGTGCAGCGCGCCCGCCGGCGTGGAAATGATGAAATCCGCCGGGGCGGTGCGCTTTTCGCGCGTCTGCACTTCCAGGCCGAAGGGCTGGTTGAAGGGGGACAGCAGGCAGTCATCGTGAGACAGGTACAAAACCGCGCCCTCTTCTTCTACCCTGCGCAGCAGTTCAAACCAGGTGCGCCTTGACATCGCCCCGCCCTTCGCTACCCCGGGCAGCAAATACAACCGCGCGGGCCGGATGGGCTGGTCGGCGTGCTGGAACTGCAGGTCAAACCCGGCCTGTTTGGCCAGCACAAAGCTGGCGTAAGCCGCGCCCCAGGCATCTTGCTCTTCAGTCAAAATACACACCGCGTCTGCCACCCGTTCTGGCAGGCGGTCAAACGGCAGCGATTTCAGCCAGTTGCCAAACTCGCCGATTTCACCCAGCACCGGCTTTTCGCTGCGGTCCGTGCGCACCAGACCCAACTCGCGCTCAAAGGAGGCCCAGTCATACGGCGCATGTTCCAGGTGGATCTGGTCATAGGCGCACCACCACATCAACCCGTGGCAGTCATGCGCCCACAGCGAAAACAGGGCGCTGCGCGCAAAATCGGCCGCCACGGCTTCGCTGGCAATCATCGGCCCCAACGTGCCGATTTCCTCGGCGATGCACGGTTTTCCCCCGATATCCGCGTAAAACCGGCTTTCGGCGGTCGAATGCAGGATGGTACTCAGGCTGTTGACCGGGTCTTGATCGCAGTGCGGCGTAAAATATGGGTAAGGGTGGGTCGTCAGCAGGTCGGTCAGTTCTCCCTGGTCCTGCATCGTCCAGTCCGCGGCGCGCGCCGGGTTCAGGCTGTGCATGCCGGAGACGACCGGGCGGGTGGCATCTTCCACGCGGATCGCGTTCGTGATCGCGGACGCCCAGGCCCAGGCAGCTTCCCGCGAAGGCACATCCGCCATGCAGTTGCATTCGTTGCCCAGGTCCCAGGCCGCGATCGCCTGATGGCCCTTAAAACGCTTCACAAAGTAGCGCACCAGCCGGGTCTCCCATTGGATCGCCAGGGGGTCAGTGAGCACATTGCAGCCTTCCAGGGCCGGCGGGACAAACAAACGCCCACTCATCCAGCCGGTAATCAGCCCCACCACCAGTTTTAAGCCGTTTTCCTCGGCCCGGTCGGCAAAATATTGGAAGCGTTCGATCATTTCGCTCGAAACCCCGGCTTTTCCGGCGTCCGTATTCGGAAGAACCTGCTCGCCAAAACGCAATTCGACCGGCCGGCCCGCGCCGCCTTTGAGCATGGTGATCGGCTGAAAATCCGGCCAGAGCGGAAAAACTCGCAGCACCTGCAGCCCGGCTACCGAAAGCTGCTGCAGATCTTTTTCCACGATATCCGGGCGCCAATCGCGCCACATATTCGTTCCCGCGTGGGAGGCCCAGTAATTACAGCCGACCACAAAACTGCCGGGGGCAGTTAAAGTAGATGAATGGGTGTCAAACATTGCCAACCTTTTAAAATTGGATACACTAATTGTATCCGTTATCTAACCGAAAGAGATTAAGATGAAAATCAGTGATGTGCAGTTATTCGAATTATCCGGCCAATGGAACGGTCCCCAATTTCCACCCGGCGACCGCCAGGCCCGCCCGCTAGACATCTATCCTGAATTTAACATCCATGAAAATTACCATCTTAAATCTGGCGATCTGAAAACAGACATTTACCTGGAGATCCACACCGACGATGGACTGGTCGGACTCTTCGGCCCGATCGAATCGTATCAAGCCTACCTGATCGCATCCATTTTAAGACCCTTCTTGTTGGGGCGGGACCCACTGGCAGTCGAAGTGCTCAACGATCAAATGCTGCGCATGCACCGCCATGGACGCTCCGGCATGTTTGTCACTGCCATCAGCTCCGTCGATTGCGCATTATGGGATTTAAGGGGGAAATGGGCCAACCAGCCGGTGTATAAGCTGTTAGGCGGTCCCACGCGGGCCGAAGTGCCGGCATACGCCAGCATGCTGGGTTCGTCTGTCGAACCGGAACTGGCCGCTCAGGCCGCCCTGGAAGTGAAAGACCAGGGCTACAGCGCCCAAAAATGGTTTTTCCGCTACGGTCCGGGGGACGGTGAAGCCGGCAAATCCAAAAATCTGGCTATGGCGCGCGCCGTGCGCGCCGCGGTAGGCGACGAATATCCCCTGGCTTTCGACGCCTTCATGGGTTGGGACGAACCCTACGCCGCGGATATGTTTAAGGCTATGGAACCCGTTCATCCCTTATGGATCGAAGAACCGCTTTTTCCGGAACGGACCGGCAGCCTGGCAAAAGTCCGCGCCCGGAGCAGCATTCCCCTGGCAACCGGGGAACACGTGTACACCCGCTGGCAGGTAAAAGAACTGTTAGCCGGGCAGGCGGTGGATGTCCTCCAAACCGACCCGGATTGGACCGGCGGGATCAGCGAGCAGGTTAAGATCTGCGTCCTCGCCTCGGCCTACGACGTGCCGGTCTACGCCCACGGGCACTCCCTCTTACCCGCATTGCACATCGCCGCCGCCCAGCCGCCCAGCGTGGTGCCGATGGTCGAATACCTGCTGCGCCACCAGGCCAACAAGCAATTTTTCTTCAATCCGCAGTACATCCCAATCAACGGTAAGATAGCCCTGCCTGCCTTGCCCGGCCTGGGCATCCGCCTGGACGAATCGAAGATCCAGATCAAACACCGGCTAATCTATTAATCTCCTCTAATCCTGAGCCCTTGAAATCGCAAGTTTAAACGATTAAACTTAAGCCATAAAACCATGGCTTTTCAAGCCATCCCTCAGGAGGAATTCAATGGAATACCGCCGTTTAGGCAAATCAGGGCTGCGCGTCAGTTTGCTTTCGATTGGTTCGTGGGTCACTTTCAGCAATCAGGTGGACGTAGATGCCGGCTCAAAAATTTTAGGCGCCGCGTATGATGGCGGCATGAATTTTTTCGACAACGCCGAGGCCTATGCTGCCGGCCAGTCGGAAGTGATCATGGGCAAAGTACTGAAAAAGATGGGCTGGCGCCGCGATACCTACATCGTTTCCAGCAAGGTTTATTGGAGCGCCGTGCAAAACCCCAAACCCACCCAGCTGGGCCTCAGCCGCAAGCATGTGATCGAAGCCTGTAACCAGGCTCTGGAGCGCCTGCAGGTAGATTATCTGGACCTTTATTTCTGCCACCGCGCCGATCCCAATGTGCCGGTTGAAGAAACGGTGCGGGCGATGAGCGACTTGATCACCCAGGGCAAAGTGCTGTACTGGGGCACGTCCGAGTGGACGGGTACGCAGATCATGGAAGCCTATTCCGTGGCCCGCCAGTACAACCTGGTGCCGCCTACCATGGACCAGCCTCAATACAACATGCTCGAACGCACAAAAGTGGAATTGGATTATGCCCGTTTGTACCGGGAAATCGGCCTGGGCACGACCATCTGGTCGCCGCTGGCATCTGGCATCCTCACCGGAAAATACAACCAGGGCATCCCGGATAACTCGCGCCTGGCGCTGCCTGGCTATGAATGGCTGCGCAGACGGTTATCCGGTGCTGAGGGCGAAGCCTACCTCGAAAAAGTTCGCAAACTGACCCAATTCGCGGCAGACCTGGGAACAAACATGACCCTGTTAGCCCTGGCCTGGTGCGCGCGCAATCCAAATGTGAGTACTGTGATCACCGGCGCTTCGCGGGTCGAGCAGGTTCAGGAAAACCTGAAGGCGCTCGACGTGCTGCCGCTGCTGACCGATGAAGTCATGGGAAAGATTGACGAAATATTGGGAAACAAACCCAAAATGCCCGAGTTTTACCTGTAAGTTTGCAGGTACATGTTTGTAAAAAAAGAGGGCCGGTGATATTTGAAAATATCACCGGCCTTCTATTTATTTAATCACTTTCTCAGGCGATCCCTTCGGGTTCCTTGAGATCTTTCTTCAACACGATCTGGTGATCGTCATCGAGATCGATCAGGATCGTATCCCCGTCTTCAAATTCCTTGCCGAGCAGGGCGTCCGACAAAGAGTCCTCCACCTTGTGCTGGATCACCCGGCGCAGCGGTCGGGCGCCCATATCGGGATCGTACCCTTCGGCTGCGAACTGGTCCAGGGCTTCATCGCTGGCCCGTAAGGTGATATTGTGCTCCTTCAAGCGGTCAGAGACTTTGGCGAGTTCGATGTTGACGATCGTGCGGATATTCTCCCTGGTCAGCGCCCGGAACACCACCACACCGTCCAACCGGTTAATAAACTCCGGCCGGAAGACCCGTTTCAACGAATCGAGCAGCTTCTTGCGCATATCGCTGTATGCATCCGCTTCCGCCAGGGTTTCATCCTTTTGCAGGTTGAAACCCAGCCCGGATTGGCGTTTGATCATATCGGCGCCAATGTTGGAGGTCATCACGATGATCGTATTGCGGAAATCCACCTTGTGACCCTTGGCGTCCGAAAGCTGGCCTTCTTCCATGATCTGCAGCAGCATATTGTGCGCTTCGGGGTGGGCCTTCTCAATCTCATCAAATACCACAATCGAGTAGGGCCGGCGGCAAATCGCCTCGGTCAACTGCCCGGCTTCTTCGTAACCCACATATCCAGGCGGGGCGCCTACCAGGCGGCTCACGGAATGCCGTTCCATAAACTCCGACATATCCAGCTGCACCAGGGCGTCTTCGCTGCCAAACAGGAAGCGCGCCAGCGACTTGGTGAGTTCCGTTTTGCCAACCCCGGTCGGCCCGAGGAAAATGAAGGAACCAATCGGCCGGCGCGGATCCTTGAGACCCGAGCGAGCCCGGCGGACGGCCTTCGAGATCGTCTCGATCGCTTCGTCCTGGCCCACAATCCATTTCTTCAGTTCGTCTTCCATGTGCAGCAGGCGTACCGATTCTTCCTGCGCCATCTGCATCACCGGAACACCGGTCCACATCGAAACAACTTCGGCGATATCATCTGCGACCACCACCGGGCTCGATGAGCGGTCCCAGCCGGTGCGCATGCGGTCAAGCTGCGCTTCCAGTTCCTGCTGGTGTTCCAGCAGTTCCTGAGCGTCGTCAAACCGGCCGTCCTCAACCGCCAGGTTGTGGTTCTGCCGGGCTTCGCGCAGGTCTTTGACCAGCCCCTTCATCAATTTGGCCGCGCTACTTTTATACATACGCACCCGCGATGAAGATTCATCAATCAGGTCAATGGCCTTATCCGGCAAGAAGCGTTCGGTCACATAGCGTGAAGAAAGCTTGGCAGCGGCCTCAAGGGCCTCGTCGGAGATCGTCAGGCGGTGGTGTTCTTCGTAAGCCGTGCGGATCCCTTTTAAGATCTCGATCGTTTCATCAACCGACGGCTCATTGACCACAATCGGTTGGAAGCGCCGTTCGAGGGCCGCATCGCTTTCAATATGCTTGCGGTATTCCTCGATCGTCGTTGCGCCGATCACCTGCAGTTCACCCCGCGATAAGGCAGGCTTGAGGATATTGGCCGCATCCACTGAGGACCCGGCCGCGCCTGCGCCCACCAACATGTGTAATTCATCAATAAACAGGATAGCCCCGGAAGCTTTGAGTTCATCAATCACCCGCTTGAGGCGTTCCTCGAACTGGCCGCGGTACATCGTACCCGCCACCAAAGATCCGACATCCAACTGCAGCACCCGCTTATCCAGCAGCGGAGCAGGGACGTCCCCTTCAATGATGCGTTGAGCCAAACCCTCGACAATGGCAGTTTTGCCGACACCGGGTTCGCCGATCAAGGCCGGGTTATTCTTATTGCGGCGGGCAAGAATTTGAATCACCCGCTCGATTTCCATTTGCCGGCCGACGACCGGGTCGAGTTTGCTTTCCTCGGCCAGAGAGGTCAGATCCACTGCCAGCTGGTCGACTAAAGGCGTTTTGGCTTTTTCTTTGCCGCCTTTATCTTTTTCCTGGCCCCCGCGAGCGGCGCCAGTTGCGCCTGCTTGAGCTGCGCCCGCAGGCGAAGCGCTCGTGCTGCTTTCTTGCAGCACTCGCCGGGTCTGCCGACGGATTTGCTCGGGGGTAACACCTAACTTGCGGAAGACATCGATCGCTCCGCCCTCATTCAAACGTACCAACCCCAAAAGCAAATGCTCGGTACCAATATAATGATGGCCCAATTTGCGAGCCTCATCGATAGCGAATTCCAGGACCTGCTGGACACCCGGCGATAGATCGATCTTTCCACCGCGATAACTGCCAAAACCACTCATCCGTTCTACCAATTCGCGTATTCGATCCGGTTCCAATCCAAGATCCCGTAATACTCGGCTGGCGACCCCACCCTCTTCCTGGATCAAACCAAGAAGCAAGTGTTCGGTGCCGATCGTGCTCTGACGTAAGCGTTCCGCTTCCTGGTGTGCCAGGCTGAGGACCCGCCGCGCCCTTTGGGTAAATCGTTCCATTCCAGACAAGGCAACTCCTCCTTTATCTACCAACCCGCCCGCGGTAGGAGATTCCGATCAGTGGGACGGGTATTTCAATCAAATCGGAGAAGCAGCGCAGACTATGCGAGAACCAGCTTCTCTCAGAATAAGTCTAATCAGTCTAATTAGATTCTACCAAAGAATATAGGAAAGTCGAGTCACCCTTTTGAAGGATTATACAATAATCACCCCTCCAGGGTTAGAGTTTCCTTAACTTACCCTAATTACCAGGGGATCTTCTTCACTTAGGCCTCCTGAACCTGTGTTACAATCAAATCTTGCATGGTTATGCCAACATTTATCCTCGCATCAAATTCTCCCCGCCGCCGCGAACTGCTCGCCTGGACAGGCTGGACCTTTCAGGTCTCCCCGGTCGATATCGATGAGAACTCCCCACACGGACGAAGCTCCGGATGTGTATGTCTCACGGTTAGCGCGAGCCAAGGCCGAAGCAGGAGCCAGCCAGGCCGGGTCAGGCTGCTTGATTTTGGCCGCTGACACGATCGTCGCCGATGGCATGGTTTTGCTTGGGAAACCATCCGGTCCGGATGAAGCGGTGGAAATGCTGCTCAGGTTGAGAGGCCGCACCCATCAAGTTTATACCGCCATCCACCTGATCTCCACCGGTGATGGCCTTTCCACAGCCGATCGCTGCTGCGCAAGCGTTCCGATGCGTGCATACAGCGTGGATGAAATTTCTGCTTATGTGAAAACTGGTGATCCGTTGGACAAAGCCGGCGCCTATGCCATCCAACACGCGGAGTTTCATCCTGTGGAAAATTTTCATGGCTGTTATGCCTGTGTGGTGGGGCTGCCGTTGTGTCATTTGGTTCGTTCAATGGGCCGCCTGGGCTTTTATCCGACCATTGACGTCCCGGCGGTCTGCCAGGCCAATTTGAATTACCAGTGTCCGGTCTATGCGGCGGTTTTGCGCGGCGAGGATGTGGGATAAACATAAACCCAGCCCAACCGCCGCCTTCAGGCAATCAAATATGGATCGTTAATTGATGAATTTCCCGATCGTCCCCTTTAAAATCAAAAAATGTTTCCAGACTATTTCTTCGGCGTGGGTTACTGCTGCTGTTGCTGCTTCTCACCGCATGTAATGCTGCCACGCCAACCCCAACGGTCATGGTGCCGGCCAACACCGCCACATCCCATCCCTTACCTCCCCCGGTTGCCAATACCACCCCGGCGCCGGACGTGAAATCCACCGCCCAGGCCTGGCTGGATGATTGGGCCAAAGACGATATTAGCGGGATGTATGACCTGTTGACCCCGGTAAGCCAGGATGCCCTGACCCGCGATAAATTCATCGCTCGCTACACGGATGTGGCCAACAATTTAACCCTGCAGAAAATTGACAGCCAGATCCTCCAGGCATTGGTGCTCAGCCCGCGCTCCGGGCAGGTCGCTTACCGGGTGAATTATACGACCGCCATGGTGGGCAATTTGACTCGCGAAATGACGATGAACCTCAGCCTGGAAAACGGGAATTGGAAGGTTCAATGGGATGACGCTTTGATTATGCCCGAGTTAAAAGGCGGCAACCGGCTCTCGATGGATATCACCGTTCCGGCGCGAGGTGATATCCTCGACCGCAACGGCGCACCGATCGCCGCTCGCACCGAGGCGGTCGCGCTCGGGATCATTCCCGGCAATATTCCGGATGGGCGCCAGAAAAGTCTGATTGACCAGGTGGCGGCGTTGACTGGAAAACCATCCGCATGGATTAAAGCCCTGATCGACCAGACCGGCGCGGATACATATATCCCGGTAGGGGAAGTTCCCTTACAGGATGTTCAGGACCGCTTGACCACGCTCCAATCCTTTGGCAATGCGCTGCAGATGACCGACTTTACCAGCCGGTTTTATTACGATGGCGGCATTGCCCCGCAGTCGGTGGGTTATGTGCAGTCCATTCCCAAAGATCAATTAAACGAATACCTGCGGCAGGGCTTTCGCGGGGACGAGAAAGTGGGCATGGCTGGCCTGGAAAAATGGGGTCAGGATTATCTTTCGGGCCAGCGCGGCGCCAGCCTCTACCTGACGGATTCGAACGGGGTAAACCTGAACAAGCTGGCTCAAATCGACGCTAAACCCGCCCAGTCGATATATACCACCCTGGATAAAAACCTGCAGATCACCGCTCAAAAAGCCATCAACGGATTTCGCGGGGCCATCGTGGTATTGGAACGCGACACCGGCCGCGTGGTTGCCATGGCGTCTTCGCCAACCTTCGACCCCAATGCCTTCGAAACCTCCAATTACAATTGGTCTTACGAAGTCAACCAATATTTAGATAACCCTGATAAACCCGGCCTGAACCGCGCCACGCAGGGCGTCTACCCGCTGGGTTCGACCTTTAAAACGATCACCATGTCGGCGGCGCTCGAAAGCGGTGTGTTTACCCCCGAATCCACGTATGACTGCCAGTATACCTTCACCAAGACCGGGATCACCCTGTATGACTGGACGTACGAACATCACGTCGCACCCAGCGGGCTGCTGACCCTGCCGGAAGGTCTGATGCGCTCGTGCAACACTTATTTTTACGAAATTGGCTATGAATTATATGGCAAGACCGGGGAAAAGACGGTGACGGACATGGCGCGCGGTTTCGGCCTGGGCAGCGCCACCGGCATTGGACAGGTAGCCGAAGATGGGGGCAATATGCCCTATCCAACCAGCCAGGATGAAGCCGTGCAAATGGCCATCGGGCAGGGCCCCATTCTCGCCACACCTCTCCAGGTGGCAGATTTTATGTCTGCCATTGGCAATAACGGCACCCTCTACCGGCCCCAATTGGTTGAAAAGATCGTCAGCCCAGATGGCACTGTGACCCAAAACTTTAAACCTGAAGTCAAGGGCAAACTTCCCATCAGCAGTGATAATCTTCGGGTCCTGCAAGATGCCATGCGCTCAGTCGTCGAAAATAAACGCGGCACCGGTTACTACTATATGACCGGGTTAGGCATTCCTGTTTCAGCCAAAACCGGCACGGCTACCAACCCATTTGGCAACTCGCACGCCTGGTTCTCTGGTTATACCAGCGCGAACAACCCGGATAAACCCGATTTGGCAATTGCCGTCCTGTGCGAAAACGCCGGGGAAGGCTCGGAGATCGCCCTGCCCATCTTCCGCAGAATGGTCGAGACTTATTTCACCGGGCGACCGCAGGCCTTATACTGGTGGGAATCTACGTATTACGTCACCCGGACGCCCGCTCCGACCGCCACATCCAAACCATGAGCCTTGAAACTTTTCCTGGGACGGTCACCCGCATCCAATCGGGTTTCCACACCGTTCAAACGGAACAGGGGGCGGTCGTCTGCCATTTACGCGGCCGGTTGAAGCGCACTACCTACCGCGGAGACGTTTTAGCCGTTGGCGATGTGGTCCAGATTTCGCTCTTGCCCGACCATACCGGGATGATCGAAGATATCGCTCCCCGCAAGCGCGCCCTCTCCCGGCTTGACCCAACCCCGAAGGGGGAATACCAGCAGGTGCTGCTGGCCAACCCCAGCCAGATTTTAATGGTGTTTGCCTGCACCAATCCTGAACCCCATTTGCGCATGCTCGACCGCTTCCTGGTGATCTGTGAGAAACAGGGCATCCCGGCGCGCATCATTGCCAATAAAGTCGATCTGGTGGGAGAAGATCGAGCGCGCGAGATTTTTCACATCTACCCCACGCTTGGCTATGACGTCATCTTTACTTCGGTAAAGTGGAACCTGGGCATCGAATCCCTGCGCGCAATTCTGGTGGGCGAGACCACCGGCCTGACGGGACCCTCAGGGGTGGGAAAATCCAGCCTGCTCAATTCCATTCAACCTCGCCTGGGTCTGGCGGTGCGTGAGGTCAGCGAAACCACATTTAAAGGCCGTCATACTACGACCGTGCGTGAAATGTTCCCCCTGCTCGAAGGCGGGTTTGTGGTTGACCTGCCGGGGTTAAAATCCCTGGCACTGTGGGATACACAACCTGAGGAGCTGGACGGATACTTCCCGGAACTGCGCGACCTGGTATCCAGCTGTTATTATAACGATTGCACCCATCTGGACGAACCGGACTGCGCGGTTAAATTAGCGGTCGAAGAAGGTCGGGTTTTCAAAGAACGCTACGAATCCTACCTCAGGCTGCGCTTCGGAGAGTAATTTTTTTAAACCTTCGGGGACTTACATGACAATGCTTACGGTTGAACTGGTCACCCTCATCTTACGCAATCCATTCCGCCTTTCGTACGGCGTGAGCGACACCCGCGATGCTTACTGGATTCGCCTGAAAGATGATGAGGGCTGGGGAGAAGGTACCATTCCCCCTTATTACCATATCAATGCGAAAGAATTGACCCAATTTTGGGCTGAAGCCGCCAAAAACAAACGGCCGCTGCCGGATGACCCCGCCGAAATCCCCGGTTGGATCGGCCCAGGAGGTCCGGCCCCTGCGCGCTGCGCCCTGGAGCTGGCTTTGTTCGACCGGATTGGCAGGCTCAGAGGAGTTCCGCTCTACCAACTGCTGGGATTTCCTGAACCATCTCCCCAACCTACTTCGTTCACCATCGCATTGGATACCCCGGAAGCCATGGCCCAGATGGCCCTCCAATCCCTGGATTATCCGGTGATCAAGGTGAAATTGGGCAGTGAGGATGATAATGCCCGCCTGGCGGCGATCCGCGCGGTCAGGGCCGATGCCCGGCTGCGCATCGATGCCAATGCCGGTTGGACGCGAGACGAGGCCCTGCATTACGTCCACGAACTGGAAAAATATCATTTGGAGATGATCGAGCAGCCATTGGTCAAGAATGATATCGAAGGTCTGGGGTTGATCCAGAAAACCACGGATATTCCCATTGTTGCCGACGAATTTATCCAAAGCGTCGAGGATGTAGCCCGCCTGGTCGATGCCGGGGTGAAAGGCATTAACTTGAAACTGATGAAGATCGGCGGGATTACCCCGGCTATTCAGGCATTACACCTGGCAAAAGAGTGTGGGCTGAAGGTTATGCTCGGCTGCATGATCGAAACTTCGATTGGCACCACCGCCATGGCTCATTTTGCCGGCCTGGCAGATTGGTTTGACCTGGATGCGCCCTTGCTGGTCAAAAACGATCCATTCGATGGCATAAAATATGATTCGCACCTTGATTTTACTCTGCCAGACCGTCCAGGCATTGGAGTCATTCGGAAAACCGCTATCTGAGCTTCAAAACGGGGTAATTATCTTTTAGGGTACTTGGATAAAAATATGAATGAAAAGATAGACCACACCTTGAAGGACATTGCTGCCCGGTATTCGGACCGCCGCACGCAGCTTCTGGATGTAAAGCGCATTTCTTTCGATAACCATCAAATACGGTTAAAAGGTCGGGTGTTGGATGAACCCACTTTACAGACCTTACTGTACTGCCTTCATGAACGACTTCCGGAAGTCCAGCTCGAGACCAGCAGTGTACGCGTTTTGCGAACGCCATCTCCCTGTATGGCTTATGTTAAAACGAACCTGACAGGCATTTATGCCGGTTCTTCCTGGCAGGCTGAACTTCTCAGTCAAAATACATACGGCTCACCCCTTGAAATCCTTGAGGAAGGTGAAAACTGGGTCTTCGTCCGCCAATCCGATGGGTACCTGGGTTGGACATACCGCCCTTACCTCACCGAAATCCCTTCCCCTTCTCCAACTCATATCGTTTCCGCCCCGGTTACACAGGTGCATGCTGAACCGGACCACCAAAGTTCCCTGCGCAGCCGGCTGGTCGGCGGAACATTCGTGCAAATTGTGTCCACCCGCGGAGCCTGGGCAGAAATTGATGCCAACATCTGGGGTTGGGTCCTGCTTTCCGACCTGCGTGCTCTTGACCTGCTGGCGCAAACTGCCAATGCCAGGCGCAAACAAATCATTGAGGATGCCGTGAGGTTGGTCGGTGTTCCGTACCTGTGGGGCGGCACTTCGATCAACGGCATTGACTGTTCCGGGCTCGCCCAACTGGCTCACCGCTGGAACGGGTTGACCATTCCCCGCGACGCTGACCAGCAGTACCTTGCCGCTAAATGTGTAGAGCCGCCCTTCCAGCCGGGAGACCTGCTGTTTTTCGGCGAAAAGGGTGATGCCCGTTGCATTACCCACGTCGCCATCAGCCTGGGCGATTGGCGCATTATCCACTCTTCTCGTACGCGGAATGGGGTATACCTGGATGATGTACAGGAAGTCGAACATCTGCGCGAGAGCTTTTATGGCGCCGCGACCTTCTTGATGCCATAATTTTTTAGGCAAGGATCGCTATCTTCGCCAATCGACCTTAAGTACAAAAAAAAAGATCCAGCTGTCAAAAACAGCCGGATCTTTTTTTTAAAAGTTCGGTAAAATTTGGTTCTGTTACCGGTCAAACATTCAACCGGTTATCAAAACTGGTCAGGGCCTTCATATAATTGGCCCGTTCAAAGGCCGCAGGATCCGCCACGGCGCGCTGGCTCATGCTGCCCTGCATCTGCTTGACAGATTCATATTCGAAATTTGTCATCCATTCCGTCATGCCGCTCAAAATGCCGGGGACGGTCTTGATGCCGTTGGCCAGCAGTTCAGAGGCCATCATCGCCACATTCGCGCCGGCCATCATAGCTTTGAGCACGTCATTGGAGGTATGCACACCGCTGGTGAGCGCAAAATCAACTTTCACTCTGCCGTACAGCATTGCGATCCAGCGCAGCGGCAGGCGCATTTCGGTTGAATTACTCAGATTGATCGTCGGCACAACTTCCAGGGTCTCAATGTCCAAATCTGGCTGCATGAAACGGTTGAACAGCACCAGACCATTGGCTCCTGCTTTTGCCAGACGAGAGGCAAAGTTAGGCATTGAGGTGAAGTATGGGCTCAGTTTTACCGCCAGGGGGATGCTGACCTGTTGGCGCACGTCGCTGACCAGGTCCACATGTTCTTGCTCAAGATCCACAGCCTGGGTATCCGCATCGGTCGGAACGAAATAGATATTGAGCTCCAACGCATCGGCGCCGGCCTGTTCTATTTTCTTGGCATATTCAACCCATCCGCCGGTGGAGACGCCGTTCAGGCTGCCAATGACCGGGATGCTGACTGACTTCTTGATTTTTGCAATCAGTTCCAGATAATCTTCCGGTCCAACATTGTAGGATTCCATATTGGGGAAGTATGACAAAGCCTCGGCAAATGATTCACTGCCGTGGCTCAAGAAGAAATCCAGGGCCTGGCTCTCATGGATAATTTGCTCTTCAAACAGCGAATACATTACTACCGCAGAGATCCCGGCATCTTCCAGCTTTTTCACATTATCAAGTTTCTTCGATAAGGGTGAAGCCGAAGCCACCAGCGGATTTTTTAATTTCATACCCAGGTAGGTCGTAGTCAGGTCAGGCATAATTTGCTCCTTCGCTCGTCAGCAAACCGGTCCATTTTTTCTTCGGCTCGTCAGCCAGTCAGCCATCCGCAGGATGAAGCGGCAGTGTTTTCAGATAGCTGACCGGCTGAGTTGCCGAATTGCTGGCCGGTATTTTGCTTACCAGCTACTCTTTTTTGTCCTCGGAATTATAATGCATCGCCGCCATTTGCTTGTAAAAATCCCAGCGCTTGCGGACATCTTCACGAGCGTTGTTCATTAACAATTCGGCGCGGGCTTCATCACTCTGCATCAGCATGCGGTAGCGAGTTTCGTTATACGCATATTCTTGCACCGGCACGCTTGGATCCTTTGAATCGATCAGGAGCGGGTTCTTGCCTTCATCGGCGAGGGCCGGGTTATAGCGGAACACGGGCCAGATTCCAGAGGCTACCGCCAGGCGCTGCTGATCGAGTCCTTTGCGCATGTCGATACCATGGGCGATACAGTGGCTGTACGCGATCACCAGCGATGGGCCGTCATATGCATCCGCCTCGAGCAGAGCGCGCAGGGTTTGCTGGTCGTTGTAACCCATGGCAACCTTGGCGACATATACATACCCGTAAGCCATCGCGATCAGGCCCAGGTCTTTCTTGGGCAGGTTTTTGCCCTTGGCGGCAAACTTGGCAACAGCCGCGCGCGGCGTCGATTTCGATGCCTGGCCGCCGGTATTCGAATAAACTTCGGTATCCAGCACCAAAATGTTGACATTGCGTCCGGAGGCCAAAACGTGGTCCAGACCGCCGTACCCAATATCGTACGCCCAACCATCGCCGCCCATGATCCACACGCTCTTGCGCACCAGGGCATCCGCCACACCTTCTAACAGGCGGGCTTTGTTGTCCTTGATTCCGGCCAGCTTTTGTTTGAGCAAAACCACCCGTTCCCGCTGGGCAAAAATTCCGGCATCCGACTTTTGGTCGGCCGCCAGCAGTTCATCCACCAGGGTGCTGCCAATTTCACCGGCCAGATTCTTGAGCAGTTCTTCAGCAAATTCCTGCTGCTTATCCAGGGTCAGGCGCATACCCAGACCAAATTCGGCATTATCTTCAAACAGGCTGTTCGACCAGGAAGGACCGCGCCCGTCTTTATTGACCGCCCAGGGGGTGGTCGGTAAATTGCCGCCATAGATCGAGGTGCAGCCGGTGGCATTGGCGATGATCGTGTGGTCGCCAAATAATTGGGAGACCAGCTTGATATACGGCGTCTCGCCGCATCCCGAGCAGGCCCCAGAAAACTCGAACAGGGCCGGCAGCAGTTGGCTGTTCTTGACCGTGGTCGGGTTGAATGTATTTTTGTCCGGATCGGGCAGTTCCATGAAGAACGCCCAATTCGCGGCCTCACTTTCGCGCAGGCTCACCTGCTCGGCCATATTGATCGATTTACGCCCAACCTGAGATTTATCCTTGGCGGGGCAGGCTTCCACGCACAGGCCGCAGCCCGTGCAGTCTTCCGGTGCAACCTGGATGGTGTATTTCATCCCGGGCAGCTCGCGGAATTTGGCATCCAGGCTCTTGAAGGTCGCGGGGGCACTGTCCAGGTAACTAGGCGCGTACACCTTCTGACGAATCGCGGCGTGAGGGCAAACAAATGAGCATTTGCCGCACTGGATGCACAGATCCGCTTCCCACACTGGAATTTCCAGGGCAATGTTGCGCTTCTCCCATTGAGAGGTAGCCGTGGGGAATGTGCCATCCGCTGGCATCTTGCTCACCGGCAGATCGTCGCCTTCAAAGATCGAGATCGGGCCGATGACATCATGCGCAAAAGCGGGGGCATTGGCCGGCACGGACGGGCGCCGTTCAAAGGTGCTGTCGATATTGGCCGGCACTTTCACTTCGTGCAGGTTTTCGATGGTGCCGTCTACCGCAGCGAAGTTCATATTGACGACCGCTTCACCGCGCTTGCCGTAGGTCTTTTTGATTGATTTTTTGATCTGCGCAATGGCCTCTTCACGCGGCAGGATGCCGGAAATCGCGAAGAAGCAGGTCTGCATGATGGTATTAACCCGGCTGCCCATCCCGGTTTTTTCCGCGACTTTGTAGCCATCGATCACATAGAATTTAAGTTTCTTCTCAACGATGTCGCGCTGGACTTCGATCGGCAGGTGAGCCCAAACTTCCCCAGGCTCATAAATGCTGTTCAACAGGAAAACCGCGCCTGGTTTGGCAAAGCGCAGCATATCAAATTTTTCCAGGAATGAAAACTGGTGGCAGGCCACGAAGTTCGCGTCCCCTTCTCCGATGAGATAGGGCGCGCGCATCGGCCGCGGGCCAAAGCGCAAATGCGAAATGGTCACCGAACCCGATTTCTTCGAGTCGTACACAAAATAACCTTGCGCGCCGAAATCCGTTTCCTCGCCGATGATCTTAATCGAGTTCTTATTGGCGCCTACGGTGCCATCCGAACCCAGGCCAAAGAACACGCTGCAAACCGTGTCGGAATGGGTGATGGAGAAGGACGGATCAAAATCCAGGCTGCTGTGGGTGACGTCATCGTGAATGCCCACGGTGAAATGGTTCTTGGGCAGGTCCAGTTTTAAATTGTCAAAAACTGACTTGACCATGGCCGGGGTGAATTCTTTGGATCCCAGGCCGTACCGCCCGCCTACAACCACGGGTTGGATCTTGAAGGCGGTCAGTCCTTCGTTAAAGCCCTCATTGATCGCTGTTTGTACATCCTGGTACATGGGTTCGCCGGCAGCGCCGGGTTCTTTGGTGCGGTCCAGGACGCCAATATTCTTGACTGAAACGGGCAGCGACGCCAGGAAATGCTTGACCGAGAAAGGACGGTAAAGGTGAACCGTCAGGCAGCCCACTTTTTCACCGCGTTCGACCAGGTATTTGACCGTCTCTTCAACCGTCTCCGCGCCGGAGCCCATAATCACGATCACACGTTCCGCATCCGTCGCGCCGACATAGTCAAACAGGTGATATTGGCGGCCGATCTGAACGGCGAATTTATCCATCACTTTCTGGACGATATCCGGCGTGGCATCGTAATAGGGATTAACCGTTTCACGACCCTGGAAAAATACATCCGGGTTCTGAGCCGTACCGCGCAGCTTGGGATGATCGGGGCTGAGGGCGCGCTCGCGGTGCGCCTGCACCAGTTTATCGTCGATCAACGCCCGCAGGTCATCATCAGACAAAGGCTCGATCTTGTTTACTTCATGGGAAGTGCGGAAACCATCGAAGAAGTGCAGGAAGGGGATGCGCGATTCGAGGGTGGCAGCGGTCGCGATCAAGGCGTTATCGTGGGCTTCCTGGACCGAACTGGAGGCCAGCAGGGCATAACCGGTCTGGCGAGTAGCCATGACATCGGAATGATCTCCAAAAATGGAGAGCGCCTGCGCCGCCAGGGAACGAGCAGAAACATGAAAAACTGTGGAAGTCAGCTCGCCCGCAATCTTATACATGTTCGGGATCATCAAAAGCAGGCCCTGGGAGGCGGTGAAGGTGGTCGTCAGGGAGCCAGTTTGTAATGCGCCGTGGACCGCGCCGGCAGCGCCGCCTTCAGATTGAAGCTCGGCAACCAGGGGGATTGTGCCCCACAGGTTCGGCGTACCATTGGCAGCCCATTGGTCGGATAATTCGCCCATCCCGGAGGAGGGCGTGATCGGATAAATCGCGATCACCTCGCTCAGCCGGTAAGCGACATTGGCAACGGCTTCATTGCCATCAATTGTGACTTTTTCACGGGTCATAAGTCTACCTCTCGTAAAAAATGAACAGAACGGTTCTGTTGAAACGTTTTGAATGATTGAGTGTGCAAATTAAACACAACTCTCAACCTAAAGAGTCTACCTTTACCTTCCCTTTAATATTAGTTATATCCGTCACGAAAAACCATGTGTCCTGTCATATTTCACTTCGCTATCCCCCTCTTTCCTTCATTATATGTAGAATTTCACCCTCCACTCCCGGTATAATTCAAATTATGGCCGATGAAACCCAATGGGAAAGAGAACGGATCCAAAAACTTCAAATCTATATCCGCATCATGGAAAAAATCAGGAATACCCTATGGGGGTATCGTTTCAATCCCACCGAGCGGTCTGTATTGGAAGCGATCGATAAACGCATCAGCTGGTGGCGCCAGATATTGGCGATCGCCGCCGGTCTCACGCTTTTTGGGATTGCACTGGTCATAGTGCGCCTGATCGCGCGCAGCCCATATCTATTATTCGGCGGGATCCTGGCAGCCGGGATGATCGGTATCCTCACCGTAATCTACCTGTTTCACCAGGCGCGCCAGAAAATTGCCGATCAAGAAATCCGCATCGCCCAACTGGAAATCTTTCATCTGGAAGACCGGCTGAAAGAGCCGTTAAATGAATAGCGTTTCCAGGCCAATAAAAGCCTGGAAACGCTAATTTCGTTGAATTAAGACGGGGATGCCCTATTCCACTTCTGCCATACTGGTTTCGTTTTTCTTCTGGCGATAAACAATCCGGCCGCGTGTCAAATCATAAGGAGACATTTCCACCCGGACGTGATCCCCTAACAGAATACGAATGTAGTACTTCCGCATCCGGCCTGAAAGGTAAGCCAGCACCTCGTGGCCATTCTCCAAACGCACTTTGAACTGCGTGGCAGGCAGTGCCTCTATGATCGTTCCCTCGACCTGGATTTTATCTTCTTCTTTCGCCATATTACCTCCGAATTACCCCAGGACAGAACAAGGACGCCCCAGAGCGCAGTTTATTAACCAATCTTATTCTATGATTCTGCCAAGCTGGCGTCGTTTGATCCGCCGAATTGCTTTCTTCTTTTCGACGCGGCGCAGCTCGCTCTTAGAAACAAACCAGCGTTTTCGGCGGACTGTGCTGAGCACGCCGCTTTTCACAACTTTCTTGCGAAAGCGCTTGAGCAAACCTTCCTGCAACTCGTTGGGACGCAATGATACTGTCGTCATGCTAATTTCACCTCCATTTCTGCCCGGGGGTATATGAATGATGTGGGCTTTCATCAAACAAAAAAATCGGCTGCACAGGTGGGAGCAGCCGAGGAAAAGTTCGAAAATACGCGATCAGCATTCTCGGTGCGGCCAGCCTGACCTCCATGTACTAAATTTGTCTACCCTGTGCGAAATAAACACGCACAATGATATCCGCATGAAATTATAATCAAAATGTTAAAATATGTCAAATAGGAGAATGTTGAAATATTTTGTCTGTTAACCCGTTCGCCCCATAAAAAAGCCAAGGTTTGAAGCAGTTTAAACAGAAAAAGTCTCTTGGCAATGACCTACTCTCCCAGGAAGTCGCCCTCCAAGTACCATCGGCGCTGACGTCCTTAACGACCGGGTTCGGGATGTGACCGGGTGTACCAACGTCGCACAAATCACCAAGAGACTTGTTTCACAAGTCCATTTGAAAATAGCATGTAGGTTGCAGCAAAAAGTATCCAATTCTCCGCACCACGCAAGAAACCCTCGGTCATTAGTACAGCTTAGCTACGCACATTGCTGTGCTTCCACACGCTGCCTATCAAGCAGGTAGTCTACCTGCGACCTTACTCCTTACGGATGAGGGACCTAATCTCGAGGCGAGTTTCCCACTTAGATGCTTTCAGCGGTTATCTCTGCCAGACGTTAGCTACCCAGCTATGCCATTGGCATGACAGCTGGCACACCAGAGGTCTGTCCACCCCGGTCCTCTCGTACTAGGGGCAGATCCTCTCAAGTCCCTTGCGCCCACAGCGGATAGAGACCGACCTGTCTCACGACGGTCTGAACCCAGCTCGCGTACCGCTTTAACGGGCGAACAGCCCGACCCTTGGGACCTTATCCAGCCCCAGGATGCGATGAGCCGACATCGAGGTGCCGAGCGAAGTCGTCGATGTGAACTCTTGGACTTCACCAGCCTGTTATCCCCGGGGTAGCTTTTGTCCGGTAAGCCACGACCATTCCACACTGTGTCGTGGGATCACTAAGCCCGACTTTCGTCTCTGCTCGACGCGTTGGTCTTGCAGTCAAGCTCCCTTGTGCCTTTACACTCTGCGGCTGGTTTCCATTCAGCCTGAGGGAACCTTTGGGCGCCTCCGTTACCTTTTGGGAGGCGACCGCCCCAGTCAAACTGCCCATCTGGCACGGTCCTCGTCCCCGATTAGGGTGACAAGTTAGGGTCTAAACATAATCAGGGTGGTATTTCACCGTCGGCTCCACCGAAGCTTGCGCTCCAGCTTCAAAGCCTCCCACCTATCCTACACAGATTGTGCCCAAACTCAATGCCAAATTGCAGTAAAGCTCCACGGGGTCTTTTTGTCCTGCTGCGGGTAGGCCGCATCTTCACAGCCATTTCAATTTCGCCGGGTCCCTCGTCGAGACAGTGTTCTAGTTGTTACTCCGTTCGTGCGGGTCGGAACTTACCCGACAAGGAATTTCGCTACCTTAGGACCGTTATAGTTACGGCCGCCGTTCACCGGGGCTTCGGTTCAAAGCTTCGCTTGCGCTTACCTCTCCCCTTAACCTTCCGGCACTGGGCAGGAGTCAGCCCCTATACTTCGCCTTTCGGCTTAGCAGAGACCTGTGGTTTTGTTAACCAGTCACTAGAACCATTTCACTGCGGCCCCCCAGCGCTCTTTTCATCACGCCAGAAGGCACCCCTTATCCCGAAGTTACGGGGCTATGTTGCCTAATTCCTTGACGAGGGTTTTCCCGTTCGCCTTGGTATTCTCTACCCGTCTACCAGTGTCGGTTTGCGGTACGGGCACCTGAGGATCATCGTTTAGGGACTTTTCTGGGCAGTAAGGCTCAACTCACTTATGGCTGTACGCCTCGCCACGGAACCTCAGCTCAACCGGCGGTTTTTCCTACCAGTCTCATCGCCTGACGCTCCATGCACCCGCACTACCAATCGCGGGCTGGCCTACCTCGCTGCGTCCTCCCATCACTCCTCTCAGGTGGTGCCGGAATGTTGACCGGCTGTCCATCACCTACGCCTCTCGGCCTCGGCTAAGGACCCGACTAACCCGACGCGGAATGACCTGGCGTCGGAAACCTTAGACATACGGCGAACACGGTTCTCACGTGTTTTACGCTACTCATGCCTGCATTCTCACTTCAGTCCACTCCAGCCGTCCTTACGGTCGACCTTCCTCGCTGACTGAACGCTCCCCTACCACTCCCATCCTAAGATGGAAATCCATAGCTTCGGTACCAGACTTAGCCCCGTTAAGTTTTCCGCGCAGGATCACTCGACCAGTGAGCTATTACGCACTCTTTAAAGGATGGCTGCTTCTAAGCAAACCTCCTGGTTGTTCAAGTAACCCCACATCGTTTCCCACTTAGTCTGGATTTTGGGACCTTAGCTGATGGTCTGGGCTGTTTCCCTCTCGGCCACGAAACTCATCTCCCGTAGCCCGACTGTTATGCTCTGGAGTACTGGCATTCGGAGTTTGATTGGGTTCGGTAAGCACTAAGCCCCCTAGCCCATTCAGTGCTCTACCTCCAGTACTGAACACATAACGCTAGTCCTAAAACTATTTCGGGGAGAACCAGCTATATCCGAGTTCGTTTGGCATATCACCTCTACCCACAGTTCATCCCCTAATTTTGCAACATTAGTAGGTTCAGGCCTCCACGAGCGTTTAGACTCGCTTCACCTTGACCATGGGTAGCTCACCCGGTTTCGGGTCTAATCCTTGCGACTGCTGCCCTTTTCAGACTCGCTTTCGCTACGGCTTCGGCTATCT
>CAVUNY010000018.1:0-186547 GCA_963743005.1 uncultured Chloroflexia bacterium | reverse complement strand
AGTCCCCGGTTCTTTAGGCGATGTATTGGATGCATTGGAAGCCGATCATGAATTTCTGCTGAAGGGCGACGTGTTCACGCCTGATCTGCTGAAAGCATATATCACCTACAAGCGCCAGACTGAACTCGATCCAATGCGGATGCGCCCGCATCCTTACGAGTTCACCTTGTATTACGACGTATAGTGAAATCCAACGGAGCGCATGTGTGGGTTCAACGTTCAGACATGCGCTCCGCCTCCCACCGTTTCTGCCTTATCGAGTTTTCCGAAATGGGCGGAAGACACGATAACGCAGGAAATGCGGTTTGTGGGTTGTGGGTTTCTTTCCTCCTGAGACCTATCCCCCCTGATTTCAGGGGGGATAGGTTTATTCCACCAGGGTACCCCCTTCGGGGATGATATCCCCATACGGGGATGATATCCCCTTCGAGGATGATATAATTTTTTTGAAGTAAAAGCCGATGAACACACCGTCGCCTGAACCAATGGACGCCCGATTTCTAGAACTCCTGGCCAGTTTAAATGAAATTGGCGCGGTGATCAACCGGATTGGCACTGGAGACAGCGCCAATGCCCGCTCGGCACTGCAATTGATCGTCGAAAGCACCATCCGGGTCATCCCCGGTGCATCGGCTCTGATTTACACCTACGATCCAACCAAAGAAAAGTTCGAAGTCGAATCGCGGGCGGCCGCTGGTAAACGCCGCATGGCAGCGAATTCTCCAGACGGGCCGCGTCCCGAAGGATTGGGAATGCGCGCTATCCGCCAACGCCACCAGGTATTTTCTTATGATGAGCCCGATCTGGAAATGCACCCCATGCTGGCCGAAGTGGGGGCGAAAATTGTGGCCTGTTTCCCATTGTTCGTGGTCGATCAGCCGGTAGGGGGCCTGTATGTTTATTTGTATGAAGACCGCCACTTTACCCAACTCGAGCAATTGATGCTGGAGAACCTGGTCAACCAGGCAGCCATAGCAATTTTCCAGATGCGCCGCCTGGCGGGTGTACAGCGCGACCTGGCGCGTAAAGAAGAGGAACTGCGCCATCTGCGACGGGCAGGCTTATTAATCTCCTCGCGGTTAAAACTGGAAGACACCCTGGAAGTGATCTTGCAAATGGCGCTGGAGGTGACCCGGGCGCGATATGGTATTTTCCGCCTGGTCGATTCCGACGGCCAAAACCTGATTACCCGGGCGATTGCCGGCGAGCAGCTTGCCGGACCGCGGGTCGAAGTGCTGCCGCTGATGCAGGAAGGAAGTGTGATGAGCTGGGTGGCATTAAACCGCCGCCCGGCATTAATCCGGGATCTGCACGAACCGCCCTGGAGCGAAATCTACTATCCTTTGGATGCCAACCTCGAAATGCGCGCCGAGCTGGCAGTGCCTTTGATTGGGGCTAGCGGTCGTTTGGAAGGCGTGCTTAACCTGGAAAGCCCGCAGGTGGGGGCGTTTGACGAGGATGACCGCCGCCTGCTGCAATCCCTGGCCGCCCAGGCCGTGATTGCCATCCAGGAAGTCCGTTTGCTGGATGCCCTCCAGGAGGCGGCACGTTGGGTGGTTTCGCAGCCCTACGTAAAGGCGCTTGAGCGCCTGACAGGCCTGGGATGTGAGTTGTTGAATGCCTATACCTGCCAGTTACAGACCTTTCAAGGTAGTGAGCTGGTGCTGCAAGCTTCCAACGGGGAGCCGATCCCCGATGACCTGGCTGGGCTGGTTGAGGAACTGCAGCACAAAGCTGTCGAGTTAGGCACCCTTGAAGTGCTGGAAAGCCCGGCCCGCCGCCGGCGCATCTGGACCATCTCGATGACCGGCAGCGACGATTCGGGTTCGTTGGGGTTGATGACGCTCTACGGTCCTGCAGCCGAATCCGGCCAATCCAACTGGGACCACAAGGTGCTGGCCTGCCTGGCTTATTATGCGGTGTTAGCCGTCCAAAACGCATCTCACCAGGAAGCCCTCAAAACGGCCCAGGAACAGCGCGCCGTGGCGGAGACGTTCGCCGCTGTGGGCGACATCGCCGCCAATTTGCTCCACCAGCTCAATAACAAGATCGGGGCGATTCCAGTCAGGGTGCAGGGAATTGAGGATAAATGCGAGGCCGTGGTGGCCTCAGACCGCTACCTGGCGGCCAATTTGACCGAGATCGAGCGCAGCGCCAACGAAGCCATGGAAGCCGTGCGGGTCAACCTGTCACAACTGCGGCCGATTCAGTTTGCCGAAGTGAGCGTGGTGGACTGCGTGCGCGAGGCGCTGGGTGAAAACCGGATTTCGGAAGGTGTCCAGATTAAGCTGGAAGAATTAGATACGCTCCCGGCGGTGTTGGCCGGACAGCGCAGCCTGTCATGGGTCTTTGCCAACCTGATGCAAAATGCCGCGGAGGCTTCAGGTTTTCAGGGGACCATCGTGATCGCGGGCAGAAGGGTCGGCAATCAGCAGGTAGAAGTCACGGTCAGCGACAATGGACCAGGCATTCCGCTTGAACAGCAAGAGCGGATCTTCGAATGGAATTATTCCGGCCGCAAAGCCAGCCGTTCCGGCGGCCTGGGTTTTGGCCTGTGGTGGGTCAAGACCTTGATGGCGCGCCTGGGCGGGACGGTCGCTGTAGAAAGCGACGGCCAGAATGGCACCACATTTCGCCTGCGGCTGCCGGTGGTTGAGAAGCACGACTGAGATTGAGGTTCTATGGCTGAAAGACGGGCATTGATTATCGACGACGACCGTTCATGGCAGGGCATCCTGGGTGAAATTTTAGAGGATGAAGGCCTGCAGGTGGATTATGCCAGCAGCCTGGAAGAAGCCCACCTTCAGCTGCGCGCCCGCCCGCACCGCCTGGCAGTGGTTGACCTCTCGCTCGATCCGGAGGATCACCGCAATCAGGACGGCCTGGCCGTACTGGCGGCGGTGCGCCGGATGGACCCAACCTGTACCGCGATATTATTGAGCGGTTTCACCACCGTGGAAGTGACGGTAAATGTCCTGACCAGTTACGGTGCGTTTACCGTGCAGCGCAAAGAAACGTTCCGGCGCAGCCAGTTTCGCCAGGTCATCCGCCAGGCGCTGGCCAGCCCGCAGATCGGGGAAATTTCCGGGCAGGCAGCCGCCGGCGCAACCGTTGGGTTATCCCTGGAAGAGCAGCCGTCTTCCGTTACTGCCTCGGCGCTGGTCGTCGAAGACGATGCCGGCTGGCGCAGTATCCTTAAAGAAATCCTGGAGGATGCCGGCTATCACGTCCGCCTGTGCGGCGGTTATGGTGAAGCGTTGGGCCGCTTGCGCCGGGAAAAATTTGACCTGGCGGTCATCGATCTTTCTCTAAGCGGGGCAGCAGGTTTGCGTAAGGACGAGTGGGAGGTGGGTGGAGAAGATCTGGAAGGGTCGCGCCTGCTGGTCAGCGTTCGCGCTGCCGGTACCCCGGCGATTGTGGTCAGCGGGATCACTGCCCCGGAGGAGATCGAGCGCGCCTACCAGGAGCAGGGCGTTTTTGCATTTATCGAAAAACAATCCTTCGACCGGCGCAGTTTTTTAAATTCTGTGATTGAAGCCGGCTCGCAGCAGCCTCCGCCAGGTGAACTGGCGGTGCTGACCGACCGCGAGCGCGAGGTGCTGGAATTGGTGGGGAAAGGCATGACCAACAAAGAGATCGCGGAGAAGCTGGTTATTTCTACCAATACGGTCAAACGCCACCTTAAGGCGATCTTCGAGAAATTAAACATCCACACCCGTTCCGCCGCGGCAGCCAAGGCCGTCGGCAAAAAAGAAAAGTGAGCCGCAGTCGCGGCAGTCACCTGAAGAACACCGCCGGGTTCAATGGGCTATAATACTTCCATCAATTTTTTAACCGAATTCAGGAGGAACGCAAATGGAATATCGAACCTTGGGACGGACCGGGTGGAATGTATCCGCGATCAGTTTTGGGGCGTGGGCAATCGGCGGTACGTGGGGATCCGTTCAGGATGACGAATCACTGGCAGCGCTCAACCGGGCGGTCGACCTTGGGGTAAATTTTTTCGATACGGCGGATGTTTACGGAGATGGGCATTCCGAAAAGCTGCTGGCTCGTTTGAAACACGACCGGCGCGAAGAGATCATCATCGCCACCAAAGCCGGGCGGCGGCTCAGCCCGCATGTCCCCGAAGGCTATAATAAAGCCAACCTGACGGCTTTTGTGGAACGAAGCATAAAGAACCTGGGCTGCGAGGCGATTGACCTGCTTCAGCTGCACTGCCCGCCGCCGGCGGTTTACTATATGCCGGAAACCTTCGGCGCGTTGGATGACCTGGTGAAAGCCGGAAAGCTGCGCTTTTACGGGGTGAGCGTAGAAAAAGTGGAAGAAGCGCTCAAAGCAATTGAATTTCCAAACGTGCAAACAATACAGATCATTTTTAATATTTTCCGCCAGCGTCCAGCCGAGTTGTTCTTTAAAGAAGCCATGCGCAAGAAAGTAGGCATTCTGGCCCGGGTACCGCTGTCCTCCGGCATGCTGACCGGCAAACTGACCCCCCGCAGTCAGTTTTCAGCGGACGACCACCGTAATTTTAATCGCCATGGGGAATCGTTCGATCGCGGCGAAACATTTTCGGGGGTGGATTACGATAAAGGACTGGCCTTTGTCGAAGAACTACGCCCCCTCGTGCCGGAAGGGATGAGCATGACCCAGTTTGCACTGCGCTGGATCTTGATGTTTGAGGCGGTTACCTGCGCCATTCCGGGCGCCAAACGTCCTGCGCAGGCGGAAGAGAATATCCGGGCGGCCAGTCTGCCGCCGATCAGCGCAGCCACAATGACCAGGGTGGCGGAATTGTACGAACAGCGCATCAAGCCCCTGGTGCACCAATATTGGTAAACCGAATTCAATAAAAGTGCGCGCCGTCCTGAATTTCTTGGGACGGCGCTTTTGTTAGAGTTTACTGGCGACCAGCACCAGGTTGCCGCTGGTCGCAGGATCGAACAGCGCCCCGCCCAGGCTGCCGAAATCAGCAATCTCGCCAAACCCGGTCGCGAGCAGGGCTGCAGTCATTTCAGCCTGGCGCAGCGGCTGCAGGCGGGTGCTGGTGACACGCTGCTGCCAGCTGCCCCCTTGCTTGCGGTAGAGGGTGACAATATTAAAGGTGATCAGGCCATCCGCGTCGAAATCATAAAAACGCGTATATATCCATTCCTGTGATTCGTCCTGGTAGGTCTGTGGATCCATCCAGCGCTCCTGCTGCATCAAAACGGCATCAAAATTGCGGTTTTGGATGACCACTTTTCCGCCTGGGCGCAGCACGGCACAAAAATCTGCCAGGGCAGACGCCAGATCGACCGGCGTGAGCAAATGGGGCAGCGAATTGCCAAGGCACAATACGGCATCAAATGGGAAGAGCGGGTCGTTTGCGAAGGCCTCTTTTAATGCGCCAAACCCGGCGGCGAGGAAGGGAGTAGAGACCTCCGCCTGAGCCGCATTGTTTTGTGCCTGGGCGATCATCGCCGGGCTGAGGTCAGCGCCCGCGGACACAAAACCATTCAGCGCCAGGGCAATGGCGTGCCTGCCGGTGGCGCAGGCAGCATCCAGCACGCGCGCGGGCTGCCCGTCGGCATGGGCCAGCGGCTCAAGCTGGCGGAAGAGAAACGGCATTTCAAATTCCAGGCGGGAATCCCAGTTTACAAATCGATCGTAATCAGCGCTGAATGCATCGTACATGGCAGCTCCTGTCTAAAAAGGCGCGGAAAGGATGGATCATTTATATCATCAATCGGGCCGCCGGTAAGAAAGCAAGAAACGGATGTCAGCTCCCCGACTTATTGGGTATGATTTGATCATGAACAAAACCATGGGTTGAGACCTGAAAAATTCGAAATGGAGGTAAAGGCATGCAGCAGATTCGATATACGACGTTTGATTCCCGGATAGGGCAAGTATTAATGGCCGCCACCCGGCACGGGGTGTGCAAGGTGAGTTTTGGGGGAGATGATGCAGACCTGGAAGCGCAGTTGGCGGCTGAATTTCCTGAGGCGGATCGCATCCGGGATGATGCGGGATTAACAGCCTGGTCAGGTGAACTGGCGGCTTATTTACAGGGCGGCCATGGCCAAATGGACATTCCACTGGACGCGCAGGGCACGCTTTTCCAGCACAAAGTTTGGGCGGCACTGCGCCAGATCCCGTACGGGCAGACGCGGACATATGCCCAACTGGCGCAAGCGATCGACCAGCCGGACGCGGTGCGAGCGGCTGCCCGGGCCTGCGCCACGAACCCGGTCGCCGTAGTCATTCCTTGCCACCGTGTGGTGCGCAGCGACGGGGGTCTGGGAGGCTACCGCTGGGGTTTGGAGCGGAAAAAGCAGTTATTGGAAAGCGAGAGGGAGTGACCGTTTGCCGGTGACCAGCCTGACCTTTTCGAATAAAGCGCCCGCGGGCGCTTTATTCGATGTCGTCTTTTGGAAAACCGGGGATTAATGGCAGCAGGAGGGTGCCATTTTCCAGCATCGATGTAATCGCCCCACAGTTTTGCGGCTCACTGTATAAAAATCCCTGGACCGCATCACACTGGTGCTGGTGCAGAAATTCGAGCTGGCGAGGGGATTCGACGCCTTCGGCCACGACCATTTTATTCAATAGATGGCCGACCGAAATGATCGTGCGCGTGATCGCGGCATCTTCGCCATCATCCGGGATGTTCCAGATGAAGGATTTGTCGATTTTGATCGTATTCACCGGAAAACGCTTCAAATAATCGAGTGAAGAATAGTGCATGCCAAAATCATCGAGTGAAATCTGGATGCCCATGGCGCTAATTTCGGTCAGGATGCGGATGGTGAGATCGAAAGTTTCCATGGCGGCGCTCTCAGGAAACTCCAAAATCAGCGAATGCCCTTCGATCCCGGCTTCGGTCAGAATATGTTTGAACTGTTCCGGCAGGGTTGGGTTCTGCAGCTGGCGGGCTGAGAGGTTGACAGAAACGCGCATATTGGGAGAGATTGCCAGCCAGTCGTGCAGCTGGCTGCAGGCCGTGCGGATGACCCAATCGTTCAAAGGCACAATCAGGCCGTTTTCTTCGGCTTGAGGGATAAAATCACTGGGTAAAATCAAACCGCGTTCAGGGTGGTGCCAGCGCACCAGCGCTTCCAGCGAAGAAATATTCCCGCCGGGGAGGGAAACAATCGGCTGGTAGTAGACTTCAAATTCCCCTCTTTCGAGCCCTTTGCGCAGGTCTGTCTCAAGCTGCAGCAGGGCCAGATTGCGCATGCGCATATTGGCATCAAACGTCTGGTGCCTGGCCCGACCGCTGGCTTTGGCTTCATACAGTGCTGTGTCCGAGTTGCGCAGCAGATCTTCAGCCCGCTCATAATTGCCCACGTTGACCACAATACCGATACTTACCGTGGTAAAGACTTCCTGTTTCTGTAAATAGAAGGGCAGCGCCATGGTCTCTTGAACCCGGTCGGCGACACGAATGGCATCGTCTTCTGAGCGGATATCGTCCAACAGGATGGCGAATTCATCTCCGCCGAAACGCGCAACCGTATCTTCCGGACGCAGGCTTAATTCCAAGCGGCGGGCGATCTCGATCAGCAGCTGGTCGCCGGCGATATGGCCAAAGCTCTCATTGACCAGTTTAAAGCGGTCCAGGTCGATAAATAAGACTGCGCTCCAGTAATCGCTGTGCCGTTTGAGACGCTCGATGGAACGTTTCAACTGATCCAGGAAATATGCCCGGTTAGGCAGGCCGGTGAGCACATCGTGCATAGCATCATGTACCAGGCGCTCTTCTGTGGTCTTGCGAGCAGTGATATCGGTCAAGGAGCCGGCCAGGCGGTGGGTGTTCATGATGGGCGTACGGATCGACAGACCGCGCACCAACACCCAGCGGTAAGAACCGCTGCGGTGCATGATGCGGTGTTCGCTGACAAAATGAGGGGTAAATCCTTCGATGTGCGCATTCAGGTCGTTCTTTACCTGTTTGATGTCATCCGGATGGATCCGCCCCATCCATTCATCCGGGCTGTCGCTTATTTCATCGTCGCTGTAGCCCAGCATCCTTTTCCAACGCAGTGAAAAGTAAATTTTATTGTGAACAATGTCCCAGTCCCAAATGCCATCGTTGGCGCCGCGCACGGCAACTGAAAAGCGTTCTTCGCTTTCACGCAGTGCTTTTTCGGTTAATTTTCGTTCGGTAATCTCATTGGCAGTCAGAATGATGCTTTCCACCCGCCCATCTGCCAGGATTGGGTTGAGTTGAGCCTCATACCAGGTTTGTTTCCCGCCCTCTTGGGCTGCCACTTCCGACTGCCAGGGTTTGCCGGTCGACCTGGCAATTTTGATCGCATCGCTTAAAAGGCTTGCCGATTCATCGGTTAAGGGAGCAAAGAAATGAAAAGGTTCAACTGCATTCTTTTCCGACCAGTTATTAAAGGATATCTTTCCACCGCGTTCAATTTGTCCAATAAATACCGGAGCATTCTGGAGGATGGAACGCAAATGTTTTTCGGAGGACTGCCAGGCTTTTTCGACAATCTGGCGTTCATTGATCAATGCAACCACCATCCAGGCAAAAAGAGTGGAGGTTAAAAGATAAACCTGGACGGAAAGGATCTGGCTTTCAAATGAAGTTTCAATGGAGGAGAAGGGGCCGGTTCCCTGAATAACGCTCCACAGGGCCATGACTGCCAGCAAGCTGGATGCTGAAGCCGCCCCAAATGTCCCCAGACGGAAAACAGCCCAAAAAAGAAATGGGTATGCCACAAAGGGTAGGGATAACAACAATCCGGATACTTTTGGGCTGGAGAAGAAAACCAACCAGGTGGTGATCACCATCAGCGTCAACACAATCACGCTTTCGATCACCTGTCCGCGGTGGATATTGTGAATGGTGGGTTTTTCCGCTGCCCACGCCAGGACGACCGGCACCAGGATCAATATGCCTATACCATCCGCCATGGCCCAGGCCAGCCATGTGCTGAAAAAGGGGCTTTGATCACTTAAGTAGGCTACGGTCGCTCCCAGAAGAGCGGTGAGCAGCAGCAGGCTGCCAACAGACAGCACAGCTAAACCGATCTGGCGCAGGCTGAATACGCTGGGTTTTTGACCGATGATCCATTGGACGATCAGGGTTGCCAGGAGCGCTTCTGCGGCATACGCAAAGGTAAACCCGATAATAGATCCGGCGGGAAAGCTTTCAACCAGAAAGGCCAAACTATTTGCCAGGATAAAAATAAGGAAGACCGGCAGCCACTTGTTACGCGGTGTAAGCAATAAAGTGCTTAATACGACACCGCTGGGCAGCCAGAGGATAGGTATATGCTGAGAAGGGCCGGTTATATTTATTCCAAATATTGCAGCCAGGAAGATCGCCGCCCCAAATCCCAGGAGGGGTAAGGCGACCTGCCAGACCTGATGGAGTTTTATGGGTATTTCAAACCTGGGCCGGCGAACCTGGATTTTCAAGGTTTTTCCACCCTTTTTCATATATGACCACTGTGTACGATTTCTTCCACTTTGGATTATACATCGGTTTATTTTATGAATATCATCTTTGTGACCGACGAAAATGTTATGCCTGTTTTAAACCCTGCAAGATTTATTCCAAATGGAAATCCTCGCTACTTGATTGAGTACATTTCGTTTTCAGGGCAAAATGCTATACCTATATCAATTCAATGAATTTCCTACTGTCTCACAACAAACGAATAGGAGACGCCAATGCCTGCAAACCGGATCGATTTGAATGGCGGTTGGACACTGTGCCATTTTCCAGAAGGTGATTTCGATGTCCCCAACCCAGCGGCTTTGCAGCGCCTGGGATTGATAGGTATTCCAGCCCAGGTGCCGGGAAACGTGGAATTGGACCTGGAGCGAGCAGGAGAACTGCTTGCCCCATTTTTTGGTGCGAACATCCGCCGCTTGCGGCCGTTAGAAAAACATGAGTGGTGGTATGTACGCCGGTTTTCTCTGGCTGACCTTCCGATAGAACCCCACTGGAATCTTGTGTTTGAAGGAATGGATACCCTGGCCACCGTGTGGATGAATGGGGTTGAGGTCGGGCGAGCGGAAAATATGCCGGTCGAACAGCGCTTCGACGTTTCCGGGCAGCTTCAAACCGGAGAAAATAGTTTGACGGTGCGTCTGGCCTCGGCAACCAATGCCGCTCGCCTTCTGTAATATGATGCCAGCACGATGAGCTGGGAGGGGCGGGAAGAAGGCCTCCATCTGCGCAAGGCGTCGCATGTTTGGGGGTGGGATATCATGCCGCGGGCTGTATCTGCCGGACTGTGGAAACCAGTCTACCTGGAAATGGAAGCGGAAAATGCCATCGAGCAGCTGTACTTCTGGACGCGGGATGTGCGTGAAAATGATGCTGTGCTGGGTGTCCGCTTCCAGATCCGCACGAGCCTGACGGATCTGGAAAATTGTTCGCTTCAATTCCACGGCGAATGTGCAGGGCTTGCTTTCGATTTTGAATGGCCGATCGAATTTATTGCGGGAGGGTGTGTTATTGCGGTGCACGGGGCGCGCCTGTGGTGGCCTCATGGTTATGGGCAGCCCAATCTATATACAGTTACCACGCGTCTGACCCAGCGCGGAGCAGTGCTGGCGGAGCGAGCGGACCGGTTGGGAATCCGCAAATTGGAGATCGACCGCACAGAACTTGCCGGGCGCGCCTGGCAGCCGCCGGTGTTAGCAGACCTGCCTGCTCGTTATGATACTGAACCGGACCCTGCTTCCCATTTCCTGGTTCGGGTGAATGGGGCAGCGGTGATGGTCAAGGGATCCAATTGGGTGCCGTTAGATGCCTTTCACAGCCGGGATGCGGACCGTTTGGAGCCGGCGTTTCGCCTGGCGGTGGACCTGGGGTGTAATTTCCTGCGCTGCTGGGGCGGGAATGTGTACGGCGAGGATCGTTTCTTTGACCTGTGTGATGAACATGGCATCCTGGTCTGGCAGGATTTTGCATTTGCCTGCTGCCGCTATCCCCAAGACGAGCATTTCCTGGAAAAAGTGCGCCTGGAAGCGGAGGTGGTAATCAAGCGCCTGCGCAACCATGCCTGCCTGGCCTTGTGGTGTGGGGATAACGAGATCGATATGAGTTACCTGAGCGATGGGCTGCTCCCGGCTCAAAACCGCATCACCCGCGAAGTCCTGCCGAGAGTCCTCCACCTCATGGATCCATTCCGCCATTATGTGCCCAGTTCACCCTATGCGCCGCCCGACATCCACCCGGGTCCGTTAGCCTGGCAGTTTACCCCCGAACAGCATCTATGGGGTCCGCGCGGTCATTATAAGAACGATTTTTACACACAGCACACCGCTCACTTCATCGGTGAAATGGGATACCATGGCTGCCCGTCGGTCGAATCGATCCGAAAATTTATATCTCCTGAGCACCTTTGGCCATGGGAAAACAACGATGAATGGCAGGTGCATGCCGTCTACCATTGGCAGCATTCCGCGGTTGACCGCGACCGGATCGCCTTGATGGCGAACCAGGTGCGGGCTTTGTTTGGTGAGGTTCCGCAAACCCTGGAGGATTTTGTCTTTGCCAGCCAGGCAACCCAGGCGGAAGCGTTAAAATTCTTCATCGAGTCGACGCGTCTGCGCAAGTGGTCGACTTCAGGCATCCTGTGGTGGAACGTGGTGGATGGCTGGACCCAGTTTTCAGATGCCGTGGTGGATTATTTCTTTGGTAAAAAATTAGCCTATACCTTTATCCGGCAGGTGCAGGTTCCGGTTTGCCTGATCGTCGGTGAACCCGGCGCGGATGGTTTCCATCCCCTGGTATTGAGCAACGATTCGCTAGAGGACGCTAAAGTTAATTGGGTGGTGCGAGTCCAAAATGAGGTTCTAAGCGCAGGCGAGATAACCCTGCCCGCGAACCAGAACTGGCAGGTCGCCAGGCTGAGTCCCGGACAAGAGCCGCGCATGCTTCATCTGGCGTGGGAGACCGGCGGCCAAACCTTTACCAGTCATTACCTGGAAGCCAAACCCCCGTTAAGTCTGGAATGGTACCGGGAGCAATTTCAGAATGGATTATCGCAGGATGTCTGACGAAATCTTCCCGCCGCAAGCCCCCGGCTTCAGACGTGGGGAAAAAGCGGGGATTTTCTGGAAGAGAACAAATGTGCTATAATATTACCACGGTGGGCTTGCGAACCGCACCGTCGCCCGACAGGGCTGCACCTTAACATGGCTTGTGTATATGGTTGCCACGCCGAAATCCCGCGTGGCGTAAAACACATTGGGTGTTGTGCGGACTTCGCCTGCATTATGGGTGCATAAATTTTTGGGCGGGACGCGCCCGTTGGGAGCTAACGTAGGCGGCTGCGCCATGCGTTTCCCAAGAAGCCCCCGGTTTTAACCGTGGGGAGCGTCACTTGTCTTTACAACTACCTTAAAAAAACTTTTGAGTGGTTGACTCCAGATATTTTCTTTCCTATAATAATGTCACAGGGCGTTCCAAGAAATTGATCAGGACACCGCAGAAAGCGGAACCCGTACCGCTCAGATACCTAGGGAAGAAGTTCCAAAAGACCTATCAATAAGGAAAGATGGTCGAGAAGGAACCAGCCAAGGTAAAAGGTTCTTAAGGCGAAAAAAGAAATTTCGAGAATGATCTAAAAGTACTTCTCGGATGAGAAGCAAAACTCGAAGATAAAATTCTGAAAAAATATATCGCCAAATAAAGAACCTCGCAAAATCTCACTTCTCTAAACGGCAAACACCGGGCGAGAATATAATGAGAAAGACGCGGAGCGAAAGGGAAACTGAAAGGTTACTTGGGACCCCTGTTTTGTTATTAATTGACAAAAAAGATCCTCCCCGAAACGGGAGGATCTTTTTTTGTTGTATTTTTATAAAGCGCTGGCTTTAAGGGTGCCGACAAATGGCAGATTGCGGTACTGCTCGTGGTGGTCGAGGCCGTAACCGACCACAAACCGGTCGGGAAGGTTAAACCCTTTATATTTCAGGGGGATATCAATCAGGCGTTTCCCGGGTTTGTCAAACAGCACACATACCTCCAGGCTGGTTGGCTGGCGCGCCCGAAGATTGGACAGCAGATAATTGAGCGTTAAACCGGTGTCAATGACATCTTCCACAAATAATACATGCCGCCCGCTGATGTCGGCTTCCAGGTCTTTCACCAGGCGAACTTTGCCCCGGTTGCGCGTCTCCGGCGAATAACTGGCGACCGCCAGAAAGTCTACTTCAACAGGGATGGGGATGGCCCGCAGCAGGTCGGCCATGAAGAAGACCACCCCTTTAAGTACGCCGACCAGCAAAGGTGCGCGGCCCGCATAATCCCGGCCGATGGCGTTTCCCATTTCGGCCACCCGCTGCTGGATCTGGTTTTCGGTGAGCAGGATGTCCTGGATATTGGCCGCGACCGGTCCATATTGCTGTAACTGAGCGATAGAATTCATGCTTTTCCCCCTTTATTCCTGGGCGCGAGTCCCAGAAATGCGGGCGGCCTCTTCGCTTAACCCGTATTTCACCATCATGGCGTGCAGTTCGCGCCGCTTGAGCAGTTTTACCTGGATATTGGGGTAAAGCTCTTTCATGCGGCGCATACGGCGGTTTTTAAACGTGGACAGCCGCGGGCGCAGTGTGGTTAATTCTATGTACAAGTCCTGGTCGGGCAGGTAAAAATCGGGCGAAAAAGCTTCGGTGATCTGGCCCTCCTCATCCCACTCCAGAGGAAAAGTGCAGGGTTCGTACTCCCATTCCAACCCGTAAAAATCCAAAATACGCGCAAAAATCTCTTCAGCCGGGTGAGAAAAGTGGGGGCGTGTCCCTGGCTCGGGCCGGCCTGGATTGGGCACGGGTTGAGGAATGAGTGTATTCGGATTAGACGTCAATCGCTGGCTCCGGCGGTGAGTTTAACGGCACTCGGGCGGGGAGCATTTTTACCTAACAGGATGCAGATCATATCGGCAGCATTCTCCGCAGTCAGTTTGGCAGTGTTCATCACCAGATCATATTGTTCAGGGGTATCCCAGTTGGCATGGTAAAAATTTTTGAAATAGTGTTTATGGTAGCGGTCGCTGGTTTCGGCCTGGGCCTGGGCCGCAGCGAGAGAAATCCGCTGGCGTTGGGCCAGACGCTGGACCCGGATCGCCAAGGGAGCGATCATGCGCAGATGAAGGACTCCCGGCCAATTGGTTAAAATGACCTGCCCGGCCCGCCCAACGATGATCACATTTCCCTCGGTGGCCATTTCTTCCATGACGGTTTCCACTGCGCTCAAATACGATTGCACATCTTCCGGCGCGGGCTTGAGCCCTAAAAGATTCAACTCATCGATCATCGCCAGGGCCACATCCGGGGCGCCGGCGCGTTTGGCCGCCTGGTTGATTAATTCTCTCCCCACCAATCGATACCCGGTGCGCAAGGCCAACATTTCGGCGGTTTCGTAACCCAGACTGCCCAACTGGCGAGATAAGGTTACCACGGCCATGATGCCTCCTTCCGTTAACTTGAGGACTGAGAGAACACATTTATTACGCTACAAACAAATGATAGAAGTTTGTCACCTTTTTGTCAACCGGGTGTCAAGCGGGCCAGTTCTGGTCGGGTTATGCTGGAGATGAAGAATAACTCAAAGGAGGAAATGCCCATGAACGCCCGTCGATTGTCAATTTTTGTTTTTCTGATCGTGATTATGGTGACTGGCTGCGCCCCGGCCGCGACGAGGGTGCCGGCCGGCACACCGGTGGCGGTTGCCCCGCGCAATCCGTCGCAATACCCGACCCGCCCGCCCGAAATCTACCCGCCGAACATGCAAGCCCCGGCTGCGACAATGGCGCCGGCTGCCACAAGTATGCCCTACCAGCCAGCCGTGCCGGCTCTCACCCAGGCTCCAATCGGGGGGCCCGGGCCTTATAACCCTGGGCCACTGCCATTGGATAACCAGTTCCAGAATTACGGCACCAATCCATACACGGACACCCGCTCGGATCATCTTTCGACCTTTGGCCTGGATGTGGATACGGCCTCGTATACCGTGGCTCGGCGCTATCTCATGGACGGCAGCCTGCCACCCCAGGAAGCCATTCGCCCCGAGGAGTTTATCAACTTCTTTGACGCCGGCTACAACCCACCCCCCCAGGCAGCCTTTGCCCTGTACGCCGAAGGGGCGCCATCACCCTTCTACCCTGACGGCACGATCATCTTGCGAGTTGGGGTGCAGGGTTACACGGTGCCCGAATCGCAGCGTGCCCCGGTTACCCTGACCTTTGTAATCGATATTTCGGGGTCGATGAATCTGGAAAATCGCCTGGGATTGGTCAAACGCTCCTTGCAGGTGCTGGTTGACCGGCTGCGCCCGCAGGACTCGGTAGGGGTGGTGGTCTTTGGCACCGCGGCGCGCATCGCCCTGCCGCCCACCTCGGTCGAGCGCAAAGATCTGATCCTCAAGGCAATTAACAGCCTGCGCACGGAAGGCTCGACCAACGCCGAGGCCGGCCTGCGCCTGGGATACCAGCAGGCGATGAAGTTCTACCGCGCAAACACCTCCAACAAGGTGATCCTTTGCTCGGATGGCGTGGCGAATACCGGCCTGACCGATCCGGACGGCATTCTCCAGTACGTCCAGGGCTTTATCAAAGAAGGCATTACCCTCAACACCTACGGCTTTGGCATGGGAAACTTCAACGATGCCCTGTTGGAGCGCCTGGCCGACCATGGAGATGGCATGTATGCCTACATCGACACGCTGGATGAAGCTTACCGCCTGTTTATCGATCAGCTGACCGGCAGCCTGGTAACGATTGCCCTGGATTCCAAAGTGCAGGTGGATTTTAACCCGGATGTGGTGCGTTATTACCGCCTGATCGGATATGAAAACCGGGCGGTGGCCGACCAGGATTTCCGCAACGATGCAGTGGATGCCGGGGAGATCGGCGCCGGGCACCATGTGGTGGCGCTGTACGCGGTGCATCTGCAGCCTAATGCCCAGGGCCGGGTGGCGACCGCCCAACTGCGCTGGCTGGATCCAAAGACGCGCCAGCCGACAGAAATTAACGGCAATTTGAACACCTGGGAATTGGGTCGGGATTATGCCGGGATGCAGCCTCATTACCAGCTGGCGGTACTCGCTGCACAGTATGCCGAAATCCTCAAAGGCACGCCCTGGGCCCAGGAGATGGATATGTGGCAGGTCTATAACCTGGCAACCGGGCTGCGCGAACAACTGCCTTACGATCAGGATGTAAGTGAATTTATCGACCTGGTGAACCGGGCTGCATTGCTCAAGCAAGGCAACCGCGGCTATTGAGCTGTGTGCGAAAAATAATATTTACAAGGGCTGTCCCAAATGATACTTTTGGGACAGCCCTTGTATTAAAGGACCATGCCCGCGCTGAATTTTGTTTCTTGGCCATCTTCAATCAGGGTGACCGAGCCCAGGCCCTGGACCGAGACACCCTGCGGGCCGCACACCAGGGCGGTCGAGCCTTCGACGCCGATCACCTTCAGTTTCCCAGCTACCAGGCGCATGCCGTGCAGCATCATGCGCGGGATTTCATCGAAATGGGGGATGATGAATGACCCCGGCAGAAAATTGAAAGCCGGCTGCCATTTTTCGGAGAAGAGCGAAGTGGGGATGCGCTCGCCGAAGATCATGGCGCCTGCACTGCACCCGGCGACCACGCCGCCCTGCTGCAGCACACTGTTAACTGCCTCCCAGACGGGGGTGCCGAATAACGCGTTGTACAGGTAGGCAGGTTTTCCGCCTGAAAGATAGACAAAATTTGCCGAGCGGACGCGTTCTGCCAGGGCCGAATCTTGAGCGCTGGCGCGGTCGATGACCCGCAGCGCTTCGACCTGGGCGCCCAGGCGTGAAAAGTGCTCGATACCCAGGTCGCACCAGTAATTAATACGCTCATCGCCTTCTGTCCCGGCCGCCGTGGGCAGGCAGACCACCCTGGCAGGCTCGGGTAAATGATCTAACAGCCAGCGATCGAGCGGATCGATGGGTGGCAGATATTCGCCGCTGCCGACCAGCGCCAGGAGACCGGGGCCGGGAAGCTTTGCAATAATAGGACTTGGCATTGGCTTAGTATAGACCTGATTGGATAATTTTTATAGGGTATGTACAAGAATTCAGCGCGCTTCATCCGTGTCAGGATGCACCAGGCCAGCGCGCCAGGCGAAAACTGCCGCCTGGGTGCGATCTGCCAGGTGCAGCTTGGCCAATATATTGGAAACGTGACTTTTCACGGTCTTATCGCTTACCACCAATTGCCCGGCGATCTCCATGTTGCTCAGGCCGGCGGCAATCAGACGCAGCACTTCCATTTCCCGCTCGCTCAACTCGGCGAAGGGGCTGGCAGGCCCCTGGCGGCTGCCCTGCACTTCCTGCACCAGACGCGCGGCCACCTGGGGATGGAGGATCGCCTCTCCGGCGGCGGCCTTACGCACAGCCTCGGCCAATTCCTCCGGGCGGATATCTTTCAAAAGGTAGGATAAAGCCCCGGCGCGGATGGCCGGAAAAATATGCTCGTCCTCATGATAGGAGGTGAGGATGATTACCTGCGTGCGCGGGCTGGCCTGTTTGATCTGGCGGGTCGCTTCCACCCCATCCAGCCCGGGCATGACCAGGTCCATCAAGATGACGTCCGGGGCCAGTTGAACCGCCAACCGCACTGCTTCCTCTCCGGAAGCAGCCTCTCCGCACACCTCCAGGTCGGGCTGAGTTTCCAGAAAGGCACGAATGCCACGCCGCACGAGGGCATGGTCGTCTACGATCACCAGGGTGACAGGAGTGTTCATGGAATCTCTTTCTTTTCAGGCATGATTAAAGGCAGCAGGGCAGTAATGGTTGTGCCCTGACCCGGTTCGCTTTGGATGGAAAGACTGCCGCCCATTTCTGCGGCGCGTTCGCGCATGCTGCGCAGGCCTAGTTCGGTTGCCTGGCCCTGGGTGGGGTCAAACCCGACACCATTATCATGCACCACCAGGCTGGCCCGATCATTCATGATTGCCAATTCGATTTTCACCTGCCCGGCCCGGCTGTGACGGGCCACGTTTGCCAGCGCTTCCTGGAGGATGCGATACAGCACCTCTTCCAACGGACCCGGCAGGGCAAAAGGATCGGCGATGGATAGATCGGCGGGAATGCCGGTCTGGCGCGACCAGCTCTCCACGGCGGATGTTAAAGCCGCGTTCAGGCCTTGGCCGGAGAGCCCGGCCGGGCGCAGTTCCCAGATTAAACCGGTCAGTTCCTGCTGTATCTGGTGGATTAATTCGTCCGCCTCTGCCAGATGAGCGGCGGCGGCCTCCGGGTTGGTTGCCAGGTGAGCGCGAGCCGCGCCAAGCTGCATGATGGCTGCCAGACCGGCCTGTTTGGCCGAGTCGTGCAGCTCGCGCGCCAGGTGGTTGCGTTCTTCCAGCGCGGCCAGTTCCTGGCGGGCCTGGATCAACTCCTGCAACTGCGCCGCCATTTCATTCAAGCGTCCGGCCAGACTGGTGATCTCATCACCTGTATTGTCAATAATCTGGCGGGAAAAATCGCCCGTTTGCCAGGAGCGGGTGACCGTTTCCAGACTCTCCAGGCGCATATCCAGCCAGCGGGCGGTAATCTGCCCGAACAAGGCGCCGACCAGCGCGGTGGGTACGACCAGGATTAACGCCGTCGGGATCACAATCTCCAGGGCGATGCGCACGATGACCTGCGCCAATTGCAGCGGTGCTATGTCGCCGGAGAGAAACAGGCTGGCGCCGACCAATCCCCACCATTCGACCATAAGCACGGTGGCCAGCGCCACCAGGGAATAGGAAAGCGTCATCCGCCAGCGGAGCTGGCGGAGACGCGATGTCAGGGTACGCGACAGCCATTGACGCATGATCAAAAGCCGCCGACTGTTCTGGTGGCCGGCAGGAGGAACAAGAGTCCGCCCAGCACACCGACCAGCCAGATCCCCAGGCCGATCCAACCCAGGATGATGCCGGCCCGTGCCAATCCTTCGCTTCCGTTCGGTTGGGCAAGCAGCTTGAACTGGTTGAGGGCCATGTTGCCTGAGACGATGGCTGCGATCGAACCCACGATCGGCAGCATAAAGAAACCTAAAATGCCGGTGACCAGGCTGAGGATTGCCAGCCCGTTATTGGCCTGGCCGCGCATGGTAAAGATCAAGACGATCAGGATAATCGCTGGAACCATCAGGCATAGGCCGACGATGATAAATTCTCCAATTCCTAAAAGCATCATTTTAACTTCTCCTTGATATTTATGTTTTACTGCTTAATATCTTAACGGGTTTGCAGGAGAAAGTCATCCGCCGCGAGATGGAATCATGCTCCTTCTCGCGGCGGATTTGTTTTCCATCCGGGTAGGCGGGTTGTTCGCCCGACACCCTTAACAAACTTGGGATTTAAGGCATTTGGGCCATATAGACTTGATTGTCATACGCTAAAAAGGCGATGCGGCGCGGCGTGATGGTGAACGCGGTTGGTTCGCTGCGCGGCAGGGCGGGGTTGGTGGTACTGGAAGGGCGCACCTGATCCTGGAAATTAAGTGCCACACTGAAACGGTAGATGGAAGCGTGGCTGGGATCGAGCAAAAATAGCGAAGGGTCCGGAGCATTGATGGTTAAAATCTGGCTGAAAAGCGTATCCGGCATCAGGTTGGGTTTGTGATCCCGGCCCGAGCGCGGATCGTTGAAGGCTGCCGGGTCGGCGCACCGCGTAGGGATATCGGGGATGTTGCTGATTGCACACTGCACTAGGTGGCCATCACTGCGCAGGAAATAAATGTTGTCTTCGTAAAAAGCCATGTCAACCACGTTGGCCAGGGTGAGGTTAAAGGTCTCGGAGTAAAGGTGAGGGCGGTCCGAGAAATTCAGATCGTTGGCCGAATACTGCCAGACGGCATTCCCCAGTACATCGAGCAGGTAGAGTGAGTCTTGCGATAAGGTCATGGCGCGGATATTGCCCCAGCCGACGTTGGGCGGCGCCAATGAACGGCTGACCGCATTCGTTCCCGGAATGCAGTACATCAGGTTGCCGTTGCCATCAATGGCGGCGAGCGTGGCGTTATAAGGGTTCACCGGCGGCATGGCAGCGATGTCGATCAGCGGACCGACATAAATCGAACCGGATGGCCCGGCCCCGCAGTTGAAAAGCGTATCCAATTGATAGCCCTGGGCGGTCTGGAACAGGCGCATCACCGAGCCATTGGAAGAATCAAGCAGGTACAGGTCATTGTTATTGGTCACCATGCGGGTAATGTGCACCCCCTGGGCAAAACCCACGTGGTTAACCGGCTGGAAATCCAGGCGGACGACAGCATCCCCGGAGTCGACGCCTTTTTGGGCGCGCGCGCGCAATGCGCGGCTGTCATCGGTGATGCCGTATTGTTCTGTTTTATCGAGCCAGATTAATACCTGATCCCAGGATTTACGCTGCAGCACGGGATCTTTCTCTGTGGTCGCCTGGCTGGCATATAACACGGCCTGCTGGAAGGCCACGCTGCGCTGTTCGCCGCGCCCGGTCTGTAGATAGACAGTCATCGCCACCGCCACAACCACCAGCGGGATGGCGATTGCGATGAAGACCAGCAGAGCAGGCGAAACCCGCACCTGGGGAGCGGTGCCCGGTAAGCCGGGTGTGCTGGTCCGTTGGGGAGCCAGACGGACCCACAAGCTGCGCCAGGCCTGCCCGGTGCGAGCGGTGAAGGATTTCCACCCATTCCAGACAGTGGCCGCTTTTTGCTTGCGCTCCAACCGGCGCTGGCGTGCCAGGCGGGCAGCTTCCAGGGCAGCAGCCTGGCTGACCTGAAGGTCCACGCCTTCCGGCTCCGGGGCAGCCGGCAGAGGAGCGGCAGCCACGGGCCCGCGCCGCCGCCGTGCAGCATGGGCAGGCGGAAGAGGGCTGCTTTCTTCCACGGATGGAAGCGGAGCCGGACGGGTGGGTGCACGCCGAGCGGCAGGAACCGGGAGAGGTGGGATGACCGCCGGTTTGCTCTCGGGGGCGGTTTGGACGGGAGCTTCACTCAGATAACTGGCGGGCGCATCCGGATTATCGGTTTCGCCGGTCGCCGGTCGCGCCATAGGCGCGGCAGGCTGCGGGGTGGTGGAGCGATGGCGTAAGGCATGCACTTCACCGCTGCCGTTCTGAAATTTAAACACCACAGCTTGCAGATTGGGGCCGGTGCCGTTGAGCAGCCGGCGGCGCAAATGCTCCAGGGTCAGTCCGGCGCTGCCAGACAGCACGGAGGACGTCCATACTTCGGGAGGTTCCGGGCTGAAGACCAGTACTTCCCCGGGTTTTACCTGGGCCTGGAAATAACGCAGATTGGTCGAGGTTCCGGTTCCCAGGCCGCGCCCAGACTGCGGATCGTAAAAATCCTGTACTTCAGAATCACCGAGCAGCAAAGCGTGAGTAGGACCTGCCACCGCCAGGAAGAGGACATCCTCCCGCAGCACACCGATATTCATACGAGCGATTGCCTGACTGCCCTCATCCCGGGCGTTCTTCAGGTTGCGTTCCATGAGCTGGTTGTTGCACACATCCGCCGCGGCGCGCATACCGGCGGTCAGCGAACCGCTGGATTTGTAATACACCTGGGCGGCGCGCTGCTGCATGGCGGTTAATTCTTCCGGCGTATAGGGATTGTGGCCGTTGAGCGATAGAAACAGGATCACCAGATCGCCGTCTCGCCCGTGGCTGCCCTTCTTGAGGGGCGGGGAAACCAGGATGCCAGGTAAATCGGGTTGGTGAAGTTGGTCGGTTACATTAAAGGAAAAGTAGTATAGATCAAACACGATCCGGCCCTTTGTGGTATGCGAACAGATTTTCCAAATTAATTATACATCAAACACTGCGTTGCAATTTGGTTGCCAGGCATGGTTGGGATGGGCTGTTTCTCAAAATGTCGTCAAGAGTAGACAGCCGACATTTCTGTACCGTACCCATTGATGAAATTAGGTAACGGCGTTTCGCTCTGACGCACCATACTTTGCGCGTCAGTCCGGCCCGAAACAGTAGTTGGGGTGACAATTGAGGACTTGCCCCGCCTTTCCAAAGAGGCGGCGAACCTTTTTTGCAAGATAGACCACACGACCGATTTTGGCGTGTAAATCGTGATGTCGGGGTCATTTGCTCTTACCAAAAGGTTAATGGCGGCAACCCGGTCGGCATGGTCAGTATGCCCGCAGTTCAGGCACTTAAATATGTCGCCTCTCCGGTTGTTCTTGTGAACAAACAGACAGGTGGGACACATTTGAGACGTATACGCCGGGTTAACCTGCTTGTGACGGAAACCTTCCGCCAACGCCAGGAAATTCAATCGTTCTATCAAAGCGCTCCGCATCCAATAGGACACCAAGCGCGACATTCTCTTTGACTTTGCTTTGCCCCGAATATTCAGATTTTCGGTAATGACCGTGTTGGGATTTTTCGTTTTTACGATTTTGTGAATAGACTGGCTCACGAGCTGCCGGACGCGAATATTACCTTTGCGTTTGCGGCGGCGCATTTTGTTTTTCCCAAGATTGAACTTGCGAATCCGGCGAGCCTTGTGTTTACTGGACACTTTCTCCAATGCGTACGCTTTGTTCCGGGCTTTTCCCGTTCGGTTTAGCTGGTCGGATGCCCGTTGCAGGGTCGCGCCGAATGTCGGCTCATAAGCCGCGCCACCATTATCTGTGAACACTTCGCTGATCCCCGCATCTAAGGCAAGCGTAGTACCTTTTAGCTGTTCGGGTTCAACCAAATCCGAAACAGTATGTAGTTCAATGCGCCGTTTATGGAAATCAAGGATGACGCGAATCGACCCGTCAAAGTGGGCGTAGCCAGTCAAAGGCACAACCACCATTTTGCGCGGCGTCATTCCCATAATTTTGATGAACTGCGCGGGCTTTTTTGATCCCTTGCCATTTTCAACCGACAAGGTTTCTTTTTCGAAAACCGAATACATGTTTGCGTCGAGAGGGAAAGACCGAGATAGCTTTGCGACAGGTCTTTCGCCGCGTTTCCGGCGTACTACTCGCAAAAGATAGTTGCGAACTCGTTTTTTCTCTGCATAAGAAACTGAAAAGTGTTCTGGAACGGGTGATTTCCCCGCGCTCATCAATTCTGCCAGAAGTTTGCCTGAGCAGAGAATCCAATAAGCGTAGTGCATTTCATTTTCTGACCAGGTATCTTTGTGCTTCGCCACCAGCAATTTTAAAGATTCTGCCAACGCGCACCAGTTTTTGTGCGTCGTCTCGTAGGCTTCTTTGAGCGAGATTTTCCATTGCCGGGCTTGAAGTCCAGTCGCGGGCTTGTAATGGAGATTGACCAATTGGTCACGCCATTCGCGTTCACTTTTACATGAAGAATATTTTTCGTCCTGATGGTAGTATCGCAGGTGTGTATTTTTCTCTTCACGAAACAGCGTGGCAATTTTTCTGATTTCTTGCCACTTTTCCTGATTGATTCTTACGCTGTAGCGGATGATTGTTCGTTTCATTTCTTATTCTTCGGGTTTCGTCTCGACCATTTCCTTGATTTCTTTTTTGTAACGCCGCAACCCATATAGTCGTGAGGAAAGACAATGAACGATGGTTAACAAATCTTTGGTAACTTCTTCCTCTGGGGACAAACTCTCTGCGTTGATCACTACTATTTCACAGTTGTGACGTGTGCAAAAATCCTCAAACCATTCATACCCAAACCTCACCAAACTGTCTTTGTGCGCGATGATGAGCTTACCTACCCGGTTGTGCTCTACTTCAATCATCAAATAATTGAAATTCTTCCGCTTATAATTTAAACCACTCCCTATATCGGAAAGCCATTCGGCTACCGCTATCCCGTTTGTGATTATATATTGCTCCAATGCTTGCTTTTGACCCGCTAAATCATTTTTTTGGTTGTTGCCAGATACCCGCGTGTAACAGATGTTTTTGCGAGACTCTGCTGCTGGCTCTATCCCCAATACTCGCTCATATTGCTCTTGCGTATAAAATCTCCGCCCGGTGCCACTCCTATATGCCTTTAATATCCCCTTCTTGTCCCACCTTTGGATGGTCCGCACGGATTTCCCTACTATTTTCGCAAACTTCCCTACCGAATAGATCTCTTTTTTCATTTCCATAGACGTTATTATGCGCCTTTTAATGGTGTTTGTCCACTTTTTTGATTAAATGTTAACACTCTTGTATAATTACTCCATGCGTAAAATACTGTTGCCGTTTCTGGCTTTTTTGTGGTTGGTTTTCGTCCTGGTGTTGTATTATGCCGGGCACAAACCGGCCGATCCCGGACAATTCCTGGCGCTGCTGCAGGCGGTGTGGCGTCTGGTGGTGGTCCTGGGGTTGACCTGTCTGGCAGGGGGAATCGGGGCGCTGATTATGCGAGGCGAAAGTCTGCACCCGCTGTCCCGACTGGCCTTGCAGGCCGGGCTGGGTTTCGGGGCGCTCGGCCTGGGGGTGCTGGCGGTTGGGGTAAGCGTGGGGCTGCCCGGCTGGCTGCCGTGGGCCGCGCTGGGGTTTTTAGGGGTGCTGCTGCACCGCTCCATCTGGGCCTGGCTGCAAGGCTGGCGCGGGTTGGCGCTGTTGTGGCGTGAAAGCGGCAGCTTTGAGCGTATTCTGGCTGTGCTGGTGGGGACCATATTTATAATGACGTTAGGGGTAGCCCTGGCGCCTCCGCTGCATTTTGACAGCCTGGTCTACCATCTGGTCATGCCGGATGCTTATTTGCGCGATGGGCGGGTGAGCTACCTGCCGTGGATGGTGATGAGCGGCATGCCGCAAACCGCCGAAATGCTGTATACCTGGGTCATTGCCCTGGCGGGGAACCCGGCTGCGGCAGTCCTGGGCTGGATGTTTGGGCTGCTTTCGATCATCGGCCTGGCTGGCAGCCTGCGCCAGGTATTCGATGCGCGGGCATCCTGGGTGGGTGCGGCGGCGCTGTTAGCCGGGTTTACCCCGGCCTGGCTGCTGGCGGGTGGCTACGTCGATTGGCTGGTCTTTTTGCTTTCGCTGGGGGCGCTGGTCATGCTGGCTGCCTGGCGGGAAGACGGCACGCGGCGCAGCCTGGTTTTCGCGGCCCTGTTTACCGGGCTGGCGGTGGGCAGCAAATATACGTCCGGGGTGCTGGCGCTGGCCGCTTTGGCGGCCCTGGCCTGGCATGCCTGGAAGCGGCGCTCCGCCTATATTCCGGCGGCATTGACTTTTGGGGGAATAGCCTTGCTGGCTGCGCTGCCCTGGTTTATTAAGAATGCGGTTTCAACCGGGAACCCCTTTTATCCATTCTTCCTCACCGGCGGGGCGATGACCGAGGTCCGGCTGCAGGTCTACCAGCATCTGGGCGCCTGGGGCAACTGGCTGGATTTCGTTTTTTTGCCGGTGCGAGCCACCTACCTGGGCTTCGACGCCGGGGACGGTTACATGTTTGCCCCAGGAGCTTTGTTATTGGGGTTGGGCGGGCTGGCCTGGCTGGCCAGCCGGCGCTTTGAAACAGCTCCTGCAGCCCCGGATGGCGGTCAGCCGCCTTTTACCGCCCTGCGGGATACCGCCGCCGGCCTGGCAGTTGGCGGGCTGCTGCTGTGGGCGCTGGGCAACCAGTACAGCGGCAACCTGATCCAGACTCGTTATTATTTTTCGGTATTCCCGGCATTTGCCGTGCTGGCGGCGGCGGGTGATGTCGGGCTGCGCCGCACCCGCCTGGGACCGGTGCGCATGGGCCGCCTGGCAGCGGCCTTGATCGTGCTGGTGGTGGGGTTATCCACTCTTGAAGTGAGTTCTGGCGGCCCTGCGCAATGGGGTGCCGCAGGCTGCCCTGGGTTTGAAGGACCAGGAGACCTACCTGGCAGACGTCCTGGGCTGGTTCCAACCGGCGATGAAAGCAGTGCGCGACCTGCCCGCTGGCCAGCGCGTGCAGTTGATCTACGAGCCGCGCTCGCTGTACTGCGCCCCAACCTGCCTGCCAGATGAAATTCTGGACCGCTGGAAGCGCATGTGGCTGGAGCAGGGGGATAATCCGGAGGCCATCCGCGCTGCTTGGCACCAGGCCGGGATCACCAAATTGTTGGTCAACCGCCAGGGGATGCGTTTCTTATTAGAGGCGGCAGATCCTCATCACCCGCCGGCAGATTTGCAGGCGCTGGACCGGTTTTTAAATACACTGCCCCCGCCGGTCGACTTTGGTGGGGTGTATGCGTTATACTCGGTGGAATAGGAGATTGCATGCCTTCTTCACCAAATTTTTACCTGGGACGCATTTTCGACACGGTCGAAGGCAAGACGACCGACCAGCCCCTGCTTTACGACCCGGTTAACCTGACCACGCATGCCGTGGTGACGGGTATGACCGGCTCGGGCAAGACCGGGCTGTGCATTGGATTATTGGAAGAAGCCGCCCTGCAGGGTATCCCGGCGATCATGATCGATCCTAAGGGTGATCTGGGCAATTTGCTGCTGCACTTCCCCGAACAACGGGCTGAAGATTTCGAGCCGTGGATCGATTCTGAAACCGCCCGCCGCGAAGGAAAATCAGCGCCGGCCCTGGCGGCGGAGACCGCTCAGCGCTGGCGCGAAGGCCTGGCGCAGTGGGGTCTGGGTCGCGAACAGCTCCTGGCTTTGCGGGATAAGGTCGATTACACCCTGTACACGCCCGGCTCCTCTGCCGGGGTGCCGGTCAGCATCCTGACCTCGTTCCAATCTCCCGGCCTGCCCTGGGAGGAAAACCGCGAAGTGCTGCGCGAGAAAATCGCCAGCACGGTGACGGCTTTGTTGGGCTTGATCGGCTTGAGCGAGATCGATCCCCTGCGCTCGCGGGAGCATATCCTGCTTTCAAATATCCTGGAGGCGGCCTGGAGTAAAAACGCGCCCCTGGATATGGCGGAATTGATCCTGCTGGTGCAGAACCCGCCGTTTGACCGGCTGGGCGCGTTTCCGGTGGACAGTTTCTTCCCACCCAAGGAGCGCAAGGATCTGGCCCTGCTGCTCAATAATTTCCTTGCCGCGCCTTCTTTCCAGACCTGGCTGGAGGGCGAGCCGCTGGATGTGGAAAAGATGCTTTACCACGCCGGCGGCAAGCCGCGCCACAGCGTGTTTTACCTGGCGCATTTGAATGACACCGAGCGCATGTTTTTCACTACATTGCTGTTTGCCGCGGTCGAAGCCTGGATGCGCACCCAGCGCGGCACGAGCGGACTGCGCGCCCTGCTTTATTTTGATGAGATTCTGGGCTACCTGCCGCCGCTGAACAGCCCGCCCAGCAAGCCGATTTTATTGCGCATGCTCAAACAGGCGCGCGCATTTGGAGTGGGGCTGCTCCTGGCCACGCAAAACCCGGTCGATTTAGATTACAAGGCCCTGTCGAATGCTGGAACGTGGTTCATCGGCCGGCTGCAAACCGAGCAAGACCGGCAGCGCCTGCTGGACGGGCTGCGCCTGGCGGGGGGCGAGATGGATTCTGTCCAGATCAACCGCCTGATTTCCGGGCTGCAGAAGCGTGTCTTTCTGCTGCACGACGTGCATTCATCCACCCCGCAGCTTTTCCAGACGCGCTGGACCTTAAACTACCTGGCGGGACCGGTAACACGCGCCCAGATCCCGGATCTGAACCGCCTGGCTGGTGTGGGAAAACCTGCCACGGGTGTGAGACCAGCTTCAAATGGAAATAACCTGCTGGCTGAATCCATTGAAGATACCCAGCCGGTTCCCCTGCGCACGCGAGCGCCCGTATCCACGGCGCCTCTCTCCGGCGATGGCCTTTCGCTGACCCGCCCCGACATTTCCCCCGGTCTGGGTGAATTCTTCCTGCCCGCGGATTGGGGTGTCAGCCAATCCGCCGCGGCGGCCAATTTAAGCCGGTCAACCCCGCTTTCGCCGGAAGGGTTGACCTACCGTCCGAGCCTGCTGGCCCAGGTCCAGGTGCGCTACCGGTCGGCGCGCTATGCCCTCGATTATTCGCAGCAGTTGGCGGTTCTGGTGACCGCTTTGGACGGCAGGATCGTCCGCTGGGAAGAACAGGCGTGGCGCGTTTACTCGTTGGACGCTTTGCAAACCCAGGCCTTGCCCCAGGCGCGATTTGCGCCCTTGCCCGGCTGGCTGACGGATGCCCGCCGGATCAGCGGTTTGCAGCGGGATTTTATCGATTGGGTTTACCGCAGTGGCAAAATAACCCTGAAGGCCAATCCGGCGCTCAAGAATTATGCCGGCCCCGAGGCGACCCTGGCGGATTTCCGCGAACAGTGCAGCCAGACCGCGCGCGAAGGGATGCGGGCCGAGGTGGAAAAGATCAACCGCAAATTTGAAGCCACGCTGACTGCGCTGCGCCAGAAACTGGCCAAGCGGAAAAGCGACGAACGCGAACAAAGGACTGAAGCCGACCAGCGCAAGATGGAACAGTATTCAGCCTCGGGAGAACTGCTGCTGAGCATTTTCTCCAAGCGCAAACGCAGCCTGTCCAGTTCGCTGGCGAAACGCCGCATGGCAGATCAGGCCCGCTCTGACCTGGAGCAGATCCGCAAGGAGATCGATCTGTTGGAAGACCAGCTAAAAGCCGTGGAAAGCGACCAGCGCCGCCAGGTCAGCGAAGCCCAGGAACGCTGGGCCGGGCTGGTCAATGACGTGACCGAAATCCCCATCGCGCCGATGAAAAAAGATATCTTTTTGGAAATTTATGGCGTGGCCTGGCTGCCCAATTATGTGGTCCGGGCCGGCGCGCAAACGATCGAACTGCCGGCGTTTCAACCTGCGCCCAAGTAAATTATTCCTGTTTTAAAGCGAGTAATTCCCGCAGCTGCGGGAATTACTCGCTTAATTTTCAGGGTTTTGCCACGAAATCGAAGGTGAGTTTCACCTTGTCTTCGGTATTGAGCACACCAAGGACCGAAATTGGACCGACTTTGAAGCTGGACATCAGCAGTTCGGTGGTGGCCTGTCCGGTTATTACCCCATTTGACAGGTGGGTGGTTACATCCCAGGTCACGGGCTGGGTGGTGGTCTTGATCGTCAGATCGCCGGTCACTTTGAGCGTAACGTCCTGGCCATCCGTATAGGTCGCAGGCAGCGATTCAATCTTGGTCGGGACGAATTTCGCTATGGGGTACTGGCTGGACTGCAGACCATTGTTGCGAATATAGCGGTCCCGCTGGCCGCTGTCGGAAGCAAATTTACTGATATCTACCTCGAACGTGCCCAGGGTAACCGCGGACGGGTCGTTCTCATTCCCGGTGATACTGCCGGTCACCTGGGTGGTAACCCCTACTGCCAGATTAAAGCGGTTGTTCTGGTTGAGGAAGGTCTCGCCAACGTTATAAGTCACTTTGGATTGGCCGGGGACGATATTATAGGTGATCTGCCCGTTCTGAGCGGCAGGTTGGGTGGTTGATCCGGCGGCCGGGTTTGCCGTACTCGCGGCCTGGGGTAAAGCGGTCGGACTGGAAACAGCGGCCTGTGTCGTGGTGGTAGGATCGCCGACCTGCGCGGGGGCAGCGGGTGCACAGGCCGCCAGGACGAAGGACGCGGCCATGAACGTGAGACCAAACCAGCTTGCGGCATGATGAAGGATAGGGGAAACGAATTTCATAATATTTTGCGGCGGAAACCACTCGCTTCAGCGGGTGGAGGAAGCCGCACTCCTTTCAGGTAGTATAATTGTCCTAATCAAACTGCACTGGTGCTTACAGAAAGTACGAGCAATCTTTGTAAGCAAGGCTGTTGTGGGACTGGAGACCCCACCCCCTCTCGTAAGGGGAGTCAACCAACCAAAACGCCACAGGGTACACCAGCGCATAACCCTGAGTATTGGCGAATGTAGCGGAGAGAAACAGTTTTGTAACATAAGGCACTCTACTGGCCAGCTACAAGCCACCTGCTTCCCCTTTAGGGGCGCAGAGCGAGCGGGTGGTAGTTGACAAACAAAATCTCCAATATTCAATAAGTTATACGTCTATGGATCATAAACGTGGATTTATGTTATCAATAAACTATTAATTTTTGATGTATAAATTGTTTGGAATAATTCAGATTGGGCAGGGTTTTTAGAAAAAAAAAGATTGGTCACACCAAAGATGACCGGCGATTAATGGATCGCCCAAAGGCGGACCGTGCCGTCTTCCAGGCTGAGCGCCAGCTGCCGCCCATCCGGGGAGATGCTAATCTGGCGGGCGGTAAACGGCAGGTCGACGTCAGCCAACAGGCTGCCGCTGGTGGCGCTGTAGAAACGCAGGCTGTGATCCCAAAACGAGGCGGCCAATACCTGCCCATCCGGGGTAAAGGCGACCGCGGCCAGGCCTTCAGGTTGTTGATTTTCGGCGCTGACCGTCAGCCCGCCATTCCCCAGGCGCCATAAGGAGACCGTCGGCTCATCCCCGCCTGAGGCCAGGGTATAACCATCCGGCGAAAATGCCAGGCCGCTGACGAAGGGCCCATTTTCGCGCAGGATGCGCGGGGCTGCCGGGCTGCCGACCTGCCACAGGCTGACGCTGCCGTCCAGCGCTCCTCCGGCAAGCTGGCGGCTGTCGGGCGAAAAAGCCAGGCGTAAAATCACGGATGTCCCGGTATTGATGGTCCGGTCCAGTTGGCCGCTGGTCATATCCCACACGCGAATATTGCCTTCTGCGCCGCCGGCGGCCAGCCAGTGACCGTCGGGCGAAAAGGCCAGGTTATTGACCCAGACCTTTAACTCGGTAAATTCGGTAATCAACTGCCCGCTGGCGGCTTGCCACAGGCGGACTGGGCCGTCCGTACCCCCGGTCGCGATCAGCGTCCCATCCGGAGAGAGCTGGAGGGCGCTGATCCCCGCCGTGTCTGCCAGGCGTTCGGCCAGCAAAGTACCCTTTTCAGCATCCCACCAGCGCAGCCAGCCATCCTGGGCGCCGGTGAGCACGGTCTTGCCATCCGGAGTATAGATAGCGTTGCCGGGAGGGGCAAAGTCATCCAGCGATCTGGTGGGGATTCCCGCCGGGATTGTCCAGAATTGAAACCGGCCGTCTTCCGCGTACGAAGCCAGGCCGCGCCCATCCGGGGTGAAGGCGATCTGCACGATCCGGCCGCTGTGCCCGGTTAGGGTTTCCAGCAGCGAGCCGCTGCTCATATCCCATAGGCGGATGGTGTTATCCCAACTGCCGGTTGCCGCCAGGCGGCTGTCCGGGGAGACCGCCACCGTCGTCACCCGGTCGGTATGTCCGCGCAGGACGTGCAGCACTTTTCCGCCGTCCAGGTTCCAGATCAAAGCCGTGCCATCGCCGTACCCAGCCAATAACGTGGCGCTGTCCGGCGCGAACTGCATGGCCAGGATTTCCAAATCGGCCCACAACCGCCCCGGGCTGTTGCCATCCTGAAGCGTCCAGATGAAAATGGAGCCGTTCCAGTTCGAGGTAGCCTGCAGCACGCCGTCTGAAGAGGTAGCCATCGCGGCGTTGCCGCTGGTATACCAGCGGTGGGCGAGTTTGCCGGTTTCCACTTCCCAGATCACGCTGATTTCACTGGAAGAGCCGATATGCAGCAGGCTGCCCCCGCTGAAAAATGTGAGCGTCAGGGGCGAGCCGAGGGCGCCGTTATCCAGCTGGCGGATCAGGCTGCCGCTGGCGGTATCATACAGGCTGACGCGCGAATCGCGGTCGGCGGCGGCCAGCAGGTTACCGTCGGGAGAAAACGCCAGGCGCAGGATTTCGACCGGTGTGGAAATATCGAGCACTGCGCCCAAGGTGTGGGCGTCGTACAGCTCGATCCCCCGTTGGGTGGAAAATCCCAACCAGCGCCCGTCGGCCGAGAAAGCAAAATACAGCAGGGTGCCGTGGCCCAGGCGCATGACCTCTGCCAGGGCATTTAGCCGGGAGCCAGGCGCGATGGGGGTGAGGGTGTTAATCGCGAAGCTGCGCGCCTGGGTGGGCATAGGGGTGGGCCAGGTGTAGCCAACGGGGGTTGCCAGCCCCTGCTCAGGAGCAGAAAATTGGGGGATGGGGAGGATCTGTGAAGAAGGAGAGGTGGGGGTGGGCGTGGTCAGGCTGGTCGGTGTAGAAAAGACCAACAGGGTACGCGAAGGAGTTGGGCTGAGGTCAGGAAAAGGAGGCAGGGTGGGGGTCGGCCTTCCGCTGAAATCCCGCCCACAGCCGGCTATTATGAATAACAGTAATGTCGACAGCCAGGCTGCCTGACGGTTTTTCGCCATTTCCCGCCCGCTCACAAAATAACCACCGGCGGCGGCTCGCGAAGCGAACCGTCACCGGGTATAGTTTTAATCCCCTGGAAGGGGCTTGGCTTGTTTTAACTCATTTCCTGGCGCCCGGACAGCGCGCGCAGGATGGTATTCTGATCGGCATATTCCAGATCGCTGCCCACCGGCAGGCCGCGCGCCAGGCGGGTAATGCGCACGTTCAACGGCAAAAGCTGCTGGCGCAGGTAAAGGGCGGTGGCATCCCCTTCCATGCTGGGATTGGTCGCCACCAGCACCTCGCGGATGCCCCCGGCGCGCACGCGATCGATCAGCGGGCGGATCTTGAGGTCTTCCGGCCCCTTGCCTTCGATGGGCGACAGCACGCCGTGCAGCACATGGTAGCGCCCCGGAAAACCGCCGGTGCGTTCCAACGCCAGCACGTCCAAAGGCTCCTCAACCACGCACAATATAGCGCCGTCCCGCCGGGAATCGGCGCAAATATCGCAGGTTTCTGCCCCAGCCTGGGTAATATTAAAGCATATCGGGCACATCCCGGTGGCGCTTTTTAGCGCGATCAGGGCATTGCCCAACTGCTGGGAAATTTCCTCCGGCGCGCCGAGTAGAAAGAACGCCAGGCGCGAAGCGGATTTTGGCCCAATGCCAGGCAGGCGCTCAAACGAGGTAATTAAATTTTGGAGGGGAGCAGGCAAAACCGCCATAGAATTTGGTTTAAAATCCTAACCCGCCCAATCCGCCGGCCAGGGGGCCCATGCGGTCCGACTGCAACTGGCGAGACTGGTCGAGGGCCATATTGACCGCGCTGAGCAGCATATCCTGCAGCATCTCGGCATCGGCGTCTTTGAGCATCTCGGGGTCGATTTCGACACCCTTGCATTTTTGGTCACCGGTCATGGTGACTTTGATCGCCCCGCCGCCGACGGTCGCGGTCACGGTTTCTTCCGCCAGCTGCGCCTGGACGACTTCCATTTGTTCCTGAAGGCGTTTGATCTGGTTCATCATGCCGCCTCCACCACCCCCAGCAGGGGTCCGATTAAATCCTTTTGCCATTTTAAGCTCCTATCCTAATGAGTACACCGCCCTCATCGGGTCCGTTGAAGGCCGTGCCGTCAGTCTGTTTTCTTTTTTTGGACGATATGACCGCCCAGATTCAGGGCGGTGCCGACGATACCGTCGCCGTCAATATCCATTTCGGGGCCGGAGCCGCCTTTGTTGCCCAGTACCACGCACATCACCGGCACGTCCTGCCCGATCACACGCTGGATAGCCTGGCGGGCAAGCTGCAAGTTGTCCCCGGCCTCCATTTTTTGCTTGAGCACGTCACTGCTGAAACCAATCACCAGAGCCCCTTCTTTGATCGATACCAGGGTGCAGGAATTCAGCAGCCCGGACATATTGATGCGCAGGTCCTTGGCCGCCTGTTTGATCCGGCTCCAATTCTGCTGGATGTTGGCCATCTCCACATTTTGCCCGGTGTTTTTGGTAGGGTCGGCGGGAGAATCCTCAGGCTGCGCGGCGGCCTGGGGCGGGGCCTGTTTTTTTGCCGGGGTATGGGCAGGAGGGATTGGGGTGGGCTGTGCAGCCACCGGGGGCGGTTCCACTGCCCGGGGTGGCTTTTCTTCTTTCGGGTAATGCATGTCTGGCCGTTCCGCAGCCGCATTGGATGCTTGTGCGTTTTGGACCGGGGCAGCCGCCGCCCTGGCCGGTCTGGCAGCCGGCTGGCTGGCTGGAGGTATGTCCTGGGCCGTTAGAGACGGATTTTTAGCGGTTACTGCACCTGCCAGGGCCAATTCAAGCAGTAGTCCCGGCTGCCAGCCGCCGCGGACTTCGCTGGCCGCGGTATTGAACAGGCGCAGGCAGTCCAGCAAGATCGCCAGCTCAAAGCGTTTGGACTGCTCGATCATCTTCTGGCGCATTTCGCTGGTCGCTTCGACCTGGTCGGGGCTGCCCATGTGGATCAACAGCAGCCCGCGCAAATATTCCACCACCTGGCGGGCAAACTGGCGCGGGTCGGTGCCGCTGTCCAGCGCCTGATGGATGCAGTCCATCCCTGCGGCAGGTTCCTGGTTGAGGATCGCCTCTACCAGGATCACCACAGACTGGCTGGTGGCGGTCCCCAACACTTCCTGGGCGGAGGCCAGGGTGATACGCTCGCCGGTGGAGGCTAACTGGTCCAGCAGCGAGATCGCGTCGCGCATGCTGCCGGTGGATTGGCGGGCGATCAACACCAGGGCATCCTCATCAAAGGGGATCTCTTCTTTCTGGCACATTTCCCGCAGCAGGCCGCTGATTTCCTGAACTGAGATGCGCCTGAATTCGTGACGCTGGCAGCGTGACAGCACCGTCGCCGGGATTTTATGGACTTCGGTGGTTGCCAGGATGAAAATCGCGTGGGGCGGCGGCTCTTCGAGGGTTTTTAACAGGGCATTAAAGGCCGCGGTGGAGAGCATGTGCACTTCATCGATGATGTACACCTTATAGCGGCCCTGGCTGGGCGCGAAATTAATCGTGTCGCGCAGCTGGCGGATATCGTCTACGCTGGTGTTGGAGGCGGCATCAATTTCGATCAGGTCCATGAACCGCCCCTCGTTGACCTGCTGGCAGTGCGCGCATTGGTCGCACGGCCTGCGGGTCACGGATTCCTCGAGACAGTTCATGGCTTTGGCCAGCAGGCGGGCGGAGGTGGTCTTTCCGGTCCCGCGCGGACCGGCAAACAGGTACGCATGGGCCACCCGGTCCGTGCGGATGGCGTTCTGCAAGGTGCGCACGACGTGTTCCTGACCGATCACTTCTTTCCACAGATGTGGACGCCATTTGCGGTAAAGGGCCTGGGTCATTGGGATTGCTCTCGGGCTGTCATTAATTTCATCGCGGCGGTGAATGTGAACCGGTTCAATAGCTGGGTGATCATCACGAAATTGTAATCCAGATTTCTGGCTTTTCGAGCGGAGGTCATGTATTGCAGAGTTTCAACCTGGTTAGAAATAAATATTGCAAACGCACGATCAGGGCACCGTCAGACTGGCGCGCAGTATGCCCTGGTTATCGAAAAGCGAGATCGTCTTACCGCTGCTCCACACGGCCTGGTCCAATCCCCAATACAGCGCATTGACCGTATTGGTGCCGGCGCGGGTGAAAACCTGTACCGATCCATCTTTAAATAAAACGATATCCGGAAAGGTGAAACGGTGTCCGAGACCGTCTTCCAGCCGCCAGCTGTTCATGTGCACTTCGCCCTCGCCGATGCGCTTGATGGTCAGCGCCTCGGCGCTCAGGCTGCCGGCACTGATCACCTCGGCGATCTCGACGACTTTGGCATCGGCAGGCAGAGCGGTCAAGGCCGGCAGGGCGGAGGTTGCCACCGCAGGTTGAGGGAAGACGGTGGGCACGCCCAAACCGGGGGGCAGGGGGCGGCCGCTGTTCCACCAGGTGAGCACTGCAAATGTGGCAGCGGCGGAAACAATGATGTTGAGGATGATGTAAGGAATTAGACGTTTTAAGACGCTCATCGATTGTACTCTGCCCTCAGGCTGGATTCGCAGGCTGCGTAGATTCTGGATGAATCATAGCATAAAACCACAGTAAAATAAACCACATGCCTTACCTGATCGATGGACACAACCTGGTCCCTAAAATACCCGGGATGAGCCTTAAAATGTTGGATGATGAAGACCGCCTGATTGAAATGCTGCAGGTGTTTGCCCGCGTGCGGCGTAAACGGGTTGAAGTTTTTTTTGACCAGGCGCCGCCCACCCGCGGGGGCAAGAAGATGGTGGGGATGGTTGGCGTGCATTATGTGCGCAGTGGCAAAACTGCCGATCAGGCGATCATCGAGCGCCTGCGGCAGTTGGGTAAAAATGCCAGAACCTGGACGGTGGTGACCAGCGACCGGCAGGTCAAGGCCGAAGCGCATGCCCTGGAAGCCAGACTGCTCAGCTCTGAGGAATTCGCCGTCCAACTGCAGGAGGCGCGCCAGGAAGCGCAAACGATCCAAAAAACAGATCCGGCCCCACCGGGACCGGATGAAATCGATGATTGGCTGCGTTTGTTCGGAAAACGCTGATTAAGAATTTCCGCCCAGAACTTTTTTACCCGTAGGTCCGGGGCTGCCGCCTTTGGGTTCGATGGTCACCCCGAAGGATGTGTAGCTGCCCAATGGGTCGGGGGAACGGACGTATAAATAACCGTAACCGCCGCCAAAAACACTGAATACGCCGCCGCTGGTGCGGACTCCATCTTTGATCAGCCATAGTTGATATTGTTGGGATGCATCAAGCTTGGTTAATCCATCGACCACCAGCGTTCCCAAGGTTCCCTCCCGATTGATCACCAAAACACCTGTGGTGTTTTGGCCAATGCTGTCCGGAGGAATCATGGCTACCAGGCGGAAATCTGAAAAGCTGGCGACCGGTTGAACTGCCGCTTGCTGGGCTTGCTGCCATTGAACAATGTTGAATGCGCCTAAAACGAGAATCAGCACCACCCCGATCAGACCTGCCAGTGGGTTGAGCGGGCGCGCAAACCACGTCCGCCAGCCGGGACGCAGCTTTCTTTTTTCTTCGTCCTGAACCGCGACGGACTGAAGGATGGCTGCCCGCAGGCGCCTGGGGGGCGTGCGCTCCGCAACAGCCATCGGAAGCTGGTCTACCACGTCCTGGTAAGCATGCAGCTCTGCCTTGCACTCCGGACAACTCTCCAGATGCGAGGTAACTTCTGCACGTTCGGCATCCTCAAGGATACCCAGGACGTAGGCTGGTATGTTGTCAGAAACATGGGCAAGACTCATTTTATTATCTCTAAATATATTCTACGTATCCGGCGTCATTTTGGATGTATTTTATCGCAAGCAATTGTGAAAACTTTCCTAAATTGACGAGTTTAGCGTCTGGCGCAGCTTCTGCATGCCCAGGCGAATCCGGGTTTTGATCGTACCCAGGGGCTCGCCGGTGGTTTCGGCAATTTCCTGATGGCTGAGCCCGTAAAAATATGCCAGTGCCAGGGCCTGCTGCTGGTCTTTTGGCAGCTGGGAGATAGCCTGGCGGATGGCACGGTTCTGGATGGTGAGTTCGACCTGGGCGGGGACATTGAGCGGGTCGATCCACTGGGGATCGTCTCCATCTTCAGACGGGTCCCACTCCATGCGGTGTCCTTCGGGACGGATGCGCTTGCGGCGCAGGTCGTCAATGGCGCGGTGGCGGGTGACACTGGTCAACCAGGTGGACACTTTTCCTAACCCGCTTTGAAATGTCCCGGCTTTCGTCCAGATTTGCAGGAATACTTCCTGGGTGACCTCTTCGGCTGCTGCGGCGTCGTTGAGAATGCGGTACGCCAGGGAAAAGACCAGCCGCCCGTAGCGATCGTACAAAACACCCAGGGCGGCCGATTGGCCGTTGGCTATGTCCCTGATCAACGCTTCATCCTCCGGCAAGGCCGGGGGATTGGAAGGAGGGATCAGCATGGCGAAGAGAATAAACATAACTCTTCAAGTATAGCAGATTGGTTGTGGATAAAGCAGAAACCTACTGATTACCGCACTGGTCCCACAGCCGGGCCATGGCCAGCAGGGGGTTGTGGCCCAGGTAATCGCGGCAGGGCTGGTTGAATTTTGTTTGTGGTTTCCGCCTGACCTGTTCCGGGTCGCCGCCCAGGGAATTGTAGAACTCCCAGATCGTCCCGGTGCGCTCGAACTGGTGGGCTGTTTTGTCCAACGCCGGTTCAAGCAGCGCCCGGGCGGCATCCGGGCGGCCGCTGGCCAGGCAGCCCCGCGCCGCCCAATAGGTCATGCTGTTCCAGGCCGGGCCGCGCCACATGCGCAGTTCAAACAACGGGTCGGCTGCGCCTACTGTGCTGATCGGGTGGCTGGTGAAAAAGCGCCCCGGGTTTAACAGGTTTTCGTCAATCACCCGCTGGCACTGCCAGCCGGCGGCGGCTCCCATCACCATCGGAAACATCCCTTCAAAAGCCAGGTGGCGGTTTTCCGGCTGGTCCACCGACCAGATGTCATAGAACCACCCGCTTTCGTCGTCCCATAAGCGGGTCTGAATGAATTCCTGCAGAGCGCCGCCCTTCTCCTGCCATTCCGCGCCGGGCTGGCTCACGATTTTTGACCATTCCGCGGCCTGGCGGTACAAATTGAAAACGTGGGCGGTGGCATCCACACAGGCAAAGGGCCCGGACTGCGTCTGGTGAAAGCGCACGCCTTCATCCACGCCGCTTTCCCATTGAAATGTGAGGATATCGCGGTAGAAAAATCCCTGGGGTTGGGCCTGGCGGTTGGCTTCAAACCAACGGATCTGGCGCACCAGGGGGAGGTAGCATTGGTTGATGAGTTCATCCGAAGAAGTCAGGGCGGCATAATCCTGCACGGCAACCGGCCAGACCGGCGGGTGGCCGAATTCATGGCTCCAGCGTGGGGTTTCGCCATTCATATAGATGCTGCCCGGCACCAGTCCAGAATCTTCCTGCGCCGCCAGGTCATTCAGAATCTGGCGGCGGGCATGCTCCGGTTCGGCTGGCAGCACGTCCAAAACCTGGTGGATCAGGTCCCAATGGCCAAAGGCCGGCCCATAACAGTATCCGGGGCCGATTTCTTCCCAGGGGTAAGGAAAGGGGGCACGTGCGGGATGGACGCTGCGCGCGTGCAGCTCCGCGGTATAGCGCAGCACCCCCCGCCAGGCGGGTTTGCCGATGTGTTGCGACTCCTCAACCAGGTTTTCAAACATTTCACCTCCCATGCCCTGCTATGGCAATGCTGCGGCAGTCTACGAGCGAAGCTAGTATAGCAGCTTGCCCATAATTTCGTATCGTAAAATTGACCCTGGAAGCTCGATCCCGCGCGTCAGGGTAACCCACTCGCGCCGGCGGTAGAGGTGGTGGGCATTGGTCTCATCCTCGGGGGTCGCCAGGCACGCCGCGGACTGTTTGATCCCCGACAGCAGGAGATCGTGCAGCTGCCCGCCCTGGCCCTGCCCTTGAAAAGCGGGCAGCACGGCAATCTCGGCAAATTCAAAATAATCGCTCAGGTACTGCTTGCGTAAGGCCGGGGAAAGCCGGTGGGAAACCAGGTCGTAAAACCAATCCCCGATGGTTCCCGGAAAACCGTAAACAAAACCGGTCACTTCCGCTTCCTGTGCCGGGCGGATGATCGCGCAGCGAAAACCGGAATGCCGGGAATGATAGGAAAGCCGCCCGGCAAAATTTAGAAAATCGGGCAGAGACTCGGAATATGGGGGCTGTGAGAAAGCGGCTTGATAAATATCGATCAGACGATCAAAATAGGGGCGGGCCTGGGTGCCGTTGAGCAGTTCAAGTTCGGCCATGAATTCGATTATATACCGGGAGTTCTCAGATTGATAATAAGAGGGTGTTTTACCCGCGCCGCGGGAAAAACACCCTCTATATTGATTCGATGATCAGGGCGCATTCGCCGATTAGGGCTCTAAGGGCGTGATCAACCACATGATCAGGTAAATCAAAATACCAGAGGGGGGGGCGAACAGCAGCAGGATAAAGATCAACCGCACCAGGGTGGGATCGACTGAAAAATAGCTCGCCAGACCGCCGCAAACCCCGGCGATCATTTTCTCGTTTTTACTGCGGAATAAACGCTTTGATCCGTCCATTTCAAATTCTCCTTTTCTACAAGTATTATACGAAATTCCCCGGCGAAGGTTGCATGTTAAGCAGGATAACCCCAAAATGAATAAGCTAAAACCTTGTTATAATCTTGGTATGCGTCCATCTTTGCGCGTCCTGTTAATTTTTATCGGCATTTTATTTTTGGGCGGTCTGGTGTTAAGCCTGCCCCCCGTGCGGACGCGTGTCTATAATGTGCTTGATGATGCGCGCATCCGGGCGCGTTCGATTATTTTCGCTCAAAAAGAAACGGTGTTTGTGCCCGGGGGAGAGGTGATGGCTACCGTTACCCCCATGCCGGAGACCCCGCTTCCCAGCCAGACGGTGACCCTGACCGCAACCATCACCCGCACCCCGGAAACGCCCCTGCCGACCACCACGCCCAGCGCCACCCCCACGCCGCTGCCGCCAGCCGTCGATTTAAAAGGCGTCATCTGGGAAACGCAAAACGGGGCCTGGAATTACTGCGGCCCGACTAACCTGGCGATGGAACTCTCTTACTGGGGCTGGAAAGGGGATAAGTTCACCACCGGCAAGGTGCTCAAGCCGTTTGGTTATGACCTCAACGTGATGCCCTATGAGATGCAGAATTATGTGGATGATTACACCAACCTGAAGCTCATGGTGCGCTACGGCGGCACGCTGACCCTGCTCAAGAAGCTGCTCGCCGGCGGTTTCCCGGTGCTGACCGAAGTGGGCGTTTACTTCCCGGAAACAGCCACAGGCATGACCAGCTGGATGGGACATTACCGCACGGTCACCGGTTTTAACGATCAGCAGCGCCAGCTCATCGTGCAGGATTCATACATCAAACCCAACCTGACCATCCCGTACGACACTTTTGTCAGCGATTGGCGTTCCTTTGATTTTGTTTTCCTGGTGGCCTATTCTCCGGATAAAGAAGCCCAACTCACGGCCCTGCTGGGAGAGTATGCTGACCAGGCGCAGAGCTACCAGATTGCCCTGAAAACGTCGTCGGACGAAATGTGGAAGTTAACCGGGGTCGACCAATATTTTGCCTGGTACAACCGCGGCACGACCCTGGTCATGCTGCAAGATTACCTTGGCGCGGCGGAAGCTTACGATAAGGCATTCAGCCTGTACGCCAACCTGCCGGAAGACCGCCGTCCATGGCGCATGATCTGGCACCAGACCGGCCCCTATTATGCCTATTTTTATTCCGGACGCTACCAGGACGTGGCTGACCTGGCAACGGGAACGCTCAAATTTATTCAAGATCGGGCGACCCGGCTGGGCATCGCCGATAAGCCCCAGGTAGGGGCATTTATTGAAGAGACCTGGGTCTGGCGCGCCCGCGCCCGGGTGGTGCTGGGTGACCGGGATGGCGCGATTGCGGACCTCAGAATGGCGCTGAAATATCACCCGGGTTTCCAGGCCGCGGTAGATGATTTAAAGAAATTAGGGCTGGCCCCATAACTTTCGCCTGTTTGGCGAGAACCAGGAAAATAACGATCCGGATATGAGAATTCTCCATTTTGCAGACGCGCACATCGATATGGCCCCCCAGGGGCGGCACGACCCGACCAGCGGGCTGCCGTTACGCGTGCTGGATTACCTCAAGGCGTTGGATACGATCATTAACACGGCGATCGACGAGCATGTCGACCTGGTGCTCTTTGCCGGAGACGCCTATAAGGACCGCGCCCCGGCTCCCACCTTTCAACGGGAATGGGGCCGACGGATCATCCGCCTGTCGCAAGCCGACATCCCCACCGTGCTGCTGGTTGGCAACCACGACCTCTCCCCGGCGGTGGGCCGGGCGCACGCCCTGCAGGAATTTGAAACCCTGCAGGTGCCGCATGTGCACGTGATCGGTAAACCCTGCCTGTGGGGTCCAGCGGATCTGGAAGAACTGCCGCTGCAGTTGATCGGCCTGCCGTGGGTCTCGCGCTCGGGGCTGATGGCGGCGCTTGAATTGAGCGGCTCCGAACCCGCCCAGGTATTTGCCGAGATCGAATTGCGCCTGACCGAACTGGTCCAGGGATTTTTCGAGCGCATCAATCCTGATTTGCCGGCGGTGTTGACGGCGCATGCTTCGGTGCAGGGGGCGGTGTACGGCGCAGAGCGCACAGTCATGCTGGGCGGCGACCTGGTTTTACCGGCGTCGCTGGTACGCGACCCGCGCCTGAGCTATGTGGCTCTCGGGCACATCCATAAAGCCCAGGACCTGAACAAAGATTCCCAGCCGCCGGTGATCTATCCCGGTTCGATCGAACGCATGGATTTTGGCGAGGCCGCCGATGAGAAGTATTTTGTCATCGCCACGGTGGAAAAAGGGCAGGAAACCCGGGTGGATTGGCGCAAGCTGGATGGGCGGCGGTATATCGATCGCTATTTACGCCTGCAATCGCCGGATTTCTTCATGCAGGAAGTCCAGGGGGCGTTGCCCGCGGCGGAAATATTAGAGGGGGCAGTGGTGCGGCTGGTGCTGGAATACCCGCGCCAGTGGGAAGACCTGCTGGATGAAACCGCGCTGCGCCAGGCGATGACCCCGGCATTTGAATTTCACCTTGTGCGCCGACCTCAAATCGAAGCCCGCCTGCGCCTGCCTGCCGACCGGGCGGTGAGCAGCCTGAGCGCCATGGAATTGTTGGGTAAATATTTTGAAGTGGTCAATACCCAGCCGGAAGAGGCCGGTGAACTGCAGCGTATGGCAGAGGATTTGTTGAAGGAGATGGAAGAAGTGCACGATGGCTGAAGTGGTCACGGAGATCCTGTTCATTATTACCCTGATTTTCTTTAATGGTTTGTTTGCGATGGCTGAAATCGCCCTGATTTCTTCCCGTAAGGCGCGCCTGCAGACCCGGTCCGAGGAAGGCGACCGCGGCGCGCGCGCCGCCCTGCACCTGGTGGAATTGCCTACGCGTTTTCTATCTACCGTGCAGATTGGAATAACCCTGGTCGGGATTCTCTCCGGGGCGATCGGCGGGGCAACCCTCTCGCGCAATCTGGCAGGGCTTTTAAGCCAGGTGTCCTGGTTGGCGCCTTACAGCCAGCCGGTTGCCCTGGTGGTGGTGGTGGCGCTGATCACCTATCTCTCGCTGGTATTTGGTGAACTGATCCCCAAACGGCTGGCGCTGACCGACCCCGAACGGATCGCGATGCGCAGCAGCCGTTTGATGGAATTTCTAGCCCGCCTGGCGGGACCGGTTGTCCGCCTGCTGAGTACATCCACCGATTGGGGGCTGCGCGTATTGGGCGTATCGCCGAGCAAGGTGGCGGATGTGACCGAGGAAGAAGTGAAGGTGCTGATCGACCAGGGTACGCTCAATGGGGTCTTCGAGGAGGTCGAGCAAGACATGCTGGAAAGTGTATTTCGCATGAGCGACCGCACGGTGGAGACGATTATGACCCCGCGTACCGAGATGACCTGGCTGGATATCGAGGATTCCTACGAAGACTTGCTGCGAAAGGTGACCGAGAGCAGATTTTCGCTTTTCCCGGTGGCTCAGGGCAGTCTGGATAACATGCTGGGTATTTTACAGGCGCGCGAACTGCTGGCGCAAACCGTCGCCCGCCAGACGGTGGATGTGCGCAGCCTGCTGCGGGCGCCGATTTTTCTGCCGGAGTCCACGCCGGCCTTTACCGCCCTGGAACAGCTTAAACAGGGCGAGATGCACATGGCCCTGGTGATGGACGAGTACGGCGGGGTGCTGGGCCTGGTAACCCTGTTTGATATTCTGGAATCGATTGTGGGCGAGATCGCCGCCGGACCAGGCGACCTCTCTGAACCGCAGGTCATCCGCCGCCCGGACGGGTCCCTGCTGCTGGATGGACTGCTCAAGATCGATGTTTTGAAGGATTTGCTGGATATAAAAGAACTGCCTGATGAAAATCGGGCCGGATACCAGACCTTAGGCGGTGTGGTGATGAGCCAGTTTGGCGATATTCCGGTCTCCGGACAATTTTTCGATTGGGACGGCCTGCGTTTTGAGGTCGTCGATATGGATATGCGGCGGGTGGATAAAGTGCTCGTCCAGCGCATCAAACAAGCATGATCCTGCCTTATTTTTTTCGGCAATCCACATTGAGAACACGATGATCCCAGTTCGACTGCGCCTGACCGGCTTTCTCTCATATCAAGAAACCACCGAGCTCGATTTCACGGGGTTCGACCTGGCCTGCATCTCGGGCGCCAACGGGGCGGGCAAATCCACGCTGTTGGATGCGATCACCTGGGCCTTGTTTGGCCAGGCCCGGCGGCGAGACGATGCGCTGATCAACAGCCATGCTGCCGCCGCGGAAGTGGTATTTGATTTCCAGTATGAGGGCGATCTGTACCGCATCCAGCGGTCCAAGCCGCGCGATAAATCGGCACTGCTGGAATTCTACATTCAAGACGACCAGCTGCGCTGGCGCCCGCTGAGCGAACGCGCCATGCGCGACACGGAACTGCGCATCCAGAAAACGCTGCACATGGATTACGAGACCTTTACCAATGCCTCCTTCTTTTTACAGGGCCGGGCCGACCAGTTTGCGCAGCAGCGTCCGGGCGACCGCAAACGCATCCTGAGCAGCATCCTGGGGCTGGAAATTTGGGAAGTCTACCGCGAGCGGGCGGCCTCGCGCCGGAAAATGCACGAGACTGAAACGACCGCGATCAGCGGCCAATTAGAAGAGATCAACAGCGAACTGGCCCAGGAAGATGAACGCCGCGCGCGCCTCAAGCAGCTGGAAGAGAACCTGGCCCAATTGGCCGAGCTGCGCAAGGTCAAGGAGAGCGCCCTGGAAAATGTGCGCCGCCTGGCTTCCTCACTGGTGGAGCAGAAGCGCCTGGTAGATCTTCTGGCAACTCAGCTGCAGGCTGCGCAGGCTCGCCTCGCCGCCGCCCAAAGCGAGTTAACCGCGCGCCGCGCCGAGCAGGAACACCTGAAATCTCAGATTGAGGATGCCTCGAAAGTAGAGTCGGCCTACCAGGCCTGGCAGGCCGCGCGCCAGGATTTGGAGCGTTGGGAGGGCGTGGCGGCCAATTTTCGCCACCACAGCGAAAGGCGCGCCGCCCCCCAGGTCGAAATTGAGAAGGCGCGTTCTGCCCTGGAACAGGAACTGCGCGCGCTGAAAATTCAACAGGAACAGGCAGACCGTCTGGAGGAACAGGCGCCGGTGCTGGAAGGCGATATGCGGGCCGCGCAGGAAGTCATTCAAAGCATCCACAGCCGGCTGGAACGCCTGCCGCAGCTGCAGCAGGACCTGGAGAACTGGCAGGACCAGCGCAGCCAGGCGCGGGCCGAAAACGATCGTCTAAAGAATGAGATGAACGAGCTGAAGGAGCGCATCCAGCGCCTGAAGGCCACCGGCGGCGTGCTTTGCCCGCTGTGCGGGCAGCCGCTCAGCTCGGAAGACCGCGCCCGCCTGATCGCCGAGCTGGAAGGTCAGGGCCGGGAACGCGGTGACCGCTTCCGGGCCAACCAGGCGCTGCTGGCGAACAGTGAGCAGAAGCGGGCAGAGGTGGAAGCCGAAACCGGCAACCTGCGCAATCTGGAGCAAAACGAGCTGCGCTACCAGGAACGCAAGACGGCGGGGTTGGAAGAGCGTCTGGGACAGATGCGGTCATCCCTGGAAGCCTGGCAGGCCGGAGGTGGGCAGCGCCTGCCGCAGGTCTCGCAGATCCTGCAAGGCGAAAACTTTGCCCTGGAAGCCCGCTCCGCCCTGGCTGAGGTGGATGCGGCGCTCAAAGAATTGGGCTACGATGCTTCTGCCCACGACGCGGTGCGCCGGGCAGAACAGGTCGGGCGCGCGGCCGAAGACCAGCTGCGCCAGGTGGAAGCGGCGCGCGCCGGGCTGGCCCCACTGGAACGTGAAATTGCCCGCCTCGAACAGCAGTACGCCGCCCTCCAGGCTGAAGTGGACCGTCAGGAAACGGCCTGGAGCCAGGCCAATGGCCAATACCAGGCTGCCGCGGCTGCCCTGCCGGATGTAAACGAAGCCGAGCGCGACCTGTATGCCATCGCCGAACAGGAAAACCGGCTCAGAATGCAGGTGGGTGGGGCCGTGCAGCAGGTCGAAGTGCTCAAGATCTTGAAGCAGCGCCAGGCAGATTTAAACCAGCGCCGGGATGAACTGGTGCGCCTGGTGGCGCGCTTCAGACTGCTGGAGCGGGCTTTTTCCAAGGACGGCGTGCCTTCATTGTTGATCGAACAAGCCCTGCCGGAGATCGAATCCCAGGCCAATGAAATTCTCGACCGGCTTTCGGCCGGGGGCATGTCGGTACGCTTTTCGACCCAGCGCGATTATAAAGATAAAAGCCGCGACGATAAAAAAGAAACCCTCGATATTTTGATCTCCGACGCGGCTGGAATGCGCGAGTATGAAATGTTTTCCGGGGGCGAGGCCTTCCGCGTGAATTTTGCCATCCGCCTGGCGCTTTCGCGGGTGCTTTCACAGCGCGCCGGGGCGCGCCTGCAGACCCTGGTCATCGACGAAGGCTTTGGCAGTCAGGATGCAGATGGGCGCCAGCGCCTGGTGGAAGCGATCAACCTGGTGCGCCCGGATTTTGCCAAGGTATTGATCATTACCCATCTGGAGGAGTTAAAGGACCATTTTCCGGCGCGGATTGAAGTAGAAAAGACCCCCACCGGTTCTACATTGAGAGTCGTATGACCCCATTAATTCCCCTGCGCCTGGGATTGCAGCAGCGGGTCTTGCCTTCATACCGCGTGCCGTTTTTTGACGCCCTGGCCCGGGCCTGCGCCGGTGGGTTGGGCTTGTTTGCCGGGCAGCCCAAACCGGGTGAAATGATCGATACCAGCGCCAAACTTCAGGCCGCGCGGCATTTCGAAGCCGGGAACCGCCACATCCTGCGCGGAGCGCTTTACCTGTGCTGGCAGGCGAAGCTGATCGAGTGGCTGGAGGCATGGCAGCCGGACGTGCTGGTAGTAGAAGCCAACCCACGCTATCTCCAAACCCCGCGCGCGGTGCGCTGGATGCACCGCCGCCGCCGCCCGGTCATCGGTTGGGGCCTGGGCGCGCCGGTAAGCAGCGGTCCCCTGGCTGGATGGCGCTCCACCTTTCGTAAGCGTTTCCTGGCGCAGTTTGACGCCGTGGTCGCTTACAGCCGCCAGGGGGCAGAGGATTACCTGAGGGCCGGGTTTCCGCCAGAGCGGGTTTTTACGGCGCCGAATGCCGTTTCGCCGCGCCCGCTGCGCGCCGCCCCGCCGCGCCCGGTGCTGTTTTCCGGCGGTCAGGCGAGTGTCTTGTTTGTCGGGCGCCTGCAGGCCCGCAAGCGCATCGATCTGCTGCTGCAGGCCTGCGCCGCTTTACCTCCCGCCCAGCGACCTCATCTGACAATCATCGGTGAGGGACCGGCGCGCGCCGAATGGGAAAGTCTGGCAGGCAGAATTTATCCCGAGACACAATTTTTGGGAGCCATTCAGGGCACGGCGCTCGAACCCTTCTACCTGGCGGCGGATGTGTTTGTGCTGCCGGGCACCGGGGGATTGGCGGTCCAGCAGGCCATGGCTTATGCTTTGCCGGTGATCGTGGCCGAGGGCGACGGCACGCAGAGCGACCTGGTGCGGCCGGGCAACGGCTGGCAGGTGTCTCCGGGCAGCGCCGCTGACCTTTCAGCCATCCTGGCAGCGGCTCTGGCAGACCCGGTGGGGCTGCGCAGGATGGGCAGTGAATCTTTCAGGATCGTCAGCGAAGAAATAAACCTGGAAAAAATGGTTGAGGCTTTTGCTGCTGCGATAAAAAGCGTAATATAGTCTTTGGTACTCTCTCGCGAGGACCTGGCATGCACATTTTGCTTGTTGCCGACGGGCGCAGCCCAATCACCAACCGCTGGATCCAGGGCTTACTGGCCCTGGAGCACCAGATTACGCTGGTTTCCACCTATCCCTGCGCGGACATGGCGGGCGTCCTGGCCCAGCACGTGCTGCCGGTGGCATTTGCCGCGATGGGCGGCAGCCAGGCGGGGGGAGGCGGCGCGCGGACGTCGAACCGGCGCTGGTTGGTCAGCCGCGCCCGCAAAATATTCCAGGTGGGGCGCTACTGGCTGGGACCGCTGACCCTGCCGACCTATGCCCGCGCGCTGCGCAAGATTCTGTCTGATGCCCGTCCGGATCTGGTGCATGCCCTGCGCATCCCCTTTGAAGGCATGCTGGCCGCCGCCGCCGAACCCGAGGTGCCCCTGGTGGTGTCGGTGTGGGGTAATGATTTGACGCTGCACGCCCCCACAACTGCGGCCATGCGCACCTGGACGCGCCGCACCCTGCTGCGCGCCAACGGTCTTTTGGCCGATGCCGGGCGCGATCTGCGCCTGGCGCACAGCTGGGGGTATGTCGCGGACCGCCCGGGGTTGGTGGTGCCGGGAAATGGCGGGATCGACCTGGCAGAGATGGACCAGGCACAGGATGCCCACCCCGATACCTTCACCAACCTGCTGCCGGCAGGCGTGCCGCTGGTGGTCAACCCGCGCGGGCTGCGCCCGGCCTATGTGCGCAACGACGTCTTCTTTCAAGCCATCCCCTTAGTTCTCCAACACCGCCCGGAAGTATATTTCGTTTGTCCTACGATGGAAGGCCAGAGCGAAGCCATGGCCTGGGTGCGGCGGTTGAAACTGGAGAAAAATGTGCGCCTGCTGCCTTACCTGCGCCAGTCCCAACTCTGGGAGCTGTTTCAGCGCGCGGAGGTCTCCGTCTCGATATCCACCCATGACGGCACCCCCAATACCCTGCTGGAAGCGATGGCCTGCGGCTGTTTCCCGGTGGTTGGCGACCTGGAAGCGCTGCGCGAATGGATCACCCCCGGGGTGAACGGCCTGCTGGTCGAGGCGACCAAGCCGCAGCATGTAGCCGAGTCCCTTTTACTGGCGATTAACCAGCCCGCTTTACGCGCGCAGGCGGCGAAGATCAACCGCCGGCTGGTCCTCGAGCGGGCCGAGGTCCAGGGAGTGCGGGCCAGGCTGCGCGATTTTTACGCCCAATTTGAAGGCGATGCACAAGCGGCGGAAACGCCGCCGGAAAAGAAGACTGTGCGCCGCCCACTCCGTTTTATAGGCAGATAGATATGTTCCCTGCGGTTACGCTTCATACAAAGCGCCTGTTCCTGCGGGCCTATGCACTCGGGGACGGACCTTTGTTTTTCCAGGTCGGCCAGAAGAACCGGGCGCACTTGCAGCGCTACGAATCGGGCAACAGCATCCTCGCGGCTCACACCGCGGAGGAGGCAGAAAGGGTGATCGGCGAAATTTGCGCCGCCTGGAGAGAGCAGCGCTACTACTTTTGGGGGGTGTTTGAGCGGGCCAGCGCCGAATTTGCGGCCCAGATTTACGTGGGTGTCGTCAGCCGGGAACTGCCCGAGTTTGAAGTTGGCTATTTCGTGGACTGTGAGCATGAAGGACAGGGTTACGTCAGCGAGGCGGTGCGCGCGGTATTACACTGGATCTTCGTGGATTTGGGGGCGCACCGCGCCAGCCTGCGCTGCAGCGATACGAATCAGCGCAGCGCGCGCGTGGCGGAACGCTGCGGTTTCGTTCTGGAAGGCCACCTGCGCGAAACCAGGCGCGACTCCCAGGGAGTTTACAGCGGAGACCTGCATTTTGGCCTGCTGCGCCAGGAGTTTTTAAAACTAAACGGCTAAATTCAGGAGTGCATCGTGCGCCAGGCTTTAAACACAATCCGTATGTAATGCACCAGGTGGCGCATGGGGCGGATGTGGCTTGCCTGACCGGCGTAAATCGTACGGATCGGCACCCAGCCCAGGCCCAGCTTGTACTTAAGACATAACGTGATCATATCCACTTCCAGTTCAAAGCCCTTTTCGGGGCTGTCCAGCAGGCGTTCGAGTAAGGAGCGGCTGATCAGGCGGTAGCCGGATTGGTTGTCGGGAATGTACTGGCCCAAGGCCAGGGAAATCATCATCCGGCCCACGGTATTGGTCGACCGGCGAAAGCGGGGCATCTGGGAATAATCGCGCTGGCCGATGATCATGCCTGCCGGCTGGCGGATATAGGCGCTGAGGAAGGCGGGGATCTCATCCGGGTCGTGCTGTCCATCCCCATCAAGGGTGATGACCGCGCCGGCTCCTTGCGAAAGCGCCAGTTTAAATCCGGCGATCAAGGCAGCGCCCTTACCCTGGTTGGGCGTCTGGCGCAGCACCTGTGACCCGGCTGCTTCGGCCAGGAGGGCGGTATCATCCGTAGAGCCGTCGTCTACCACCAGCACCGGCAAATACCGGCGGGCAGCAGTCACCACGGCGGTAATGTGCTCGTGCTCGTTATGGGCAGGGATTAATGCAATAATTTTCTCTTCAGCCATGGGCAGCCCTCGTTTGGATTTGGCGTATCGATGGATTAAAAATAAGAACCAGCAGGCGAATTTTGTTATGATCATCCTACCCTGAATGGGATAGAAAGACAAGCTTGTTGGATGCCGTGATAAACCAGGAAAGGCCGGTTTGGAGAAAAGAACATGGAACTTGATGCGCGAACGTTGGACCGTTTAGCCGGTGTCGCCTTGGGAGCGGCAGCAGGGGATGCCTTCGGCATGCCGTTGGAATTTACCCCACCCAGGCCGCCGGAACGACTGGTGACCGGGATGATTGCGGGCAGGCTGCCGGCGGGCAGTTTCACCGATGATACCGAAATGGCCCTGGCCCTGGCGGAGAGCCTGCTGGCGCAGCGCCCTTTGAACCCGGCCGACCTGGCGGCCCGATTTGTGGCCTGGTACCGCACTTCCCCGCCGGATGTGGGCATCCACACCGCGCAGGTATTGGGGCAGGTAACGTGCGGCGTACCCTGGGAGACGGCCAGCCGCGGCGCCTGGCAGGCCCACCCGGATAATGCTGGCAACGGCTCGGTGATGCGCTGCTGGCCGGCGGCGCTGGCGTTCTGGCGAGATCCAGCCCAACTGGCGGCCGCCAGTGCGCTGCAGTCTCAGGTGACGCATTACCACCCGGAGTGTGTCGCCGCTTCGGTCCTGGTTAATGAAATTATCTTCCGGTTGGTGCAGGGGAACGATCCGGCGCAGGCGGTCAAGGGCGCCATCGCTGCTCACTCCATTCCGGAAGGTCTGCGCCAGGCGGTGATTTCTGCGCCAACCCGGCAGCGGGGCGACCTCAAAAATTCCGGTTGGGTGCGCCATACGCTTAAATCGGCCGTGTGGGGACTGCTGACCACCTCGTCCTTTGAGGGTGCGGTGGTGCAGGTGGCCAACCTGGGAAATGATGCCGATACCGCGGCCGCGGTGGTTGGGGCGATGGCCGGGGCCTATTATGGATTGCAAGCCATCCCGGCAGTTTGGCGATCGCAGCTAAGCGGGGAATGGCCGCTGAGATCGGGCAGGCGATTTGGTGAGCCAGATTTTATCCGCCTGGCGCATTCTCTGGCAGGTGGCTAAAGCGTCCATCTGCCTCAGGCAATAAAGGCAGGACAGCGGTCACGGCCTCAAGGTTGAGCGGCCCGTAAATATGCGGGAAAAGTTCATCCCCACCTTCCAGGTTTTCAAAACGGATCTCGGCTTCGACCCGCGCCGGGGCGATGGCTAACAACAGCAGGTCTTTCTGGCCGGCATAAAAACGATTGGCAACGGCGATAATCTGGCCCGGTTTCGAACAATGGATAAAACCCTGACTGGCCAGTGTGTCGCTGGTGTATTGGCCCTGCTGCCGGGCTTGTTCCCAATCCGCAGGGTGGGTAATGTGAAAAATGATGGCCATGGTTCCTCCAAAAGGCATATGCGGATTATAGCAGGCAATTAACTCAGGACAAGCAGAAATTCTTAATCCGTTTTATAATCTATATCAACAATTGGAGAGGTAATGGATAAACAACATTGGATGCCTCCATGGGTGTTAATGGCAGGCGATGGGCTGGTGCTGTTGGCAGTTACCCTGGCAGGTTTTGAAAATCACAGCAGCAGCCTGGGCGGAGGACGTTGGTTAACCAGCTACGTACCCCTAATCATCGCCTGGGGCCTGGTAGCGCCCTGGCTGGGGAATTACCAGCCGCGCATCTGGCAGCATCCGTGGCAAGCCTGGCGGGCGCTGCTGGCGATGGTTTTGGCCGCTCCATTGGCCGGGTTCCTGCGGGCGGTGCTGTTGAATGGGACGGTGATCCCCATCTTTGTCGTGGCGTTGGGAGGTGTGTCTGCTTTGTCTATAACAACCTGGCGGGTAATCTGGGCCTTTTTGGCCGGGCGGGAATTTGCATGGACGAAACCGCACTGATCCAGGCTGCCCAACAAGGTGATCTGGATTCCTTTAATCGCCTGGTGCTGGCTTACCAGGATATGGCATTTAACCTGGCATACCGCATGCTGTCGGAAGACGCGGCGGCTCAGGATGCCACCCAGGTAGCGTTTTTGAATGCCTACCGCAGTTTAAGCAGCTACCGCGGCGGATCGTTCCGGGCCTGGGTGCTGCGTATGGTCACGAATACCTGTTACGATGAATTGCGCCGGCGGAAACGTCACCCCACCACTCCCCTGGAGCCGGTGGATCCGGAGGGTGAGGAGGAGATCGAATCTCCGTCCTGGCTGGCGGATGACGGCCCAACGCCTGAGGAAGAATATGACCAGGCGGAACTGAATCAGGCCGTGCAGCACTGTATTAATGACCTGCCCGAAGATTTCCGGGCGGTGGTGATCATGGTGGATATCGAGGGCCTGGATTACCAGGAAGTCGCGGAGGCGACGAATAAACCCCTGGGAACGATCAAAAGCCGGTTGGCGCGGGCCAGGACCAGGCTGCGGGAATGCCTGCAGCAGTTCTGGGAACTTTTACCGGCCCAATTTCGTCTCCAAGGTGAGGAACTATTATGAGACCCCAGCTCACCCCACAAGATTGGGAAACACTATCCGCATATTTGGATGGGCAGCTCGCCGAAACGGAGAAGCGCCAGATTCAAGATTTAATCACGCTGCGCCCCGAGTTGAAGCAGGGTCTGGAAGAGCTCCGTCGGACACGAGCCGTGCTGCGGGCTGCACCCCGGCGAAGGGCGCCGCATAATTTCACCCTGTCTGCAGAAATGGTCCAAAAAGCTCGCCCGCGGTTTCGCTGGGGTTGGACGCCTTCCTTCAGTTTTGCCTCTGGCCTGGCGGCGGTGCTGCTGGTGCTGTCATTTTTCTTCCGCGTAAATTTGGCGCAGCTCTCGTTCTTTTCCCCCATGGCGGCTCCGGCCCCCATGGCGGTAACTAATCAGAGCACCAACAGCAGCAATCCCCCGATCATTACCTGGAATCAGCCGGGATTTGGGGGCGGCCCGGCCAGTGCTCCTCCAGGCGCCGGTATGGGAGGTGCATTAGGCTCGGCGGATACTGCGATTGTCACTCCCCCGCCGGACAGACAGGTTTTGCCGCAGGATACTCCGGCTGCCACCGAGACGGGACCCGCTCCAGACACGCAGCCAGGCATGGTGGCAGCGACCTCTGTGCCTCCGGAAGGACCGCTGACGGCTGCTCCGCTGGCGCCTCAACCCACCGCTGAGGCTGCGACCAGCAAGGCGGCCAGCGAGGGCGGGGCGGTTATTCTGGGGATCGCGCCAACCGAAGAACAGGGCAGGATGTTTGTTCCGGATCAGGCGATATCCGATCGCACCCAGCCGGCCCCCGATAATCGCTGGCCGTACGTTCAGATCGGACTGGGCGGATTTGCGGTGTTATTTGCCCTGGCAGCGTTTTTCACCTGGAGAAAATCACACCATTGAGTGACCAACCGGTAAAATATTGTCCTTACTGCGGCGTTCTGGTAGAACGCCGCGACCTGTTTGGCGAAGAACGCCCGGTTTGCCCGCAGTGCGGCTGGATCCATTTTGAAGACCCCAAAGTGGCCGCCGGGGTGCTGGTCGAAAAAGACGGCAAAGTGCTTCTCGTGCGGCGGGTCAACGACCCCCAACGCGGACTGTGGAGTTTTCCGGCCGGTTTTGTGAATGCCTATGAAGATCCGGCGCGGGCCGCCGAACGGGAATGCCTCGAAGAGACGAGTCTCGTGGTGCGGGCAACCCGGTTGGTTGAATTGATTTCAGGCAGGGAACACCCGCGTGGAGCCGACATCGTGCTGGTGTATGAAGCTGAGATCACCGGCGGACAGTTAGCCGCCGGTGATGACGCCGACCAGGCCGCTTATTTTGACCGGGATGGCCTGCCTCCGCTGGCATTTCGGGCGACGCGCAAAGCACTGGGGTTGAAGGAAAAGACTTAGGCGGGAACCAGTTCGCCCTTTTCATAGGGTATTGTCCCTTAGGGTATAATAAGAATTAAGTTCTATGCCTAAAAAGACAGCTCGTCCTCAAAAACCCGGTGGAACCGCAAAGAAAGGCAGCCGCCCGACGCCTAAGCCTGCGTCGAAACCCGCGCCGCGCGCCACCAAAAGAGCCCCCGCTCGCCAACGCAGCGAATGGTCGTGGGGCAAAGTATCCCCCGAACGCAAACTGGATATCCTGGGTATCGCCCTGGCCCTGGTTGGGCTGCTGACCTTGCTTTCCTTATTGTCGCCCAGCCATGGCACGCTGACCGGGGCCTGGGTGCTGCTGCTCAGCCAGGTAGCCGGTTGGGGGACTTTCGTGCTGCCTCTGGCTTTATTGATCGTTGGGCTGTGGCTGCTGTTCCGTAATATCGAAAAACTTCCTCTGCTCTCCGGCGTGCGTTTAACCGGGATTGTGCTGATTTATCTGAACCTGCTGGCTTTTCTCCACCTGTTGGGCGGGGGAGGTCGAGAATTGGCCCAAGCCGGACAGGGGGGTGGGTATGTGGGCTACCTGTTCGAGCTGGTGTTGAAAGACAGCATTGGGCAGGCGGGCATGGTTGTCGTGCTGATTGCCTGGCTGTTGATTGCCCTGGCATTTTCGTTTGATCTTTCGCTGACCGACCTGTTTGGACCGCTCTTTACCCGCTTGCAGCGCGCCTGGCGCGAACGCAATCGCTCCAGCGGTGCGGCGAGCGCCGGAGACGGGCTGGCTTCCGATGGGATCGCTTTCGGTGAGCCACCCGCTTCCCATGAGCTCCCGCCCGATTTTCGCCCGCTGTCGGCCCGCAGCAGTCCATCGTCGCGCGCCGGCGCTGCTTCCGCTTCCGCCCAGGCAGCCGAACCGGTATCCATATCCCTGGATGCCGATACCACCGAACACAGCTTGATTCCGCCGGCGCCGGCTCCCGCTGGGCCGGGTTGGGCGGTTCCCGGGGTGGATGTCATTCTCGACCCGGCCGAGCCGGTCTTTACCCTGGCCAACCAGGACCACGATCGCGAGAAAATCATCGAAGACACCCTGGCGGCATTCGGCGCGCCGGCGCATGTAGTGGAGACGCATCGCGGTCCAACGGTTACCCAATATGGGGTGGAACCGGATTTCATTGAATCTCGCGGGCAGAAGATGCGCGTGCGGGTGAGCAAGATCGTAGCGCTCACCGACGATATCGCCCTGGCGCTGGCTGCCCCGCGTATTCGTATTCAAGCGCCTGTCCCCGGGCGGAATTATGTAGGGATCGAGGTGCCGAATACCGAAATCACCCGGGTCACGCTGTATGAAGTCATGGAAAGCGAACCTTTCCTGAAGATCCGTTCGCAGCTGCGCTTCGCGGTGGGTAAAGACGTTTCCGGCAAGCCGGTTTCGTATGATTTGGCGGCGATGCCGCACCTTTTGATCGCCGGGACCACCGGCGCGGGGAAATCGGTATGCGTCAATTCCATCCTGTGCTGCCTGCTGCTTGAAAATTCTCCGGCCGATTTGCGCCTGGTGCTGGTTGATCCCAAACGGGTGGAACTGACCGGGTATAACGGCATCCCGCACCTGCTGGCGCCGGTAATTACCGATGCCGAAAGGGTGGTGGGCGCGCTGCAGTGGATGATGCGGGAAATGGACAGCCGCTACCGCAAATTCTCGCGCAATTCCGTGCGCAACATTTTGGAATATAACGCCAAACAACTGGGCGAGCACCTGCCTTACCTGGTAATCGTGATCGATGAATTGGCAGATTTAATGATGCTGGCGCCGGATGAAACCGAACGCGCCATCACCCGCCTGGCACAGCTGGCGCGCGCCACCGGGATCCACATGATCCTGGCGACCCAGCGCCCTTCGGTGGACGTGGTCACTGGATTGATCAAAGCCAATTTCCCGGCGCGGATTGCTTTCGCCGTGGCATCCATGGTCGACAGCCGGGTGATTCTGGACCAGCCCGGGGCGGAACGTTTGCTGGGACGGGGCGACATGCTCTTTCAGGCGCCAGATGCCCCGGCACCGGTGCGCCTGCAGGGGGTGTGGGTCTCAGAAAGCGAAATCCAGCGCCTGGTAGATTACTGGCGCCTGGCGGCCGCCGCGGCGCCTGCCAGTCCCCCAGCGCAGGGAGCCCCGGTGGATGCCCTGCCGTCGGGCATACCGCTCAAACAAACCCCGCTGTGGGATTTAAACGAGGCTGAGGCCAGCGACCCGCTGACTTCAGAGGCGATTGACCTGGTCCGGCGCGAAGGGAAGGCATCGATCACCATGCTGCAGCGCAAGATGCGCATCGGATATACCCGGGCAGCGCGCATGATCGATGCCCTGGAGCAGAAAGGAATTGTCTCCTCCCCCCAGGTGAATTCTCAGGTGCGAGAGGTGCTCGATTACGGTCCGGTTGGTCCGCCGAAAGAGGAATAAGCCTGGGATCAAGGGGACTGCCGTGGAGCAGCCCCTTTTTTTTACCGTTTATCGTGAAAGGATTGCTGATGTTTACCGTTAAGCCGTATTCCCAGCAAGACCCCCTATGGAAAACCCTCCAGTTAGGTCTCAACCCCCAGACCACCATTGGTAAATTGGGCTGTTTGCTTACCGATCTTGCCATGGTGGCTGCCGGATTTGGATTTAATGAGACCCCGGCCAGCTTGAACCAAAAAATGGCTGCCCTGGGCGAGAACGTTGGTTATCAAGGCGAACTGATCATCCCCGCCGCGATCCCGCGCGTGCTGCCGTGCATGATCTATCGTGATTTTTTGCGCTGTGCGGATACGCCCGCGCCCATGGCACAGATCGATGCCGCCCTGGCGGCCGGCTGGCCGGTGATCGTGGAGCTGGATTACGACCCAAAACCCGGCCTGCAAAATCATTGGGTGGTGCTGTACGCGAAACAGGATAACGATTATCTGCTGCAGGATCCATTTCCATTCCCGCCAGAAGCCGGCCTGGTATTCCTTTCCAAAAGCCGGTTTGCTTTCGCGGGCCCGCCAGAGAAAATTATCACCGCGGTGCTCTGGATGGAAGGCCCGCGCGCGCCGGTGAACCAACCCGCGGGATCGGTGCGCGTTTATGCCATTACCGACGGGCTGGCGCTGCGGTCGCAGCCGGTGATCGATCCGTCCAATCTGATCAAGCGCGTGGCCTTGTTGGATGAACTTTATTCCCTGGAACCGGTAAATGATACCCTGATCAAGGTGGGGACGGCTAACCAGTGGCTGCACGTGCAGGACGCAGAGGGCTTTCAAGCGTACGCGGCAGCCTGGTATTTGAACACCAAACGCGAGGTGCCCGGCGAACCGGCGACACCGCCTCTTTCCACCCCGGACGCGGCGCAGCACATTTATGCATCTGTTGACCAGCTTGCCCTGCGCAGCCAGCCGCAGGTCAGCGACGCGACTCTGCTCATGCGCCTGCCGATTGGCTGCGAGCTTACCCCGCTTGAACCTGCGGCGGATATTCTGCGCAAGGTCGGCGTGGTAGACAGCTGGATAAACGTCAAAGACCCGCAGGGTGATGCGGGCTATGTCGCCGCCTGGTACACCACCCTGGTCGCGCATGTGGGTTTTGGACCGGTTGAAGTCCCACTGACCACACCGGCGCCCCCGGCAGATCTCGGTCCACCTGATTTTCAGGTCGTGACCACCGTGCCTGCCCTGGCCTTGCGCACTCAACCGCAGGTTACCCCGGAAACGTTGATAAAACGCGTGCCGTTTCTCACAAAGCTGCTGGTTTTGGAGGCGGAAGAGGTTGCGCGGGAGAAAATCGGCGGCAGCGGACAGTGGCTCAAGGTGCGCGACCCCGATCAGGATGAGGGTTTCATCGGGGCCTGGTTTGTCAAACCGGCCGCATAGTCAAGATATAATGGACTGCGTGGAGTTCTTCCACGCAGTCTTCTGTAAATTAAGGAAACGATATGAAGCCCGTATGCATCACTCAAGCCAGCCAATCGAATGACCAGCTGCTCTATTTTACTTCCTCCAGCCTGACCAGCGATGACCGCTGGCTGGTGTTTATCAGCGACCGCCTGGGTGATCCCAACCTGTTCGCGCTTGACCAGCACAGCGGCCAGGAATTGGCTTTAACCGATAACCACGATGGGTATTTAAAATCGTACGTGTACTTCGACGGCAGCCCCAACCGCGGTTTTGGCAAAGCCAGCGTCAGCCTGCACTCACAGAGCGGGACAGTTTATTACCTGCAGGGGGATGATATTTGCGCGGTGGATCTGGCGGGTAAGCGGCGCGTACTGGCGCGCGTGCCCGCCGGACAGGTCACGGCATTCACTCACGTCAGCCTGGACGGCACCCGGCTGTGTGTGCCGACCACCGATGCCCGCGCCCTGGAGGCGGAGCGCCTGGTCAAAGGACGGCCCGATTATGATATTGACGAGCGCGTCCAGCGTGAGAACCTGGTTTCGACCCTGCATGTGTATGATACGTGCAGCGGTGAGGAGATGCTCAGCGAGCGCGTACCCCGGGCCTGGATCACCCACGTTCAGTTTTGCCCGACGGATAACGACCTGATCCTGTACAACCACGAATGGCCGGGAGACTGCGGCATCCGCCGGGTGTGGCTGTTTGACGGCCACAGCGGGCAGCATATCCGCATGCGCAGTGAGGGCGAAGGCCGCAGCCGCGCGGATTGGGTCTGCCACGAAGTGTGGGACCGCGATGGACGGACGATCCTCTACCATGGCGGGTTTGACGGCGGGGCTTATTTTGTGGGCAAAGTCGACCGCGACGGCTCGGGCCGGGTGGAGGTAGGCTTTCCGCCTGACTACCGCAAATACGGCCATTTCAATATCAGCCATGCCAGACTGCTGGTGGGCGACGGTTATTACCAGGAAGCAGAGGGAGAACCCCTGCCCGGAGCGCGGGACGAATGGCGCGGAGGGGAGTGGATTTCGCTGCAAAAGATGGATTGGGCCAATGGGAAGATGGAATGGGTGCCGCTGTGTAAACACGGCTCGAACTGGGAAAACCAGGACTGCCACCCGCACCCGATCTTTAACCATGCGGGCAGCGCGGTGTATTTCACCTCGAACACCGGCGGCCGGCGGGCGATCTACCGGGTGGATATATAAGGCTTATACCCGATCTCAGGATTCTAATTCGTGCAGGAGGATGGCGGCTGCGGCAATCGCAGCCGTTTCCATGCGCAGGATGCGTTTGCCGAGCGTGACCGGCACCAGCCCGGCAGCCCGCGCCAGAGCAATTTCTTCTTCGGCGAAACCACCTTCCGGGCCGATAAATACGGCCAGAGAGGGAAGTTCCCCGCTGCCCGGCTGGCGGATAGCAGACAGGGCCGGGGTGATGCCCATTGACTTTTCACCCTCCCAGGCAATCAGGCCGGGGATCGAATGCGATTGAAAATATTCCAGGGCTTCCTGCAAACGCAGCGGCGCGGTCAGGGTGGGGATGCGCCCGCGGCCGGATTGTTCGGCGGCTTCCTGCAGGATGCGCCGCCAGCGGTCGAGTTTCGCGCGGCTTTCTTCGTTGGACTGGACCAGGCTGCGGCTGGTGATGACCGGCACAAACTCGGCTGCGCCGATCTCGGTGCATTTCTGCAGCATCCATTCAAATTTTTCGCGTTGGGTCAGTCCCAGGTACAGCGTCAGGTGGGTACGCGGCTCGCCTTCCGCCGGGTGTGCCCCGAGGATACGCCCCTGGGTAGTGCGGGGGGCGACGATTTCCAACACAACCTCGTACTCGGTTCCAGCGTTGTCCAGCACGATCACCTGCTGCCCGGCGCGCAGGTGCAGCACCGTGGCGATCTGGCGCGATATTTCCATCGGGAAATAGACCGCGGCTTTTTCAATATTGGAAGGGGGGACAAAGAATTGATGCATGGGAAGACTGGCAGGCTGGGTTAATCGTCCGGGGATGTATCTTCCGACTCTTGGTCGGGACGATCCAACTGGCCACCGATCACGATGGTATACTCGCCGCGTCCATCCTGGTTTTCGAGACGGGCCAGCAGTTCCGAGATCTTCCCCCGCCAGACGGCTTCGAACAGCTTGGTCAGGTCGTTGGCCAGGGCCGCCGGACGGTCCCCGAATACCACCAGGGCATCCTTTAAAAAAGCTTTCAGGCGGTAAGGGCTTTCGTAGAAGATCAAGGTGTGGGGGGAGTTGGCATCCACACTCAGCCAGCGCTTGCGCGGGCCGGGTTTCCGCGGGCCAAAGCCGCGAAAAGTGAAGCCGTGCACCGGCAGGCCGGAGAGGATCAAGGCCGGAATGACCGCGCTGGGGCCGGGAATGGCGGTTAATTCCAAACCGGCTTCGAGAACGCCGCGCACCAGCAGGTAGCCGGGATCGGAGATGGCCGGGCTGCCGGCATTGGTGACCAGGGCTACAGACTTGCCCTCTCCGAGCAGTTCCAACAGGCGCGGAAGCACTTTTTGTTCATTGTATTCGTGGAAAGAGATCTGGGGTTTCTTGATCTCGAAATGCTTGAGCAGCAGCCCGGTCTTGCGTGTATCTTCGCTGGCTACAAAATCCACAGTTTTTAAGACTTCCAGGGCGCGCAGGGTGATATCCCCCAGGTTGCCGATTGGCGTGGCGACTAAGTAGAGCATGCTGCCAGTATATCACACCCCTAGCGGGTGTATCTCACCCGTGAGGGGTGTATCATATCCCTAGAGAGGAGCAAAATCGATCTGATAACTTCTCAGGCAAAAATCCGGACGCTTATTGATATTGTCAAAATCGTGAAACGCAAGGAAAATTAAGGGACGGGGCTATTCCATTACCCCGTTTTTTTGAAATCGGCGGAGCTCACATGGGGAGGAATTAATGGAAAAAACAAACGCCACAGCAAGACTGCATGACGGCAGTACGATCGACCTTGAGGTTCAAGGGAAAGGACCGGCGTTAATGATCCCGGTTAATCCCGTAACGATCAATGTGGCGCAAACTGATGAAATGCAAAAACGGGGTGTTGAACCGTCATTGGGCCGTTCGCTCGTCGACGGGCTCTGCGATAAGTTCCGGGTGATCGCCTTCGACTATGAGGGCCACCTGCTGCAAGCACCCCAACCAGATACATTAATCCCAAACAATATTGCCATTGACCTGCTCGCAGTAGCCGATGCGGCCGATGCCAGGCAGTTTGCTTATTATGGCTACTCCTGGTTGGCATTGAGCGGCATGCAGCTGTCAATACGAACCGATCGGCTTACGGCGCTGATTATGGGCGGCTTTCCGCCGATTGGTGGGCCGTACAAAGCAATGTTGACCGTGAATCTGGCCACGCATGAGATTGCGAGCGCCCCTAAAGAGCCGTCAAAAACCAGTGCTTCATCCGCAGAAAAATCTGATTGGAATTCGAGATTAATGGCCTTGACGGAGAGCCAGACGCGCCAATTTGTTACTCTGTACCAGGCGCTGCAAGATTTTGATGACCGGGCAGCGCAAGCCAGGATCACCTGTCACCCGCTCTGCTTTGCGGGCTCAGCTGACAGAATCGTCTACGGTGAGCAGTGGAAAAACATTGCGGTACACATTGCCGCTCCACTGATTGAGCAGAAAATGGAGCTTGAAGCACTGGGTTGGGAAGTGAGAATTCTGGATGGGCTGACACATTCCAAAGCGATGCAGGCTGACGCTGTTTTACCCGTCATCCTGCCCTGGCTGATATCCAGGTTGATTTCTTAGAGCTTGTTCGAATAGACCGCTTTTCCCAATATGGAAAGGATCGACATATGACTGAAATACAATCTCCTGATCATGCGCATGACACCCAAAAGCTCGCCGGTGGATACAGCCTGCGCTCCGCAGCGCTGGAGGAGCTTGATATCATCCTGCGCCTGCGGAGCGCGCAAAACCAGGCCGATTACCAGATGGACGGGGTGACCGCCGGCGACCTGCAGAACAGCTGGCAAGCGCCCGCATTTCATATCGGGGTAGACCATTGGCTGGTCCGCGCGCCGGACGGACAAAGCGTGGCTTACGGCGAAGTGCGCGGTGATGACAGCGGCAAGGAATTTGATGTCATTTTTTCCATCGACTCTGCGTTATGGCAGGATGCAGATTCTGGCCTGCCCGTGGCACTCGGCTTGCTGGAGCGCATCGACGGACGGGCTGCGCAAATCGCTGGCGGGCAGCCCTACCACCTGTCCAGCCGGTTAAGTACACGCAATGTGGACGGTGTCCGGTTGGTCGAGCAGTATGGCTTTATCCGCAGCCTGACCTTTCAAATTATGGAAGCCGATCTGAACCAACCACCCACAGTACCCATCCTGCCTACCGGCGTGACCATTCGCGATTTTATCCCGGACCAGGATGACCAGGCCGTTTACCGCGCGGACGAGGAATCTGGCGAAGATAAAGGCTATCACCAGCCGCTCAGTTACGAGGATTGGTGCAAGCGTATGGGCCGTCACACCAAACTTTTCGATCCCGGGCTGTGGTTCCTGGCATTCGCGGATGGTGAGTTAGCTGGCGTGGCGCTGAATTTTTACGATGACGGCAGAAAAACCACCTGGGTCGATCATCTGGGCGTGCGGCAGGCATTCCGCAAACGCGGCATCGGCCTGGCTTTGCTGACCCACGCCATCAACGTTTTTTACCAGCGCGGTTATCCCCTGGTGCGCCTGTCGGTTGATTCACACTCGCTAACCCACGCGCCCCGCCTGTATGAAAAGGCCGGATTTCGGACGGTGTTGGGGTATCACATCTATGGCAAGTAAGGACGAGGATACTGTGCCCACCGGCGATGGTCTGCTCATGATTCTATATGGGTACGATTGAGGATCTTTCCTTGGATGGCCGGGCAAGTATAATCAATGAATAAGATGTCGCTTGGGGGCGGCCACCAAAAATAATCGGAATACAAGGAAGGAGCATGATGATCACGAACCTGGCCCACACCTGTTTTACCGTTTCGGATATGGACCGCGCCGAACAATTTTATGTCGACGGCTTGGAGTTGAAGCCGGCCTTTGATTACGTCGATGAACAGGGCAAACGCTACGGCTTATACCTGTATTTAGGCGGGCGGAATTTTATCGAATTGTTCACCGGCGAGTTGGGCGAGCCGGCCCAGAAGCAGTCATTCCGCCATATCTGCCTGGAGGTGGACGACATCCGCGCCACCGTCGAGCGCCTGCGCAGTAAGGGGATCGAGGTAAGCGAGCCCAAGTTGGGCAAAGACCGCAGCTGGCAGGCCTGGATCACCGATCCGGACGGCAACCGTATTGAACTGCACGATTACAATCCGGACAGCAAACAGGCGCCGTTTGTCAGTTAAAAGCTATTGAAAGATATAATTTGCGGGATATTGCCCACAAAGTGGGCAATATCCCGCAAAAGAAGAATCCTTTATTTCACTTTATCTACTTCAGCCTGCAGGGAGCCTTTCAGCGTTGAAAAATCAAGCCCCTTTGAGGTCAGGTAATCTTTAATGACCAGACTGGCTGAAGGCATAGGCGCGCCGATCACCTGTTCAATCGCTGCCGGTGCGACGCCCCAATCCAGCAGTTCCTGGAAAGTGGTCTTGCCGGTGATCGTGCCGTCCACGGCAACGTGCTCAGTGGAAGATGCGGTTGGCTGGGGGGCGGCGTCGACCTGCACCGGAGTGGACAGCGGCATTTCAGCCGCCGGGGTCTCTACAGGCTGTGTACTGAGATCCACGCTGTGCTGCTCCAGATAAGCGGACTGCTCGGAAGTCATGGCTGCCCTGGAAGTCAGGATGGCAGCGGCTTCCAGCGGGAGATAGGTGTCAAGGCTCAGGTCATAAGGCAGACCTTTGTACAGGGCCACAAACAGGCGTATCGATTCGGTGCCGATTTCGTAGCCGCTGTCCGTAAATTGAGTTTCAAGCTCCTTGACCGGGTAAGCTGCCGGATCTGCACCCGCCGGGAGGAGGAATGCCGCCTGCAAATCTGCCAGGGGGATATCGAACAGGCTGGCGATATCGCCAAAGACGTAAGAGCCGCGGATATCCGCCGGGTTATACTGCCCGGCAAATTCACCTTCTGTATAGGTGACGGGCACCTTGGTCGTGGTGGTATGGAACCAATCCAGGGCCGAGGTCAGGGCGATACCGCCAAAGAAAATGACAAAGATGATGGCCGCCAGGGGTTTAGAGGTTAGTTTCATTTCGCACCGCCAATCGTTGAGAATTCAACCACGTCTGAAAAGGGGCAGGAGGCTTCGGTGGTGCATTCCATACAGCTGATGCACTGGTGATCGCGTACCACCTTCAGGCTGGAAACGGGGATGTTCATCGGGCAGGCCCGGTTGCAGGCGCCGTCCAGCTTGCAGATGCCTTCATTGCGGCGGATGCTGAACACGCGGAACAGGTTGGTGATGCCCAACACCGCGCCGTAGGGGCAGGCGTACTTGCACCAGGGCCGCTCCACCAGCAGGCTGGCTGCCAGGGTCACGCCCAGCACCACCAGGCCACCCACCGCTACCTCACTCGTCCAGAAATTGAACAGGGCAAAATAAGGGTCGTAATCGGCAAACCACAGACTGGCGCTGGTGGCGGTCACATAAATAATCCAGACCAGCACCAGATAGCGCGCATAACGCAGCCAGCGGTCGATGGAGTATGGGATGAAATTGTTATATTTGCGCTTGAATATTTTCTTGCCGATCTTGCCGAACCACTCCTGGACCGTGCCCAAGGGGCAGATCCAGCCGCAAAATACGGGTCCAAACAGGATCGCCAGGATAAAGGCCAGGATCATCAGGACAAACGCCGATTTGTGGATTTTTTGGACGAATGTGCCGGAAGCAATGTACTGGTAAATAGTCACCACGCCCCCAAACGGGCACAGGGCGTGCAGTGAGGCATCGCTGAGCAGGGGGATGCCTTGCCCGGTTTCTGCCAGGGTATGATTGATGGATATGGCCAAAACCAGGATGACGAAAAACCACTGCACGAACGGCCGGATCAAGATCTTACGGCGAAAATACTTTTTGAATGCATTCACAATGAACTTCCTCCAACTTTAACGGGGTGTTTATTGGACTTAGTGTAAAGTAAAGTTGTGAAGTTCCTGTGAATGTCCTATAGAGATGTTGTATACATCGAGCCCGGCCTGAAAGGCCGGGCTCGATGTATAGGCTGAAAAAAGCTAGTGGGAACTACGTTTGTGGCGGGGTTTGGGCCGGTTTTCGTTGCCGATCCAGATCCCCATAGAAGGCAGAATTTTGCGGTGGAGCAGCAGGATCAACAGCACGCCGCCAAAGGCAGCCCCGAAAACGACCAGCGATTTCGAAAGGGTGCTCATCACCGTGGGGTCGATCACCATCACCCCCGCCAGGGTCACCATCAAAACACCGCCGATTAATTTCAGAATCCGGCCATGTTTTTCTTCCATCCGGCTGGCTTTCAGGCTGAAGACAGCGATCAGGAAAATGCCCAATTCATCGATCTGGTAAATGAATAAGTACAGCAGCAGCAAAAGCAAAAATGTAACCGCACCGGCTTTTTGCGCCACGAGCAGATTGGTCCACAATACCGGGAAGCCGGCCGTGCACGAGAATTCGACCAGGGATACGCCGGCGGACATGACCACGGTTGCTCCGGCCAACCCCCAGAAGGATTGGCTGCCATCCATCACCCGCCGGATACGCTGGAAGATGCCGGGTTTGGCCGAATCATTGATCGTGAAAGACAGGCCCTCTTTATAATAGAAATAATCTTTGAGGTTGACCAGCCCAAAGAACAGCGCCACCAGGGCCACTACCACCTGAATCCAACCCACAAAATTGACCACGGTAAACATGGTGAACAGGCCGGCGATAAACAGCCCATATACCCCCGCGGTGACGGTCAGAAAAATGAGACCGATTATAAGCACTTTCCGGCGCGAGCCGGTATGCAGGGTCAGGGTCAACAACATGGTAAGGACCCAAACCGAGCAGGGATTGAAACCGTCGACAAAGGAAATCAACAGCGTGCTGACCGCCAGGGATTGGGTAGCCAGGTCGACTTCGCCGATCAAGGGAATGGTGAGCACATCTTTATTCACCGGAGGTTTTTCGGGAACGACTGGCCGCGGGCCGGGGGTCAGGATGCCGGCTCCAGCATCGATGCAGCCAGTATTCAGGCAACCATTGACCTCATTTCGGATGGTATCGCCCAGTGGATCACTGTATCCGACCCAATATTTCTCGCCGATAAAGGTTACCGGTACGCCGGTGACTTCAAAGTCATAAAAATCAGCCATTTGGAGGAGCTTCTGCTGGTTTTCTGCGTTGTTCCAGACTTCGAACATCTGGAGGGTCACATGCGGATTGGATTTTGCCAGAGCTTCCAGGACCGGTTTTTCAGCGGCGCAGTGCGGGCAGCCGTCGCCCCAGAACAGGTAAATGACCACATCATACTCACCTTGAAGCGGCGCACTGGCTTGCACGGATTTCTCCACGTTGAACAGCATCTCACCCGCCAGCCAGGCGATGCCCACCAGCAGTACATATATCCAGCCCCGTGATAAGCGCATATCTTTCCCTCCACGCTTGATTATAATCGATGGGGATTAAAATAAATCCGGGGACGCCTGTTTTTTGCGTCCCCGGTAGTCATTTTCTGTGCGAAAGTGATTTAATTCTTAAGGATTTGTGACAGGAAAGGGTCGAACTTAATGAAGAATTTTTGAAAGGAAGGCTTTGGTGCGCTCTTCCCTCGGGTTGCTGTAAAGCTCTTCAGGTGTTGTATCCTCGATGATGCGACCCTCATCCATAAAGATGATCCGGTCGGCAGCGGCGCGCGAGAAACCCATCTCGTGCGAAACAACGATCATGGTCATTTCTCCAGCCAGTTCCTTCATCACTTCCAGTACCTCGCCGATCATCTCGGGATCAAGAGCCGAGGTCGGCTCGTCGAACAGCATCAAGGAAGGCTTCATTGCCAGGGCGCGAGCGATGGCGATGCGCTGCTGCTGGCCGCCGGAAAGCTTGCTGGGGTAGCTGTCGCGTTTCTCTGAAAGGCCGACCCGCTCCAACAGGCGCTCGGCATCAGCGATGGCCTGGTCGCGCGGGGTGTGGCGCACATTCATCGGCGCCTCGATAATGTTTTCGATTGCGTTCAGGTGCGGGAAAAGGTTGAAGCGCTGAAACACCATACCGACGTTCATCCGCTGGCGGGCAATCTCTTTCTCGGAGGCTTCTACCAATTTCCCGTTGACTTCGCGGTAACCGATTAGATCACCATTCACCAGCAGGCGCCCGCTGTTGATCTTCTCCAGGTGGTTGATCGAGCGCAGCATGGTGCTTTTGCCGGAGCCGGAAGGCCCGATGATCACCAGCACCTCGTTCTTGCAGACCTGCAAGTTAATGTCGTTGAGCACATGCAGCCGGCCGAAGTATTTTTCGACGTGCTCGAACTGTACGATCGTATCTCCGCATCCCTCTAAGTTAAAAGAAGGTTTGGTGAATGCCATTAGTGACCTCCCACGCGCGGGCTGGGCCGAGCTCCAAACACACGCTCAGAAAAGCCAACCGACAGTTCGGTTGATTTGCGTTCACCCAAGCTGGCTTCGATCCTGCGCTGGAAGAAATCCCAAATTGTGGTGAGCAACAGGTAGTACATTGAAGCGGCGATAAACAGCTCGAAAGGTTTAAAGAGGCGGGCATTCACCTGGGTAAAGGCGAAGAATAATTCGGCCGCTGAGATCACCTGCATGATGGATGTGGTCTTCATCATGTTATTGAACTCATTGCCCAGGGGCGGGATGATCACCTTGGCGGCCTGGGGTAAGACAATCCGACGCATGGCTGTTCCATAGGTCATGCCCAGCGATTTAGCGGCTTCCATCTGACCTGTGTCAACTGCTTCGATGCCGGCCCGCACGATCTCTGCCATATATGCGCCTTCGTTAACGCCCAGGGCCAGCAAACCGGCCTGGATGGCGCCGCTGATGATAAAAGAGCCAAGGATGATGTCGGGAAAGCCGTAGATATGGGTGACGCCCAGGCCGAAAAACAGTAAGGACATCTGGACCAGCAGAGGTGTGCCGCGAAAATACCAGACATACACATCCGCCACCAATTTTAAGGGGGCGAAACTGGCCACCAAATTAAGCAGCGCGGAAGCCAGACGACTCTGTTTTAAGGCATCGTCAAAGGCATGGTGTAAGAATTTTAACGGCATGAATTTGGAGGTTTTTCCCAACGCTGCAAACAGGCCCAGGATGACTCCCAACAACTGCGCCAGGATACTGACCACGATCGTGACGATCAGACCGTTGCGTATCAGCGGATCCTGAAGGGCGGTGAAGGGGTTAAGATATTTCCAGAAAACCTCCCAATCAAAATGATACATGCGGGTCTCCCTTGCGTAAGCAAGTTCTGGGCTGGCCGGTTGTTTATTCCGGCCAGCCCGACTGGTTTATCGATTAAGGTTCAAGGGTGCCCCTTTGCCGGCTTCTCGCGCAGCTTTCGGGCGATGATCAGAGAAACATCACTTGATCGCTGATTCTTCCTGCCCCCATTTCTTGAGGATAGTAAGGTAGGAGCCATCATCGACCATGCTCTGGAATGCCTTCTGAACGGCCATGCCGACATCGGAAAGTGGGGCGGTGGTGCAATCCTCAGCGCCACAAGGCACCACGATACCTTCCGGAATCGGTTGGATCACCTGGCCGGCAATCTGGAACTGGTCGCCGTGCTGGGAGGTGTAGTATCCAGCAACCGGGGAGTCAGTCGCATAAGCGACCACTTTGCCGGCTTGCAACTGCTGGAGAGAATCGGAGTCTTTCTGGGTGACGACGACCTGGGGAGCCTTCTTGCCAGCCTTGGCGCAATCTGCCGGTAAACCGGCGCCCTTGTAATCGTTAGCGCCTGCCAGCCAGTCGGAGTTAGTGGTGCCGCTTTCTGCCGCGACCGGTTGGCCGCAGATATCCAGCGGACCATTGATATTCTTGGGATTGCCTTTGACCACCACCAACGCCTGTCCAGCGATGAAGTACGGGATCATGCTGACCTGCTTCTTGCGCGTATCGGTGATGTTCATTGCCGACATGATGATGTCGCACTTGCCGCCATTGACTGCAGCGATGATTGTGTCGAATACGCTGTTGACGAACTGCACCTTCAAGCCAAGCCGATTGGAGATCTCGGTTCCCAGGTCGATATCAATTCCGACCGGGTTGCCCTGATCATCGAAATATTCCTGAGGCGGGTAGGGAATGTCTGAGCAGATCAACAGGCGGCCCTTCTGAGCAAGCTTATCGGGTGAGATTACCGCAACGGGCGTAGGCGCCTGGGTCGCAGTCGGCTGAGCCTGGGTTGGCGTCGGCGGGACCTGGGTTGCGGTAGGCGCAACGGTCGCTGTGGGCGGTTGGGTTGCGGCGGGTGCCTGGGTAGCAGCGGGGGCCTGAGTTGCAACAGGCGCCGTCGTTGGCGCCGCGGTTGGAGTCGCTGCGGGGGCGCATGCCGAGAGCACGACAACAACGATGGCCAAAAGATACAGCAATTTCACTTTGTTGGAAAACATGGTAACCTCTCCTCATCTGACAAATTTATGGTGACCTCCTCCAGGTCACCGGAAAACCAAAACCATCCAGCAGATCTCACAACGGCGATTTTTTAACCTAAACCTGATTAATGACCGCTACCTCAGGTTTGTTTTGCATTTATATACAATAAGCCCTCCGGGCTTCGATTGGCGGAGGGCTTGGCTTTAATAATATGGGTATTGAGAACCTGGTACTATAAAGCACTGACGCCCCCACAATCCATTACGGAGGGGGTGATTTCGGTCTAGTGTCGCTTCAGTTCCAGACGTACCATCATGACGGTAGAATTTTTATCATACCGTACCCTGATTGTCAAGGACAGCAGCAGAATTTGGTAAAATGATGAAAAGGAAGGAGCCTCTTGATGATTATTGATGCCGATTGCCATATTTCCTCTCAAAAATGGGACAGCCTGGCGATCACTGCCGGGGAACTGGTGGCGGCGATGGATCGATCTCAGGTCGATAAAGCCTTGATCTGGCTGAAACCCACCTATGATAAGAACATCGAACCGGAAAACCAGGCCGTTTTCCAGGCCAACCGCGATTTTCCTGGGCGGTTTATCCCCTTTGGCTGGACCAATCCCAGGCTGGGCAAAGAGCGGGCGGCCGCGGCGATCCGCCGCTGTTTCGAAGAATACGGTTTTATTGGAATCAAATTCAACGGCGCGCAAGATGATTATGTGATCGATGACGACCACCTGGCGCTGCCGCTGATCGAGCAGGCTGCAAGACACAAGAAAATCATCGCTTTTCACATCGGCGCGGATTTCTACGAGAACACTCACCCTTACCGTTTGCGGCGCATCGCGCAACTATTCCCGGAAAATAAATTCATCATGATCCATCTAGGTGGGGCGGGACTGCCCTCCCTCGACCGGGCGGCGGTGGAAGTGCTGCAGGCCTGTCCGAATGTGCTGGCGATCGGCAGCGCGATTAACGAACTGCCGGTTCTGCATGCCCTGCAGCATGCCGGCCCGGACCGGGTTTGTTTCGGCAGCGATACGCCCTTTGGGCTGATGCACGTGCGCCTGGCGATGTACCGGGCGCTGCTGCGGGACTTTGCCCCGGTTGACCAGGCGTTGATTTTGGGCGGGAACATCGCCCGGTTTGTTGGCCTTGCGAACTCATAAAAAGCCAGCCAGGCAATGGCCTGAAGGTTTAATAGAAATATCTATCCGGTTATTAGAGCCTGCCGCAAGTCTCCGCACTTTAGTGCGAGTGAATAGGCGGGTTTATCTTTTTGGCTGTAGCCGTAACCGAACGAATTATTTGAATAGAAGACTTAAATTCAGCAGAATATGTATCTACTCACCGGATTGCAAAGAACCGGTAAAGTTTGGTAAGATAGTCGGCAAATGAACCGAGACGAGCTTGAAGCGCTGAGTAAGGAGGAGTTGATCAATCTGATTCTGGAACAAGCCAGACAGCTTACTCAATTGCGAGCGGATTTTGAAGCCATGAAATTGAAACTGGAAGGCAAACAAAAACCGCCGACGACCTCGAAGAACTCGTCGCAGCCGCCCTCGCGAGACCAAGAAGGGAATCGGCCGAAGGATAAGCGCAAGCATCGCCACGGTCCGCCAGTAGGGCATGAGAAACATGAACGGGCCTGGGTGGCACAGCCGGATTATACGGTCAATTTGCGCGTGCCGGCATGCCAGAAGTGCCACACTGCGCTTTCGGATGAAGGCGAGCGGCTGGTAAAGGTGAACCAGATTACGGAACTGCCGGAAGCCAAGGCTGAGGTGATTGAGGTCAGGCAGTACGAAACGGTCTGTCCGGATTGCGGACACGTTCAGATGGCCGAGCCGCCGATTGGATTGGAGATGGAACGGACTTTTGGCGCACGCCTGGAAACCACGGTGGTGTACTACCGGCAGGAGCAGCACATGAGCTATGAACGCACCCAATTGGCGCTGCTCAACCTGCACGGGGTCAAGATCAGCCAGGGTGGGATCGATGGGATCATGCGGCGCGGCGGAAAACAGGCGATTCGAGCGGGCGAACCCATTCAAAAGGCCGTGCGCCAAAGCGCGGTCATCCACAGCGATGAGACTGGCAGCCGGGTGACCGGCGACAACTGGTGGGAATGGGTCTTCTGTACGGGAAAAGCAATCTGGCATGTCGTCCGGTTCAGTCGCAGTGAAGATGTGATCCGGGAATTCATGGGGAAGTACGAGGCTGAAGTGTGGGTGAGCGATTGCTACGGCGCACAACTGAAAGCTCCGGCCAAAAAACGTCAATTGTGCCTGGCTCATCAAATTCGCAACTTGCAGGCCGTGGTGGATGCAGATCCCACCTTGACCTGGCCAAGAGCGATGCAAATGTTGTTCCGCTATGCCATCCACCTTCATCACCAACGTGACCAATTATCTCCTGACCAATACGCCGCCCAGGTGGCGCGGGTCGAGCGCCACTGTGATCGGCTGCTTCAACGTTCGCTTGCTCCACCTGACGCCAGACGGCTGCAAAACCGCTATCGCAAACATCGTGACAAACTGTTCGTTTTCTTGTATCGTGCCGATGTTGAGCCGACGAACAATGTAGCCGAACGAGCGCTGCGACCCTCCGTCATTCATCGCAAAGTGATGGGCTGTTTTCGCTCGGAATGGGGCGTAAATGCATTTGCTGCCCTGGCCTCGGTCATCGATACCGCCGAATTATCCGGCATTCAAGCCTTTGATGCCATTCAAACTCTCTTTGGCTTGCCGTCCCTGCCGGTCCCAGTAGGCGGTGAGTAGATACCAGAATATAGTAGTAATGTACTATAGGAGAACTGGGTTGATAAAAACATTTCAGTATCGGATATATCCGACCCACTCACAGCGCAAGAGGATGGAATCGACAATCGAAACATGCAGGCGGTTTTATAACGACTGTCTTGCGGAACGCAAAGAAGCTTATGAATTGCGCGGTGAAACCATTGGGAAGTATTCTCAGCTCAAAAAAGTAAAGGTATTGAAAAACGGTAACCCCTATGCGAAAAATATCCACTCGCACGTATTGCAGGTCGCAGTTGCGGATTTGGATAGGGCTTTTCAGGTGTTTTTCCGCAGAGTTAAGGCGGGCGAAACACCGGGTTATCCCCAATTCAAAGGCAAGAACCGATTTGATTCGTTTGGTTTCAAGGAATATGGAAATGGTTTCAAGATAGATGGTAGACGACTGAAACTATCTGGCATGGGGAGAGTAGCCGTTCGCTGGCATAGACCCATCCCGCGGTATAATCACCTCTATAGGAGATTTTCATGCCGGTAATACCTACCAGAGACCGGGTCAACCCGGAAAAAATTGATACTACACCCATGCGCCGCCCGGATTGGATCCGGGTGCGGGCGCCATCGGGTGAGACTTATGAATGGCTGCAATCCTTGATGCGCAAGAAAGAGCTGCACACGGTATGCGAGGAAGCCGGCTGCCCGAATATGGGTGAATGCTGGAGCAGCGGCACAGCTACCTTCCTGATGATGGGCGATGTCTGCACCCGTACCTGCGGTTTCTGCGACATCAAACACGGCCAGCCGGCCCTGCTGGATTGGGCCGAGCCGGAGCGCGTGGCGCAGGCGGTCAAGTCGATGGAGCTCAAACATGCCGTGATCACCAGCGTCAACCGCGACGAGCGCAAAGACGGCGGCGCGCCGATCTTCGCCATGGTCATCCGCCGCATCCGTCAGCTTTCTCCCGGCACTTCGATCGAGGTGCTGATCCCCGATTTCAAGGGCAGCGTCGAGGCGCTGAAGATTGTGATGGATGCCCGCCCGGAAATCCTTAACCACAACGTCGAAACCGTGCCGCGCCTGTTCAAACTCGTCCAACCGCAGGACAATTACCGCTGGTCCGAGGCCACACTGAGCCACGCCCGCCTGCTCGATCCGGAAGTGCTCGTCAAATCAGGGATCATGGTGGGATTAGGCGAAACGCTGGATGAGGTCAAGGAGACCATGCGCGACCTGCGGTCGTGGGGGGTGAACATTTTGACGATCGGGCAGTACCTGCAGCCCAGCCGCAAACACCTGCCGATCGAGCGCTACTATACCCCGGGTGAATTCGCGGAATTGAAGGCTTTCGGCCTGGAGATCGGTTTTTCCTGGGTGGAGAGCGGGCCGCTGGTGCGTTCTTCATACCACGCCGCGGAGCAGGTGCGCGCCTTGAGCGCCGTGCACCGCAAACTCTACGCTTCTGTCTGATTTTCGTTTATTACTAATGAGTGCGGCCGCCGCCGCACTCATTTTATAATATGGAGAGGTTATGGAAATAATTCGCGACCGAATCATTGCAGTCCTTTCTGAACAGCTGCAGCGCGAACCTGACGTGCGGGCAGTGTGGCTGGAAGGTGCCGATGCGGCGGGCTGCGTGGATGAATATTCGGATATTGACCTGTGCTGTTCGGTTGGGGACGGTTTTCTGGAGAAAGCTGGAGAGCTGGCGCAGTCTGCGCTGGAAACGTTGGGAATTGTTGATCTTGTGAACCGGCTGGGCCGCCCCGATTTTCAGCGGCATTCGGTGTTTCACCTGGCAGGCACCTCGCCTTTTCTTCTGGTCGATTTTGTGGCTTACCGGACCGGACACGGCAGCCAGTTCATTATGGGTGATGAGATCGAGAAGCCGCTGGTTGTGTTCGACCGGATTGGGGGCATCAGCTACCGTTCGCAGGAGGAAGCAATGGCCCAGCTCGACCGGCCAGGCCGGCTGCAGGAGCTGCGTGAAACCGTGGCCCAGTTTTCTCGACTTGAGAAATACCTGAAGCGCGGCAATTTTATGGAGGCTTTTGGTTATTATCACAAATGGCTGGTGCAGCCGCTGATCGAAGTTCTGCGCATGAAATACACGCCGCTTCACCCCGATTATTATATTGTGCACATTTCCAGGCATCTGCCGGAGGATGTGCTGGCTCAGCTCGAAGATCTGGTGAAATTCAATTCAATTGTAGAATTGGAATTGAAGATGAGAGCTGCCCTGCACTTATTCGAAGTAACAGCCAGCGAACTGGCGGTCCAATAGAAAATAAAAATATGTGGGTCTAGAGGCTGACCAGGGCGTTCGCCGCCAGATTGAAAAGGGTCATCCGGTCATCCATGCGGTCTACCCAGCTGCGGTGATCCCAACCTTCGGGGATTACCAGGTCGCCGCCATATACGATCTGGCCAAAGACCACCCCGCGGAATTGGGCCACGGCGAAGAAGGCCGCGGCTTCCATCTCAACCACAATGCAGCCTTCCGCCATGCGCTTTTCGCGCCGGGCGTGCGTCTCGCGGTAGAAACCGTCCGTCGTCCAGGCTTTGCCCAGGCGGTATGGCAGCGCGGCCTGGCGGCAGGACTGCTCCAGGGCGGAGACCGCCCGCGGGTCGGGCAGCGCTTCGCGCCCAGGGGGCAGGTAATGGTACGAGGCGCCTTCGTCGCGCACAGCTGCCGTCAAAATCACCGGATGACCTACTGCAATCTCCTTATCCAGCACGCCGCACCCACCGCAGGCGATAAACTTTTTTCCGCCGATGGCGATCATTTCCTCGGTGAAACCGGCAGCCAGGGCTGAGCCAACCCCAGGGTGGACGACCAGCATGGATTGGCCCAGATGTTCCATGCGGTAAACCGGGTTGGGTCCCATTTCGGAGGCCATGCGGCCCACTTCAACCAGCTTGCCAGCTTCCTGAAGCTTACGGATGACATCCAGGAAAAAGCACAGCAGCACTCGTTCCGGAATTTGACCGGTGATTTTCGGCCCGTGCGGCTGTAAGATGGCCTGGGGATTGGGGTCGAATTCAAGGATGGGGGCGTCCCATTTTTCAGGTTTGTCAGATGACATGGTTTATTTCTCGGCAATCACGATGATCTGGTCGCGGGCGGTGTACATCACGGTTTCAGACTTTTGGGGGTTAATCACCACCCCGTAATTCCGGTCAGCGTCGTGAGCCTGGGTCCGTAAGCGGTAGCCGATAGCTACCTCACCCTGGCGCCGGGCGGCTTCTACCACGGTGTAAAAGTTCAGCGGGTGGCCTGGGAGCAGGTAATTGCTCACCGGTTTAAGGTAAATTTCCGAACCGACTGGGGAAAACAAATCGGAAAATATGGCATTGAGATGGGGGTTTTCCGATACCTGGGCCAGCATCAGGCTGACCAGCTTGTCGCTGACGATGAAATCGTCGGCCTGCGCCACTTCCGCCAGGTTGCGGTTGCGGATATCGAGCATCTCGGTGACGATCGAATAGGCCAGGAAACGTTTTTCAGCGATATCACGCATATGAAGCAAAGTGACCAGCGTGCGGGCATCCGCCTGTTGGACATCCAGCGTGTCGGTATAAGCCAGGACGATAACGTGGTCCACCTGGTTCAGCGGCAGAGATTCGAGCAGCCGGCGATCGGTGGTGTCACCCTTGCGGTAAGTGAAATCATGGTTGGTCAATTCTTTGTATTGGGCCGCGGCCATTTCCTGGATTTCCGTTTCTTCCAGGGCGGATACGATCATCAACCGCGATCCGGGCGACATGTACTGGTCTAACTGGTTGATAATCGTCGGCGCGCGCCAGTTCCAGCCCAGGACCAGGGTGAATTCGGGCCGGGGAGACGCCGGCGGAGATGCCGCGAGCATGGATTCATCCAGATCTCCAGCTCCACCCCCGGTGAGGTTGATTTTCGTATCGTCTTCCGCGATCACAATTAACTGGTCGCCGGCCTGTACGGGTGTATCCATCGGCGGATTTAATTTCGCGGCGCCGTTTGAATAAAGTCCAATCAGCGCATTCTTTTCAAAAGAAGAGAGGATGCTCCCAAAGGTTTCTCCAACCAGGGAAGGGGCCGTATAAAAGTAAATCTCATCTCCGGCAAAGTCCAGCAGGTCGGTATAAACTACCGAAAGGCCGGATTGGTGGCAGGTTTGAGCAATCACCCGGGCAATAAAATCGGCCACTTCGACAAACTCAGCTTCTTCCTTGCCAATCACCCTGGCAATCTCAAGGTTTTTTTCATTGCGCAGTTCAGCCACGATATGATACCTGTCCTCCCGGCGGTCGGGGTGGTTGGTAATCGCCAGGATAGTCTTGATTACATCCGAATCGGGGTCGTCGCTCTCGGGTGAAGGGATGATGATCGAGCGCGAGCTGTGCAGGCTGGCAATCTTGAGGTCGTTGATCTCCATCGGACTGCCCGAACGGCAAACGATCCGCATGTGGCCCTGGTCTTTCACCTTCTGCCGGATCGCATCTTCCATGACCGGTTTCTCTTCCGACCCGAGGATGACGATGCAGGATTTGGGCAGGGAGCGGTTGGCTTCGACCAGTTCTGAAACAATGGTAAAAACCTGTTCCGACCATCCCAAAATCACGATATGCCCATTTTCCAGGACCTGCGAGCGGCCTTTACGCAGCCCTTCCAGCCGGTCGGATATGCCGTTGCTCAGGATACCGATCAGGGTGCTGATCACGAAGATGCCGCCCACGGTGACAAAAAACTCGACCAACCTGAAGCCCCAGCCGGTATCCCCGCCCATCGTGCCGGCATCGAGGGTGCGCATCATACTGACCCAGAAGGCCTCGATGAAGCTCATCCGGCCGCTGTCATCCGGCGATATTCCGGCCAGGACCAGGATCAGGGCTGCCACCAGGATAATCGCCAGAGACAGGACTGCCAGGGCGCCGATCAGGGTGACCGGGCCGTGGGAAAATAATTCGTCGGCCAGGTATTGAGCCCGCCGGCGGAAACCGGGTTTGGATTGCATACACCCTCCCGAATAAATGAGATGAATTATCTAAATTATAGTTGGATTCGAAAAATTAAACGGTGGGTTCAAGGCGGGGTTGATGAATGTAACGCAGGGTCACGAACAGGGCGCTCAGCACCATCAACAACGCCACAACAAACAGCCATTCATATCCGATTTGCTGCGCTATCGTCCCGCCGATCAGCGGGGCAATCAGCGAGATCACCGCCCCAATCGTGTTGAATAATCCGGCATAAATCGGGCGCTGGTCAGGGGTGGAATTGGTAATGACCCAGTTCATATAGCTCACGAAAAGATTATATCCGGTCAGCCCGGAGATCAGGAAACCGAAATACAGCGGCAGCGGTCCGAAAACGGCAGCCAGCAGCGCGCTGACCGGCAGCAAGGCGGCGCATCCCAGCGCCAGGCGAATAAATAGCAAATTCCGCCGCGCCCCCACCCAGGTATAAATCAACGCGCCGCACACGCTGCCAATGGTCTGCATCGCCAGCAAGGTGGGCACGGCTACCGTACTCGACAGGCCCAGCTGCACCGTGGCGAAACCGATGTAAAAAGGGCCGGCCATGGCAAACAGGCTGGTCAGCATGCGGGTGACGATCATCGCCCGAAATTGAATATCCGTGCGCAAGACTCGGCCCAGTCTGGGCAGGAATTCGGCCATCGAGGGTATTTTTTCGGCAGCTTTACCGCCGGGGAGCTCGTGAACGAATAAAAAGGGCAAAATCGAGATCGCAAATAACAGCCCGGCGGCGCCGAAGATCAGGGCATAATTATTGGGAAAGGCCGGGCCAGCGCTGCCCAAAACAATCCCAATCAGCGGCGCCACCCCCAGCATGATCACACCTGAGACAGCGATCGTCAGGCCAAACATGCGCGCCCGCCAGCGGCCATCCAGACTTGACCCTGCCAGGTCCATCCAGGGCACGCCCACGATACCATCGCCCAGCGCGGCGATCGCATAACAGATGAGAAAAGCAATCAGGATGGCACCCGGCTGGTCTTTGCCCAGCAGCACCGTCAGGCCAGCAAAGATAAGCATCACGAAACGCACCGGGATATTGGGCCCGACGAACCACCATTTTTTGCGTTCAAAGCGTACGATAAAGCGCGAGATGAACAATTGGGGCAGGGTCCAGCCCACGTCAAACAGGCTGGAAGAGAACCCGATCAATACCTCGGAACTGGTTAAATGGCGGATAAAATCCGGGATGAGGGTCGTCGGGCTGATAATGCTCATCGCCAGGCTGAATAATATGTTGTCGGTCAGAAAGATAAAAAAATTCTTCCGGTAAATTGGCTCGTGGATGGTGAGTGACTGCTTGCCGGATTCTGCCATGGTGTATATGTTCCTGAGTTAAGAATTTATGCTGCTGACGACAAAAGTGAGTTTATTGGATGCTTCGTATAGATAGAATAATACCCAAATTCTCGCAGACATCGATGAATAACATTCGATCTACTGTCACGATTGGTCGGTTACCGGAAAGTTAAAATTTTAGTTTACGCCAGCGGAAATGTAAACCTCTCGACCATCCAGGTTTAAAATTCGACAGCCAAACAGCTACCCTGATAAGGAAATTTACATTATGATAATCATGATTTTTTTATAAAAATGGGGAAAAGGCCTGGCGGAGATTTAGGAGATAAACAGTGATGGGCTATATCCTCGGCGGTTATTACCTGATCCAGGGCGCAAAACTTAAGAAATGGATGAACGCAAAGTTATTGCCACCCGTGATCTGGTCGGCCTGCAGCTGCGTATGTGAGAAGGTGCCCGATGCCTGGGTTTTCACCTGGACTGCCAACCCCGACCCACACGAGGAACAGCAGAAATTTCAGCATGATCTCGGCCTGACCCACACTCAATTTCTTGAGATGCAAAACAATTTTGATTCGCTGCTGGATAAAAACGAGTTTGGCTATCCCAATGTTTTTATGAGCTGTCTGTTGGCGCAGCAGGCCTATTCCCAGACCTTTTATAAACTGCCCGACCTCAAGCTAATCAGCATCGCCCTGCCGGAGGACGAAGTTCAAAATTTTATCGATGAGTTCGAGCCCAAGCACAATGTAGCAGAAAATGGCGTCCGCCAGAAGCTCCGTCAGTTCCAGCAGGTAGAGTTGTTGGCTTCCCCGATCGGTTTTGAGGTCATTGGCTATGATTATGCCGATTTCCATTCCTTGATTTGCGGCTCAATGGAGCAGGAAATTGCCGATAATTATGGGGTGCGTTTCAATTCCTATGGATTGATCGATACTTTTGAAAAAACTCTGCCCATCGTCCGAGATATTCGAAGCGGCGCTTTGCAGGCGGAAAGCGGATTTTGGGCAAGCTGGTTGATCTCAGAATATCCCCTGTCTTAAGGCGGACATCCCAAATATCATTAGAACCGGAACAACGACCAACCCCAGCGCCAACAAAAATTTTGCGGGTGTGTGAAAGGAAGGATGAGATGATCACCCTGGACCTGAAAAGAGAGTTAAAAGAGCTGTACCAGCCGCCGTCGAAGGCGGTAGTGGTGGTGACCGTGCCCCGTTTCAAGTTCCTGACGATCGACGGCGAAATCGAGCCCGGGCACGGGCCGGGAGATTCGCCGGGTTTTGCCGAAGCGACGGAAGCGATGTATGGCACGGCCTATACCCTCAAATTCGCGGTTAAAAAACGCCAGGATAACCCGGTCGATTATCCGGTGATGGCCCTGGAAGGGCTGTGGTGGACGGACAGCGGGGCGTATGATCTCAACCATCCCGAAGGATGGAAGTACACCCTGCTGATCCTCCAGCCGGAATTCGTCACCGCGGAGATGTTCGAGGCGGCGCTTGCCCAGATGCGTAAGAAAAAGCCCTCCGCGGCGTTAGCCAGCCTGCGCCTGGAGGAAATCGAGGAAGGGCGCTGCATCCAGATTATGCACATCGGCCCGTACAGCGACGAGATGCGCACGATCCGGGTGATGGACGAGTTTGCCGCCCAAAATGGCTTTCGCATGCACGGCAAACACCATGAAATATACCTGAGCGACCCGCGCCGGGCCCAGGCGGAGAAGATGAAAACGGTGCTGCGTCACCCGATCGAAGGGTGAAGGTCGCCAACAGCAAGGACCTATTCCGGCCCCGATGGATCAGGCCCGCAGCCACATATTTTCATGACGGTGTAAGCACAGGAGGCCGATATGTTGCGTCGTTTGTTTAAAACCGGAAACAGTGTAGTTGTCTCGCTCCCTAAAGAAATCCTCGACAGTTTAGGCCTTGCCGAAGGTAAAAAAGTGTCTTTGGAACCGGACCGCGACCAGAGACGGGTGATTTTAACTCCCATCGAAAAACCGTCCCTCCTTCCAGGGTTGGATGAAGATTTTGCTCATCAGGTAAGTGAATTTATCCAATTGTACCGTCCTGCACTGGAAGAACTGGCGAAGTGACTCGCTGTTTGAAACCCAATAGGTCTTTTTTACCTCACCCGTAATTTCGGTTGTATCGCCCGTGGGGGCGTGATATAGTGATATCAAACGGAGGTGATGAATGGCAGTCATTACCATTTCACGACAGTACGGCAGCGGTGGGGACGAGATCGCCGACCGGGTCGGGGAAACCCTGGGATACCCCCATTTTGATAAAAGCATGATCACTAAAGCGGCAGCCGAAGCCGGCATCAACGAGTCGGAGGTGTTCGACTATTCGGAAGACAGCCATAAGGTGCGTTCTTTTATGGATCGCCTGTTCAACCGCTCGGTGATGATGACCACCGGACACCTGCTCGAAAGCGGGGGGATCTCGGTGTACGACCTGGAGGTCCCTCTGGGCGAGGACGTCATGCTTTCGCTGGTGCAGAAAGCGATCCGCAGCGCTTACCAGATCGGCAATATGATGATCATGGGGCGCGGCAGCCAGGTGATCCTGCAGGATAAGTCGAAAGCCGTCCACATCCGCATCGTGGCGCCGGTAGAATTCCGCATCCAGAATCTTAAGAAAGAAACAAACAGGCCGGTAAGGTCTACCAGGCGGACCAGGAAGCGCGGCGCGAGGCCCAGGATACCATCCTGGACCGGGATGCGGCTTCAGCCGACTACATCAAGCGCCATTACAACCGCGACTGGAACGACGCCCAGCTTTACCACGTGGTGTTGAACACGGGCAAAATCAGCTACGAACGCGCGATCCAGATCATCGTGGATCTGGTCAAGGACCTCTGATCGTTCAGCGCGCTTTTAACCGGGCCCAAACGCCCGGTTTGGGGCGCAGTGTAGCCAGCGGGGTGGCTTTGACGGTCTGACCGGCGACCAGATCCACCTGAAAATTCTGCAGGATCATCGCCAGGAGCAGCGGCGCTTCCTGTTGGGTGAACGGCATGCCAATGCACAGCCGCGGTCCTCCGCCGAAGGGGAAGTAGGCGTAGCGGTTGCGGGAAGATACCGCCTCAGGGGTAAACCGTGCCGGGTCAAATTTCTCGGGTTCTTTCCAAAAAGCCGGCAGGCGATGGGTCACATAGGGGCTGAGCATGACCATCGATCCAGCTTTCATATGAAAACCGCCGATTGTATCCTCGCCGACCGAGCGGCGGGCAAACATCCAGGCCGGGGGGTAAAGGCGCAGCGATTCGTCCAGCACCTGGCGGGTATAGACCAAGCGGCTGATATCTTCGACTTCCGGGGTACGCCCGCCCAAAACTGTATCGATCTCGGACTGCACCCTGGCAGCTTCCACCGGGCTGCGGCCCAGCAGGAACCAGGTCCAGGCCAGCAGGGTGGCGGTGGTTTCGTGCCCGGCGAGGAAAATGGTGATCAATTCATCGCGGACCTGTTTGTCGCTCATTCCCTGGCCAGTGTCAACGTCTTTGGCTTCCATTAATACTGCCAGCAGGTCCTGGCGGTCGTGGCTGCCTTTGGCCCGGCGGTCGGCGATAAATTGGTAGATGATCGCGTCGAGATTATCCAGCGCGGCCTTAAACCTGCGGTTGGCCGGGGTAGGCAGCCGGTTGAAGATTGGGTTAGGCGACATCATCAGGCTGTTCATGTATTCAAGCGAAGACGCAAAATAGCCCGAGATCTCGCGGCTGCGCGCGCCCATATCGGCCGAGAACATAGTGCGCAGGATAATCGTCTGTGTGAGCAGCATCATTTCGGAGGCCAGGTCGAGCGGCTCATCCGGGTTGGCCCGGTGCTTCCAACCTTCGATCACCTCCTGAGTGGTTTCCGCCATGATCGGAAACAGGCCAGCCATGTTGGGGCGGTTAAACAAGGGCTGAATCAGCCGCCGCTGGCGCCGCCAGAGATCGCCATCACTGGTCACCAGGCCTTCGCCCATGAGGGGCTTGACCATTTCATAGCCTTTGACATAGTTTTTATTGTTATCCTGGAGGACATATTTCACCAGGTCGGGATGGCTGACCAAGAACATGCGCCGCGGGCCCATATCGATGCGCACCACGTCGCCATAGGTTAAAGCGGACTGCAGGAAAAAATCAAGGGTATTCTTCCAGACCTGGGGCAGGACACCCAGCACAGGCACCCCGCGAACCTGCGGGGGTAAATTGAGGGCTTGCACAGCAGTTGTCACAAAAAATCTCCATTGTATGCAGCGCGAATGCTGCTTATTTGGCGACCACCGGAGCCGCCTCCGCTGTGGCCGGTTTGCGAAACACACCGGGAATGAGCGGTAGGACGAACAGATTGAGGGCAGCGACGATCGCAAAGGTCAGGCGGTAGCCGATGGTATCCACTAATGCTCCACTGGCGCCCAGGCCAATACCTGTGCCCACATTGGCTACTGCCATCAGGATGGCGAACATCGAGGCCGCGATGCGCGGGTCGGTCAGGTTCATCGAGATGGCAAAGTAAACCGTTTCATAGTAACCGAAGGCCAGGCCAAAGAGCACGACCAGGGCCACGGCCACTGCCACGCCGGGGGTAAAAGCCAGCAGAAGCACGCCGACCAGGCTCAGCCCGACGGCAGTCACCAGGGAGCGGCGGTGGCCCAGGGTGTCGACCAGGCGCCCACCGGTCAGCCCCCCGATCGCCACTCCTACACCCCAGATGGTAGTGAAAAGGCCGGCGCTGGCAAAATTGATGCCGAACTCATGCTGGAGAAAGGGATTGACGATCTGGTTGGCGGCATTGATCACCAGAGAGTACAGCGCGCCGACCAGCCCCAGGGCAATCACCGGCCAGCGGGTGAACGCGCCGAATGCGCGCCATTCAAAACGCCGTTCGGCAGTGCGCTGCGGCTCGCGCGCCCATAACACCAGGGGTAAAGGCAGCAGGGTGAGCAGGGCCAGCAGCCAGAAGGCGCCGGACCACGAAAAGTTTTGCACGATCGAGCCCAGAGCGGCCGAAATCAAGACGACGCCCAGAGCGCGGCCTCCGACCATAATTCCCTGGATGGTGCCTTCTTCTTCCTTCGAGGTGGTATCCAGGGCCAATCCATCGGTGCAGGTATCGTACAGCGCCTGTCCGGACATCAGCACGAACGCCAGCAGGGCGAACAGGCCAAATTGACTGCCGGGGTTGATCGACGGCGCGATTACCAGGCACAGGCACTGCACCAGCAGCCCGAACAGAATATACGGCTTGCGGTAGCCCAGGTGCAGCAAATTAAAACGATCCGACAGCATCCCAAAGAAAATCTTGATCACGAAGGGGATCAAGGCGATCATGCCGATCAAGCCGACCTGGCTCATGCTCAGGTTAAAGGACAGCAGGTAGAGGGAGTTGAGAGCGGTGAAATAGCTCAGAATTGCCCCCTCAGCGAAGTAGATCAGGCCGAACATGGCGTAGCGGGCGGCGCGGTTGGGAAACATGGCGGCTCCTGTGAAGAAGTTAACAATGTCAGTATAATACTATCAAGAGATTAAAATAAAACTCATACAGGAGGGCATTATGGAAATCCTGGTTTATGGTGCGGGAGTTGTCGGCAGCCAATATGGCGCCCGGCTGCGGCAGGCCGGCCACATGGTTACCTTGCTGGCGCGCAGCCAGCGTGGTGATGAGATGCGCGAGCATGGGATTGTGTTGGAGGCGGCCAATACCGGCCAAACGGAAACCGTGCATGTCAGCGTCAAAGAGACGCTGGAACCGGACGACGCTTATGAACTGGTGATCGTCGCTCTGCGCATGAACCAGATTGCGGATGCCTTGCCCGTGCTGGCCGCGAACAAGCATACCCCAAGCGTGCTCTTCCTGGGAAATAACCCAAGTGGGGCCAATGAATATATCGCGGCCCTTGGCAGAGAACGAGTTTTGTTGGGCTTTGGCGCGGTGGGCGGTGTGCGCCGCGGACATATCATCCGCTATACATCCCGGCCTGGCCTGTATGGGCGCACCTATTTGGGAGAGTTGGACGGGCAGGCCTCCAGCCGCCTGATCCATATCGCCATCGCCCTGACCGAAGCCCGGCTGGGACCTCAGTTGGTGCCGAACATGGACGCCTGGTTGAAATCACACGCGGCGGTGATCAACCCGCTGGCCCTGGCAATCTATTCCGCTGAAGGCGATAATTACCGCCTGGCGCGCACCCGCGATGGGCTGCTGTTGGGAGTGCGGGGGATCCGTGAAAGCCTGCGCACTCTGCGCGAGTTGAACATCCCAATCATCCCCGGCTATTACCGCATGTTGGAATGGTTGCCGGAACCCCTGCTGCTGGTCCTGCTGCGCGGGTTTGTAAATACCCACGCCGCGGAGATCAATATAGCCGGCCACGCCAACGCCGCACGGGACGAGATGTGGGCGGTAGCGGACGAGTTCGAAACCCTGACCCGGGCTACCGGTCGGCTGACTCCGGCCTTATACAACCTGCGCTTGTGGCTCGATCCGGCGAATGCGCCTTTGGAAGAGGGGAGTGCCGCTTTACCGGTGGATATGCGCGCGGTGTGGATCGCAGCCGGGATCGGCTTTGGATTAGTGCTGGCGTCGCTGCTGGGCTCAAAACGCAAGAAATAAAATGAAGACGATTTTAATTTGAAAACAGGGCCAAATATGAGTGAAGATAATGTGCAGGCGGCAAACAACGGATACAAACGGCGAGCAATCAGCGAAAATTTTTCGAGTGTGCGCGTGAATGATACCGTCGGGTCCGCATTTTTAGGCATCCTGGCGATCTTGATGCTGGTATTCCTGGTGCGTTCCAACCGGCGCAACCGCGAACTGCTGCTGGAAGTCATTTCATTGCGCAGGCAGGCTTAGTCATCGCGTGGTAGCTCCAGGTCAAACAAGGAATTTTTAACGGGAGGGCGGGATGGAAATCAATCCGGTTTTAGCGCTGCAGCTGCGCCAGGCTTTTAAATACGGCAACCGATTTATGCTGCTGATGTGGCGCCTGGGTCTGGCCAAATATATCAACATATCCCCCGAGACGATCGGCAGGATCATGATGCTGACCCATGTGGGGCGCAAGACCGGCGCGGTGCGCCGGACTCCGGTAAATTATTGTATCGTCAACAACGATATTTACTGCACCGCCGGGTTTGGCTCGGTTTCCGATTGGTATCGCAATATATTAAAGAATCCGCAGGTGGAAGTATGGCTGCCAGAAGGCTGGTGGCAGGGGAAAGCCGAGGACGTCAGCCATCACCCTGACCGGTTGGAACTGCTGCGCCAGGTCTTGATCGCCAGCGGTTTCACGGCGCGTTCCATCGGCATTGAGCCGAAAACCATGACCCTCGAAGAAATCGCAGAAGTCTCCAGCGATTATAAGCTGATCCGCATCCGGCGCACGGCGGCTTGCACCGGCCCGGGCGGCCCGGGTGACCTGGCCTGGATCTGGCCGGCCGCGACCTTCCTGCTGCTGCCGATGGCATTCCGCAAACGACGTTAACCATTATTTTTAAACCGGGAAAAGTGTACCTGCAAGACGCCTATTACTGTTAAGGGAGTTCTATGTTTACAATCGAGACTCCCCGGCTCTATTTGAGAGATATCCATTTGATAGACCGTAAACCATTTTTTGATCTCGGTTCTGATCCGGAAATTTCTTATTTTCAAACTACAATCCGGATGGAGACCGAAGACCAGGCTGAAGAATGGCTAAAGGGAGCAGTTTTTCATAATAATAAGACGCCTAGAGAGGCTTATAACCTGGCTATTGTATTAAAACAAAATAAACAGTGGATTGGATGGATAGGAATGGGGTGGCCTGGTGATGAAACCCTGGGTGATCTTGATTTTGGATATGCAATGAGTAAGCAAAATTGGGGAAAAGGTTATATGAAAGAAGCCCTGCGTGGGTTAATTGATTTTAGTTTTCGAGAATTGGGGGTTAATTATATGTTTGGCGAATGCGAACAAGAAAATTCTGGGTCAGCCCGCGTTATGGAAAAAGCTGATCTATTTTTAGAATTGTCTTTCCCAAAGCTTGATGAAGATACCCACCGCAAGAAATATATGCTAAGGTTTGGGATCTCGCGAGCGATATGGATGAAAAATTTCACTCGCTCTTTCTCCAGGTTGTAAGATAGCAGGAACCATTGTGTAGGTGGAACTGTGGCTAACCATATTCGAGTGACTATTGAAATCGGACCGAAGGGCAAGAAAGTGGTGGCGGTGGCGCCGGACTGGCCCGGTCTCGAGCGTGGGGCAAAAACCGGAGAGGCAGCGATCGAACGCTTACTCTCCTACGTTCCTCGTTATGCAGTGGTGACAAAGCTGGCTGGGATGGAAGCTGCGTTTGGGACTATCACCACCGCCGATGTGGTCGAGCAGTATCCGGGCACGGGCTCCACCGACTTCTGGGGAATCTCGTTCGCGTTTTCGGGCATCGACCAGCAGGTTATGCCTGGCGAGGCATTAGAGCGTGAACTGACGCTGATGAGGGCGTGCTGGGCGTTTTTCGACGAAGTGCGTTCGCGCGTGTCGGCTGAGATGCAGCCGGGTCCGCACGGCGGAGGACGAGATCGAGACCAGATCGTACGTCATATAGTAGCCAACGAGCAGGACTGGGCGAAGAAGCTCGGCGTGGTTACGACTGATGAGGCAATGCTGACCGACAAGGAAATGAAGGCGCATCGCGACGACTATTGCAACGCAATTCGGAACTACCACTCACAGGGAAAGTTGGCCGGTAAAGTGGCGAAATGGCCGCTTCGTTACCTGATTCGGCATACCGCGTTTCACACGCTCGATCACGCTTGGGAGATGGAAGACAAGGATCTGACTGCCAAATGAACTTGAGGCTGGGCGCTTAGGGTGCATCACAGTCGCTATAGGCGCGGAGATTTTTTGGAGGTTTAAGATGGGAACAAACCGGTCTGTAATTTTCATCGGTCTGGTGCTTGTGGTAGGCGGGGCGGTGCTTCTGGCGGGGAACCTGTTCAACTTTAACGGCTGGGCGTTGTGCTGGCCGGTGGGGTTGATCGCATTGGGGGTGTGGTTCGTTTTGCGCCCGGGAGGCTCGATACCCGGCGGGATTTCTTCTTACCGTTTTGTGGGGGATTTCCGCCGCAGCGGACCCTGGCAGGTGGTTAACGAAGAGTTTTCCCAATTTGTCGGCGATATCCATTTGGACCTGACCCAGGCGGCGATCCAACCCGGCGAGACACATCTGCGGTTCTCCGGATTTGTGGGCGAACTGGTGCTTACCGTTCCGGCAGGGGTGGGGGTATCCCTGGCGGCGTCGGCTTTTGTCAGCGATTTGGATCTGTTTGGCCAGCGGCGAAACGCGATTTTTTCCCCGGTTGATTTTTCCACGCCCGGCTATGCTACCGCCGAACGCCGTTTACGGGTGGAGATGGCTTATTTTGTGGCAGAAGCCAGCATCCGGCAGGGTTGAGTTTAAATAGTCCCTCAAATGAACGGTAATGTTTTTCTGGAATGGACGAAGGGGGTAGAACAGGGCCGTGGGCTGCAAGCCGATGTGAGCGCCTTCCTGCAGGCTCACAACCGGGCGCACACCCTGGCGCATGTCCAGCAGGTGGCAGCGGAGGCCTCGCGGCTAGCGAGGCGGTTTGGGGCGGATGGCGTGAAAGCCGAACAGGCCGGTTTGCTGCACGATATCAGCGCGGTAATCCCCAACAACCGCCGCCTGGAGGCGGCACGGCTCTGGGGCCTGGCGGTTTTGCCTGAGGAAGAAGCCTTCCCGATGCTGATCCACCAGCAGCTTTCGGGGGTCATGGCGCGCGAGATTTTCGGGGTCCGGGATGAAGAGGTGCTGTCGGCGGTAGCCTGCCACACCACGCTGCGCCAGGCGGCGAGCAAGCTGGACCTGGTGTTGTTCGTGGCGGATAAAATCGCCTGGGACCAACCTGGAAGTCCACCCTACATTGAAGCCCTGAATGCGGCACTGGAGCTTTCGCTCGCGCGGGCTGCCAGGGTTTACCTGGAATACCTGCGCGAGCATTTAAGCGGGCCGCTCCATCCCTGGGCGCGGGCCGCATTATTCAATCTGCTTGACTGAACCGCTGCCAGAAATCGACTGTGAAACCTGGGGGCTGCCCAGGTAGCGCACGCCCGCGCTGCCGCTGATGGAGACATTCAGCTTTTCGGTGACATTGAGGGTCAGATCGCCTGAACCGCTGACGCGCACATCCGCGGTCTGGCATACCAGATCCCGGGCGACGACTTTCCCGCTGCCGCTGATGCGCAGCTCTTCGCGCTGCGCCATACCAGCCAGATCAATATTTGCCGAACCGGAAATGTGAACTTCCAGGTCGTTGGTGGTCAACTGGCGAGCCGCCAGGGAGCCCGAGCCGCTGATGTGAAATTTGAAGCTGTCAGACATCAATTCATCCGCCTGCACCTTCCCGGAACCGGAAACAGAAACTTTGTCGAGGGTGGTATAGGTGACGGTGTAGTTTATTTTCTTCCAGGAATGGAAGAGATGATCCAGCCAGTTTTTCATGCCCAAAACCAGGCGGCCATTTTCCACCTCGACCTTGAGGTGTTCGAGGGTTTCAGGATCGGTATCGATGATAACAGACGGCGTGCTGCCGTGTATCAGGATCATATCACCATGCCCTTCCAAAGAAACGCTGGTGAATTCCGGTACATTCCGGGTGTCGGTTGTCATATTGCTCTCCATATTTGAAAATTCCAAATGCTTCAATAATCTAAATTATATATCAGAATATTCAAAATGAAAAGAGGTATTTTTCAATAAAATAAATATTAACCTACAGGAAATTGAATCAAGAAATGTGCGCCCTGTCCCAAATTGCTTTCGGCGCGGATCGTGCCGCCGTGCGCTTCGACGATTCCCTGGGCAATTGCCAGGCCCAGGCCGGCGCCACCCGTGGCCCGGCTGCGAGATTTTTCCCCTCGGTAGAAACGTTCAAAAACATGCGGCAAGACGTCACTGGGGATGCCTTCACCGGTGTCGCTGACTTCGATCCATACCAGCCGGCCTTCGCGCCAGCAGCGCAAGCTGACCGCGCCGTCAGGCGGGGTGTGGCGTAGAGCGTTGCTCACCAGGTTCGAGAGCACACGCCCGACGCGAGGCGCATCGATCAGCACCGGGTCGACCCCGCGTTCGACTTCGCCCGACAGCGCCACCTGCTGGCGGCGAGCGGGCTCGGTAAAGCTCTCAATCGTGTCTGAGATTAAATCGCCCAATGAGTTGGGCTGCAAGTCCAGGGTTAAACCGCCGGCATCGATTTGCGCCAGTTCGAACAGGTCATCGATCAGCTGGGATAAGGAACGGATATCCCCCTGGGCGGTGCGCAGGTAGCGCTGGACACTTTGCGGGTCCTCCACCAAGCCATCCGACAGGGCTTCCAGGATGGCACGTACCGAAGTCAGCGGGGTGCGCAGGTCATGCCCCACCCAGGCGATCAGATCCCGGCGCAGGGCCTCGACTTCGCGCTGTTTTTTCTCGGAAGTTTGCAGGCGAGCGGCCATATCGTTAAAAGCCGCCGCCAGACCGGCCATTTCGTCCCGCCCGCGCACGACCACCCGGGTATCCAATTCGCCGCCTGCCACCCGTTCGGCCGCCCGGCCGACTTCCCAGATACGGTCCGTCAGGCCTTCCGACAGGAAAAATCCAACCGACATAGCGATCCCGCTGGCGAAGACCAGCAGCACGATAGCCAATAAGAGGTCATGCTGGCTGGCAAACATCATTTTGGCGGTGACATAGACGTTCAAGAAGACCAGCAGACCCGGCAGGGCGTAGGCAGCCAGCAGGGTGATGCGGAAGCGCGGGGAGCGATAGATCCATCCCAGGCGATAAGCGCCGTAAGCTGCCAGGAAAGAAATCAGGGTTGTGCCGCCCATCAGCAGAAACATTAAACCAAAATCGGAGACCGGCGGCATGAACAGCAGGTAGAACAGGCCCAGCGCCAGCAGAAAAGGGAGCAGCACACTGGCGGCAAAGCGCCAGAAGATTGCTCGGGAGGGGGAAGAACCGGATGGGTTCATGGCTCGAACTTATAACCGACGCCCCACACAGTGTGCAGGTAGCGCGGATTGGCCGGGTCGGGTTCTATCTTTTCGCGCAGGCGGCGAATGTGGACAGTGACTGTGCCCGGGTCGATGTATTCTGATTCGCCCCACACCCTTTCGAGGAGCTGGTTGCGGCTGAAAACCTGGCGAGGATGGCGGGCCAGCAGAACCAGCAGGTCAAATTCTTTGGCGGTGAGGGATTTCTCCACGCCCTGAACGGTAACCAGGTGAGTTTGTGAATCGATATGCAAATCGTTGAACGTCAGCGGGGTTTCGCCCGGTTCCATCGTACTGGGCTCGGTACGGCGCAGCACAGCGCGCACCCGGCTGACCAGTTCCTGGGGGCTGAACGGCTTGACCACGTAATCATCCGCGCCCATTTCCAAACCGGCGATGCGGTCGGTTTCTTCCTTGCGGGAGGTCAGCAGGATGACCGGCGTGTCTCCGCGCGAGCGCAGCCAGCGCAGAATTTCCCAGCCGTCCGCTCCGGGCAGCATGATATCCAGCACTACCAGGCGCGGGACCTGTTTTTCCATCATTTCCAGGGCGGTCCGGCCGTTCATGATGACATTAACCGTGAAACCTGCCCGCCGCAGATACAGGCTGACCACTTCACCGACGCTGGGTTCGTCCTCGATCACCAGGATCGAATTATCGTTCAAATGCGGCTCCTTACCCACAATCTCTCGATTAATGGTAGCGAGAACAGGGAAAGAAGTCAACTTATTCTACCTTTTCGGCCAGAAGGGATTGGATGGCCTGTTCTGTGGTGGCATATGCGCCTTCACCGATATGGGTATACCGCAGGTGCCCACGTTTATCGATCAGGTACATGGTTGGCCAATACAGGTTATCGAACGCTCGCCAGGTCACGCCATCATTATCCTGAGCGACCGGGTAAAGGATTCCAGCGCTTTGCACCGCTGCTTTCAGATTGGTCAGATCGCGTTCATAGCTGAATTCAGGGTAATGGTTGCCGATGACCACCAATCCATGGTCTGCGTAGCGCGCATACCAATCTTTGACGGTGGACAGAGTATTCTGGCAGTTGATGCATCCGAAGGTCCACATTTCCAGCAGCACTACTTTGCCGTGCAGACCTGCCAGGCGCAGGGGCTGCGGGCTGTTGATCCAAACGTCATTGGTCAATTCGGGGGCAGGGCCAAGGTCCGGCAGGTCAGAAACTGAGATTTGATCCGGCGCGGCGGTGACCGGGCTTTGAGGCGAGCCGCCTTGAGCCGGGCCGGCAGCGCAGGCTGACAGCAGCAGACCCATTAACATGAAGAGCATCGAAGTACGGTACATGTGAGTTTCCTTTCTGGATCCATGATACCTGGATGGGCTTAAATACAGGCGACGAGAATATTACAAAAAGATTAAGCTTTTGGCCGGTTGTTCCGAAAGGCGTAATCTTCTGATAAAGGCTTTGTAACCTAAATCGGGAAAGATTAAACCAGGTAAACAGTCTAAATTTTGCTGTAAAGGAGTATTTTCGCTATGTCTGTAAAAACTTTTTCACTGACGGTTTTATTGTTATTGAGCATTGCCGTGGCGGCCTGCGCCCCCGCTCCCGCGAGCCCGGCGGGTTCGATGGCAGCGGCTCCAACAGCTGTGGTGATGAAGGAAGCCATGCCGACAGCCGATACCATGATGGGCACCACGCCCACGGCAGACGCCATGATGGGCGCGACGCCGACCGATGACATGATGGGTGCCAAACCCACAGCCGACGCCATGATGGGCGCGACGCCGACCGCTGATATGATGGGCGCCATGCCCACGGCTGACACCATGATGGGTACTACACCCACCGCCGACGCCATGATGGGCGCGACGCCGACTGATGATATGATGGGTGCCATGCCCACGGTTGACGCGATGATGGGTACCACACCCACGGCTGACAGCATGGGAATGCCCGTGACAGGAGGAATGGGTCAAAAAATGGCCGCCAATCCCTCCTGGTTTAACCTGGCGCTGACCGATGTGCGCACAGGAGAGAATTTCACGATCGCCGACTTTTCTGGCAAGGTGGTTCTTTTAGAGGATATGGCGACCTGGTGTCCCAACTGCCTGGAGCAGCAAAAACAGGTTAAGGCGATGCTTCAGCAAATGGGCATGATGAATGACCTGGTGGTGATTGGATTGGGCGTCGATTTAAATGAGAATGCCGCATTATTGAAGTCTTACGCCGATCAAAACGGGTTCGATTGGAAATATGCGGTGGCAACACCCGAGGTAGCCAGGCAAATCAGCACGCTGTACGGCGCGCAGTTCTTAAACCCGACCCCCACGCCGATGATGGTGATTGATCGCCGGGGTAACGTGTTCTTGCAGGACTTTGGAATTAAGTCGGCGGATATGCTGCAAAAAGCACTCGAGCCACATCTGTCGATGAACTAGGGACGACAAATGGACTCTGCCCTGACCTCTCTGACCATTGGCCTGCTGGCGACCACCAGCCCGTGTGTCTTCCCGCTGTACCCCGGTTTTCTGGCCTATCTGAGCGGCGGGCAGGAAAAACTAGCCGCATCTAAAGGACGTTATTTTCTGGGTTTCTTTGTCCTGGCGGGTGTGCTGGTGATGATGGTGGCATTGGGTGGGGTGATCGCCCTGTTGTCGATTTCGGTCGGCAGGGCTCTGGCAGTGGTCATTCCGCTGGCAGATGCAGTCCTGATCCTTCTGGGGGGGCTTTTGTTGGTGAATATCAACCCCTTCAAACAGCTTCCCCAGATCCGGATCCCGGCTTTATCTCATCCGTTTGCCAGCGCTTTTGTCTATGGCTTGCTTTACGGACCGATCACCCTGCCGTGTTCCGGGCCGCTGGTGGTGAGCATCTTTGCCCTCTCATTATCGGCCGGTGAATTTTTCGGCCAGATGGCCGTGTTTCTGTGGTTTGGCCTGGGTTTTGGGCTGCCGCTGCTGGTGTTGTCCTTCCTGGCGGGTACGGCGCAGCGCGGAATCACGCACTTGTTTGCCCGTCACGGCCGGCTGGTGAATGCCATAGGTGGATTGCTCCTGGTAGGTGTGGGAGGCTATGACCTGGCAACCAACTGGGGAATGATCCGGATTTTTCTAGGAATATAGATAAAATATGATAAAAAATCGCCAGGAATGGCGGTTTTTTGTTGTTGTTAACTAAATGCAAGGCTGATCCAATTTCTATGCAGGCCGGACAACATATAATAAGTTACAAGTACTTTGAATGCAATCATAAGTCTAAGAAGAGAAATCATAAGTTTTGATAATAATTGAAAATGAGATCCAGATGGCTGTAGCGAAAGTTCTTGTTGTAGAAGATGATGGAATTATTGGCCGCCACATTCAAAAAAGCCTGGAACGGTTGGGATATGAAGTGGTGGGTGTCTTGCTATCCGGGGAGGAAGCGGTCGAAAAAGTCGTCGCACTAAACCCGGACCTGGTTTTGATGGACATTTCGCTGTCAGGGAAAATGGATGGAGTGCAGGCGGCAGAGATGATCCACCGCCAGGTAAACCTGCCCATTATTTTCTTGACGGCATTTGCCGACCCGCAAACCCTGCAGCGTGCCAAAGTCACCGATCCTTTTGGTTATCTGTTAAAACCATTTGACGAAAAAATTCTGCGGATCACGATCGAGATCGCGATCTACAAACATCAAATGGAGCGCAGGCTGGTTGAGAGCGAAGAAATGCTGCGCACGCTGATCGACAACCAGAATGAAGGCGTGTCTATCATCGATCCAGACGGGACCTTCATTTTCTGCAATCCAGCCATGGATTCGATCCTGGGTTTACTGCCGGGCGAATCGCAAGGTAAAAATATGCGTGATTTTGCGGACGAGGTCCAATATGCACGCATCCAGGCGGAGATCGGCAAACGCCGTCAGGGTATTCGCAGTGTTTACGAAGTGGAAATTATTCGCCCGAGCGGTGAACGGCGCACTTTGGCGATCAATGCATCACCATGGATCGATAAAAATGAGGTTTTCACCGGATCTTTCGTCATCGGCAATGATATTACAGAACAAAAACAAATCGCTGCTAACGAAAGACGGTCGCGCGCCCTGGCAGAGGCTTTGCGGGATACGGCAGCCGCGTTAAACAGTACCCTGAACATCGATGAGGTGTTGGGCCTGGTGTTGAGAAACGTCGGGCGTGTCGTCCCGAATGAGAGCTCTAATATTTTGATCCTCGAAGGAGAAAAAGGGCGGATATTCTCCCAGGTGAATCGCGATCTCTCCGATGAGAAACCGGCATGGAGTGATGGAGAGATTGATTTGAGGGATTACGAGATTTTTCACAGGTTGATTGATTTAGGCCAGCCGGTGGTCATTTCAAAAATTGATTTAACAAAATCATTCGGCCCAAAAGAACCGATGGGGAAAATCCGCTCCTACGTCGGGGCTCCGTTGGGTGTCAAGGACCGTATATTTGGCTGTATAAATTTGGGAAGTTCGGTTCCCGATTTTTACAACGAACAACACGCCATTCAACTCGAAGCGTTTGCGTTCCAGGCAGCCCTGGCTTTGGATAACGCGCGCCTTTTCATGGAAACCCAAAAACGAGCCCATTTTTTGTCGAAGCTAAACGAAATTACTCGCCAGGCGATCGATGCGGTCGATGAAAGCCAGACGATTGATTTGGTGGTAGAAAAAATAAACCAGATGTTTAATTCTGACGGGGCTTTTATCACTACCTGGGACCCGGATTTTCAATTAACCACCCCTGCCGCCGCATTCGGCTATTCCAGCGAAACCTATACCAGCCAGAAGAGCAAGCCCGGCGAACTGACGCTCACGGCCTCAGTGCTGCGCATTGGGCATGCGCTGGGCATCGAAGATGTGCGTAATTCAGAGTACGTTGACAGCGACCTGGCAAAGACATTTCATATGCATTCATTACTGGGATTGCCTTTGATCGCTGACGGCAATCCACTGGGAGCAGTAATTATCGGATTTAAAGATCGCCACAGATTTACCCCGGAAGAAATTGAAAACGGCAATCAGGTATCCAGCCAGGTGGCGCTGGCTGTTTCCAAAGCTCGCCTGTATTCCCAGGTCCAGCGGATGTCGATCACAGATGAACTGACTGGTTTTTATAACCGGCGGGGCATTTTCGAGATGGGGCGTTCCATGTTGAAAGAAGCCAGGCGTGCCCAGCAAAATATGGCGTTAATCTGGTTGGATATCGATCATTTTAAGAGTGTAAATGATTCCTACGGGCATCACATCGGCGATCAGGTAGTGGCGGGTATCGCGGAGGTGTGCCGGGGCAGTCTGCGCGATCAGGACGTCGTCGGACGATACGGGGGTGAGGGCGGAGATGAACTGATCGTTTTACTGCCGCAAACCGATTTGGAGGCTGCTCGGAATGTCGCCGAACGTTTGCGCCAGCGGATATCCAGCCAATCGATTGATACCGATAAGGGCGCAATCGCGGTCACCGTCAGCCTGGGATTATCTATTTTGACGAGTCAGGTGACAGACCTGGCAGGCCTGCTCAACCGCGCGGACCAGGCGATGTACGTCGCGAAATCATCCGGGAGAAATTGCGTGGTTGTAGCCGAGGAAATATGAACCGGGCTGATTTCATGCGCTGGTTTGGCCTAAAAAAAGGATTGTCTTCAGATAAAAGCAGCCAACGCCAGAGACAATTCTTATCATTTTTCCTGATATTAATTCTGATCATTCTTGGCGTTTTAAGTTTGATCGACATTTCAGATCAGATCGGCAACAATAGCCCGACTTTGACGGCATATGTTGAGCAAGACCTGCTCATGATCCTGGGAGTTGGGTTCCTTATTTGGCTCAACCGCCGCGGTTTTACACTCCTGGCGGCATATGGTTTTATAGTGATTTGCCTGATCGGTGTTAGCTTAACGGAAAGCAGCGAATTTTTGCTCTATTCCATGTTCTTTTTCTCCTTACCCATCCTCGCAGCCAGTTTTATTATTCACCCCAGGGCAGCGGTGATTGTAGCAGCGCTGGGTATTGTGATCTATCTTGGCAACCCTGCGAGCTATGCGAAGATTGCTGCCCTTTCGACCCCCATTTTTCTGGTAATTACCGGTGTGTTGGCGGTAGCGTCCTGGTTTTTTTCAGCCCGGCTGGAGCGGGCGCTGCGTGAGTTGGCGCAATCCGAACAAAAATACATTGCCTTATTAGAAAAGAACCCTTTCTGTGTCTATATGGCAGAAGGAAGCCAGGCCGGGCGATGGGAATATCTCAGTTCGCGTTTCCAGGACCTATTGGGAATCACTCCCAATGATTGGGTCGGGCAGGCAGGGCAATGGGTGCAGCGGGTCCATCCGGATGACCGCCAACGTGTTTTAACGGAAATTTCGCAAACTCTGGTATTCGGACTGCCTTTCCAATCTGAATACCGCATGCTTCACGAGTCCGGCAAAGTGGTCTGGGTGAGCGATGTTGCTCACCCGGCTCGGCTGCCTGACCAACCGGAAAGGGTGCAGGGCGTTATTGTGGATATTACCGCTCGAAAACATGCCGAGCAAATCCAGGCCGCTACCTATCGCATATCCCAGGCGGCTTTTTCGGCAGACGACCTGGTCGATTTGTACCGGAAAATCCATGCCATTCTGGGCGAATTGATGCATGTTGAGAACTTCTACATCGCCCTGTATGATTTGGAAACCGACCGGCTTCACTTTCCATATTTTGTGGACCAGTATGATGAACCCCCAGTGCCGGTGATCGCTCGTCACGGCCTGACCGAATATGTGCTGCGCACGGCAGAGGCTATCTTTGCTACGCGAGAAAAGTGTGCCGAACTGGTCGCCATGGGTGAAATATCAGATATTGGCGCGCCCTCTGTCGATTGGATGGGGGTGCCGCTCATGCTTAATAACCGGGCGATTGGGGTTATGGTGGTGCAAAGCTATACCGAAGGTATCCGTTTCAGCGATGCGGAAATGGAGATTTTGCAGTTCGTCTCGACCCAGGTCGCGATGGTGATCGAGCGCAAGCGGGCGGAGGCCGAATTAAAGGAATTGAGCCAGCTGAATGCTGAAGTGATCTCAGGGGTAAATACCGGGATCATTGTCTATGATCGCGAGGGCAGGCATCTGGTTTGGAACCATTACATGGTTGAAATGACCGGCTTGCCGCAAGAATCCGTGTTGGGCCAATCCGTTTATGATGTTTTCCCATTATTCCAGCGCGAAAACCTGATGAAAATGATGCAGCAGGCAATGTCCGGAGAGATCGTTCCCATCGCTGATATGGAATATACGATTCCCCCCTCTGGAAAATCGGGCTGGCTGGCAGGTTACGCTGGGCCGCACCGCGATGCCCAGGGCGAGGTGATCGGGACGATTGCAGTCATCAATGATATTTCCGAACGTAAAAAAGCCAATGATGCCCTGCACTCGGCGTTATTAGAAAAAGAGGTGCTGCTGCGCGAAATTCACCACCGGGTTAAAAATAATTTGCAGGTCATGTCCAGTTTGATGAGCCTTCAGGCCGATACTGTGGATAATGAGCAGGTCAGGCAATCGTTTCTAGAAATGCAGACCCGGGTGCAGACCATGGCATTGATCCATGAAGAGCTGTACCAGGCGAAGAATCTCTCGCGGGTCAACCTGGCCGATTACATCGGGAGACTGGCTGCCAGCCTGGGCCAGGGCTACCTGCTGAACCCAAACGTATCGTTAGAGGTAGATGTAGAAGATGCTTTCCTGGGGGTAGATACCGCCATTCCCTGCGGCTTGATTGTGAACGAATTGGTGTCGAATGCATTTAAATACGCTTTTCCAGACAACCGGTCCGGGGAAGTGCAGATCAGGCTGCATTCAAACGCCGAGGGCAATTTCAACCTGACGGTAAGGGACAACGGCATTGGCCTGCCGGTCAGCCTGGATATTTATCGCACCGAGACGTTAGGGATGCAGTTGGTCACGATCCTGGCAGCCCAAATGGGCAGCCAACTGGAATTAGAAATCGACGGCGGGACAAGTTTCCACATCCAATTTTGCGAGAAATGGAAGAATTAACGCCCCGCAGCGGGGTCTAAACCCGCCACAGCAGATCCGCCAGATCTGCCAGGGTGGAACACTTTTGCAGCAGAGCGGTGTTCGCCAGACCGGTGAAAAGGTCGAATTCGTGCAGCAGGCAAAAGGATAAAGCACGCCGGGGAAAATCGGCCGGAGGGATAAACCCATATCCTTCCAGAAAGGCGCGCAACAGGCGGCGGTCGCCTTGAAAAAAATCCATATGCAGGGCTGGCAGTTCATAATACAAATTTCCGATGCGCGCGTCGCCATAATCGATCAGGCCGTGGGTCACCCAGCGCCCATTTCTTATCCATCCAAGCAGGTGATCGCTGGTTAGATCGGCATGGACGATGTGCGGGCTTGCACTCAGATCGATCGATTGTGCTGTGGGGAGAAGGAAGTCTGTGACCTGGGAACGCAGATGGTTGGGCAAACTGCCCCATCCAGCCAGCCTGGCGGCGCAGCCGGCGTGCTGATTCTCCATAAAGGCGGCAAAGCCCGACCAATCCCTTTCGAACGGGCCGTCCTGGGGTATAGGGAGCGTGTGCAAGACGCGCAGCCAGACACCCATTTGAGCAGCCAGCCTGCTTTTCTCGGCCAGGGTGAGCTGGTGATGGACTTCCCGGTAGCTTTTTCCATCCAGATACTCAAAAATTAAATAAGGCCAGCGCCAATCCGCCCCCGGAGGATCGAGGGCGCCTTCGGCGAGCAGCGCGGCAGCCGGGATCTGCGGGCTGCCGGCCAACAGATGAGCAATGGACCTTTCTACCGCAAAAGAACGCACCCCATTGAATAAAACGCCAAAAAATTTTACAACTACCCGGCGGTCGACAATAAATGCCGGACAGGTGCCTGGAATGCCGACCTGGATCTGCCGGCAGGCAATCCCATGCTGCGCACAAGCCTGGAAGACATAAGGCGTCCAGAAACCGACGTCGGTGAAGAGGCGGGGATAGTCCTGGGGCGAGGATAGCTGGTCTAAGGGGTGCATCGGCGTATTTTTTTCAGAGATGGAGGATCTGTTCAAGAAATAGTATACCCGTTGCAAGGTCTGATTTGATAAAAATTTACATCGATCGAAAGGCTTGTATATATAATGAATGGATAGGGAAAGGATTGTGAATAATCTCTTGCGCTTCCGTGAAAAGTTGACCCCGCTGGTGCAAAGCCGCCATGCGGATCCTGATCTGCGCCGGCGGGCGACATTGTTAAACCTGAGCCTGGTTGCGCTGGTTTTGGGGCTGGTGGTTTTGTGGGGCGCCAGCCTGATCCAGCAGTCCGTGGTTAATCCGATGTTGGGGCTCGGCTTACTGGTGGTTTTTGCCGCCAGTTATGCGCTCAACTTCCGCGGTTACACGGCGGTGGCAGGATATGTGCTGTTAATCGCCCTGGTGACAGTCATTTCTTTGAACCTGCCTGTGGGAGGGGTGGGGCCGGCATTTCTACTCTACACCATCCCGGTGGCAGCCGCCAGTTTTGTGGTCGCCCCTACCAACTCCATTTTTATTGCTGTCCTGTGCGGGTTGGCCTCAGGGGTGATGATGCTGATGACCGGAGGCAGCCTGCGGGATCTGGCGTTTCCGTTTTCGGTTTTACTACTGCTGGCGGTGATCTGCTGGCTGGTGGCGTCGCGGATAGAAACGATCGTCGGAGACCTGGAAAAGCGCAACCAGGAAATTTCCTTCGCATATGACCGGGCCCTGGTCAGCTGGTCGCTGATGATCGAGATGGCAAACCGCGAGCCGGAAGGGCATACCCAGCGGGTGACCGATTTGGCCCTGGCTATCGGCCGGCAGATGGGGCTGAACGAAAAAGATCTGGGTAATTTGCGGCGCGGGGCGCTGCTGCACGATATCGGCAAGATGAACATCCCGGTGCAAATCCTGCGGAAAACAGGCACGCTGGATGAAAAAGAGGCGGCTGTGATCCAACGCCACCCGGTATATGCCTACGAAATGTTGGGCGACATCCCTTTTTTAAAACCCGCGGTGGATGTAGCCCTGTGTCACCACGAAAGCTGGGATGGGAAGGGGTACCCGAGCGGATTGAAGGGCGAGAATATTCCCCTTCTGGCGCGGATTTTTACGGTCGCCGATAATTGGGATTCGCTTTCAACCGACCGCAGTTACCGCCTGGGCTGGCCGAAATCACAAATCAAGGCATACATTCTGTCAGAGGCGGGACGGCGTTTCGACCCGATGGTGGTGGAGGCGCTCACTCACCTGGAGAGCTGGCAAACGCGATAATCTTTTACAGGGTAAATGCGATATCCACGTAGGGGCGGTGGTTTTCGATGTTTGATTTGCGGCCGCGCATATAACTTGCCGGCCAGGGATCAAGGTTGGCCATGTCCAGGCTGCGGTGGATGGAGATATACAGGTGAATTTCGCGCAGTTTAAGGAACAGGGGGATGGTACTCAACCAAAATGGGTCAATCTGGTTTTCTTGAGAATAGCCTTCGAGTAATTCCTTAAATGCGCGGCGAGCAAAATCGATTTGATCCGGTGTTTCGCAGTAATGGGGGATCACGTAAAAAAATGCCATGGCGAGATCATAAGCAAACCAGGCATATTGGCAGTCGCCAAAATCAAACAGAGTGATCCTTCCCTGGTCTACGAAGAAATTCCCCCCGTGGACATCCTCGTGTACCAGGCCATAACTGTCAATGTCCTTAGGTAATTTTCGCAGCTGTGCCAGTAAATCATGCCATACTGCGGTTATTTGTTCCTCCCCTACTGGCAAATACTCTTCTGCGTATGTTTCCAATCCAATGTCCCAATCGGGGCGGCGGACAGATTCGGATGGAGGAGAATATTCCTTGGCGAGCCGGTGCATGCGACCGATTAAATGGCCGAGTTCCCCGAGCAACCCTTTTTCCCAATCTTCACTGCTGGGGTGATTTCCCGGTGCTTTTTCAAAAGCGGTAACGATAAAATAACCTTCTTTTGCGGTGATCTTTTCCACAAGGCGACCTGCCACGGAGGGTAAAGCTTTGGAAACAGAAACGCCGTTATCTGACAGGTAATTAACCCAATCTACCTCAGCCTCGATCATTTCTAACGAAAAGCGCATGCTGTGGGAAAGGCGAAGAATATATTCTTTTCCATCCCTGGTAAAAGCATAGATGAAACTCTCAAACCCTCCTAAAAGCTGCAGGGAAATTGGGTCGATGTTATAGCAGCGCAGGGCTGCCGATAAGATATCGTCAGTAAAAATATCTCGGGTATGTTTATCCATGTTTATTTTTCGCTCAAATCGACTTCCAGGAAGCGGTCCAGCAGACGCGTACGCCATACCTTCCTTAGAATAAAGCCCCAAACGATAGAAACTCCGCCGATGATAAAGTAATCGTAATATTTCAACCGCGAGAAGTCGAAAAAGCCACCCGCTCTGGGAAACAGAAGAAAAATGATAAAGGCAGCCAGCAGGCCGAGCGCCAAAAGGGCCGGGCGGCGGTCGCCGGATAAAACGTCACCCCCTGCCCACCAGGGCGTAGGCGGCTCGACAAATACCAGCAGCAGCAGCCCGCAAAAGATGCTGAATACCGCCAGCGCAGTTTGCCCGACCAGCAGAGATTGGTCGAAGGCCGGGAAGGTATTGACGGCGGGGTAGGCGGAAATCAAGCTCTGGTAAGCAGGAATCATGTAAGCCAGGTAAACACCTAAACCAAAGAGGCACTGCAGGATGGAAGCCGGTAAAACAAAGTGCATCAGCCGCCGCAGCATGCTGGTGTGTGGGACGGGCGCCGGGCGGGACCATGCAGCCAGGGCCAGGGTGGGAATGCCCACCGCTAACAGGGCGACGAGCGAGGAGTGCTTTGGCGAGAACGGGAACCCGGTAAGAAACCCGGTGGCAATGATCAGCATAATGATATAGATGATGCGGGTCAGGTAGAGTTTGAGAATATCCTGCATGCCGTTGACAATGCGCTGGCCTTCACGCACCGCATAGGGTAAGACCCTGAATAAGTTGTCCAAAAGCACCATCCCCGCCACTCCGCGGGCAGCCTGGCTGCCGCTTTGCATAGCAATGCCCAGATTGGCCTGCTTCAATGAAAGCACGTCGTTCACCCCATCTCCGATCATGGCCACATAATTGCCTCGCCCGCGCAGGGCGTGGACCAGGTGTTCTTTTTGTTGGGGGGTGATCCGGCCAAAGATCGTGCAATCATTCGCGGCTTGTGAAAATTGGGCCAGCTCCATTTCGGCTAATTCCGGCCCGGATATGGTTTTCATGTCTGCCGGCATGCCGGCCTGGATCGCCAGGGCGGTGACCGTTTGCGGGTTGTCGCCGGAAATGATTTTAAGCTTTACCCCGGCTTTTTGAAAAGCTTCCAGCGTCTCGCGCGCCTCAGGGCGCAGTTCATCGGCAAAACTGACCAACCCCACCGGCTCAAGCTGGTCCGGAAGCCGGGGTTGTCCATCAGCGTCAAAAAGGGGCGCTTTTTCTGGCAGGCAGGCCAGCAGCAGCACGCGCAGGCCCGCTTCCGTCCATTCCGCGGCTTTTGATTCCCAGGTGGTGTCCGGAATCAACCGGGCAGTCAGCATCTCAGGGGCGCCTAGAATGTAAGTGCCGCGGCGCTGAGGATCTTCGAAACTCAATGCACTCCATTTATATTCGGATGAGAAGGGCACCGCTTCGACCACTGGCAATTTTTGACCGGGGAAGGCGGCGGCGATGGCTTCGTTGGTGCGGTTGCCGGCTTCCGTGCTGGCGGCAAAGTCGCCCAGAGCTGCCCGCAGTTCATCTTCCGTGCCGCTGATCAACGCCAGTTCATGAAAACGGATGCGGTTGGCGGTCAGGGTACCGGTCTTGTCCAGGCAGAGCACGTCGACATTGGAGAGCGACTCGACCGCATTCGATTGTTGAATGAGGGCGCCTTTGCCGGCGATGCGGATGGCACCCAGGGCATAGGACAGAGCAATTGACACAAACAGTCCGTTGGGCACCAGGCCGGCGATCACGACCGACATTTTCACGCTGTCCAGGATGGGAATGTCTTTAAGAAAAGTGTTGACCGTCAGCAGGACCTCAAAATAGATGGCAATCATCAGAACGATGCGCACGAGGAGGTTGGTCTCTTTCTGAATAGGAGTCTGGACGCGGCGAAATTTCCGCGCACCGGCGGTGATCTGGTTCGCCAGGCTTTCGATGCCCACCTTTTCGGCCTCGTAATAGCAGCTGCCGCTGACACAGTAACTGCCCGAAAACACTTTCTCTCCCGCTGCTTTGCGGACATGGTCCAATTCACCGGTGAGCAGCGATTCATCGGCTTCCATCGTCCCGGCGATGACCTGCCCATCCACCACGACCTGATCGCCCGGATCAACCTTCAGCAGGTCGCCAACCACAATTTCAGCCGGGTCGATCGTTTGCTCCTGGCTCTCCCGCACCACTTTGGCAGTTGGGCGGGTGAGCAGCGCGATCTGATCGAGGGTGCGTTTGGCCCGGATTTCCTGGAAGAGGCTGACGACCACGTTGATCATGATCACGCCGACTGAAATGAGCGCATCGGAGGGGCGTTTGAGCAGAATCAGCGCTAGCCCCAGGAGAAAAAGGACGTTATTGATGAAAGTGAAGACATTTTCCTGGAGAATCTGGACATAGGTGCGCCCGGTTTGGATGTGGGCATCGTTGCCTAACCCGCGCTGCCGGCGTTCGAGAACTTCAGCCGAGGTGAGACCATTGAGGGGAGGTGCCATAGAGATAAAGTATAAAGGATTTTAAAAATTAATGGGGCTGAATTATTGGCAACATAAAAAAGCCCAGCCGGTCAGGGTTCCAGTACGGTAGTGAGAAGGAGAGCAAAGAATTTTGGCAAGGTGCATCCGAAAACGGCTATCCAGGTTTATTTCATGGTTATAGGCAGATAGATCGTCCATGCCTTGGGCAAGGATGCTAAGGTGGGGGTCGCGGTAAAAGTAGGCGTGAAAGTATTGGTTGGGGTGGCTGTGTTGGTGGCGGTCGGCGTGTAGGTGTTGGTCGGGGTGGGCGTGTAGGTGGCGGTCGGCGTGAAGGTGTTGGTCGGGGTGGCTGTGTTGGTGTTGGTCGGCGTGAAGGTATTGGTGGCGGTCGGCGTGAAAGTTGCCGTTGGTTGGCCAGCCGTGCAGCTGGCAAAGCGGAAAGATCCAATTCGGGTTTTCCAGGGGGCAGTGCCGGTCGTCGCCAAATATTCGGAAGTGAACCAGAATGTGCAGTCATCCACCGGATCGACCGCCATGTTGGCGTAATCGCCCCAGCGAAAACCTGTTCCGGTTTGTGAGCCGGTGCCGGCGATCAAGATGGTTTCGGCTTCGGTCATGGTGCCCAGCGGGTCGCTGACCAGGCGACCGGTATAGCGAATACTGGGATAAACGGCGCTGCTGGAGACACTGTAGCCCATGGCAATATTGCCCAGTTTATCCATGGCAGCACTGCCCAGCCAGCGGTTATTCGTATCCGGGGAATATGTCCCTTGCTGGTAGATGGAGACAGCGCCGTTCGGGTCACGGATCTCGTACCAGCGCACACCGGCCCGTATTCCGGATGAGACGGCATTTACGGCGTGGGTCACCACCAGAGATTCGTAGCCGCCCAGATTGCGGTATGCCAGACGCTGCATCAGGCGGTCGCCCAGGCCGTCCAGCCCGACCCCTGTGCCTGGCTGAGGGATGCAGCTGCTGGTGGTAGGACAGAGCTCGTTATAAGCTGCAACGGGCAGCGTGGTGGGACCGGTAAAGGTTGAGTTGCCTGGCGTGAGCCAATCGACATGAAATTTCCACAGGTGCAGGCTGGTCGTGCCAACCTCAACGAAATAGTTCGGTGAACCGGCCGGCGGCAGGGTCGAGCCATCCAGGGAAGACGGTAGGAGCACGCCATAAGCGATGGAGGTATTGAACTGCTGGAATGCAGCCGCAGCACCGGTCAGCATGGCGGATCGATCGAGGGCGATGGCGCTTGAGCCCTGGAAAGTGGCGGTAAAGCGGTTAGCGCTCAGGTAATATCCATCCGGCCAGATGCCCAGTTTGGGGTAGTCATAGAAAACAGAGGTGCTGAACTGGAAGAAGTAGCGATAATAGGAACCTGTGGGATCAGGACCGGTGGATACGGCGATACATTCGCCGTAGGGACTGGTGGCAACAAACTGGCTCAAGATCCAGCGGTCGGCAATCTTATCATACAGGACGATCGGATCGCCATCATTTGAGGATTGACAGGTGCCGCCAAATCCGGCCCACAGGGTGTTCGCGGCTGCCGGGCCATAAAGCAGGGTGCCGGTCTTGGAATAGATGGCAAAATGTGCGTTGACCATCTGGACGTAATGATTTGGGCCAACATCGCCATTCGGATCGGGTGGATAAACGTTGTCGAGATTGCTGATCCCTTCGAAGTTCGTTCCTGACACCAGGGCATTGGTCTGCGAAGGCAGACGGATCGAGTTGTTCTGCAAGACCGGGTCGGAGATTTGCGGACGAGCGGCAGCAGCCTGCCCCATGCTCTCATTTTCGACCGGCTCTTTCATTTCATGCACGGTCGTAGGGGGTGAATCCGGCGGCACGGGGATATCTCTCAGAACCGGCGAAATATCGTGTTTGACCGCAAAGCCGGATGATCCCGGGTCTTGAACCTGGCCGGCGGTGGGTGGTAGCTGAGCAGCGGGAGCCAATCCGGCAGCCTGGGGCGCGAGCGAGCGCGGTTGAAGCGCTTCGCGGTCTGCCGCCCCAGCAGGGGGTTGACCCAGGGATATCAAAAAAAACATAACCACCGCTGCCATAAAAAACAGAGCGGCTGCGCTAACGACCATTTTCTTAGGTTTATTTCCCACCAAATTCATCCAGTCCATTCAGGGATAATTTGGATAAACTTCCTGAGTATTGTCAATATTCTATCACCAACGCCCTTGCAAAAGTAGGTGGAAGAATGCGTAATATATCCAAAAATATGCCGCTCCATGGAAAAACCACCCACGCAGGTTTTGAACCTATTTTCCGCGCAACCTGATCGCCTGATTAAGCAGAGAATAGGCCTTTTAGGGAAGGTGTCCTAAAGATCATGGATATAGGTTTTTTTTGATGGGAAAAGGGCTTATTTCAAAGTGACGTAGAAAAAATCGCGCGCGTAGGGGGTCAGATAACGCCCGACATCACTTTTCATTTCAGCCGGGAAAAGCGGCTCAGGAACGGCTTTTCCATCCACATAACGAACAGCAGCGAAATGCACCCAATAATTGTTAATATCCAGCTGCAGCCCTGACTTAACATTGACAGCCAGCATAGCCGCCGCCAGCGCACGCATTCTGAGGCTGGACCCGGCAAAGTAATACAGGGTTTTCCCATCCGGGCTGATTCCAAGACCTGAACGCCAGATCACGGTCTCACCATTCAGGTTCGCGCCCCAATACTGTGCCGAATCGTTATTGACCAGAGGATCGATTTGCCCGTTTTCAATGACCAGCGAGCAGTTCTGGCGCCATGCGATAGCTTCATCCAATGAGGTTATTTCTTTCCCATAAGAGCCGATCTTTACCGATCCATCTCTATAGATGGCGACGGTGGCCAGGTTTTCGCGCGGGGGAATCGCTACCACGCCGCCAGACATGGCGCCATATTTTCCGTGTTCGGCTTTAAAACCGCCGTTGAATGTGGCGAGGAGGGTATTGGGCATGGCATCCGCAGGCGGGATCACTCCGGTTCCTTTGGGGCCGCCTTTGAGGGAAGGCTCGTTAAAACCGAGGATGAAATTGAGCCGGGTCCGGGTGAGATCGAAGGCAACAACAGCCACCAGGCTGTAAGGCCGTTGGGGATCGGGCTGGAGAAAGGTACGGTATGCGACGGTTTTCCCCTTACTGTCTTTGATATACGCCTGCCATTTACCTTCTCCCGTTAAAGTTCCCAGGGGATGCGCCGCGGCAGGCTGCCAGGGGGTAGGGGTTGCGGTTGCCGTTTGGGTGGAGGTCGAGGAAGGAGCGGGGGTTGACCGGGGGAGTGGTGTGGATGTTGGTGATACGGTGTTTGTTATGGTGGGTATGGGTGAAAGTGTGGCAGTCTCAATCAGGGCCGGAGAGGCGGGTGGCTGCCATGGGGCAGCGGGTTTTTCGAACCCCAGGTTGTATTTCAATTGATTAAAGCTGTCTTCCACCTGGAATATCCAGGTTTCCATTTGGGCAACGGCCGGATCGCCAATGATCGAACGGAGGGTATCCGCGCCTTGCGCACCGATAGATGGAAAAACGGTTGCCGCCAGAAAGATGGATGTTATTCCAACCATACAGAGCATGGCAATCCACAGCAAACCTCGCCAAAAGGTCAGCCGCACCCGCTCATTTGATTTTCCGGCCTTATTCATTTTTTAAAACCCCAATCGATGCGAGCCGCAGAGTGAAAAACGTAACTTTTCATTGAAGCCATCGGATATCCGATTGATTCTAAACCAATTCCTGGCGCCTGTCAGGGTCTTAAAAATATTTATTTTATGGAATTTATCAGATTGGCAAAACCGGGCTCGCAGGTTTTGACTCCGTTTTCCGGTTGGGCTATACTTGATTCAACCATACTCATATTCCGGGGTAAGAATTTCACAAGGAGATAAGACAACCTATGGCTTCGGAAAATTCCTTCAAGTTGACGTACGCCACCATGTTCAATCCACCGGCCGAACTGCACACGCAGTACGAGCAGGCCCTGGCGAAAATAAGGGCTGGCTTGGGCCAGGAACATGCCATGTTCATTGACGGCGCAGACTGGTTCAGCGCCGAAAAATTCGAGGATCGTAATCCCGCAAACACTGACCAGGTGTTGGGACTATTTCAAAAAGGGGATGCCGCGGATGCCGCTAAAGCGTTAAACGCAGCTCGCCGCGCGGCCCCCGGCTGGAGCCGCACACCCTGGCAGGAGCGGGTGGCGATTGTGCGCAAAGCGGCGGAAATCATGGACCAGCGCATTTATGAAATGGGAGCGGTGGTTTCGCTGGAGGTCGGCAAAAACCGACTGGAAGCGCTGGGAGATGTAGCCGAGACCGCCGATCTGTTCCGTTACGCCTGCGACCGCATGCAAGCCGCTGACGGTTTTGTGACCCAGATGGGTTTTGATCCGCTGGTGGGCTTCAAGGCTACCAATGTATCCGTACTGCGGCCGTATGGGGTATGGGTGGTGATCAGCCCGTTTAATTTCCCGGCAGCCCTCTCCGGCGGCCCGACTGGTGCGGCCCTGGTGTCCGGCAATACGGTGGTTTTAAAGCCGGCCACGGATACCCCCTGGACTTCACGGATGATCGCCGAGTGCTTGCGAGATGCCGGAATACCGGCCGGGGTGTTCAATTACATCACGGGCCCAGGGTCCACCCTCGGCCAGGCGGTGATTGATAACCCCGAAGTCGACGGGATCACCTTCACCGGTTCGTTCGACGTGGGGATGAAGATCTACCGTGATTTTGCCAACGGAAGCTGGGTGCGCCCGATCATCCTTGAACTCGGCGGGAAGAACCCGGCCATCGTTTCGCGCCACGCCGACATCGAGACTGCCGCCACGGGCATCCTGCGTTCAGCCTTCGGCCTGCAAGGGCAGAAGTGTTCGGCCTGTTCGCGGGTCTTTATCGAAGAGCCCGTCTATGATCAGCTGGTCTCGCGCCTGGTGGAGATGACCCAAAAGCTGGTGGTGGGCGATCCGACCGAAAAAAGCGTCTACCTGGGACCGGTGGTCAACCGCAGTTCATACCGAGATTACCAGAATTTCTGCGAAGATTTGAATCAAAACGGGCGCATCCTGACCGGCGGGCATATCCTGACCGGCGGAGCCTTCAACAAGGGTTATTTCTGCGAACCGACCCTGGTGGCGGACCTGCCGCTCACACACCGATTATGGCAGCGGGAGATGTTCGTACCCATCACCACCCTGGCGAAAGTAAGCAGCCTGGAAGAAGCCATGGGGCACGCGAATGAGGTGAGCTACGGGCTGACCGCCGGGTTCTACGGCGCTCCGGATGAGGAGGACTGGTTCTTCGACCAGATCGAGGCCGGGGTGACCTACGCCAACCGCCCGCAGGGCGCAACGACCGGGGCCTGGCCGGGCTTCCAGCCCTTTGGCGGTTGGAAAGGATCGGGTTCGAGCGGTAAAAATGCGGGCGGCGTGCATTACCTGCAGCTGTATATGCACGAACAGATCCATACCCGGGTGCGCAAGGCATGAACAGTTGGCGGAAAGCCGGAGGATTTTTCATTGCATTAGGGATTCTCCTGGTGATCCTGTTCGTGATCTCCGACTCTGTCCGCCAACCTGAATTTGGAATATTGGCCGGGGGGGCCGGCTGTTTCGCGGTAGGTGGTTTTTTTCTCGCTACCCATCCGGCAGCGGAACCCCCGCCATCTCCCCGGTTTCGCGTGATCAAACGCCGGAAAGATGAGCCCAAACCCAAGCACGAACCCAGGGAAAAGGAAAAAGGTTCAGCAAAAGGCGGAGAAGGAAAGCTGCGCTAAAACATATGATGGATAAACTTTGCTCTCTCTCTGAAGCGGTTTCACGGTTGGTGGTGGATGGTGATTGTATTTACTGCGCCGGTTTCACCCATTTGATCCCGTTTGCCGCCGGGCATGAAATCATCCGCCAGGGCAGGCGCGACCTGGTGCTGGCGCGGGCCACGCCGGACCTGATTTACGACCAGATGGTGGCGGCAGGCTGCGCCCGCAAGATCATCTTTTCCTACATGGGCAACCCGGGGGTGGGGTCGCTGCGCCTGGTGCGCGCGGCCATCGAAGCCGGGAAGCTGGAATGGGAGGAATATTCTCACTTTGGGATGATCACCCGTTTGCAGGCCGGGGCGGCCGGTTTGCCATTCTTACCAATGAATTTGACCGGGGCAGCCGACCTGGAAAAGGCCAATCCTGCTTACCGGCGGGTGTCCGACCCTTACGGGAGCGGCGAGGTGGTGGTCGTTCCGCCGCTCCATCCGGATGTCGCCATCGTGCACGTGCAGCGTGCGGATGCGTCCGGAAATGCGCATATCTGGGGAATTATCGGCGAGCAAAAAGAGGTGGCTTTTGCCGCCCGCAAGGTGATCGTGACGGCCGAAGAGATCGTCTCCGAGGAAGTGATCCGTTCCGATCCCAACCGCACGCTGATCCCCGGGTTTATCGTGGATGCGGTGGTCCAGGAGCCTTACTGTGCTCACCCATCCTATACCCAGGGCTATTACGACCGGGATAATGCGCTGTACATGGAGTGGGACCGGATCAGTAAATCGGCGGCAGGCGCCCAAAGCTACCTGGACGAATGGGTATACGGCGTCAAGGACCGGCAGGAATATTGGGCAAAGCTCGGCGCGGAGACTCACGCTCGCCTGGCAGTCGCGCCGCGGCTGGCTGCGCCGGTAAATTACGGCGCTTATTGAGCGCCGGGTTGGCCGAAGGGAAAATGGTTGAGTAATGACTATTGAAAAAACGTGGACGCCTGCCGAATTGATGACGATCAATGCTGCCCGCCTTCTGCGGGACGGCGACGTGGTGTTTGTGGGAGTGGGTATACCCAACCTGGCCTGCAACCTGGCGCGGCGCACGCACGCTCCCGGGCTGTTGATGATCTACGAAGCCGGGGTGATCGGCGCTCAGCCCAACCGGCTGCCGCTTTCGATCGGCGACCCGACCCTGGTCAGCGGGGCTTCGGCGGTGTGCAGCATGTATGATATCTTCACCCTTTATTTGCAGCGGGGGAATGTGGACGTCGGCTTTCTTGGCGGCGCGCAAATTGACCGCTTTGGGAATATCAATTCCACGATCATTGGAGATTACGCCCATCCCAAAGTGCGCCTGCCCGGTTCGGGTGGTTCGCAGGAAATTGCCGCCTGGGCCAACCGCTGTTACGTGATGACCCCGCACCAAAAGCGCCGTTTCCCGGAGCGGGTGGATTTTACCACCTCAGCCGGCTTTCTGGATGGGCGTACGCGGCGCGAATCCTTAAGCTGCGCGGCGGCGGGCCGCAGGCGGTGGTAACCGACCTGGGCATCCTGGAGCCGGATGAATCCGGCGAATTGATCCTGACCGCGCTTCACCCGGGCGCCAGCCTGGAACAAGCACGGGCCAATACCGGCTGGGCGCTGCGCGCAGCGGAAAATATAAAAATTACCGATGCGCCGGACCCGCGTGAACTGCGCATCCTGCGTGAAGAGTTGGATCCTGAGGGAATTTATCTAAAATGAGCAGTACAAAAATTGAGGTTTTATCGACCATCGCCTTATCTGAAAACCAGCGCATGCAACTGCAGGAAGCGGTGCCTGCCATCAACCTCACGATTTTTCAGGTGCGGCGGCCGGACGAAATTCCGAACGAAATCTGGATGCGGACCGAGGTGCTCTATACCGACCGGATTTTGCCCACACCCAGCCAGGCGCCGAATTTAAAATGGATCCAGTTCCATTTTACCGGAATTGACTTTGCTTCCGGTTCGCCGCTGTTGCAAAAACGCGACCTGCAGATTACCAGTCTGAGTGGGGCGGCAGTGCCGCAGATGGCCGAATATATCTTGATGATGCTGCTGGCCCTGGGCCACCGCATGCCGGAAGCGGTCGCCAACCAGCAGCGCGCGGAATGGCCGCGTGACCGCTGGGAACGTTTTTCACCCCGCGAACTGCGCGGGTCGACGGTCGGCCTGGTGGGTTACGGCAGCATCAACCGTGAGGTAGCCCGGCTGCTGCAAATGTTCGATGCGCACGTACTGGCAGCCAAGCGGGATGCGATGCATCCCGCGGATAAGGGATATTCGATCCCAGGGTTAGGCGACCCGGATGGCAGCTTCTTTACCCGCCTTTACCCGACCCAGGCGATCAAATCCATGGTCAAAGAGTGCGATTTCGTGGTTGTCACCCTGCCGCTTACCCCACAGACCCGCAACCTGATCGATGCAGAGGCGTTGGCCGCGATGAACCCCGCTGCGTTCCTGATCCAGGCCGGGCGAGGAGGGGTGGTGGACCAAACGGCCCTGATTGAAGCCTTGCTGGAGCGGCGCATCGCCGGCGCCGCGATTGATTCTTTTTCTGAAGAACCCTTACCGGCAAACTCGCCGCTTTGGAAACTGCCGAATGTGATTATCACCCCCCATATCGGCGGAATCAGTGCTAATTATTTAAAGCGTGCCGTCGACCTGTTTGCGGTAAACTTGAAACGTTATCTGAGCGGCGAGACATTGTATAATCGATTTGATACGGAGTTAGGATATTAAGGATAAGGATATGGCGGAGAGGTTCAAAGTTGTTCTTTTTGATTTAGGCAGCACCCTGATCTATTTTGACGGATCCATGCCAGAGGTGGTGATGCGCGGGAACGAGCGCCTGGCGGAAGCACTGGTAAACCAGGGTTATCCCCTGGATAAAAATTTTGTAACCACCTTCCGCACGGATTTGCAGGATTATTTTCGCAAACGCGACGTCGATTTCCTGGAATATACCGTGGAGCAGGTCCTGCGCCAGACACTGCTCAAGTTTGGCTATGGCGATGTACCAGGCAATCACCTGAAAGCCGCGCTGCGTGAAATGTATGCCCTGTCGCAGGCCCACTGGAAATTGGAGGATGATACCGTACCGGTATTGGGAAAACTCAAAGAGCGCGGTTACCGGCTGGGACTGATTTCCAATGCGGCGGATGCCGACGATGTGCGCATCCTGATCGAACGCTACCAGTTGGACAGCTGGTTCGAACAGGTGCTGATCTCAGCCGAGGCCGGCTACCGAAAACCCCACCCGCGCATTTTTGAAATGGCGTTGAAATTCTTCGAGGCGCAGCCGGACCAGGCAGTGATGGTGGGGGACAAATTAGGAGCGGATATATTAGGGGCGAAAAACGCGGGCCTGGCCAGCGTTTGGATCACCCGCCGCGCGATGCGGGATGATAATTTTGCGCACGAGGATACCATCCGGCCGGATGCGGTGATTCAAGCCCTGCGAGAACTGCCAGAATCATTGGAGAATTGGAGCGCACACTAAACGATCTGCGATTGGGCCACCTGGATGAAGGCCAGCATATTTTCGAGCGGGACATCGCTTTCCACGGAATGGGCCGGGGAAAGAATATAACCGCCCGGACGGCCCAACTCGATCAGGCGCAGGGTCTCGGCGCGTACATCCGCCACGGACCCGTAGGGGAGGGTCTTCTGGGTAGAGAGCCCGCCAAAAAACGCCAGACGCCCGCGAAACCTGACCAGCAATTCGCCCACATCCATCACCTCTGGCTGGAACGGATTGAAGCAGTTCAATCCAATTCCGATCAAATCCTCAAACAATTCATCCACATCGCCGCAGGAATGGATAAAAACGTACTTGCCGGCGCTGCGCACCCTGGCGTACATGCGCTTGAGCTCAGGGTAGATAAATTTATGCCACAGGCGCGGCCCCATTTGCAGCCCGCGCTGCTGGCCCCAATCATCCCCAAAATACACGGCGTCGATATCATATTTCAAGGCTTCTTCGATTTGAGCCAGGTTGTAATCCGCGATTGAGCGCATGAGGTCATGAACAAACTCGGGATGGTCGTAAAAATCTTCCATCAAGGACTGCATACCGCGCATCGTCCAGGCGCGTTCATATAAAGAAAATCCAATCTGGAAGACACGGAAGCGATCGCCGTACTTCCCGATTTTTTCAGGAATATCGGTGAAGAAACGCGGGTCAAGCGGGTCGGGAAAAGTGTAATCCGAGAGGACAGCTTGCGGCAGAACCTGGTTGCGGACGATACCGATATCTTTATCGACGCTGCGGTCCCAGACCACACCGAAGACATCCTGGACGCAGTCAGCCCCTACATCTCTGAAGAAGCCAATATCGCTGCCCAAATTCAGGATGTGGTTATTGAGAAACGGTTCGAGATCCTGCTGACCATAATGGGCGCTTAATTTTTCTTTGGCTTCATAAGTAAAACCAAACGACCAGGGGACATAAGGCGGTTTCTTGCCGTCCATGACCAGCCGGATTACTTCGCGTTTGTCCATTCTATTCTCCTGGCAGCCAGGCAGCTGCGCGTGTGACCAGGTTAATAAGCCTGTTGAAATATCATTTATTTTGAATGCCGCAAGCTTTGCGAGCAGCTTTTATTTTACATCTGTCGCGAAAAATTCTATAGAATAAGCGGCGTCTGAAAAGTTCATTATGGCTATACTTTTTTTCGCTGCCCTTATAATTGAGTATTGCTAAATATTTATTCCCACAGATTGACCATCCATCACAATTCATTTCTCAAGGATCGCAATATGCAGCAGACCAACAGCGAACGGCTCAGTTTCTGGCGTAAGGTAGGGTTTGGAGTGGGGGATATTTACGGCGGAGGATCGGGTGTGATCATCGGTTTTTATTACCTATATTTCCTCACGGATATCATCCGGATCAACGCCGCGCTGGCCGGGATCGTGATTTTGATCAGTAAAGTGTATGACGCGATCACCGACCCTTTCGAAGGGATTATCACCGACCGCACTCGCACCCGATTGGGCCGGCGCAGGCCCTACCTGCTGGTGGGGATCCCGCTGGTGTTAGTCTCATTTTTTCTGCTGTTTTACCCGGTCGATTTCAACGATGAAATTGCCCGCTTTGTCTTCGTAATTTTCTCTTACCTTTTCTTCTCGACGGTGGTCAGCATTGTCATGGTTTCATATAACGCCCTGGCGGCTGAACTCAGCCTGGATTATCACGAGCGCACCTCCATCAGTTCGTTCCGCATCTTTTTTTCGACCTTCTCCTCGATTCTGTGCGCAGTGCTGCCGCTGGAAATCGTCAAAATGTATCCGAACGTGCACCAGGGGTACATTGCCATGGCGGCAATCTTTGGCCTGCTGTTTGCCCTGCCATTTATCGTCACGGTTATCAGCGTGCGCGAGCGCAAGGAATTTCAACGTGAAAACAAGCCATTTTCCTGGCGGGCTACTTTTCTCGAACCGTTTACCGTGCGCACGTTTGTCATCGTGCTGTTCATGTACATCCTGGCATTTGTAGCCATGGACGCGGTGTCCAGCATCGTGATCTATTTCATGAAATATTACCTGGGGCGGGGCGATGAAGCCAATTACGTCAGCGGCGTGCTCCTGGTGGCTCAGGTGGCCTCGCTGCCGTTTTACGTGTGGCTCAGCCGGAATACGAGCAAAAAAACCGGGTACCTGGTAGGGGCTTTCATCTGGTTGGGGGCGATGCTGTTTAGCTTTGCCCTGGTGCCCGGGGGACCGGGCTGGGTGGCATACGTTTTCGCGGTGGTCGTCGGTCTGGGCACCGGGGGGATCGTGGTGATGATCTATGCCATGCTCCCGGATATTCCCGATGTGGACGAGTTGACCAGCGGCCAGCGCCGCGAGGGCACATATTCGGCGCTGGTTACCTTCACGCGTAAACTCAGTTCCGCGGTTGCGCTATTTATGATCTCAAACAGCCTGGCCCTGGCTGGATACCGGCCCCCGGTGCAGGATGTGGTGGCAGGTGTGGAAAAGCTGGTGGAACAAACCCAAACTCAAGCCTTTCTGACGGCGCTGCGCCTGATCTTTGTGGCCGTGCCGGTGGTGCTGGTTGGGGTGGCTTTAATTTTTGCCCGCCTGTATCCACTGGACTCCCTTACCCACCAGCGATTGAACCGGGTGCTGGCGGCCCGGCGCAGCGGTGAGACCGGCGCGGAGTTGGATGCCGAAGCGGCAGACCTGACCCGCAAGCTGGTTGGTTAAGTGAGGAGTTGAGAAGGACGGAAACTGCAGCCGTGCCGCAATCCAGGGTCTGGCGGCGCAGGGCGAGTATAATGCCTGTTATCGCGAAACGGCATTCAGCGAAAAAGCGGCAGCCAGAAAAATGACCCATTGAAAAATGGCCGGAGGAAATCATGACGGAAGAAAAACTGCCAGATCTGACCCCAGGCGCAAAACGGATCGCGGATACAGCCGAGGCCAGGCAGGTTAAAGCCGGGCATGCCCTTTTAGGGGTGCATCACTGGCTGCTGGTGCTGTGCGAGCGGCACAATGCGCTGGTCGGTGGGATGCTGCACGGCGGCGACGTAGACGCGATGATCCTGGACCTAACACAAAAGCTGGCGGCTAACGAACTCGGTGCAGCGCTGCCGCGAAATGACGCGGTTGCTCAGGTCGGGCAGTTAGCCTTGCGGCACAAAAAAATGCGCGCCGATGTGCGCGACCTGGCAGAAATTATCTTTAGCGCTTCCGGTTTACCCAAATTATCGACGCCTGGCGAGGAGAGTGGTATAAGTCCTGACAATCCGATAGAAATAAAACCAGAACCGGCGCCAACGCCGACCCTGGACCAATTTGGCAGGGATCTGACCCAGGCCGCGTCTGAGGGTAAGTTGAGCGCATTGGTCGGGCGCGAAGAAGAACTGCAGCTGATGATGGAAACGCTGTGCCGAAACACCAAACGCAACCCGGCGCTGATCGGGCCGGCCGGGGTAGGCAAAACGGCCATCGTCGAAGGGCTGGCGAATAAGGTGATCAGCGGAAATGTGCCTGCCCCGCTGAAGGACGCGCGCATCATCTCCCTGCAGCCTTCCGTGCTGGTGGCAGGCACCAATACGCGCGGCGACCTCGAAAAGCGCATGGAGGCCATTCTGGGCGAAGCTGCCCAGGATCGCATCATCCTGTTCATCGATGAAATCCACACGATTATTGGAGCGGGTGGGATGGTGGGGACCAGCGATCTGGGGGCACTGCTCAAACCGGCCCTGGCGCGGGGCGAGATCGCGGTGATTGCCGCCACGACCGACGATGAATACCGCCGGTTTATCGAAGCCGATACTGCCCTGGAGCGCCGTTTCCAGCCGATCCGGATCAACGAGCTGAGCCCTGAACAAACCTATCAGGTGGTCACGGCCCTGCGCGACCGGCTGAGCTTGAAATATAAAGTGCAGGTTGATGACGACGTGCTGGGGTGGCTGGTCCAGTTTGGACAGCAGTACATGAAGAACCGCCAATTTCCGGATAAGGCTGTCGATCTATTAGAGCAATCCATCGCGCACGCCGTGGCGCAGGGCAGCCCGGTGCTGAATATGACAGAAGCCCAGGAGGTGGCACAGCGCATGGTAGGAATGCCGCTCTCACTGGAAAATCGCCTGAGCAGCCTGCAAACGGTGCTGCAAGAGCAGGGATTAATGCGCCCCGAAGAGGTGGGCGGCCTGTTGAACCGCCTGCAGGTGACCATGCGCGGCCTGGATTTGCGAGCGAGCCGGCCGAATGCCGTGCTGCTGCTCAGCGGCGCAGCCGCGGAATTGAGCGAGACCATTTCGCGGACGATTGCCGGATCGCTGTTTGGGGATGCTGAACGGGTGATCGCGATCGACATGAGCCGCATGCAGCATCCTGAAGATATTTCGCTGCTGGTTGGCGCGCCACCCGGGTACATCGGTTACAGTGAGAGGCTGCCTTTGCACCGTTTAATCCAGATCCCATGGTGCGTGGTCCGCCTCGAAAATATCGACCAGTGCCACCCTTCGGTGCGGGCGGTGATCAATCAGGGGCTGCAGGAAGGCCGCCTGACGGATGGACAGGGAAAATCGATCTACTTCAGCGATGCCGTCGTGCTGATGACCGCCGAAGTAACGATCCATGCGCAGCGCAGCCTGGGTTTCCAATTGAAAGAGGAACAAGGGGTAGAAGTCAGCGACGTGTATAAGGCGGTGGCCGAAACGATCGGGAATGACCTGGCTTCGCAGGTAGACCTGTTCATGCCCGGCATCCAGCCCGCGACGGTCTCCAAGGTATGGCTGAAGGATCATATGCTGGCAGACCTGGCGGAGCGTTATCTGAAGCAGGGGCTGCAGTTGAACTGGGATACCAGCCTGGTAGATTGGCTGGCCGAAAGCCGCAACCAGTTCTTGAGCGAACATGATTGGGAGCGCTGGATTGATTATTCACTCAGCCCGGCAATCGTGGATTACCTGCCCAGGCCGGGTGGACCAAAAGTTAATCAGGTGAATGTAAGCATGGAACAAGATAAGATAAAGGTTGAACCTGCCTGAACCTGATTGGGGTTCAATGTTTGCGTGTCTCTTTGACAGGAGCAGGGTTATAGTATTTGTGGAGAAACCATCAGGCCTGGAAATAGAGTACGTTTTCGATACAAAAAAATATAAAGTTTCATGTATACTGGAAGGGTCGACGGGTACAACCCTTATCCAGCGTTTCAACCGGTCAGTGGTCAGGTAACAGGCTTTCATCTCGCATTGATTCAAGTGAGAGAATTACACAGTGTGTATGGCATTCAGGTTTATCGTTATTGCAGTACCAAAACATTTCAAGTCATTCAAATCCGGTTCATATAACGAAAGGAAATCCGACCTTGAAGATGATTAAGGCTTTGATCCGCTTGACGCGTTATAAAGAACTCACATTTTTTGTGACCGTTACGACTTTATTGGGAGTAGCCTCGGCAAAGGGTGAGGTTAGCTGGCAGCTACTGGTCGTGTGGGCAGCCAACTGGCTGGCGGTGGTCTTTGCTTTCATGATCAATGATGTGGAAGACGCCGCCGACGATGCGCTCAATCCGAAAAAAGTGAAGCGCAACCCGGTTTCTTCCGGCGAGCTTTCTCCGCGCCTGGCTACGGTGTCGTCGTTTGCGGTCGCAGCGGCATCTGCCGCGCTGTACTATCTCCTGGGATACTGGCCTTTCATCCTGGGCACGTTCAGCCTTTTCCTGGGATTTGTCTATTCCTGGAAGAAGATCCGGCTCAAGAATATGGCCTTTATTGATCTGGCTTCGCACTGCATGATGTTAGCCGGGCTGCAGTTCTTGCCGGCATACCTGGTGTTTGACCACCAGCCGCAAAACTTTTTCTGGTTGTTTCCGTTCACAAGCGTGGTGGCGATCAGCCTGTATGGCGAACTATTCAACGAACTTCGAGATCTGGAAGGGGATCTAAAAGCCGGGCTGCGCCATACCGGGGCTGTGTTAGGGGCCCGCCGCAGCTACTGGCTGATGATTCTGGTGCTTTTGATCGGCGTGTACTGCGCGTTTGTGACGATTTTCCTGCTGGGCATTATCAGCACCTGGGTGGTGATCCTGCTGGTGGTGGCAGCTGCGGCGCTGGTAACGGTGCCGGCGATTAAAGCCAGGCGCCAACGTGGCTCGCTGGCAGTGCAAGAATTGTTTCAAAAACCGATCGAGATCGCGGGAGCGATTGCCCTGGGGGCTCATTTTGTCGGTCCCTGGGTGTGGGCGTTTATCGGCCCGTGGACCATGTTCCTGCTGCAGCTAAAACTGTTCTAAAGTCGCGAGAATAGCTCGCATACCAACTCGTTATCAAGCAGAGATGTTTTGCGCTTCTGGGTGCAAAACATCTCTGTTGTTTATATATCGCATGCAGATGAGTTAAAAATATAGAAATTGAGCCCTGGACGCGAGATCACGCCGGCACGATGAACTGGATCCACAAGGCGTCCGGGCTGTTGTCCCAGGTGAGGTGCTGTAAGAAACTTTTCCATTCGGCCTCGGGCAGGCCGGCGGGTTGAGGGGGCAGCTGGCTGCCGGAAGGGATTTGATCCGTGCGGATCACTCTGCCGGAAGCTTTTTGCTCCAGACGCGCCAGCAGCTTTTCAGCGGGATGCTCCCAATGCATGGCTTCCATGGCCCATTTTTGGTCGACCGGGATCATGGCGACCAGCCCGGGCTGGTCCATCAGCTCCAACCCTTTCTGGCTGAGGGTGGCGTTGCGGCTGCCGTGGTGACCGACCTTGTAGAGCACGATGCGCTCGAGCAGATCGCTGGCGCTGACGGTCTCTCCGGCAGGCCCGGCGCCAGGCCAGGACAGATCCTGCCAGGAAAGCCAGTTGCCGGTCTGGGCGTCCGCGGCAAACAGCAGCACTTTGCGGGGGTTAGAGTCGGTCAGCTCAAACGCCAGCACCAGGCTGGTGTTATTGGTGTAGGAATTGATGCTCAAAGCCATATTATCGCCCGCGCCGAGCCAATCAGTGTCGATCCGCCGCCACCCGGTACCGGAGTCGTCTTCCCCCGAAATTCCGTAATGCGTGGTAAAAAAGCGGCCGTATTCCGCGTGTTGGGGAGCATCTTTGAGATCGATGCGGTAGTTATCATTAAATGGCCGGCTGTTTTCATAAGCATCCTGATCATCCGGGCTCATGGGGGTGCTGCCGTCTGCCGCAACCACGGCTGCCGCAAAGGCATCCGATTCGCTGGCAATGGCCATTTCAGGATATAACTCGCTGTTGCGTTCCAGCAGCCTGAGCATAGAGGGGGTGACCGGCGGCCCGAAGACGTAGACCCTGACGCCTTTTACCCCGGGCAGGGTCAAAGGAGGCTGGCCGGGCCGCAGGTAATCTTGCGACCGCACCAGTTTACGGGTGGCTCTTTCTCGCAGGAAAGGAATGGGGGCAGTGTTGGCGCCGTCTGAACCATCTACCCCCATCTGGACGCCCTGGTTATATTCAAAATCCATCAACGCCCCCAGGCTTTCGGCAGAGGACTGCCCGGCGGCCCGAAGCTGGCTGACAGCGCCAAACATGGCGCGGATCTGCTTGTCGTACTTCTGGCGCAGCTCTTTCGCAACCGGGTCTTCGGGGTCCTCGGTCCAGGCCAGCCAGAGATTATCGATCTGGATGGTTTTGAAGGTATCCGACGCCAGGCGGAAACCGTCCAGATGGTCGGTGTGTTCGTGCGTCCCGGCGACCACATGCAGATGGCTGTTGGTGGCGATGGCGATATCCTTGGCGATTTTTTGCAGGCGGGCGGTACGGTCGGGATAGCGGTGGTGGGCGCCGCAGTCGATCAACAGGTAGCGCGGGCTGCCGTCTTCGGCGCGAAATGCCAGCAGCAGGCAGTCGCCAAAGCCCGGGTTGTACATGCGCACGGTTACCCCGGAGGCCGGAGCCGGCAGCAGACCAGGTTTTGTAATCTTGGGTTTCGCAGTCCGGCGAGCCATCAAAACACCTCCTCGGTATCAAATGAGCGGTGGAGCAGGGCAAAGGGCTCGACCTGCGCTTCTTCGCTCTGGTCGCGCATGCCGCTGATCAAGCGCTGGAAATATTGCCCACGCGGGTCGCCCAGGTAAGTGGCGCGCAGGGAAGGGTTCTGATCGCCGCCGAGATGCTGGCGCATGCGATCGATGCGGCTGTTGCTCATGATGCGTTTATAAATGCAGTAGCGCACCTGGGCGGTTTCCGGATCGACCAGCATGGTACATCCGCCGCGGAAGATGAAATCTGGCCTGGGGGGTGATATTTCTCCGCGGTCGACCTGGTCCTGGATGTGGGGGTCGAGATAACCCCGCCGGCGCTGGGTCATTTCCACTACCAGTTCGGTCAGAGTCTGGTCCTCGGGACCAATGCGGCGGGTCGGGCGGACGGAATGCACTTCTAACTTAGGGACCCCATCTTTATCGCAGTAGAAGGATTTGGGAGCATTTTTATCCAGCACAATTTGGGCGCTTTTCGCTGCGTCTGACGCGGCAGGGTCAATGAACCAGCCGTGCAGGATGGCCTGGCTGCGTTCCGCCTGTTCATGGATCAGGCGGCGGTTGGTGGTCAGTCCCCAATCGGGAACCAGAGTGCGGAGTTGGGCCGGGCTGCCAAATACTTTCAGGAAAGCTGTTTGCTCGTCATCACCCGGAGAGTGCCACAACAGGCTTTCTGTGCTCAGGCTGCGCACATCTCGGGGGTAGATCCCGCGCCGGCGGAAGGCTTCGATCAGCGCCAGCCGGTAACCGTAATGGTCGTCGCTGACCAGATCGGCGTCGGCGGTAATCAGGGCGCGCAAATAATCGCCGTAATCAACGTCCACCGGCGGGCAGTAGTCCAATGCGCGGATGCACATATGCAAGAAATGGCCGGCGGTCTTGGAGGCTTCTCCGGCCAGGCGCCCCACCAGATCGGGGTGCAGTTCTCCGGCCGGAAGCACGCCGGTGCCGCCGGTGGCGATGCGCAGCAGGTCGACGATGCGCCGTTTATAAATGGTCAGGAACGCATCGAAAACGGCCGCCACCAGAATGGCGCCGCGGGCGTGCGGTTCGCTGGTGGTGCGCATTTTTTCGGGATCGGGCGTTTCGGGGACCCACTCGTGGGTCTGAGGATCGGCATGACCAATGGCGCTGCGCAGCGCGCCGTAGCGCCCGATCGCCTGGCCGAACTGGAAGGCCAGCTCGCCCAGCAAATTTTGCGTCTCAAGGCTGCCGCGCGTGCGCGCAATCTGGCTGCGCAGCACCTCAGGATAAGTGAAGTGTTGGAAGAGCGCCACAATATCGGCGAAGCCTTCGTGCAGGGCCCAGGCATCGATGTTGGTCGGTTCGATGAAGCGGCTGTGCAGTCCGTCCAGCAGGGCATGGGTGGTCTCATGGGCGATAATATCGTGCGAAAGGCAGGTGAATACAATACCGCCAGGCAGGTTATCGCCGGGGTCGGTGGCGGAGGCCGGGAAATAGCCAAACAGGAGGGCCTTTTTGGCCGGGGTGTAGTAGGCATTGGCTTCGCGCAGGGCATGCGGGTAGATTCTCAAGCGCTCGACAAACTGCCCCTCCAGGCCTTTCTCGGTATCCGCCATGCGCGGCGACCACAATGCCCGCCGGCCGAGGGCCTGCTCAAAATGGTTGATGGTGGTGCGGGCCACGGCATAGGTCATTTGCTGGTGGAACTGCGGATTGCCTTCCGAGGGTGAGAGGCCGTCCTGGGCCAGCAGGTAAGGGTTGTTGAGGTCGACCGGAGGATAATATGCCTGGCTGGCGGGGTCTACGTCGACCACTTCCAGATAATCATCCACCGGACCCAGGCTAAAGGACTCCTCCCAGGGCAGTTTGATGGTCACAATATTCACGGCATGGGTCTCGATGCGCTGGCTGAGGATCGGATCCAGGGCAAAGACGCGCAGCCGCCGCTGCGGCGGTCGCGGGACAATAATGCGATTAGGGGCGGGTGACATAGTGGTTACCTCCCGAACGTCTATAAAATGTATGGGATGAACATCCTGGTTTGTTTCTGATAGGCGGTGTAGCCGCTGCCAAAGAAGGCGGCATTTTCACGTTCTTCCACGCAGGCAGTTGCAGTCAAAAATACGGTGGCTGCCGCGGTCAGCGCCAGACTTTGCCAGGTAAGCTGCTTGAGGCAGGCGCCCCATACCAGAAATAACAGGGAACTGTACATGGGGTGGCGGATCCAGCGGTAAATGCCGCCGGTTACCAATTGGGTGGTTTTCTCCAGCGCCAACAAGGTATCGTCCCCACGACGCTGGCTGGGTTTGCCCAACTGGCGCAGCCCAAGCAGCCCTTGAATGACCATAAAAATCCCAATGATCAGGCAGGTCCAGGACGACAGCTGGCGCCAGGAAAAAGGGTCCACAAACCACTGGTCAAGGTTGATCACGACAACGGCCAATATGAACTCCCAGGCAAAGAAGCGGTAAAAACCATGGGCGTTGGTATTTAACAGCACAGAGCGGGAAACGTACCCCAATCCGAGCGAGCCTGCGGCGAATAATATTATTTTGATTCCTTCCATCGTGGCATCCCCGTCCCGTTCCTTCCTGAAAGAGCGCAGTGGGTATTTAAAAGTATAACATAGCGGTCAACAATTAGATTGAATTGAGAATGCCAGCCCAAGTGTATAATATTTTTAAGCCAGTTTTTCGCTCAATTTACTGCAAGGTGGCTTGTTATGCACCAATTAGCCGCCATGCAAAAGGAACATGGATGGACAAATTGCATCGAGAGCAATGGATCAAGCGGTTTTCTGATTGGGCAATATCCCGATCTGATGTTCGGGCCGTTGTTCTGGTAGGTTCCAGCAGCCGGAGAGATCACCCGGCAGATGAATGGTCGGACATCGACATTCTCTTAATTGCATCGGATCCACAATCCTATCTTGATTCCACAGAGTGGCTCGCATCATTTGGCAAACCCTTGTTCGATATCGTAGAGCGAACAACCACGGGAAAAATATGGGAGCGGCGGGTCTTATACGAAAGCGGACTGGATGTTGATTTCATCGTACTTTCGCCTTTGAATGTTCGCCAAAATTTCCCAGGTTTGCCGGTTGTCATAGAAATTCTACAACGGGGAAGGCAGGTGCTGATCGATAAAGATGAATTATTTACTACCTGGTCAGATGCAATTACCGCCCGCCCTGTTATCCAACCTCCCTCTTCCCAGGTGTTTTTGGAAGTCGTCAGTGATTTCTGGTTCCATGCAGTTTGGACGGCCAAAAAAACTCAGACGATGTGAGTTATGAGTGGCAACCACGTGCAATAATGTATACATGAAACGAATATTGCTGCAAATGATGGAATGGTATACCCAGGCTGCTCAAGGTTGTGAAAGGGATGTGTGGTTTGATGGGCGATTTATCGAACAATGGGCTTCGCCCTGGGTTGTAAAGGAATTGCCAAAAGTGATTGCCTGTTATGATGACGATGATGTATGGAGAGCATTAAAGGCCAGCATGGCGTTATTTCAACAGTTAGCCAGTAAAACGGCTGAACATTGGCAATATACCTATCCGGTAAATCAAGTAGAGAAGGTGATCGAGTGGGTCACGGAATGTCATTTGGGAAAGGCCGGTATCTAATGACGGGCGGCTAACACGGCATCCACCGGACGGCTGGATTCACACCGTTAAATAGGCTATAAACTCGGCCGTGGGTTTTGTCCGTTTCGTGGGTGACTCCAAGCCCGTCCAGCAGTCGGTTACACATATCGTTAACCCTTTACTGATTATCAGGGTCCTTCGATATTTTCCAAATTTATTATGACTTTGCCTTGCGCATGGCATTCTTCACGATAAAAAATATTATCTTTTTACGCCCAATCCGTGACATTAAGGGCACGTTACCTGTATTTCAAAAGATCTCTCCAGATCCAGACTCGCCTTTATACATGGAATCTACTTTATTTTGTCCATTCTACTTCTGGCAGGATTAGGTTTGGCTTATTGATCCCAATGGGATCGCACTAACTTCGTTTTTCGTTGTTGGTGAGGCAAGTGGTTGGTCAATGTAGATTGAGGGGAAAGGATATGACCGATCTTAGAACCCGCCGCAAGTCTCCGCACTTTAGTGCGAGTGAATAGGCGGGTTTATCTTTTTGGCTTTAGCCGAACCCGAACGAATTATTTGAATAGAAGACTCAGATACAGCAGAATGTAGTAGAATTAATGTACTATAGGAGGATTGGGTTGATAAAAACATTTCAGTATCGGATATACCCGACCCACTCACAGCGCAAGACGATGGAATCGACGATCGAAACATGCAGGCGGTTTTATAACGACTGTCTTGCAGAACGCAAAGAGGCTTATGAAGCGCGCGGTGAAACCGTTGGGAAGTATGCGCAGCTCAAAAAAGTAAAGGTGTTGAAAAACGGTAACCCAGATGCGAAAAGTATCCACTCGCACGTTTTGCAGGTTGCAGTTGCGGATTTGGATAGGGCTTTTCAGGCGTTTTTCCGTAGAGTAAAAGCTGGCGAATCACCGGGCTATCCAAGATTCAAAGGCAAGAACCGATTTGATTCATTTGGCTTCAAGGAATATGGAAATGGTTTCAAGATCGATGGTAGACGGTTGAAACTATCTGGCATGGGGAGAGTAGCCGTTCGCTGGCATAGACCCATCGCAGGTGAAATCAAAACACTCAGAATAACGAGAAAAGTGGGTCATTGGTATGCCTCGTTTGCTTGCGAAATGGAAACAAAACCGTTACCGAAAACAGGAAAAGCGGTAGGTATGGATGTTGGCATCCAATCTCTATTGGCAACAAGCGAGCGGCGAACTCATTGAGAACCCGAAATGGTATCGGGAAAATCAGGTAAAGCTTCGTGTAATGCAAAGGAGGGTTGCTCGGCGTAAAAAGGGAGGAAATAACCGAAGAAAAGCTGTGCAGATTTTGCAAAAACAGCATGAACAAATTGCCAACCAGCGTAAAGATTACTTAAACAAAATTGTAGCCGGAATCATGAACAACCATGATTTGATCGCAATTGAAGGACTGCAAATCAATCACATGGTCAAAAATCACAACCTATCGAAAAGCATATTGGATGGTGGTTGGGGATATTTCGCACACCAACTTTCGTACAAAGCGGTAGAAGCTGGTCGAGAGCTGGTGCGCGTAAACCCAGCCTACACGTCTAAAACATGTTCTGGTTGTGGTAGGATTTTAGACGATGTGGATTTAGCCGTTCGATGGGTAGACTGTGAATGCGGCCTTTCGATAAATCGAGACGTAAACGCCGCAATCAATATTTTGAAAAGAGCATTAGAAACAAACCGGGATGGACAGTCCCGTTGGGAGATAACGTGGGCGAATGCGCCGTGCGTGTCCCAAGAAGCCACCGCCCTTTAGGGTGTTTGGAGTGTCACATCTTCGTGTGAATGTGTTATAAATATGACTCCGCTTGTATTCATTTCAATCCTGAGCGTCTATCCAGAAACAACGAGAAGGGAAAATCCGGATGATTACGCCAGAAAAAATTGAAGAATGGCTCAAAGAAGCCGAAGAGCGCCCATCCTCGATGGCGGTGATTTTGCAGTACGTGGCCAACCGGCTGCGCGACCTGACAGGGCGCAACGAGGAACTGCGCGCCGAGAACCTGGCGCTGCGAACTGAAAAACGGGTGGAGGAATACGAACAGCGCATCACCCACCTGGAATACCAGTTAGATATGCTGCGGCGCCAGTTTGGCGGGGAACTGCCGGCAGAATTCCTGCCAGCCGGGCAGGAAAGCGGGCAGGTTAACCTGAGCGTGCTGCTGTACGACGCACTCGGGCGCATCTTGCGGGTAGCTGTGAACGGCGCCCAATTCGGCGCCAGCCAGGAATTGGCTCAGTTGGCGGCCCCGCCGGCGGTTAATGAGGATGCGCCCCGCCTGCTGGTGGTGCCCAGCTATGAGGAACTGCTGTTCATCTTTTCATCCGGGCGGATCGCCACCCTGGCGGTCGAGAGCATCCCCGCGGCGAAGGAGCTGGATTGGGAGCACGCCGCGCAGCCCCATGAACCCCGCGGGGGAGAAACGCTGGCTTGCCTGGCGCCAATTTCGAGTATGGCCCTGGCGGATTTTATCCTGCAGGCCAGCCGGCGTGGGTTTGTAAAAAAGCTGATGACCTCGCTGGCGCCTTCGGTGTTGAACAAACATTATATCGGCACCGGCGCGACGATCCCCGGAGACCGCACCTATACCCTGGCGTTGTGCGCCAAGGACGACCAGATGGTGATGGTCAGCCGGGACGGGTTTGTACTGGGGCTGGAGGTGCGCGACCTGCCCTTCAGCGCCGAGGAAGCCTTCCGCATAAGGGCGATGGATGGTCTGGCGGCGGTGTTTGTGCGCCGCCCGGAGCAGGCCATGCTGGCGATGACCCAGGCTGGCAAAATCATCCACTGGTCGGCAGAGCGGCTGGAAATTAGCCATTCGATGAAAGCCAAGGGCCAAACCCTATATTCCGCCCAGCGGCGTGAGCGGGGTGTGCGTGTGGTGGGCGCGGCGGCGATCGGTGAAGGGGATTGGGCCGTGGTTTTGCACGGCGACGGCCGTTTGACGGCGCACGCGGTGCGCAGCTTGATCGATGATGGCGCGATCCCGGTGAGCGGCGAGCTGGTGGATTTCACCCTGGCAGTGCAGCCGGGGATCCGGGCGGCCAGGGAATAAGCCATGACGGTCAATATTGGGCTTGATTTCGGCACATCCAATTCGGGGGTCGCGGTCAGCGACGGGCGCACGGTGCATGTCCTGCCCATCGACCGCCAGAATATCCTGCCGCAGGTGGTCAAGACCATTTTGTATATCACCCGCGATGATCAGGCTTATATCGGCCAGGAAGCGATTGAGCTGTATTATAAGCACAATGTCAACCGCCTGCGCCGTTTTGTGAAGAAATGGACCGGGGAAATCGATTTTACCGGCGGCGATATGTTTTACGTGGCCGACGTGTACACCATGGTTGATGAACTGCTGCCCGGCCGCCTGCTGCAGTATCTGAAGACAGCCCTGCGCCGCACCCACGGCACGACTCTGTATGCCGGAACCCAGATTTTCGAACACTACTATAAGGTGGGCGACCTGATCCGGGTCTATCTAAGCGCGCTCAAGGCGCGAGCCGAAGAGGAGTTGGGGGAGGATATCGGCGGGGTCACCCTGGGCAGGCCGGTCAAATTTTCGGAAACGCCGGAGCTGGACCACCAGGCGCAAGAGACGCTGCGCCAGTCGGCGCTGGAGGCAGGGTTTAAGACGGTGGCATTTGAATTCGAGCCGGTGGCCGCCGCGTTATTTTACGAACAGACCCTCGATCACCCCCAAAATGTGCTGGTTTTCGATTTCGGTGGTGGCACGCTGGATATTGCCATCCTGCGCCTGGGCGATCCTCAGCGCCAAACGGTGTATGCCAGCGCGGGCATCGATATCGCCGGCAGCGATTTCGACCGCACGATTATCGAGAAGCGCATGCTGCCGCATTTTGGCTCGGAAGGGGCCAGCGGTTTTCACGAAATCATGGAGTTAATCCAGGCGGTGCCGGATTGGATGACCCTGCCTGAATTGAGCACGCCCCAGATCTGGAATTCCCTGCAGCGTGCCATTCAGAAGCAGGTCGCGCCGGTGCGCCTGAAGACGCTGCAATCGTTAATCTTCAACGACCTGGCATTTTCGTTTTATAACCAGGTCGAATCCGCAAAAATCGCCCTTTCCAGCCAGGGAGCCGCGACCATTACCCTCCAGGGGCAGGATATCGACCTGTGGGAGCTGTATACCCGCCGCCAGTTTGAAAAGGATATCGAGGGCTACCGGATGACGATCGAGAAACTGCTGCGGGATACGGTGGCGTCGGCCGGTATGGAACCGGGCCAGATCGATGCCGTGGTCAAGACGGGGGGTTCGGCCAGCATCCCGATCTTTATCCGCATGCTGGAGGATATTTTCGGGCGGGAAAAGGTGATCGAATCGAATACCTTCAGCAGCGTGACCTCCGGGCTGGCGATTCGAGCCTGGGGGAGAAGCAGGGTATAATTCCAGCCATGGACCTTTTCGACCATGCCGTGCAGGAAACCATCCGCCAGGAAGCGCCTTTAGCGGCGCGCATGCGCCCGCGTAACCTGGATGAATACGTGGGGCAAGAAAATATTATCGGCCCCGGCAAACTGCTGCGCAGGGCAATCGAAGCGGACCGCCTGTTCTCTTCGCTGATCTTCTTTGGCCCACCCGGCACAGGCAAGACCACCCTGGCGCAGGTGATCGCCAACCATACCCAGGCCCATTTCGAAAGCATATCCGCGGTTTTGGCGGGAGTGCCCGAACTGCGCAAGGTGATCGCCGAAGCCCAGCAGCGGCGGAAGATGTTTAAAAAACGCACCATCCTGTTTGTGGATGAGGTCCACCGTTGGAATAAGGCCCAACAAGATGCTTTGCTGCCGCATGTCGAAACCGGCCAGATTGTGTTGATCGGCGCCACGACCGAGAACCCGTATTTCGACGTGATCTCGGCGCTGGTCTCGCGTTCAAGGGTATTCGAGCTGCATCCTCTGACCCGCGAAAACATGGAGACCATCCTCGAGCGCGCATTAAGCGACGCAGAACGGGGATATGGCGCCAAAAAGGTCGTGGTCGATGCCGATGCCCTGGACCATTTGATCGGCATTTCCAACGGGGATGCGCGCAACCTGCTCAACGCCCTCGAACTGGCGGTCGGCTCCACGCTTCCAGAAGCGGATGAGACGATCCACATCACCCTGACCGTGGCCGAAGAATCGATCCAGCAGCGGGCTGTGGTGTACGACAAGAACGGCGACGCGCATTACGATACCATTTCGGCCTTTATTAAATCGGTGCGCGGTTCAGACCCGGACGCGGCTCTCTATTGGCTGGGGAAAATGCTGGTCGCGGGCGAAAATCCGCGCTTCATTTTACGGCGGTTGATCGTGCTCGCCAGCGAAGATATTGGCCTGGCCGATCCCCAGGGCATGGTAGTGGCCGCCGCGGCGGCCAACGCCTTTGAATATATCGGCATGCCGGAAGGGATTTACCCGATCACCGAAGCCACCCTGTACCTGGCGACGGCACCCAAGTCCAACTCTGCCGGGGCGATTTTCAAAGCCCAGGGTTTCATCAACGAACATGGATTGGGAGCCGTGCCCACGCACCTGATGGATGATAACCGGGATGCGAAAGGCCTGGGACACGGTAAAGGGTACCAGTACCCGCACAGCTTTCCCGGGCATTTTACGCCCCAACAATACCTGCCGGATGAAGTCATGGGGGTCCATTTTTATGAACCCTCGGGCGAAGGGTATGAAAAGCGCATCGCCGAACGCCTGACGGCCTGGCGAAAAGCCCAGAACGAGAAATTTAATTCCAGCCCGAAGGAGAACGATGACGACTCTGCTGCTAATCCGACACGGTGAAAACGACACGGTAGGCCGCAAGCTTGCCGGTCGGACACCCGAAATACATCTCAATGAAAATGGCCGGAAACAGGCCGACGCGGTTGCTCAGGCGTTGAGCAAAGCGCCGATCAAAGCGATATACTCCAGCCCGATGGAGCGAGCGGTAGAAACCGCGCAGCCCCTGGCAGAAGCCTTAGGCCTGGAAATACAGATCCGCCCGCAATTGATCGAATTGGATTACGGCCGTTTTCAAGGCCGGACCTTCAAACAACTTGCGCGCGCAAAACTTTGGAAAGAAGTGCTGAAAAACCCGTCGGAGGGGCGTTTCCCGGACGGCGAAAGCTTTAGCGAGGCCCAGCAACGCGTCACCAACGACCTGGAAGCGATCAGCGCGCTGCACGGTGACGATGAAATCGTGGCCTGTTTTACGCATGCAGATGTGGTGCGGCTGTCGGTCGCCCATTACCTGCAGATGCCGCTGAATGTCTTCCAGCGCCTGGCAATAAACACCACTTCGGTGACGGTGATCGTGCGGGTAAAGGACCAGGTGTTCGTGCCCCACATCAATCAGGTAGCCGGGTTTGAAATCAAAATGCCTGAAAAGAAAGAAGAAAAAAGCAAAAACACAGAGAAAAAGGAGTAGCCTGCCCGGTTGGGCAGGTGTGGTTTTATGGAAGATCCCTTACCGGTAATGACCATCCAAGAAATTACTCCCCTTGAACTGGCTGCCCGCCTGCGAGAGGAAAACGACCTGGTGCTGCTGGACGTGCGTGAACCCTACGAGGTCGGGCGCTGTAAAATCGCCGATCCACGGGTGGTATATGCGCCAATGAGCGACCTGGCGCGAAAGCAAACCGCGGCTCTGCCGCCTGAAGTGGCAGACCAGGCTATAAAGCTGGTCGTTTTTTGCCACGTCGGCCAGCGCAGTGCGCAGGTGACCTTCTGGCTGCAGGACCTGGGCTGGCAGAATGTGGCCAGCCTGGCGGGGGGGATCGACGCCTACGCGCGCCAGGTGGACCCTGAGATCGGTTTTTATTAATGGAAAGGATAACTTAACATGTTTCGCCGTTTCCGCCGGCCCGGGCCGGCCCGTCAGATCTCCCCGGCAGAACTGTCCCTGATCAAGGCGCGCCGTTTCCTCAAGAACGGCAAATTTGCCCAGGCCGGAACGATCTTTTCCGGTTTGGCGCGCGAAGCGGAATATCTGGAAAGGCGCAAGGTGGCAGCCGAACTGCACAGCCGTGCGGCGCATTGTTTTGTGGATGGGGGCGCCGAACAGACGGGGTTGAGTGAAGCCCAGGCTGCTCTGCGCGTATTTACCAATCTGAGGATGGAAGAACGCGGCGAACGCTTCTTGAACAATATTACTCGCAAGCTCGAAATGCACGGGATGACTGCCGCGGTGGGTTCGCTGCGGGTTGAGTTTGGGCGGGCCGAGAGCCTGCAGGCCGAAGCGGTGGCACCCTTGCCCAACCTGCGCCTGCCGACGCTCTGCCCGCAGTGCGGGGGGCCGATGCGTTCAGATGAAGTGGAATGGATCGACCGTTACAACGCCGAATGTAATTACTGTGGGGGGGTGGTACAGGGCAAAGAGAATTAACCGGACGGGGTGATATATTCCATCGAAGTTTCATTGATATTATACCGGAGGGAAAGTGACGTTCACCGTTGCCTAAAGGCAACGGCTTCTCAGGCAACGCTCGGCGCAATCGCCCACGTTACCGCCTGACCGCCCCGTCCGGGCGGTTTGGATAAAGCCTTAGACAAGATATTCCGGGACGCATTTACGTCCCGGTCGAGGACTAATCCGCAGTCAGGGCAAACATGAACACGAACCGACAAGTCTTTTTTTACGATACTTCCGCACCCGCTACACGCCTGGGTGGTGTTGGCCGGGTTCACGGCAATAACGGGAATACCAGCACTTTCAGCCTTGTATTCAAGCATCTGCCGGAAGAGGCCAAACCCTGCGTCATACGAGGACAGAGCAAGGTGACGGTTCTTTTCCATAAAGCCGAGGGAAAGGTGCTCGATTGCAATCAGGTCGTTCTCGACAACAAGCCGGGCGCTGACTTTATGCAAGTAATCCGCTCGCTGATTGGCAATCCGTTCGTGCAAACGGGCTATCTGACGGTAGGTTTCCTTCTGGCGTTTACTTCCCTTGACTTGACGGGAGACATGCTGCTGAAGGGGTTGCAGTTTCGCAAGGCTTTTCCGCAGCCATCGGGGATTATCGATCAACTCACCGGTCGAGAGAGCAGCCAGGCTTTTCAATCCAACGTCAATGCCGACTGGGTTACCCGTAAGGGATTGTCTCGGCTCAAAATCGGGCAATTCGAGCATCAGGCATACATACCAGCGGTCGTTGACCCGCTTGATAACGGCGTGCTTGATATTTGCCTCGGCGGGGATTGCTCGGTGAAAACACATCCGTATTTCGTCCACATTCTGAACGTAGAGCGATTTGCACCCGTTTTCGTCCTGGCGCAGCTTGCAACCGTCCCCGTAGGTATACTCGATACTGTGAAAACGGTTTCGGCTTTTGAAGCGGGGAAAGCCGGGCTTCTCTCTTGCCTTCAAACGTCGAAAAAAAGCAGCAAAAGACTTGTCCAGTCGGCGCAAGAGATGTTGCAAGCTAGATGCGTTGACCTGTCCGAGCGTGTCTGGATGATCATGGCGCACATCTCGAAAATGCGCCCATTGTGCTCCGTAGCTATTCCCCAGGCCTGCTTCCCGCCAGCTGATAATCCGCTGTTCGAGGGCAGCATTGTAGACCAGGCGAGATTGCCAAAGCAAATAGTCCAGCTTTGCAGCCTGCTCGGGATAGGGGCGAAGGAGGTACTTGTAGGTGCGAAGCATAGCCTAACTTGATTTCTGCATTTCGATATACCCTTTGACGGTTTCTTCGGAAACCTGGCCGATTGTACCGATGTAGTAACTCCTGCTCCACATACTCGGCAACCGAGAACGTAACTGAGGGAACGTTTGGCGCAGTATCCGAGAAGTGAACCCTTTGAATTGGTTGGCAAGACGCTGAGGCGCTTCTGTCGGGTCGCTTTGGATAAACAAGTGAACGTGGTCAGGCATGATTTCCAATGCCTCAATCGTTACTTCCAATTCCTGGGCTTTCTGGTACAGCAGCGAACGCAGATCTTCCGCGATCTCGCCCACCAGAACCTTACGACGGTATTTAGGACACCAAACCAGGTGATATTTCTGGGAGTAAACGCTTCCTGCGTTGCGTCGGTATCGGGTGTCAGTCATAGAACAAGTGTGCCATTATATTCGATATCTGTTAACTATCTAATAATACGAAAGGAGAGGGCGGCTTCCTCTGCCCCCTAATGGGGGCAGTCCCCGCCGCAAGTTTTTTTATGGCTGAAAGAGTTTTATCCCACAAACGCTTATCGAGCATCAAGCAGTTTCTTTACGGGTCGCCGTATTATCCCGAACATTGGGACGCAGCCGTCCGCAGCCAGGATGCGGAGCGGATGAAGGCCGCCGGATGGAACTGCGTGCGTATGGCTGAATTTGCCTGGGACCGCATGGAAGTTGAAGAAGGCCGCTTTGATTTTTCGTTGTTCGATGAAACCATTCAGAGCCTGGGAAAAGTGGGGATCAAGACGATTTTATGCACGCCCACCGCGACCCCGCCCGTCTGGCTGACGCGCGCTCATCCCGAAATACTGCGCGTAGATGAACGCGGCCTGTGCATGGCGCACGGTTCGCGCCAGCATGCCTGTACCACGGGTCCGCTGTACCGCGAAAATTCCCGGCGCATCACCAGCGCCATGGCGGAACATTTTGCCGGAAACCCGGATGTGATCGGCTGGCAGACGGATAACGAATTTAACTGCCAGTTCAGCGAGTGCCACTGCGAATCGTGCCAGGACGGTTTCCGTGAATTCCTGGCCGAAAAATACAACGGGGATCTGGATGCTCTCAACCAGGCCTGGGGGACCGCTTTCTGGTCGCAGACCTACCGCAGCTTTGAAGAAATCGAAACCCCGCGCCCCAACCTGCCGACCCACCCCAACCCGGGTCAGAAGCTGGACTATGCCCGGTTTTTATCCTGGGCGGTCACCCGGTTTCAGGCCGAACAAATCGCCATCCTGCGCCAGGCCAACCCGGATTGGTTTATCACCCACAACGGCATTTTCCGCCACATTGATTACCGCGGGCAGTTTTCGCGGGACCTGGACGTGCTGGGATATGACGTTTACCCGTTCTTTACCCACGACCCGGCGGAACGGGTGCTCAACCAATGCTTCAACCTGGATTACGTGCGCAGCCTGTCGGGAAATTTCATCATCCCGGAACAGCAGTCCGGGCCGGGTGGGCAGGGGCCATATTTCCACGACAACCCCGAACCGGGCGAGATGCGGCGCATGGTTTACACTTCGATTTCGCGCGGGGCAGACAGTGTGCTCTTTTTCCGCTGGCGAACGGCACGCTACGGCGCGGAGGAGTACTGGTGCGGCGTGCTGGATCATGATAACGTGCCGCGCCGCCGCCTGCATGAAGCGGCCCAGTTGGGGGTTGAATTGGGGCGCGTTGGGCCAGAAGTATTGGGCACGCATGTGCAAATTAAGGCGGGGATCGCCGCGGGGGATTTCGATGTTAACGAAGCGCATGACACCTTGCCGTTCGATCTGCCCGCCCCGCGTCAGGCGGCGCAGTCCGTGTGGCGCGCTCTCTTCCGGCGTGGCTATCCGGTGGGCTGCGTGCATCCGGCGGATGATTTAAGCGACCTCAAGGTCTATTTCCTGCCGCATTGGGAGGTAGTGGACCCGGCCTGGCTGCCCAACCTGCAGGCGTTCGTGGACCGGGGCGGCTTGCTGGTGATCGGCGCGCGCAGCGCCACGCGCGGGCTGGAAAATGCGGTCACTGCGGAGACCCTGCCGGGCGTGCTGCGCGGCCTGACCGGGATGACGGTGGAGGAATACGGACACCAGAACCATCCCGAAAGCCGGCCGCTGGCTATCGATTTTGCCGGAAACCGCGTGCAGTCCGAATACTGGTACGAAGTGCTCCAGCCGGAAGGCGAGACCGGGGTGCTGGCGCGCTGGCAAGGGCGCTACCTGAGCGGGCAGCCGGCGGCAACTTTGCGCCACGCGGGGCGCGGGGTGGTGGTGTATGTGGGGACTTATCTCACCAGCCAGGTGATGGCCGGGTTGTGGCCGCTGCTGCAGCCGTTGTGCGGTTTACAGCCGCTGCTGCCGCATATCCCGCTGGGGATGGAAGTCACACTGCGCACGGATGGGAAGAAGAAATTGTGGTTCCTGGTCAATTCCACCGGGCAAGAAATTTCCGTGCCGGTGCCCTCTGGGACAGACCTGGTGAGCCAGCGCTCGATTTCCGGCAGCCTGATCCTGCCAAACAATGGGGTGGCGGTAATCAAAAATTAAGTGGGTTGATTCCGGCTGCGGATAAACTGAAAGGTAAACCCGATCAACATAAAGCCGCCGACCAGAGTAAAAATGGTACCCAGGCCCAGCGGCAGCAGCAGCCCGGTGGTAAAACCGGTTTGCAGTACGGATTGCTGCGGGTCGGTTGGATCATAAAACACCTCCACAGCCTGACCCTCCGGATAACGGGCAATAATTTTTTCGGCATCCGCCGAATTGGATGTGCTGATGTCCCCATGGCTGACGCGAGTGCCGGTGTACTGACGAACGCTGACCACGTAGGTGTATTGGATCTCGGCGCTGTACGTGGTGCCGTCATCGTCACTTGATTCGCCGACATAAGAATTGATCACCTGCCCGGTCACATAAGGCCAATTTCTGCTTTTAAGAGCGGAACGGCTGTCGCTGATGCCCCAAATTAAAACACCAACCCCGATCAAGGTGAAAATGCCCGCAAATATGAACGTGAAGATGTATTGAGAGATTTTCATTCTGTGATTTTAGCAAATAAATAAAAAGTTCACCTCGAATTTAACCCAATATGTCTATTTCAGGGAGTAATTTGGCGTATGCACGCCAAATTACTCCCTGAAAAAAATATCCCCTTCCTGTCAGGAAGGGGATAAGGGTAAGAAAAATTGATCTAGAACGAATTATACAACGAGACGACGCGCAAGGCCTGTTTGACCTGGTCGAGCGACCAGCCAGCCGGGATAGGCGCGGTGACCGTCACCGGCCAGCCCACGGGAACGTCGAAGTAGTTGTCGCTGAAGACCACATCCGCGCCTTCCAGGGAAAGCTCGACGAAACGGGCCAGCGAGCGGGAGCTGACGGAAAAAACGACCTGATTATTTTCTGCCTGTACATCCACCTTAAGGGAAGGCTGAGCCAGTTCGAGATGTTTGTTCGGTACAAACGCGGCCAGTTTGGTATCAACCACTTTTCCGGCGCGGGACAGGCTGCAGGCGAAGACCGTGCGCCGGCGCTGTTCTTCGCTCAAATCGAAGGTGGCGGCCGTGATTTCTTTGGACTGGTAAGGCTCGACCTGAACAGGAGCTTCGCCGGATTGGAGCACGGCTCCATCCAATGACAGCAGCTGCCATTTAACCATGCCGGTCACAGGTTCGGCGATGTCGCTGGTCACGTGCACACCGATCTTCTGACCTTCGTCGAACAGCGAGAGCATCACCGGGCTGTAGAAGCGGCGGGCGGCATAATGCAGGGCTTTCCAGCGGCCGAAGTAATCCAGGCTGGCCCAGGAGGCAACCGGCCAGCAGTCGTTCAACTGCCAATACAGGATGCCGCTGACGCGGTGCTTGTTGCGCCGCCAGTGTTCGACACCGTAGCGGATGCCTTCTGCCTGCAGGATCATCGACAGGTAAACCAGCGCCGGAAAATCTTTGGCCATGCGGAAAGTATCGGTCATCTGGCCGATGATCAGACCGTTGCCGCTGTCGTTGCGCTGGTGGTGCTCCATGATATAGGAGGTCATGTTCCAGTCTTCTGGGCGGGCATAGGTCTTGATTGTGGGCAAAGGGGGCAAAGATTGAAACCCGAACTCGCTCATGAAGCGCGGGTAGGTGGTGCGGTATGCGGTAAACGGTTTGCGCCCGTGCCAGACGGCCCAATAATGGGCATCGCCGCGCATCTCGCCATTTACGTCCTTGAATGGGGTGTTCGAAGACGGTGAACTGGGCCAGTAGGGAGTGTCTGGATCAAGTTTGGCAACCCATTCGGGGAGGGTGTGATAGAAGAACTGTTCGTAAGCTTGCTTCAACGGCGCGTTGGCCTGGGTGTCCCAGGCCCAGCTCTCCCAGCCCTGTTCCATCTCATTATTTCCGCACCATAATGCCAGGCTGGCACGGTGGCGGATACGCTTGATATTCTCAAACATCTCCACGCGCACATTTTCCAGGAAGGCAGGGTCGTCCATGGGGTAGATCGAGCAGGCGAATACCCCATCCTGCCAGACGAGAATGCCAAGCTCATCACACAGGTCGTAAAAGGTTTCGTCCTCATAAAAGCCGCCGCCCCAGACCCGGAGCATATTCTGGTGGGAAGCAACGGCGGATTTTAACAGCCCTTCCAGCCAGGCGCGGTTCAGGCGGGTGGGGAAGGAATTGGCCGGAATCCAGTCGGAACCCTTGGCGAAGACCGGGACGTCGTTGACCACGAAGGTGAACGACTCGCCCCATTCGTCGGGCTGCTGGCGCAGTTCGATGCTGCGCAGACCCATGTGGTAGAGAGCCTGGTCGAGGACCTGTTTGCCGTCTGTGGCAGTGATTTCGACGGTGTAAAGCGGCTGGCTGCCGTAGCCGTTAGGCCACCACAACTGCGGCTTATTGATGACCTCGGATAAGGTCAGGCTTTCACCGCTGACCGTTTCACTGACCTGAAGCACACTGCCATTGGGCGCAGTGATGGTCATCGCCACGCTCACCGGGCTTTCACCCCAGCGCTGCAGATTGATCTGCGCGGAAAGGGTGACTTTGCCGCCAGCATGTTTTTGGCGCAGATGTACTTCTTCAATGCGGGTGGCAGTGTATCCTTCCAGGCGCAGGTCCTTCCAGATGCCGATGGGGGGCAGCATTGGGCCCCAGTCCCAGCCAAACTGGCAGGGCGCCTTGCGCACATGCGGGCCGCCTTCGATGGCCTGGGAGACCCCCCGCATTTTGCGCTCTGCCTGCAGCGCCTGGGCGAAACACACCGTCGAGGGAAATTTGATCTGGATGACATTAATCTTGGGTTTCAGCAGCGATTTTACGTCCCAGCGATACTGGCGGAACATGTTTTCCGCTTTCCCCAGCAGGGCGCCGTTCAGAAAGACTTCGGCAATCGTATCCAGCCCGTCGCAGACCAGGAATATTTGGGCTTCTTTCGACACGTCCGCCGGGACTGAGAAAGCACGGCGGTATTCCCAATCGGCCTCCGCCACCCACATCACCCGTTTTTCATTATCGCCGACGAAGGGGTCCGGGATACGCCCAAGCGCCATTAAGTCGGTATGCACACCACCCGGCACAACCGCCGGCAGCCATTCTTCCGTGCCTGCCTGGCGAAATTCCCAGGCGCCAGTTAAAGATATTTTTTTCATGAATCTAATCCGGATTTCGTAGGATTTATAAGGATATCAATACAACAATCATAACGTTCATGGAGCATGGGAACGTCATGGATTAACCACTGCATATTTATTGGGCTGTGGGTGCATGAGAACTTCTTTTATCTGGCGCGTTCCATCAGCCCGCCATTATTGCGCACGAACCGTGACGCATGAGATACGCATTAGGCCGATGAGAGATCCCATTCTTCGTAGATCTTGGGAACATCATTGATCAGACGCTTGGTGTAATCCTCTTTGGGATGCAGAATCACCTCATCGGCAGATCCGCGTTCGACAATTTTTCCCTTCTCCATGATAAAAACGTTATCTGAAACATAATACGCCAGGCCAATATCATGGGTGATGAAAATTAGGGTCATGCCGGTTTCGTTGCGCAGTTTCATCAGATAATCGAGGATAGTGGCGCGCGAACTGGCATCGACCATCGAGGTGGGTTCATCCGCCAGGAGAATCTTGGGCTTTAACAGGAAGATACGGGCGATCATCAAGCGCTGCATCTGCCCGCCGGATAGCTCAAAAGGATACTTGTTGGTCAATTCTGCAAACTTCAAGTTGACAAAGCGGCAGGCTTCTGTCATCAACTCGACTTTCTCTGTTTTCGGAAGCTTGCGCCCCCCGCGCATATTAATGCAATCGAGCAGCACGGAATCAATCTTGTTAAATGTGTTGAATGAAGAGAAAGGGTCCTGAAAGATAGCCTGGATACCTTGCCAGTATTCCTGTTTCTTCTTTTGAGAGTGGATATCACGCAATTGTTCATGGTAGTAAATTTCCCCCTCCGTTGGATTGATCAATCCCAACAGCAACTTGGCCAGGGTGGTCTTGCCGCTGCCCGATTCGCCCACAATCGAGACGATCTCGCCGGCATAGAAGTCGAAATTCACATGATCGACGGCGAGCGTTTTTTGGCGACCGACCCCAAATATCTTGGTAAGACCTGCTCCGCGCAAGATGGATAATTTTTCATCATTCATTTTTATACGCCTTCCTCAGTTGATCTTCCGGCAGGATGCAGCGATAAGAGCGCCCGTTCTCAAGTTTTTTAAAACCAATGGAATTCACCCTGCATTCCGGCATCACGTATTTGCAGCGTTCGGCAAAGCGGCACCCGGAAGGCGGGTTTTTCAGGTTGGGCGGCACCCCGGGAATGGCTGCCAGTTTGTGGTCGCGCAGGCCCTCTTCAGGCACAATGATTGAACCCATGAGACCCTGAGAATAGGGATGGAGGGGATCAAACACAGCTTCCTGGGCAGGCGCTTTCTCCACGATCTGCCCGGCGTACATCACCATAATATCATCGGTCACGTTGTACAGCAGGGGCAGTTCATGGGTGATGAAAATCATGGATTTGATGATGCCCTTTTCCATCAGGTCGCGCAGCATCTTGATGACCAGTTTCTGTGAAGTGACATCCAGCGCGGAGGAAGGCTCATCCGCGATGAGTACTTTCGGGAAAAGAATGGTGGAAACGGCGATTACCGTGCGCTGCTTCATGCCGCCCGAAAGCTCGACTGCGTATTTTTGCAGCACGTCCGGTGAGAGGCCCACGGTCTCAAAGCCGTATTTGGCCAGCTCATAAATTTCTTTCTTGCTGGTTTCGGGTTTATGGGCTTGAATCACATCCTCAATAAAGGAGATGACTTTCTGAGTGGGATTGAGGGCGTTCATTGCAGCCTGGGGGATATAGGAAATTTCTGTCCCCAGGATCGATTTTCGAATGTCATCCGGCTGCATTTCGGTGATGTTGCGCCCATCAATAATGATCTCGCCACTGGTATAGTGCAGTGGAGCGAAGTAATACCCCATCAGGCTGAGGGCCAGGGTCGACTTTCCGCAGCCAGATTCGCCGGCAATGCCCAGCGATTTCCCCTCTTCAACTTTCAAAGAAACATGATCCACGGCATACACATTTTCTTGAAAGCGGGTGATATATTTGGTGGTCAGTTCCTTAACCTCTAACATTACTCTTGACATGTCACTCACCTAATCTCTCAACGCCGGATTGAATACCTGATCCATACCGGTATTCATTAGATTCATCGAAAACGTGATCGAAGCAATGGACAAGATCACGGGGACGTATGCCCACCATTTTCCAAGCAAGGGGGCCTGGTAGATCAATGCCCAGTTCAACATCAGCCCCAGGGTGGGAAATTCGGTCGTTTTTGGACCTAACCCGATGATCGACAGGCCAGCTTCAGCCAGGATGCCCGAAGAAATTTGCAGAATAAACGCCATCACGACATAGGAAGCGATGTACGGCAAAATATCGAAGAGGATGATGTGAGCGATGGAGTGGCCAGATAGCTTCGACAAGTTGACGTGGTCACGATTGCGCAGGGAAACCACCTGTGCGCGCACAGCCCTGGCCGTCCATACCCAGGAGGTAAACCCGATCACCACGGCGACCGTAACTGCGCCGCGCTGCTCCTGGCTGATGCTGAAGGAAATCAAAATCAACAGTACAAAGCCGGGGATGACGGTGAAGAGATTGGTGATGAACATGATGACATCATCCAACATACCGCCGATATACCCCGCCAGAAGTCCCAGGGTCAGCCCGATCAAGGTGGCTACCAGACCTGCTACAAAACCTATCAACATGGATGTACGGGTCGCCGAAACCAACTCTGTCAGCACATCCCGGCCGAAGTTATCGGTGCCGAGCGGCAGCAGGCGCACGTTCGCAACCTGGTTGATATTCACGTAATCAGATTGGTTGATCGTGGTTGCCGGAATCTGAGAGCCCGTACTTCCACTTGCGGCGGAAACGGTCAGCCCACTTGTAGATAGCAGACCTTTCAAGGAAGCGTCCAGCCGGATGTAGTAATTGCGCTTGGCATTGGTCATTCCAGGGACATTTACACTGGGGTCAAAATGACTCTCCCATAAATCTAACAGGCTTTTTGTGTTCGTGATATCAATCTGGCTTGCCGGAACTCCATCTGCCACCAGCCATTCCTTAATCGCCGCACGATCATCCTGGGACAACTTGCTGTCAATGCGTTTGGCAGCAGCATCCGGCAGGTTAAGGATATAGGTTGTGGAATTCACGCTGTCAAAAACGTTGACATAGGTTCCAGGTGGGAAGAAAGTGCCCTGACCGATGATGCCTAATGGGCGATCGGTGATGATCAGCGGATAAATGATCACGGTCAGCAGCATTGCCGCAAAGATGATAAAGCCGACAATGAATTTGCCTGATTTAAAAACTTCTGAAAGGAAATATTTCATGCTGGCATCTCTCTTAATCAGCCTGGGACGCTTTAATGCGCGGGTCAATGACGCCGTATAACAATTCGATGGCAAACATCGCTATCAGCACCATGATGGTGATGATTAAAGTAGTCGCCGAGATCAGCGGGTAATCCTGCCCGGTTACACTACTTAAGAGCGTGGTACCGAGCCCTGGATAGCTGAAAATAATCTCTGCCACCAAATTCCCGCCAACCATGGTACCGACCGATAAGGCCAGGCCGGTGATCTGCGGGAGCATGGCGTTGCGAAATACGTAGCCGACGATCTTCCAGTCTTTGATACCCAGGAAGCGGGCGTATTTGACATAATCCGCGTTCAATTCATAGATCGACATGGAGCGCATGCCTATCGCCTGGCCGCCGATGGCGATCAAGACGATCGACCAGAACGGCAGCTGGTAATGGACGATTACCGACCAGATGAATGACCAGCTGAAGTTGGGAAGCATGTTAAACCCATAACCGCCCGAGACTGGGAACCACTTTAACCCCACGGCAAATATCACCAGCAAAATGATAGCCATGCCAAAGGCCGGGAAATTACTGGCGAAAATACTGGCGGGCATGAGCACGGCATCAAAGCCCTTCTTGAGATAGGCAGCCAGCGCGCCGAGGATGTTGCCGATGAACCAACCGACAATGATCGCCGGGAATTGTAAGGCGAGTGTCCACCAGATGGCAGAGCCGATAATGTCCGACACCTGCCGAGGATACTGGCTGAAAGATACGCCCAGGTTGCCATGAGCAATATTGCCCAGGTAAAGTAGAAACTGCTCTAATATGGGTTTGTTGGTTCCAAATTGTTCGGTGTATTGCTGGTAGATCTGCTGCATGCCGCTCGTATTGGTCATGCCCTGAGCCATACGGGATGCAATGGCTGCCACAGGATCCCCTGGCATCAAGCGGGGTAAGAAGAAATTCAAGAAAAAGGCGAAAATAAAAGTGACCACCAACCAAATCAGCTTGTTAACAAAATATTTGGTGTAGCCTTTCAACGCAGCACCTCCGCTTGATCTTCGTATGGAAAAATCAATTCATTAATTTATTATATTCTATTATGGTTAATTAATCCTTATGGTTGATCTCCCTACCAGAGAATTCACCATAAGGAAACGAGCTTTATTGATTGATGAGGGGCTGCCCCAAGGTTTTTTTGAGACAGCCCCTCATTTTTTGGGTCTAAAGTTCAGGCACTAAACAAGTTTGACGTTGTACAGGCCTGCGATGGCCCAACCGTCCGTCATGTCGAGCGGCGGGACGGCCGGTTTGGTGCCATCATCCTTATGCGGGAAGTTCGTCCAGACGCTCTCGTTCACGGTGTGGAACGACTGCGGGCGATACATGAGGGTGAAGGACGGGATATCGGTCAGGTAGATCTTGGTGAGCTGCGTGTAAGCATCCTTCAGCTTGGCGGGGTCGGTTTCAGCGGGGATCGAGGCAATGATTGTATCCGCGGCTGGGTTCTTGTAGCCGCCCCAGTTGCCGTTCCAGTTGTTCTTGGTCTCAGCGAACTCGCCGCCGATCAACTTGTGAACACGTCCCCAGGGTTCGGTTGGGCCAACGCCATCGGTCCACATGACGAAGATATCGAACTTCTCCGGCAGAGGCCAGTTGGTGACGGTTGTCTGGTAAGGGTTCGCATCAGGATAGTTGGTCGTGATATCAATCCCGATTGCTTTACCGGCAGCAGCGACCACTTCAACCGCCGCCTGCCAGTCAGACCAACCATTGGGGCAGGTAGCGACATAGTGCAGGGTCTTGCCTTTGTATTGGCGCAAACCATCCGCACCAACCGTAATTCCGGCATCATCCAGCAGTTTCTTGGCGCCAGCGACATCGTTGCCGGTCCACTGCAGGTCCTTGACGGCAGTTTGATCGTACAAAGCCTGTTCGCCAGGGGTCGGGTTCATAATGGAGCGCGGAACCTGGGTGAAGGTGGCCGACTGGTTGGTCATGGCGTTGGCGATGATCGTGTCATAGTCCACCGCGATGGCAATCGCTTTGCGGATCGCGAGCTGGTCCAAACCATAGGAAGTCAGGTTGAAGAAGGCGGTCGGCAGGCTGGCGCCAATGCCGTAGGGGGCATCGGGCAGGTAGGTGGAGATCGGCAGGTTCTGCTTCAGCCACAGATCCTGAACGTTGCTGATGAATTCCTGGCTGACATCCACTTCACCGGCCTGGAAAGCGGCGGTACCGGCAGCATTATCCTTGAAGATGGAGTGTCCCAGGTACTTCGGTATGGGCAGCTTGCCCCACATGGAAGCATCCTGGCCCCAGTATTTTTCGTCGCGAACCAGGACCACTTTGGTTTCATCAGCGAAGAACTTGGTGTAGGGGCCGGACCAGACGACGTCATCCGCGGTATCGGCTGCGAACTTGGTTGCATCGCTGCCGGTGCGGGCTTCAAGGGTCTGGGTCCAGGCTTTCTGGATCACATAGTTGCTGCTGACATAAGCAGCGACGACCAGCGGGTTGACCGATTTGCCGTTGGCATCCAGTTTGGCTTTGACCACGACCGTTTGGGGATCAGACGCGGTGATGGTATCGATGTAATCTTTGTTGGCAACACCGGTAGGGGTACTGTACTTGAGATGGCTGGCCCAGGTATACGCAAAATCATCGGCGGTTAACGGGCTGCCATCGCTCCACTTGGCGGCTTTCTTGATCTTGAAGGTGATCATGGTGCGTGCAGTGTCCCAGGTGTAATCACCATCCGCCAGCAGAGGATACTGCTTGCCATCCAGCATGTCGTACAGGTATGCGGATTCGAACATGGTGACGCGGCAGTTATCTTGCTGGGCAATTGTCATGGCGTTGTTATTGTTATTGGAATAGGGATTCCAGCCTGTGACCGCCCCCCACTGTTGGCCATTGAAATACAGGGTTTCTTTGCGGGGTAGAGACTTGGCAATGGCAGCCGGGTCCGCCGTCGCAGCAGTTGTTGCGGTGGCAGCAGGCGCCATGGTAGCGGCGGGAACCGCAGTGGCAGGCACAGCGGTAGCAGCAGGCACAGCGGTAGCGGCTGGAGCCGTGGTTGGGGCTGGCATAGAGGTGGGAGCCGATGTGGCGGGTGCGCAAGCAGCCAGCGCGGTAGCGCCAACAGCCAATACGGCACCTTTCAAAAATTGGCGGCGACTTATTGATTTCTTTTCCATTTCTTACTTATCTCCTTCGAACAGATTGTGATAACAAAATTGGATCGAACCAAAGGTTGAGGTGAAAGAAAAAGTTTTCCGGCGTCTTATGAGAAAATCCTCCTTTTTTGTTTGCTGCAGTTCAGCTTTCCCAAAATCAGAACTAATGCTGGCTTTATGCCTGAGATCGTAAGAAGTTGGGTCGTTCGTAGTGGTTTTCATCATTTCTCTCTTACGAATTACTGGCAGCAAGGTCAGCATGATCTGCTTGAAAAGGTAAAGGTTCCGCTGGGATCCGTTTGACCGAATTCCGTTCAACCAATCGCGGATGGATCACGACGGTAATCCGGCCCGATTTGGTATCCTCCTCGCGGTTGAGGAGGATTTGAACCGACATGCGGCCCATGACCGTTTTGTCGATCAGCATGGTAGTCAGGGAAGGGATCACGCTTTCAGCCATAAGGATATCGTCGAAACCCACAATGGAAAGATCCTCCCCGATATGCCGGCCAAGATGATTGGCGGCTATCATGGCATTAATGGCGATAAAATCATTGGCTCCTACCAGGGCGGTCAGGTCTGGATGCTCAAGCAGCAGGGTGCAGGTGGCATCGATCGAATCTTCTCGCCGGCTGTAGCAGTCCGCAAAAAAGCATTCCTGGATCTGGCGCTCGCTCAGCGCCCGCCGGTATCCGCGGCGTCTCTCCACAAAACTGGGGAAGCTGGTTTCAGAGCCGCCGATAAACCCGATCTTACGATGACCTTTTTCGAACAGGTATTGTGTCGCCAGGAAGGCGCCGTGTTCGTTATCTGAAATGACCGAATCGTAGTCGCAGCAATCCGAGTACGCATCCACCAGTACGACGGGTTTACCAGCCTGTCTGAGAAGTTTGCTCAAGTTTTCGTCGACCATCATCCCCAAAAGGATCAGCCCATCGACATTGTCGTTACCGATCAGGCTGGGGATTTCCAGAGGGTAGTTATCCAGGTCGGTATTCATGGTGGCATACATCAGGTTCAAATGATGCTGGCGGCAACCCTGTTCAATGCCGGCCACGACCTGCGAGTAAAACTGGTCGCTGCGCGGAATTTCATTGAACCGAGATTTGATAACCAGCCCCACGGTTTGTAAAACACCTTTAGGATTTGTCGTATGTGACCGGCGGGGGTTATACCCCAGTTTGCGGGCGGCTTTCATGACGCGCTGACGTGTTTCGGCCGGGAGGCCGGGTTTATCGCTAAAAACCATAGAGACAGTTGATAGCGACACGCCACTTTCACGCGCGACGTCTGCCATATTAACACGAGACGAGCGATTTTGAGCCATAAACCTTCAGCTTTTTATCGATGATCGTTAATAGAGAGAAAACAGTAAGTTTTTTTACTAAAAGCTTCATCTATTATAGTAAACTATTTAGTGGGTGTCAATAGAGAGCGCTCCCAACTAAGCGTTTTCTTAGAATTTATGACGCTCAATCATATTTCAGCCTCATGTCTGGAGTAACGGATGTGAAATTTATCTAAGTTGACCCATTGGGTACGATTTAAGGAAGGTCCATTCCGATAATCCAATAGAAATGTATAATTCTTGGTGGAGGGACTGTTATGAGTTTTGCCTTTTCTATTCCTGCCGCTGCCTGGCGGCGCCGTCTGGATGAACGCCTGCCGAACCCGGGGAAACCGGCGCAGATGGGTAATCTCAAGAATCTGGTCACTATGCTGCCGATGATCGCACGGATGATGCAGCCTGGGCGAAAAACCGCCCAGGCCGGATTTGACCCGATCAATTTTATGAATGCGCCGATCCCCGGGCCAGAAATGGGCGTGCCACTGGGCGGGATCGGTTCTGGCAGCATCACCCGCGGCTGGCGGGGCGGCTTCCGGCGCTGGCAGATGCGCCCCGGGTATATCCGGTTGGGTGAGGTCTTCGCAGATCAGTTTTCCCTGTATATCGAGCCTGAAAACCAGCCGGCGGCTCTGCAGGTTTTAGCAGCCGAGCACCCGCCGAAGGGCCTCCTCGATGGCTGGGATTGGACGATGGATCCGGCCTGCGCCACCTACCAGGCGCTTTTTCCCCGGGCCTGGACGCGGTATGAACAGCCGCTGCCAGGTGTCAACCTGACCTGCCGCCAGCTCTCCCCGGTGGTGGCTCACAATTACCGCGAAAGCAGTTTCCCGGTGAGCGAATTCCGCTGGAAGATCGAGAACACGTCCCCTGTCGCGGCTAAGGTGGGTCTGATGTTTACCTTCCAGAACGGCATTGGTGCGACCAACGACCGGGATGGGGGGCATTCCAACCACGCTTTTCAACTGGAAAATGGCCTGGGGGCAGGTGTGGAACTGCGCCATATTCACCGCCAGGCGAAAGCTTATCCCCTGGGAGGGGCGCCTGAAATCCGGCATACCTATAAAGACCCGCTGTCTTTTGTGGTCGCAGCCCAGGCCGGCAGTGACGGCGAGGTGACCTACCGCAGCCGTTTCACCGCGGACGGAGATGGGCTGAGCGTTTGGAATGATTTTGCCCGCGATGGGCGCCTGGATAATTTTGAGGATGACCGCCCGAGCCTGCCGGGTGAAGTGATCGGCGCGGCGCTGGCGGTGACGGTGTCGGTGCCGGCGGGTGAAAGCTGCGAGGTGGCTTTTTCGCTGGCCTGGGCCATGCCCGTGGTACGCAGCGGGTTCGGCACGCCTTATTACCGGCGCTATACGCTGTTCTACGGCAGACAGCCCCAGGCCGCCCGCAGCCTGGCCCAGGATGCCCTGGAAAAAGCCGGGGAATGGGAGGAGGCCATCGCAGCCTGGCAGAGACCGGTCCTGGAGGATGCCAGCCAGCCGGATTGGTACAAGACGGCATTGTTTAATGAACTGTACTACCTGGTGGACGGCGGAACCATGTGGTGCTACCCGGCGGAAGCCGCCGCCGAGGAAGCGGATATGGGGCGTTTTGCTTACCTGGAAAGCCATGAATACCGTCTCTACAACACCTACGACGTTCATTTTTATGCTTCGTTTGCCTTGATCATGAATTGGCCGAAAATTGAGCTGGCATTGCAGCGCGATTTAGGTGAAGCCACGCTGGCTGAATACCCGGAACGAGTGCAGGAGATGTGGCGGGGGAAATGGGTGCCGCGCAAGCTGCGCGGGGCCGTGCCGCATGATATCGGCATCCCCGGCGAGGATCCCTGGGCCAAAGTAAACGGGTACAACCTGCATGATGTTAATATATGGAAGGATCTGAACCCCAAGCTGGTGCTGCAGGTCTACCGGGACTATATTGCCACCGGTGATGAACAATTTTTAGCCGACCTGTGGCCCGCGGTGGAGGTGGCCCTGGAATGGGAGCTGAAATTCGACCGGGATGGCGACGGGTTGGTCGAAAACGATGGATTTCCCGACCAGACGTATGATGTTTGGGCAGTCAAAGGGCCCAGCGCTTATACCGGCGGCTTATGGCTGGCAGCCCTCAGCGCAGCCGCAGCCATGGCGGATCGGCTGGGAAAACCCCAGAGTGGGCAGCGTTACCGAGACTTGCTGGAAAAAGGCCGCGCGGCTTACGAACAAAAGCTGTGGAACGGGCGCTACTATTTATATGATGGCAGCGGCAGCAAGGTGCACGATTTGATCATGGCAGACCAGCTCGCCGGGTACTGGTATGCGCAGTCCTGCGGGTTGACAGGTCTGCTCGATCCGGTTAGGGCGCGGTCCGCATTGGCGACCGTATTCGAATATAATATAAAAAAGTTTCAAGGTGGGCAAATGGGTGCGGTCAACGGCATGCGCCCCGATGGGCAGGTTGACCGCAGCACGATGCAATCCCAGGAGGTGTGGTCCGGCACCACCTACGCCGTCGCCGCGAACATGCTCCTGGAAGGGATGCGGTCGGAAGCTTTTCAAACGGCTTATGGCGTCTACAAGGTCACATATGAAGAAAAGGGGTATTGGTTCCAGACGCCTGAGGCCTGGGTGGAGAATGGGGATTACCGTTCCAACAGCTATATGCGCCCGCTGTGCATCTGGGCCATGCAGTGGGCGCTGGAGCGGGGTGCGAAATGATCTTTGTCACTGGAAAAAATTCTGGAATAGTCTTATAATACAAAAAGTATATTGTATACAATAATCGGATCTGGTTACTGCAAGATAGGATAGGATATGGACTCTACGGTTTTTACCCGGATTGAACAGCGCTCAGTCCAACAAGAAGTGGTGGATCTAATTCGCCAGGCGATCGTCGCGGGAAAGTTGGAATTGGGCCAACATCTCACCGAGACCTCCCTTTCAGAACTGATGGCGGTCAGCCGTATCCCCATTCGGGAAGCGCTGCGCCAGTTGGAGCAAGAAGGGCTGGTCATGCGGTATAACAACCGCGGTTGTTTTGTCACCGATTTTAGCGAAGAGGACGTGCGCGAGGTCTTTTCGCTGCGATCTTCACTGGAATGTATGTCGATCGAATGGGCTGCGCCGCGCATGAAACCCGGAGATTTTGCCGTCCTGCGTAAAATGATTGAAGATCAAAGCCAGGCTGCCCAAGAACACGATTTTGCCAGACTGGCCAGCCTGGATATGCGTTTCCACGAATTTATCTGTGAAAAGGCGCAGCACAGCCGCCTGTTGAAGGAATGGCATGCACTGCACGCCCAGTGCCAGATGCTGCTTAACCGGCGCTTTCAAGCGCTTTCGGATTACACCCCGGAAACAGTATCCGAAGATCATAAGGAAATTCTGGATGCGATTGAACGCCAGGACACCGCGACCGCCATTCGCCTGACCAAAGAAATCAGCAGCCGGGTTGAGTTGGAGTGCATCGAAACCCTGCACCACATTCAACAGCAGCGCGCGATGGCCTGAACGCCCGTCGAGCCGCCCCCGATCCGATTTAAGCGAAGCACCGCAGACACCCACCTGCAGGGTGGTGATAACTATTTCCCGCCGGCAGGGAAGCATTTTATTTCTGGATGCCGGTTCAATTTATAGGGTTATACCCTGACCGAGGTAAGCATGAACGAAATGATGGATCCATTTTCTCCCCGGATGACCGTCCCGCAGCTGGAACGACAGGCCATTCAAATCCGGCTGGATATCCTGGATATGATATATGTGGCCCAGGCCGGGCATCCCGGCGGGTCGCTGTCGGCAGCGGATATCCTCACCGCGCTGTATTTCCGGATCATGCGTGTCGACCCACAGAACCCGCACTGGCCGGACCGCGACCGGTTTATCTTATCGAAGGGTCACGCCTGCCCGGTGTGGTACTCCATACTCGCCAACCGCGGTTATTTTGACCGGGCCCATTTGAAGACCCTGCGGAAACTGAACAGCATCCTCCAAGGACACGCCGATATGAAAAAGACCCCCGGCGTGGATATGACGGTCGGCTCCCTGGGGCAGGGTATTTGCGCCGGGGTAGGCATGGCCTTGAGCGCCCGCCTGCTAAAAAGGGATTACCACGTGTGGGTGGTCGTGGGGGATGGTGAAATGCAAGAAGGTTCGGTATGGGAAGCGGCCATGGCCGGAAATAAGTGGAAACTGGATAATATGACCGTGATCATCGATAACAACGGCCTGCAAAATGACACCTTTACCAACGATGTGATGCCCATGGAACCGGTTGGGGCGAAGTGGCAAGCCTTTGGCTGGCATGTGCTGGAAATAAATGGTAATCATATGGCGGAAGTGGTCGAGGCGCTGGAATGTGCTCTGACCATCAAAGGCAAACCGGTGGCCATCGTGGCCAAAACGATCAAGGGCAGGGGGGTATCTTTCATGGAAAACCAGCCCGCCTGGCACGGCAAAGCGCCCAACCGCGAGCAGTTTGAGCAGGCGATGCGTGAAGTCGCCGGCGGATCGGGCGGTGCAGCATGACATCCTCACCGTACCATTTCATCCTGCCGGAGGTCATTCCATTTATTGAGAACGGCCAGCTCTTTACTCACCCGGCAGTGAAAGGCCAGGCCACGCGGTTTGCCTATGCCGAAGCGCTGCTCGAACTGGGCGAAAGCAACCCGCGGGTGGTGGTGTTGAACGCAGATGTCTCAAAATCGATTAATACCAACAAATTCGCCGAAAAATATCCCGAGCGCGAGTTTAATTTTGGGATCTCCGAGCAAAATATGATGGCGGCTGCGGCGGGGATGGCTACCACCGGATTGATCCCTTTTGCCACGACCTACGCGGTTTTTGCCAGCATGCGCGCTCTCGACCAGGTGCGCAACAGCATTCATTATCCCCATCTCAATGTTAAAATTGGCGCCAGCCACAGCGGGATCACCCCCGGCCCGGACGGCGTGACCCACCAGGCGCAGGAGGATCTTTCCATCCTGCGTTCGCTGGCCGGGTCGTGTGTCATCGCCCCGGCCGATTCTCCTTCGACGATACTGGCTACCCTGGCGGCGGCGGCGTATGACGGGCCGGTCTACCTGAGTTTTACCCGCGACCCGGTGCCGGTGCTGTTCGACCGCAGCTACCCCTTCGAAATCGGTCGGATTGTCACCCTGCGGGATGGCTGGGATGCGACGATTATCGCCAACCGGGATATCGTGGCGCAGGCCCTGGTTGCGGCGGCCGAACTGGCGCGCCTGGGGATCGATGTGCGGGTGATGGACTGCCATACCCTCAAGCCGCTGGACAGCGCGGCAATACTTCAGGCCGCGCAAGAGACCGGGGCGATCGTGACCGCCGAGAACAACATCATCTTCGGCGGTCTGGGCAGCGCGGTGGCGGAGGTGCTGGTCGAGAATTACCCCATCCCCATGCAGCGGGTGGGCGTGGGGGACACTTTCGCCGAATCGGGACCCTACCTGGAAGTGATTGAAAAATATGGACTGACCAGCCCGTATATCGTCCGCGCTGTACAAAAAGTGGTCGAGCGCAAGGAAAAATTTCGAGTAAAGTAGTAAAATTTTATTGGAAAGGAGCGCAGATATGACACTCCCAAAGGTTTTTGTGACGCGGCGGATTCCGCAGCCCGGCCTGGATATCCTGGAAAAAGTGGCCGAGGTGGACGTATGGGAAGGTGAACTGCCCCCGCCATACGAAAAGATTATCGAACGCGGGCATGGCGTGGGTGGTTTGCTGACCCTGCTGTCCGACCGGATTGATGGCTCTTTAATGGATGCGATTGGACCGCAGCTCAAGGTGATTGCTCAATACGCAGTCGGTTTCGATAATATCGACATCGCCGCGGCGACCGCGCGCCGCATCCCGGTTGGCAACACACCGGGAGTGCTGACCGAGACGACGGCCGATTTTGCCTGGGCGCTGCTCATGGCAGCTGGGAGGCGGGTGGCGGAAGGCGACCGCTATACGCGGGCCGGGAAATGGAAAACCTGGGGACCCAGCATCCTGCTGGGCCGGGACGTGTCTGGAGCGACAATTGGGATCATCGGCTTTGGACGGATCGGCCAGGCGGTGGCCCGGCGCGCCAAAGGCTTTGGCATGCGCATCCTCTACTTTGACACGGAACGCAACCTGAAAGCCGAAGCGAAATTGGGCGCCGAATATGCGCCTTTTGAAACGGTATTGGCCGAGGCAGATTACATTACTCTGCACACCGCGCTGACCGTAGAGACGCGCCACCTGATCGGTGCGAGCCAGTTCGGTCTGATGAAGCCGACTGCCGTGCTGGTCAATACCTCACGCGGTCCGGTCGTGGATGAAGCCTCCCTGTACCATGCCCTTTCGACCGGGCAAATCGCCAGCGCCGGCCTGGATGTGACCGAAGTGGAGCCGCTGCCCTTAGACAGCCCGCTGCTTAAGCTGGAAAACATTATCCTGGCGCCGCATATTGCCAGCGCGAGCGTGCAGTCGCGGACAAAGATGGCGACGATGGCGGCGGAGAATATCGCGGCCGGACTGGCCGGCGAAAAGCTGCCAACCTGCGCCAACCCGGAAGTCTACAAAGCTTAGCGGAATCAATCAGATACTAATTTTCCCCACCCCTAACCCCTCCTCGCGCTCGGTCCCCCTTCGGGGACGCGAAGCGCGGGGAGGGGAAAATCATTTAATCGCAGGTTCTTCCCGCCAACGGCGGGAAGAACCTGATTGAAGTTAAGGATGATGCACAACTGCGCTTCAGTTCGCCAACAATATCATTTAATATGGATAAGCGTGGGTTGGCTGGCTGGCGCTTTCCAGGCGGGCGAACTGGTCGGGGGTAATCGCCCAGCCGCTGGCGCCCAGGTTGCTTTCCAACTGCTGCATGGTGCGCGCGCCGATGATCGGGGCGGTGACCCCCGGTTTTTGCAGCAGCCAGTTCAGTGCCACCTGGGCGGGCTGCTTGCCCGTTTCCTCAGCCACGGCAAACAGCGCATCCAGGATATTCCAGGTGCGTTCGTTGGCATAGGCGGTCCAGTTTTCGCCCCAGCCTTTCTCTTCGGCAATCTGCACGCGGGTGCCTTCCGGGGGCTGCTGCATGCCGCGCCGGTATTTGCCGCTCAACCACCCGCCGCGCAGCGGGCTCCAGGGGATGATGCCCATCCCTTCGTTGAGGCATACCGGCACAACTTCCCATTCGATGCCGCGTTCGAGCAGGTTGTACTGCGGCTGGAGGCAGGTGAACGGTTCCCAGCCCATGCGGTTGGAGAGATCGACGGCTTTTTGGAGCTGCCAGCCGGCGAAGTTGCTGGCGCCGAGGTAGCGCACCTTGCCGGCCTTGACCAGGGTATCCAAGGTGGCAAGGGTCTCTGCCAGCGGGGTATTTTCATCCCAGCGATGGACCTGGTACAGGTCGATATAATCGGTTCCCAGCCGGCGCAGGCTGGCTTCGACCGCGGAAAGGATGTGCTTGCGAGAGAGGCCGACGTCGTTTGGGCCGGGTCCCATGGCGAAACGCACTTTCGTGGCGATTACCAGGTCGTCGCGCTGTTTCTGCTTGAGCCAGCGCCCGAGGATTTCTTCAGATACGCCGTGGGAATAAACATCCGCGGTGTCGATGAAGTTGCCGCCGGCATCGATAAACCGGTCCAACATACGGAAACTGTCTGGCTCGCTGGTTTCGCGGCCAAAGGTCATTGCGCCCAGGCACAATTCGCTAACTTTTAGCCCGGTTTTACCCATCAATCGATTGATCATTGGAACTCCTTGTTTAGCATTTCAGCCGGCCTGCGCACCCCTTCAGATGAACGAAGCGTGTCAGCGATCAGCCAGAAAGTTATTGACACACGATGTGCGCCGGTGAAAATGGCTTTTTCCCCGGCCGGATATGACGGCCAGGATCATGATGATTGTATATAGAAATAGTATATACTAATTGACAGAGTAAGAAAAATGGGAAATTGATTGCCCACGAAAATAAGAACCAGGGGGATTTTTCAGCCCATGGCTGAAAAATCCCCCTAAATCATGTTTTGATGAAGAAGGAACGATCCAAATGATCAAAATTGCAGAGGTATTTGCTCCGCATCAGGTGCATTTGTGGCGGATGGTCAAACAGTGCGGGATCGATCACGTGGTGGGCACGATGGATTTTCGCGGCGGCCTGGACGTCGACCGGGAAGGACTGCCCTGGAGTTATATGTCGCTGGTGCGTTTGAAATCCGCTTATGAGGACGCGGGTTTCACCATGGACGTGCTGGAGAGCCGCCCGCCAATGAACAAGGTCAAGCTTGGGCTGCCCGGTCGGGATGAGGAAATCGAGCACGTGATCGATCTCATCCGCAACCTGGGGCGGTTGGGCGTGGGGGTGTGGTGCTACGAATGGATGCCGGTCTTCAATTGGATGCGCACTTCAACCACCGTGCCGGCGCGGGGCGGGGCGCTGGCGACCGGCTACGACCACGAATTAATGCGCCAGGCGCCGCTGACCGAATACGGCGAGGTCAGCGAGGAAAAACTGTGGCAAAACCTGAAGTATTTTCTGGATGTGGTCATTCCGGTGGCCGAAGAGTCGGGCGTCAAGCTGGCGATGCACCCCGACGACCCGCCCATATCTCCGATCCGCGGCCTGGGAAGGATTATGCGCAGTATCGAGAATTTTCAGCGCCTGGTGGACCTGGTGCCCAGCCCGGTCAATGGGATTGGCCTGTGTCAGGGGAACTTCACCCTGATGACGGACGACCTGCCGGGAGTGATCCGTCATTTTGGCAAACAAGAGAAAATATTTTTCGTTCACTTTCGGGATGTGCGCGGCACGGCCGCGAAGTTCGTCGAGACTTTCCACGATGAAGGCAAGACGGATATGGTGGCATGCATGCGCGCATACAAAGAGATCGGTTATGAAGGGGTCTGCCGCCCGGACCATGTGCCAACCATGGAAGGCGACGATAACGACAACCCCTCCTACTCCGCGATTGGGCGCCTGTTCGCGATTGGCTACCTGAAAGGCATTCGCGAGGCCGTATACCATGATTGAACTTTGCCGGAGGTTGCCCATGGCAGAGTTTTATTGGAACCGCTGCACAGGAGTTTTGCCATGATGCGTGTTTTGGTGACCGGTGGGAACGGCGCGGTGGGGAAAGCGACTGTTGCCCGACTGGTAAAAAATGGTTTTTCGGTCAAAGTGATCGCGCGCAGCGCGGGGATCGAGATCCCTGGGGCCGGATACGAGGTGTGCGACATCAACGATTACCCGCACCTGCGCGAGGCCGTGCGCGGTTTCGAGGCCATCGTGCACCTGGCTGCCATCCCATCGCCATCCGGGGGCAGCAGCGACCAGGTGTTTTATGCCAATGCCCAGGGCACATTTAATGTGTATAAGGCGGCAGAGGAAGAAGGCATCCATCGGGTGGTGCAGGCCAGCTCAATCAATGCCCTGGGCGTATTTTACGGGCGAAAACCGTCGCCTATCCATTATCTGCCGGTGGATGAAGACCATCCTTGCGTGGCAACCGATGTCTATTCTTTTTCCAAGCAGGTGATCGAGGATATCGGGGAATACTACTGGCGGCGGTCTGGCATCTCCGGCGTGGCTTACCGCCTGCCGTGGGTCGCTCCTGCCAGCTACCATACGGTCAATCCCGGTCGCCAGGCCCGCGTGCAGGCGATGGTCGAAAAGTTGAGCGCGCTCAGCGTGGAAGAGCACCGGCGCTGGTACGAGCATGCCTGGACTCAGTACAATGCCTTGCGGGCGGAGGGCATTCTGGAAGACCGCCAGGTGGCGCAGCGCATCAAGTCCGAGCGCCCAGAAGAACTGGGGGATGATTATTTCGCCATGGGCAGCCGGGTGAATTTCTGGACCTGCCTGGATGAGCGCGATTCGGCTCAGGCGATGGAACTGGCCCTGGTGAAACCTTATGAGGGCAGCCACACCCTGTTTGTGAATGACGACCACAACTGGACCGGGGTGCCCTCGCGGACTCTGGTGCAGGTGTTTTACCCGGATGTGGCCGAGTTCAAATCTCCCCTGGAAGGAACCAGCACCCTGGTCAGCATCGACCGGGTGCAGGACCTGCTCGGGTTTAAAGTGGAATATTCGTTCGGAGCATGATGAAAATGGAGCCAAATGACGATCTGGAAAAGGTGCTGGACCACGTTAAGACCTGGTCACGGCCTTCGCAGCTAAAAATCACGGATATGCGTTTTGCCGATATCAGCGGCGCGCCGATGCACTGCACGCTGATGAAGATTTATACCAACCAGGGGCTGGTGGGGTACGGTGAAGTGCGCGACGCGGCCAGTAAAAGCTACGCCCTGATGCTCAAGAGCCGCCTGCTGGGAGAAAACCCGTGTAATGTGGATAAACTCTTCCGGCGGATCAAGCAGTTTGGCGGGCAGTCGCGCCAGGGGGGCGGGGTGAGCGGAGTCGAGGTGGCATTGTGGGACCTGGCAGGGAAGGCGTTCGGCGTGCCGGTCTACCAGATGCTGGGCGGGAAATTCCGCGACCGCATCCGCATTTACTGCGATACCGACGTTTCGGGCAAACCGGATGGGACCAAAATGGGCGAGGCGTTGAAAAAGCGCATGCAGCGCGGCTATACCTTCCTCAAAATGGATCTGGGCATCGGCCAGCTCGCCGGCATGCCGGGGACGCTGTCCGCCCCGGGCGGGCTGCTGGATGAAATGGCGGCGTTCAACCGGCAAGGTGGGCAAAAGACGCTGGAAGAGCGCTGGCTGCGCAACCGGGGGTATGATTTAAATAACATTCCGCACCCCTTCACCGGGATTCACCTCACCGAAAAAGGCCTGGACCAATTAGAACAGTATGTGGTGGAGGTGCGGGCAGCTATCGGGTATGAAATCCCGCTGGCGGTCGATCATATCGGCCACATCGGGCTGGAGGACTGCATCCGCCTGGGAAAGCGCCTGGAAAAATTTAACCTGGCGTGGATCGAGGATCTGCTGCCCTGGCAGTACACCGAGCAGTACGTGCAGCTGCGCCGGGCGATCCAGATCCCGGTGTGCACCGGTGAAGATATCTACCTTAAGGAGAATTTCCGCCCGCTGCTGGAAGCCGGCGGCGTATCCGTGATCCACCCGGATGTGCTTACTTCCGGCGGCATCCTGGAGAACAAGAAGATCAGCGACCTGGCCCAGGAGTTTGCCACGGCGATGGCGATCCACATGGCCGAAAGCCCGATCGGCTGCATGGCAGCGGTGCACAGCGCCGCCGCGTCTGAAAACTTTCTGGCGCTGGAGTATCACTCCACCGACACCCCCTGGTGGGACGATCTGGCCCACGGCCTGCCGCGCCCGCTCGTCAACCAGGGTTTTATCGAAGTGCCGGATGCCCCCGGGCTGGGGATTGAATCGCTGGATGATGATGTGATCCGGGCGCACCTCCATCCTGATTATCCGGGGATGTGGGAAGACACCTCTGCCTGGGATGGGGAATGGTCGCACGACCGCCTGTGGAGCTGATTTATTCATAGTCTTAGGCCGGCATGCAAAACGATCCGGCTTTTTAAATACCAAATTTTAGGAGGAATTCCGCTATGCCAAAACCACGCAGCTTTTCGATACCCGCAGAACAAATCCGGCACCTGCCGATCAGTGATATGGAAAGGATAGAACGCTACCGCCGGGCGGGTTACGGCGGGTGCGTCTCGGATGCCTTGAACCATCTGGGTGTGCGCGATTCGGTCTTTTCGCACCGGTTTTTTGCCCTGCGCCAGGGCATGCAACTCGTGGGGCGGGCCCTGCCGGTCAAACTGCACACCCTGGTGTGGGATGAAATCACCGAGGAAGAACGCAAAGCCCAGGATGCTAAGTGGGAAGCTCAAGGCGGGCACCCGCAGAAACGGATGATGCGCACCGTAGCCGAATCTGAGCCCGGATCGATCCTGTGTTTTGACTGCGGCGGAGACATGCAGCCGGCCCATTTTGGCGAAATGAGCTGCCAGGTGGCTTATGCCCACGGCTGCCGGGGAATGCTGATTGCCGGCAACTGCCGGGATACGCAGTACGTCTTGAAGATGCCCGATTTCCCGATCTTCACCTTTGGCACCACCCCGAACGCCTTTGGGGGCTGGGCAGTGACCGATGTCAACGTGCCGATCATGCTCCCGGGGCATCTGGCGCATTACGTGCGCGTTTTCCCCGGCGATTTCATCTTTGGGGATAACGATGGGGTGCAGTTGATCCCGGGTGAAATCGTGGACGAGGTACTGCTGGAAGTCGAAGCCACTTTTGAAAAAGAGAATAAAGAACGCGAACTGCTGGCCTCCGGCATATCGATCGACGAGGTTTACCGCCAGTTTGGGGTCTTATAACCCGAATTTGCCTGGGGTTTGATCCTGATTATTAAATTCTGGCCTCTCCAGGCGCAGGTTATTCATAAACGAGTGTATTTTCCCGCCAAAGGCGAGAAAATACACTCGTTAATCTTTTAATTATTAAGTACTCTTAATATATTGAAAATTATTGATGAATATAATAAAATAAGGTTGGTTACCGGCGGAGAGAGGCGAATGTAAGATTCGGGGTTGATCTGCCATAAAAATGCCACCGGAGGGTTAGATGAGTATTATCCAAAAGAGAAAAGGGTTTATTAATGGTTGGTTGAAAGTCATCCTGTTGGCGCTGGTGCTGTTTACGCTGCCGGTGGGATTGTCTATTGTTTCGGCGCATGATGTTCAGCCAGAAAAGAGCGAACCGGCGGACGGGGCGGCCCTGCCGCAGCCCCCGGTCAGGGTCACAGTATGGTTCCCGGAAGAAGTACTGGCTGAAACCAGCAGCCTCAAGGTATTCGATGATCAGAGGCACCAGGTCGACGAGGGCAAGGGTGGGGTCGATTTGACCGATGCCAGTCACCAGGTGATGGTGGTCGATCTGCCCACCCTGGCGCAAGGGGTGTATACGGTCGAATGGAGCATCAGCCTGACCGACGGCGATTCATCCGCCGGCAGCTTCAATTTCGGCGTGGGAAACGTTAGCGTGCCCACGTCGGCGCCGGAGCCTACCGCCGTGGCGGCCTTGGACCCGAATGCCGTGCCGGCGGTGGACGGAGGAAGCTCGATCTTGTGGTTTGTGGGCGGAGCAGTGGCGGTGATCGCCATCATCCTGTTTTTTGTGATCAGCCGCCGGGGTACATCCTGAGTGTTGAATAAATCATAAAAAAAGCCGGGGTAGTCAGCCACCCCGGCTTAATTTATTGGCATGGTTGTAAGAAGAACTAGATTGTGACCCAGGCGCCGCTTTCGTACGAGGCGAGAACGGCATCGATGGCCTGCTGGGCCTTCCAGCCGTCATAAAAACTGGGCGTGGCGGGACGGTTTTCAAAGATGGCATCCACAAACTGGCTGCAGCCAATGCGCTGATGGGTAAAAATGGCGCGCTGCTGGCTGGTGATAGACTGCGTGCGGTCGACATCATCCATATATTCGGCTGGGATCTCGACAGTCTGAAACGGCTCGCCTTTCTTTGCCATGCGGATGGTATCTGCGCCTTTGAGCTGCAGCCCGGTAAGGATCGACCTGGCGGTTCTGTGCAGCGCGATGCGCATAAACGAGTTGTGACGCTCCCCACGGTTAAAACCGGGGGCTTCTTGAGAAACGCATGGCGCAACCGCCTATGTTAGCTCCCAACGGACGCGTCCCGCCCAAAAATTTATGCACCCATGATGCGGGCGAAGCCCGCACAACACCCAAAGTGTTTTACGCCACGCGGGATTTCGGCGTGGCAACCATATACACAAGCCATGTTAAGGTGCGGCCCTGTCGGGCGACGGTGCGGCTCGCAAGCCCACCGTGGTAATATTATAGCACATTTGTTCTCTTCCAAATAATTTCCGCCTTTTCCCCCACGTCTGAAGCAGGGGGCTTGCGACGGGAAGATTTCGGTCATGGCGGACAATCGTGCTGACTTGAAGCGTGCCGTGCCCGCCGTTGACGAATTCCAGCAGGGCGATGGCGGAATCACTGGCCAGGTCGAAAGGCAGGCCATCCGGGGATTCGCGCTGGATGTTGAACCCCAGGTGCCCACAGACGCGGACGATGTCTCCGCAGAAATAGCGTGCCAGGTCGAGCATGTGCGCGCCAAGGTCCCCCACGATACCGTTGGAGTGGGAGCGGTCATTGCGCCAGGTATATTTGGGGCTGAGGCCAAAACTGAATTGGAAATCGAACTGGCTGGTGATCAGCTTGCCGATGGCGCCTTGTTGGATCAGGTCGTAGACATAGTGATAATGAGGCATCATCCGCCAGGTGAAGTAGGCCATGTGGCGCAGGTTCTTTTCTTCGGCGCGGTCATACATGGCACGCGCCTGGACGGCGTTCATAGCGATAGGTTTTTCGCAGAGCACGTGCAGCCCGGCGTCCAATGCAGCCATCGCCATCGGGTAGTGCAGATCGTCCGGCGTGGCGATGACGACCGCGTCCAGTTCAGCGGAGGCAATCATCTCGCGGTAATCGCTGTAAATGGCAGGAACGTTGAATTTTCGCGCCAGTTCCTCGGCGGGCGCGCGTCCGTCCGCAGAGCGCGGCGATCTGCACGCGCGGATCAGCGTGGAACAGCGGGAAATGGCTGCCTTCCACATAATTGCTCGTGCCAATGATGCCAATGCGAAGCTGTTTTTGCATAGTATTCCCTTAATGGAAGCGGTCTGGAGTAGGTCGAGACAGGCAGACCTTACTCTGAGATCAATCTGCTTGCGCGATAACCACATTAAAGACTAATTTGATCCGTTTTACACCTATCCAGAGATGGGGATTTAGGAGGGAAAATGGATTTTCACTTTAATCAACGAGAAATTATTGACAGAAAAGAGGGATTGACAAGCCTTTATCTGCTGGATATACTGTATACAATCTACAGTACACACCATTCAGAATATTTCACAACCAGACCATGGATGTCAATCTGATCACCCCCATTCGCGTTTCGAGCCTGAGCGACGTCGTAGCCGACCGTTTACGCCAGGCGATCATCACCGGCGAACTTGCCCCTGGTGAACGCCTTTCTGAACCCGGCCTCGCGACGCAGTTAGGCATCAGCCGCAGCCCGGTGCGGGAAGCCTTGCAAATTCTCAAATCCGAAGGTTTGGTGGTCGAGCGCAGCAATCGCAGCAATTATGTTTGGGCGCCGACCGTGACGGATATCGAAGAAATTTTCAGCCTGCGGGCGATGATTGAAACCCTGGCAAGCGAATGGTTGGTGACCCACCTGACCATGGATGATGTGCACGAACTGGAAGAAACGATCGAGCTTGAGCGCCAGGCGATCGCATCAAATGACTTGATGGCGATCATTGAAACAGATAAGCAGTTTCACCAATATATTTGCTACCGGGCCAATCACGCTCGATTACGCGAGTGGTGGAACCAGTTGATGGGGCAGTGGGAAGTCGTGCTTTACAAAAGGCTGACTACACGGCCTGAACTGGTCCTGACCACTGTGATCCATGACCACCAGGCAATCCTGGCAGCCATTCAGGCCGGCGACCTGGACCAGGTCACCGAGCTGCACCGCTCAATCAACGCCCGCGTTTCCGCCAATATCAAACAACTCATCCTCGAAGAAAGCAACTCGTAACCCTCAGCCGATTTTTATCGACCAGTCCGAACCCCTGACCCGGCAATTAGTGTCTATCTTGAAAGGAGGACGCTACACGATAACCAAAGAGATGTTGCCCAAGGATCGATTGACCCGATTGTTTCCAACCCATATTTCCCAGGAGAGATTGTCATGACTCAACGTATTTCCCGCCGTAGTTTTCTCAAGTGGGCCGGCACCGCTGCCGGCGCCGCGACCCTGGCGGCCTGTGCCCCACAGGCCACCGCCGTACCCACCCAACCTGCCGCCGCCGCTGCAACTCAGGCCCCGGTCAACATTAAGAACAAAAAATTTACCAACACCAAGGTGACCTTCTGGACCCAGGCTTACGGCGATTCGGCCGTCTGGCAAAAAGATTACCTGGAAGCCTTCGGCACCCAATTCAAGGAAGAAAGCGGCGTTGACACCGAATTCCAGATCGTCCCCTGGGCCAGCGCGGCTCAAACCTGGCTGACGGTTGCCCAGGGCGGCGCCGCGCCGGATGCAGCGGACATGTACTGGCTGTACTCCAATGCGGCTATCGGCGGCGGTAAGTTTGGCCCCCAGCCGATGGATGCCTACAAAGCCGATCTTTGGCCTGACCTGACCACTCGCTACACCGAAAGCGCTTTAACAGACGGTATTTGGAACAATAAGTTATACGGCATCGTCTGGCGGGGTGACATCCGCCCGATGATCTACCGCACCGACCTGCTGGAAGCTGAAGGCATCAAGGCTCCTCCTGATAATTGGGACGATATCACCAACATGGCCAAACAGCTCACCAAGCGCGACAGCAACGGTAACGTCACCCAGTGGGGTTTTGTCTTCGGCAACGCCCAGCCCCTGCAGCAGATGCTGCAGTATGTGTGGCAGGCCGGTGGTGAGTTTATGACCGCTGACGGCAAGACCGCCACCATCGATACCCCTGAAGTGCGCCAGGCCATCCAGTGGATGTATGATCTGATCTGGACACATAAAGTGGTCAGCCCTGAATTGATGGAGACCAGCTATGTCGTGACCGAGCAGTTCGATGCCGGCAAGATCGCGATTGTGGGTTCCGCCAGCAATACCACCGGGCGCGACCTCGACCGCGATTTCCCTGATTTAGACGGCAAGTGGGCCATGGCCAAACCGACGATGGGCCCCAAGTCGCGCGCCAGCTACTTCGGCGCCGGTTACTTTGGACCGCTGTACGGCAACAACAACCTCGAAGCCTCCGCGCGCTGGATCGAGTTCCTGACCCGCGATGAGAATATGCAGAAAATGATCGAATACACCGGTTATGTGACCCCCAACAAGAGCGTCATGGCCTCCAAGTACTGGACCGACCGGCCCTGGAAACTGGTGGTGGGCGATACCATGCAGTATGCCCATCCTTCCCAGCATGCCTCCCCGGCCTGGACCAAGATGGTTGCCAATAACGCCGGTGCCGTGATCTACGATCTGTTCTACAATATTCTGGTCAAACAAAACAATATGGATGAAGAAATCAAGACAGCCCAGAAGAACGCTCAAATCGAGATGGACAAGATCAAGCTTTCTTGATCGTTGATCGGATAATGACGGGTGAGGCCTATTTTCCAGGCCTCACCCATCTCTGTTTGATACCCACTCATAAGGAGCCACATGGCAAGAAAACGAAACTTGTTCTGCTACCTGATGTCCGCACCGGCATTAATCCTGGTGCTTGCTCTGGGGCTTTACCCGATGTTATCATCCATTCGTATGAGCTTCCTGCAGTACGACCTGATGCTCATCCCGACCGAGGGTACCCCCTATGTGGGTTTCCAGAATTATTTAAGCGTGTTCGGTATGCCTGATTTTGTTCAGGCGTTGATCAATACCCTGGCTTTTGTGATCGTGGCGGTTGGATGTGTGGTGATTCTGGGCCTGCTGGTCGCTCAGATTTTGAGCCGCGAGTTTACCGGGCGGGGGATGGTGCGCACCCTGGTGCTGATCTCCTGGTTTATTCCGCCCGTGGTGGCAGCCGGCATTTGGAACTGGATGTTCCAACCCGACCGCAGCCCGATCAATATGGTGTTGCAATTTTTCGGGCTGATTAACTCCAACATCCATTTTCTGACCGATTCTGCCTGGGTGCTGGGGCCGCTGAGCATTCCGTTTTTTGCGATTGCGCTGGTGAGGGTCTGGAACGGCCTGCCTTTTACCATCACATTCCTGATGGCTGGTCTCCAGTCCATTCCACATGAGATCTATGAGGCCGCCGAAATCGACGGCGCGACCGGTGTGCAGCGTTTCTTTTACGTAACCCTGCCGATGATCCAGCCGGTTCTGGCGATCCTGGTGACCCTGCTGGCAATCGGAGGCATTGGCGCTTTCGATATTAACTACATCATGACCGGCGGCGGCCCGAAAGGCCTGACCAACGTCCTGGCGGTCATGTCTTATAACCAGGCTTTCAGCCAATACAGGTTCGACCTGGCTGCGACCATCGCCAACGTCATTTTATTGATGACCGGTGTGATCGGGTTCTTCTACGTCCGGCAGCAAATCAAGGAGCGCGCATGAGCTCACAAATCTTCCCCGCCGGCACTCCTCTGAAAATCCACAGCTCGCAGTATTACCGGGTTATGTCCCTGGTGAAAAACGGGCTGGTCGGGCTGTTTGTTGTCTGTGTGATTCTCTTTACCATTTTCCCTTTCTACTGGATGCTGAAAAGTTCCTTCCAGACCCCGGCAGATATCCTGGCGCTGCCCCCAATCTGGTTCCCGAGCACCTTCACCCTGGATGCCTATATCCGCGCGGTCACGCTGTACCCGATCCCGCGCTACCTGTTGAATTCGCTGCTGGTTTCAACCGCGACCGCCATCCTGGCGACCGCCCTGGCAAGCTCGGCAGCCTATGTGATTGCCCGGTATAAGTTCCGCGGCGCCACGTTTTTCCTGGGTATTTTTATCTTTACGCAGTTGATCCCTGGGATTACGCGCATCTTCCCGATTTATTTCCTGATCCAGGACCTGGGCCTGATCAATACTTACCCGGGTCTGATCCTTGCCTATCTGGGTTTTTCGGTGCCCTTTTCGGCATTGATGCTGCAGGGATATTTCCGCTCTTCATGCCCACCCGAGTTGGAAGAGGCGGCTTTAATCGATGGTTGTAACGACTTTACCGCTTTCACCAAGGTCATGATACCGGTTTCGATGCCGGGCATTGCGGCGGTCAGCATCTTCACCTTCCTGGGGGCCTGGAACGACTTTTTATGGGCCAGCATGATCCTCAACCAGGGGCAGATGAAGACCTTGCAGATTGGCCTGCGCGACTTCATGAGCGAATCGGGCACCCTGACCCGCATCAACTCGTTTATGGCGGCCTGTGTGATCGCCACCATTCCCGCCCTGTTGATGTATAGCATCTTGCAGCGCAACATGGTTGCCGGTCTGTCTGCCGGCTCCATGAAAGGTTAAATGGCAGGTCGTCCGCGTTTTTTGAGTAGCCTGATCCTTCTGGCGCTGTTGGTAAGCGCCTGTTCACAAATCAATCCTATATTTTCAGCAGGAAAGACAACCATGAAAACACGTAAAACAACCGTTTCCATTCAAGATGACACCTTTTTAATCAACGGGCAGCCGACCTACCAGGGTCGCACCTGGAACGGGTATAAGATCGAAGGACTGTTGATGAATTCGCGCATGGTCCAGGGCATCTTTGACGATCTCAATCCCGACAGCCGCCAGTTGTTTGCGTATGCGGATACCGGAACCTGGGATCCCGACCGCAACACGTCTGAATTTATCGCTGCCATGCCGGAATGGCGCCAGCATGGTTTATTAGGGATCACCCTAAACCTGCAGGGCGGCAGCCCGCAGGGCTATTCGGTGCACGGACAACCGTGGATCAATTCGGCGGTCAATACGGACGGCAGCCTGAACCCCGATTACATGGCCCGCCTGGAGCGCATCCTGGACAAGGCCGATGAACTGGGCATGGTCGTTATCCTGGGGGTATATTATTTTGGGCAGGAAAAAGTGCTGAGTGGTCCCGAGGCGATCAAGCTTGGGGTGGATAACAGCGTAGACTGGGTTCTGGCAAAAGGTTACACCAATGTGATCATTGAAGTTGACAATGAGAGCAATGTTATTTACAAGCAGCCCCTGCTGCTGCCCGCGGGCGTGCATGAACTGATCGAGCGCGCCCAGGCCCGCACGCTGGACGGGCGCCGGCTGCTGGTAGGCACGAGCTTCGGCGGTGGGTATATCCCCCCATCAAACGTGGTCAAGGTTTCCGATTTCTTGTTAATCCACGGCAACGGGGTGGGCGATCCCAACAAGATCGTCGACATGGTAAAGGAAGTCCGCCAGGTCGAAGGCCACCGCCCGATGCCGGTTTTATTCAATGAAGACGATCATTTCGATTTTGACAAACCTTTCAATAACATGATCGCCGCCGTCAGCCAGTATGTGGGCTGGGGGTATTTTGACTACCGCATGCAGGGCGAAGGTTTTGTCGAAGGCTACCAGAGCGTGCCGGTCGATTGGGGCATTCACTCGCAGCGCAAAACAGGATTTTTTAATCTACTGAAGGAAATTACAGGAGAATAGAGGTTGTTATGGCAATCAAGCATTCATTAATGATCGGCATGATGGGCAGGATCTCGGACCGCTTCCATAATTACCAGGACACGCGGGATTTGCGCCAGCGGCTGGAAATGTCCAAGAAAATCGCTTGCGCGGATGGCATCGAAGTTACTTACCCGAGCGAGTTTGACAACATGCAGGAAGCGATCAAAATCGTCAAGGATTCCGGCTTCAAGCTTTCGGCGGTCAATCTCAACGTCAAGTCCGAGAAGCACTGGCAGACCGGTTCCTTCACCAGCTCGGATGCGGCCATTCGCCGCAAGGCCGTGCAGGAAATGAAGACCGCCATGGACCTGGCGGTGGAATTTGGCACCGACATGATCTCCTGCTGCCCGCTGATCGATGGGCACAACTATGCCTTTGAGGTCGATTACCTCAAGCAGTGGGGCTGGTTGGAGGAAGGTATCGCCGAGGCCAGCAAACACCGCAGCGACGTGCGCATCAGCCTGGAATACAAGCTCAACGAATCGCGCAATTACAACCTGCTGTCTGATATGGGCCGGGCGCTGTACCTGTGCGACCGCATCCAGCAGCCACACGTTGGCGTGACCATGGATGTGGGCCATTCTTTGATCGCCAAAGAGACCCCCGCAGAAGCGCTCAGCCTGGCTGCCCTGGCCAACCGCCTGTTTTACGTGCACTTCAACGACAATGCCCGTGAATGGGACTGGGACATGATGCCCGGGTCGGTGAATATCTGGGACCTGGTGGAGGTGATGTTCTACCTGCGCCGCCTGAAGTGGGACGGCTGGTTCTCCTATGACGTGATCGTGCGCGACGGCGATATGGCCGAAGGCATGCAGACCTCGATCGAGATCGTCAAGACCGCCGAGCAGCTGGTCGATAAGATCGGCATGGATGCCATGGAGAACATGCTTAAAGAAGGCATTCCGGCCCGCGCTTTCAGCCACCTGTACAAATCACTGTTATAAGCTGGTCCGAGCGGCGCTGGCAAGGGCTGGCGGCGACCACAAATAGATGTTGGGATGTGATATGTGTCGTGGCTGCGCCTCGGCACATATCACGAAACATAAAAAAAGATCTGGCGTGGCGCGAAAACCACGATCGTAAAGGATAACGATGACAACTGTCAGCTTTCAAGGGGAAAAAGTTTTAATCGATGGCCGCCCCACCTACGCCGGGCGGACCTGCGAAGGCCTGCCGGTGGAAGGGCTGCTGTTCAACGTGCGCGCGGTGCAGGCGAGTTTTGATGATGCCAACCCGGGCACGCGCGACCTGTGGGCCTACCCGGATACGGGGGTATGGGACCCCGAACGCAATACGAACGAATTTATCGCCGCACTCCCGCTGTGGAAGGCTCACGGGATCCTGGGTTTCACGCTCAATTTCCAGGGCGGTGGGGGACGATACATCCCGGAAGTGTACGATACCTATATCAACAACGGTTTCACCAACCAGGGTGAGATCAAACCAGCCTATGCGGACCGCATCCTGCGCATCCTGGCCCGGGCGGATGAACTGGGGATAGTGGTCATTCTGGGGATGTTTTACTGGAAACAAACGCTGAAGATGGACGGCGCGAAAGTGGTCTGGCAGGCGGTAGAGAACGGGCTGGATTTCGTGCGCGGCAGCGGGCACCGCAACGTGATGATCGAGATTGCCAATGAGACCGACATCCACTTCGGCATGGATGACTTTACCATGGACGGCGCGCCCAGGATGCTGGCCCATTTCAAGAACCGCTACCCGGAGCTGCTGATTTCCACCAGTTACGTGGTGGGATACCAGCTAAAGCAAGGAAAAGAAGTGCCGGCGGAATTCATCCGCGCCTGCGACTTCATCATGCCCCACGGCAATGGGCTGCGGCCCGACAAGTTGGGTTCGGCGTTGGAGACTCTGAAGCTTCAGGCGGCGTTCCGCCAGGCGCCGAAACCGGTGATCATCAATGAGGATTCGACCGGCGTACCCAACCTGGAAGTCTCCTGGCGGCAGTTTGTCTCCTGGGGATATTATGATCAGGGGTTCAACGGTAAATCGCGCGCCCATGATATCTGGGTGCCGGAACTGCCGTATCCGCCCCGCGAAACAAACCTGGCTGAGTTGAGCGGTTTTCAGACCCCGCCGGTGAACTGGACCATCAATACCGCGCGCAAAAAAGCTTTCTTCGAGCGGGTCGCGGAAATTACAAAATCGCGCCGAAAAGCCCACGACTGAAGTCGTGGGGATTGCCACATCTTTTGTACAGGCGTATAATAGAACAAATATTTTATTTTTAGCGAGAAAATCTTTCTAAGAATATGGGCCGCTCAAAAACATCTTCGTTCATCACCGAACTCCCAGTGCGAGTCACGTCAAAACAAGAATCGACCATTCTGATTCGGTTTGAATTTGCGCGGCAGCTCTACAATGCTTGCTTGGGCGAGGGCTTGCGGCGGCTGGCATTAATGCGCCAATCCAAAGCATACCAGTCGGCGCGGTTCATCCCAAATGATGACAACCATAAAGACGAGCGCAAGAGAGCCTTTGACGAAGTTCGAAAAACACACAAATTTCGCGACTATGACCTACAAGCCTTTGCCGCCACCATCAAAATGGGTTGGATTGGCTCACAAGTCGTGCAAACCGTCGCCACAAGAGCATTCAGGGCTGTTTCTCAGTACGCCTACGGCAAACGCGGCAAGCCGCGTTTCAAAGGACGCGGGCAGTTTGACAGCATCGAGGGCAAACAAAAAGCAGTCGTCCAGTGGGACGGGAAGGCGCTTCATTGGGGCGGGCTGATATTGCCCGCCATTTTCCCGAAAGAAGGACGAAAGGGCAGCGATGTGATCAACCACGGGTTGAATGCTCCTTTGAAATACGTCAGGCTGGTTCGACGCAAGCTCAATGGCAAGAACCGATATTATGTACAGATAATCAGCGAAGGCCAGCCTTTTCAAAAAGAAAGAAATCCTGTTGGTAAAGGATTGGTTGGGCTCGACATCGGCCCATCCACTATCGCCATCACCGCCCCAACCGTCCAGAAAGCCGAATTGCGTCAATTCTGTAACGAACTAAAAAAAGACCAGCGAACAGAACGCGTCCTTCAGCGAAAACTCGATCGCCAACGGCGGCCAATAACCCGCAAAACTACAACGAGAATGGCACGGTCAAATATGGCGCAAAAAAATGGGTCAAGTCGAGCAACTATAAAAACACCCAAAAACGAATGTCCGAAACTCAGCGCATCTTGGCGGAACATCGGAAAAGTCTCCACGGGCAATTAGTCAATCAAATCATCTCGATGGGAGATGAAATCAAGCTGGAAAAGCTCTCGTATCGAGCTTTCCAGAAGATGTTTGGAAAAAGCGTTGGTATGCGCGCGCCGGGAATGTTCGTGTCGATGTTGAAACGCAAGGCTGTGAGTGCTGGCGTTTCTGTGACCGAATTTCCAACGCGCACCACCAAACTCAGTCAGGTGTGCCTGTGCGGTCAGGTGAAGAAGAAATCGCTGTCCGACCGCTGGCATATTTGTGACTGTGGCGTGGTGGCCCAAAGAGATTTGTTTTCAGCCTTTCTGGCTTCGTGCGTAGAAAGTGAGCGGCTCAACGCGGAACTCGCACAAGAACTGTGGAGTTCGGGTATGGACACGTGCCTCCGGTCGGCGTTGAGTGAAGCCAAACCTGCGATGGGCGGGGATTTCCCTGCCACCTTCGGTCTGAACCGGAGTCGGAGTGGGTCGCCCGTGGAAGTCTGCGCGAAGTCAGGGGACGGTCGGGGTGATGTAGCCAGCGTGAGCCAAAGGCGAGAACCCGGCAAAGCCTGCACCAACCGCAGAACCCCCCGGCTTCCCCTGAAGGTCGCAGAGTGAGCAGTGGGGAGTGGTCAGCGGCAGCAAATCAGGGTAGGCTGGTTTACCCATCGAGGTCTGATTTGAACGATAAACTTTTAATCACCGTGGCGCCCAGCATCCCACCGTATCTGCGCCAGAACCTGCCGGGGTTGGACCTTTCTCCGGAGGGGGTGGCGGATGAAGTGGTGCGGGCCTGCAATGCCGGGGCCAATGTGGTTCACCTGCACGTGTGGGATGAACACGGCCAACCCACGATGGATCTTAGCGCTTTCCGGCGGACCATGAGCCTGATCCGCGAGCGCTGCGACATTGTCATCGAAGGTTCCACAGGCGGGATCAATAGCTTGAGCGCGGCCGAACGTTCGGTGTCGCTGCAGGCCGAGATCGAAATGGCCTCGTTGAACCCGGGGTCGGTCAATTACGACCAGGGCGTTTATGTGAATTCACCGGACGATATCCGCTATTGGGCAGGTGAGATGCACCGCCGCAATATCAAACCGGACATCGCCATCTTCGAAACCGGGATGATCGCCAACAGCCTGGCGCTAGCCGAACAGGGCCTGATCGAGCCGCCTTTTTTGTTTGGATTCGTGTTGGGGCAGAAGGGAGCGATGCCGGCTACGCCCAGGAACCTGATGTTTCTGAGCGAATTGCTGCCTGCCGGCGCCAACTGGGGAGTGATCGGTCACAGCGGCAATGATTTATGGACCTCAACCATGGCGATGACCATGGGCGGCCACGCCCGGGCCGGTTTTGAGGACAACGCTTATTACCGCCCCGGCGAGCCAGCCAAGAGCAATGCACAGTTGATCGAACGCCTGGTGCGGATCGCGCGCGAGCTGGGCCGCGAACCCGCCACACCGGCTGAGGTGCGGAAGTTGTTGGGACTGGTTGGGAGGGGATTATCATGATCACCCGTGAAGAATATCATCGCGCCCGGCGGCGGGCGAAAGAAATTCTGGCAAATACCGGCCTGGTGGTGCGTCCGGATGAACTGGATGCCATGGAAGTGGCCGATTTTGGCCTGAGTGAACTGGAAATCAGCGGCGCGCAGATTTTAACCCTGGTCGACACCGGGCAAATCGCCGCCAAACTGTTAGTGCTTTTTCCAGGCCAGACGGAGCCGGAGCACACCCATATGCGCATCGGCAGCTATGCCGGAAAAGAAGAGACCATCCGCTGCGAGTGGGGCGTGCTGTATCTCTACGCTGCCGGCGAGGCCACGTCCTGGCCGAAATGCCAGCCTCCTGCTCATCGCCGGGAGACCTATACGGTGTGGCGCGAGTTCATCTTGCAGCCGGGTGAGCAGACCACCCTGGAGCCAAACACCCCCCATTGGTTTCAGGCCGGGCCGCAGGGGGTGGTGATGTGGAGTTTTTCCACCAAGGCGGTGGACGGCAAGGATGTCTTTACCGACCCCGCCATCGTGCGCCAGACGGTGATCAGCGATTGATTTTTATTTTTAACACTGCTGAGATAAAATAGATCGGTGACCGGTTTTTTGCCGGCCGCCGATTTTCTTTGGGAGCGACGATGGAAACCAACTTGCCTGTTTTTCCGGAGATTGAGCCATACCACAGCGGCTTTTTGCCCGTATCGGACCTGCACAGCCTGTATTATGAAGAAGTGGGCAACCCAAAGGGAAAACCGGTAGTCTTCCTCCACGGCGGTCCAGGGGCAGGCTTCTCCCCCCTGGCGCGCCGTTTCTACGATCCGCACTTTTACCGCATTATCCTGTTCGACCAGCGCGGCTCGGGACAGTCGACACCCCATGCCGAACTGCGTGAGAATTCGACCTGGGACCTGGTGGGGGATATCGAGCGGGTGCGTGAGATGCTGGGGATCGAGCACTGGCTGGTATTTGGCGGCAGTTGGGGCAGTTCGCTCTCGCTGGCGTACGCCATTCAGCACCCCGAACGTGTCCTGGGGTTGGTGCTGCGGGGCATCTTCCTGTGCCGCCCATCCGAGCTGGATTGGCTGTACAAAGAAGGGGCCTCGCACGTTTTTCCGGAAGGCTGGGACCAGTTTATTGCCCCCATCCCGCCCGCCGAGCGCGGTGACCTGCTGCGCGCATACTACCAACGCCTGACTGATGCGGATTTAGCCGTCCAGCAGGCGGCGGCCTGGCCCTGGAGCCGGTGGGAGACGCAGTGTTCGCGCCATTTTCCGGATCCGGCGTACCTGGAAAAGGACGATGCCCCGCTGAAGACGCTGGCGATATCGCGCATCGAGAGCCCATTACTTTGTCAACGACAGCTTTTTCCCCCATCCGGACTACCTGCTGGAGAATGCGGCGGCGATCAATCACATCCCGACGATCATCGTCCAGGGGCGCTACGACATGGTTTGCCCGATCCGCTCGGCCTGGGATTTGAAGAAAGCCATGCCGGCTGCCGATTTGCGCATCATACCGGACGGCGGCCATTCGGTGCACGAACCGGGGATCGCGGCTGGATTGGTGCAGGCCACCGAAGATTTCAAGCGCCTTTACTGATCTTCACCTTTTTTAATGAATCACCACGAAGAACACGAAGCACACAAAGTGAAAATTATTATGCGTGGTCCGCATCAGCACGACTTGCTTATTTAATGGACGGCTGGCAGCCCAATTTACTGCAAGCGTGAAATATGGGCGTCCACCAGCATGCGGACCAGTTCTGGGAATTGAATTTTTGGCTCCCAGCCTAATATGCGTTTGGCTTTGGCGGAATTTCCCACCAGCGGGCCGGTTTCCGTTGGGCGGATAAACCTTTGATCAATCACCACGTATTTTTCCCAATCCAGGCCTACGTACTCAAATGCTATTTTGCAAAGCTCCTTGATGGAAAATGTTTTACCCGTCGCGATGATATAATCGTCCGGGGTTGGCTGCTGGAGCATCAGCCACATGGCCTCCACATAATCTCCCGCAAATCCCCAATCCCTTTTGGCATCCAGGTTGCCGAGCGCCACCTTGAAATTGTGGAATATTGGCTCGCCGGTTTCATTGATAAACTTGCTGTCGCGAATTCCCAGTTTGGCGCAGGCCGCGGAATAAGTCACTTTTTGGGTGACAAACCCCAGACCCCGGCGGGGGGATTCGTGGTTAAACAATATCCCATTGCTGATGAAAATGTTATAGCTAACGCGATATATTTTGCAGATGGCGTGGGCATATAGTTTCGCCACGGCATAGGGGTTGGCCGGGTTAAAAGGGGTGTCCTCGCTTTGCGGAATTTCTTTCACCCAGCCAAACATTTCGCTGGAAGAAGCCTGGTAAACTTTTGCGGACGGGGCAATTTTCCGCACCGCCTCTAATACGCGATGCGCGCCGATCCCGGTAATTTCTGCGGTATGTATGGGCTGTTTAAAGAATTCACCGGGAGCCGATTGCGAGGCCAAATTATAGACTTCATCCGGCATGGCTTCCTTCACGGCAATATCGATCGATACCGGATCCAGGAGATCGGCGTAAATCAGGTTAAGGTTGCCCTGGATATGGCCAATATTGGGGTGGAGAAAATGGCTGGTTTTCCGTACAGTTCCATAGACCTCGTACCCCTTCTTCAGAAGAAATTCTGCCAGGTACGACCCATCCTGCCCGGTGATGCCGGTGATTAATGCTCTCTTGCTCATTATTTTTTCTCCAAAGCCCACATTATTTCAAAATCGTAAAATATTTTGGTCCCTTAAGTCAACCGTTTGAGAATTTTAACACAACCCAGGCGATTCACCTGACCTGGAAGCATTATTTCATGAGAGCCAGCACTTCCGGCAGCAAGGTGCGGGTGGTAGCCAGCGCCTCGCCGGCGTAAATGGTCTCATTGCCTTTCCAGTCGCCAAAGTAACCGCCGGCTTCGCGGAAAATTGGGGGAAAGGGGCCGCAGTCCCAGACGTTCATTACCGGGTCGAGCATCACCTCGACCCGCCCGGTGGCGACCAGCAGGTAACCATAGGCATCGCCCCATCCACCGCGCACATAAGCGGCTCGCATCAGCCGCTCCCAGTCGGGGGCTCTTCCGGTTTCGGCGAAGCTGCCCGGGTCCGTGCAGGTGACCCAGGCGCTGCTCAGGCTGGGCACCGGTGAGACCTGCGCGCGGCGCCCGTTCCACCAGCAGCCTTCACCGTCTGCGGCGGCGATCATCTCATCCAGGGCCGGGTAATATGCGGCGCCGGCAGCCACGCGGCCTTCGATCTCCAGGCCGATCAGCACCGCGTAGAGGGGGATGCCGCGCAAAAATGATTTTGTGCCGTCGATCGGGTCGATAAACCAGCGGTGGTCGGACTGGGTATTTTCCTTTTTGCCAAATTCTTCGCCGACGATTTCGTGGCCCGGAAAACGCTTTTCGATCCGCCCGCGGATCAACTCCTCAGCCTGGCGGTCGGCCTTGGTGACCGGGCTGCGGTCGGCCTTGTAATCGGCCTGCACCCCGGTTTGAAAGTGTGCCAGGGTCGAGCGCCCGGCGATATAGGCGGTTTCAGTGAGAAAATCGAGATAGTCGCGCAAATTTTCAGGCATGTAAAGTCCTTTTCTTTTTTCACCACGGAGTCACAGAGAACACGGAGCATGTCTAAATTGTTGTGACCCGGTGTGTGTGGATAGCTTGCGAAAAAGTAATTAATAAACATGATCCGTCATAACCATCGGTATGAACAACCTATCGGTAAAATAGTCATATACCCAAAGCTCTCGACCGTTTATTGCATCAAATGCATAAAAGAACAGCTTATTCCCAGCCCAGGCAAAGTGGCTTGGAACTGAGCTGGAGGGTCCTGGGTTGATATCCATTAGCAGTTGGGGAATCGTGTTGTCCCCTTTCACTTCCCATAATTCAGTCCCATTTTTAACATCAGTAGCTGCAAGAAATAGACGACTACCAATTCCATAGAGATTTTGAGGCTGAGGATAGGTTTCTTCAAATTGGTAAAACAGTTTTGTGCTTTCAGCAGTACCTTCAGATTCCCAAATTTGATAGTAATATGTAAAAAATAAGCGATTATCAAACGCAGCCCATGCAAATTTTAGCTCTCCGAGCAGTAAAAACGGGAAATTAGCTAATTCTATTATGCCGCCTGAATTTTTACCCTGGGTGGTTAAAATTTGAAATCCATTTTGCAGTATCTGCATGATATACAGGTGATTCCCAACCAATTGGTATCGATAAAGCTGATAATACTCAGATGGCGTATTATTCAATACATCGACAGGCTGCGTTCCAGCCTCGGTCCCATCTGTTTGCCAGACTACCATCTGGTGGATGTTATTATCGTTTAATGGCGCAGTAAAAAACAGCAAATGGTTCGGTCCAATGACCAGATCAGGCGTCCAATATCCCAGTGGTTCAATGAATTCCGCTATGATATTTGTCCCTTCTGAAGTTCCATCGCTTCGCCACAGCTGGTACCAGTTTCCACTTTCGATACGAGTATCCAGGTAAGTAAAGAAATAGGCCTTTCCATCCACAACTCTTATGCTGGAAACCTGCAAATCACTCAGCATATCTGCGTAAAGGTCTTTTACCAGACGAGTTCCTTGTGGCGTGCCATCTGAAAACCAAAGCTGGTATGGGCGGTAGTAAGGGTTATTAATATAGGAGTTCTGAACGGTAAATAGAATGGCATTGCCGAAAACAGTCAGATGATCCGGGCTGAGGTACAGCTGCCCGAAGGAAGATACTTTTGCCGTTCCAACTTGGGTGCCATCCGTTTGCCAGATGTCGCAGGTAGATCCTGAAAAAAATAATTTATCTCCAATGGTAACTGCCCATTCACGTGGACGATGGGCATCACTCCATTCAGTGATGTTCCAGCACAACCTACCACCGGGGACTTTATAGGTCCCTGGTTCAGATCCATCACTGATCCAAACTCCATAATCATTGGGATTGCTTTCATCTGGAACAAAATAGAGATGCTGAGAACCCGGAAAAATTCCTACAGGATGATGATCTGGTGAAGGTACGAACGACTCTGGGGTGATATTCTTTACCAAATGGGGAGAAGCATTTTCGCTTTGGGCTGATGTAATGAATATAAAAAATAGCAAAATTGGGAAAAGAACATTGATGGATCGTTGGAACATTAACTGGCCTCAGTAAAAGTAATTATTGTCTGATTATTATAAGTGGAACAAGGGTTGTAGTGGAATTTTCAGGATAAGTTTATTGACAGTGATGGATAACTTGCTATGAAATCGGCCAGGTGAGAGAATTACCCCGACTGCGGACATGCAAAGAATGACGAGTTCAAGTTAGAAATTTGATAGGATAACAAAAGGTCCGAATCAACCATTCAATGGGGTGGTGATTGCCTGACACACTTTCCGCTGTCTGCCTATTCCACCGCAGCCAGAATGCGCTCCAGCCCCAATTTTTCGGCGGCGCGCAGCCGGTACAAACCGTCGACCAGGATATACCCGTCCTGAATGCGCCGAACCTGGATGGGCGGATCGATGCCCATGGTGCGGATGCGCTGGACGGCTTTTTCCAATTTGGCAGGATCCAGATTGAGTGATTGGTGATAATTGTTCAGGCGGATGCGCTTGAGAGGGATTTCGATGACATTCACAGGGCTGGTTTTTGAACCCAATGGATTTTCCGCAGCCGTTGATGGGGTAACCGAAGATGATTTTGGCAAGGAAACGACCAGCCGGTAACCGGTTTGGGCCAGGAAGGTTTCAGCGAGGGGTGTCGTATCGCCAGGGTCAGCTGCCAGAGTGATAGTTACTTCGGCTTTTTCAGGGTAAATACTCGGGCCTTTGGCGATGACCAGACCGGCCTTGTTCAAAATGGCGCGCGCAATCTCGAGGATGGCGCCCTGGTTGGCCTGTGGATTAATCCTAAGCGACCAACCGGTTTGTTCTTCTAACGCGGCAATCTTTTCAGCATAATGTTCGCCAATATGCGGAGAGATGAACGAAAGGATAATTTCATCCCCCTTCAGGCTGGTGCGGTACAGGGTCGAGCCTGCCAAAGTGGTTTTGATCAGGTTGTAGGCCGCGTTAATTTCCAGTCGAACTCCAGTTTTAGTGGCATCCTCCACCGAGCTCATCACAGGCTGATAAGCCCTCCTGGCTGTGTGGATAAGCTCGAGATCCCAGCCGGAGATTGCCTTAAATTTATTGGAGACTTCAGACAGCAGTAAGTTATCGTCCGGTAGCATGACTGTGACAGATACTTTTTTTTGTTCCCTATAGATAGCAGGCCCCTTGACGATTTGCCCGCCAGGCGGCAGCAGTTCGCGGATTAACCCGTTGAGAGAAACCAGATTTGTTTCGGGGTTGATTTCAACGGCCCAGCCGGTGGCGGATTGTAAACTGTCAATCCATCCGGCATAGGCCTCTCTGACCGTATCGGGGAATTCAAATGTCAGCGCCAGGACATGCCGGTCAAGATGGTAACCGCACTTGCGCAGGCGCGCCTCGCTTGGGAAATGCTGGTTGGCAAAGGCCAGGGCCTGGTTTGGTTCCATCGCAGCCTTACCTGGCACAGGTACTTCAGGCTGGTAGGGCTGCAGCTCACCAGGCGCAGGTTGTGATTCACCAAAAACTGCCAGGATCGTTTCGGGATAAACGGCCTGTTCCAGCCCTGGGGCAATTTCTACCCACAGGTGGTCGGCTTCAACCGCCAGACAGCGCACCGCATTGGCAGGGTCAGATTTCAGCAGCAGCCATTTTTGAGCACTCGAGGCATACGACTGCATAAGCAAGCGGCGTTGGTGAGCAATTTCGCCCCATTTGGTCCGGGGGTTTTCGCTTGGGTTGGGGCGAATGAACCTGGCGCGCTTTTCGAAGTGCAGCTCAATGGTTTGACCGGCTTCAGGCAGGTGCACGATCCGCCCCCGTTGGTGAAACGCCTTTTCCAGGCTCTCACGTGACGGCAAGTCGCCATGGACGAGCAGGACGTGTTCAGGATCGAGCGTTTCGGTCAGGCTGATCAACTGGGCTTCGTCGGCATGCGCCGAAAGAGAATAAGTAGCCAGGCGGCAGCGCACATCAATTTTGTCTGCCCCCAGACGGATGGTTCCTGTTCCCTTCTCGCCCAGTTCTTGCAGCCGGCGGCCAGGCGATTCTTCATCCTGGTAGCCGGTGAGCAGGATGGCATGCTCGGGGTGCGGTGCCAGAGAACGGGCATAGCTGAGCGAAGGGCCGCCGGCCAGCATACCCGAGCTGGCCACGATCACGGCCGCGCCGGGCTCCCAAACCAGCCGGTTGCGCTGTTCGGCGTTTTGCACCGCACGGATGCGGCTGTTGAAAAATTGAGCGTTTTGTTCCTGGAGAGGCAGCGGCAGGGCTTCTCCGAACAAGGGGTAGGCCTGGCAAATCGCGCGCACCATACCATCTGCCCAGACAGGCACGGGAGCGAGCCGGCCATTCTGCATATACTCATTAAGGATCAGCAGGATTTCCTGGGCGCGTCCCAGAGCAAAAGCCGGAATGAGGACCTTGCCCCCCGCTGCCGTTACTTCAGCCACCGCTTCTACCAGCTTACGTTCCTGCACAGCCCGGTTGGCATGCAGCCGGCCCCCATAAGTACTTTCGAGGATCAGCGCATCCGGGTAGAAGTCGGGCTTGCGCGCGCCGTCCACGCTGCGCTGGGCTGAAATGGACAAATCGCCGCTGACCAGCAGGCGGCCTTCTTCACTTTCGAGCCCGATCATGGCAGCCCCGGCGATATGCCCGGCCGGGAAAAAAGTGACCGCCAGTCCTTCACCAATGGGTATTCGGGAATGAAATGACACCGGGATCAGGGCAGCAACCAGTCGCTGGACAGCAAGGTCGTCAAATAGCGGCAGCTCGCCTTCTTCGTCCAGGCGCGACTGCATGATCCGGCGCGAATCCTGGTGCAGCACGCGAATCAGTTCGAGGGTAGGAGTAGTCGCGTATACCGGTATCTCCGGAAATCGCCCCACCACCAGTTCTAAAGCACCCGTATGGTCGGTGTGGGCATGGGTGACCAGAACTGCATCCAGCTTGCCGCCAGCCTGTTCAATCTGGCTTAAGTTTGGAAGCTGGTCGGGAGCCAGACCGCTGTGGGATTTTGGCGAGGGACGGATACCGCAATCGATCAGCACCCGCTGCCCACCAGTTTCGACCAACAGGCTGCTGGCGCCTACTTCGTTGGCGCCGCCCAGAAAAGTTATCTTCATTTTTTCCTTAGCTTTTCAAAGATTTCACGCGCCATCTTGATCGCTTCGGGATCTTTCCACTCGGAAGGCACCTTCAATTTCTTTTCCTCAAAAGGCTGCTCGTTACGGATCTGGAAGAAGCGCTGTTTAAATTCAGGCACCCGGTACTCTGCCCTGAATTTTCCTATCTGAATCTTCATTTGCATATCCATGTCTTCCATAGGAAGATAAATCAGTCCATCTTCATGGCAATCCCGCCCCTTTTCACATTTGCATTCGATTGCAATCCCACTTTTTTCAAATGTCCAATATCGCTCGGCGATCACCCGTTTTTTCGCCATCGCATATGCTGTGATCATACTTTGGGCTGGGTCGGAGTAGACTTCGATGGTTTCAGCCAGTGGTTTGGGAGGGCTTGTTTTTAGCGGGGCAATCCCTGTTTTGCGCGTTTCACGCTTTTGAACCAGTTTCTGATTTGGGGCTGGATCCACCGGAAGTGGTGGAGGTATGGCCGAAACTTTTTCCTTCGCTGGGGTCAATTGAGGTGCCTGACTGGTTAAGCTGTGGCACTGATTGGTATGCTCCTGACAGGTAACCTGTTGGCATGTTGGGCAGCGTACCAGGCTGTGAGAACATACCGGGCGCTGGCAAACGGCACAGTGGTGAATATCATCGGTGCATTTTTGACAGAAAGTCCGTTTACAGTCGATACACTGCTGGGCAAGACATTCTGAATGGGCCAGGTGTCCATTTTCGCACAGCATTAGTGTGTTTCCCGCCCGACCGCACACGTCACAGGCCAACGGCTCCACGATATGCAGTAGTGGATTCCATGTAGCGGTGCGGCGCACAGAAGTAGTCCGTTTGCGAATTTCTATGTTCAGATCCAATTTGGGCAGCGCTACCAGCGCCAGGTTGACCAACTCTAACTGGATGCGAAGCTGATATTTTTGCTCTGCGTCCGCCAATTTGACCACGTGCTCGGCAGAAATTGCCGCTATTTTGGCTTCCATCGTGGTGCGGCGATCGTTATCAATTTTTTGCAGGCGGCGCTGGGCATCTTTCAACAAGTCAGTATAATAGCCATCCAGGCGTTCGCGGTCGAGCTCTAAAAAACGCGCCAGGCGTTTTTGAAGATGTGCCAGAGTCTCTCCCAGCTCATCTGTGACCGAATCGCGCGCCCTCTCCAACAATGCCGAAAACGTCTGAGAAGAGAGGGACGGCTCAGCAATCCAGGAAGGAGCAGCCAGGGGGATGTGATCAAACTGGTTTTCCCCTTCCAGAAGCGCCAACCGCTCGATATCGGCTCCTTTGACCGGATAGCCATTCTCCAAATCCATCCACACCGGCAGGATCAGTTCTCGCTTTTCATCGGCAATCAAGCCCACCTTAAAATTTAAAACGCACGTAATGGTACAGGTGTACATGCTCGACCGCTTTCGGGTCGGCAAACATTTTCGCGTTTGGCAGCGAGATGGCCTTTTCGATTACGGCATATAGTCCAGGCTTTTCAGGCCGGAGGTTATTGACGAAAAACTGTCCATTGGCGCTTAGCCAACGCAGTTCGTTGACCATCGTCTCGACCAGAGGATGACCGTAGTGTAAATAAACCGTATTTTCCTGGAGATAGGCTGAATCAAAGACAAAGCGCTGGTGAGGCTTGATCCCCCAACGAGCAGAAATATCGTCTGGTAGCAGGACCTCATAGATAGAATATGCAGGCGGCTCAACCAGGCCGCCCACCTGGCGGCAGTAGCCCAACACTAATTCTTCGAGGGATTTGTTCTGTATCACTGCTTACTCCGCCGAGAAATCTTCGCCAAACAAGGCTTCGTCGTATTCCTGAGATTTTTGGAGTGCATGTCGCGCCTGGATAAGCGTCTCACCCAGCTGGTCGAACCCAGCATGTAATTCATCACTCGTTTGCGCACTCACCCAGACATCAACCAGCAGGTCTTCAAAGTCGCGTTCGTCTGAAAGATGCCCCAAAATCATATCAATTTCACCGATGACCAGTTCGAACATATTGAGCTTCTGGTCGAGAATTTGGAGCAGGTAGTCTTCTACGGTGCCGCCCGCTGAAAGATTGTAGATGTGTACTTCGCGATTTTGGCCAACGCGGTGGATCCGACCAACACGCTGCTCGATGCGCATGGGGTTCCAGGGGATATCGAAGTTAATCATGGCGCGGCAAAACTGGAGGTTACGACCTTCCCCGGCAGCTTCGGTAGAAAGCAGAACCTGGGCGTGATGCTCAAACTCGGCAATTACCCGGTTTTTGGATGGGGTATCCATCTCGCCGTGGTATGTTACGTAATTCAGTCCCATATTCTGCAGGCGTAGGGCAAGTTGGTCAAGGGTCCGCCTGAAATGGGTAAAAATGATCACTTTCTCAGTTGGGTCACTCAGAACGGTTTTGAGTAATTTTTCGAGGGCATCTGCTTTTGTCCAGGTCTCAATATGGGTGGATTGATCAGCCAGCTCGAGCAAGCGGCGGCGATTGATTTCATCTGCAGCCCGGTTTGCCAGCGAACGCAAAGTCAACTCGGCTGCTTGAGGGCTACTGCCGATTTCTCGCTGCAAGGTTAGCAGGGAAAATCGATCCACCTGGCGAAGACCTGCCCCCTTCAGACCTATTTCGGGAGAAGCAGGATAATCAGCCTCCCCCGGGTTCTCTCTTAGTGCGGGTCCTGAGGCGAGCACCGAGCGTACATATTGGCTGACCGCCTGATAAAAAACAGCTTCTTTGGGGGAAAGATTGAGGCGGATGGTGTTAGCCTGACGGGCAGGGAGTTTGAGGTTAGCCTGGCTGCGGGTATGGCGCACCATCACATCACCAAGCAGCTCGCGCAGCTGCCCGCGATTCTTGGGCAGGCGCGGGTCGCCGTGCACCACGAACTGCTTACGAAATTCGCGAGGGGTTTTTAACTGCCCTGGTTTGAGTAGGGTGATCAAATTATAGAGTTCGTCCAGGTCATTTTCGACTGGCGTCGCCGTCAAAAGCAGGATATATTTTCGCTGGAGTTCGTTTATAAATTTCCACGAAGTGCTATTACGGTTTTTAAGATGGTGGGCTTCATCCACAACGACCAGATCATACGGGATCCGGGCAATCCGGGTGCGGTTTTCGAGCCGGCGCGCAGTCGCGAGCGAAGCAATCAACAAGGGGAAGCGTTCCCATGCATCTGCTCCGGCGGCGCGAAACTCAGCATCTGCCGTGGAGGCAAAACCAGGCAATCCAAACTTAACAGCCAGTTCCTCGCGCCATTGTTCAACCAGCGCAGCAGGCGTGACTACCATCACACGTTGGATAACATTACGCGACAGATATTCTTTTAGCACCAATCCAGCTTCGATCGTTTTTCCTAAGCCGACTTCATCACAGAACATGCCTCGTCCGCGAAAACGGCGCAGCATGATTTGGGCGGCATGAACCTGGTAGTCGAATGGGACAAACTTGAGCAGGCTAAGGCAAATCAGCTCATCGAAGCCACTGACCAGATGAGCATATTCGGCTTGTAATCGCAGGTTATAAACCTCGCGAGAGGCGAACTGCCCAGAGCTGATGGATTTGAATAGAGACCCATCCACAGGCTGCAATTTTACGTCGGGAATGGGAATGGGAGAGGTAGAGGACAATGCAGATAAAGACCTTTCAACTATATTTGTATTTAGACCGGTACCTTCACCTTGATGAGCCAATGAGATCAGGCTTACCAGGCAGAGTATCAGTTTTCTGAACAAATCCTAACCAGTGTAGTTAATGCTGGAGATTGTATCACTTTAAAATCTGCATCGATCATTTATGTATTAAATTGCAGTTTCCTCAATGTAGTTGATAGCACTTTGAACAAACTCAAAAATATGGTAATTTCCGAATCGCGCCGAGAAGCCGCCGGCTTTCCCTGAAGTGCTGAGCGAGCCATGGGGAGTGGTCAGTGGAGATACCGGTATGCATCCGGGGTTTGCAGGAATCATGACGATATATACTTGACAGTCATTATACCGATCGGTATAATGACCAGCATGGATAATCGTTCAATCATTCTCAGTACGGCCCTGGACCTGTTTGCCGCCCGCGGCTATGATGGGGTCGGGGTGCTGGAAATTGCAGAAGCGGCGCGGATCAGTAAACCAACCCTATATTATTATTTTGGCAGCAAACTAGGCCTGCTCAGGGCGGTGTATGAAACCTATCACAGCCAGTTCAACCTGGATGTGCAGGCGGCGGCGGTGTACCAGGGCGACCTTCCCTTAACCCTTGAGAAAGTCGCACGCGCTTTTTTTGATTTTGCCCGCCAGCATCCGGTGTTTTACCGCCTGCGGCTGGCTTTGTTCGTTGCCCCACGCGACAGCGAAGCCAATGAAATCGCGGATGGGTGGAATGAAAGCCTATGGCAAATGGTGGAAACAATGTTTGCCGCTGCCGTGGAGCATCACGGCAACATGCGTGGGCGACAGAAGGTCTACACCGCCACGTTTATTGGCATCCTGGATACCTGCATCAGCCTGTGGCTGAACGGTTACAGCGAACTGGGCGACCTGCTCTTGCGCCAGGTGGTGTACCAGTTCCAGCACGGTATTTATTCCTGATCCATTGGTTTGTGGTTTCTTGCTGCCAATGGATTATTTTTAACTCGAGATCCTACCTACCGGTAGATATAAAAGGGAAATCTCTATGAATGCAACCTGGGCCGATGAGGCATTTTTCTATCATATTTATCCGCTGGGGTTGTGTGGCGCCCCACGGCGCAACGATTTTGGAGCGCCGGCGGTGCCACGGCTGGAGCGGCTGTATCCCTGGCTCGACCAGATCCAGTCGCTGGGGGCGACGGCCATTTACCTGGGGCCGCTGTTTGAATCGACGGCGCACGGCTACGACACGGCGGATTACTACCACGTAGACCGGCGCCTGGGGGACCGGGCTGTGCTGGCGAACTTCGCCAGGGAAGTACACCGCCGCGGTCTGCGCCTGATGCTGGACGGGGTGTTCAACCATGTCGGGCGGGATTTTTGGGCTTTCCGAGATGTGCAGGCCAACCGCCAGAGTTCGGTATTCTGCGGCTGGTTCCAGGGCCTGGATTTCAGCCGCACGAGCCCGGCCGGAGACCCTTTCTGGTACGAAGGCTGGAGCGGCCATTACGACCTGGTCAAATTGAATTTGGCCCATCCCGAAGTGCGCAATCATCTCTTTGAGGCCGTGCGCATGTGGGTGGAAGAATTCGAGATCGACGGCCTGCGCCTGGATGCCGCCGACCAGCTTTCCCCGGAGTTTCAACAGGCCCTGGCGGCCCACTGCCGGGGCCTGCGCAGCGACTTCTGGCTGCTGGGTGAAATGGTGCATGGGGATTACCGCCACCTGGCCAACCCGGTGATGCTCAATTCGACGACCAATTATGAGTTGTATAAGAGCCTGTATTCCTGCCACGTCGATGGCAATTATTTCGAACTGGCGTACGCCTTGAACCGCCAGTTTGGACCGGAGGGGATCTACCGCGGGCTCAGCCTGTACAATTTTGCCGACAATCACGACGTCGACCGGGTTGCCAGCAGTCTGAAGAACCAGGCCCACCTTTACCCTTTGTACTGTCTGCTTTTTACTATCCCAGGCATCCCTTCGATTTACTACGGCAGCGAGTGGGGGCTGCCTGGCCGGCGCAGCGCATACAGCGATGCTGCTTTACGCCCGGCGCTCGAGCTTTCGCAGGCAGCATCCGCCCCACAGCCCAACCTGGCCTGGGATATTACCCGCCTGGCAGAACTGCGCCGGCGGACCCCGGCTCTGCGGCAGGGGGATTATACGCAACTGCACGTATCCGCAGAACAATTCGCATTCTACCGCCGGCATCCCGCTGGTTCCGTGGTGGTAGCAGTGAATGCCGGTTCATCCCCGGCTGCCCTGGACCTGGAACTGCCGGACAGCGTGAAACGCCTGGAGGATCTGCTCAATCCAGGGGATATGTTCCCGGTGGTGAATGGCCGGGTTCACCTGGACCCGCTTACCCCGGGTTGGGCGCGAGTCTTGGCGCTGCGCAATTAACCCGGTGGGGAACTCTTTTACCTGGCTGCACGTCTACTGGATAACCAATCCCTCAACTGAGATGGGCGCTATTTAACCGCCTCCCAGTCTTATTTATAGGAGCAGCATGGCAATGAACCACCAGCCAAGGAAAGTATTCTTATCTGCATGTTCGATCTTAATCGTTATGGTTTTCTTATCGGCCTGCAACGCGACGGCAACCAACCCGACTCTGATCCCAACCCCAACCGCGGTCCCCAGCCAGGCGCCAACTCCGGTGCCACCGACGGCGACCACTGTTGCACCCAGCCCGACCCCGCAGGTCGTGCCTGACGCCTCGCTGCGCACCTTCCAGATGGTTGATGCATTGAATGGTTGGGCGGCGAGCGACAAAATGGCTTTACGCACCGTGGATGGGGGCCAGACCTGGCAAAATGTGACCCCTCAGGACGTACCCGCGGGGATCGAACCTGTTTTTCAAGTGACCGCGATCAGCCCGTTGGCCGCCTGGATGA
>CAVUNY010000017.1:0-416796 GCA_963743005.1 uncultured Chloroflexia bacterium | reverse complement strand
TCCCGGCGGAAGAGTAGATTACCGCGCTTACTCCCCCCTGCTGGCTGCCATTGCACAACAGGGATACCTGGTCGTCCTGGTGCCCATGCCGCTCAGTCTGGCCGTGTTTGGGACGGAGAAAGCTCAGTCGGTGATCGCTGCTTTTCCTGAAATCAAGCATTGGGCCATCGGCGGGCACTCCCTGGGTGGGTCGATGGCTGCCCAATTTACCGAAAACCATCCGGACCTGGTAGCCGGCCTCGTTTTCTGGGCATCTTATCCGGCAAACAGCATGACCGGTTTCACCAGGCCCGTGCTTTCTATTTCCGCCAGCAACGATGGACTGGCAACCCCCGCGAAAATCGCTGATTTGCGCGCCCTGCTACCTGCCGGTACCCAATTCATGGTCATCGAAGGCGGCATCCATGCCCAGTTTGGCAGCTACGGTGCTCAGCCCGGAGATGGAATCGCCACCATTCCTCCCGAAACCCAGTGGCAGCAGACGGTGCTCGCCACATCCGGGCTGCTACAAAGGATTACCCAATGAAAGAGAAAATGGCTGATCAAACCACAGTTCCAGATTTCGAACTGACCGATACCCGGGGAAATACAATTCGCCTGAGCGATTACCGCGGCCGCCCGGTCGTGCTGGTCTTGCTGCGCGGATTTTTGTGACCATACTGCCGAGCGCACCTGGCGCAGTTGCGCCAGGATTACCAATTATTTCAAACCCGCGGCGCTGAGATCATCGCCCTTGGTCCGGACGGGCCCCGTGCATTTCAACGTTATTGGCAGGAAAATGATCTACCCTTCACCGGCTGCCCAGATATCCGCTCAAAAGTTGCCGACCAGTTCCAACAGGAAGTCAACCTGTTCAAACTTGGGCGCATGCCGGCTATCTTTGTCCTCGATAAAGATGGGAAGATACGCTACAGTCACTACGGCGATTCTATGTCGGATATTCCCCCCAACGCAGATATCCTTGCCGTCCTTGACGAAATTAACTAACCGGCTGTGATGCCATGGGTCTGAGGTTTCACCTCAGACCCATGGCATTTAAAAATATCATTCGCTGGTAAAAACGGCTAACTGGTACGGTTCGAGCGTAAACTCTTCCAACCCCACCTGTTGGTCGTTGACCAAATCCCGAAATTGGTAGCCCAGCCCGTACAGGCGCAGCAGGTTGCCCGGGACGACCGCCTCTTCCTCGATGAAATTGGCAAATACCAGCGCGCGTTGACCCTGATAGGTACGGGTGAAGGCAAATATGCGCGCGTCCTGGCTGTCGATCACCTGAAAGTCATGCCCGCTAAAAACAGGATGCGCCTTCCTCAGCGCAATCAGGCGCTGCAGCCCGGCATACAGGCGGCCTTCAATCGCTGCGGGATCGCGCCGCCTTTCATAGGCTTTGGGATCTGCCGCCGGTCGATGCACCCACCGGCTGTCATTCACTTTGGCGGGCTGGCTGCTGTAGCCGTAATCATTGAGTGTGGCAATCTCATCTCCCAGGTAAATCAAGGGAATCCCGCCGATCAACAGCGTTATCCCGTGGATCAATAAGATCCTGCGCAGGGCCAGTTCCACTTCACGTTCGGTCTCTTCACGGGTGGCCTTCTCCAACCCGGCCAGCGAGGCGCATGTCCCCGAAATACGGCAGTCTCCGGTCTTGGGGTTTTCCTGGAACGGCAGCCCGCGCGCAAAGCTGCCGGCAAAACGCCCGGTATAAAAAGCATTGAGAAACCGGCGGTGATCGTATCCGTTGATATTCAATCCAAGCGCATCTTCATCTGAAAAAGTCCAGCCGATATCATCGTGGCAGCGCACATAGTTTACCCAGGCGCATTCCTCGGGGATCTGAAAACGCCGGCGCATCGAGGTCGAGAGCAGCCCGGTTTTTCTTGTGGCCAGCGCTTCCCAAAGCAGCGCCATCAACAAAGGATTATACGAAATCTGGCATTCATCCGCGCGGATGTAGCGCGCCACTTCATCCGGGTGGACGATCGCTTCGGATTTAAACAGCAGGGCCGGGGCAGCGATGCGCGCCGCGGCATTAAATGCCTGGATCAGCAGGTGCGCCTCGGGCCGGTTTTCACTGTCGGTGCCCAACACCTTCCAGATGAAAGCCACCGCGTCCAGCCGCAGCACCTCCACCCCGGCATTAGCCAGGGTCAGCATTTCCGCCACCATGGCGTTAAATAGGGCCGGGTTCTGGTAATTGAGATCCCATTGGTAAGAATGAAAGGTCGTCCATACCCACTGCTGGATATCCGTGAAGTAGGTGAACGCGCCTGGGTGTTCGTCCGGAAAGATCTCGCGCAGGTTTTGCTCGTAGCGATCCGGTATTTCTCGGTCAGGGAACATGAAATAAAATTCGCGGTATTCCGCATCCCCGGCTTTGGCGCGCAGGGCCCAATCGTGTTGGTCCGAAGTGTGGTTGAACACAAAATCCACCACCAGGCTGATCCCGTTCCGGCGCAGTTCGCGGGCCAGGCCGGAAAGTTCTGGCATGGATCCCAATCGGGGGTCGACTTCGCGGTAGCTGCTGATGGCATAACCGCCGTCATTTTCACCTTCCGGCGCCTTAAACAAAGGCATAAGGTGCAGGTAGGTTAAACCCAGTTCTTTAAAGTAGGGGATCTTTTCCTGGATTCCGGCCAGATCCCCGGCGAATAAATCCACATAGCACACCCCGCCTAACATCTGGTTGGATTGATACCAGGCAGTATCCTCTTCCCGCCCGGCGTCCACTTGTTTCAGGTCATCCGGGCGGTCGATCCAGCATTGTGCCAGGGCCGCCAGCAGTTCTTCCAGATGGAAAAAGAAATCAAACTTCTGGCCGTAGATTTGGAGCAAGATGGCAAACAAACCGGGAAAATGGGATTTTAAGCGCCGTTGAAACACCTGCCAGTTTTGCGGGTGGGCAGCTGAAAAATCGGCGAAACGTGTTTCCAGGCGCGGCAGCAGGCGAACTAATGAACGCTCAGCCAGGTCCACCATATATGTAAGTCCTCCAGTATCATCGAAATTGAGTTTAAGACCCGGTAGAAAATTATAACTCCCACAAAATTCTTGTCAGGTTTGAATATTATAAATCATTCGGCACACAGCACAGCTGCATGCCAGGCCTCAGGATCAAGTGTAGAATGATAGGCATGATTTATGATTTTCAACGGACCCTCTCGTTAAGACTGATGCTCTGGGGAATTTTGAGCGTATTTTCAGGCCTCTGGCTCTGGTTTTTCAGCGATCCTTTTTGGCGCGGTTTTGGGCTGCAGGCGGCCGTCTGGGGGGTTGTCGATGCCGCGATCGCCCTGTATGGGCAGCGTGGGCTCGCCGGAAAATTAGCCGCAGCGTTTGACCCGCTAGAATCGGCCAAAAGGACTCGTTGGCTGCGCCGGATCCTAAGGTTAAATGCCGGCCTGGATGTTTTATTTATCGGCGGCGGGCTGGCGCTGGCCCTGACCCTCGGCCGCTCGCAGCCATTTAATGCCGGGATGGGATGGGGAATTGTGCTGCAGGGTGTTTTCTTGCTCTTATTCGACAGCCTGCATGCCTGGTTTGCCCCCACCGAAATTTTTTTACCGGATTGGGGTTTGTTTCAGGGTGCGCAGCACATGTCTTCTGAACGCACCGGCGGTCACCCGGCGGCGCTTTTCATCCACGGTTTTCCGGATACTCCCCTGGCGATGAGCGACCTGGCCAACAGACTGCACGACCAGGGTTGGACGGTCAGTGTGCCGCTGCTGCCCGGTTTTGGCCCCCAGCTGAATACCCTGTACCAACAACGCGTTGAATTTTGGATCGATGTTCTTTGTCAGGAAATAGAACGCCTCAAAATAGAGCACAGCCCGGTGATCGTGGTGGGGTTTTCCATGGGCGGCGGCCTGGCCATCCCCACCGCGGTTCGCTCACGTCCGGACGGGCTGGCGCTCCTGGCGCCCTTGTGCCTGCCGTACCCTTCCTTGCTGACCACGGCTTTTAACCTGCTTCGGATCTTTGCGCCTGCTTCGATCGGGGTCGGCCCGTTTATCGATCTCGATTCGACCGAAATTCAGCAAGGTTTCGCCAAATTGGTCCCGGATATTTCCCTGACGGACCCGATGGTGCGGGATGCGGTGAAACACCTGCGCATTCCCTTAGTTTTTGTCGAGCAGTTCCTGCGCCTGAGCCGGATTGCCCAAACCAGCGCTCCCCAATGGCCCGGCCCAACCCTGATGATTCAGGGCGCCAACGACACGACGATCCGCCCGGCCTGGACGCGGCGCCTGTCGCGGCGCCTGGGAGACCGCCCGCTGCTGCATGTCCTGCCGGGAAACCACAACTTGAACCTGGCAAGTCACGATTCCTTTCCGGAAACGGCCGCGAAGCTGACGCAATTTGCCAGATCGATCTGTGAAAAATAAAAACCTGGGCGGTCAGGCCATTTACAGCCCAACCACCCAGGTGGTTTCAACTTCTATTTTCCAACCCGCGGGTTGGAGTTTAGCGGCGGAGCGCACTCCAGCCGGCATACTGGGCAGTATCGCCCAATTCGGCTTCGATGCGCAGCAGCTGGTTGTATTTCGCCACGCGGTCAGAACGCGCCGGGGCGCCGGTTTTAATCTGGCCCATATTCAAGGCCACTGCCAGGTCTGCGATGGTCGAGTCTTCCGTCTCGCCCGAGCGGTGCGAGGTCACCGCACGCCATCCGGCGCGCTGGCAGGTTTCCACCGCTTCGATGGTCTCGGTCAGGGAACCGATCTGGTTGAGCTTTACCAGCAGGGCGTTAGCCGCTTTTTCGGCGATGGCCTTGCGCACCCGGACCGGGTTGGTCACCAGCAGGTCATCACCCACGATCTGGATCTTATCGCCCATTTCCGCCACCATCAATTTCCAACCGTCCCAATCATCCTGGGCCAGGCCGTCTTCGATGGAGACGATGGGGTACTGCTCCACCCAATTCTTCCAGAAAGCGACCATCTGTTCGCTGGTCAGTTTCTTGCCTTCTTTGCGCAGGTTGTAAGTCTTGGTCTCTTCGTCGTACAGTTCGGAAGCCGCCGGATCAAGCGCAATGCACACCTGCTCGCCCGGTTTATAACCGGCCTTGGTGATCGCTTCCAAAATGACTTCCACGGCCTCGACGTTGGCCTTGAGCGCCGGGGCGTAACCGCCCTCATCGCCCACCAGCGTGGTATAACCGCGTGCTTTGAGCACCGTTTTCAAAGTATGATAGATCTCGGCTCCCCAGCGCAGGCCTTCGGCGAAGGTCGGGGCGCCCAGCGGCATCACCATGAATTCCTGGGCGTCGGTCGACTGCCAGTTGGTATGCGCGCCGCCGTTGAGGATATTCATCATCGGCACGGGCAGCACATGCGCGTATACGCCGCCAATGTAGCGGTACAGGGGCAGCCCGAGGGCATTGGCAGCCGCTTTAGCCACCGCCAGGCTGGTGCCCAAAATTGCATTGGCGCCTAGTTTGGCTTTATTGGGCGTGCCATCAAGTTCCAGCAGGCTGGCATCGATCGCCTTCTGTTCGAGCGCATCCCACCCCAGCAAAGCATCGGAGATCGCTGTATTGACATTTTCGACCGCTTTGAGCACCCCTTTGCCCAGGTAGCGGCTTTTATCGCCATCGCGAAGTTCTAACGCTTCGTGCACGCCGGTAGAAGCCCCGGAGGGTACCGCCGCCCGCCCCCAACTGCCATCTGCGAGAGTAACTTCTACTTCGACCGTGGGATTGCCACGCGAGTCAAGAATTTCCTGTCCGTAAACTGCTTCGATTGTTGTATCCATATCAACCCTTTCGTATTCTTTGGAAATTAAGTGAACCAGTCACTGTGTCAACCTGGAAACTTGCGTGTTTAGTATAAACGCAAATTCCGGAAAACGATAGTGATATTTTTCATAAACTGATTATGCAGGACATACCCCCGCCCGTTTGCATACGGCGCGCACAAATGCCACAAAGAGTGGGTGCGGGCGCTCCGGGCGCGAGAGGAATTCCGGGTGGAACTGGGTGCCCACCATAAACGGGTGGTCTTTGATCTCGGCAATTTCCACCAGCTTTCCATCCGGTGAAAGGCCGGAAAACACCATGCCTTTCGCCGATAGTTCCGCGCGGTACTGGTTGTTCAATTCAAAACGGTGGCGGTGGCGTTCATTCACCTTTTCGACCCCGTAAGCTTCCCGGGCAATGGTCCCCGGCTGCAGCTCGCAGGGATACAGCCCCAAACGCATCGTGCCGCCCAGGTCGGTGATACTTTGCTGTTCGAGCATCAGGTCGATCACCGGGTGCGATGTGGACCGGTCGAATTCGGTCGAGTTAGCATTCTCATCGCAAAATGCCCAGCGCGCAAATTCCACCACCTGCAGCTGCATGCCCAGGCACAGCCCCAGGTAGGGAACCTGGTTTGTGCGTGCGTAGCGCGCAGCCTGGATTTTACCTTCGATCCCGCGACTGCCAAACCCACCGGGCACAATCACCCCATCCGCTTCTTTCACCAGATCCCAACACCGGCCTTTCTCCAAATCGACAGAATGCACCCAATTGATCGCGACATCCACCCCCAGGCTTAATGCGGCGTGTTTCAATGCCTCGCGCACACTGATGTAAGCGTCATGCAGTTCAACATACTTCCCAACCAGGGCAACCTTGATCACCGGTTTGTTGGGTTGAGAAATTTTTTCCACCAGCGCTTCCCACTGGCTCCAATCCGGCGCGCGGCGCGCTTCCAGCCCCAGCCGTTTCAAGACGGTATCCGCGATGCCCGATTTCTCGATCACCAGCGGAATTTCATACAAGATCGGGTTGGTGACCATGGGGATCACCGCCTTGCGGTCCACGTCGCAAAACAGGGCGATTTTATCGCATAAACTATCATCCACCGGTGTGTCGGAACGGGCCACAATCACATCCGGGGTAATCCCCATCGAGCGCAGTTCGCGCACCGAGTGCTGGGTGGGTTTGGTTTTTAACTCGCCGGTCGCACCGATGAAGGGCAGCCAGGTGACGTGCACGAACAGCGTGTTTTCACGCCCCAGGTCGTAGCGCAGCTGGCGCAGCGCTTCCAGAAAGGGCTGGCTCTCGATATCCCCCACCGTACCGCCCACCTCCACCAGCACAATTTCGGCTTCGCTGGATTTCGCCACCAGCCCGATCCGCCGTTTTATTTCATTGGTAATATGTGGGATCACCTGGATCGTCCCTCCCAGGTAGTCGCCGCGCCGTTCTTTGCTGATCACCTCTCCATAGACCTGCCCGGTGGTGATATTGGATGTGCGGTTGAGGCGGATGTCAATGAAACGTTCGTAATGCCCCAAATCCAGGTCGGTTTCAGCGCCGTCATCCAGCACGAAGACCTCGCCATGTTGGTAGGGGCTCATCGTACCCGGGTCCACGTTCAAATAGGGGTCCAATTTTTGAACGGTGACCGTAAATCCGCGCTGTTTCAGCGCCCTGCCGAGTGCGGCAGCGGTGACGCCTTTGCCAACCGAGCTGACCACACCACCGGTAAAGAAAATAAATTTGGTTTGCATTCTTCCTCCTGCCAGACGGCCCTGGGTGAATCTGATCTATCGACGGTAAAAAAATCTGATCACAACATAAAAAAGATGGGTCTTGGCGGGAGATAACCCGCCAAGACCCATCATCATGTCCATCGGAGAGGACTAAGCGCTCGGCTTACTTTGAAGCGTGCGCGACAGGATATCTTCCTGCTCGGTTGAAACAGATTTGGCCTTGCGAGCTTTTTCTTGTTCTTGTTTGCGAACTTTCGCTTTTTCCATGGCACTGCGAATGGCAATTTCCATCGCGGTGGGTTCGGCTTCAGGCGCAGGTTCACCGCCAATCGCCAGCAGTTCATCGGAAATTTCCACGTCACCGCTGCTCTTGCGGCGCGGCTGACGCCGGGGCTGCTGCGGTTTGCGCGCCGGGCGTTCTTTGGGCTGCGGCATTTCAATCGAGCGTACGGGTTCCTCGACTTTGACCGGTTCCGGAATCAAAGCCTTCATGCTCAACTTGATTTGTTTCTTGCGGCGGTTGACATCCAACACTTCCGCTTCGATCTCGTCGTCTTCCTTAACAATATCGGACGGCTGCTTGACATATCCATGAGCCATCTCACTGATATGCACCAGACCAGGACGCTCAGCGCCGATCTCGACGAACGCGCCAAACTTCTCAAGGCGCACGACCTTACCTTTAACTGTCATGCCCTTCTTTAGATCGCGCCATTCCAGGTCCAAAGGCTTGAACATGGTGAGTTCAACATGGTCTTCCCGGACGCGCTTGACCCAAACGACAACTTCCTGACCGATCTGCAGCACATCACTAACCATCTTAATTGGCTCTTCACCGGGCGGAACGATCTGCGAGACATGCAGAACGGCGGGAATTGCCTGCCCGATGTCGATCGCCGCACCGGCCAGGCTGATTTTCACCACCTTTCCGGTAAAGTGCATTTTGGGTTTGATTTCGACGGAGCTTGCACCCTCCGCCACGGTATTTAAGTCCATACACTACACTCCAAGGGGGTTAAATTTCAGCAAAACTGGATTATACCCGCCATATACTAAACTGTCAAATAATGGTTTCACCAATTTGCTAATTTTAAGGTTAAGATTTTCAGGCTGCATAAAATTGATTTTTCATCTATATTTTATCGCAAAATTCGTCAATTGGGCTCAAGAGGTAACTGAACTGGCATTCCTTTCTGCGCCGATTGGTGGATCGCCAGGATAATTTCCTGATCCAGGCGCGCCTGCTGAGCCCCATAGGTCGGTTCACCGCCGCTGCGCACGGCATCCACCAGGCTTTTCAGGCAGCCGGCCACGCCAATTTCATCATCGTGCCATTGCAGGCCGTGGCCCTGGCGCGCCGGGCGGAAGGGGTTGTCCCAGGTGAGCGTGGGCTGCTGTGCATCACCGGTATGGGCCACCATGGCGACCAACGCACCCCCATCACACCGCTCCCAGCGCCGTTCGATGCTGATGAACTGCGGCGCCTCTCCATCGGGTGTCACCACGCTCAACCGCTCTTCCACATCCAGTCCCTCGCCGATCGCGATCCCCATTCCCTTCTCAGCCAAAAAACGGCTGCTGCGCCACCAGCGCAGGGCCGAATCGTACCCCACGTTCGTCCAGTGGAATATCCCCACCTGACCGCCCTCAAATTCGACGATCGCGTGCTCCTGGGTTTCCTGCCGTGCACCGCGCGAATTGCTGTTGCGCGCCCAGTGCGGCGGGAGCGGATACTGATGCACGCTGCCGCTGACCGACACAGGACGGGCATCGAAGCCCAGGTAGCTGCGCATCACACTGACTCCATGGTAACCGTGCCCGGCAAAATCATTAAAGGAAGAATATACCTTGCCAAACACCCCGGCGTGGATCAGTTTCAGTTTGATCTGCTCCAGCGGGCGGCGGTGGAACTGCTCGGCTACTTCGATCTTCAACCCGCGTTCGTTGGCCGCGGCGATGATCGCATCCGCTTCACTCAAGCGGTGGGCGATGGGCGTTTCCAGCAGCACGTGCAGTCCAGCTTCAACCGCCAACCGCCCCACCTCGCCGTTGGCGCTGTAAGCCACGCTCACGATGCCGATCACCGGGGCGGTCTCGCGCACCAGCCGTCCCAGATCTGTATACCAGGGCACACCCAGGCTCTCTCCCAGGGCTTTAGCCGAACTCTCGCTGCGCCCCCAAACCGAGACCAGGGTCACTTCCCCCGGCAGGGCCTGCACCAGCAGGCCGTACAGGTAATCGGCGCGCCGCGCCGTACCGATGATCGCTACGCGTAAAGGCTCGTTACTCATAATTCCTCCAAATCTGACTATGGGAAGACCAGGTCAACTGCGGCGCACCAGTTCCAGGCGGATAACCTGCTGGGTGTGCTCGTCTACTATAAAATTTTCACTCAGCCGTAAACCACCTACCCAGGCAATTTTTCCACCAGAAATCACTAAAGGCCAGCCACGCCGCGCGCGCCGCGGCAGCTTTCGATTTGTAAAATAATCCGCCAGTTTCAAGGTATGTCCTGCCATCCCTGATGGAGCTAAACGCTCGCCGGGCCGCAAACCGCGCACCGTCAGCGGCAGGGATAGTTTATCGGCATCCAGCTGGACAGCCGTTTCAAGCGAACCCACCCCCTGGCTGGCCTGAAAAAAATGATCTGCCGGGAGATTCTCACCAGTGGAAACCAGCCTCGCCTTGACCATCCATTGGTTGCCCAGGTCGACCTCTCCCGGCACCGCCAGCGAAAATTCCTCGCCAGACCTCACCTGTGGCCAATCTTCCGCCAGCGGAATTTCTCGGGTCTCGGAAAGGATGACCCTGCCCCATTCCACCCCCAGGTACAGCCCGCCGCCCAATTCCAGCCACCGCCCGCGAGTTGGGTTTTTCAGCCATTCCAGGCAGCGCTCAACCGCGCCGGCTTCGATATCCCGCAGCCCGGCGCGTGTTAAGCCGATCGCCCGGCGCAAAACCGCACGCTGCAGCCCGGCAGCCAGCGTTTGCAGCTCTGCCAGGCTCAACCCTACCCAGGCCTCATTTTTTTCCAACTGGCAGCAGTCGCAGGCCTGGTCGGTGAGTTCTTCAATAATTTCCCAATCCCCCGCCAGTATATTAGCCATGCGCCAGAGGACTTCTTTGATATTCGGGTTGTAAGTTTGTAATTCGGGGATGAGTTCGTGGCGCAGGCGGTTGCGCAAGAAAACAGTATCCTGGTTGCTGGGATCGATCAGCGCGGGCAGCGCTTTTTCGGCGCACCAGGCAACCGTTTCCGACCGCCAAAAACCCAGCAGCGGCCGGACCAGGGGGATCTGCTCGTCCCAATCCGGGATGACCACCCGGCTGACCATTCCTTTGAGGCCGCCCAGGCCTGCCCCGCGCAGCAGGTGCATCAATACCGTTTCCACCTGGTCGTCGGCAGTATGCGCCACCGCCACTGCCTGGGCCTGGTTGGCCCGTGCAACGTGAAACAAGAACCGGTAGCGCGCCTTGCGGGCCGCCTCCTCGATCGTTAAACCTTCTTGGACTGCCAGAGCGCGCACATCCGAACGCGCCTGATGAAATGGCACCCCCATTTCCTTCACCAGCGCTGACACCTGCCGGGCATCTTCTGCCAATTCATCCCGCAAACCATGATCGAAATGGGCCGCCAATAACGGGATCCCAAGGCGGTTCAGGCTGTCCAGCAGGCATAAACTGTCCGGCCCTCCCGAAACACCCACCACCAGCGGCTTATCCATCGCTACCTGGCATTCATTTTGCAAAGCAGATCCAAGCTGAGCCAGTTCCATAAGATCATTATATCCGCTCAAACAGCTCATGGGTGGACCTTAAACAGGAGCGATAAATTATTATTTTGTAGTAAATTTCCTATTATTATTTTATAATTACAGATATACGCATAATAATCTCTAAGGCGCTTGCCAACATTTCCAGTCTATGCTAGACTGAAAATGTGTAAAAGGTCAGGAGTTCGATGCCCGATAAGTTGCTAATTGTAGATGATGATATTGAGACCCTGCGTTTGGTAGGGTTAATGCTGCAGCGCCAGGGGTTCGAAATCGCGGCGGCTAACAATGGCGCGCAAGCGATCAGCCAAGCTGCCCACGAAAATCCCGACCTCATCTTGTTGGATGTGACCCTGCCCGACATGAATGGCTATGAAGTCACACGCATCCTGCGCAAAGACCCGCAGACCGCGGCGACACCCATTTTAATGTTCACCGCGCACACTCAACTGGATGCAAAAATGAAAGGCTACGAGGCGGGGGTCGATGACTACCTCACCAAGCCGGTGCATCCGGTCGAATTGGTGGCCCGCATCAAAGCCCTGCTGGCTCGCAACCAGGGAAGAGTGCCCGGATTGGCTGCCGCCGAACGCGGGTATGTTTTAGGGGTGATGGCGCCCAAAGGCGGCATGGGTGTATCCAGTCTGGTGCTCAACTTGGCTATCAATCTTTACAAAAACTTCAAACAGGAGCTGATCGCAGCTGAACTGCGCCCCGGAAATGGCACCTGGGGGCAGGAGCTGGGTTTTGCTAATCCGAACGGCCTGAACAACCTGCTGCGCCTGAAACTACATGAAATAAACGCCGAAACCGTCGAAAAGGAATTGGTGCGCACAAATTATGGCGTGCGCCTGCTGCTTGCTTCCAATTCACTGACCGATCTCTCACTGCTCACTTCAGGTCCCCAGTCGGAAGCGATCGTCGAGCACCTTTCAACCCTGGCGCCGCTGTGTTTGCTCGATATTGGCGCGCCTATCCTGACCGGCTTCGATCGCATTTGCTCCCACCTGCAGGAGATGATCGTGGTCACCGAGCCGTATCCGAATACCGCCATCCGCACCCGGCGCTTGCTGGATGAATTAAGCGAGCGTGGGTTTGGCCGCGGGCGCTTGCTGACCGTGGTGATGGTCAACCGGGTTCGCGCCGATGTCCAGCTTTCCATTTCCCAGGTGGAAGAACGTCTGGGTGTGCCGGTGCAGGTTTTCTTTCCTCCGGCCCCTGAACAATCTTACCAGGCCGGGATGCGCAACCTGCCCTTGATCGAAGTCCAACCCGCGAGCCTTCTTTCCCAGCAGTTTAGCCTGTTAGCCGGCATCATCCGCAAACGAGTCAAGCAGTGATCCCACCCACACCCGATGCCGCCCTGAAAAAAGCTGCGGACCTGCTGCGCAAGGCGCGCCACGCGGTAGCTTTTACGGGCGCCGGGATTTCAACGCCCTCTGGCATCCCGGATTTTCGCTCGGCAAGATCGGGTCTGTGGCAAAAAAACGATCCGATGAAGGTCGCCTCCCTGACCAGCTTTCGTCACACCCCCCAGGTTTTCTTTGATTGGCTGCGTCCATTGGCAGCCCAGATCGTCCAGGCCCAACCCAACCCGGCCCATCTGGCCCTGGCGGAAATGGAAAAAACCGGCATACTGAAAGCGGTGATCACTCAAAATATCGATGGCCTTCACCAAAAAGCCGGTTCGCATAACGTGCTCGAAGTCCATGGCAGCATGAACACCCTCTCCTGTCCCAAATGCCATTCGGTTAAAGCCAGTACCCCTTTTTTCGCCCCTTTCATTGCGGACGGAACCCTGCCGGTATGCAGCAGCTGCGGCAGTTTCTTAAAACCGGATATCGTCCTGTTCGAAGAGATGCTCCCCATGGACACCTGGCGGGCTGCAGAGGACCACAGCACCAGGGCGGATGTTTTTTTGGTCGCCGGCTCTTCTCTGGAAGTGATGCCCGCCGCCGGGCTTCCGTACTACGCCGTCGAACATCATGCCTCGATCATCATTATTAATTACACGCCAACCTACCTGAACGAACAGGCCGATGTGGTGATCGCCGCCAATGTCGCCGAAGCCCTGCCGCAGATTGCCAAGTTAGCCGCATGAAAAAGAATAATTTGCAGCAAACCCTGCATGCTTACCAGCGCCTGCTGGATGTTGCCCGCGATCTGGCTACCACGCTCGATCTGGATACCCTGCTCAACCATATCGTCAGCCTCGCCGCGGACTTGAATGAAGCCGAAGAAGCATCGATCCTGCTCTACGAGTCAAAAAAACAGCAGCTTTATTTTCAGGCATCGACCGATCTGGAAAACGCCGCAAAGATGCGCGGCATCATCATTCCCGCCGAGAGCATCGCCGGTTGGGTAGCGCTCCACCGCGAACCGGTGATCGTGACCGATGTCCATCAGGACGTCCGCTTCTTCCGCAATATCGACAAACTGCTGCAGTTTAATACCCGCTCGATCGTGGCCGTACCCATGTTCCAAAAAGAAGATTTGATCGGTGTACTTGAAGTAATCAATAAACGCACCGATACCTTTACCCCACTCGATCAGGAAGTGATGATTATCCTGGCGGGACAGGCTTCAGTTGCCATCACCAACGCCCGCCTCTTCCAACAGTCGGATTTAATCGCCGAACTGGTCCACGAGCTGCGCACGCCTTTGAGCTCGATCAACACCATCGCCTACCTGCTTCAGCGCCAGGGGGTGGCCGAAGCCCAGCGCATCGCCCTGGCGCAAACCATCCAAAACGAAGCGGGCCGCCTGAACGAGCTCTCCACCAGCTATCTTGACCTGGCCAGCCTCGAATTGGGCCGCTACCAATTTAAACAGGCCCTTTTTGAGCCAGAAGGTCTGCTGCGCGAAAGCTGCGAAATCACCCAGTCGATAGCTGAAGAGCGCAATATCACCCTGGATATGCACATTCCTCCCGGCCTGCCCCGCGTCATGGGAGACCGGGATAAGATCAAGCAGGTGCTGCTCAACCTGCTGACCAACGCGGTCAAGTACAACCGCCCTGGCGGCTCCATCATCGCCAGCATTCGATTGGAACACAACCAGTTATGGTTTTCCGTTCAGGACTCCGGACTGGGCATCCCAGCCAATCTGTACCCACAGCTGTTCGCCAAATTCTTCCGCGCCAACCCCTCAGATCCCACGACCCCGGGAACCGGTTTGGGTCTGTATATTTGCAAGAAGATCGTCGAAAACCACGGCGGGGTGATTGAAGCCACCAGCCAGGAAAACGCCGGTACAACTTTTCAGTTTTTCCTGCCCCTCAGTCTTTAAGGAATCTCATCCCATATTTCGGCCGGGCCAAATGAAAGGCCGACCATCCCACCTCCGGTATGCGCGCCCAGCACCGGGGCGACTGTGGTTGTGGGCAGGTAAACGCACTGAAACATTTGATCCAGGCGCTGGCGCAGTATTTCTGTGGCTTCCAGGTTATTGGCATGCAGCAGCTGCACGCGCAGCTTGCCGCCTTCCGGAACCCAATGGGTGATCGAATCCACCAGTTTATTCATCGCCCGCCGGAAAGTGATTTCCTGGCCGAGGGAAATATATTTCCCGGTGATTTTATCCACCCCGATGATCGGTTTGATGTTGAGCATGGATGCCACCAGCCCGCGGATATGGCTGATCCTCCCACCGTGGATCAGGTACTTCAAGACCGGCAGGGTAAAAATGCCGTGGGCTTTTTCGCGTATCTTGGGCAGCATTTCCAGAATGGCTTCCAGCGTCCAGCCCTGCTTCAAAGCGTGCAGCGCGGCTTCCACCTGCCATCCTAACGGGCACGAAAGGGTCATCGAATCGAAAAAGGTGACGCGCGCTTCTGGCGCCATGGCCGCCCCGGCTCGGGCCGCATCCAGTGTGCCGCTCAATCCGGACGAAATGTGGATGGAGAGGATTTCCGGGTCATTTTTGGCCAGCCTGCGGTATAAATCCGCGAATTCCCCCGCGGATGCCAGTGAGGTGGTAGGGAAGCTGTCTGTTTCAGACAACAATTTGTAGAATTCAGCCGGCTGGATATCTTCACCGCTGCGATAGGTGATTCCATCCAGGGTCAATAGCAGCGGCGCATAGCTCACTGTGTAACCCTCCAATTGTTCTGGAGCCAGGTCCATTGCCCGATCGGTAACAATCTGCATGTTTACATTCCTTTCTGAAGGTTTAATACAAGAGGGATCATCCCGGAATCATTTCAGATCAGCGGCTGCCCCGGCGGCCAAACTGACGTTCCAACAGGTCTACGGATAAATGAATCATGGTCGGCCTGCCGTGCGGGCAGGTGCGCGGAGATTGGCAGCTCTCCAGGTCGGACAGCAGCGCGCGCTGCTCTTCAGCGGACAGGGTTTGCCCGCCTTTGACCGCCGCGCGTTTGCAGATGCGCGCCGCCAGGCGTGCCTCCACTTCGGACTGCAGCGGAGTCTCATCCTCCTCAAAATCTTCCACGATCACCCGCAGCGCAGCCGCCGGGTCCATCCGGCTGAGGATCGCCGGCAGGGCGCGTACCTGAAAAGCGCCTGGGCCGAACGGCTCCACCTGAAAACCCAGGTGAGCCAGGTTGGGAAGCTGGCTGGTAATGATCTGCGCGGACTGGGGTGAAAGTTCCACCAGCGCCGGGCTGAGCAGTGCCTGGGAGGGCACCAGTTTTTCGTGCTGCTGCATCCATTTTTCAAACAGCACCCGTTCATGAGCGGCATGCTGGTCGATCAAATACAGCCCATCCGGACCCTCCGCCACCAGGTAGGTCGCCCCCACCTGCCCCACCAGGCGCAGCAGCGGCATTTGTCCCGAAGGCAGGTTATCGGGTGCGTGAGCTGCACTCCCTTGCAGCGGCTCGGGCGCCGCCCGGGCTGCCGGCGGAAGTTCGGCTTGCGCCGCCATCTCCCAGGCCGGATCGATCACCCTCTGGGATGAATCAGACCGCCAGAAAGTTGGATTTAACTGGGGAACCGGGGAATGCGCCAGCAAAGTGCGGCGCACGGAACGATGCACCAGGCTGAACACCCGGTCGCCCTGGCGAAAGCGCACTTCGGCCTTGGCGGGATGCACATTGACATCCACTTCTTCCGGGGCAATTTCCAGAAAAAGCACCGCCATCGGAAAACGCCCGACCATCAACAGGGTGTGATAGCCCTGCAGCAGCGCCGAATTTAACGCCGGATCGTTCACCCAACGCCCGTTGACAAAAAAGGTCATTTCCCGCCGGTTGGAGCGGGTCAGCGCCACCGGGCTGGTAAATCCGGTGATGCGCATCCCTCCATCTTCCAGATCCACTGCCACCATCTGGCGGGCGGTTTCCACCCCATACAGGTTAGCCAGCACTTCACGCTGGTTGCCATTGCCGCTGGTCTGCAAAACAGGCCGCCCGTCGTGGAACAATTGGAAGCGGACATTCGGATAAGCCAGGGCATAGCGGGTCACCAGGCCGTCGATTTGCTGGCGCTCCGTGGCGTCACGTTTCAGGAATTTCAGCCTGGCGGGAACGTTGTAAAACAGGTCTTCGACGCGCACCACCGTCCCGTCCGGGATGCCGGCTGGCTCGACCTTTCCGGCGTGCCCGCCTTCGATCTGTAAGCGCGCCCCCGCGGCTGATGATCGGCTATGCGAAAGGAGCGTCAGCCGGGAAACCGAGGCGATCGAGGCCAGCGCCTCCCCACGAAAACCCAGGGTGGTGATGTGAAACAGGTCATCCGCGGACCGCAGTTTGCTCGTAGCATGCCGCGCCACCGACAGCAGCAGTTCCTCCGCCGGAATGCCGCTGCCGTCATCCGCAATTTCGATCAAACGCCGCCCGGACTGTTCGATGTGAATGCTCACCTGGCGCGCGCCGGCATCGACCGCGTTTTCCAGCAGCTCTTTCACCACGGAGGCCGGCCTTTCAACCACCTCGCCGGCAGCGATTTGTGATGCAACTTCGTCGGGTAAAATCTGGATCGCCATTGTTAAAGAATTATACTATTTAACCTGTCTCTTCCAGGCGTCCATTTCGATTTATAATACTGCCATGGCGTTTAAAGACCTCCGCGATTTTATCCAGTTGCTCGAAAAGCATCACCAACTGACTCGAGTGACCGCTCCTGTATCTGCCGAGCTGGAAATAACCGAAATCACCGACCGCGTGTCCAAGGGGGCCGCCGAAAAAAACCGTGCCCTGATTTTTGATCATGTCGCCGGCTCGCAGATGCCCGTCCTGATCAACGCCTTTGGCTCTGCCAGGCGCATGGCCTGGGCCCTGGGGGTGGACGATCTGGATGAACTCAACCACCGCCTGGGACGCCTGATCGATCCCCGGCTGCCCAAAGGGTTGGGCCAGACCCTCGAACGCGGGCGCGACCTGCTTGGCGCGCTGCTTTCAACCGGCATGCGCCCCAAAAGCGTCAAAAACGGGCCCGTGCAGGAGGTTATTCTCACCGAAAACGCCTCTCTAGATTTTATGCCGGTGTTAAAGTGCTGGCCCAAAGACGGCGGGCGCTTCATTACCCTGCCCCAGGTGATCACCCGCAACCCCCAGACCGGGGTGCGCAACGTGGGCATGTACCGCCTGCAGGTGCTGGATCCCACGACGCTGCTGGTTCACTGGCAGCGCCATAAAGGCGGCGCCGATCATGCCCTGCGTGCGCAGGCCATCCATCAGGACAAAATTCCGGCGGTGATCGCCCTGGGGGGCGACCCGGCTTCGATGTGGTGCGCTTCCGCGCCCCTCCCGCCTGAAATCGATGAATATCTGCTGGCCGGGTACCTGCGCGGCGGCCCGATTGAATTCGTCCCCTGCATCTCCCAGCCCCTGGAAGTGCCGGCCCAGGCCGAGATCGCCATTGAGGGTTATGTGGACTTGAGCGATTACCGCCCTGAAGGACCCTTTGGCGACCACACCGGATATTACACGCCGGTTGAATCCTTCCCTACCTTTAAAGTCACTGCCATTACCCACCGTAAAGACCCGATCTACCCCGCCACGGTGGTCGGCATTCCGCCCATGGAAGATGCCTGGATGGGCAAGGCCACGGAACGTCTTTTCCTGCCCTTGATCCGCCTGTTCATGCCCGAAATCATCGACGTCCACATGCCGGCGGAAGGTGTGTTTCACAACCTGGTGTTGGTGCGCCTGGCAAAACGCTACCCGGGGCACGCTCGCAAAGTTATCCATGGGATCTGGGGACTGGGCCTGCTGACCCTGGCCAAGGCCGTGGTTGTGGTCGACGAATGGGTCGATGTCCAGAACCTTTCGCAGACCGCCTGGCAGGTGTTGGGGAATGTGGATTGGAACCGGGATATTGTGGTGGGACCGGGTCCGGTCGACCACCTCGACCATGCTGCCACCTCGCATTCCTTTGGTGGGAAAATTGGCGTGGATGCCACCGCCAAACTGCCCGAAGAGGGGTATGCCCGGGGCTGGCCGGAAGTAGTTTCCATGCCGCCTGAGGTTAAGCAGCGTATTGATGAACTTTGGGGTTCCCTGGGATTATAAGTATTTTTTCAGGCTTTTCCATCTTACTGGTTCATCCACAATAATATAATCGGATTTGCATGTGCTCTGTGTCTGATCCGAAAAAAATCTGTGTCTCTGGGTCTCTGTGGTAAGATTTTTTCATCTTTTAGGGTGAAAATCCTTTCATAATAACTCCGTGGTAAATTTGACGCTTGTAATTCTCGATAAAGGCATTCATGATCACAACCTGGAAAACTCTCTCCCTGTTCATCCTGGTCTCCCTGGCTGCTGCCCTGTTGGGCTGCGCCCCGGCCCCGACCACCGATACCACCCCTGTGCGTATCGCGGTCTTGCCGATCGTCGAGGGCCTGCCGCTGTATGCCGCCCAGGACGGCGGCTTTTTTGACAAACAAGGGCTGAAGGTCGAGTTTATCCCCACCAGTTCCGCTGCCGAACGCGACCAGCTGCTCGCCGCCGGGCAGGCGGATGCCACGATCAACGATCTGCTCGCCGTGGCCTTGTTTAACCGCGATTCCATTCAACTGCAGGTCGTGCGGTTCGCTCACGTCTCCGCCCCGGGTGCTCCCATGTATGTCATCGCCGCGGCCCCGGACAGTGGGATCAAAAATGTGAAGGATCTGGCAGGCATCGACATTGGCATCTCCCAGGGCTCGATCATTGATTACGTCACCAACCGCATGCTGACCGGCAGCGGGCTGGCGACCGATCAGGTAAAAACTGTGGCCGTTCCCAAGATCCCCGACCGTATGGCTCTCCTGCTCTCCGGACAGGTCAAGGCTGCCACCCTGCCCCAACCCTTCGCGACCATCGCCATCCAACAAGGCGCGCTGCCCATCGTGGACGATACCCAATTCCCTGGGCTGGGTAATTCGGTCGTTTCCTTCAGTAAAAAATTTATCAATGACCACCCTCAATCGGTCAAGAATTTCCTGATCGCCCTCGACCAGGCCGCCGCGGAGGTCAATGCCAACCCGGAAAAATACCGGGACCTGCTTTCAAAATATAAGGTCGTTCCGGATAATATTTTGGCCGGTTTCACCATCCCCAAATTCCCTGGCGACAGCCTGCCCACCGCCCAACAGTTCGACGATGTGGTGGCATTCGCCCAGCAGCAGCGGTTGATCGCCGCCCCGGTGAAATTTGCCGAACTCGGTCAACAGCAGTTTTGTGAATCCCTGAGCCATGACGATCCCTTTCGAACGGCTAAGCGATTGGCAGGCATGATCTCGATCGAATCGGTTTCATTTTCATATCCCGACGGGCCGGATATTTTTCAAGATTTTTCCTGGCGCGCGGAACGCGGCACGGCCTGGGCCGTGTTGGGTCCCTCCGGCTGCGGAAAAACCACCCTGCTCTACCTGTTGGCCGGGCTCCAGTTCCCATCCGCCGGCGGTGTATTGGTGGATGAGCAGCCCATCACCCGCCCCCGCCCGCAGACCGGATTGATCCTCCAGGAATATGGCCTGCTGCCCTGGGCGACCGTGCGCCAGAATATCGCCCTCGGTCTGCAGGTGCGCGCATTCTACGGCCCGGATGGGCGCCACGCGCCGGCCCAACCGGCCGACCCCGCGGACGTGGAAAGCTGGTTAAAAGAACTCGGCCTGGCGGAACATGCCGGGAAATACCCCGGGCAGCTTTCCGGCGGCCAGCGCCAGCGCACGGCCATTGCCCGTACGCTCGTTTTGCAGCCCGACCTGCTGCTGATGGACGAACCTTTTTCGGCCCTGGATGCGCCCACCCGCCTCGATCTGGAGGACCTGACTCTCCAGCTCAGGCAGGAGCAGCGTTTTACCTTTGTTATCGTCACCCACACCATTGAAGAAGCCGCCTACCTGGGGCAGTCTATCCTGGTCCTCGGCCGGACTCCAACCCATGCCGGCAAGATTTTCTCCAACCTGGTTTTTGGCCAACCGGGCGGGCGCGACAGCGCCGCCTTCCGCGAGCTGTGCGCTGCGCTGCGCGCCGAATTGGAGGAAAAATGAGGCGCCGCGAAACCCTGATGGCCCTGCTGGTCCTGCTCGTCCTCTGGGAACTGCTGGCAATGCTGGTCAACCGGAATATTCTGCCCACCCCTATTGCCGTGGCTGCCGCGCTGTGGACAGAGGCCACCCAGGGCCAGCTCATGGCCCATTTTCTCGCCTCCCTGTGGCGAGTAGTCGCCAGCATGCTGGTTTCAGTCCTGCTGGCTGCCCCGGCCGGCCTGATCCTGGGACAATCGCCCCGGGTTAACCGCCTGGTTTCGCCCATGATTTACTGGTTGTATCCCATCCCCAAGGTGGCGTTGGTGCCGGTGGTGATGCTCTTCCTGGGGATCCACGACCCGGCCAAGATCGTGATCATTTTCCTGATCCTCTTCTTCCAGATTCTGGTGCTGGTCCGCGACCAGGCCGCCGCCTTGCGTCCCGAGTTGATCCTCAGCGTACGCAGCCTGGGCGCCGGCCGGCGCGCCTTATTTCGTTTCGTCTATCTGCCCGCCAGCCTGCCGGCGATTTTAACCGCCCTGCGCCAATCCGTGGGCACCGCGATCGCCGTGCTGTACGTGGCCGAGCTTTTCGCCACCCAACTTGGCCTGGGTTATTATATTTACCTGAACGGCAGCACGTTGTACAATTACCCCGCGATGTATGCCGGGATTGTGGCGTTAAGTTTGATGGGAATGCTGCTGTATTTCGGTATCGACGCCCTCGAAAAACGACTGTGCCCCTGGTTATTTCTCAAATGAAATCATTCCTGGACTTGATTAAATTCGAACATACCATTTTTGCCCTGCCGTTTGCCTACCTGGGCATGGTCCTGGCAGCCGGAGGTTGGCCCGGATGGGAAATAATCATCTGGGTGACCATCGCCATGGCCGCCGCCCGCACCCTGGCGATGGCCTTCAACCGCATCGCCGACCGCTGGTGGGACGCGCGCAACCCGCGCACTGCACATCGCCCCCTGGTGACCGGGGCCATCTCCATGCGCACCGCCTGGACTGGCACTCTCGTATCCCTGCTGGTGCTGGTCTTTGCCGCCTGGAGATTGGGCCCCCTGCCCCTGCTGCTGCTGCCCGGGGCGTTGGTCTTTCTGGTAGGTTACTCTTATACCAAGCGTTTCACCAGCCTTTCGCATTTCATCTTAGGATTTACCGATGGGTTGGCCCCCGCCGGGGCCTGGGTGGCGGTTACCGGCTCGCTCTTTACCCTGGGCGACCTGCCCGCCTGGCTGCTCACCGCAGTGGTGACCTTATGGATCGGCGGTTTCGATTTGCTCTATGCCTGCCAGGACATCGAATTTGACCGCCGGTACGGCCTGCACTCCATCCCCGCCCAACGCGGGGTCGCCTTTGCCCTCAACCTCTCCTCGGTAAGCCACGTCTTGATGCTGGCCATCCTAGTCTGGATCGGGTTCCTGACCGGCCTGGCATGGCCCTATTTTATCGCCCTGGTTGCGGTTGCCGCCCTGCTCGTCTGGGAGCACCGCCTGGTCACACCGGCCGACCTCTCGAAAATTAACCAGGCTTTCTTCAATATCAACAGCTATATCGCCCTGGTGCTTTTCAGCGGGGTCTTAATTGGCTTGATGGTATTAAATTAGTCAACAGGAAAATTACATGCATATTGACTCAACCAATATTTACGCCTTTCCCTATTTCGAGGAGAAAAGGATGCTCAATACCTCGATCAGAAAACTCACCCCAGAGGATGCCCCCTGGGTGCACGTCTTCTGGATAGAGCATTGGGGCAGCGACCTGATGGTCGTCCACGGCCAGACATTTACCTCCTCCGGCCTGCCTGGCTTTGTAGTTGAAGAAAACGGCCAGGTGCTGGGGCTGGCAACCTACCGTATCGAGAATGACGAGTGCGAATTGATGTCGATTGACAGCTTGATCGAAGGCCAAGGGATCGGCTCTCAACTTCTGGAGGCGGTCATCGCCACCGCTCGCCAGGCCGGCCTGCGCCGGCTCTACCTTTCCACATCCAACGACAATATGAACGCCATGCGCTTCTACCAAAAAAGAGGCCTTCGATTCTGCGCCTTGCGCCCGGGGGCAGTAACCGAGACGCGCAGATTAAAACCGGCGATCCCTCTGGTTGGGTTCGACAGTATTCCCATCCGGGACGAGCTGGAACTGGAATTGTTTTTATAGACCAGGCCATTTCGCCAGCCAGCCAATCTTGTATTAGAATTAGCCTATGAAAAAACTGCAGCTTTTACTGGTGTTTATCATCACCATCGTCTCTTTCCAGGCCGTCCCTGGGGTTCCTGCCCAGGCCACCGATCCTGAGCGTAAAGAATATTACCAGGGCCTGCCGCTGTGCCTGCCCGGCGCCTACCTCCAGCAGCCGGATAGCTGCCTGCCGTTGGGACCTTCCGGCACGATCACCAGCTATGCCCGCCTGGGCATGACCATTCCCCAGCAGCCGTTTCCGATCGCCGCTATTCCCTCCGAACTGGGGCCCGTCCCATTCCAATACCTCAAGGCAGTGGCCCAGTCCTTTCCGGTGTACAGCAGCCTGGATGCGGCCATGTCCAATAGTCCGCGCCGCACCATGGCCGCGGGCAATAAATACCTGGCCTACACCCAGCGGGTCGAAAACAGCCAGGGGGTGTTTTACCAGTTCCAAACCGGAGAATGGATCCGCGGCGAAAGCGTCAGCTCCCGCGTCGGCTATTCGACCACCTCGCGCGGGGTGCTGGTCACCGGGGTTCCCCGGGCCAATTTTGGCTGGACCATCGAAGCCGTAGAACCGCTCACCGCCCCGGGAATCGCGGGCCGTCCCAGCGGGCATAAGATCCCCATTTACACCCTGGTCTACGCCTACGAAACGGTGCAAGCCGATGGATATCCCTGGGTCATGGTCGGCCCCGATCAATGGGTCGAAGACCGCCTGGTCGCCAAGGTGATTTACAACCCCACCCCGCCGCAAGGCGTCACCAATGGACGCTGGGTGGAGATTAACCTGGGCGAACAGACCCTCTCCGTCTATGACCAGAACCGGCTTGTCTTTGCGGCGCTGGCTGCCACCGGCATCAACAGCATGGCGACCCGCCCCGGGCTGCACCAGGTCACCAAAAAAGTGCTCGCGGAAAATATGACCGGGGCTTTCGAAGCCGACCGCTCGGATTATTATTATCTGGAGAGCGTCCCCTGGACGGTGTATTTTGATGAGGCGCGCGCCATCCACGGCGTGTACTGGCGCACCAATTACGGGCGCAAAGCCTCGCACGGCTGCGTAAACCTGACCATCCCGGATGCGCACTGGCTGTATGATTGGATCAAAGAGGGCGACTACGTTTACGCCTGGGAATAAACCGCCGCACTGGAACGGGGTTTGATCGCAGCCATCTGGTGGATCCGGCGCGACCTGCGCCTGACCGACAACCCGGCTTTAACTTCCGCTTTGGAAACAGGCGGCGCGGTGGTCCCGGTCTTCATTCTCGATCCAGTGTTGTTACACAAACCAGCCCCGAAGCGCCAGGCTTTCCTTTTTGCCGGGCTGCGCGCCCTGGATAGAGATCTGCGCGCTCGCGGCAGCCGGCTGATCGTGCGCCAGGGCAATCCACAGCAGGAATTAACCCGTCTGGCCGCCGAGTGCGGCGCTCAGTCGATCTTTGCCGCTCAAGATTACAGCCCCTATGCCCGCCGGCGAGATAGTGAGATCGCCCGTGCGCTCCCGCTGCACCTGACCGGTGGAGTCACGGTCCACCCTCCGGACGCCGTGCATAAAGCCGACGGCACTCCTTTCACCATTTTCACCCCATTCAGCAAAGCCTGGAAAGCGCTGCCCCTGTCAACCGCTCAGGCTGTCTTTCCCACGCCGCCGGTCCTGCCGCCCCTGCCGCCGCTGGCCTCCCTTGAGATTCCGGCGGACCAACCCCCGGCGGATTTTCCTGCCGGTGAAACCGAAGCCCAACATCGCCTGCGCGTCTTCTTAGCGGATCGTATTATGGCTTATGCGGGTGACCGCGACCGCCTCGACCTGGATGGGACATCTGCTTTGTCCCCGTATCTCCGCTTCGGCATGCTCTCTCCCCGCCAGGCCTGCCAGGCGGCGGCTTCCGTACAAACGGCTCGCTTTGAAATTGAACGAAAAGGCGCCGATTCCTGGTTGAATGAATTGATCTGGCGCGAATTCTATATATCCATCCTTTATCATTTCCCCTACGTGCGGCGCACGGCATTCAACCCTGCCCTGCGCCGTATTCGCTGGCTCGACGATCCGTCCGGTCTGCGCGCCTGGCAAGAGGGTCTGACCGGCTATCCCGTGGTGGACGCTGCTATGCGCCAACTGCGCCACACCGGCTGGATGCATAACCGCGGGCGGATGATTGTTGCCTCATTTTTGGTTAAAAACCTGTTGATCGATTGGCGAGCCGGAGAAGAATGGTTCATGCAGCATCTGGTAGATGGCGATCCCGCCGCCAATAACGGCGGCTGGCAGTGGACAGCCGGCGTCGGCACGGACGCCGCGCCATATTTTCGCATCTTCAACCCGGTTCTGCAGGGTTTGAAATTTGATCCCGAGGGCGCTTATGTACGCCGTTGGGTGCCTGAACTGGCCGGGGTGCCAACCCGCTACATCCATACCCCCTGGCAAATGCCTCGCGAAATCCAGTTGGCAGCTCGCTGCCAGATCGGCGCCGATTACCCCCTACCGATCCTTGACGCCGCGCAGACCAAAGACCGCACCCTCACTGCCTACCGCCTGTCCAAAGAAAATTCAGCCTGATCAGTACGCTTATTTTACCGCCGCGATCGGCTCTACCTGCACTTCGCCAAAATCTACCACCACCGGGCTGCCTTCGGCGACCACCGTACCCGAATTGGGATAAAGGAAAAAATAAAGCATTCCATCCTCTAATGGACGGGTGACGGGTGTATCGCCTGTCGCCTTGAGGATGGCCCCGGTTTTTAGGATGATCAGGCTGGGCACGTCCGTGGTATCCGTCATAATTTGAGACGCCTTTTTGGCATCCAGGACCTTCACCCGCACATCAATCATCCCGCCCATCGCGGTAACCGCCACCAGGTTAATCCGCGCGCCGTACTGCTCCTCCAGCGTTTTTTGAGAGATCCTGTTTTGTGCGGCCTGGCTTGCCTGCGCATTTGCCCCTGAGCAGCCGGCGAGTAAAACAGCCGCCAGCATCGCCCCGATGATCATTCCTATCAACCCATTATGACGAACCCTTGAACCGGTATTGCGCATTTTTTCTCCAAAACTTCTGACTGAACGATGATTGCATTTTATTATAAGTTCGATCAAACCAACCAGCAGGAGGTCAGAGTTCGTTTTGACCCTGACCTCCTGAGTGATATTGAGTTGGGATGGGCTTCCCCGTTCAGACCTTGCTTTCAGCCTCTCGTTCTCAGTTCCGGTGCTGCAGAACGGGGAAACCTCATCTGTTTATCTTCTTACCGACGGAATAAAGATCTGCTTGATCGCGCCCGGTTCAGGCGGAACAAAGGCCGATACATTATTCACGATCAGTGTCGTGGATTTCGTGCTGCTCCAGTTACCGGCGGCATCCATTGCCCTTACATACACGGTGTAGGTGCCGTTTGGCCGCGTGGTTAAGTTGATGGTAGCGGCCAGCTTCGCCACCGCACCGTTTGCCGTAACCTGCGCCAGGCGAGCATTTCCTTGACCAGGATCAGCGCCGATAAACCACTCGGCTCTGGCAATGCTGTTGACCGCGTTGGTCGCATTTGCGGTTAGTGTGGCAACCTTCGCACCTGCAGCGTTCGCAATCGCTAAATTCACGACATCCGGAGCAACCCGGCTGATGTTCAGTGTGGTGCCGGATACATCACCCCAATTACCGGATGCATCTTTGCCGTGCACGTTTAGTATGTAATTACCATTCGCCATCTGCGCAATCGTCGAGAACGGGATATCGACATACGCGTTTTCGGTGAGGCTGTTAAACAACCCATCGCTTGGGACAAGCTGGAAGCCTGTTCCATTCACGCCCGGGGTGCCGATAAAGCCCTCGGCCATCGTGATTTTGGAGACCGTATCCGTCAGGGTAGCCGTCAAGCGCACGGCTGGCGTGCTGGAGTTGACCCCGGTGACGCCGTTGGTCGGGTTTGGAGAAGCCAGCACGTTTGTAGTCACCGGCCCGGTCTTATCGATCACCAGCGTGACCGGGGTGGAACTCGTGTTGCCTAAGGCATCCGTGGCGCTGACGGTCACCGTGCGGTTCCCCGCTGCCAGCGTGGTCGCCGGGAAGCTGGCGCTCAGGCTGACCACTGGAGCCGTCATATTGATCGCCATCGCCGTGGCAGGGCTGCCATCGATTGAGAACGAGGCAGACACGATATTGCTGTTGCCCGTTGCCCGGTCATCCGCGGTCGCCGTCAGGGTAACCGCGACGCTCCCATTCGTCGGATTAGGCATCATCGTCAGAACGTGGACTGCAGGACCTGTCCGATCTATCTTTAGAACGATGGTATTGGTAGAACCCCAGTTGCCGAAGGAATCCTGGCCATGGACATACACGGTGTGGTTTCCATCTGCCTTTCCGGCTAACACAACGGTCGAAATCGTCGCATTGACGCTGACGGTCATCGTGCCGAAAGAGCCGCTCATCGCCGTACCGGTGCCATTGGCGCCGACCGTATCGATGAAGTACTCTGCCGCGGTCACATTGGCGCCACCCGTAGCAACTTCGCTAACCGAGGCGCTCAAGGCAACCGGGACGGCGCCGTTGGTCGGGGAGGGGCTTACCCCCATACCACTGGTTTGCGGTCCAAGCACATCTCCACCGGATCCAGGATCCATGCCAACATCGACGAAGGTCAGCATTCCGCCAAACCCGGCAGCCGTGCTGTTGTGCAGCATCAGGTTGCCATCGTACAGTGAATAGCGGGTACCTTGCCCGGCCGTAACGGGTACGTTGACGAGGGTATCCACCGTTTGACCGGGGCCGAAGGTTTCAGCCACCATACGGTGGGTGAAGGTCAGCGGGCTGGCATCGTAAGCGATCACCTGCTGATCGACGCCCAGCACGGTCATGGAATGCTGCAGCAGGCTGGCATTGACGTAACGCAGCAGCACGGTATGTCCTGGTTGGGTCTGGATCGCATCCGTGTCAGGATACGCCTTGCCGTTGATCAAGAAATACCTGGCGGCGAAGTCGCGCATGTCAAAAGCTGCCGGCGAAGCGCTGTTATTCAGCTCAGGGTCGATTTCGCTCAGCACAAGCAGAGCTTCATCGTCATAAGCCGTGGTCGCGGAATTGTAGGCCCGTCCGGCAGCCGCCGGGTAGACGATGACCGCGCCGTACAACCCCATGCCCACCTGGTGCTGGATATTGGGCAGGAGCCCGGCTTCATACAGGTAAGTGCCCGGGTTGGATGCTGTAAAGGTGTAACTTTTACTTCCGCCGTGGGGGATGGCCGTGAAATCCGGCACCATCGACTGGCCCTGGAACAATAAAGCCGTCGCTTCCGGCAGGTTGTTATGCAGGGTGATCGTCACCGTATCGCCCGCATTAACCACGATCTTCGGGCCGGGCAACTGTGCCTGGGGACTTCCGCTGCAATCACCCGCGACATAACCCCAGATCGGCACAGCGGTTCCATCCGGCATGGTTACCGAGCCGGTCGTGGCGCACAGGTCGCTGATTCCCACGGATATCGAAACGCTGGCTGTATTATTAGCGGGCCAGAGATCCGTCTGTGTGGCCGAGACGGTCGCGGTATTGGCGATCGTCATGCCGTTGGTATTCAGATTGATCGAAGCCGCGATGTGCAGGGTAGCAGAACTGCCTGCTGCCAGAGGGCCAACCGTCCACACGCCGCTGGCGCTGACATAAGCTCCGGCTCCATCATCACTCACGTAAGTCAGGCCTGCCGGGAGTAAATCATTCACCACAACATCCGTCGCTGCATTAGGCCCGGCGTTGCTGGCTACAATGGTGAAGTTGATCGTGCTCCCGATATTTGAAACCGCCTGATCCACCGTCTTGGTCAGACCCAGATCGGCCACATTCGCCAGGATCACGGTAGCCGAAGCACAGGCGGGCAGGGTGCAGGCCGGGTAGCTGAAGAAACGCTGGTTGAGGGCGTTATCTGCGGCAAAACGGTAGCTGCCCAAAGGCAGATTGAAAGTCGCCACGCCACTGCCGTCGGTCAAAGCGGACAGATTCTGATAGGTAGCAGCTGTGCTGTCGAATACATAGATGATCTTGTTTGTAACTGGGGCCAGGCTCCCATCCAGGGCCAGGACTGAAACCGTGCCAAACACCGGTTCGTTGACCGTCGCGGTAGCACACCCGGGGACTGTGCACACTGTGCTGAAGTAACGATGATTATTGCCATCATCCGAAGCAAATGTATAGTCGCCTGCCGGCAGGTTAAAGCTGGCGGGTTGTCCGGCTGGTCCGGTGACGCTCATGATGTTCTTGTAAATGGTGCCCGTGGCATCAAAGACGTAAACAATCCGGTTGGCGAGCGGGCCGTTGGTATCTACCACGCTGACGCTTACCCCGCCGAAGGCCGGCAAAGTAAGCGTGATGGCGGTGCAGGCCGTGACGGAGCAGGTCGCGGAGTAATAACGCATGTTGTTGGCGTCATCCGTCGCGAAGGTATAGGTGCCGGCGCCCAGGTTGAAATGCGCCACACCGTTGGCGTCAGTTACGGCCTGGAGATTCTGAAACGTGCTGGCGGTGCTGTCATAAACGTAGACAATGCGGTTTGCAAACAGCGTGGCGCCGTCGGTCACCGTCACATCCATCGGCCCAAAAACCGGCTCGGTGATCGTCGCCGAGGTGCAGCCCGGCACCGTACAGGCCGGCAGCCCGGTGAAGTAGCGGTGTGCGTTAACGTCATCCGATGCAAACTGGTAGTCACCATCGGGCAGGTTGAATGTCGCCACGCCGGATCCGTCAGTTGTCGCAAACAGGTTCTGATAAGTAGCACCTGTTCCGTTGAAAACATAAACGATCCGGTTAACCAGCCCCAGGCTGTTGGCGTCCTGTACGGTCACCGTTACGCTGCCAAATACAGGTTCGACAATCGCAGCCGCATTACAGGAACCGGCCACGCCGGTCACCACACAGGCGGATGAGCTGTAGTAGCGTACGTTGTTGACATCATCCGAACCGAAGACGTAGCTTCCGGTTGGCAGCTCGAAGACCGCCATTCCTGACCCATCCGTCACTTTCGAGATATTTTTATAAGTGGGTCCGGCGCTGTCAAAAACATACACAATTTTGCCAGTCAAATCCGCCGCGCTGGTATCGGTCAAGGTCACTGTGACCGTACCAAAGAGCGGTTCCTGGATTGTAGCCGCACCGCATGCCGCCGCGACATCGCAAACCGGGCTGAAGTAGCGCACATTGTTTACATCATCGGAAGCAAACTTGTAGCTGCTGCTCGGGGTGGTGGGCAGGTCAAAGGTCACCTGACCCAGGGCATCTGTCATCCCGAAGAGACCCAGGTAGGCAAGGCCGGTGCCATCAAAAACATACACCGTCCTGCCGGCCAATGGTCCAGCCGCCGCATCCTGCACCGTGACGATAACGGTACTATTCGTCGCAGCCAGGGCAACAGAGGCAGGCGCCAGACTGCTGGTGATGAGCGAGAAAAGCATCGCTACGAAGAGCAGCAGCCGCGTTCCTTTACTGACAAAAGTAGACATTTTTTTATAGTTTCGCATGGTTGCTCTCCTCTTACGGGCATGAGTTCGGCACAGGCGGATCAATACGCAAGTATGTGATCGGTCCAGCCATGGTCACACCCCAGGCATCCAGTTGGTTCAGGGCATGGTTGTGCGAAATGATGTAGTACTCGCCGCACTGGTTCAGCGTATTTGCGCCGGGAGGTAAGTTGCCCTGCACACCCAGATACGGGCTGCCGCCGTACATCATCCCTAACACCTGGTTGGCTACATCCGGAATGGTCACCGGAACCGGGTTGGTCACCGGGTCATAATTTTCCGCATCGTACCATTTGGAAAGCACGTCCCAGGTCTGTCCAGCGCCGAGGTTGATATCAAACTTCTCGAACGAAAGATCCTGACCGGTGGGACCTTCCAGAGGCCGTCCGTCACGGGTGATGACCAGACCATTATTGCCGTGGGGATGGAAGGGATAATCTTCCGTGCCCACATTCAGGTAGTGGATCAGGGCCGGGTAAGGATGATAGTTCGTGCCGGCTGTGGTGGTATATTCGTGCACCCGGGCCAGGGCGCCGTAGGGTTGGCTGGGCAGCCAGGAGGCAAAGTTGTCGGCGATTGAATCCGGGAAACCGCGTCCATTGAGCAGCCAGTAGCGTACATGGTAAGTATTGATGTCGTATGGCAGGCCCAACTCAACCGCCTGGTGCTGGTAAGGATCGATTTCGGAGAGCAGCACCAGGAATTCTTCCGACCATCCGGTATTGGTGTTGGATACTGTCGTAAACCGGCTGTCAGATCGGTTGTTGGCATAATCGGCGCCCAATGCAGGGCGAACGATCATCCCGCCGAACAGGCCCATCCCCACCTGCTTGCGCGGATCGGTTCCACTTTCATATAGAAAGCTGCCTGGGTGGGTGGCCGTGAAGCTGTAGGTGATGCTGCCGCCGTTGGCCGCGGCTGTGTTGGTTAGTGAGGTCAGGCTGCCGCCGCTGTCAAACTGCGGTTGGACTGCCAGGCCGTTAGCCAGCACGTTATCCTGACCGGGGAACATGATCGATACCGGTTCGGCCAGGTTGTTGTGCAGGATGACGGTGACCGTGGCACCCTGATTGACGCATAACACCGGGCTGGGATGTTGGAAGGGTTGACCCACTTCCGAATAACCCCACATAAACATGGTGTTGCCGTCGCCCAGGATGATGTGTCCGGTCGTGGTTTCAAGCGTGAAAGTCGGATGCGTACCTGCATTCGTGGTGCAAACCACACCTACCGTGGGGGCTGCCGTTGCGGCTGCAGGCTTCGCCTGGGCCATGGGGGCGGTTGAGATCAATAGAACAACCACCATCAGGACCAGCACCCAGGGCATTCGCTTATAAATTAATGTATGCATTCTTAACTCCTTTTAGCGAGTGGTCTGTCCGCTGCGCCTAAGTGTTGGGGATAGACTGCTGTGCCAAAGTTCCGCCAGGGTACACCCGGACTTCCGTAGCCTGGCCGCCAAAGCCGCCATCCGCCAGGTTGTTCGAACGGGTGTAGGCCCGGTTGTACAGCATGTATTTATCGTAGCCTGCGCCGCTGGAACCACTGCCGCCGCTGAACGCCGGGGCGGTGAAGATCACGTCAAAGCTCTCCCCGGCGCCAATTGAGATCGTGTCCGTCTCATAGCTGGTGTCGGTCCCATCTCGCCCGCGCATCAGGGTAGCATCCCGTCCGATCACGCGCATCTGCACGCCTGGCAGGGTCATGGCGCCTTCTTTGAAGCCCAGGTTAGCGAAGCGCAGCAGCACCCTTTCTCCGGCATTGCATTTCACCAGCGAGGAAATGGGCTGGTACTTAAGGTGCTCGTAACCCGTAGTCGGAACCATATCGCCGTTGACGTCATACACCGGGTGGAAGGGATCGATCGACCCATTGGGGGCGATAGTATCCGGGTAGACCCGCCCATTGAGCAGGGCGAAGTCCGCCCGGTAGTCGGTCCAATCCGGCAGCTGGATGTGCGCATCCGCCCAGTGGGCTTCGGCCCACACTTCGCTCATGAACATGGCAAATTCGCGGTTGTAGCCGGTCGAACCGTTGCCATCGTTGTAGGCGAATCTGGTAAATCCGCCGAAGTTTTGTCCATCCTGCAGGGGCCGGACGAAAACGATGCCGGTCATGCCCATATGCACGTGCTCCACGTCTTCCACGTGACAGTGGAACATATAGGTCCCAGGATCGCGCGGGCGGTAGATGTAGGTGAAATCGCGCCCGGTAGGCACCGAAACCGAGGTGGTCGGCTCGCCGTCGAAGAAGGGCAGCACATTGCGGAAGCCATGCCAGTGGATGGTGTGCGCGTCGAACAGGTCGGGGCGCAGGGCCATACCCAGGTTGGTCAGCTTCATCCGGAACTCATTTGTACCGTTGTACTGGTTCACCCAGAACATGGGCGCGCTGTGTTGGGCATGGTTTTTCTGGCCATTTCGCTGTATATCGGTCATCCCGGTGATATTGCGGAACCCAAAGATGTAAGTTGATAATCCCGGCACATCATCCGGGGGCTGCGGCGCCAGGTTGTCGGGGTGATAGAACCCGATCGGCGGGTCAGCCGGTAGGGATATCCAGCCATCTGTGCCGGCGTAGTACAGGTCAGGCTCGGGAAAGCTGGCTTGCGCGTCCACGACCAACTCCGGCAGCAGTACTCTGCGCAGGTTAGGGGGCAGCAAACTCACCCCGGCGGTGACGATCAAACCACTTCCTGCTAATTTTAGAAAATCTCTTCGAGAAACGGATCTGCTCATAGCATTTCTCCTTAATTAATTTCTGGTTAGCACATCTGAGGGTGATTGTCCCCCCGACCTTTCCGAGAATTTTCGGAATGGTCGGGGTTCACCCTCATTCCCTGCTATCTGACAATCGCTGGAATGTATATTCTTTCGTTCAAAATATTCCGAGGAGCGACCATGGCATCCGGCAGAGCTGCGGGCATGGTACCGCCGCCAAAACTATCGAAGCGGGCGTCGGAAGCCGCGTTATTCCCGGTACCGATATACCACACTCCAATGCTGCCGCCGCCCTGCACATACTGCGCCGGCCAGGGGGTTAACCCGGTCGTGACATTGATGCTGCCGATCAGGACACCACTGCGGTATACACTGACCAGGCCGTCCTGTCCGACACGTGCGCCAAAGATTACGTTATTGGCAAAGATGGTCGTACCAGAAAGCGTAATCGTAGCCCAGTTTTGCCAGCCCTGGCCCGGGTCCAGGGTTCTGACCTGCACCTGGTTCGCGGTGCGGTTGTAGCTGACCAGGATCATGGCGGTGCTGGGTCCAACCGAAACCCCATTCAACCCGCTGATCTTCAAGGCCAGGGCTTGATCACTGGCTGAGCTGACCTGGTCAGTGAGGGTCATGTAGGCTTCCTGGTTGGCGCCAAAGATGCTCGGGGCCCAATAAATCAGGCCGTTCGTGCTTACCAACCGCACCTGGACGTTGCCGCCGTTTCTCTGGTAGGCAGCGGTGATCTGGCTTTGATCGCCAGCCCAATTCGCGCCCAGTGCGCCACTGCCATTGAAGGTATCCAGCACTCCGGTGCGCGGGAAGGCCAGGACACTGCTATTGATTTCATCTGCGCCGGCATCGTATCCGCCGCCGCTCGGGCGGGGTTGAAGATCGATATCGGTCGTCGGTGCAGCCAGAGACGCAGGCGGCTGCTGGTAGCCGGGCACTGCTTTGGATGCAGCTCCCAGGTTAGAAGCAGGCGACCCGGTTGGAATGTGGTAGTTGCCCAGCAGCTGCTGCGGGGTATCCACCGCCACCAGGATCGCGGCGATAAAGTTTGGATTGTTGCGCCACACATTGAACGTTACTGACGTGTCGTAAGATGAGATAACGATAGGATCAGCAGTTGAGTTTGTAGGGCTTGAGATGTATGGGTGGGCCCCACCGTTTTGCTGCACTACCGAGTTGGTTGGGCTCAACTGACCCACAGCATCGGCATCCCCCAGATCCCATTGGTTGATCGGGGAGAGATCCCCGACTGCGCCGAGACCCGTGACCGCCCCGCCAGAGCGAGTACCGGCCCGGTTGTCCCAGAAGATGTTGTTGAACAGCAGCGGGTTGCTGAAACACGTTGCATTTGCACCTGTTCCGCAACCAGCCACGGCGCCAGCCAGTGTCGCCTGCAGCTGGGCGCTGTTCTGCGAAGTGGATAAGCCTGCCGGAGCCGGGAAGCCGTTGCTGGTGACTGCCGTGGCGGTGGTGATGTTCTTCATAATCGTGTTGTTGTACACACGCACATTCGGAGCATCATTGAGGCTGATCCCGCCGCCCTCATGCGTCGACACGTTGTTGACGATGATGTTGTTGTACACGTTCATCGGGAAGTTGCCAGCCATCAGGAAGCGAATTCCGCCGCCGTCGTCGTTGCCCAGGTTGGACTGGATCAGGTTGTTATAGATATTCACCGGTCCTGAGCCTTTCGGTCCATTGGGCGTGCCATAATTCGCATTGGGGTTCGTAGGCAGTTCGCCGGCGATGATAATCCCACCGCCTTCATCGTACGAGCGGTTGAAGTAAATCCGGTTGTCATGAATCTGGCCGTTGGGGCTTAACCCATAGGCCGATAGCCCGCCGCCGTATTCCGCGGAAAAGTTGCCGCAGATGTCGTTGTTGGCCACTTCGTAGTTATTAGAACTGGAGAAGATGCCGATCCCGCCTGCCAGGTTGGTGCCGGCGTTGGCGATGATGCGGTTGTGCAGGATGCGCACATTCCAGTTGTGGTTGTTGGTATTCGGCGATGTAATATCAGGTGTTCCCAGGCGGACTGTGCCATAACCACCGCCGTTGTTCTGGACGGTATTATTGGTGATCTGCAGGTTGTTCGCAAAGGCATTGGCGAAGATCGCCCCGCCCTGGGTGACCACAGCGGCCGGGAGGCCGGTCGGCAGACCGCCAATCTCGTTGATATTGGCCGGGAAGCCCTGCTGGTCGCCGCCGCGCAGATCAAAACCGTCGATCGACGGCGCCGTGTTTGCGCTGAAGGTTGTCGGGAAGGCATTACGTCCGGAACTGGGTACGTAGATCGAGATCACCGCACCGTCATTGATATTCTGGTTGCCGGCCCAGGTCAGGCCACCGATTTTGGTGTACCAGTCAGCCGCCACCGGGCTGTCGCCGGCAAAGGCGCCGCCATCGATGATCGAACCTCGCACAAAATTCGTGCCCTGGAAACCACCCGGGCCAACGCCCTGCAGCTTCACCTTACTGGTGATGATCAGATTCTCATAGTAAGCGCCGCGCGGGTTCTGACGGGGATCTGCACTGGGGTTATTCGGATAAACCACCACCAGCGCATTGCGGTTATTGCCTCCAGCAACGAAGGCAGCTGCGGCATCCAGCGCGCGCTGGATGGCATGATCGGCTGCCGCCGGAAGGCTGTCTGCTGGAGAGTAAGTTCTACCCGGTCCAACCTCGAATACGGTTGGGTTGTATGCAGAATTTCCAGTCCCACCCAGTACATGGATGGTCAGGCCGTTAACCGTACCGTGCGCATTGGTATCGGTGACTACCAGTTGGTGAGGGCCCTGTACCACTGCATTGGGGGCAACAACGCGCACCCGGGCAGTGATCTGGGTATCCGACCATCCTGGTGAAACAATATCCAGTGGGATGCCGTCCAGTGTGACCAATCCTTGCGAAGTGCCAAAATTGGCTCCCTGGATGGTAATGGTACGTTGAGCATCCGTGTCGGTCAGGCGTATGTACGGCTTATCGACCGCAAACAGCTCGGGTGAAGCCTGGTCGAGCGTGCAGTCCACAGTCTGGGTCTGGCCACCTGGCAGCTGCACCGTCACACCCACCTGGGTGGGAGCAAGGTCAGCGGGCACCAGCAGGCCGGGGAAAGCCTCAAATTCGGCCGCGATCGTGCGGTATTCAGGCCGGTAGTTCGGGTTTAGACGCCCCGGAACGCCCGGATCGTTGCCCACGAAGCGGTACAGGTTAGCGCACACTCCCGAGGGCGTGGGGCAGGAAATGCGGTTGGTCGAGGGCAGCAGCACGTCGAACAGGCCGTTGAAATCGGATTCGGCCGTGGCTACCAGATGGTTGGTCCAATCGTAGATGCCCACCGGCGCAAAGGGAATGCCGGCTTTCTCGCCAACCAGCAGCGATTTGGGATCGCTGGAGAAATTGAGATCGTCGACCAGCAGGCCCCAGAAGCGTCCCGGGATGGGCACATCCGTGAACAGGTTGAAGGTTGGCACAATCGACTTGCCGTTGTTGAGCTCCACCAGTTTGGTGGTGCACAGCGGCATCTGCGTGCCTTCATACGGCGAACCGCCGATATCCTTGAAAGTGGCGTTATCGACCGGCGTGGAAGCAGGCACATGAACACCATTCGGTAGATCAACCGCGGGGTAATTATCAACCCCACCGGGTTGGTCTGCATTCATCAGGTCCACCGTGTGCAGTGGGCCAGCGCAGGCCGGGGGAGGTGTCTGAGGGTAGAATTGGTCGCCGTTGCCGATGTTGATATCTTCCTCTTTAGTCACCTTGTACAGCGGGCGCCCCAGGGAGTCATTGGGGATCTCCACTTCGACCAGGTAATCGGTGCCGCCGGGCAGGGATACAAAGTCACCGGTGGTGCAGGTTCCAGTAGAAGCGTCGAACAAACCAGGGGTGACCCCATCTACCAGGAAACAGCCGTCGCCAAAGCCGTAATTGCCGTCCACGGTGGAGTAGCCTGTTTGGAATTGGTTCCCCATCAGGGGTCCTTCCAGGCAGTCCGCGTTGGGATCGAGCGGCAAAACGTTTTCATCCACGCCGTGTTCGAGGGGGACGCCGTTAATATCCCGAGCCACACAGTTGGTCGGGCGCGCCCAGGTTTCGGTCAGGTATTGGTTTAGAAGATTGCCTTTCTTGTAGGAACCGTCCGCGTTCAACTCGTATAACCCGGTTTCCGCATCGCAGTTGGCCGCGCCAGGGGTGCAAAGCACCGGTGCATACAGGTTGACATTTAGATTGGGAATGCCCGGCTGCCAGTCTTCGACAAACGCATAGCGCGCATCCAGTTCGTTACGGGTGGTGTCGTAGCTGACGGTGCCCACAATGCCGCCGTTTTGCGGGTCGATACCGTTGGTGCCGTCCGCGTCATAAGCATGTACGCCCCAATCTACTTTACCGGAAAGGCCGATGATCGGCAGCACGGAAATATCCACACCCGAGCCTGGAATGGTGGTGGGGGTGGGCTGGTTATCCGCCTGGTAAGTCGCGCCAGTCGTGTAGTACAGATCGTTGTAAGCTTCTAGCACCAACCACTGCGTGATTGGATAAGCATTTTCCATGAAGTAATAACCGCAGGCGTCGGTCGTGACTACTGTGGCGCCGCGGTCCATCAGCGAATTTTCGCGTTTGCGCATGGTCAGCGTGAAATTCGGCACGCCCTGTTCGCCTTCACCCGGATCGGGGCAGCCGTTGCCGTTCAGGTCCTGCCAATCCATCACCCCGTTGCGGTTATCATCATTAAAGATGTAGCCGTCGAGGTAGGTCCACCAGCCGGTTAATGGCAGCACGCCGAGGTCGACCACTTCGCCGTTGGTAACGGTGACATTGATTAAATCCAGAATATAATCCTGGGGTTCGTCCCACCAGGTCAGGGTGTAGTTGCCGTCAGGAACGTTGGCGATATCGAACGCTCCGTTGGCATCCACCTTGCCGGTATAGATCATGGTATCCCCGTTGTTCAGGTCGCTCAAGGAAACCACGGCATTGTCCATGGGTTTATCAAGCTTCATACCCGTCACGCCGCCGAAAATCGTGCCAGGCAGGGTCGTACCGCCCTTGGGCGGGTAGTAGACTTTGGCTGCGTCGACCACACCTTTAATATGGCCTTTGGGGGCGCCGGCGCCATTGGGGAGCAAGCCTGTCGGGTTGACAAAACCAAAAATGATCGCCGGGAAAGGTTCGCCCGCGACCACGAACTCTGTGTCCAACCCGGTCGCGCCTTCCATCACCCAGGCGTCCCAGTCGTGGTTGCCTTCCAGGGTGGTGGTTTGGATCCAGGCAGATCCATCTGGCGGTACAGCGGAGAGCGCATAACGGTTGGGACCGACATTGGGTATTTTTAGCTTGCCTTCCACTGTTAAACCGGCCGCAAGCGTAACTGAACCATACGGAGAAATTACCGCATGACCTGGATTACCATCGGTAACCGTTGGGCAGGCGCCCGTATCGTTGATCGGGTCCACATAGGCGATATCCACGGCATTATCTACGACGTAGCACTTGCTCAAGCATCTGCCGCCCGTTCCGGGGATCGGGGCGCCGGTTATGGGGTCATATTCTGTGCACAGCGGGTTGCCAAAGACGTCGGTGGTGACTTCGCCCAGGTAATCCAGGATATGACCCTGGAAACCGGCCAACCCATGCTCGGCCGGGACATCCGGCGCGCTGTTAACCGGTGAAATATCTTCAAAAATTTCAGCCTGGATGGTGGCGGCTGGCAAATTGGAAGGATCCAATTCAACGGCCAACGGACCGGTGTCCGGCAGGGGAACGGTGAAATTGGTCCCGCCCAGCTTGTAACCATCTGCCAGCACGGAGATCAAATACCTGCCAGGAGGCAGGTCAAGACCGTCACCAAAATCGCTCTGGTCGCCCTGGGTGTAGATGTCGCTGTGGGTTGCCGCTCCGGCGATCGATACCCATTTGCACGAAGCCGGATAATCTGGGCTGTTGGGTGAACAACCGTCAGCCGGGGTGCGCTGATCGGTCGTACCCGTGTTGTCGATGCTGATCAGGTATTTGTAATCAGCGACCGCATCCCCTTTATGTACACCTAAATCCGCATCAGACCGTAAACTTATTACGCTCAATGAAAGGTGGTTGGTCATGGGAACCGCTGCCGGGGCAGCGGGAGCAGCGGGGTTAGTCGTCGCCGCGACCACGAAGGTCGATTGGTAGCCGAGCACCATGCTGAGTATCACTATTAAATTAATAATTTGCCTCATCGTGCTGTTGCTCGAAAAGGCAGCTTTGAAAATTTGGTTAAATTTCATTATCTTCCTCCTGACCTCTTTGGTAGGTGAATGCAAACAAGCACTGGCTGTTTTTTTCGGACAGCCAGACAATTTCCGAACCACCTTCCCTTATTAAGCCGGGTTCAAAAACGAACGGTTTTGCAATCTTTTTGCTATCTTTCATAGGACCTCCAAAAACAAAACGAGTTCGACTGCCGTTACAGTACGGCCATAAAATCCTGCATCCATTCCAGCCGGATCTGGTGCCATTTCGCTGCGTGGTTCATATTGCTGCGCGGGTTGACCTCCATTAACGTTAAATTGATCTCCTGTCAAAAGCAGCCTTTCCAAGGTCCTTAGGAAACGGCTCTATTCCCCAAACGCCTTATATTAAGAATTTCTTAAGGTATGATTAATTACTTCTATAGAATAACGGAATTCAAATTAAATAACCATAAACATATATAGTTATCTTGGACTATCTTTGATTTATTTGCTCTATGATAAGGACTAGTCCGGTATAGTCCATCGGCTGGGTCTTCTCGTCTGCAACCTCCTCAAGCCGCCAGACTTATGGCATAATCCAATCAGGCTTGCGCCACGCCCCTCTAGCGAAAGAAATTTACCGGTTACCAGCGAAAATCAATTTGCACATACGATCAACGACCAGGAGTTCACCGTCTATGGAATTCAAAAAAATCTGCGTGATGGGTCTCGGGTATATTGGGCTGCCCACCGCCAGCACTTTCGCGACCTACGGTTTAAAAGTGGTGGGGGTGGATGTCAACCCCAGCGTGCTGCAAACCCTCCAGAATGGCGAGCTGCATATCCATGAGCCCGGGCTGCGCACCCTGGTGCAGGCGGCGCTAAAATCAGGCAACCTGGAGGTGCGCAGCCACCCCGAAGCCGCGGATGCCTATATCATTGCCGTTCCCACCCCCTTTTATCCGGATAAGCGGGCGGACATGCGTTCCGTAATCTCTGCCACAGAAGCCATCGTTCCGTATTTATCCGCTGGAAACCTGGTGATTCTCAAATCGACCTCGCCGCCGCGCACCACGGTCGATCTGGTGCGCCCGATACTGGAACGTTCCGGGTTAAAGGCCGGCGCCGACTTCCAGCTTGCCTATTCTCCGGAGCGCGTGCTGCCTGGACAGATCCTGCGCGAGCTGATCGAAAATGCACGGGTGATTGGCGGGATCGACCGCCGGTCGGCGGAAGCCGGGCGCGACTTATATGCCACATTTGTGCGCGGCGAAATTATCCTCACCGATGCGACCACCGCAGAAATGACCAAGCTGATGGAAAATACTTATCGCGACGTTAATATTGCCGTGGCCAATGAATTTTCACGCCTGGCCGACCGCTTTGGGGTGGATGTTTGGGAAGCCATCCAGCTCGCCAACCGCCATCCACGCGTGCGCATTCTCAACCCAGGCCCGGGGGTAGGCGGTCACTGCATCAGTGTCGACCCCTGGTTCCTGGTGGAAGCGGATCCTGAGGATACCCAATTGATCCGCACCGCCCGCATGGTGAACGACGCCCAACCTGATTTCGTGGTTGACCTGGTGCGCCGGGCGTTGGGCGGCGATCTCAGCGGGCGAAAAATTACTGCCCTGGGCCTCTCCTACAAACCGGACGTGGATGACCTGCGGGAAAGCCCGGCGATCGAGGTCGCCCTGCGGCTGGGTGCGGCGGGGGCGCAGGTCACGGCTTTCGAGCCCTTTAAACCGGATTTCAAGCGAGCAGGCCTGGAAACAGTGGGCTCGATCGATGAAGCCGTCGCTCAGGCTGAGGCGCTGGTGCTTCTGGTCAACCATACCGCCCTGCGCTCAATCAACCCTCACACCCTGGCAGGGCTCACCCCGGCCCGCCTGGCGGTGGATACGGTCAATGGTTGGAGCGGCGAAAACTGGCAAAATGCCGGGTTTAAGGTTTGCCGCCTGGGAGGCTGTTCATAATGCGGGTTTTATCGATATTCGGTACCCGCCCTGAAGCGGTCAAGATGGCGCCGGTCGTCTGGCAGCTGGCTCACACGCCGGGCATCGAATCTCAGGTGATCGTGACCGCGCAGCACCGCCAGATGCTCGACCAGGTGCTCGATCTGTTCGACATTACCCCGCAGGTCGATTTGGATTTAATGCGCCCCAACCAGAGCCTGGCTGAACTGACCGCGAACATCTTCACCCATCTCGATCCGGTCCTGAATAAATTGAAGCCGGATTGGGTGCTGGTGCAGGGCGATACCACCACGGTCATGTCCACAGCCCTGCTGTGTTACTATCACCACATTCACCTCGGGCATGTCGAAGCCGGCCTGCGCACCGGCGATAAATGGCAGCCCTTTCCGGAAGAGATCAACCGGCGCGTTGCCGGGGTCGCCGCCGATCTGCATTTTGCGCCGACCCAGCACGCTCGCCAGAACCTGCTGAATGAAGGTATCCCCGATTGGCGCATCGCGCTGACCGGCAACCCGGTGATCGATGCCCTGCGCCAGATTGTGACCCGCCCCGCGCCGGACGAAGTCGTCCAATTGTTGCACAAGCTCGATATCCGGCCTGGAGGGCGCCAGCTGATCCTGGTGACGGCCCACCGTCGGGAAAACTTTGGCGAACCTTTCAAAAATATTTGCCGCGGCCTGCGCCGCCTGGCGGAAGCCTATCCCCAGCGCCTGCAGTTGGTTTATCCGGTACATCTGAACCCGAATATCCAGGAGCCGGCCCACCGCTTATTGGGTGGGATCCCGAATATTTCTTTACTCGCCCCCTTAGATTACCTGCCCCTGGTGCATCTCATGCGCCGCTCCACCCTGGTGCTGACCGACTCTGGTGGGATTCAGGAAGAAGCCACCAGCCTGGGGATCCCCACCCTGGTGCTGAGGAACGTCACCGAACGCCCGGAAGGAGTAGCCGCCGGCGTGCTCAAGCTGGTAGGCACCGATCCGGAGACCATTTTCACCCAGGCCCGGCGTCTATTGGAAGATGCGGCGGCCTACCAGGCGATGAGCACCGCCCAGAATCCTTTTGGTGACGGGCACGCCGCCGAGCGCATTGTCCAGGCCGTTCAGGCTTATGCCGAACCCTGACCCGCGGCGCGGCGGCATTTGCCTGTTTCCCCAACCCAGGGGGTTAGGCGGACCGGCCTCCTTCGCCGCCCGCCTGGTCTCCGCACTGCAAAAAAAAGGGGTTGCCGTCACCCCAGACCCGCTCGCCCCAGGTGTACAGGCAGTCCTGGTGATGGGCGGCAGCCGCCGGTTGGATATCCTCTGGCGTGCAAAACGGCGCGGGGTGCGCATCGTGCAGCGTTTGAACGGCATGAATTGGGTCCACCGAAAACTGCCTACCGGCGCGCGCCATTTTGTCAAAGCCGAAATCGCCAATTGGATCCTTTCCACGACCCGCCGCTATTTAGCGGAACGCATCATTTACCAATCGCATTTCACCCAGGATTGGTGGCAGAAAGCTTACGGGCCGGTCTCAGCCCCGGGCCGGGTTATATACAATGGCGTCGACCTGCGTGCGTTTTCCCCCGCTGGAGAGGGCCTGCCGTCTCCAAATACCTTGCGCATCTTGATGGTAGAAGCTCACCTGGGTGGAGGCATGGAAACTGGGCTTGAAAATGCGGTCCGCCTGCTGCGCCAGTTGAACCAATCCGGCGCTCAGGCCTGGGAGCTCATCGTCGCGGGGGATGTCCCCGCGGAGCTTCAAGCCCGATGGAGTGCTCAAGCGCAAGGCAAGCTCATATTTGCCGGTGTGGTGGCCCGCGATCAGGTGCCCGCCCTCGACCGCTCGGCGCACATGTTATTCTCTGCCGATCTGAACGCGGCCTGTCCCAACTCGGTGGTAGAGGCTCTGGCTTGCGGCCTGCCGGTAATTGCCTTCGCCACCGGCGCTTTGCCCGAAATGGTGATCGACGGCGCCGGCCGGGTGGTCCCGTACGGCAGCAATCATTGGAATTTAGAACCGCCGTTGATCGAACCGCTGGCCCAGGCGGCGGGCGAGATTGCCGCGGACCAGGCCGGCTTCCGCCAAAATGCCCGCGCACGCGCTGAAAAAGTTTTTGATATTCAAAAGGTCGTGGATGACTATGTTGAAACCTTACTGGGTCCTTAGCCTGGCCCGCTGCCAGGCGAACCCCCTACGCGGCCCGTTTCTTTCCACTCGGTGCTACAATAAGCACATCCAATCTTAGAGGAGGGTGAATCCGATGACATTGACACAATTTGTGGTTTCGCCGGCCGTTTTAGGCGGGCTGGCAGGATTGGTGCCGGGCGATAAAAGCCCGCTTTCACCGTTGCATATCCCCAACCCGCCCGCTTTAACCCCCGAGCAGCACGAAGCCCTGTTCGAAGCCGGCATGTTGGATCAGAATGGTCTGGTTGAACCGGCGCGCCTGATGCTGGCTGCCCTCTCGGAAGCCCCTTCCTTCGCCCGGGTACGCTTGAACGCGCCCGCCGGTTACCTTGATGAAGCCATTCATTTTACCGGTGAAGGCACGTATTCGGTGGGAATCTCCAATACCCCGGACGGACTCGTGCTCAGCGCGCCGGGCGATGCCGGCAGCATCTTTTCACAGATCCAGGAATACACCGGATCCTCCAGCCATGAAATCCCGGTCTGGTCCGTGGAACTGCTCCCGCTGGAGATGCTGTGTCTGGCTGCCTTGATGGATTTACGCCGCAAAGCCGTCCTGCACGCGATCGTCGACCAGCAGCCGGTCGTCCCCCTGCCATGTGATGCGCCTGCCATCACCAATGCCATCCAATCCATGTGGGGAAACCCGCAGTGGCTTACCAATGCCATCCAGAACGCAACCGCCATCCGCACCCCTCCGGCGGTCACCCTGGTCCAGACCGCATTATCAGCCCTGGTCGAGAAGAATCAGGCCTGGCATCAAAACGGAAATTATTACCCCATTCCGGAAGCCATTCAAACCGCCGATCGCTTCTTATTGGTGGGTACCGTCATCCATCTGGATTGCGGAAGCGCCAATATGCAAAACCGGTATACCTTATTACGCCAGACCTGGCTGCAAGCCGGTATTACGGAAATGTTAAATATCAGCCAGGTCAAAGAAAATCTTCGTCTGCAGTTGGTAACCCCGGCCGCGGCTCTGGATCGAATCCAGTTCTTTCTCACCAATTTCGATGCCGTACCTGCGCCGCCCCTGGAGGTTGTCGAAATGTCATTGGCGATCCAGGCCGGGATCGGGGCCGGAAAGACTTACCCCATTGGCGAGGAAACCGTCATTGGCCGCAGTGAACAGGCCGCGGTTCACATTCTGGATGTGCGCGCTTCCCGCCGCCATGCCGTCATCCGCAAACTGACCCAGGGTTATCAATTAACCGATGCCGGCAGCACCAATGGCACATTTCTCAACGGCGACCTGATGACCGGGCCATCCTGGCTGCATGCAGGTGATATCATTGCGATCGGTGAAACTCAGATCAAGGTCATCCGCAGTGGAGAGCAATTAGCAGCCGTTGCCAGTGATCGCACCGTCTTTGCCGGGGGCAGCGCGCAGGTCCCCACCCCGTCTCAACCCAATCCAATTCCTCCACCCCAGCCTGAAGCTATAGAAGCTGCCGTGCCGGCGCCACCGGTGCCAGCGGTCGAAATCCCGGCGTCTCCGCAGCCTGATGTCCCGGTTTCCGCAGAACCTGAGCCGCCCCTTCCTGTGTCGGAGGAACCTGCCCCTCCCCAGGAATCTTCACCGGTCACAATGGAAGATCTCGCCCAACCCGCGCAGCAGGAATCAGAGCCGGTCGAAGAATCCGCGCAGCCGGTGGCTGCAGCCAACATTTCCGATACCCAGCCGCCCACCCCGGCGGCAATACCTTCGCCTGAGGAAACTTCGGAACCAGCCGTCCTTCCCCAGACCGATGCCCTCCCTGCGATACCCGAGGATACTCCACAGGAATTGGTTTGCCCGCAGTGTGGCAGTGAGGTCAACCCGGGCGCCCGGTTCTGCGGCACCTGTGGAAAACGGTTGGACGAGTAATTTTTTCGGGATAGATTTTTAACGCGAAACCAGGAGTTCCAGTTCCTCGACAGCTTGAGCTAATTCGTCGGCGATCGCCTGCGGCCCAAGGTCCCAAAAGGTACGCACCAGTTCGCGGTAGTACCACAGGGTGCCTTCTTTCCCCCCGCGAAACCGGCTCCACAAATGCTCGCCCATCCGCCGGTAATCGGCGGTAATCGTGCGCACATTGTGCAGTTTATCGGCGGCGGAAACCAGGCGCACTGCCGCCGTCGCCTTTTTCAAATGCGCAATATAGGCTTCTTTGCGCGGCTTCCAGGGCGGTTTGGGCAGCGTGTCTGCATCCGTGCAGCCATCCACAATGGCTGTGACCCGCTCGCCAAAACGCTGGCGGATCTCTTCGCGGGTTTCCTTTCCACCCTGGTCTTCAATGGCATCGTGCAGCAGTCCCGCAATCGCCTGGTCCTCATCTCCCCCGAATTCCAGCACCAGTGCGCACACCCCCAGCAGATGGCTCACATAGGGCACACCGCTCCCTTTACGCACCTGGCGGGCATGCAGGCGGACAGCATAGATTAAAGCTTCTTCAAATCGATTGGTTAAATCCATTTCCACATCCCGGCGAAACTATTTTTAGGATATTCCTATCTGGTTCCACTCATATTAATTGTATCTTGGATTTAAACCTCGCAGGGCATTCAAAATTTTAATGGTTGTTCGCCACCACCGGAAGCAGGTTCCGGAACCCAAACCAGGCGGTGAAATCGATCCCACCGGCGGGCATCTGGAAGGTCTGCAGCTGGCTGCCGCCATTCGACCAGCCGGTGAAAGGCAGGTTGATCCCATCCAAAAGCTGTGGCGAGTCCGCCTCCAGGCTGGTCTGGATGCCCACCACCCGCTCGCCGGCATAAGGTGTCTGCACAGGATGGCCGTCCAGCAGCACCACCCCCCCGGCCGGGCCGGTTTCGAGCAGCAGCGGGACGGTGGCAGGGAAGATATCCTGGGAGATATCCGTGACCTGCCCGACCGAATCGGTCATATGCAGGGTGACCCGGTACCACACCACCGGGTCGGTCTCCCCGCTGGTCGGAATGCTGAACTGCCCTGAGCTGCCCTGGAGATTGGACAAAAATGGGTGGGTATGGGTGCGGTGGTGGAAAACCACATCCCAGGAATATGGATTGGGCGGCAGTTGGTGATCATCGTGGGGATTAACCACGGTAAAACTCCAGTTATCCCCGGCGTAGTACAGCCCGCGCCCCGGCTGGCTCAAGTTGGTGACCTCAATTTGGGCCGTGGGCGGGCTGTCTCCGGGGAAGATCGTCACGGTCACCGGAAGCGAGGTGGCGGGAGTAGTTCCGCTGTCGGTCACGGTCAGCGTGACCACTTTTGGCCCATCCACAGCATAAGTTTTCGTCGGGGACAGTGCATTGGGCGAACTGAGAGTTGTCCCGTCGCCAAAATTCCAGTTGTAGATCAGGGGCAGGTTGCCGTCCGGATCAATCGAGCCCTGCGCCGAAAAGGTGAAGACCGTATTCGGGGGTCCGCCGCTGGGAGATGCGCTGATTTGGGCCACCGGGGGCTGGTTGCCCGCCGGTTGGTAGTGAATGCGGTGGATTTCACTGGTGCGCAGGGTATCCGAGACGAAACTGAGGTAATAAAGATCGCCGTCCGGCCCGGTCCGCAGCCCGATGATGCCGCTCCCGCCGGTGGCGAAGTCGAGCGCACTCCACTGCCCGCTCCCGCTGTCAAATATCAGGCGCTTGACCCAGCCCTGCACGTAGTCCGCGAAAAACAGGCTGTTTTGATATACGATCGGGTAGCCCAGACCGGTGTAGAAAGGTCCTCCGATTACAGCCGAATCCACGTTCGCATACAGCACCACGTGCGGATAGGCGTAGATCGGATCGGCATATCCTGAAGGCGGCTGGGGCAGCGGACAAATGACGCCTGCCTCGCAGGGACCTTCGCGGACCGGGTAACCGTAATCTCCGCCCGAGGTGATCTCGTCGATCTCCTCCCAGGCCCCGCCGCCCACATCTCCAACGTAAGGTGTGCTCGTGCCAGGGCGGATCGAGAAGCGAAATGGGTTGCGCAGGCCGGAGGCGAAAATCTCACGGCAGGGTCCCGTCCCCGTCCCAGGCAGGTTGGTGCCGCAGTACCAGGACCCGGATATAGCATCATAGGGATTGCCGGCGGTGGTATAACCGCCCGCATCTCCCGGAGTGGGCAGGATGCGCAAAAGCTTTCCGTTTAAGCTGCTCAAATTTTGAGCCGGGCTGGGTTGGATGTTGGAATCGCCCACCGATATGTACAGGTAGCCGTCAGCGCCGAAATGGATATCTCCGGCATTGTGGATACCTGAGTCGGTCGCGATGTTATCGACCAGCACCCGCTCGCTGGCGGGGTCGACCACATCTCCGCTCATGGTAAAGCGCGAGACTCGGTTGCGCGGGCCGGGTTGATTATTGACGTAGGTGTTATAAGCGCAGGCCGGCGCAACCGTCGATTGGCGCGTGTAGTACAGGTAAAGATAACCGTTGGAGGTAAAGTTTGGGTCGAGCGCGATCCCCAGCAGCCCGCGCTCGCCGTCACCGCAAATGTCGAGTGTCAGCGCACGGGTGGGCAGCAGCGCCCCGTTTTTGAAGACGCGCAGGCTGGCGAAATTGATATCCTGGGAGACATCGCTGCCGCGTTCGATAATGATCATCCGGCCATCAGGGGCAAATTCAAAGGCCCGCGGGGCCAGCAGTCCACCCACCGCTACCTGGTCCACGAAACCGTCCGGCAGCACCAGAGGTGGCAGCGATTGGGCCGGAGCAGGCAGTACAGGTGCAGCCTGAGCCTGCATTCCCAGCGGAAATACCAGCACAATCAGCAGGAGTATCGAGCTCAGCGCCACAGCCAGGGTTCGTTTGTAGGTTCGGTGACCAAAGTTATTCATAATATCGCTATTTTAATCATTTTAACTGCGTACTACAAATAAGATTCTTTTAACCGTTCCAACCTTGCCACAGCTTTCTTAAAGTCGCTTGAATTTTTCGAAAGCACTTTGTTCACTTTTGGAGTCAGGGAAATGACTTTCTCAAGAATGCTTGGCAAATTTCATTTTTTCCCATCCCCCCAACCCCCTTCCCGGGAACTAATCATTACCCACAAATCAAGGAGCGGGGCAGGAAGTGATAGGATAGGGTGAGACTGAAAAGGAACAAGAAACGAGGAATGAGACGAGACAACGAGCAAGGATGGGCAGAGGAAGAGTTTAGGGCAGCAGAATTGGGCGACAAGCGACTGACGGCCCGGCTGGTGCAACTGGCCGGGGTATTGGGAGAGAAACCACAGAGTTCGCTGCCGGATGCCAGCGGGGAGCCAGCCACCTTGAAAGCCGCCTATCGGTTCTTTGACAATGAGGAGGTGACCCCGGAGAAGATGCTGCAAAGTCATATCGAGGCGACCCAGCGGCGGATGGCCAGCGTGAAGTTGGTATTGGCAGCGCAAGACACGACCTATTTGGATTGGACGAGCCATCCGGACACCGAGGGTCTGGGGCCGCTGGTCAGTGCCAGCCAGCAAGGGTTGTTGGCGCATTCGACCCTGGCGATCAGCGAAGAGCGGGTGCCCTTGGGGGTGCTGGCACAGGAGGTGTGGGCGCGCGATGCTGAGACCTTTGCTCAATTGAAGGATCACAAACAGCGCCCGATCGAAGAAAAAGAAAGCAATAAATGGCTGAAGAGCTTGGAGGCGGTGGAAGCGGCGCATAAAGCCTGTCCGCATACCCATTTTGTGAGTGTAGGGGATCGGGAAGCAGATATCTACGACCTGTTTCTGGTCAAGCGCTCGGATGGGCTCGATTTGTTGGTGCGTGCCATGAGCGACCGGCGCGTGGAAACCGAAGAACGCTACCTTTGGGCAGCACTGGCGGCCACCCCGATGGTTGCGACCACCCAGATCAAGGTGCCGCCCCGCAATGGACAAGCGGCGCGCCCGGCCAGCCTGTCGATCCATTGGCGCGAAATCAGCTTGCGCCCCCCGACTGGCCGGGCCAAGGAAAAGCTGCCTCAGGTGAAGGTGTGGGCCGTTTGGGCCATCGAAACAGCCCCGCCGCCCAATCTGCCAGCCGTAGAATGGTTGTTGTTGACCACGGTGCCGGTTCATACCACCGAAGATGCCCTCCAACGCCTGGATTGGTACGCCTGCCGCTGGGGGATCGAAGTCTGGCATAAAGTCCTCAAAAGTGGCTGCCGTATCGAAGCTCGTCAACTGGAAACCGCCGAACGGCTGAAGCGTTGTCTGACCCTGTATGCGGTGATTGCCTGGCGCGTGTTGTATGCCACTATGTTGTCCCGCACCGTGCCGGAGATGTCTTGTCAGGCTTTGCTCAATGACGCCGAATGGCAAGCGCTGTATTGCGCGATCCATAACACCACCATTCTGCCTCCCACGCCACCCTCGTTGAACCAGGCCGTGCGCTGGATTGCTCAACTGGGCGGCTTCCAAAACCGAAAAAGGGATGGTCACCCGGGGGTGACGGTCATTTGGAAAGGATTTCAGCATCTCTCGGATCTCACTTACATGTATCTTGTCTTTCGACCTCAACTCCCCTTCGAAGATATGGGTAATGATTAGCCACGGAAGGGGGAGAAGACCGGGACTTGAGGTGTTTTCCGCCGTTGCACGGCGGAAAACACCTCAAAACTCTTGTTCCCCTCCCCATTTTCTGGGGAGGGGCTAGGGGTGGGGGTTGTCTGACAATTTCTTGAGAACTCCATAAAGGGTAAGGGGGCTCACGTTTGACGTTTCTATGACCTCATGGTATACTTCGTCGGCTTGCGCGCTGATAGCGCAGCATATCCTGCACGCTTCCCGGAAGACCCCGCGTGCTGCAGAGAAAAGCAGTGAACGGGTCGTGCGATGGGCAGCGGAAGATCTAACGCAAAGGAGTTTTTTTATTCAATGGCTGCTGTTATTTCCATGAAAGCCCTGCTGGAAAGTGGCGTCCACTTCGGTCACCGGACCAACAAGTGGGACCCCCGAATGAAGCCGTTCATCTTTACCGAACGCAACGGCATTCACATCATCGATCTCCAACAAACCGTAAAATCGCTCAATGCCGCTTACAACCTGGTGCGGGACACCGTCACCAACGGTGGTACGGTCATGTTCATTGGCACCAAACGCCAGGCCCAGGAAACAATCCGCGAAGAAGCCATCCGCTGCGGTATGCCCTACGTCGTCGAGCGCTGGATGGGCGGCATGATCACCAACTGGTCCACCATTTACAACCGCATTCTTGAGTTGGAACGGCTGGAGAAACTGCGCGACAGCGGCGAAATCAACCGCCTGACCAAGAAGGAAGGCCTGCTGATCCAGCGCGATATCACCCGCCTGGAATCCCGCCTGAGCGGCTTGCGCCAGATGAAGAAAGTGCCGGACCTGGTTTTCATCATCGACGTGATGCGCGAAGCCACCGCCGTGCATGAAGCCAACATCAAAGAGATCCCGGTGATCGCCCTGGTCGATACCAACTGCGATCCGACCACCGTCGATTATATTATTCCATCCAACGATGACGCCATTCGAGCCATCAAGCTGCTGGTTGCCAAGATTGCCGATGCCGTGATCGAAGGCAAAGCAGCCCGCAAGGATGAATTCGAAGAAGAAGCCGCCGCGGTTGATGCCGGTGGTACGCGCCCTGTTTCCGTACGCGCTCGTTTGCAGGAAGATGCCAACCTGGATGATGCTGCCCTCCTGGGAGAATCAACCCTGGCAAAACTCGGACCTAAACCTGAACTGGTCGAAGATATCGAGGACCTGGACGAGTAATAAAGTTCAGCAATCCATCACTCCCACCGCCCGAAAAACGGTGGGAGTGGTACGAAAAGCACCAATCACCAATAGATCGCAGAGAAAGGGATTTTGAGCATGGCTGTAACGACTGAAATGATTAAACAACTGCGCGAGTCAACTGGCGCTGGTATGTTGGACTGTAAGAAAGCTCTCGTGGAAGCAGACGGCGATATGAATAAAGCGATCGACTGGCTGCGCGAGAAAGGCCTGTCCGCCGCCGCCAAGCGCGCCGACCGGAAAGCATCCGAAGGGGTGATCGAACTTTACTCTCACGGCAACGGCCGGGTGGGTGTGATGGTTGAAGTCAACTGTGAAACGGATTTTGTAGCCCGGTCTGAAGATTTTCGGAAATTTGCACATGAGTTAGCACTGCAGATTGCCGCGTCATCCCCCCAGTACATCACTGAAGAAGATATCCCCGCTTCCGTGCTGGAGCACGAAAAACACATCGCCGAAACCAAGGCGCGCGAAGAGGGCAAACCGGAAGCAATTTTGCCCCGCATCGTTGAGGGCTCTATCAACAAATTCAAGGATGAATTTGTCTTATTCCGCCAGCCTTATATCCGCGATGACAGCTTGACCATTCAGAAGCTGTTTGACAGTGTGGTCGTTACGACCAAAGAAAAAATAGTGGTTCGGCGTTTTGCCCGTTGGGCTTTAGGGGAATCGGCTGAATAATCAACCCAGATAGGCCAACCGAAAGGTTGGCTTTTTTTTGCCAACAAAACCAGAAGTACAACCCCGGGTACTCATCCGTACCAACCGACAAGGAGCATGATGGACGGCTTAAAATATCATCGGATTTTACTGAAACTGAGCGGTGAGGCGCTGGCCGACGGGCGAAACACCGGCATCGATCCCCTGGCTGCCAAGCAAATCGCTGAACGCGTGCGCGATGTGCGCGAGATGGGCGTAGATGTAGCCATTGTGATCGGCGCCGGCAACCTGTGGCGCGGGCGCACCGGCACCGAAATTGGTATGGACCGGGCGACCGCCGATTACATGGGCATGCTGGCCACCGTAATGAACGCCCTGGCCTTAATGGATGCCCTGGAAGGCATGGGGGTCATTACCCGGGTCCAGACCGCCATCACCATGCAGACTGTCGCCGAACCCTATATCCGCCGGCGCGCGATCCGTCATCTAGAAAAGGCGCGCGTCGTCATTTTTGGCGGGGGTACCGGCAATCCATATTTCTCTACCGACACCGCCGCTGCCTTACGCGCGATGGAGATCGGCGCGGATGTGCTGATTAAAGCTACCAAGGTTGACGGGGTATATGACAGCGATCCCAAACGCAATCCAGAAGCCAAACGCTTCGAACATCTCACGTATATCGATACCCTCAACCGCCGCTTGGAAGTGATGGACAGCACCGCCGTCTCGCTGTGCATGGAAAATAAGCTGCCAATCGTGGTCCTGAACCTGTGGGATCAAACCGCCTTACGCCGGCTGCTGCTGGGCGAAGCGGTCGGAACCCTGGTCTCGAATGAGTAGGGGGCTGACGCCAGACACGATTTGCACATAGCGATTTTCTTGGAATTTAAAAAAGAAAAACTTGTCATGCCTCTCCAAAAGGACTATAATAACTGATTGTAATAAGTTCTTTTGTTTCAAAGAGGTTCGTATGCCTGTTTATACCTATCGGTGTGAGAATTGTGGTGTGCAGTTCGACCGGTTTCAAAAATTTACCGAACAATCATTAACCTGGTGCCCGGAGTGCAACAAGAAATCTCTGCGCAAGGTTTACCAGCCTGTCGGCATCGTATTCAAAGGGTCAGGGTTTTATTCTACCGACCACCGCTCCCCATCCGGCCAATCCAGGATAAATTCTGAAAAGGCTGCAGAAGCAAAATCCGAATCAGAATCAAAAGCCAGGCCTGAAATCAGAATCAAAGTCCAAACCGGAAACCAAGACAGATTCTAAACCTGCCGAAACGACAACCACTCCCCCAAAGAGTGAAACAAAAAGCGAGTAACCCCGCTCGCCATTAAAGGTAAAACTTCTTGTGGGCGCCCCTGGGGCGGGGGCGCTCTGAGAATTCCCGGGATCATCCATCCCGGGATTTTTTTTGCAGGAAACGCAAAGGGCAACACATGACTCTTTTTCCAACCAGGCCGAAATCATCCGGCAGCTGCCCGGTGGTCTCGCCTTACGCCGCAGCACCGGCGCGGACGCCGCGCAGTTGGCGGCATTCAATGCCTTCATCCACGGCGATGGCGGCGAACTGGATGAACGGGTAGGCGCCTGAACTCGTGATCTGTTGTCCGGCAGCCACCCTACCTTTCCGGTAAATGACTTCACCATCGTCGAAGATACCACCACCGGGAAGATCGTCTCCACCATGAATCTGATTTCACAGACTTGGAGTTATGCGGGCATCCCGTTCAAAGTCGGCCGTCCCGAATTGGTCGGCACTGATCCCGCCTACCGCAATCGCGGCCTGGTGAAAACTCAGTTTGACATCATCCATGAATGGAGCCGCCAGCGGGCGGAACTGCTGCAGGGGATCACCGGGATCCCTTATTACTACCGCCAGTTTGGTTACGAGATGGCAGTGAATCTGGGCGGGAGCCGGGATGGAGCCATATTTAATGTGCCGCGCCTCACAGCGGACCAAAGCGAAATCTACCGTTTCCGTCCGGCGGTGCCATCCGACGCCGCTTTGATTTGCCGGCTTTACCAGGCGGGCAGCCGGCGTTCGCTCCTTGCCGCCGAATGGGACGAAACGCTGTGGCAGTACGAACTGACCGGAAAAAGCCAGAATAACTGCACCCGCAGTGAAATTCGCATCATCGAAACCGCGGACGGGACGCCGGTTGGGTTTCTCAGCCACCCGTTTTTCATGGTCGAAGAAATGATCTCGCTGGATGACCTGGAAATCATCCCAGGGGCATCCTGGAACGAGATTCTGCCTGCGGTAATCCGCTATCTCTGGCAGACCGGGGAATCGCTGGCAGCGCAAAATAATAAGACCCTGACCTCTTTTGGCTTCTCACTGGGTGAGAACCATCCGGCCTACCAGATCGCCGCGGACAGACTGCCTGTGAGCCGCAGAAGCTATGCCTGGTACCTGCGCGTGCCAGACCTGGCAGGTTTTCTGCGGCATATCGCCCCGGTCCTCGAAAAACGCCTGAAAGAATCCTTGTTCAACTCATACAGCGGCGAGGTCAAACTCGGTTTTTACCGCACCGGCCTCAACCTGAAATTTCAGAATAACCGTTTGCTGGAGGTAGAAACCTGGCAGCCGGTGACCAGGGATTATGGCAAGGCGGCCTTCCCCGGTTTGACGTTTACCCAGCTGTTATTTGGCTACCGAGATATCGATGAATTAATGTTCGCTTACCCGGATTGCTTTGTATCGGATGAATTAAAACCCATTCTGCCGGTGCTCTTCCCCAGGCAGCCTTCCGATATTCTGCCGATCAATTAATTCCTGCCTTTTGTGTTGTACAATTACCTGTAATCAGGAGGCTCCCTTTGTTCAACATCTTTAAACGAGACAAACCGGTTGAAAATAAAGACCCGCAGCCCGTGGCGGATCTGGATCCGACTGCAGCAAATCAAGAAGAAACCACTGCGCCGCTAAATCCCATTGAAACCCCTGAAGAAGCCCCCCTCGCCCAGCCAGGCGGCGTCTCCGCACCGCTCACAACGCTCGAACCTGAATCCCATCCTGCGATGGCTGCGGAATCACCCCAGCCCGCCGTGAAAGAAGACCCCAGGGAGACAGGCGCGCCATCTTCCCCTCCGATAAAAAATGAAACCGCCGCCAGAGCTACCGTTCCGGATCTGGCTTCGCTGAAGAAGCCGCATGCTCACCGAAAAAGCGTGCTTTATCACCTGTTCAGCCCTGAAACCCGCCTGGGGCGCTTCATGCGCCCGGTGCTGCGCTGGTTGGCGGCCATCACCGGCCTGTTTGGGCTCGGTTTGTTGGCGGGTTATCTCCTGCTTTACCAGCCGACCCAACGCGCGCTGGACGCAGCCCTGGAGAAATTGACCACCGCCAGCCAGCTCGTATCCCAGAAAGAGCAGGGGTTAGCATCTGCCCAGACCGGACTTAACCAGGCGCAGCTTTCCGTCAAACAAGTACAGGATCAACTGGCGGCGGCGGCGAGCGAGAACTCGCTGTTGATCGTCATGGTCGATGTCAGCAGCGCCCGCGTTGCACTGGTCGAAAAAGACGGTGCCTCCGCGAAAACCGCCATCACCCAGGCCCAGGCTGCCCTCAACCTGGCCCTGCCTTACATCGCAAGCCAGGATAAAGTATTGTCCGATCTGCTCCAAACCCGCCTCGACTTGATTTCCAAAGAATTGGTGAGCGACGCGCAAGGCGCGCAGACCGACCTGGGCAAGCTGTCCAGTGATCTGACCGACCTGCATAAAAAATTATTTGGTCAATAACCATAAAGGGATATCCATAAAGAAAACAGGTTCGGGTTTGATCAAACCCGAACCTGTTTTCTTTATGGATTATAGAAAAGATGGTTTGGTTTGGCTGCTGCGGATTAATATCGCAAAATTGCGCCAATCCCCTCCACTTTATCCATGGCAGGCGAAGATAGAACTACATTCACATCGCCTCCTTTACGCATTACCGTATTTACCGCCATCTCGATCCCATCTTGAGTGCGCTCCAGTTTTCCTGCGGTACATAACGGGCAGGTATCATCTGTTTTTGTCAGATACAGCGCACCACATGCATTGCAAACGTAACTCTCCTGATGCAGGTTCTCGACAATGACCAGAGTCCTGACCCGGTCATGGTTTACAGCATCAAAAGTATCCTCCAGGCCGCCCACAGCCCCGTTTAATTTCGCGGCGCTTGTGATCAGGTTATCGACCAGCAGGGTTTCAGCTTCCCGGGCGGCATCCATGCCAATTTGAAGGGCCCGTTCGCGCACTTCAGAATTGGATGCGGTCATCGCCATATTGAACGTACCCATCACCAGGCTCTGCCAGGCTTTGGGCAGCAGGCTGCGATACAGTGAGATATTGTCATCGGTTCCGCCGATCAATACCCGCCGCACCCGGTTATCTTCAAAGAAACGCACTGAAAAATCTACGGCATCTTTCATATTACGGTCGACCACTTCTTCCATGCGATCTGTTCGTCCTGCAATTCCACCCATCCTGCCAGGGAAAGACGAAGCCCCACCGCGTTTGGTGTGTCTAACGGTTTCGCCCAGTACCCCTTCCTGTTCTCGTAACTCTCCAAGGTGGAAGTAAAACGCGCGCGCTCCTTGCTTATCGACCAGCACCACTCCGTACCCGCCATAATTATCCAGCAGGTCTGCGAGCGGTTTTACAGTAGGCCGGTCGCTAACTCGGACCAGGTTGCGCATGGGAACTGCCAGCGGGTAGGCACGGAAGAAACCGTGTGCCGCACATGAAAACATCGCCACTGCCTTTCCAGACCCATCGTATTGTTGGCTGAAAAAACGTTCGACCTCGCTCACGTCCCGGGGAAGGTTGATATCCTTCAACATGGTTTTCAACTTCAGCCGGTAGGTATCAGCATTCCCTTCTGTCGGGTCTATGCTCAGATAAAGGCTCAAAACGGGATCAGGGGCAACAAAGTCAAGCAGTTCCCTTAGATCGTTGTCATTGAACATGGCAACCTCCATATACTTTTTATGTTGTTAAGGACCAATTCCTGCTCATCGATTGGCAGGCTGGATTGTGGAACCAAATATATCGATCAGGGCCGTTTGCCCAACGTAACCACCACCTCCTGCTTCTTATTATCCCTTAAAATCGTCATGGTGATATTGTCACCCGGACTCTTATTTTCCAATATATAACCGATCAGATCTCCGAATTCCATCACCGGGCGGCTATCCACGCCGATCACCAGATCGCCGCCGGTCGGGATAGTACTCTGGTTGGCAGAAATGCTGGGTGCGCGTAATCCTGCTTTTTCCCCGGGGCCGCCGGCGGAGATGGCCACAATATATGCCCCGCTCGTCTGGTCGACCCCCAGCGCTTCATAATCCGCCAGGGATAAAAATGAACTGAAGGTGATCCCCAGGTAGGGATAGTCGTAGGTACCCTGCGCAATCAACACCGGGACCACCCGCTTGACAATATTGATCGGGACAGCAAAACCGATCCCGCTGTTCACCGGATCGCCGGAAGCGGTGGTTCCAGTCGTTCGGATTGCGCGATTGATGCCGATCACTTCGCCATCCATAGTGAGCAGCGGGCCGCCTGAATTTCCTGGGTTAATCGACGCATCGGTCTGGATGATATCCCCTGCGGAGAAGTAGCTGCCGCTTGAGGCCTGGCGCAGAGAATCCAGCGTGCGTCCTTTTGCCGAAACGATACCCAGGGTCATCGTCCCGGTCAGCCCAAACGGGTTGCCCAGGGCAATCACCTGCTGCCCGACCTGAAGTTGATCTGAATCGCCCATGCTGAGCGGGATTAATTCATCCGCAGGTGCGTTTACTTTTAACACCGCCAGGTCAGAATCCAGGTCCGTAGCCACCACATCCGCCCGCACTTTCAAGCCCGAGGCGAAATCGACCTCAAGATCGGTGGCTCCATCGACGACATGAAAATTGGTGATTATATGGCCATTCTTATCATAAACAAAACCGGAACCTAAGCCACCGCCCTGATCGCCGACGGTTAGAATGGAAACTACCCCCGGGCTCACCTGTTTATAGAGCTCCGGAAGGCGGGAATCCAAATCCATCCCCGTCAGGACTGGCGGCGCCACCACCTGCGTGACTACCGCCCCCCTCGTAGCTGCCGGTTTGGAAGTAGGCTGCTGCACATCGCGGGTCGGGCTGGCAGGGCTGGTTGCCGAAAGAGTCGGCGGGAAAATGGTCGACCCAAAACTGCATGCCAGCATGGCAAATGCCAGTGACAGGACCACAAAAACAGTAAAATGCTTCATCAGGGTTTCCTTAACTGTTCGAATAACTTCTTTTGTTCTGAAGTAAGTTGTCGCGGCAGCGTTACCTTCATTTTTGCATACAGGTCACCGTGTTTTTGCGGATCGCGTAAAACAGGCATTCCTCGCCCGCTCAGTCGCATGCTTTGTCCGGGTTGGGTTCCTTCCGGGATGGTTAAGACGACATCCCCTCCCGGAGTGGGCACGCGGGTCTTTCCGCCCAATAGAGCCGTATATAAATCTACGGTGACCTCAGTATATAAATCATCCCCTTTGCGCTCATATTTCGGGTCCGGAGCAATATCCACCACCAGGTAGATGTCGCTGTTTCCCGGCCCTACCCCCGCCATACGCACCCTTGTGCCTTTCGCCGCGCCGACTGGTATCTTCACGGTCAACCGGCGTTCCCCAATTTGCACGGTGCGTTCCGCACCCTGAAATGCCTCCATCAAAGAAATGGTGACAGGCTGTTCATACGTCTGCGGTTCAGGGCGAACGGCAGTCCGCCGGCGCGTTCCGGTGGCCGTGCGCTCGCCCATCCCACCCATACTGCCAAAAATCTGGGTAAAGAAATCAGAGAAACCGCCTCCAAACATGTCTTCCACGTTCTGGTAACTACCAGCATTCGCCCGTGACCTTCTCTGTCCGGCTTGTTGGGCTGCCGCCCATTGATCCCAATTAAAATTCCCCGGTCCGCCAGAATTTTGCCATTGGAAATAGGAATCCCCCAACTGGTCATATCGAGCACGCTTCTCGGGATCGGTCAAGACCTCTTGCGCCTCATTAATTTCCTTAAATTTATCCTCAGCCCCTTTGTTGTTTGGGTTGAGGTCGGGATGGTACTTCTTTGCCAGTTTCCGGTATGCTTTTTTAATTTCATCCGCGGTGGCAGTTTTATTAACGCCAAGTATCTTATAATAGTCCTTGTAATCCATGTACTTATTTTATTCACTTGCCCTTCATAAAGTCAAGCGTGCTCGACACATCTTATAATACTCTTAGAATATGATAAGTTGGCGGTCATGAATAAATTATTCCATTTTTCTGCAAACCAAAAGATCATCTCCGGTCTGGCAACCTGCCTGATTTTGGCGATTGCCTCTTATTTTCTGGCGACAGCCATGATCAATTCACTATATGGCTACCGTTCTCCGCTGCGAAATACGCCTCCCCAACCAGGCAGCAGCCTCGGCCAGCCTGCCACCCGGCGGGTGGTCTTCGTGCTGATCGATGGCCTGCGCTATGACACATCCCAGCAAGCTGAAATTATGCCCGTTTTAAATTCAATTCGTAAGCAAGGCGCTTCCGCCATCATGCACTCCCGGCCGCCCTCATTTTCCGAGCCGGGGTATTCCGTCTTATTAACCGGCGCCTGGCCGGCTTTGAGCGACGGACCGGCGATCAATCTGGATTATGCCGATATCCCCACCTGGACCCAGGATAACATTTTCAGTGCCGCCTCTCGGGCAGGGTTATCGACCGCCGTTTCTGGCTATTACTGGTTCGAAAAATTAATCCCCCAGGCGGCGGTCTCCGCTCACTTTTACACGCCCGGAGATGACCGCGTGGCCGACCGCGCGGTGGTGGACGCGGCGCTGCCCATGCTGGCCCAGGATTACCAGCTGGTGCTGATCCATATCGACCAGGTAGATTACGCCGGGCATCACGAGGGGGGGCCGCGCTCGCCCAATTGGGCCGCTGCCGCCAGCCGGGCCGACGCCCTCCTGGGAGAGATTGTATCGAAACTGGATCTTACCCAGGACACCCTGTTGGTGGCCAGCGATCACGGCCACATTGACGCCGGTGGGCACGGCGGAATCGAACCGGTCGTGCTCACCGAACCGTTCGTCCTGGCTGGAAAAGGTGTTAAACCCGGCCAATATGGCGACGTCCAGATGGTGGATGTGGCCCCCACCCTGGCTTCCCTTTTGGGCACAAACCTTCCGGCCTCCGCCCAGGGCCAGCCCCTGGTCGACATGCTGGACCTGCCCCCTGCGGTCACCGCCGCGCTGCCCAAGGCCATCGCTGCCCAGCAAACCGGTTTGCTCGAAGCCTATACACTGGCGATAGGCCGCCCGATCGCCGCCGCGGACATCCCGCATAACGCCGACGTGGCTGCTTACCAGGACCTGCTCCAATCCGCCGTAGATACCCGGCTTTACCTGGAACGAGGTTCGCGCTGGGCTGCCGTTGGATTCTTGCTGCTGCTGCTGGTGGGCATCATTACCCGCATCAAACGGCGGGTATTGGCCTGGACTTTTGGCGGGGCTGCGCTATCCATCGCCCTGTTTCACCTGCGCTATGCCGTGATCGATGGCCATCCGTATTCATTGAGTTGGGTGCCCGGACAGACTGAACTGATCCTGTACGTCGCCGTCACCGCCGGGCTCAGCGTCGCGTTGGGTTGGCTGGTTGCCATGCTGGGAATGCGTGGATTTCAGGGTTCCCCCAAGGAAGGGGTGAATTCTGCCCTTGGTTATCTGGTGGCCCTGTTCCTGCTGCTCGCGCTGCCCTTTGGGGTCAGTTTTGCGCTCAACGGCCTGACGATCACCTGGACGCTGCCCGACTTTCTTTCCTATTTCATCGCCTTTCTGTCACTGCTCCAGGTATTGATCACCGCGGTGATCGGCCTGGTCCTGGTGGGTTTAACCTGGATCATAGCCTGGGTCGCTTCATCCCGAAAAAGCGCTTAATCGAATGTTGGCTGGAAAAAATAACCGCGCTCAGGATATAATTCAATCCTATTTTTCATATCGATGAGGAGGGTTCATGCCATCCGGTTACTACCGTTTTCCCACCATCCAGGGTGAAACGATTATTTTTGTTTGTGAAGACGACCTGTGGACGGTCCCGGCAGCGGGCGGAATAGCCCGCCGGTTAACCTCCAATCTGGGAGAGATAACCCACCCGGCTCTCTCGCCAGACGGCAGCCTGGTGGCCTTCGTGGGCAGAGATGAAGGCCAGCCCGAGATCTACGTGATGCCCGCCCTCGGCGGCCAGCCGCGCCGCCTGACATTCCAGGGGGGCAGCCAGGTCCTGGTCGCTGGCTGGAATTCCGCCGGGGAGATTATCTTCGCCACGCATGTCGGCCAGCCTTTTCGCGCCCTGATGCACCTTTATACCATTTCGCCCCAGGGCGGGCAGCCCGTCCGCCTGAATTTTGGGCCTGCTCGGGCTGTGGCCTACGGGCCAAACGGCGCGGTGGTCATCGGGCGCAACATTGGCGACCCGGCCCGCTGGAAGCGCTATCGCGGCGGTACCGCCGGCACGCTGTGGATTGACCCCACCGGCGGCGGCGAGTTTCATCCCCTGCTTGACCTGAAAAGCAATCTGGCCTCCCCGCTGTGGCTGGGGGAGCGCGTATATTTCCTCTCCGATTCGGAGGGCGTTGGCAACCTCTATTCCTGTTTGCCGGATGGCAGCGGCTTGCAGCGCCATACCGATCACAACGACTTTTACGCCCGCAATGCTGCCGGCGACGGAAAGCGCATCGTCTACCACGCCGGCGCCGATCTTTACCTGTTTGATCCGGCCACCAACGTTTCGAGCAAAGTAGAGGTGCAGTTCTATACTCCCCAGGTCCAGCGCAACCGTAAATTTTCCGACCCGCAGCGCTATCTGAGCCAATGGGCGCTTCATCCCCAGGGCACCGCCCTGGCTGTCCAGAGCCGCAGTTATATTTTTTCATTCTTCAATTGGGAAGGCCCGGTTTTGCGTCACGGCGACCCTGAGACCCCGGCCCGCTACCGCCTGGCAGCCTGGCTCAAAGACGGTCGGCGCCTGATCGCCGTCAGCGATGCCCAGGGGGAAGAAGTCTTCGTGATCCTGACCGCGGACGCCTCCCAACCGCCGCAGTTTTTACCCGTTCTGGATATTGGGCGCCCGGAAGCCATCTCCGTTAATCCTCAAAAAGACCAGATCGTATTCAGCAATCACCGCTACGAAGTGTGTTTTTTGGATCTGGAGACCCGCGAACTCAAATGCATTGATAAAGGAAAATCCGCCCCGATCGCCGGCTTTGATTGGAGCCCGGATGGCGAATGGGTCGCCTACAGCGTTTCGCTCTCCAACCAGACCGCTGGGTTAAAGTTGTGGCAGGCAGCCAGCGGTGAAATTTTCCCGGTAACCCACCCTGTGCTGCGCGATGTATCCCCCGCCTTCGATCCTGCCGGCAAGTACCTGTACTTTTTATCCTACCGCATATTCGACCCGGTTGCCGATAACCTCGGTTTCGATTATGGTTTTCCCAGGGGCGTGAGGCCTTATCTGATCACCCTGCAAAAAGATACCCCTTCCCCTTTCCTGCGCCAACCCCAGTTTCCTTCGGAAGAGAAAAAGACCGAAGAACCTGCTCCCGAAGTTCCCGAGGAAGAAACAACAGAAAAACCTGTCCATCCCTTGCCGCTCTCAACGGATGAAACCCCGCCTGAAAAACCAAACGATGCGCCGGAAGAGGTTCCCCAAAAACCCGCAGGTGCTGAGAATGGCGAAAAACCGGTGGAACCGGTCAAGATGCAGATTGACCTGGAAGGATTGCCCGACCGGATCATCGAATTTCCTACCCGTGACGGCCGCTACGGGCGCATTGCGGGTTCCTCCGAAAAGAAGATTTTCTATTCACTCTATCCGATTGATGGCACGCTCAATGAATTTTTCTTAAACCACGAGCCGGTTTCCAACGGCCTGCTGCAGGTTTACGACCTGGAAGAACAGAAAGAAGAGACCTTCTTGAACGGCATCGCTGATTTTGAGGTGTCCCGAGACGGAAAAATGCTGGCGGTTCAATCCGGCTACCATCTGCGCGTGATCAAGACCGCCGCCAAGCCCTCGAGTGAAGGCGGCGACACCCCGGGTCGAAAAAGCGGTATGATCGATCTGCGCCGTCTGCGCGCTCCGGTCATCCCCGGCGTCGAATGGAAGCAAATGTTTAATGAAGCCTGGCGGCTGCAGCGCGACCAGTACTGGACCCCGGACATGGGGCACATCGATTGGCTGGGCGTGCATGACCGCTACCTGCCCCTGGTGGATCGAGTTGCCAGCCGGTCAGAATTTTCAGACCTGGTCTGGGAAATGCAAGGCGAACTGGCTACCTCCCACTGCTACGAGTTGGGCGGCGACTACCGTTCTGGGCCGCATTACAGCCAGGGACAGCTGGGCGCCGAGTTTGAATATGACCAGGCTGCAGACGGCTGGAAAGTGACCCGCATCGTGCGCGGCGACGTTTGGGATGAAAAAGCCAGTTCTCCCCTCTTCCGCCCCCCGGTCGATATCGCCGCCGGAGACATCCTGTTAGCGGTCAACGGGCAGCGCTTGGGACGTGACGTTTCTCCCAACAGCCTGCTGGTGGGTCAGGCCAACACCGAAGTAAGCCTGACCTTCGCCCCTCGAAAAGATGAAAAAACCCTATCATTCACGGTCAAACCTCTGGCGAGTGAGAGCATCCTGCACTACCGCGAGTGGGTCAACCGCAACCGCGAAACCATCCACCAGGCCAGCGGTGGGCGCGTGGGTTACGTGCATATCCCCGATATGGGCTCGCATGGTTACGCCGAATTCCACCGCGGCTACCTGGCGGAATTGGACTATCCGGGAATGATTGTCGATATTCGTTTTAACGCCGGCGGCAATGTTTCCGCGCTGCTGCTGGAAAAACTGGCCCGCAAACGCCTCGGATATGATATCGCTCGCTGGGGGGAGCTGCCGTTCCCCTATCCTACCGAGTCGATCCAGGGGCCAATCGTAGCCCTGACCAATGAACACGCCGGTTCCGACGGCGATATCTTTTCGCACGCCTTCAAGCTGATGAAATTAGGTCCATTACTGGGCGTGCGCACCTGGGGCGGCGTGGTCGGCATCTGGCCGCGCCATTCACTGGTGGATGGCACCATCACCACCCAGCCCGAATTTTCATTCTGGTTTAAAGATGTTGGCTGGGGGGTTGAGAATTACGGCACCGATCCGGACATCGTGGTGGAAAACAGGCCCCAGGATTATGCCCGCGGGGTGGATGTTCAGCTCGAAAGCGCCCTGAGCGAGGTATTATCGCTCCTGGACAGCGCCCCACCCCAGCCGGCTTTCGACGCCAGGCCAAACCTGACTCCGCCCGTTCTGCCAAAACGGAAACTCAAAAAATCTTAGCTTAAAACAAAAGTGCGAGCGATCAGGCTCGCACTTTTGTTTTAAGTAATTGTCTTTACTTTACAACCGGCAGTTGCGCTGCCACCCAGGCGCCCATGCCACCACCCAGGTTGACGACATTGGTGTAGCCAATCTGGCGCAGGGCCATCATCGCCAGGGCGCCGCGGTGTCCGGATTTGCACATCACCACGATCGCCGCGGTTTTATCCTTGGGGAGTTTGTCAAGGCTGGTGAACAGATCCAGCAAGGGAACATTGACCGCATCCTTGATGTAGCCGTCCGTGGTTAATTCCGCCGGGGTGCGCACATCGATGATCACCGGTTTCTTGGCGGCATCTGCCAGGGACGAATTAAGGTTGGCCGCACTGGTCGCATAGAAACCATCCGGGATGGCGGTAAAGAAGGCTGTGAGCTGCTCCAGGCGGGTCTGGTCCACTTTCGCCGCCGTACCGGCTTTGGCCGCATCCGGCAAGGACCCGGTCACCAGCGCCAGGCTGGCCTTTTTCCAGGCTCCGGTTCCGCCTGCCAGGTTGCGCACGTCCTTATAACCCAGGAAACGCAGGGCTGCCATCACCATCGCTCCGCGGTGGCCCGAAGCGCAGGTCACAACGATCGCTTGATCCAGCGCCGGCAGTTTATCCAGGTTCTTGAGCACATCGCGGGTCGGGATATTGACCGAACCCTGGATGTAACCATCTTTTTCGAGTTCCGAAGCCTCGCGCACATCCAGAAGGAATGGCGCCTTGGCGGTATCGGCCAGGGCAGCGTTCAAATCTGCGGCAGTAACCGAGTAATAACCCGCCGGCATATTCTTGAGGAAATCGGTCCACACCGCGGTCCAATCCACCCAGCCTGCCACAGGGAACTGCCCGGCTTTCCAGGCATTCAGACCGCCGCCCAGGTTGACGACGTTTGTCCAGCCCGCCAGGCGCAGGCCCATGGCCACAATCGATCCACGGTGGCCCGAAACACAGTAAACGACGATCGCTTTATCTTTCGCGGGCAGCTTATCCAGGCTGGTAAAAACCTGATCCATGGGGATGTTGACCGCGCCATCGATATAACCATTCTTGGCAAACTCATCGGCGGTGCGCACATCCAGGACGACCGGGATCGCAGCCAAATCCGCCAGGGCGGTGTTTAGATTGGCGGAGCTGGTCGAATAAAAGCTGTCCGGCATCTTGGTAAACAAATCGCTCAATGCCGTGAACATCGCCTGGCTGGCCAGTTTGGGGGCCGTACCGGCTTTCGCATCGGCCGGTTTCCCGGTTTCAGCGGCCAGTTTGGCGGCAATCCAGCCGTTCATCCCACCCGCCAGGTTGCGCACGTTGGTGTACCCCAACAGTTTGAGCGCCGCCATGGCAAAGCCGCCGCGGTGCCCGGAGGCGCAGTAGATGACAATTGCCTGGTCCTGCGCGGGCAGTTTATCCAGGTTGGCGATCAAGGTCCGCACCGGGATATTCACGGCGCCCTTGATATACCCGGTTTTCTCCAGTTCGGTGGCCTCGCGCACATCCAGCAGGAAAGGAGCCTTATCGGCCAGTTCGGCATTCAATGCGCTGGCCGATACCGTGCCGTAGCCCTTGTCTGCCGGGATGGTCGCAATCAGCTGCGTGAAAAGGGCAGCGAAATCCGGAGCCGGTTCAGCAGTAGGAGCTGCCGTCGGGACCGTGGTTGGGGCGGGTACAGCGGTAGGTACCGCGGTCGGCGCCGTAGTCGGGACAGGGACTGCCGTCGGGGCAGGGGTTGCCGCCGGGGCGCAGGCTCCCAGCAGCATGCTGAACAGCAAGATAACAATCATCAAACGATTTACTTTAGACATTCTTCTTTCTCCCATTGATTTGAACTATTACCCACCGACCTCGGTCTGACTGAAGCCTCGGGTAGATTGAAACACAGGGTTATGGTCTCTTTGCGGGAACCTGGTCTACGATCACCGCTTTGTTGGCCTCAAGTTCGTCCGTGGCGACTTTATCGGACGTAAGGAAAATATCCGTGTTGCCATGACATGAATTACAGCTCTCATTCTGGGGTGTATCGAGTTGGATGTTATGCGGTGTGGCATAGGCCCAGGTGGGCAGCTTGTCGAAGTTCGGCAGCAAATTGTCACCGTAATAGGCAAAATTATCCACCGATTCTGGAATGTGCCTCACCGGAACGTAATCGTACGGGCGGGCGGCGCTTTTCAGGGCATTCTTCCCGATAAAGAACGTCATGTAGCTGCCATCGGTCTTGTAGAAGGGCAGGTTGGTCTCCTGGCTGACCGCCACATGGCAGCCATCGCAGCTGGTGTAGCTTATGCTGTGACAGACCTGGCACGAGAGCTTATCCTTGTGGAGCAGGTGTTGAGAGACGCTATCTCCCGCCGCACCCACCTCGGGGTGGCAGCTTTCACATTTTGGATTCTGCGCTCCGGCATAGCGGTTGGCCGACTGGTCCGCAGGCGTGGTGTGCATGCTGGCGGCATCATGGCAGGTCACGCAGTTCATGCGCTGGTCGCGGAAGTGCACATCCCCGGGTAATTCTTCATTCTTGCCGAGATATTCATTCCCCACCCGGCTGCCGTGACAGGCGGTGCAGGTGCGGGTCATCGGTGGGGTCTTCTCAAAAGTGTGTCCGGTTAAAAATCCGCCGCCCACGCTGGCCGGTTGGCTGACGTGGCACTGTCCACAGGTTGTGTGGCAGGACGAGCAGTGATTGGCGTACATCGTTTCCAGCGCGGGGTGGTCTTCCGGAATGCTGCGTGCATCCAGCGCAGTCCAATAGCCGCCCAGGGTATTATGCATCCCGGATTGATATCCGGTGGCAATGTCGGCATGACAGGTCGCGCAGGCGCCCTTCGGATCGGCGCTGGGATCCAATACCATCCCATTGTGCGCGGTCTCTTTGTCGGGGGATTGAGTCCCCTGATGACAGTCTGTGCAGGCTATTTTGCCGTGTGTGGTATTCATAAAATCCGCACTGACTAACACTTTCTCCCATGGCTCCAACGGAGCCACTTCGCCCCCTCAGCCAGCGCCTTCTGACTCTTTCACCACCACGACGGTGGGTTTGAGGTTTCCGACCAGGGTATCTTTGTTGGTATGGCAATCGACACAGTTATCCACCACCTCGGTGGCGGCGGGAACCATTGTCGCGGTCGGGGTGCGCGTTGGCGTTTGGGTAGCATTGGGATCCAACGTGGGTGTCGCGGCGCGTGCGGTAGCTGTGGGTCGCGTATCCGGCGTTCGGGTCAGCACGGGTGTCGCCGCCTGTCCGCAGGCGGTCAGCAGCAAGCCCAACAAGACCACCCCCAACCAGGGGTTCGCTCTTCTCATTATTCCTCCTCTAAGGATCTAAAACCTTGCAAAACATCGAAAACATGAGAACCAGATGAGTAAATCAGGCTGATTATCGTTTGAACCGCCTGCTTTCACTAGTGATGTTTGTCACAATGGGTGATTGGATTTGCTTATCGTTTATAATAGGCTTTGCTTATCGAATAGAAGGAAGGCAGATGCTCGACCCAAACCAGCTGTATACATTTATCGTCGCCGCAGAGACCCTGAACTTTTCCCGCGCCGCGGAGCGGCTTCATTTATCCCAACCCAGCATCACTCAACAGATCCGGTCGCTGGAGGTGCATTTCGGCGAGCCGTTATTTGCGCGCAATGGGAACCGTCTTTCATTAACTGAAGCCGGCGAAGCGCTTTTGCCGGTCGCCCGCCAGGTGATTTCAGTTTCATTACGCGCCGAAGAAATGATGGAGACCTTAAAAGGCGACGTTCAGGGGCATCTGATCATCGGCTGCTCCACCACACCCGGCAAATACCTGCTGCCAATCCTCCTGGCGGAATTCATGCGCAAGTACCCGCGCGTGCAGGCCACCTGCCGGGTCACCTCGCGCGAAGTTGCTTTTGATTTACTGGATCAGGCCCAGGTGCATCTCGCCTTTTCAAGCCACATTGAGGTCGTAAAAGAAAATATCGAAGTCCAGCCCTTTATCACCGATCCCATCCGGCTGATCGCCCCGGCGCACCATCCCTGGGCCGGGCAGGTCGAGATTGACCCTGCAGAATTACTGCAGGCGCGGTTTATCCTCAGAGAGCAAAGTTCGGGCACTTATCAGGTCACACGTGAAGGACTGGCCCAATTGGGCATCAATATAGAAGACCTGGACACCAGTCTTGTCCTGGGGAATTCAGAAGCGATCGCGATTGCCGTTCAGCAAGGCATCGGGGTTGGTTTCGTATCGAAGATGGTGATCGACCAGCTCGTGCCCGGAAAGGTGGCGATCGTAAAAGTGCGCGGTCTGGATTTAAATCAGGAAGTTTACGTGTGCCGCCACCGCATGACCCCCCAACCCAGGGTCCAGGCTGCTTTTTGGGATTTTATCAATGGGCCGGATAACCCGATCATCCAAAAATTCCAGCAAAATTCCTTAACTGCTAAATAGCCAATCCGCTCTATGGATAGGTTATTAATTTATCCATGAAAAATAGAAATTCAAGTACAATAAGATAAATCCCAACCAGTTTGTCAATATATTAGTGGAGGCAGCATGCATTATCCGATCGATCACAGCGATACGCCTATCCGGTTGTTTAAGAGTGATTTTATGGAATTCTTTACCCATATTTCACCGGTCACCGTGGTCATCATCTGGCTGCCTTTTGCCGTGTACATGATGGCTCGCGGCATCGCTTTCCGCCCGGCGGGGGTCTCCTGGCTATTCATTCCAGCAGCTTTCTTGATCGGCTTGTTTATCTGGACCCTGGCAGAATACCTGCTGCATCGTTTTGTTTTCCACTATTCCCCGCGCAATCCTACCCAGGAAAGGATTATTTACCTCTTCCATGGGATCCACCACCACCAGCCCCAATGCAAAACCCGTCTGGTCATGCCGCCCGTGGTCAGTATCCCAATGGCTTTCATTTTCTACGGGCTGTTCAGCTTGATCCTGGGCAGTTTATTGCATGCCCTGCACTGGGTGGCGCCGATGATCTCCGGGTTTACTATCGGCTACCTGATCTACGACCTGACCCATTATGCCACTCACCATTTCGCCATGCGCTCCGGCTGGTGGAAATATGTCAAACGTTACCACATGGTCCACCATTTCCGCACGCCGGAGGCCCGCTTTGGGGTCAGTTCCCCGCTGTGGGATTATGTTTTCCAAACCAAGCCCGCGTCGAATTACTAGAAATCATAAAAAAACGCCGGTATGTCTTCACCTCAGACATACCGGCGTTTTTATTTTTTACAGCACCGATGGCGGATCGATTTCAACCCGCCACTCCCCCAGCGATCTGCCGCGCAGCAGCGCGGCGGGGTCGGGACCGCGCACCAGGATCTGCCAGCGAAATTCGCCGGCCAATTTGTAAAAATAACAAGGCACCGGCCCAACCAGTTCGGTTGCCCGAAAGCCGCCCTGTTCGATCCAGGTTTGCAGCTGCACAGACAGCTGTCTGGCCTTTTCTTCCACCTGCTCGGCATCCTTCCCGCGCAGTTCCAACCGCGCCAGGCGGGCAAAAGGTGGGTAGCCGATGCGCTTGCGAAAATTGATCTCCTGGTGGTAAAAACCGGCATAATCGTGGCGGGTGGCGGCCTGAATGGCATAATTTTCGGGTTGAAAGGTCTGCATCACCACCCGCCCGCCCAGGGCGCTGCGTCCGGCGCGCCCCGCCACCTGGGTTAACACCTGAAAGGCGCGCTCGCCTGCCCGGTAATCCGGAAAATTCAAGCCCACGTCCGCCAGGATCACCCCCACCAGGGTTACCAGGGGCAGATCCAATCCTTTTGCCAGCATCTGCGTGCCAATCATGATATCTGCGCGGTGGTTGTAAAAATGAGCCAGTAAAATATCGTGCGCGCCTTTCTTGCGCGTGGTATCGGCATCGTAGCGCATAATGCGCGCGCCGGGCAAGGCTGTTTGCAGATCCACCTCGACCCGTTCGATGCCCATCCCGTACTGGCGGATGGCTTTACTGCCGCAGTGCGGGCACTGCACCGGCACTTTCCGCTGGTAATTGCAGGAGTGGCATAATAAAGCATCTTCGTCCAGGTGGTAAGTCAGCGGAAGATCGCAGTGCGGGCAACGCACGCTCTCCCCGCACTCCCGGCAGAAGACGTAGGTCGCCGCGCCGCGCCGGTTCAGGAACAGGATCGCCTGCTGCTGCTTGGCGAGCACCTCATCCAGGGCAGCTTTGAGTTCCCGGCTGAAAATACTGCGGTTCCCGGCTTTCAATTCCGATCGCATATCGATTAATGTCACCTGGGGCAGGGGCAGCACGGCAGCTTCGCCCTCGGTTTGGATTTGGGGGACCGGCTGTCCGAGTTTCGCCATCCGGGTCTCCACCAACACCCGGTGGGCCAGGACCCGGGCCGGCAGGCGCAGAATATGCCAGGATTCCTGCTCCGCGCGGTACATGAGCTCGACATCCGGCGTCGCCGAACCCAGGATAATTCCGCTTTGCGTCAGGCGGGCATAGTCCAGGGCGGTCTGCACCGCGTGGTAATAAGGCTGCGATTCACCGTTGAAATAAGAATCGTCGTGGCATTCATCTACCACGATCAACCCCAGGTTTGCCAGCGGGGTAAACAACGCGCTGCGCGGGCCGACGATCACCGGCAGCTGCCCGGACCGCGCCCGCCGCCAGGTATCGAAACGCTCGCCGGCGGATAAGCTGGAATGGACCAGCCCTACCTGTCCCGGGAACCGCGCCAGGAACCGGCGCACTGTCTGGGGGGTCAGCGATATTTCCGGCACCAGCACAATCGCCTGGCGTCCGGCGCGCAGCGTCTCGGCCACCGCTTGCAGGTACAGTTCGGTCTTGCCCGATCCCGTCACCCCGTGCAGTAAAGCCGGCCGGTATGGACCGCCGCTGAAAGCACCGTTCAGCATCACCTTGATCGTTTGCCAGGCCTGAACCTGATCGCCGGTCAGTTCCGGTGGGTCGTGCGGGGCAATCTCCATCCCTTCCAGGGGATCGCGCCAGGTTTCAGATTCTCCCAGGGCAATCAGTCCTTCATCCGCCAGTTTCTCAAGATCCATCATGTTCGCCCCGCTGGCAGCGTACGCCCAGGCCACCTGCACCGGCAACGTTTCGCGGCTGAGAAACTGCACCAGAGCCCGCCGCCTTTCCAGCGTGGTCTCCTTTGAGAAATGCGCCAGGCGCTCTTCAGCCTCCCCCGGGGGCATCACCAGCTGCACGGTGCGCACCACCTTGGGACGTACCCCGGGTGGAGGCAGCACCGGGCGTGAAGTCACGGCCCCACGTTTTACCAAACTTAAGATCGCTTCCCGCACGCGCCGGTGCGGCAGAAGCGATTCAAGCTGGCGGGTGCGCAAATCTCCTCGTTCGGCCAGCAGGCTGAGAATCTTCTTCTGGGTCAGTGAGAATTCGGGCCCGGGGAGCAGCGGATCGTTGCGGTGAAAAAGCGTATCCGCCTGTTTCGAAAGGCCCGGTGGGAGCATGACTTCCAGACAGGAGGCCAGTGTCCCCAGGGTCTGCGCGGACATTTGCCCGGCCAATACCAATTGCGCCGCGGTAAGCACCGGCAGCGGGTCCAGCAGGCTCTCCACCGCCCTCGTCTGCATCACCTGCGCTTCTTCGACCAGGCGCACCACCACCCCCTGTACCAGTTGGCGGCCAAAAGGCACCACCACCAGGCAGCCCGGAGCGACCTGTGCGGCTAACTCGGCGGATAAATGGTAATCAAATACCCCGCTGACTGTGGGAACGTTGACTGCGATCTGTACAAACATCAGGGAATGGGCCTGTCAGGATTCTTTATGATGGCTGATTGAAACCTGGGCTACCCGCAAATGGTCCATGCTGACCACTTTCAGCGTCAGCGACTGTTCGGGAACCTCGACCACGTCGCCCACTTTGGGAATGCGGTTCAGCCTGCCCAGGATGAAGCCGGCAATTGTGTCGTAATTTGGATCGGACAGGGATAACCCAAAGTGCTCGTTCACCTCATCCATCAGCATCAACCCGTCCAGCAAAGCCGACCCGTCCGCCTGGGGTTGAATCTCCGGGCCACCCCGGTCAAAGGGATCGCTGATTTCACCGATAATCTCTTCGAGCAGGTCTTCCAGCGTCACCAGCCCGGCCGTTCCACCGTATTCGTCCAGCACGATGGCGATATGCATGCGCCGGATGCGGAATTCTCGCAGCAGGTCATTGACCGAGATCGTTTCAGGAACGAAAAGCGCCTCGCGCGCCAGGTCCCGCGCGGTGCCAGTTTCCAGATTTCCCGCGACCATGCGCGCCAGGATATCGCGCACGTGGACGATCCCTAAGATTTGATCCAGGTTATCTTCATACACCGGCATCTTGGTGATCGAATGCTCGGTCGCCAGGCGCACCACCTCGCTGATCGGTTGGTCCGCTTCCACGGCGATGATCTCCGTACGCGGGATATTGACCTGACGCACCACCATCTCGCCAAAATCGATCACGGCTGTCAGCATACGCCTTTCCGGCTCTTCGATCACCCCTTCAACTTCGGGACCTGAGACCATTTCTTTGATTTCTTCCGCGGTGTAAACCGAGGCATGCGTGCTGGTGGCTGGCAGGCCTAAAGCATGCAGAATACTGCGCGTCGCCCAATCCAATAAATCGATGAAACCCTTGAACAACCGGTTAAACACATCCATAATCGGGGCCGCGGTCAGGGCAAAGCGCTCCGGCCCGCGCAGCACGGCCACTTTGGGCACCTGTTCCCCAAAAACCACATGGATTGACGTCACCACGGTCAGAGAAAATGCCAGGGGGAGCACCGGCAGGATCGTATCCAGGAATTCCAGCGCGGGTGGGAAGTGCGCATTATGAAAGTAAGGCTCCAGCAACGCCGTAAAAGTGTTCTCGCCCACCGCACCCAGCGCCAGGCTGACCAGGGTGATCCCCAGCTGCGTGGCGGCGATCAATCGTTCGCGGGCCGAAGGGTCTTCGATCCACTTATGCACTAGTTTGGAACTGGCGCTGTCGATATCCGCCATCAGGTCCAACCGCGCCCGGCGGGATGCGATCGCGGCGAACTCCACCGACACGAAGAAGCCGTTCAGCGCCACCAATACAAAAATAATGAGAACGTCTAGCCAGATCATGCTTTCTTCAAAACCACCGCCGCGCCGTAACCCACCACCGAACTTTCATCCCCGGTTTGCTCGGCTGAGGTGCTGTGGTGCAACACCTGCACCCAATTCGCCCCAAGCGCCTGAGCTGCCCATAATACGGCTGCCACGCCCCCCACCCCGCAAGCAAACCCGGTGCCGGTCTCTTCTGCCAGCAGCGCCTTTTGCGGTGAGAGTTCAACGATTCTTTGCAGCATGGTTTCATCCAACTGGTTGGCAATCTCCAGGGGGAAAAAGTGCGAAAGGTCGGTGCTGGCGACCAACAGCGCCGGATAGCTGGCAAGGATCTTCGCCAGGGCCAGGCCCAGGTTGTACAACTGCGCGGGATCGTGGCTGCGCACCATGATCGGGACCAGGCGGAATTCGCCGGACAGGGCGCGCTGCAGGAAAGGCAGTTCGATCTCCACCGAATGTTCTTTATCGTGCATGACCGGATCCAGTCCGGGCAGCCCGCGGGCATCCAGTTCTTCATCCAGCGCGGATAATGCTTCAAAATCAAGCATGACGGGCCCGAGAGGGGTTTTGTAGCCGTTGTGGGCCGAGGTAATGAAAGGGGCCGGGTGGTAGCCGTGCATTGGAGAGAGCAGCACCACCCTGGAATACTCTTTTCCTCGCACGCTGGCAAAGGCATATCCGGCGGTTCGGCCTGAATAGACGTATCCGGCATGCGGAGCGATGACCGCGATCACCTCACCTTCCAATTGCGGCAGCCTGGCTTCATCCAGGTAAGCATCAACTTGGTTGGCCAGCCGCTGAGGGTCTCCCGGATACCACGTCCCAGCGATCGGAGACGGGCGCAGTTCACTGACGGCAGGCATAATTCATACTCCTTTGTTATCCATAGAACATTGACGGTTCAATTCTAGCATATCTCATCAGACCGGTAAGATTGACTTTGCATGTTAAAGGGTGTTTGGCCCGAAACGCGGGCCAAACACCCTACATAATTTGTTACCTTTGCCTGCTATTTGATCAGGTACAGTTTTGGATCGACCTTGCCGAACTTCTCGTTGGACAGTTCAAAATGCAGGTGAGGACCGGTCGAATTGCCCGTACTCCCAGCCAGGGCAACCACCTGACCCTGAATCACTGCAGCGCCGCAGCCAACATTAACCTGGCTGAGATGCCCATATACCGACTGCCAGCCGTTGCCGTGGTCGATGATCAGCAGGTTACCGAAGCCCCAGTCGTTCCAGCCGGAATAAACCACCACGCCTGTATCGGTCGCGTAAATCGCCGTACCCATACCGGCAGCGATATCGATCCCCGGATGACCTGCCTGCGGCAGGAAGTCTGTTCCAGAAATAAACTTCTGTGTGGTCGGCCAGATAAAGGTTCCGGTGCCCACTGGACCACCTATGACCTCACCGCAGTAGCCTGGGCCGATGACCTTCGCGGCGGCTGGATTGGTGCGGGAGAGGATAGGCACACTCCAGTTGGCAAACTGGCGCTTGCCGCCCGGCACAATCAACCACGTCCCGGGTGTGATATTGGGTTTATTCAGGTCACCGATCGTTTTGGCATCCAGGTGGTTGCCGGGATAATTGATAATATCTTCGGGTTTAACGCCGTAAAACTTGGCCACCCCATTCAAGCCTTCACCGGCCGACCACTGGTGGTAGACGCCGTCCACGGGCAAAATATTTAGTTTTTGTCCGGGTCTCAGGCTGTCGGGGGTGTCGCGCAGGGTATTGTAATTGCCAAAAAGCAGTGTTTCGGGTCTAAGTTGAAATTTATCCGCGATGCCAAACAGGGTATCGCCTTTTTGTACTTCATATTGGGTAACTTCAAAACGGGGCCGGTCCGGCAGGATGGTATGCAGCTGCGCCAGGCGGTTGATCCCGGTTTGCGATGTGGGAATGGCAGGTAGAGCCGCCAAAACGGTCTGCGCCGGTACGGCTGTAGCCGTCGGCAGCGCCGCTGCCTTGGCGGCTTCTTTGGGTGTATTCGCGTTCCCTTTCAGATAGAAATTTCCCATTACCCAGACAACGAGTAAAATCAGGGCAATTGACGCCAGACCTGTACCTACGCGTAGGGTAACTTCCCCTAACCCCAAACGCGCCAGACCTTCCCAGACACGATCCAAACCACTCCCCCGGCTTTCAGGCTCAACCTGCGGGGGTGTAGTTTCACGATCCGCCGGTTGTGGCGAGTTCGATTGGTCAGTCATTTTTTAACGGGTCCTCTGTCAGCATAATATCACATGGATTTGGAATGGTCAAGCGAGGCTCCGCCTGCTCAGAACACGCTTAATCGCGGATATCCCGCCATTATTTCGCGGGAAGGGGGCTTGCGGCGGTGGGAATGTCAAAAATTGGCGGGCGCGGTGGGTTACCGGGACGAGCCCAGAACAGGTTTAATGCCGGCCCCGGGTCAACTTTCTGGTTGATGCGGTAATGCCCGATGACATGTTGTTCGTCCAGGGGGATATTCCAGCGCCGGGTAATATCCTCGACCAGGATTTTGAGTGAATCGATTTGCGCCTGGGTGTAATCTTCCCAATAGGGGTAAGAGAAAGACCGCAGGTAATCTTCATACACGTTTGTGGCTGAGGTAGGCGAGGGGATGCGCCCTTTATTGACCAACTCAATCCCGATCGAGCGCGTATAAGGCTCGGTCAGGTTTCCCTGAGAATCATCGCAAATCGGGCAGGAAGGCACACAGGTTGTCCGGTTGCCGGTGCAGCTCGCGTGCAGCGCCGAAAGCGCCTCCGGAACGACCTGTACCACCTTGCCATCCCGGTCGATAATGTAATGCGCGCTGGTGCCGTTGGCCTGGCGGAAACCATATAAGCTGGCAGTCAGGTCGCCAACCGTATAATGGGTCACAACTGCCTCAGGATGATTCCCCGAAAGTACATTACACGAGATGGAAGTGGTCAAACCGGGCAGTTTGGCCTGCGCTTCAGAGCTCACATCGGATTGGAAGGATGACTTGATCATCGCGTTCAGGCGGAGGGTTGGATCCGTGGGCAGTGCGTGGCAGAAATTCAATACTTCGTCCACGTTTGTCCCACTGCTGGCGACCGGCGTCTGGGTGGATGTGGAAACTGGCGCGCTGGCCTTGGGCCGCACCAGACCGGCGATGACATCGCCAAAGGGTTTATTGAACCCGTTTAAATTTGGATACATGCGCGGGTTTGAATACGGATATACCCTGGGCAGTTTATAGCGGTCGCTGTCGTTGGGCTGGGCCGCCAGCAAACTGCGCGTATTACCCGCCACGGCGAACTTGTATCCGGCGGCTTTGACGATGCTGATCGCGGCCGGCGTGGTGGTGTCAAACGGGTAAGCAAACGCCACCGGCGTCCGGCCGGTCTTTTCCGGCAGGATCTTTAAAGGTGTTTCTACCTCGTACTTGACCTGGGTCGGGGTCAGCGTCGAGAAATCCGGATGATAAATACCGTGGGAAGCGATCGAGATCAGCCCTTCATCCGCCCACTGTTTGAAATCCGACCAGCAAAAATGGCGGGCATCCCTTGTGCAGTCATCCGTTACCACCGTGTCATTCGCCAGGATAAAGAACACGGCTTTGAAGTGGTATTTCTTCAGGGTCGGGATCACCGTATCGACGTAAATTGGGCGTTTGGCCAAACCAATGTCAAAGGTGAGCACGACGGATTTTTGCGGGACATCCGCGGTTCCGTCCAGATAAGCCGCGAATTCCTCCCCATCCAGTGTACTGTATCCATTGGCAGCCAGCCAGCTCACCTGGTCTTCAAACCAGGGGATGCTCATCTGCACCTGATCGTTCATTTTAAAATCCGGGTCGTGATATTCAATCACCGGAACAGCCCCCGCCGGAATGGGCGTCGGGGTGGGGCTCAGCAGGATGGTTGGGGTAACGCTTGGACTTGGGGTGGCAGATGGCGTCAGGCTGGCAGTCGCGCTGGGCAGCGCGGTTGCCGTATTTTCAAGTGTAGAGGTTGCTGCCTCAGTAGGCAGAATGACCGTGGGGGTTGGACCGGCGCAAGCCGACAGCAGGGTGATCGATAAAAATACCAGGGAAAAGGTTTTTATGTGATTGGAGAATTTAAACATAATGGACCCATTATAAGCCGTTCGAGTGAAACCATCACGGCAGATAATTGCTTACCGGATCCAGACCCGCAGCAGCAGGTACAGCAGGGCAGAGACGACGGCTGTGGATGGGATGGTTAACAGCCAGGCGATGGCGATATTTGCCGCCACATTCCAGCGCACTTTGTTCACCCGTTCGGCAGATCCCACTCCCATAATCGCCGAGCTGACCACCTGGGTCGTGCTGACCGGACCGCCCAGCAGGGCCGCCCCCAGGATCACCCCGGCGGAAGCAAGCTGGGCGGTGAAGCCGTGCATGGGGCGAATCTTGAAAAACCTTCCGCCCAATGTGCGGATCAGCCGCCACCCACCCGACCCGATGCCAAATGCCATGGCAGTGGATGAAATCAGGATCACCCATAACGGAATTTCGAACTTGGGGATCGACCCGTTGACCACCAGACCCAGGGTGATGATGCCCATTGTTTTTTGGGCGTCATTCGCCCCGTGGCTGAGCGCCAGGGCTACCCCGGTGACGATCTGCGAGCGTTTGAAAAACCAGTTAATGCTCGGACGGGCGTTGCGTGCCAGAAGCAGGGTCAGCCGGGTGATCAGGAAACCGGCGATCAAGCCCAGCACAGGAGAGATAAACAAACCCAGCAGAACTTTGATTAATCCGCTCCACTGCACCGCCCCCACCCCGGTGCCTACCGCAATCGCCCCAATCAACCCACCGACCAATGCGTGAGATGAACTGCTGGGGATCCCCAGGAACCAGGTGATCAGGTTCCACAAAATCGATGCGATCAGCGCCGCCAGAATGACCGCATTCGTCACCTCTTCGGGGCGAATCAGGCCTTCGCCGATCGTTTTTGCAACCGCCACGCCGAAAATCAACGGGCCGAAAAATTCCGCAACCGCCGTGAGCACCAGGGCAGTCCGCGGCTGCATGGCGCGCGAGAAGATAATCGTGGCGACGATGTTGCTGGAATCGTGAAAGCCATTCAGAAAATTAAATATCAGCGCCAGGACGATTATCAGGATCAGGATTGACACAATCCATCCTCCAGATCCATCAGCTCATCTTCATCATGATATCTGACAGCACATTGGCAGCCGTATCTTCACGGTCGGCGGCATTGCTCAAATGGCGGTAAATCTCGCGCGCTTTGAGCACGTTCATCATTGCTTTGAAATCTTTCACCCCGTGGAACAGGTCCGCCAGCGCTTCCCGATAGACCGCTTCGACCCGGTTTTCTAACGCCTTGGCCCGTTGGGCATGGTCACCCGCCACCGTAAAATGGTTGTCCTGTACCCGGCGCACCGCCAGCTCGATTTCCTGGGCCGCCTCGAACAACAAGGATGCAATCCGCACCATATAAGGGCTGGGGTCGACATCCAGAATTTCCATTTCATCGACCGTGGTGTAAGCGTAATCCAATACATCATCGATCTCGCGTGAAAGGCTGAAAATATCTTCACGGTCGAAGGGAGTGATGAAAGTCCGCATCAATTCTTCGATTAAGATCCGGCGGACCTCATCTTCTTCTTTTTCGGTAGCGGCAATCTTCTTGGCGACCGCCGAATCGCGTTTCTGCAGGTACTCCCGGAGCAATTCCAGCCCTTTGACCGTCAGGGCAGCCTGGTCGACCAGCAGCACCAGAAATTTATTAGGTTTTGGTTTAAAAATATCACGCAGCCCCATCTCACCTCCGCAGGTCAACTATATTACCAGAAGGTTAACAGGATGTTAATTTTGTTAATATTATGTCAGACATGCTCAGATATGGCAAGAGTCCGAGATTGTCCGGCTTCCTTTGCCAAATTCAAGGTATAATCACGCAAAATTTTCAAGGATTACCTTTTGGAAAACCCTCTTGAATTCCAGGTTGGACCGCTGCTGCGCTCTTCCGAATTAAAACTGGTCGTCGCCAAATCCTGCACTGGCGGCCTGGTCGGCCACCGCATCACCAACGTTCCCGGATCGTCCGACTACTACCTGGGCAGCATCACTGCCTATGCCTACGAGGCCAAGGAGCGCCTGCTGGGTGTCAACCATGATACCCTGGTTGCCTACGGCGCGGTCAGCCCGCAAACCGCCATCGAAATGGCGCGCGGCGCGCGCCAGGCCCTGGGCGCCGATTTTGGCGTGGATCATATCCTTGGGTTATCAGTGACCGGGATTGCCGGCCCTGGCGGCGGCACACCCACCAAACCAGTGGGGCTGGTCTGGTTTGGTCTTTCCACACCGACCGGTGAATGGACCTGGAGCCATGTTTGGCCCGGAGATCGGGTGAAAAACAAGGAAGACTCAGCCGAACAGGCTTTGAAAATCATTATGGCTTATCTTCAAGGTGAAATCAAATAACCAAAAACGTCCTCTACATTGTTTTGTCGTTTGCGTCACCGCCCGAAAGCCGGGCGGTGTTTTTAATCAAAATGAAATCAATAACGAGCGGCGCTCGTTTTTGATTTCATTACCCTGTTAATCCTTGCTGACTCAATCAGGATGTCTGTAAGCTGGTATTCTGTTCATGCGGCCGGGTTGCCGGGGTATACAACAGGTGTATATAGATGTCCAGAAAGAAGTGGGCCACCATCGCAGCTTCTAACCCATACTGCCAGAACAGGTAACCAAAGACTAATCCCGGAATGCCGTTGAGCAAAAGCGCCCGGGCTACAATCATCGGCGTGAGTTTTGTGACCGCTTTGGTCGCCGGCAGGTGACCCGCGCCAAACAGCAATGCCGCCAGGAGGATCGCCAGCCAGAAGGCGCCGTTCGCCGGGGTTCCGGTCGGCGACTTCCACACCAGGCCCAAAAGCCAGGCAAATCCGCTTACCAGGAACAGGCGCGTCAATACTTCTTCATCGAAACCGCCGTACAGGCAGGCCAGCATTCTCTTCCAAAGGCTGGTCCGTACATCCAGAGTCGATAACTCTGGGGGAAGGTGGGCCATAAAGACCTTTCTTTCCAGCAAGTACATCAATACGGCAATCAGGACTGCTGCCAGCATGGTTACCGGCAGGATCTGCAGCAAAGCGTTGCCCACTGGCTGGCCTGCGAGCGCAGCCTCCAGGATGGGCATCCTCAAACCCACCTGACGCGCCGCTAGCAATCCCAGAAATGACGCCACTGCCATCAAAACCCCGGTTTGCACCACACTGATCAAATAGATCACAGGCTTTGGCAGCTTCATTTTGGCTTGCGCTTCAGCAGTGAGTGAATTTTTACTGAAAGCCAGGGCATACGGCAGGACGGCAGCGCCGCCAACCACACTTGCAGCTAACAATACAAAAAAGAGTGTCCACGGAAAGTCGTTCATTTTCTTATCCTTTTGATCCATCCTGGGAGGGATCCGGCATCAGGACGATAGAAAGCAACCGCTTCTTGCGTCCCTCGCTTGGTTCATTGCCCAGGTAAACAGCAATATCTTTGTTCAATGTATTTCCCAATTCAGCCAGTTGTGCGTCATCCAGATATAATGGCGCTTTTGAATAACCCACGCCGTCTGCTGCCAGGTCTACCTTGGGGCTGTGTTCCAGGTAGCGCGAGAAATCATCCAGCAGAGTGACGACAAAGGAAGTAAAGAAACGCAAATGGTCTTCTTTACTCATCCCCGCCAGCGCCTCGGGGCTGACCAGGTCGCCGCCAGCCATGTTCAGCGTGTAAACTTTTTCAGTCGTCCCCCGCACCGCGCGTTCTTCCACGACTCTGAGCACTTTCAACTTCAACATGCGGCTGATATGGCGGTAAAGTGAGGCCTGGGGGACATCCCGCAGCTGGTCTGCGATTTGCAGTGGGGTCATTTCTTTTCCCGCGGCCAGCGCGATCAGGATCCGCAGCCTGACCGGGTGTAAAACCAGGTCCAGAATTTCTTTTGCTTCGTTCTTTGCCATACGCCTCCTTACATTATCATATTCGATAATATAATCATATTATATTCTTATTATTGAGAATGTCAAGAGGCAATTTTTAGGCTGCCCGGAACTTTATTTCCGCCTGGTACGTTATAAGATAGGAGGAATAAAATGAAGAAACTGATCGTACTGGCAAATTTCATAATCATTCTCACCCTGCTGGCAGCCTGCGCCACCCCAGGCGGCAGCGGTGGGCAGCAGTCAGTCATCCAATCCGATAAACCCCGCGACACCCAACCCAATGCAAGCGACAGCGACCTCCAGCAGCTGGCGGCGGATAACCGCGCCTTTGCTTTCAGCCTGTATCAGCAGTTCCGCGGGACAGATGGCAATCTTTTCTATTCGCCCCATTCCATCTCCGTCGCCCTGGCAATGGCCTATGCCGGCGCGCGCAATCAGACCGCGGCCGAAATGCGCCGGGCGCTGCACTTCACCTTACCCGATACCAGCCTGCACCCGGCTTTTAACGCCCTCCAACAGGCGCTGGCTGAACGCGAAAAGAGTAAAACCAATGCCAAAGATACCAACTTCCGTTTGAACGTGGTAAACGCCCTGTGGGGACAGAAAGACTACACCTTCCTGTCTGCCTATCTAGACCTGCTGTCCCAAAATTACGGAGCCGGTATGCGCCTGTTAGATTTTAAAGCCGATCCAGAAGCCGCCCGCCAGGTAATCAACCAGTGGGTTGCCCAACAGACCGCCGATAAAATAAAAGATCTCATCCCCCCTTCCGCGCTGGACCAGGCCACTACCCTGGTATTAACCAACGCAATTTATTTTAATGCGGAATGGCTTTACCAGTTCAATCCGAGCAGCACCGCCCCAGCTCCATTTCATGTGCTGGATGGCAGCCAGGTCAGCGTGCCTATGATGCACATCTCGGAGCAGTTTGGCTACTACCAGGGGGATGGTTTCACCATGGTTGAACTGCCCTACACCGGCAGCCAGGTCTCGATGATCCTGGTTGTCCCTGACCAGGGAAAATTCAGCCAGATCGAACAGGGGCTTTCTGCCGGGCAGTGGGATGCCGCAGTGAAAGGGTTAAAGCACACCCAGGTAAACCTGGCGCTGCCGAAATTTACATTCACATCCCAATTTTCCCTCAATGACGCCTTGAGCCGCAGCGGGATGCCGGTCGCCTTCCAACCCGATCAGGCCGATCTTTCAGGCATGGACGGCAGTAAAAACCTGTTCATTTCGAATGTCTTGCATAAAGCCTTCATCAGCCTGGATGAAAACGGCACGGAAGCCGCGGCTGCGACCGCCGTCGTCGTCGGGGTAACCTCCATGCCCGCTGAACCGGTCAACCTCACGATCGACCGGCCCTTTCTCTTCGCCATCCAGGATAAACCCACCGGTGAGATCCTCTTCCTGGGACGCGTGGTCGATCCTGCGAAATAACAGATTGGAATTTACACCCAGACCGGGCACAATTGTGCCCGGTCTTTCTTGCTCCCCTCCCCGAAAACCGGGGAAGGGCCGGGAGTGAGGTCGTTCGCCCCAAGATTAAAATGCGCCCCTGTTACGGTTTGGTTGAAAACTGTGAATCATCTGGTGATAGAATATTTTTAGCATTGATAATTTACAATAATGGTTTTAGGAGATTAACAATGAAGAAGAAACCTGGCTTATTTATAGGAATCGTGTTTTCCATCTTGCTATTAACCGCCTGTTCAACCCAGGCTAATGCACGCGGTATTGCTACTCTTACCCCCACGGCAAAGCCGGTTCAGGCACAACCAACGGACAACCAGACAACTTACACCGATCCATTTGCATACTGCGCAGCCGTTGGAACGGTGGATACGCCGGATAACCGCTATACTGGCCCCCAAATCAGCCAGGATATCATCGACGGCTACAAGAAAGCAGCCGGTTTGATGTCCAGCACTGAGCCGATGGATATGTTCATGAAAACCACGATCTGGCGCTGCATGGATCATCAGGTATATGCCTGCAATTTTGGCGCTAATCTGCCTTGCGACTCCAAAGCCAATACCGATAAGACACCTACTCAAGCCATGGCTGATTATTGCAAAGCAAACCCAAGCACTAATTTTATTCCTATGGCTGTGACCGGCCACACTACCATCTACAGTTGGCATTGTGTCAAAGATTCCCCGCAATTGCTTGACCAGATTAGTAAGGCAGATGCGGCGGGATACCTCGCGCAAATATGGTTTTCAATCACATCCGGCTCAAGCCAATAACTGCAGATGAACAGAGAGTTACAATATAATCGTTTACCTGAAAGTTTTTCACTACCGTAGGTGGTTGGTTGAAACAAAGGAATTTACCTATGCGAAAAAAATCCACAATGTTATTCTTGCTGCTTTCTTGCGCACTGCTCAGTGCCTGCAATTTAAATTTTTCCGGCGCGACCGGCACCCCGGCCCCCGTCATCACCCCTACCCCTACCGCGGATCTCGCCACCTCGACCTCCCTTCCGGCAACATCCACCCCGGATCAGGCACCCCCCACTCCTACTTTTCCTCCCGTGATCACCGCTACCCCACTTCCTCCCACGGCGACCCCTGCCGCCAGCACCACCTCGGCTCCCGGTGTCAAAATTGATGTCATCAAAATGTTGGATACCAATTCCGGCTGGGCAGTCGGCCAGTTTATTTCCAACACTACCGACGATATTCTCAAGACCGCTGATGGTGGAAACACCTGGAAAGCGGTAACCCCGCCAGAGCCGAGCCGCGGCGGAAAACATGCCCTGGCATATTTTCAAGATGCGAACCACGCCTGGGTCAATTATTCTTCGCTGCCAAACGGCGCGCCTCCCACCCAGTTTACCGTTTGGCGCACGGCTGACGGCGGCGCCAGTTGGAATCCGACTACCACCAGCCTCTCCGGGCTGACCATGGATGGCTTCACCACCAATCAGATTGTTTTCACAGACGCCAATCACGGTTGGCTGCTCTCCGTGCTGGGCGTCGGCATGAGCCATACCTATTTCGCCCTGTACACCACCAGCAATGGCGGAGATTCCTGGACCTTGAAGGTTTCACCTGACAAAAATAACGCCGAGATGGCCTGCAGCAAGAGCGGCGCCTGGTTCCGAGACGCCAATCACGGCTTGCTGGCGGGAAACTGCTACGGCGTGATCAAAGGCCTGTACCTGTACGCTACGGTGGATGGGGGTGATACCTGGAACATGGTGAACCTGCCACCGCCGGCATCGATGGCTGATGCCTTTACCAACGAGTCGGTTGCCTGTGGAGCCGATGCGCCGTATTTCTTTGACAGTAATAAAGGGCTGGTGATGGTCACCTGCTCCAAACTGAATAACAACCAAACCTCCCGTTGGATCTATCGCACAAGCGACGGCGGCGCCAACTGGAGTTCCTCGCCCATGCCCCGCGCCTATGGCGGCTACTTTTTCCTGATATCCCAGAAAGGCTGGTACCTTGGGCAGACCGCCGCGGACGTGTATGCGGGGGTCAAGGTCTACAAGACAACCAACGGCGGAAGTGCCTGGAACCAGGTCAGCGGCACCCAATGGGGCGGCACGATGGATTTTGTGGATGACAACAATGGCTGGATTATCGCCATATCCGCCAGCGGTCAGGCATTTGTGCGCACCAGTAACGGGGGTTTATCCTACGCTCTGCTCTATCCCCATCTTGCGCCATAGTTTTTTAAGATGGTGTTTGACCCGCGCTGCGGGTCAAACACCATCTTCTAATAGATTTAACTCTTGGACTGTCCCAGGCGCGCTCGTTCTTCTTCGATAATTTTAGGCTCGAGTTTTTTGAAGAGCGGCTCTGGCTGGACCAGCACCCTGCCCGGCTCAATCTGGCTGGGCATCCACAAGGCAGTCCCGCCATCCGCATCATAGGTGAGGATGGTATGCGTGCCCAGCGCATCTTCAACCTGGGAAGTGCTTTGCTTACCAAATAGGGGCCGCTTATATCCTAAGAACGTATGCAGGCGTTCGCAGGTATGCGGCAGGAAAGAAGCCAGCAAGATTTTCAGCGAATCGATGGCATGAATTGCGGCGAAGATGGAACGCGCCGCGGCATCCCGGTCGGTCTTGATCGTCGACCAGGGAGCGGTGATATCCAGGTAGCGGTTAACCTCGGTCGCCAGGCGCATCGCCTCGGACAGGGCCGAACGCAGCCGCACACTTTCTAATTCCCCCGCCACAGTCCTGAAACCATCATCCACCTGGCGCATTAATACCAGATCTTCTTCATCCAGCTTGCCAGGATTCGGCACTTTGCCATCAAAATTCTTATAGGCAAAAGACAGCACCCGGTTTACCAGGTTGCCCCAGGTCGCCACCAGTTCATCATTATTGCGATGGTAAAACTCTTCCCAGTCCCAATCTGAATCCCGGGTTTCGGGCATATTCGCGGTCAGGTAATAACGCAGCGGGTCCGGGTCGTAACGGCTCAAGAAATCCAGGGCATACACCGCCCAATTGCGGCTGCCGGAAATTTTCTGCCCCTCCAGGTTCATAAATTCGTTCGCGGGCACATCGTAAGGCATCGCCAGCGGCATTGGTTTGGGTTCGCCCCGTATTTCATCGAAGACTGTTCCAGCGCCGATTAACTGCGCCGGCCAAATGATGGCATGGAAAGGAATGTTATCTTTGCCAATGAAATAATAAGCACGCACATCGTGCGTATGCCACCAGGTCTTCCAGGCATCCGGTTTGCCTTTTAACGAGCCCCACTCAATCGCCGCGGAAAGGTAGCCGATCACCGCTTCGAACCATACATACAGGCATTTATCCTTCCAGCCTTCCAAAGGCACCGGGATCCCCCACTCGAGGTCGCGGGTAATCGGTCGCCCGCGCAGTCCCTCCGCCTCGATCTGCCCCAGGGATTGGCGCAGCACATTCGGCCGCCAGTAAGATTCGCGCAGCTTGAGAAAATCCTGGACCTTGGTTTGTAGTTTGGCCAGGTCAAGGTAATAATGTTCGGTTTCTCGCAGTTCTGGCCGCGAACCATCGATCTTCGAGTGCGGATCGATCAGCTTCGAGGGGTCAAGCAGGTTGCCGCAGTTGTCGCACTGGTCGCTGCGTGCATTGGTAAAACCGCAGATATAACAGGTGCCTTCGACATAGCGGTCCGGCAGGAAACGGTTTTGCGCGGTGGAAAACCACTGCAGTTCCTGGTCGGGATACAAATTGCCGTTCTGTTTGAGGGCCAGGAAAATCTGCTGGGAAACATCAAAATGATTCTTGGTATGCGTGCTGGAGAAAAGATCATACGTCAGGCCAAGTTTCTGGAACGTTTCCAGAAAACTCTGGTGAAACCGCTGGTAAACTTCCAGGGGTGTGGTTTTTTCTGCATCTGCCCGCACCATGATCGGGGTGCCGTGCGCATCTGAGCCACTGACCATCAGCACTTGCCGGCCGCGCATGCGGTTGTACCGCGCAAAAATATCCGCCGGTAAATACGAACCCGTCAGATTTCCAACATGAATCTCGGCATTGGCATACGGCCAGGCTACAGCAACGAGCACAGGATCAGACATCCAGCACCTCTACATTAAGAATATGGAACAGAAAAATTTTATCACGAAAAATTAAGAAACCTGGACCGCCTTCTGCGCCCCATAATATTGGCAGATATCCTTCAGCGGGCAGGCCTCGCAATCCGGTTTGCGAGCGTGGCAGATTTCACGCCCCAGGCGGATCAAATTGAGATGCGCCGGCCCATAATCCTCTGGCGGAAACAAACCCGCCAGGTGGGTATGGGCCTCTTCCACCGACATTTTCTCCGGGCGCAGCCCAATCCGGCCGCTGACCCGGTAGACGTGGGTGTCGACCGGAAAAGCAGGCTTGCCCAATGAAAACACCAGCACGATCGCCGCGGTTTTCGGGCCGACCCCTTTGAAATGGGTCAGCCAGGTGTGAGCTTCTTCGACCGTTAAATCGGCCAGGAACCCCAAATCCAGCGCGCCGCGCTCCGCCGTGATCTCGCGCAAAACGGTCTGAATGCGCGGGCCCTTCTGGTTGGCCAGACCGGCGATGCGGATCGCTTCCACTACGTCCGAGGGGGCGGCATCGCGCACCTGCTCCCAGGTTGGAAAGCGCCTGCGCAGGGATTGGTAGGCCAGGTCGCGATTGCGGTCGTTGGTGTTCTGCGACAGGATGGTCGAAACCAGTTCGTCCAGCGGCGGCAGCGGATCGCGCCACTCGGGCCGCCCATAAAAAGCCATCAACCGCCGGAGGACCTCGTCCCCTAGAGCCTGGATCTGGCCGTGCTCATCGACCATATTCATAGTCATCCCTTTTTCGCAGTTTCGTGGCTGGCTAGACCGTAAAACACGGCCGGATTTCGCCAACTTCCAGCCGGCGAAAATTGTAGAGTTTCCGCTGGTCAAATTTCGCCATGCGCTCAACTTCGGCCGCACTCAGCAAACCGAGCTGCTTGAGCAAGGCCAGGGCAACCATGGGACGCGCCCGATCGGACCCGTCGCCATCCGAAATTTTGAAAGCAATCCCCAATCCGGGTGAATTCGGGCTGAGCGCTCCGGGCGCTACGGCAATCCCCTGATACCCTTCCGCGCCGCCTTTGGAGACAAATTTGCCTGCAGCGGCCTGCATTAAACCCGTATCGAACCCGCCCGGCCCGGAGATCATTTCCGGAAAGGTGGAAATGGCATGGAAAATATGGCGCAGGGCGTTTGCCCGCCTTTCGGGCAGCCGGCTGGGATCGGCGACCCGGGCAAAGCCCAGGGCCGTGTTGTACAGCGGGATCGCAAAAGTCGGCACCGAGCAGCCATCGATCCCCACCACGACCTGGCCCGCTTCCATCCCGGTCATCTCGGCAAAGGTCTGCAGGATGGTCTGCTGGACGGGATGCTGCGGGTTGATGTAATCCGCCTTTGGCAATCCGCGCATCACGGCGTGAGCCAGCATGCCGGTATGTTTGCCGGAGCAGTTATGCCGGCGTGGGGTAGGCTGTTCACCGCGCAGGACCATTGCCTTCCACGTAGCTTTGTCCGCTGGTTCGTGCGAGCCGCACAGCATATCACTTTCATCGATGCCAATTTTTTCTTGCATGCCAGTCACCACGCGCACATGTTCATCCGTGCCGTGGTGCGACGCGCACATCAGGGCCAGTTCACGATCGCTCAGGTTAAATTTCTCCACCCCGCCCATTTCCACGAAAGGCAGCGCCTGGAATGGTTTGGCACTGGACCGCAGGTAAGCCCGCGTCTGGGGATCTCCCACCGCTGCCAGCACCTGCCCGGCAGCATCCACTACCACCGCTGCCCCAAAGTGAACACATTCGACGATCGGCCCGCGGGTCACTTCAACAACGGGAACATAATTTTCGTAGGTCATGCCAGATCCTTTTCACCGAATGATCGCTCCCGCAGGTTGTGCCATCTGCGGGAGCGGTTGTGTTTATTCTTCCAGTTCTTCGCTGGGTACTTCTTTATAGTGGCGCAGGAAATACTGCCGCAGGCCCCATTTCAAACGCTGCAGGTACTGCGATTGGCGCGTCCCCGTATTTTGGAATTCTTTCATCAAAGTCTCAGCCAGTGTGGTCACTTCGTCTACCGGGGCATTCTTCCCCGAAAGCGCCTCCAGGCTGGCATGCACCCGCTGCAAAAAATTCAGCTGGCGGCGGACATGATCGTGGGTCACCAATCCCCCGCGGCCGCTGACCAGCAAAAAATTCTGATATTCCGGCTGAAGCAGTTGGGTGATATGTTCGATCCATGTTTCCAGATCGGCGTTAGCCAGGAAAGGCGGCTGGTCCGGTACGACCGCATCGCCCACAAAGCACACCTGGCTGCCCGGCATCACTGCCCATACAGCGCCGATACCCGGACCAGGGTGGTATTCGAGCTGCAGCGGGTGATCGCTCCAATTAATTTGCATGCGCTCGGTAAAGGTGATCTCCGGCGGCGACCAGCGGATGCTGCCCAGGCCGTTAAATTGTTCCCAATCCGCGCCGGTTTCGGTCGCCTGCGTTTTGAATGTCACCGGGCGATTGCGAAATGCCTCAGCCATTTTGTCCTGACCGACCACCGTGCAATCCATGGCTCGCGTCCCCAGGGTGCGGTCGAAATGTGCGTCCAGGTTAACCAGCAGGCGGTCCACGCCGCCCCCCAGGTTCAACAAACCAGAACGCCAGGATCGGGTATCTTCCTGGCGAAAAGGCGAATCGATCAGCACCAGGCCTAACGGCCAGTTGATCGCTCCCAGAGTAACCCCGGCATAGCCGGTTTCAATATAAACGTGCGGTGCAATTTCCTGCATGCGGTATTCCGATCCTTCTTTCAGTTGGGCTGCGGCTCAATTTATACTACATTTGCGGGTTCGGTGGCAAGGTGAAATAAAAACGGCTGCCTTTACCCAACTCACTCTCGACCCATATCCGCCCGCCGTGGGCTTGAACCGCCAAACGGCAAAATGCCAGGCCTAAGCCCAGTCCTTTGGGCGTATTTTCGGTGGTGATTCGTCTAAATTTCTCAAATATCAGTTCCAGAGCTTCAGGTGGAATCCCGAGACCGTTGTCTTGCACGCAAAATCGGACCATTCCATTCACCAGGGCAGCCTGGATCCTGATTTCCCCTTTGCTGGGAGTAAATTTGGCCGCGTTCTCAACCAGGTTGATCAAAACCCGCCGAATCATATCTTCATCGATCAAAATCTTGGGCAGTCCATCCGCCAGATCGATTTTTATGGTTTGCTGTTTGGTTTCCAACGCGGGCAACACCGTATCCGCCGCATCCAAAACCAGGCGGGCGGCTTCAATTTCCTTTTGATTGGTGATCGGCTGCCCGGCTTCCAGCCGGCTGATATCCAGCAGCGAGCTGATCAGGCGCTGCATCCGTTCGCTGGAACGGGATGCGATGCTGAAAATCAGGCGCAGTGAGTTGGTATCGGGGTTTGGCAGCAGGCCTTCCATCATATCCAGGCTGGAGACGATATTGGAGAGGGGCGAGCGCAAATCATGATAAACCATGGCTGCCAGATCGTTGCGCAGCATATCCAGCTCCTTACGCGAGGTGATATCCCGTACCGTCCACTGCAGCACATCATCTTTTTGCAGGCGCACCTGGTACACAAAAATCTCAACCGGCACCAGGGGTCCGTCCGGCGGGTGGAAATTACTTTCAAAGGAGATCATCTCACCCAAGTACAGGTTAGCAAAGTCCTGACCCAGTTTTTCCAGGTTAGGCTCGCTCAGATCGAGGATCGAACGGCCCACCAGGCTTTTTTTGTCCCCTTTACCCAGAATCTCCGCCTGGCGGTTGACTTCAAGAATAGTCCCCGACTTATCGGTGATCAGAATCGGGTCAATATTATCTTCGAAGAGCTCGCGGTAGCGCCGGGTGGCAATCTGCAGCGAATCATACAGTCGCGCGTTATAAATTGCGATGCCCGCCTGATCGCCAATTGACTGCAGCAGATTGAGATGGGCTTGAGAGAAAAACCCCGGCTCCGGGTGCACCAGGGTCAGCACACCTACCGGCTGGCTGCGCGTCTGGAGGGGGATGCAAATCGCCGATTTCGCCCCGGAACGATTCTCTTGATCGTCCGGACGGCGCACCCATCGCTCATCCTGGCTGGTATTGGATATCAGCACCGATTTCTGGTTGCGCAGCACCCAACCCGCCAATCCCTGGTCAACCACCTGCTGCAGTTGTTCGATGGTGTAAGGCAGGTGCTGGTTGTCATACACCAACACCGCTTCGGAAGGCCGCTGCTGTTCATCTAAAACAATCAGGGTGGCGCGTTCCGCGCCCAGATAACGAATCGATAAATCCACCACATTCTGCAGCACGGTGGGCAGGTCTAATGATGAGACCAGCTGCCGGCTGATGTCGTAAAGCAGTTGCAGGGATGACTGAGCGTGGTCAGAAACCATAAGCTCCTCTGTTCACTCAGGAGTAACCACGGTGCATAACCGCCGCCGCACTGCACCACACTCTGCGCAGTCGAGCCGGTCGCACAAAAGTGCCTGAGGATCGTCCTCGATGGCGGCCTTGATCCGCTCAATCATCTCCGCCAGCGGGATTGCCTCTACCCTGGCATTTCCGATTTGAGTGCGGTGGGTCAGGTCCTGTAAATAATTCGCGGCTTTGGCAAACCCTTTAGAACACCCTGGAAAATTTGGGCATTCCACCACCCCGGCGTAAGTCAGCGCCCAAGCGGTAAATTGGGGCCTCCCGGCGAGCCGTTCGGCTTGATGCAGGCTGGTGTTGACCGTCTGGTTGACACCCAGCAGCAGCACCCACCCACCCATTTCAGCCAGTGTCGTGATAGGCGACAGCGGCTCCGCGATCGTTTGAGCGTCAAGCGCAGAGTCGACCTGTATTCCACTGAACGAGAGCGCCGGATGGGTAGAGCGGTGAGCATCCGGCAGCCGGCGCAATGTTTCTGCCGTGACACCCAGGCTGGGGTCAACCGGCATATCAGCAAGAAAAAATTCCGCCGTGCGGTTCTGGTCGCGCTGGCTGCCGTATACCAGCCCATTATCGGGCGGGCCCTCTTCCGGAACAATCATGGTCTTATAGGTGAAGGCGGGCATCATTACACCAGATGTCAGCGATAAAACTGAGCCCAGCAGCGTTTCTGCACCGCCGCGGATCTCGCCAAAGGATGAAAGCGAGGCATGCAAAATTACCGGGCAACCCGCGTCCAAACCAATCTGTCTCAATCCGCTGTTGAGATCGCGAAAACCAAGCATTCACACCCTCCCAGGCAAAATTGGCCGCCTGATACCAATTATTATAACGTCAAAAGATGCCGCCGGGCTTGAATGCGTAAAACGCGAGCGAGGTTTGCCGGCTTGCGCCTGCTGCCCTGCTCGTATCCAATTTATGGGCAGGTGGGGATCACGCCTTTATTCTCTTTCGCATTGAGCATTAATCCCAGGTAAGGCGATGGGTCGAGTGTGTTCTGGATTTCCAGCTCGTTGCGAAATTTTTCCTGCCCGTCATCCAGCACCACGGAAAAATGCAGGTGGACGCCCGTCGGAGATCCCACCGTGCCCGAATAATTCCCTTGATGGCCCAATAACGTACCCGCCGGAATAAAGACATCGTTCGTGCCGGGCGGGAAGGCGGCATCAATCAGCGAGGTGCCATCCGCTTCCGCCATGTGGGTGTAATACGTCCAGATCTGGCGATCCGGCTGCAGCGGGTCGCTGGGAATGCGCACGATGACTGAAGATTTCCAATCCGGCAGGCGCGAAATATAACCGGCATAGGCTGTACGCACCTCAACCTCCCCGGGCGGCGTGCCGGAAAAGATGTCGATCCCCTGGTGATAGTGACCCAGGCTGAAGGAATCGCCCCACAGGTAGCCGATATAACCGTTGGTCGGCATTTGAAACGGCGCGTCCCCGCAGCGCTCGCCGATCTGTATGGTCCAATCCTGGTGGCCCTGCGGATCGCGCAGCCATTCCCCTAAATATTGATTGCGGATGGAATTGCTCGTCCAGCGCCGTAATAGAAAATAACCGGCGGCCCCCGCCAGCACGACCGCGGCCAATCCAATTAATATAATTCTGCGCCTGATCATTGCTGGGCAGTATAAACCAAAATCCCCCAGTGCGGGGAATTCTCAAGGTTGGGTATTTAGCTTAAGCAACACCGAAGTTAATTTACGCCGATGGAAAAGACACTCAGGACTCTCCTTGCAAATCATCACTGACCGGCTGACGCGCTTCGCGCACCCGAAGGGGTGCGCTGACCGCCTGCCCTGCTGAATTGCTACACCAGGCTGCCGATCATCGACCAGGGACCCGTCCAGTCGATCTTCACCGGGCGCACCTGCCCGCGCAGGTCTTCAGATGAGGTGGCGAAAACCAGCTTATTGGTCGGCGTGCGCCCTTTCCAGCGCTCCTTGACCTTTTCTTCAAACAAAATATCCACCGTCCGCCCCAGGTAGCCGGCGTGAATCTGGGTCGCGATCCCTTCCTGCAGTTCTTCGAGCAGGCGGAAGCGGCGCCATTTTTCCTCTTCAGACACATCATCGGGCATGCGCCGCGCCGAAACCGTCCCCGGGCGCGCAGAATAGCGCGCCAGATGGGCCACGTCCAGTTTGAGCTCGCTCAGCAGGTCTGCCGTATGCTGGAACTGATCCTCGGTCTCTCCAGGAAAACCCACAATAATATCCGTGGCAATTGAAACGTTATCCACGCGGCTGCGGATGCGTCCCACCAGCCGGCGGTAATCCTCGGCGGTATAACCGCGGTGCATGTTCCCCAGCACCTCATCGTCCCCGGCCTGGTTTGGGCATTCGATATGCGGCATCACCTTCGGGTTGTTGGCCACCGTATCCAGCAGCTCATCGCTCATCCAGTTGGGATGCGAGGTCAGGAAGCGCAGCCGTTCCAGGCCGTCAATTTCGGACAGCTGGTTGAGCAGTCCTGACAGGTTTGGAAATGTGGGTTCATCTTTGCCGTAACGGTCGACGATCTGGCCTAACAGGGTAATTTCTTTGACACCCTGCGCGACCAGCGCGCGCGCTTCGGTCATAATTTCAGACGCCGGGCGCGAACGTTCTATCCCGCGCTTGTAAGGGATGATGCAGTACGTGCAGGCAAACGAACAGCCGTAAACCACCGGGATAAAACCCGAAACCAGGCTGTGGCGTTCTTGCACCGGCAGCACCAGGTCGCCGTCCATCCAGGCAAAGCGCTCCGCGGTCTGGTCTTCCTCGAGCTGGCGGCCTTCTTTTTGCAGCAGGTAATTGACCAGCGGGGCCGGGTCGGAAGGCGGCGAAAAAACATCCACGTACGGGAAGCGCTCGCGCAGGTGGGTTGTATCTTTCACCCCCACCAGGCAGCCCATCAGGTTGATCACCATATTCGGGTTGTGCTTCTTCAAGGGCCGCAGCGAGGTCAGCCGGCCGTAGGCTTTATCTTCCGCGCTCTGGCGCACCACGCAGGTGTTCATCACGATGATATCTGCCTGTTCCGCCGCCGGGGTCTGTTGGTACCCCAGGTGCTCCAAAGCAGACGCCACCCGCTGAGAATCGGCCACATTCATCTGGCAGCCTTCGGTCCAAATGTGATACTTCATGCCGGCGATTATAACAGAAAATTGGACGCTTAATACTACTGAATTAGTCCAATTAATAATCCTTTCCCATACAGGAAAACTATGTATAATATGCGTAATTCGGACAATTTATATCCGATTAAAAATTCATTTACCTGGAGAAATTCATCATGGAAGAAACGCTTAAAATCGACCACAGTGATGTTCCGATTCGCCTATTCAAATCCGATTTTCTCGAATTTTTCACCCATGTCCACCCCATTACCATCATCGTGATCTGGGTACCCTATGCTGTGTATATGTACTACCTGGGCATTGCCATGAGCGGCCCGCGCACCGACCCCTTGGCCCTGCCTTTGAGCTTCATGATCGGCCTGGTCATCTGGACCTTCGTGGAATATAACATCCACCGTTTCTTTTTCCATTTTCACCCGCGCACTGCCTGGCAGGAGCGGATCATCTTCCTCTTCCACGGCGTGCACCACGCCCAGCCGCGCATGAAGACCCGCCTGGTGATGCCGCCTGCGGTCAGCATCCCTATGGCAGCCGCCTTCTGGCTGTTATTCTATTTTCTGGTCGGGCAGGGGTTGGGCCAACCTCAGGACGTAGGGCCGATGGTTGCCGGCTTTACCGTCGGCTATCTGGCATATGACTTATTGCACTACGCCACCCATCACTTCCCCATGCGCTGGGGTTTCCTGGGCTATCTCAAGCGCCATCATATGCTGCACCACTACAAGACCCCCGACCTGCGTTTCGGGGTCAGCTCTCCGTTTTGGGATTGGGTCTACGGCACCCTGCCCAAGGATTCGTAATCCTTTTTTCATCATTTGCGGAACAATTTTCGATCTCCATGGTCCTGAACGTGAAGTAATTCACAAGTAAAATCTTTTGGTCAGTTTCAGATGGGAGTCGATATGTTCCGCAAAGTTTAGTCTATCCTGTTTATGTTAATGTTTGTGGCGCTGCTGGCATCCTGCGGCTTCCCACAAACCAATCCCGCTCCAGTCCCCAATATGCCCAATCTGGCATCCGTTTTCTGCGAAGAACACGGCGGTAAACTGGAATTCAAGAAAGAGGATTGGAACCTGTACAACCAATTTTTTGCAAAGCACACAATTCGAATAAAAACCAGGGTACTGCCTGAGCCGCCTCCAATTGGGGGCGGCTTTTTTTATTAACCTTTCCAGTTTTTTCAGTTTGCAGGGTGATTCATCTCGGAATTGCAGGGTTCCAACGTTCTGCAATGCTTAAGGTTTGAAAAAGAAACCGGCCTGAAATACTCCGAAAATTTTAAGTTAAAATATTGGCCTGACCTCTGGTTGCCGGTGCTATAATCATATAATCAAAAATTTGTTCGATATGGGGTGTCATGTCGTTTGCGCATCTGCACGTTCATTCTGAATATTCCCTGCTGGACGGATTCAGCAACATCAAAAAGCTGGTGAAAAAGGCCCAAGAAATGGGCATGCCGGCTGTTGCCCTGACCGACCACGGCACCATGTTCGGAGTGATCGAGTTCTTCAATGCCGCGAAAGCCGTCGGGATAAAACCGATCATCGGTCTTGAAGCATACATGGCAGCCCGGCGGATGAGCGACCGCGATTCAAAACTGGATAAGACCTCATCCCACCTCCTGCTTTTGGCTGAAAATGCCACCGGCTACCAGAACCTGCTGCAAATCGCCAGCGCCTCTCAGTTGGAAGGTTTCTATTATTATCCACGCATCGATCACGAGTTCCTCGCTGCCCATTCCGAAGGTCTGATCGCCACCTCCGGCTGTATGTCCGCCGAGGCGCCGCGCGCCGTTCTGGAAGGGGGCGCAGAAGCCGCCCGCAAGAAGCTTGACTGGTATTTCGATATTTTTGGCCGCGACCGTTTTTTCATTGAATTGCAGCGCCACGATATCCCCCAACTTGAAACCATCAACCGCACGATGATCGACCTGGCAAAGCACTACGATGCCCGCCTGGTCGCCACCAATGACTCGCATTACGTCAACCCCGAAGACGCCCGCTACCAGGATATCCTGCTAGCCATCCAGACCGGATCGCTGCTCAGCGATCCCAACCGCATGCACATGACCGACCAGTCTTATTACCTGCGCTCTCCGCAGGAAATGAGCGAGCTGTTTGCCGAAGTGCCGGAAGCGATCAGCAATACCCTGCTGGTGGCAGAGCGCTGCAATGTCGACCTCTCCAACAAAGGCTACCATCTGCCGCGCTTCCCCGTTCCGGAAGGCCACACTGCCGAAACTTACCTGCGCGAGCTGTGCGAAGACGGTCTTCGCCGCCGTTATGGCGAACATTTCAGTGATCCCCCGGTGCGCGAACGCCTGGAATATGAATTGGGCATCATCCACCAGATGGGGTTCGATGCCTACTTCCTCATCGTCTGGGACTTGTGCCGCGAGGCCAGCCGGCGCAGCATCTGGTACAACGCCCGCGGTTCCGCCGCCGGTTCGATCGTGGCCTATACCCTTGAAATCACCTTGATCGAGCCTCTTCACCACGGGCTGATTTTCGAGCGCTTCTTGAACCCCGGGCGTATCTCCATGCCGGATATCGACATGGATTTCCAGGACGACCGCCGCGGCGAATTGATGCAGTACACCGCCGAGAAATACGGTTCCGATAAAGTTGCGCAGATCATTACCTTCGGCACCCTCGGGGCGCGCGGCGCGATCCGCGATGTGGGTCGGGTCATGGATATCCCCATCTCCGAGGTCGACCGCGTCACCAAACTGATCCCCCAGGTTCCCAGCCACCCGGTGACCATCATGGAAGCGGTCGAGCAGGTGCCTGAGTTAAAGGAAATTTACGATAATACTGAATATTTGCGGGAAGTCATCAACACCGCCGCCAATATGGAAGGCGTGGTCCGCAATGCCGGCACTCACGCCGCCGGGGTGATCATCACCGATATTCCCCTCATCGCTTACGCCCCGCTCCACCGGCCTACCAACAATGCTGAAGATTCACCCATTAAAACCGTGGCCCAGTTCGAGATGTCGATCGTCGAAGCCATGGGGCTGCTCAAGGTAGACTTCCTCGGCCTTGTCACCCTCACCATCATGCAGCGCGCCTGTGATCTGATCTACCAGCGCCACAACATCCGCATGAACCTGGACAATATCCCCGTTGATGATGCCGAGACCTTCAGCTTCCTCAGCCAGGGCCATACCGCGGGCGTCTTCCAGCTGGAAGGTTCGGGCATGACCCGCTACCTGATGCAGATGAAGCCGCGCAACCTGGATAACGTCATCGCCATGGTCGCCCTCTACCGCCCCGGCCCGCTGGAATTTATCCCCACCTACATCCGGCGCATGCACGGCGAAGAACCGGTCGAGTACCGCCATCCGCAAATGGAACCGATCTTCCAGGAGACCTTCGGCATCCCGGTCTACCAGGAACAGATCATGCGCGCCGCCATCAATATGGCCGGCTACACCGCCTCTGAAGCCGACGAGCTGCGCAAATCCATCGCCAAGAAAAAAGCCGATGTGCTCCAAAAACACCGCCTTAAATTCATCGATGGCGCGCAGCAGCGCGGCATTCCTGAAGCGACCGCCACCGCCATTTTCGTGGATTGGGAAAACTTTGCCCGCTACGGCTTCCCCAAAGCCCACGCCGCCGATTATGGCGTGATCGCCGTCGAGACCGCCTACCTCAAAACCCACTTTACCGTCGAATATATGACGGCCGTCCTGTCGGCCTCCAAAAACGACAGCGCCAAGGTGGCCGTTTATGTGGCGGACTGCCGCGCCATGGATGTCGACGTGCTGCCGCCGGACGTCAACTCCGGCGGTTGGGACTTCTCGATTGAAGACCGGCCCGACAAGAAACCCGCCATCCGTTTCGGGATGGGGGCGATAAAAAACGTTGGCCAGTCGCCGGTCGACCTGATTTTACAGGCCCGTTCCGAGGATGGACCATTCCGCGACCTGACCGATTTTGCCCACCGGGTTGACTTGCACTCCGTGGGCAAACGCTCGTTGGAATGCCTGATCAAGGTCGGCGCCATGGATGCGTTTGGCGAGCGCCAGTCACTTTTGGAAGCCCTCGACCAGATCATCTCCATTTCGACCAGCCATTTCAAGGCAGTGCAGAGCGGGCAGATGAGCTTCTTTGGCACCGTCGAAGGCATCGATGAAGGCTTTACCCTGCCGCTGGCGCTGATGGTCGACCGCCGCGCCCAGCTGGAGTGGGAGCGTGAGCTGCTGGGGCTGTATGTCTCCGCCCATCCCCTCACCCCCTACCTGCCTTTCCTCAAAAATAAGATCACTCATTTCTCCGGCCAGTTGAGCGAAGCCAGCCACAAAGAAAAAGTTATCGTCGCCGGCATGGTGATCCGCTTCCGCCGCCACCAGACCAAGACCGGCAGCGCGATGGGTTTTGCCACCCTCGAAGATATTCAAGGGAGTATCGAACTGGTACTCTTCCCCAAGACCTGGGACCGCTACGGCAAGCTGATTGAGATGGACCGCGTGCTGACCGCCGAAGGCAAAGTAGACATGCAGAGCGGCGATCCGAAATTATTGGTGGATAAACTGATGATCGAGGAAATGGTCGACATCCCACCTGACCAGGCGGACGACAAGTCTTTAGCGGACTGGCTGCCCCCCGGTTCATCCGATCTGGTCGGGTATACCGATGACCTGCCCGAACTGGATCTCGAGCCGCTTCCGCCCCTGCCTTCCTTCCAATTCCCCGCCAGAGATCCGGCGCCGGTTTCGCCGCCCGTGGAAGCCGAAGCGCAGCCGCCCACTCCCCAGGCGCCGCCCCCTGCCTCCCCGCCTGCCCCGGCTCCAGCTGTCGATCCGCGAGAAACCGAAAGCGAGGACTGGGATGATGATGTCCCCCCGCCGCCGCCCCTCCCGGACGATTGGTATATGATGGAACCTCCCAGCGATTACCGCATGGATGGCCCCGTGCTCTCTGGCAGTCTGCTGCCGTTGGCTGTCTCTCCCGAATCGACCCCCGAAGCACGCCCGGCAGTTGGCCCGCCCCTTCCACCGGCCCAAACGCCCGCCGAAAGGCAGGCCGCCGCGCCGGTTCCTATGCATGCTCCCCGCATTTCTCCCGTGGTGGGTGTCAAACCGCTGTCGTACCTCATCGCGCCGCCTGGCGTGCAAACGGTGATTCTGGACGACCACCCGCGTATGGTGAAAGTGATCCTGCGCGCCAATGGCAACAAGGCGCGCGAAGTCCTACGCTTGAAAAGGGTGCTGGGTGTGCTGCGTTCCTGCCCGGGCCGCGACCGTTTTGCCCTGATGGTCTTTGAAATGGGAAGCTATTTTCTGGTAGAATTCCCCAATGACACCACGGGCTATTCTCCCGATCTGCATCGCCGTCTGGCTGACCTGGTCGGGGAGGAAAACCTCCAGGTAGAAAACCTTACAATTCAATAATTTACGAAGGTATCAGGTAAAGATGTACCCCAATTCTATTCGCACTATCGGTGTGCTCACTTCTGGCGGAGATTCCCCGGGGATGAACCCCTTTATTCGCGCTGTCGTGCGCACGGGCCTTTCGAAAGGGGTCCGGGTTATCGGTGTAGAAGGCGGCTATCACGGGCTGATTCGCGGATCGTTCCATGAGATGGGCGCGCGCGACGTGGGCGGGATCATGCAGCGCGGGGGCACTATTCTTCAAACGGCGCGCAGCCTGGAGTTCAAGGAACTCAAGGGTCAGCGCGAGGCTATTCGCCAGATGAGCAACTTCGGCATCGATGCCCTGGTGGTAGGCGGCGGCGATGGATCGCTCACCGGCGCCATCAAGCTTTCCGAACAGGGCGTGCCGGTCGTCGGCGTGCCAGCCAGCATCGATAATGATATCTACGGTACCGATATGTGCATCGGTGTGGACACGGCCCTCAACACGATTGTCGATGCCATGGATAAAATTCGTGACACGGCCTCTTCCCACAGCCGCGCTTTCCTGGTGGAGACCATGGGACGCATGTCAGGCTACCTGGCGGTGCAGGCGGGAATTATTTCCGGGGCGGAAATGGTGCTGATTCCCGAAGAACAAACCCCGGTAGAAGAGATCGCCAAGGCGATTGAAGATGCTTACCGGCGCGGCAAGACGCATGCCATGATCGTTGTGGCCGAAGGTTTCCGGCCCAGCGCGACTGAACTGGGAAAGATGATCGATGAAATGGATATCGGTTTTACAACCCGGGTGACGATTCTCGGTCACATTCAGCGCGGTGGCAAACCATCCGCCTTTGATCGCCTGCTGGCGACCCGTTTTGGCGTCAAAGCGGTCGAGTTTCTGCTCTCAAAACAAACCGCCGTGATGACCGGGCTAAACGGGCACGAAATTGAGCCCATTCCGCTGGCCCTGGTCACCTCGACGGTCAAGACGCTTTCGGAAGAAAATCTACAAATGGCCAAAATGTTGGCTCGTTAGCCAACGCAAGCGCTAAAAATCTCGCAGCAGAACCGTTTCCGGGCCACGGTTGATTTCCCACGGGTAAACGATAAATGCATCTGTGATCGCGGCGTAATAATCGGGCCGCACCGTCCCAAACAGGCTGCGGTAAGGATTAAAGTGCATCACGCAGGTCAAAGAGGTCGCCGCGGCGCTGGAAATGCGGTTTTTCACCGATGTGATCGTGCGCCCGGACCCCCACACATCATCCACCACCAGCACCCGCTTGCTGGTTAATAGGTTATTCTCTGGAAATTGGAGAAATTTTGGCCAGGCCAGCAAGCGGCCCTTTTCTTTTTCCATTTCCATTTCGGCCGGAAAATCCACCGCTGCTGTCAGGATCGTATCCAGCTTGAGCGCTTCTGCCAGCATGCCCCCGGGTACGATACCCCCGCGGGTTATAATCACCATCGCCTGAAATTCGCCTTCAAATTGCGGGATCAGGTGATCGATCAGTTTATCAACATCCGTCCAGGTGAGAATTTCTCGCCGCATGCCAGACCAACCTTCAACAAAAATTTAGAAGATTATTATATCAAAAATCCGTATTTTGATTGTCTTATCGTGCATTTTGGGCGGCGGGCGGCTTAATGGCCGAAAAAACTTTAAAACTGCCAGTTTACAGTAAAATATTGTAAGCCTTTTTTGGGCGGTCTACCGCCCAAAAAAAACAAAAAAAATCTTCCCCGGCCGCGCGTGGCCGGGGGGTGGGTGAAGCGCCCTAGAATTAAAACGCAGCCGTTGGAAGGGAATTCAGGCCCATGTCATTTTTGCGCTCATTGAAGCATCCCCCGTTTGCCTGGATTTGGACTGGACAAACGATCTCTCGCCTGGGAGACAGCCTATACCGCATCGCTCTGAGTTGGTGGGTGCTGGAGAAAACCGGCTCGGCGGCCATTATGGGTGCGGTTCTGATCTTTTCCTTCACTCCCGCATTGATCTTTTCTCTGATTGGCGGGGTGGCAGTCGACCGCTTCTCGCGCATCTGGGTCATGATTCTTTCTGATCTGGTGCGCGGCTTGACAGTCCTGGTAGTGAGCCTGCTTTCTGCCGCCGGATTGTTGGAAATCTGGCATGTTTACGCGGCCAGCATCCTCTTTGGTATAGTGGATGCTTTCTTTTACCCGGCGTATACCGCCATCCTGCCCGAAATCACCCCGAAGGAACTGCTCCCAAGCGCCAACTCGCTCACCAGCCTGAGCGCCAACATCACAAACGTTGTCGGGCCGGCCTTAGCCGCGCTGCTTGTAAAACTGGGGGGCACTTCGCTTGGCTTCGGGCTGGACAGTTTGACCTTTTTCATATCGGTTGCCTGTCTGCTGCCCATCCTGCATGTACCGCAAACCTTGCGCAAAGCCGCAGCCGAATCAGGCGTTCTCCACCAGCTCAAAGCGGGCATGCATGCCGTAATGGCTTCACCCTGGCTGTGGATCACCATCGCCCTGGCGGCGTTCAGCAATGTGTCCTACAGCGGCCCGCTCAATGTCTCGCTGCCTTTCCTGGTCGAAAGGAACCTGGGGGGCGACATAAATGCTTATGGCCTGATCGCCTCGTTTACCGCGGCAGGATCAATGTTGGGCGCGATAGTTCTGGGGCGTTTTCATCGTTTGCGCCGCCGCGGGCCGCTGGCGTATGGCGCCTGGATTATCGGCGGGCTGATGTTGGTGATCTATGGGTTCTCGCACCAGTTGTGGCTCGTCCTGGCGGCTGCGCTGGTGAACGGTGCCAGCATGGTCACGTTTGGTTTGATATGGATCAATACTTTGCAGGAACAGGTTCCACCGGAACTCCTGGGCCGGGTCTCCAGCATCGATTACCTGGGTTCTTTTGTGCTCTTGCCTTTAGGTTATGGGGTCTCGGGGGTGCTCACCGACCAGTTTGGTGCTTCGCTGGTGTTTATCGGCGGTGGACTGCTTACCGTAATCATCACTGCAATCGGCCTGATGAACCCGGCCATCTACAAGTTGGATTAAGCAAAGGAGCATGGCATGAACCCCCATCCGTATCATGATAGCCAGGCACCCTTCCTACTAGCTTCTGAGCTGGGCACGAGCGAGCGGGGGCCATTTTCAATCCGTAAAGCACGAAATCTACCGGCCTTTGCAAAATTCTACATCTTTCATTTTGGTTGCACAAAAGTTACAATAATTCACAAAATGGAGCCATAAAATTGACATCTCTCATTCCTTCCTTACTCCCTCGCCTGCAATCCCACCGCCTCCCGAATTTTAACGCCGGGGTTGGTTCGGTTTATCCCTATTATGACCGTCAGTCCCTGATCAATCTGCCCGCATCCATCTGCCACTGGTTGGGCATTCCCGCGTTCGGTGCGCCGGCCCTGACGGATGAAATTCTAAATGCGCTGGGCGGCCCTTTCCGGCAGGTCGTCTTACTGGTCGTCGATGGTCTGGGGCTGGAACAGTTGAACCATTTCACCTCGCCGGATGGCGCCAATGCCAGCCGGTCCTCTTTCTGGCAGCGCCTGCTGGATGAAGCCGTCCTGGCGCCGATCACCAGCATCGCTCCTTCGACCACGGCGGCTGCGCTGACCTCGCTCTGGACCGGCCAACCCGCCGCGGTGCATGGGGTGATGGGCTACGAAATGTACCTGAAGGAATACAGCCTGATCGCCAACATGATCACCCACTCCCCCACCAGCTTCAGCGGAGATACGGGTGGATTAAAGCGCGCCGGTTTCGACGCGGAAAAATTCCTGCCCATACCCACTTTTGGTCCGCACCTCGTCCTCCACGGTATTCAGGCTGACGCCCTGCAGCATTGGGCGATAGCCCGTTCCGGCCTTTCCACCATGCTCTACCCCGGGGTGAACGTGGTCCCCTTCCGCTCGCCTTCAGATTTATGGGTGACGCTGCCCGCGCTGCTGGCGCATCACGCCGCAAAACCGGCCTACACCTACATTTACTGGGGAGAGATCGATGAGCTTTCGCACCGTTTTGGCCCGCTGGATCAACGCGTGGATCTGGAGTTCTCGCTCTTCACCTACCTGCTGCAAGGCTTTATCGACGGGATGCGCAAACAGGCTCGCGGCGATACCCTCTTCTTGATGACCGCCGACCACGGCCACCTGCTCACGCCGAAAAATCCATTTTTGGAAATGCACAACCACCCCGTGCTTAATGACTGCCTTTCCCTCTATCCTAGCGGAGAAAACCGCCTGGCCTACCTGTATGTCAAACCCGGCGCCGAACAACGCCTCAAGGAATATGTCGCCGCCACCTGGCCGGGAAAATACGAATTGGTCCCCACCCGGGAAGCCCTGACGGCAGGCCTGTTCGGCCCCGGACAGGCACATCCCCAACTGGCAGAAAGGACCGGCGATTATATCCTGTTCGCCCAGGACGACGCTTACCTGTGGTGGGCCAACCATGACAACCCGCTGCTCGGGCGGCATGGCGGCCTGACCCAGACGGAAATGGTGATTCCGCTGCTCGGTCTGGTCCTTTAAGCTCAAACTGCAAACCACCTGAAATGTTAGCCCGCTTGCCCTGCACCTTGGGTAGTGATAAACTTTTAATATGGCGAAAAATATCCTGGTGGCTACCCCCCAACCAGCCTTTGGTGAGCTTCTGCGCCTGAGCCTGGAAGAAAGCGGCCGCTACCGGGTACGCCTAGTACAGACCGGTCGGGAAGCCCTTTCCAGCGCCGAGCATATCGTTTTTACCCTGGCGATCCTCGACGCGAGCTTGAGCGAGCCGCCTTTCAGATTTGTTGCCCAGGGACTGCGCGAGCGCGCGGTTGACATTCGCCTGCTGGTCATACCCCCGCTCGAGGGCCTAACGGCGCCTGAAATCAGCGCCGTCCGGCCGGATGGGTTTGTTAGCCAGCCATTTTATGCCCCCACCCTGTTAGACACCATTGACCAGCTCACCCAGAGTGAACCCGCGCCCTCGATGCCTATCGGAAAAGTCGTCGGGGCGCCGCTTTTTTCCTCTTTGCAAGACGCTTCCCTGGCGGTGCACCACCTGGAAAAATTTCTCGAAGATTCCACCGCTCCCGGGGTGATGGTCATCCATACCAGCCAGCCCTGGGTGGCCGCCGGACAGTTTAACCGGGAAGCCCTGATCGAAGTTGCCAGCCTTTTGTCGCGCTACACCGATGCCAACGAGGGCGTTGACCTGGCCCGTTACGTCCATTTACATGCCGACGGCGGCGAATACCTCATTTACGCCACGCCTTTAATCGATTCCATGGTGTTGGCGCTGGTATACCTGGTGGCTACACCCTTGACCGTGATCCGCGCCCAGGCCGGACGGTTGGCGCGCGAACTGCGTGAAGCCGGTCAGGCGCAAAGAGACCGGGCCCGGCCCGAAAAACCAATCCCGGCGGCCGCCTTTCCGGATGAAGAGCTGCTGGTAGACGAAGCCGAAACGGACGATGCCCGTTTAGAAGCCGAAGCCACCCGCCTGGCAGATTTTTTAGCCGGTATGCCCGGCCCTGAACCCAACGGCAAACCCCAGGCGGAACCCGGCGATTGGGTTCAGGCTGCGCAGGCCGCGTCTCCGGATAACCCGGAATTCCTCTTCCCCTGGGAATTGGACAAGTTCCGCCCGGCCGGTCCGCCCGCCAGCCTGGCACCTCCAACCGCCAACCCTGCTCCAGAAACTGGGCCTGACTCCTCCCAAACCACCTCCCAGACCGGCAGCCGGGAAATGCTGGCAGAAGTCACGCTGGATGAGGGCGGAGAACTGCAAGAAAGTGAGTTTTCTGCGTTCCCCACCGGCGCCGCGCCCACCCGCCTGCCCCAGGAGATCGTCGAACAGCCGGCCCTGTCCACCGATCAAACCCGCCCGGTCGTACTGCGCGCCTTGAATTCGATCCAACAGGTCGAGCCGCTGGCCCCAACCCTCTCTAACCTGGCCTATACCTGTGTCTTGCTCCCCCGCCTGCCGCAGCATGAACTGGTTGGGGAGCTGGCCGAACTTCTGGCGGGTTGGCTGCCGCAGGTTTGTCTGGCATACAGCTGGCGTTTGAAAGGCCTGCTCATCCAACCGGGATATTTGCAGTGGACGGTTCAGGTCGCCCCGGCCATTTCCCCGGGGAATGTGGTACGCTTAATCCGCCAGCAAGTATCGCGGAAAATAGTTGCCAGGTTCCCGCAGTTCGAAGTTGACAACCCTTCTGGCGACTTTTGGGCGGCCGGTTATTTGATTATCAGCGGTTTCCAACCGCCCTCCCAACAGTTGGTGCAGGATTTTATCTGCCAGACCCGCAAACGTCAGGAATCTTTTCGCCCGTAGGCTGGACTATTTAAACCAGGAATAACTGCTTATGCCACCCACCCTTTATTTGATCGATGGACATGCCCTGGCTTATCGCACCTATTTCGCCCTTTCTATGGGCGCCGGAGAGCGACTGCAAACCAGTACCGGAGAACCTACCGCCGGGATCATGGGCTTTGCAAATGTCATGCTGCGATTACTGGAACAGGAACGTCCCGAATATATGGCAGTCGCCTTCGACACCGGCAAGACCTTCCGCGATGAAATTTTTCCCGAATACAAGGGGACCCGGGCCAAAATGCCGGATGATCTCCGCCCCCAAATCGAACGCATCCGCCAGATGGTGGATGCCTTCCACCTGCCGCGCCTGGAGATGGAAGGCTTTGAAGCCGATGACGTGTTGGGCACCATCGCCCACCAGGCAGCCGCCAAGGGGCTGGGTGTCAAGATTATCACCGGTGACCGTGACCTGCTGCAGTTGGTCGGCAACCGGATCATCGTCAGCCTGTCGGGCAATAAGATTTCCGAGGCTAAAGATTACGCCACCGAAGAGGAAGTCGTGGGGTATATGGGCGTAAAGCCATCCCAGATCGTCGAGTATAAGGGTCTGGCGGGCGACAGTTCGGATAATATTCCTGGGGTCGCCGGAATCGGGGATAAAACCGCCGTTTCCCTGCTCGAGCAGTATCCCACCCTGGAAGATATTTATGCTCATCTGGATGATATTGCCACCCGCTTCCGCAACAAATTGGAAGCCGGGCGCGACGCGGCCTTTCTCAGCCGCGACCTGGCAACGATCCGCACCAACCTCGAAATCACCCTCAATATTGAAGAGGCGCGCACCGACCATATCAATTATGAGGCGCTTGAAAAGCTCTTCCGTGAATTGGAGTTCCGCACCCTGGTAGGCCGCGTCCAAAAATACGCGGGCAAGGCCGTTTCACCGGAGATCGAACCTCAATCCGCCCCCCGCCAGCAGCTTTCGCTTTTCGGCGAGCCCGTCACCCGCATCGGCTCCCCGCCGGCGGCGGATTTCCAGCTCAAACTGGTCGATACCCCTGAGGCCCTGGCACAGCTCCAGGCCCGCCTGGATAGGTCCCATACCATCGCTTTTGACACCGAAACCACCTCCACCAATCCCATGCAGGCCGACCTGGTGGGCATTTCCCTTTCAGTCCAGGATGGCGAAGGTTATTACATTCCCGTCGGCCACAAGACCGGCCAGCCGCAGCTGCCCACGACCCAGGTGATCGAGGCCTTGAGGCCGGCCATGACCGATCCATCCAAGCGCAAGATCGGCCACAATCTGAAATATGATTGGCTGGTTCTGGCTGAAAATGGGCTCGAAGTCTCACCTCTCACCTTTGACACCATGATCGCAGAGTGGGTGGCCGACCCTTCCACGCGCCACCTTGGCCTCAAGGACATGGCCGAGATCTATCTCGGCACATCTATGACCCATATCGAGGAGTTGATTGGCAAAGGCAAAAACCAGATCAGCATGGCGGATGTTCCCATAGATCAGGCGGCGCCCTATGCCGCGGCCGATGCCAACTTTACCCTGGGTCTCTACCCCATCATGCAGAAAAAACTGGAGAAGACTTCCGGCCGTAAGCTGTTTGATGAAATCGAAATGCCATTGATCCCGGTGTTGGGCCGCATGGAACAGGCCGGAATCGCCCTGGACGTGCCCTTCTTCGAGAAAATGTCTGTTGAACTGAATGAGGGCCTGGTGGACCTGGAACAGAAGGTTATCCAGGCGGTGGGTTATCAATTCAACCTCAACTCCACCCAGCAGCTTTCCAAGGTTTTATTCGAGACGCTCAAGCTCGACCCGCCCGACCGCACCCGCAAAACCGCCAGTGGGCACTTCTCAACCTCGGCCGATGTGCTTAACGAATTAAGCGGCAGGCACCCGGTCGTGGATTGGATCCTCGAATTCCGTGAACTGGCAAAGCTAAAGTCCACCTATGTCGAAGCTCTGCCGGCTGAGGTCAACCCGCGCACCGGCAGGGTGCATACTTCCTTCAGCCAGACCGGGTCGGTCACCGGGCGCCTGGCCTCTTCCGAACCCAACCTGCAGAATATCCCCACCCGTACCGATTTGGGCCGCCGCGTCCGCGAAGGCTTTATCGCCCAGCCGGGTTGGGGGCTGCTCTCGGTGGATTACTCGCAGATCGAACTGCGCATCGTGGCCGCTATGTCGCAGGATGAGGCCATGCTCGCGGCTTTCACCGCCGGGCAGGATATCCACGCCGCGACCGCCGCCGCCATTTTGGGCATCCCCCTTGGCGAGGTAACCAAAGATCAGCGCCGCCACGCCAAGGCGATTAATTTCGGTCTGATTTATGGCATGAGCTCGTTTGGGTTGAGCCGGACGACCGATTTGACCCTGGGTGAGGCAGAAAACTTTGTTAAATCCTATTTCCAGCAGTTTCCCGGTGTAAAATCATATCTGGATGGAATTCGCCGCCTGGCGACCGAACAGGGGTTTGTGGAAACCCTCCTGGGCAGGCGCCGCTATTTCCCCAATTTACGCGGCCAGATGAACCAGAATTTGCGCAACCGGGAAGAGCGCGAAGCGATCAACGCCCCCATCCAGGGCACTGCCGCCGACATCATGAAAATGGCAATGATCTTGCTCCCTCCTGCCTTGAAAAAAGCCGGCGTGCCGGCGCGCATGCTGCTCCAGGTGCACGATGAGCTGGTGTTAGAAGTTGAAGAGCCGGCTCTCCAGGAAACAGTGCGCATCGTTCAGGGCGTGATGGAAAACGCCTATGCATTTTCGGTTCCCTTGATCACCGAGGCTCGCTGGGGGGTGAACTGGGGCAAACTCTTACCGCTTTCCTAAGCGGCCCATTGACCGGAGGTAGGATTGAATGAGTGGTAATCAAGAAGCATTTCAAAAAGCAATAAACCTCGGCCATTCGGCTGCCTGGGACCAGATGTGGGATCGGGCCGCGACCTATTACCGGCATGCCCTCGAAGAATTCCCGGATAATCCCTCGGCGCTGGCCAATTTGGGGCTGGCTCTCTTTGAAATGAAGGATTATGACAACGCCCTGCGCATCTACACCCGCGCTGCCCGGGTATCCTCCCAGGACCCTGCCCCATTTGAAAAAATTGGCAAAATCACCGAACGCATGGGACGCATCCCGGAGGCCGTTCAGGCTTACATCCAGGCCGCGGACCTTTTCTTAAAAGCGCGCGATGTTGAAAAATCGATCGAAAACTGGGTCCAGGTGCTGCGCTTGCAGGAAAGCCTGATCGCCCGCACCCGTCTGGCGATGATCTACGACCACATTGGCCGCAAAGCGGAAGCCGTGACGGAATTCCTGGCGGCTGCCAGCTTAATGCAGCATGCCGGCGACCCGGCTAAAGCCTTGCAAGCCGCGGAATACGCCCTGCAGCTCATCCCTGAAAATATTGATACCCAGCAGGCCGTCATCATGCTCCGCAACAACCAGCCCCTGCCGCGGCCAAATCGCCCGCGCGGAGGGACCGGCCCGACCCGCATGTCCGAGGTGCGCCAGCTGGAATTGGCCGGACCGGTGTTGGCCGGACCAGACCCAATCAATGAAGCGCGCCACAAAGCGTTGGTCGAGTTGGCCGGATTATTATTTGACCAGGCCGAAGATACCAGTCCCGAAGACAGCCAGGCCAGCCGGCACGGTCTCAATTCGTTAACCCGCGGCGCCGGTGGGGCTTCGCTGGCTCAGGCGGAACGTACGCGCATCCAACTGCACCTGGGACAGGCCATCAATTCGCAGACCAAAGGCGATGACGCCCAGACGGTTGAAGAGTTAGAACGTACTGTGGATGCCGGTTTGCGCGATCCGGCTGCATTATTTACCCTGGGGTTGTTGATCCACCAGAAGGACCCGCAGAAGGCGCTGCGCTACCTGCAGGATTCGGTCAAACACCCCGATTTTGCCCTGGCATCTTACCTGCTGCTCGGTAAAATCCGTTATGACGCCAGCATGTTCCTCGAAGCGGCGGTGGCGTACCTGCAAGCGCTTTGCCTGGCAGACACTGAAACCGTTGAACCGAACTTTGCCGATGAATTACGCCAGTTGTACGAGCCGATCATTGAAACCCAGACGGACCAAAGCGAAGCTGAAGGGTTGAAAACCTTATGCGAGAGCGTCCAAAATCAGCTGGTGCGCAATGATTGGCGCGTATATATGAAGATGGCCCGCCAGCAGCTTCCGCCGCAGCCCGCCGGTTCACCCCCCGTTCCCCTGGCAGAAATGCTGCTCGAATCGAACAGCTCCCAGGTGGTGGAAATGCTGGCCCATGTGCGCAACCTGACCAAAGAAGGCAAATTGAATTCGGCCATGGAAGAAGCCTTCCACGCCTTGCAGTATGCCCCCACCTACCTGCCGCTGCACATCCAGATTGCCGAGCTGCTCGTCAAGGATGGGCGCATTCAGGATGCGGTAGATAAGCTGCTGATCGTCGCCGACTTATACTCCATCCGTGGGGAATCGGCCCAGGCCATCCGCTTGTTCAACCGGATTATCGAAATGGCCCCCATGGACCTGAACGTGCGCAACCGCATGATCGATCTGCTCCTGGCGCAGGGCAAAACCGAAAGCGCCATTCAGCAGTACACCAACCTGGCCGAAATTTACTACCAGTTAGCCGAGTTGGATCTGGCCCGCCAGACGTATACCACCGCTTTGCGCGTGGCTCAACAATCCCGCGGCAACCGGACCATTCTCATTCAGATCATGTATAAAATCGCCGATATCGATATGCAGCGCCTGGATTTGCGCAACGCGCTGCGCGTCTATGAGCAGATCCGCACCCTCGAGCCGGAAGACATCCACAGCCGCGCTCGCCTGGTCGATATCAACTTCCGTATGTCGCAAGCCTCGGCTGCCTTAAATGAGCTGGATGGTTTCCTGGCCCTGCTCGAGAACAACAACAAACACGCCGCCGCCATTGAATTTCTGCAGTTGGTGATGGCCGACCAGCCGGACAGGATCGACGTCCGCAAGCGGATGGCCGAAATTTACCGCCATTCCGGCAATGTGGAAGAGGCCGTCCGCCAGTGGGAAACCATCTCAAACCAGTTGATGAACCGGGGAGATCACAAGGGCGCCATCGCGGCCCTGCAGTCGATCCTCAAAATGAATCCCCCCAATGCGGACCAATACCAGAAGCGCCTGGCCCAGCTCCAGCGGTTTGTGTAATCCCAATAAAATAAAAAACAGGGCTGTCCCAAAAGAACTCTGGGACAGCCCTGTTTCTATTTATTAGCCAAAAACCTTGATTAATACCAGATGCGGAACCAGGTCGAAGTTTTGACCGTCTGTCCGCTGTAGTTCACCACCACCTGCAGCTCGACGGTCTGCCTGGGCGCCAGATCGAAGGCGGGGATTTCGATCCGGGCGATGCCATCCGCATCCGTTTCTGCCGCAGGTAAAACGGTGGATTTATCACCGATCACGACTGTTACGTTCACTTTGGCCTGATCCACACCTTTGAAATCGGGCAGTTGGACGACCGCGTACAGGGTATTGGGTGTGCCGGGGGCAACCAGGGCGCGGCTGACGAATGCCCGGGCCTGGATTACGGAGGCTTCTGGGAGGTTGCCAGGGCCAATGGGGTTGGGATTGGGCATCGGCGCTGTACCGTAGTAATTTTTCATCGCCAGCAAGCCGATATTGGTCAGCCCAACCTTCAAAAACACGGGCATGTTGTAGCGGTACTCGAACCTGGCATACTCAAAATACTGCACGGTCTGGCCGTTCTCCGAAACCATATCGGAAACCGGGTTCCCAAAATACACCGGTCCATTATGTTCATCATAAAACTGTAAAAAGGCATAACATACCCGGAAACCGGTCTTTGGAAAAAACCGGCAGGTCGGGCTGGGGAAAATACTCATATCGATGGGCGTTGTCTTGGTCTCGTTGTAAACGAAATAACCGAGCGGCGCAAGCTGGACCTTCGGATTGGCGTCGGTCTCATTCAGCTCGAACCTTGCCCGGTCAAAATACTGGACCCGCTTGCCGTTCATTTCCAATTCGTTGGATACAGGATTCCCAAATAATAAGTCGTGCTCCGGAACGCTGAGGTAATAATCTAGAAATTTCCCCGTCAGGACAATATTCCCAGGAAAATGTTCCTCACCGCCGTTTTGGGCCTCAACTGTTTTGAACGCAATCGCTACCAGAATAAGAACGAGAACTAATATTAAATAATTGCGCAAATTACGCATAAGCATATTATACAGACTTTTACGTGGCGCGCAACAAAAATCGAATCCCAATTTTATGATATAACCATTAAAACAGGTAAATTACTCCGCAGGAGGCTGTCGATGCACTACCGGCGATTGGGACGGTCAGGTTTAAAGGTGAGCGAGATTTCGTTGGGCGCCTGGATCACGTTTGGCGGGCAGGTGGATGAACAAAAAGCAGAGGAACTGGTCCACGCCGCTTATGATCAGGGGGTAAATTCCTTCGATAATGCCGATATGTATGCCAATGGTCAGGCGGAAATGATCATGGGCAAAGCCATCCGCGGGCTGCCGCGCGAAGCGTTGATCATTTCCAGCAAGGTTTTTTGGCCGACCATGCCCGGGCCAAACGGGCGCGGGCTTTCCCGCAAACATATCATCGAATCGGTAAATGCTTCCTTACGTCGATTAAACCTGGACTACCTGGACATCTATTTATGCCACCGTTACGATCCGGATACGCCGATTGAAGAGGTGGTCTGGACGATGGACGACCTGGTGCATCAAGGCAAAATTTTATATTGGGGGACATCAAAATGGGAGCCCGCCCAGGTCGCCATGACCTATGGCATTGCCCGCCAGTACAACCTGATCCCCCCTTCGATCGAGCAGCCTCAATATAACTTTTTCCACCGCCAACGGGTAGAAATTCTGCTCTCGCCCCTGTGTAAGGAATTTGGACTGGGATTGGCCACCTGGAGCCCGCTCTATTTTGGCATCCTTTCGGGCAAATACAATGACGGCATCCCCGAAGGCAGCCGGGCATCTTTACCCGAAATGGGCTGGGTCCGCGATCGCATCACCCCCGAACGGCTGACCATCGTCCGCCAGCTTACCAAGCTCGCTCAGGATATTGAATTGACCACCGCCCAACTGGCTATCGCCTGGGTGCTGCGGCGCAAAGAAGTCGCCACGGTGATCACCGGCGCCACCCGTCCCGAGCAGTTGGATGAAAATATCGCCGCGGGTGAAGCGGTTGAAAAACTTACCGACGAAGTCCTCGAAAAAATCGAGAAAATCGTCGGCAACTTGCCCGAATAAAATCCCTTTTGGATTTTTTCCTTGCATAATGGGTTGAATTTGGCGCATCGGCGCCAAATTCAACCCAATTTAGATTATCAGCTGCGCAAATGCGCTCCCAGTTCCTGTTCCAGCCGGCGGACGATGCGGTTGCGGATCTGTGCGCTTTCGCCATCGGTCAGCGTGCGGTCAGGCGCCTGGTACACCAGGCCGTAGGCCAGGCTCTTCTTGCCTGCGCCGATCTGTCCTCCGCGGAAAACGTCAAACAGGCGCACTTCGCGCAGCAGCTTTCCCCCGGTCTGGCGGATCAGGGCCGCCACCTGTTCTGCCGGCAGGGTTTCATCCACCACCAGCGCGATATCCTCGAATACCGGCGGGTAAGCTGGCACCGGGACGACATCGAAATGGGCCGGAATCAGCGCCAGCAGCCCAACCAGATCCAGGTCGGCAGCCTGCACCGGCGCCGCGCCAAAATCATAATTGGCCTTGACCTGCGGGTGAATCTCGCCTAACATCCCCAACACCTTATCCCCCACCACCAGCGCCGCGCATTTGCCGGGATGGTAGGTAGGTGCGCTGGCTGGCTGGTACACCACCGCCGGAATGTGCAGTTCTTCCAGCAAAACATCGATCACCCCTTTCAGATCGAAGAAATCGATATTCTGGTTTTCGTGCCGGTCCCAGGCCTGCCCCAGGCGCTGTCCGGTCATAACGATCGCCAGCCGGACCGGTTCGTCCGGCAGGATTTGCCCCTCCACCGGCCAGAAAACCTGCCCGATTTCGAAGAACGCCAGCCGCTCGCGCAGATGTGTATTTCGTTCGACCGCGTCCGCCACGGTCGCCAGCAGCGAACGCCGCATCACACTGCGCTCAGAGGTAATCGGATTTGCCAGACGCACGTAAGGCCGGTCCTCTCGAACCGTACCCGGCGGCAGCAAGCGTGCTTCGCGCTCGGGCGTGGTCATGCGGTAGCTGAGAATCTCCTGCAGACCCAGGCTCACCAGCACATCCCGCACCCGGTCTTCATTCTCAACCGCCTTATTTCCGCGCTGGACAGGCAGTTCTTCCGCCAGCCGCGCGGCAGGGATATTATTGTAGCCGTACAGGCGCGCGATTTCTTCCAACAAATCGGCTTCGCCCACCACTCCTTCACCAATATCCAGGCGGTGAGGCGGCGTCCGGACGATAACGGCTCCCTGTTCGATCCGGCAGTCGAATTCCAGCGGGGTCAGCAGGTCGATGATCTGCTGCGGGGTCAGATCGATCCCCAACAGCCGTTTGACCGCAGCCGGCGCCAGCGTCACCACCGGATCGACAGCCGGCTTGGGGTATTCATCCACCAGCCCGGCAGCGATCTGCCCGCCGCTCCAATCCGCCAGGCGGTCCAGGCAGATTTGCACCGCCCAGGGCGCCAGGGCCGGGTGTACGCCGCGGGAGAACCGGTAAGCGGCTTCAGACGACAGCTTTTGCACCTGCGCGGTCCGGCGCACATTGACAAAATTCCAGGTCGCGCCTTCCAGCAGCACGTTGCGCGTGGTTTCGGTAACTTCGCTTTCCAGACCGCCCATCACCCCGGCCAGTGAAAGCGCGCCGGCCGTATCGCACACCAGGATCGTGAAATCGTCCAGTTTTCGTTCCACGTCATCCAGCGTCGTCAGGGTCTCGCCCTGTCTGGCAGGGCGGGTGATAATCGTCGGCGCTTTACCGCCGGCGCGCTGTACGAGCACATCATAATCGAAGGCGTGCAGCGGCTGGCCGGTTTCAAGCATCACGTAATTGGTTGCATCGACCATGCTGTTGATCGGGCGCATCCCCGCCAGGCGCAGGCGGCGCTGCACCCAATAGGGGCTGGGCTGCGGGTTGGCGTTGCGCACCAGGCCCAATACAAACCGCGGGTTGAGATCGGGATCGGTAATATCGATCGTGGCCTTCCCGGCTACACTCGGGCCGTCGGCTGCCAGACGCCGTTCGGGTTGGCGCAGTTGCAGCCCTGTGATCGCGGCCAGCTCGCGCGCCACGCCGATCACGCAGGCATTGCGGATCATATTGGGCAGGATGTCGATTTCGAACACGGCATCGCCCATATATTCGACCAGCGGCATCCCCGTCGGCGCGCCTTCATCCAGGAAGATCACCCCTTCGTGCTCCTCGGAAATGCCTAGCTCTTTTTCCGAGCAAACCATCGAATACGATTCCACTCCGCGGATTTTTGTCCGTTTGAGCGTGCTCAACACCTGCCCGGGTTGGTGCCCATCGTATAAGCGGCTCCCTTCGCGCGCGTAAGCCACTTTGATCGGGACTGCCAGCGGTCCCTGGCCCTTGTAGGGGTACAGGTTGGGCGCGCCGGTCAGCACGATCAGCTCATCCCGCCCATCCTTCAACCGGCACAAAACCAGCCGGTCGGCGTTGGGATGAGGCATGACCTCGTCGATCTGCGCGACCACGATTTTTTCCGCATCCCATTCCAGGCCGGTGAACTTGAATTCCTGCTTGCGGTCCGTCGGCGCCAGCGGCAGGCCAACGCAGCGCACTTCTCCCACTTCCAGCCCGAGCATCGTCAGGTGCCGGGCAATGTCTTCGAGGGGAAGGTTGATATCGATATAATCTCGGATCCAACTTAAAGGTACTTTCATGATAGGCCTCGCACCTAGAACTGTTCTAAGAACCGCACGTCATTCGACCAGAAATTGCGGATGTCATCGATCCGGTAGCGCAGCATGGAAATCCGCTCCGGCCCCATCCCGGCGGCGAAACCGGTCCATTCGCGGGGGTCGTAGCCCCCATTCTGCAGCACCACCGAGTGGACCATGCCGCAGCCCAGAATTTCCAGCCAGCCGGAATTCTTGCACACCGGGCAGCCTTTGCCGCCGCAGACAAAACATTCTATATCCATCTCCGCGCTGGGTTCGGTGAATGGGAAGTATGAGGGGCGTAAACGTATCTGTACGGAAGCTCCGAACATGCGGCGCGCGAAATCATCCAGGGTAGCCTTCAAGTTGCCAAAAGTGATCCCTTTGTCCACCGCCAGCAGTTCCACCTGGTAGAACTGGGCTTCGTGCCGGGCATCGATCTGTTCGTAGCGGTAGCACATCCCCGGCAGCATCACCCGGATCGGCTCGGGGGCATACTCCCGCATCGCCCGGATCTGGCCGGGAGAGGTGTGCGTGCGCAGCACCACCCCTGGGTCGGTGGTGTGGAACGTATCCTGCATATCGCGCGCCGGATGGTGCGGTGGCACATTCAACAGGGTGAAATTGGTCTCATCTTCTTCCACATCCGGCGAGCGATACACTTGAAAGCCCATATCGCCGAACACCCGGTATATCTCGCGCATGATCAGGGTCTGCACCGCAAAACGCCCGTAGACCGGACGCCGGCCCGGCAGGGAAATATCCAGCCGGTCCAATTGCAAAGAGCGCGCCAATTCTGCCTGGCGGATCTGTTCAGATTTTTGGGCAAATGCCTCTTCCAATGCCAATTTGACCTGGTTGGCCTGCTGCCCAATTTGCGGCCGCAGCTCTTTGGGGAACTGCGGCAGGCGGCTGAAAACCTGCATCACCGGGGCGTTTCGGCCCATGTTGGCGACGCGCCAGTCCTGTAAGCCTGGCTCATCTTGAGCGGATTCCAGTTCAGCCAGGGATGCTCGCTGAAGTTCTTCCAACTCTACAAGAATATCGTTGTCTGCCATTCTTCCTCCTGCGTAAATTAAAAACTCCCGTCCCTCAAGGGACGGGAGAAATTCCCGCGATACCACCCTCGTTGACCGCGCAAAAGTGCGGTCCACTCGACCCAACGGCCTCATCGGCGATTGGCGGCGCCTGTTAACGCTGCGCCCTGCGGCCTGGACTACTGGCTGGATTTCACCCAGGCGGCTCAGGAGGGAACTTCAAACAGCTTTTCGCGGGTAGAGGTCTCAGTCTGTGCCTCTGCTTCCCTGTCGTTTCCAGCCGTCCTACTTTCCTCCGTCTTTGCCTTTCTTAACAAAAGTCATCTATATTATGTCCAAAACAGGCTCTTCTGTCAAGGGGTCTTCTGCAGTTCGGACATAAGATCGGACATGTAGAAGCAAAAAGGCCTCGAAAAGGATAAACTTGGTTTACCAGGACCAATTTTATCGAGAACGAGGCTTAATAGACAAGTTTATCAACAATCACGAATATATGGCAGAGTTATTTGACGAAGCAAGGTAGCAGAACAGGCAGGAGAAATCGGCGAAGCAATTCTAGAAGCGCGGTCATTGCGTCTAACGGATATAACGGTTGAGATGGAAGGCAAAGTGATGCGGGATACAAGCGGATCCAACGGTTTTTGCAGAAGGCCGATCCGCGCGTGGTCCTCTGGCGCTTATTTCAAGAAGATGCGGCGTTTGTGATTGGGGATCCGACCGAGATCGAGCGTCCGCAAGCCTGGAAAACGGAATACGTGGGTAATTGGAATTGATGCACAACTTCTTGGAAGAGCAAATCAACTGGGTCATCTGGTTGAATCTGCGCGCCCATCCGCCGAAATTCCACGATGGGGAGGGCAAGGAAGTCGCTTTGACCATTTCGCCGGGAGAAACGGTGATCCTGAACAAGGTTTGGTATATAAGGCAACCGCAACGATCGCATCCCTGGCGATCCGTCGCGCAAGAAGGGCAAAAAGTGGAAGCGCTATTCTGGTCTGTTCGTTTTATTGAAGCAAAAATGGACGCTTTCTCAAGATCAAAAAGAGAAGGTCTTGAAAGCTGCTTTCGCTTCATTTCAAAGCTTGGTCTTTCCCCATGTCCGATCTTTTGTCTGAACTCCAGGGGAAATAAAAAAAATCACCGGGTATCCGTCCCGTTTGCGATGGATATTCGGTTGCGGCCTCGCGGTGCGCAGAGGGCGTCCCTACGGGACGCCCCTACGCCAGACACGCGGAATGGCGGCGTTTTAATCAGGGGACGTTGAAGTTGACGACCCCTTCCCAGGACAGGTCGAGCCCGTTGATCGTGCTGTAGACCTTGATCAGGATCTTATAGGCGTGGGTCGTATCAAAAGGATCGCCATACGTGGGCCATTTATAACCATATCCCTTCAGCAGCCAGGGGTTGCAGCTGCCGCCGCTCGAGTCGAAGATGCAGTACGGAGAAATGTGGACATTATAGATAAGGGTCTTATTGTCGATCATATCTTTTACCGTAAAGACAACCAGGTCGACGCCATTGGGAAAGCCGATTTCCTTGCCGCTTTTGAAGATCTTGATCTGCAGCAGGTAAGCGTCCGAAATCGACACGCTGCAAGTGAAAACCTTGCCCTTATCGCAGTTGCTGGTGACCGAACTGAACGTCGGGTGCGGGTAAGGCGGGGGGTCGATGGTGGTCGAGGGCAGGCTGCTGACGTTGAAATTGCACTCGATCGAACTGGTGGAGGCATCCACCCAGCCTTTTTTCTGCCCGGTGGGATCTTTGACGTAGGCCCAGCTCCCGGTGGGGATGCCGGATGGGTAGTAATAGGAGGCGGTCAGGAGGGTGTTGAGCGGCAGCGAGACCAGGTTGTTCCAGTAGTCCGTGCCGGGTCCGAGGCGCAGGGTCGCGTTGACCAGCGTGCGGCAGGCCGGCGCGGGCGGGGTGACCGTCACGGCGGGGAGGGTGGTCAAATCCAGGCTGCAGTTAACATAATCGGAGGTGGCGATGATCCAGCCCTGCTGCTGGCTGGCGGGGTCGGTCACCTGCACCCAGGGAGCGCCGGGGTATCCGCCGGGGTCATACCCGCTGGGGGTGATCGAGGTGCCCGCGCGGAGCACGGCAAGCTGCAGCAGGTAGGCGGTGCCCGGACCGGGGAAGAGACTCAAATCCTTGAGGATGGTGCATTGGGGGACGGAGGTCGGGGTGGGGGTCAAGGTGGGCGGGATCGTGGGAGTGAAGGTCGGGGTAGCGGAGGGGAGCTGGGGGGTTTCGGTGGCGGGCTGGGGCGTGGGGGAAGGGGGCACGGCGGTCGCCGCGGGGGTCGGGGTGGGAGAGGGGGCGGTCGTGGGGGCGGCGGTGGGGGTGGTCAGGGCCTGGGCCGGGTAGTTGCAGGCCGAAACGAGGGTTACAAAGACCATGAATAATGCGGCCAGGCGTAAGCGTATCATAGCAGCCATACCTGAAATCCTTTTTGAATCATTCACCACGGAGGCACGGAGAAATTTATTGGCCTCCCGGAGAAAAGCTTAACTTTATGCGCAAAGGCTAAACCGGCCGAGGCAGCGGTGGATGCTGGCGGCGACAACGATAAAAACAGTATAGCACGATTATTACAATATTATATCTTTATTATCAATATATATCTTTGAAGTTCAGACAAAAGATCGGACATGGGGAAGGACCAGGCTTTGATTGGTGTTTTTTATATCGACTGTCTTGAGGTGTTTAAGAATTGTTTTAGAGGGTGAGATAGGCGAACGCCCATCTCACCCTCTATTTTTTTCCCTCTCCCAGCCGCAAAAGTGTTTGAAGATTGGCTTTATCAGGCTGGGAGAGGGCGGGGTGAGGGCCTCACTGCAAAAGAATTTAACTCATTTGGGTTTGATGTCTAATTCAAGCCCAAATCGGCATCCGTTTTGGTTGCGTCGGCGAAGAACAAGGCCTGCCCGTACTTCGCCACCCCAAATTCAGCGATCCGTTTTTGAATCTCGGGCGAAACCAAAAAATCGCTGAAAGCCTTGGCGCCGGCGATATTCACCTTGGGATATTTTTCCGGGTTCACGCTGATCACGTGGTAAACGTTGAGCAGCACCGGATCTTTTTCGACCAGGATATCCAGATCCAGGTTGGCCTTTTGGGCCAGGTACGTGGCCCGGTCGGTCAGGGTATAGCCGGCTTTTTCCGAAGCAATTTTTAACGTTGCCGCCATGCCCTGGCCGGTTTCGATCAGGCCGGTCAGCGTCTTCGAATCCACTCCTGCGCTTTTCCACAGGGTCAGTTCCATTTTATTCGTGCCCGAATCGTCCGCGCGCGAGACCCACACCGCTTTTTTATCTGCCAGGAGTTTGAAAGCATCCACCGCCTGCTTTTGGCCTTTAATCCCTGCCGGGTCTGCGGCGGGACCCACGATCACGAAATCGTTATGCATGATCAGGCGGCGATCTACGCCCGCCCCTTTCGCCATATAATCCTTTTCTGAAGACGGGGCATGCACCAGGAGCACATCGGCGTTGCCATCCATACCCATCTGCAGCGCGGCGCCTGTGCCTACAGCCACGGTCTTCACTTTATAACCGGTCTGCTGCTCGAACAAAGGGATCAAATCATCCAGCAGGCCGGAATCCTGGGTGCTGGTGGTAGTGGACAGAATAATATCCGGGTTCGCCGGGGCAGGGGGCTGGGAAGGCGCAGCGGTCGCTTGAGCCACACCCGTGGATGCCTGGGTGGGGGTGGCTGCCGGGGCGCAGGCGCCCAACAAAGTCACCAGCACCAGCCCGATTGTCGCCAGGGTTAAAAAGCGTTTCATGCTTTTCCTCCACGAAAATGAATAGTGTAATTATAACCAGAATGTATAGTTGCATGCGTGCAAGCATATCCCTGCATATCTGATCTGGAAATTAACAGGAATCTCTGGGTCTCTGGGTCTCTGGGTCTCTGTGTCTCTGTGTCTCTGTGTTAGAACTTTCATCACAAATAGCGAAATCCTTTCATTGAAACTCCCTGGCGAATCAGGTATTACACAGCTAATTGCATGGGCCTTCGCCGCCGGGTAAAATAAGCCCATGATCCAACTTGAAACGCCCCGCCTGCAAATCCGCCCCTTTCTTTCCCCGGACCTCGAAACCATTCACGCCATCCTCGACTCTGGCTTTGGCGACGGTACCCTGGGCAAAGATCCCGCCGCCCTGGCAGAACGAAAATCCTGGCTGGCATGGTCCATGCTCAGCCAGGAATGGCTGCCCAGGATGCACCAACCACCCTATGGAGATCTTGCCGTGGTTTTAAAGGAAAGCCTGGAGCTCATCGGTTCGGTAGGTCTGGTGCCCTGCCTGGACTACTTTGACCAGATCCCGGCCTTGCGCCTGGGAAAATCGAATGCAAAAACCTGCCGGCCCGAGGTCGGACTATTCTGGGTGATATCTGAAGCCCACCGCAACCACGGATATGCCGTGGAGGCCGGGCAGGCGCTGATCGAGTATGCCTTTAAGGAAATACATCTCGGGCGGATCATTGCCACCACAGAATACAGTAACCTGCCTTCTCAGGCGGTGATGCGCAAGCTGGGGATGGCTCTCCACCGCAATCCGCGGCCCGACCCGCCTTGGCTGCAGGTCGTCGGTCTGCTGGAACTCGGCTAACCAAAAAAAATGTGGCGTGAATGGGAGGAGATACCTCCCATTCACGCCACAGATTATAAGGAAACCGTTTTATTTCAGGAGTACCCGCACACCAACCACCGCCGTGCCCTGGGGGGGCAGCGCAAGCCGGTTGCCCTCGATCCGCCGCCCATCCGCCCAGATTTCAGCCTGGTTCCCCGGTCCCTGGCGCTCGACCGAAATCTCATAGCGCACCCCCTGCCAGAGGCGCACTGCTTTAAAACCCTGCCAATCTTGCGGGATGACCGGCGCCACCACCAGCCCTTCTAAATCAGGCCGGATTCCCAGGATCCATTGGGTTATCGCGACAAAATTCCAGGCCGCGGTGCCCGATAACCAGGAATTCTTGGCCTCTCCGTGGGTCGGGGCATCTCTTCCGGCGATCATCTGTGCGTAAACGTACGGCTCGCAGCGGTGCAGTTCGCTGATCTTTTCCCGCTGGGAAGGGTTGATGCGTGAATAATAATCGTAAGCCTGGTCGCCGTGCCCGATCATCGTCTCCGCCATCATGATCCAGGGGTTGGTGTGGCAGAAGACCCCGGCGTTTTCTTTATATCCCGGCGGGTAAGAAGAGATCTCCCCCAGGTGCAGGTAGTATTGCGAGTATGCCGGCTGCTGTAAAACAATGCCGTGCGGGGTCGCCAGGCGCTCCTTGACGGCGGCCAGGGCGGATGCGGCCCGCCCATCCTCCAAACCCAAACCAGCCATCACGCACATCCCCTGCGGTTCGATGTAGATCTGGCCTTCTTCGTTCTCGCACGAACCCACCGGACGGCCAAAATCATCGTAGGCGCGCCGGAACCAGGCCCCATCCCAACCGGCGGTCAGCACCACCATGCCGATCTGCCTGCCAGAATCCAGCCACTGCTGGCCTTCCGCCTCCAGGCCGAGATGGCGCAGCAGCCCATCCATTTCCTGGACCGCCAGCACGAACAGCCCGCCGATAAAGACTGACTCGGCCACCTTGCCATCTTTATTGGTCGTGGTCTGAAAGGATTGCCCCGGCGTATCCGAGAAGCAGTTCAGGTTCAGGCAGTCGTTCCAATCGGCGCGCCCGATGAGCGGTAAGCCGTTTGGGCCCAGCCGGTCGAGGGTATAACGCAGTGAACGCCGCAAGTGCCCGAGGAGCGGTTCCGCGCTGCCCGCCCGGTTATCGTACACCACCGGTTCATCCAGAATAGACCAATCCCCGGTTTCTTTGATATAGGCCGATACGCCCACCACCAGCCACAGCGGGTCGTCGTTGAAATTGCTGCCCACGTCGTTATTGCCGCGCTTGGTCAGCGGCTGGTACTGGTGGTATGCGCTGCCATCCGGGAGCTGGGTCGCCGCCAGGTCCAGGATGCGCTCCCGCGCCCGCTCTGGCACCAGGTGAACGAAACCCAACAGGTCCTGGTTCGAATCGCGAAAGCCCAGGCCGCGCCCAATCCCTGATTCAAACAGCGAGGCCGAACGCGACATGTTGAAAGTCACCATGCACTGGTAAGCGTTCCATATATTAACCATGCGGTTGGTGTGAATATCCGGGGTCTCTACCTGGAGGATGCCCAACAGGCCATCCCAGTACGTCGCCAGTTCCTCCTGCGCGCGCTGGACTTCAGCCGCCTGCCGGTAGCGCTCGATCACCGCTTTGACCGCCCGTTTGTTGATCACCTGTGAGCCAGGCGGGTCAAATTTCTCTGCTACCGGGTTTTCTTGATATCCCAACAGGAAGATCACCTGGCGGGTCTCGCCGGGTTCTAGTGTCAGCCTCACATGGTGGCAGCCAATGGGCTGCCAGCCGTGGGCGATCGAGTTCCGCGCCTGGCCTTCCGCCACCACCTGCGGGTTGTCCCATCCGCGGTAGGGCCCCAGGAAATCATCGCGCTGCGTGTCAAAACCGGCCAGCGGCTCAGAGCAGGCGAAGAACGCGAAGTGGTCGCGCCTTTCTCGGTATTCTGTCTTGTGGTAAATCACCTCATCCACCACTTCCACCTGGCCGGTGGAGTAATTGCGCTGGTAATTGGTGGCATCATCCTGTGCGTCCCACAGGCAAAATTCGACCAATGAAAAAAGCGACAACTGCGCCGCGGCGGGGCGATGATTGGTGAGGGTCGTCTGCCAGATCTCCAGGTTTTCGCCCAGCGGCACAAAATAGCACACCTGTGCCTCAATATCCTGGTAAGTGGATTGGATCACCGTATACCCCAGGCCGTGCCGGCAGGAGTAACCATCCAGGGCGCGGCGTGTGGGCTGCCAGGTTGGAGACCAGAATTCTCCGCTGGCATCATCCCGGATATAAATATATCGCCCGCCGCTGTCCAGCGGCGCGTCATTGTACCGGTAGCGGCTGATGCGCCGCAATCTGGCGTCTTTGTAAAATGAATAACCGCCGGCTGTGTTGGAGATAATCCCAAAATAAGCCTCGCACCCCAGGTAATTGATCCAGGGCAAAGGCGTGTCCGGGCGGGTGATCACGTACTCGCGTTGGTCGTCGTCAAAATGTCCGTATTGCATGGAACCCTCAGTCTCAGATTTTTATGGATTTGCACCGCAGCTCTTACGGATGATCAGTTCGGTGGATAAGATCATCCGCCGCGGAGTTGGCGATGGGTTTTCAATCATATCGATTAATAACTGCGCTGCCATCGCCCCAGAGCGGGTGATCGGTTGGCGCACGGTGGTTAGCGGCGGGTCGGTATGCGCGGAAGATGGGATCCCATCGAAACTTACCAGGGCGATGTCCTCGGGGATTTTCCACCCGCCTTCTTGAATCGCCATCATCGCCCCCACCGCGATCATATCGGATGCGGTAAACACTGCATCCGGCTGGTTGGGCAGCAGCTTTTGCATCGCCTGGAAGCCGCCCTGCTGGCTGAATTCTCCTTCTTCTACCAGGCGCGGATCGACCTTCATTTTCGCTTGCGCCAAAGCGTCCAGATAACCCTGATAACGGTCCAATCCGGCAACCATCGTCTGCGGTCCGCGGATCGTGGCGATGCGTTTCCTCCCTAACCGGATGAGATGTTCTACGGCTTGAGCGGCGCCCGTGCGGTTATCCACATCCACGTAACTGACCGACGAATCATTGGGATGCCTGCCAACCATGATAAAAGGCAGTTTTTTGCCATTGACCAGGGCTTCCACAACCGGGTCATCCATCACGTTCGAGGCCACAATCACGCCGTCGATTAATCCGCTGTACAGGATCTGCCCGGCCATGCGCCGTTCATAATCCGGCTCGGCCAGCCACAGCATCATCGAATATCCGCTCGAATTACAGGCCGATGAAATCCCCTGGATCAACAGCGGGAAATAGGGGTCCGCGAAAATCGAGGTGACCGCCATGGGGATCACCAATCCCAATACCTGAGTTCGCCCGGCTGCCAGGCTGCGCGCTGCCAGGTTTGGTTGGAAATTGATGGTATGAATGATTTCCCATACTTTTAGCCGCGTCGTTTCCTTAACGTTGGGATCGTTGTTGATCACGCGTGAAACGGTCGAACGTGACACCCCGCTCATGCGGGCGATATCTTCCAGGGTGAGGGGCATGGCTGCCTCCTTTCGATTGGGAGCGCTCTCGTTTTATTGTACCGTGGAAGAAGATTTCGGCAAGCAATTAACGATGATTCTGCTGGACTCATTGTTCATCCCATGCTGACCCTTAATTTTTTGAACTGGACAGTGTGGTAAAATCGCGCTATGCGAAAAATATCAGAGTTAAAACATCGCAATTATGGGTACTACCGTACAGCTATACTGGGAATGATCGTCCTCACCGCCATCGCCTTATCCTCCTATTCGCTGAGTCCCTGGGTTCGCAAGCACGTCGATTGGCGGATTGATAAAGCCACTACCTACATTCGCCTTTCCCTGGACCCCGTCCAGCCCATGCCCACCCCCATCGTCAACGCCAGCGTCCCCATGACCGGCCTCGTCGATCCGTTAATCACCGATACCCCTACCGCCACACCCACCGCGACCATGCTGGCTTCCACTGCCACGGTGATCGTCTCTCCCACCCCCAGCCTCACGCCGACCATGACCTTCACCCCGACCCCTCTCCCGATTAAGGTTGCTTTACCGCCGCCGCCTTACGAACAGCAAGACCTTAATTCTTGCGGCCCGGCAACCCTCAATCATTACCTGCGCTTTTATGGTTGGGATGGCAATATGGAAATGATTAACGCCGTGATCAAGCCCAATGAAAACGATCGCAATGTCAATGTGGATGAGCTGGTGTATTACGCCCGCACCCACGCTGGCTGGCTGCAAACTGAATACCGGGTCGGCGGGACGGTCGAGCTGGCCAAGCAGTTTATCGCCGCCGGTATTCCTTTCATGATCGAGACCGGCGTCAAATTCGATCAGGGCTACTGGCCCGGCGATGACCAGTGGGGCGGGCATTACCTGCTTCTGACCGGTTATGACGAATCGCTGAAAAGCTTCATTGTCGATGATGCCTGGTTAGGTCCCAACCGGATTGTGGCTTACACGGATATCGACCGTTACTGGCAGGATTTCAACCGTGTGTATATCATGATTTTTACACCTGACCAGCTCCCCACGGTGCAGTCCATCCTTGGATCAAATTGGGATGAAGCCGAAAACCGTAAGAATGCCCTGGCCCAGGCCAAAAGCGAAACTGAATCGGACCCGAAAAATGTGTTTGCCTGGTTCAACTACGGAACAAACCTGCTGTACTTTGATAAATACTTTGACGCCGCCAGCGCTTACGATACCGCCCGAAAACTGACCCTGCCGCAGCGCATGCTGCGCTACCAGTTTGGTCCTTTCATCGCGTATTTCCATACCGGACGGTTGGATGACTTGATGTCAATCACCGACTATGCCATTAAACTCACCCCCACCTCTGAAGAGACTATGTTATGGCGCGGCTGGGGACTGTTCCGTTTGGGCCGCAAACAGGAGGCGGTCGACCTGTGGACAGCCTCCCTGGATATCCATCCCGGTTATGCGGATGCCGAATACGCCCTCAATTTTGCGAAGAATAATTAACACCTGACCCAATGCCGCTGGACATCCCCCGCATTCAGGCAGTTTTGTTTGATGTCGATGGCACCCTCAGCGACACCGATGACCAATGGGCTAACCGCATGGAGCGCTTCCTGCGCCCTATGCGGTATATTTTTCCAGACAGGTCAGCTCACCTCATTGCGCGCCGTCTGATCATGGCCTTTGAGACACCCAGCAACAGCGTTTACACCCTGCTGGACCGCCTCAGTCTGGATGCGGACGCCTTTCGGGTGCTGCAGTGGGCTTCGCGCGCCCGCCGGCCCAAAACCCCACCCCAATTCTGGATTTGTCCCGGTGTAATTGATCTGCTGAAAGACCTTCATTCCCGCTTTCCCCTGGCGGTGGTCAGTGCGCGGGATGAAGCCAGCACCCTGCGCTTCCTGGATCAATTCCATCTCAGCACCTGCTTTGGCGCTGTCGCCACAGCGCAGACCTGCCGCTACACCAAGCCCTTCCCTGACCCTGTCCTCTGGGCCGCTCGCCAGTTAGGTGTCGCGCCTGAGCACTGCCTGATGGTGGGAGATACCACCGTTGATGTCCGCGCCGGACGCTCTGCCGGGACGCAAACGCTGGGGGTATTAAGCGGTTTTGGCACGGAAGATGAACTGCGCCGGGCCGGCGCGGATGAAATCCTGCCCACCACGGCCGGCCTGAGTTCACTTATTTAAAATTATTGTTACTTCTAAGCCTATTCGGTAAAAGCCCTACCCCCCTGGCTCCCCTTCCGTTGGAAAGGGAGAAATAGGAGGTCAGGAGGTGGGGTGATCTTAGATTGTCAATCCAAACAGCCGGAAAATCGGCCGCCCGTAGGCCAGGAACGGCCAGGGGATGGCGATAAGGATCAGGACCACGGAGACCGAAAACCAGATCGCCGCTGTGCGGTGTTTGGCAGCCGCATCCGCTGCCTTACGCGAAAATGCGCGCCCCATATGAGCCGCGACGATCGCGATGACCATCGGAATGACGTGCTCCAGGCCAAAAAACGCCACGATCGGATTCTGCATCCCGGCTGAAAAGTTGGCAAATAACTGGGACGGCCACGGGCTGAACAGAAAATAGAGTATCAAACCTAACAGGAACTGCGTATCCAGAAAACTGGTATACAGGATCCCGGCTCGATCGTCGCTTTTTTCCCAGGTCAACCCCTTGAGCCAACCCCGAAAGGCGCGCACCAGGGCCAGGACAGCAAAGACAATCACCAACCAGCGGATCAGGTTATGCAGCGTGAGAAACAGCGCATACAGAAAATTTTGCGGCGAAGCGTCCATTCTTTTCCCTCATTCCCTTGAATTCTTAACCCAGGCATTATATGTCAATCCATTTACCCCTGCCAGCCCATCCTTACACCAACCATGTCAGCCAATGGCTTTGCTCTCCGATAAGCGGCGGAAGGTTATCCATTTGCGCCCAAATCTCTAGAAACATTTAACGCTGTGCCAGTGTTACCATGGCGCGGAAACCCTGGTAAGCGCCCGGCATATCAACCGCGCTGAATTCTACCTTGCGTCCATCCACGCGCATACTCCCTGGCAGCAGCGCCGCTCGATCGGCCATATCGGTATAAAGAAACTCGATCCCCACCAGGATCGGCGCGGCCAAATCCAACGCCACCGGGGCGGCGCCTTCGCGGAAGTTGCGCACCGCCAGTGCAGCTCCCTCTCTAATCCGGCGCTGAGCTTCAGCCACCGGCAGGCACTCGGCGGCGCTTCGTCCCAGCGCTTTTTTTACCTGTACGGCAATTACCCCTTCAATCCACTCCGCGGCTTCTGCGCCCAGCGCCTGGTCACCGGACACCAGCAGCACCGGCACGCCAAAAGACCCGCACACCGCGGCATTTAAAGCCGTTTCGCCTGCCAGACGTCCATTAAGCCACAGATTTGCTACCCGGGTGCTCGACCAGGTATGGTCGAGGATGGCTTGCGGCGTGCCCATACGGGCGTGATAGCCAATAAACATGGCCGCGTCAATGTTGTCGGCGATCCCTTCCACCATTGAAAACGGGGACGGAGAACCCGAATTCAGGCGCACGCGCGGATCCAATTCTTCAATCAAAATATTGGTGCTGTTCCAATGCCCATCCGCCACCAAAATTTCGCTGGCGCCCCCTTCAAACGCTCCCTGTATAGCGGCATTCACGTCTTGAGTCATGATCTGGCGAAAGCGTTGGTATTCCGGATGTTCGATATTAACGTGGTCCCTGCTGACTACGCCCGAGATCCCTTCCATGTCGGCGGCGATCAACAATCGCATATTTTTCTCCTTTCAAACAAATCTCTCCGGTGGCAAATTTATCCAATAACTGGAGGGTGTCAGTTGCCGATAAACGGAAAATAATACGGGATGCCGGAGATGGTCTTCAACTGCACGGTTTGGGCAACGGACGCATCGCTGGCCGATTCAACCGTGACCGCCAATTGTTCAAATTCCCCGATCGGGGTGCCCGGCGGAACGGTCACCGTGACCTTCAATTCCACCGTGGCGTCTACCGCCACGTTGTTGAGCGCAGCCGGCAGGCTGACATCCCAGGCGCGAGATCCCACGCTTACGTTGTAGGATTCTACGTAATCGCCTTTATTGGTCACCAAAATCGTATATTCGATTGATCTGCCCGCCTCAGCCACGCCGGTTTGTAAAGCCGGGGTGAGCGCCACCCCGTGGATGAGGGACACGGTCAGGTTAACCGGGATGGGGTTGATTTTATAGGCCGTCAGATCGTAAGGCGTATTGGTCGTCACCATCAAATAGGCCTGATACAGCCCGGGGGCTAATCCTGCACCGTTCACGCTGACCGTCACCGCCTGGTTTCCGCCGCCGGACAGTGTCGCGCTAATGGGTGACTCGCTTAACCAGGACACATTAACCATCGGGGAAAATGGCTGCTCGCCGGAGGTCACCTGGTACACCCGGCCTCCCAGGGAATCGACCAGCCATAAACTGCCGTCTTCAGAAAATTCCATTCCAGCCTGGCCAAAATCCGTCATTCCGGGGATATCAAACCCGCCCAGCAGGGTATAACTATGACGCGCATCCAGCACGTAGACGTCATACCCCACGTTGGCATTGGATAACACAAACAGGTGTCCGCTGTTTGGCTGGTAAGCCAGGCCGGCGATATTAATCCCGGTATTGACCGAATCCAGGATCGTGCCCGCCCGGTCAAAATGGGTCAAAATGGCGTCATTCCACGTCCCGCTGTAAAAGGTCTGGCTGTACGGGTCATACGCCAGGCCGCGCTGTGAATTGCCAAAAGCCGGGCAAATCCGCCCACCGCTGGCCGTTTGCAGCCCCAGGTCAAGCTCATAGACACAGTTGTCCCCGCCGGCGTTCACCTGCCACAGGTGCCCGCTCAGCGGGTCATACGCCATATCCGCCGCGAAGTCGCCTCCCCAGGCGTTAGAAATCGGCCCCACATTGGAGCCGCCACCGGGCATGAAGGCATGGTCCTGTCCATCCCCTCCCCCGGCCAGGGCGTCGCTTACCCAAACTTCTCCGGCCGGGTCCAATCCCAGCCCCCAGGGTGCCGTAAGGCCTGTGGCAAATGACTGCAGGCTGCTCCCGCCGCCCGGCCAGAGCGGCGCCGCCGGCGGGGTATAGGCAAAGACCTTTTCGGCGGTCAGCTCATTCAACCTGGTCGGTGAAAGCCGCCTGCCCGCAGCAGCAAATGGACCGGTAGGCGAGAGGACCGGCGGTGGGCCGTTGAATTCTGCCAATGTAAACGTGCCTGGCACGCTCCCTTGATTGCTGAAAATGCGGTCTACTTGAGCCACCGGCGCCAATCGGGTGACGGAGAGGTCAACTGCGGTTGAGTTTGCCTGCAGGAACGCAGCCGGCAAATTGAATTCCAATTCAGTTACCTGATTTGCAGAGACCTGCGCATTGGCAGTCTGGCTGGCATACCGCGGGTAACTGGCGCTGATCGTGTGACTGCCGGCGGGCTCGTAGAATACGAAATATCCGGCCGGGGCGCTGCCGGCGGTAGCGATCGTGCTGGTTTCCGAGATCGTCGCTCCGGGTAGGCCGACCGGCACAGGACGGGGCGGGTTGTTGGCATCTCGCACATATCCAGCGATCAAGCCCCCAGCCTGCGCCTGGCAGTTGGCGAATGCTTGCAGGTAGCCGGGCGGGCAGCCGGTTGTTGCGACCAGCAGGCTGAAATCCCGAGTACTTCCGCCAGCTTGCGGCACCACCGTTTGATTATTTGGCAGGTATCCCCCTTTGACCGCGGATGCAGTGAAGCTGTAGGAAGTGCCCAGCTCCAATAAAACCTGGTACTGCCCGGTGAAAGGATCGGAGATTACCGGACTGGATGGCACCCCGGGAATATCGATGCGCGCGTACAGGGGCATTCCTGGATGGCCGGAACCATCCGTCACTTTCCCGCTGACTAAAACCATTTCCGCCTGGGAAAGGGAAAAATCGAGGGTGGCGGTCCCCCCATTCAAGATCTCGGCTGACAGGGTTTGCCCCACATAGCTAAAGGCAGAAACCTGCACATCCACCGCTCCGGTGGGCAGCAGAAGCTTGTAGGTCCCGTCCGCTGCGGTAAACACCACCGCACCCCCAACCTTGATCTTCGCCCCGCCGATTGGGGTCGAATCGGCTGCGGAACGTACGGTTCCCTGTAGAGTGCCCGTTTCCGCCTGGCTGCAGCTCGGAAATTTAAAGGCCCCAATCCGGGTGCGCCAGGATATATCCGATGTAACGGCGTAATATTCCTGGGTGTACCAAAAAGTGCATTCATCCGCCGGGTCGACGGCCATCATCGAGTAATCACCCCAGCGATGGGTTAAAGTGGTCTGAGATCCAATGCCCGAAAACAGCGTGGTTTCGCTTTGGTCCATTTCCCCGGCCGGGTCGCCGGCCAACCGTCCGGCATACGCAATCGAAGGGTAAAGGTCGGGACCGGATACGCTGTACCCCAGGGCAATATTTCCGCTGTTATCCATGGCAATGCTGCCCATCCAGCGCGAATTGGCGTCCGGGTCGAAAACCCCCTCCTGCGCCATGCTCCAATCTGCAGCAGATGTTTTTTGCAGTTCAAACCAGTGGATCCCGGTATTGGAACTGGCGCCATTCACCGTATGGTTGCTGACCAGTGTCTGGTGATCGCCAAAGTTGCGGTACTGCAGGCGGTACATCAAGCGGTCAGAGATGGAATCCAACATTACCGTTGTATCTTTTTGGGGGATCTTGTACTGGTTATTGGGATCACCTGGGTCGACATTCATGGTAGGGATCACCAGGTTGGGTTGGAAATTGTCCCCAAAGGAGGTATTGGCCACGTTGTTCCAATCCACGTGGAAATTCCACAGGCGCAGGGCATCGCTGCCGCCAAACACAGAGCCATCATCCCACTCCGCAAAGACATTGGGCGTTCCGGCGGGCGGCGCCTGCAGCCCATCCAGATCCGCCGGCAGCATCCCCCCAAAATTCGGATCGACGTTGAACAGGTCGAAGCTGACCATACGCGCCGGCAGTCCCTGCAGCATGGCCTCGCGCTCGAAAACCGCCACCCCGCCACCAACCCACGAATTGTAGAAAAACTGGTTTACCGACATGTAATAACCGTCCGGCCAGACCCCAAATTTGGGGTAGTCATTCATCTTGACATTACTCCATAAGTAAGCATAGCGGTACCAGGAGCCGGTCGGGTCGGGGGTGGCGGATACGGCGATGCACTGGTAATACGGCCCGCCGAAAGGAACGACGAACTGGCTGGCAAACCAGCGGTCAGCCAGGGAATCATACAGCACGATCGGATCGCCATCGTTTGCCGTCTGGCAAGGACCGCCAAAACCGGACCACAGGGTATTCCCGGCGGCCGGCCCGTATAATAGGTTGCCCGATTTATCCCAGATGGCCAGCGAAAGATTGACCCACTGCACGTAATGGTTCGGACCAACGTCGCCGTTCGTATCCGGCGGAACGACATTCGCCGTATTGTTCAACCCTTCCCACTGCACAGCCGGGGCCGGCATGCTGCCCGTCGCCCGGTACGGCGCGAGCTTGTTCTTTCCCGTCTGGCTGCCGGAGTAGGGCTTGGGCAAATTGTGGAACTGCATGTCAGGGAGAGATCGCGCCTGCGGCGCAGGACTGCTCTTCATCTCACGCAGGGGAAGAGATTGGTCGTGGTGTTCGGCAAAAACAATATTTGGCTGGGGAAGCGAGTCCTTAATTGGGGAAAGGTTCGGCGCCTGGCGCATAGAAAAGCCCGTTGAGAGTATCAGGCTGGCCAATAGTAACCAATGCATCCCTTGTGTGATCAAACCGGTCATTCATTCCTCCAAAAATCCCACAATTAAGCTCTGCTGAGTGATTCTACCTGTCTTTTTTGAAATGTGATCGTCAGTTTCGCTTGCATATCTCACAATTCTATGGTTGCCTGTTATAATCTCGCTTATGGACAGCTTTTTCCACCTCCTCGATGAACGCGCCCGCCGCACTGGTTCTTTATTGTGCATCGGCCTGGATCCGATCTCATCTGAACTACCCGAGCCCACTGCGGAAGCCGCCCGCGCATACTGCCGGCGGATGATCGAATCCACCAGCGACCTGGCCCTGGCTTACAAATTCAATACAGCCTGCTTCCTGGCCTTTGGCGCTGAAGGCTGGAATGTACTGCGTGAAGCAATTGCCCTCGTCCCGCAGGATATTCCAACCATTATCGATAATAAGATTGGCGAAATCCCCTCGAATGCGGCGATTCACGTCCAGGTGGATTACTATTTGTTAGGTGCCACCGCGGTGACCATCAACCCATATCTGGGTTATGATTCGCTCCAGCCGTTCATTAAAGACCCCCAACACGGCGCCCTGCTGCTGTGCAAAACCACCAATACCGGTACGGTCGACCTGCAGGAACTGCCCCTGGCGGGTGAAGGATTGCCGTTGCACGTATACGAGAAAGTTGCCCTGCTCGCGCAGGACTGGAATACGCGCAACAACCTCGGTCTGGTCGTTTCTGCCATCCATCCCGATATCCTGGGCCGCATTCGCCAGCTTGCTCCGCATGTCTGGATTTTGGCCACCGGTATCGGTTCGACCAACGGCGAATTAGCCGATACCCTGCGCAATGGGCTGCGCGCGGATGGTTCCGGTTTGATGATTCCGGCCAGCCGGGCGATCTGGCGCGCCGACGATCCTCACCAGGCCGCCTTGAATCTGCATGAGGCCATCACCCGTCACCGCCAGTTATTACATGCCGAGGGGCCGGCCACTACTCAGCCTGAAATGCTCTTCCCCGCCGCCCTGGCCGATGATTTGCTGCAAACCGGCTGCGTGCGCTTTGGCCAGTTCACCTTGAAATCCGGCGAAACCACCCCCATCTACATCGATCTGCGCCAGCTGATCTCCCACCCTCACCTGTTGGCCGAAGTCAGCGCCGCGTATTTACCCATCCTGCGCCACCTGTCCTTCGACCGGATTGGGGCGCTGCCCTACGCCGCCCTTCCCATCGCCACCACCCTCAGCCTGCAGTCAGGTTGGCCGGTGGTTTTCCCGCGCAAAGAAGCCCGCTCTTACGGCAATCGCGCCGAAATTGAAGGCAAATTCAACACCGGGGAAACCGTGGTGGTGATTAATGATATCGCCGGCAGCGGGTTGAGCAAGTTCGACGCCATTTCCAAGCTGGTCGGCGCCGGCATGGTCGTACAGGATGTGGTCGTGTTGATCGACCGCCAGTTGGGAGCCGCGGAAGCCCTGGAACTGCAAGGCTACCGCCTGCACTCGGTGCTGACCCTCAATTCACTCCTCGATTATTGGGGTGCGACCGGTCGGGTCGCGGCCGAGCAGATCGCTGCCGTGCGCGATTTTGTCGAAGCCAGATAAACTGGATGCAAAAATAGAAAGTCTCGCGACTTTCTATTTTTTTTCACCCCTACCATGACCTCTTTCCGCCACCCAAGCGAAACCCCAATCTACTACCTGACCTTGCTTATTCTGGGCGGGATTGTGGTCGTCAGCGCCCTGCCCACGGTGTGCCTGATGCCGCTGCTCGTGGTGGGTTTTATCCTCCTCTCCTATTGGATGAGCAAAGCTCACCATAATGAGCTGATCAGCCAGGCCCACCAGGTTACCCCGCAGAGCGCCCCCCATTTAGCGGCCCTGACCCAGGAATGTGTTCACCGGCTGCAGACCGGCCCGGTGGATTTTTACATCATGCCGAAGCAAATCTTGAACGCCTACACTTTCGGTTTTTCGAAACCCAACGTGGTGGTGGTCTACAGCCCAATGCTCAAGGTCATGGATGCGGATGAACTGCGCTTCGTGATCGGGCACGAGTTGGGGCACGTCTCGCTGGGCCACACCTGGCTGAATACCTTGCTGGGTGGGACGGCTGGCGTTCCGGTCAGTTTTGGCGCGGCGGTCGTGCTCACCCTGGCATTTCGCTGGTGGAACCGGGCCTGCGAATATTCGGCCGACCGGGCCGGCCTGCTGGCCTGCGGCAGCCTGAATAAATCGATCTCCGCCCTGGCGCAGCTGGCAGTCGGGGATATCAACACCCAGGATGAATTATCCCGCGCCATGCAGGTGATCGAGCGCCAGGACAGCGAAGCCAGCAGCAGCCTGAGCGAACTGCTTTCCACACATCCCTTGATCCTCAAACGCATTAAAGAACTGCGCGCCTGGGCCGCCACGCCGGAATACCAGCGCCTGGCCCAGAAGATCTATCCCCCATCCTGAAAGCCCCAGACATGCAAGTTTGAAATCTCGTTCTGGCATTCACGCACGCTTTTCTTAAAGTCCAGAAATGAGGGACAAGGCTTTGGCGGGGCAGGCGTTGAAGACCCTGCGAGCATGGGCGTGATTGGTATAGCCTTGGTGATTAATCAAACTGATGACCAGGTTGTTGATTATCGCCATCACCCGCCCCATCGCTTTTTGGGTCATGCGGGTTTGATCCTCCTGAAAGGTAACATCGCGGCGGTAATGCAATCCATTCTCAATGCCCCATTCACTGCGCACGATCGCTAACAGCCGTTTCGGAGCTGCTTCCTGAGGGGTCAGGCTCGTGAGTCCATACTGGATTTCAGTTTCGACAATACCGGTCGATAGGTAGGTAACACGACGCTCCAGTTTGAAAACCTGGCTGAGATGAGGCCAATCCAGATAATCGTTCAACAGGCTGCTGACCGTGATGGTACGTTCTTCGATGCGTCCGGCTTGTTTCTCGGTAGTTTTTATGCTGCGAAAATCCATGGCGGGACATCCAAAACCGGGGCGGGGTTGTTCAGGCGCGAATAACAGTTCGATCGCTTTGCGGGTATTGGCTTGATTATCTTTGACGATCCACACAAAGTCGCCTTCGGCGGCCACAATTTGGAGCGATAACTGCCGCTGGGTTTGCATCGCATCCCCAATCACAACTTTGTCGCGCAAATCCAGACATTCCAACAGTTTCGGAGCGACCACAATCTCATTTTCCTTGTCCTTTTCCACCACCATTTGCATCAATACGATCCCTTCACCAGGAAGATAGGCGGCTAACAGATGCAATCCGAATGGATCTTCGGCGGTAATCGTGCCTCGAACGGTCTTGCCATCGATGGCGATCACGATGTCCTGTCCATGCCGGGGCAGTTGCGATAGGTATTCCGCCATGATTCGTTCCAAATCGTCCCCTTCCACCTCGTCGGTCAATACCCGCCGGTAGGTGCTGTGATGGGGTAATCGTTTGTACTTCAATCCCATCGCTCCGATCAAATATTCACTTTGTTGTTGGGCCCAATCGGCGATCCCATAGATTTTGTTTTGCCCACACAGCTTCGCCAGGATGAATAATCCCAGGATGATTTCTAACGGATAACGCAATCCACGCCTTTTGCGCCCATCTTTCACTTGCCGTAATTAGCTCAGCAGGTGTCGCAGGTTGATGATTTTTACTTCTGGTTGCTCGGCCAGGTTCGTGTGCTGTTCTTTTGTGCTAAACTCCATTGTGACCTTCCTTGGTATTTGTTGGTGTGGTAACCTACAATTTACCCAAGAAGGTCTTTTTTTTCAACCCTTTCACGACTTTAAGAAAGGCGTGGGCATTCACGTCTTCACCCTTACAATTTTTACAATTTATTGCTATAATATGACAAATATTATCGCAATCATGTGGAGAGTTGGTTTATTATGTCTATCGACCGCTTCGGTCGCAACATTCATTACCTGAGGATATCACTCACCGATCACTGCAACCTGCGCTGCGTATACTGCATGCCTGAGGATATGATCTTTCGCCCTTCCGCGGAATTGATGCAGGATCAAGAGCTGATCATGCTGGCGCGCCTGTTTGCCAGCCTTGGCTTTGACAAGATTCGCCTGACCGGCGGAGAGCCGACTGTGCGTGCGCATGTCGTCGACCTGGTGCGTGAAATCGCCAGAATCCCCGGGGTGAATTCGCTTTCGATGACGACCAACGGTGTTCTATTGGGGAAACTGGCCCGTCCCCTGAAGGAAGCCGGGCTGCAGCGTGTCAATGTCAGTGTGGACACGCTCGATCCCAAAAAATTCAAACGTCTCACGCGTTGGGGCAAATTGGAACAGGTCTGGGAAGGGATCAATGAAGCTGAACAGGTCGGCCTGACGCCGGTAAAACTGAACGCGGTGGTCGTGCGCGGCTATAATGAAGAAGATGTCGTCGACCTGGCGCGCCTGACCCTCGAACACGATTGGCAGGTACGCTACATCGAAATGATGCCTTTCGCTGGAGCGACAGAATTCCAACAGTCCCAGGTGGTCAAAGCCGAAGAGATGATCGAGCGCATTCAAAACGCCCTGGGGCCGCTGACCGCTGCCAATGACGGCCATCTGGACGGTGAAGCCCGCATTTACCGCCTGCCCGGGGCAAAAGGCGAGCTCGGTTTTATCTCTTCCGTCAGTTTACCCTTCTGCGCCACCTGCACCCGCGCCCGCCTGACCGCGGATGGTCGTTTACGCCTGTGCCTGCTGCGCGACAAAGAGGTCGACCTGCTGACCCCACTGCGCCAGGGTGCATCGCTGGAGGATCTGCGCCGCTTGATCACTGCCGGGATCTGGGATAAACCCTGGGGGCACGGCCTGGCACAGGGTGACTTCGCCCTGGACCGGGTGATGAGTGAAATTGGCGGCTAGACCGCCGCGCTTGTGTTCCTGCGCCGGGTCAATACCGGTCTCCAATCTTAAACCCGCCAGATAGTTTTAATGACCGCCCTTAAACCAGGCCAGGGAATCCGCCGCGGCCTCTTGCAGCGTCTTCGGCTCGGGCAGCACTAATTCACGCCGCGCTTTGCGCGTATCGTAATACAAATAGCGTCCCGCCAACACAAATAAATCCGCGCTGACCGGCAGTTCCAGGAAACGCTCCAGGAATCCGGCAGGTCCGCGCAGTATCCGCACTAACCTGCCGGGCAAGACCACACTCGGTGCAGGAACGCCGCTCACCCCGGCAATGCGCTGGACCAGATCCAGGTAATTGTGGTTTTCTCCCCCCAAAATATAACGTTCACCGCGCCGCCCGCGCAGCAAAGCCGCGATATGCCCATCCACCACGTCGTCGACATGCACCGCATTCGCCCCGCCTTCCACGGCAATGCCCACTTTCCGGTTGGCTACCTGAAGAATGATCGAAGATGACTGGCGGTTTATATCCCCACCCCCCAGAACCAGGGTGGGATTGACGATCACCGCGTCCAGCCCCATCGCCACCCCCTTCTGGACTTCAAGTTCCGCCAGGTACTTAGCATACCCGTACGGAAACTGCTCGGGGACAAAATTCCAGGTGTGATGCTCATCGATCAGACCCGCCAGACCCGGCTGGGGAACGCCCAGGGCGGCGACGGAGCTCGTGTACACCAGGCGGGTAACCCGCTCCAACAGCGCCGCCTGCACTACGGCCCGCGTCCCTTCCACGTTGACCGCGTACAACCGGCCCGGGTCGTTCATCCCTAGCCATGCCCCTGCGTGGAAAATTGCATCCACGCCCTGCACGGCGGCCTGCAGGGATTGGGGCTGGGTCAGGTCGCCAATCGCATGTTCCACGGGCAGCCCTTCCAGCAAGCGCAAATCACTGGTGCTGCGGTGGAATGCGCGCACCTCGTACTCGCGCTCAACCAGCGCCCGGCACAACGCCCCGCCGATGAAACCCGTTGAACCGGTGACCAGGACTTTCATTTATTGCAACGCCTCGACGATTACCGCTTCACCCTGACCTACCCCTACGCATAACGCCGCCAGACCGTAATAGGTCCGTGTTTCACCCGCCAGCCGGCGCTGCATTTCGTGCAGCAGCGTCACCAGAATCCGGGCGCCCGAACATCCCAGGGGATGCCCGAGAGCCACAGCGCCCCCATTGACGTTCGTCCGCTCCGGGTCCAGCCCCAGTTCCCTGGAGACCGCCAGGGTCTGAACAGCAAAGGCTTCATTTATTTCCACCAGGCGCATGTCGTCCAATTTCAGACAGTTTCTGGCCAGAACTTTGCGCGCCGCCGGTACCGGCCCCATGCCCATCAGCCGCGGCGCGACTCCGGCGGCGGCGGATCCGACCCAGCGCGCGATGGGCTGCAGCCCAAGCTGCCGGGCGCGGGCTGCGCTCATCATCAGCAGAGCCGCCGCGCCGTCGTTCATCCCTGAGGAATTGCCGGCGGTCACACTGCCCCCCGGACGAAAAGCGGGTTTCAAGCGCGCCAAAGCGGCCAAGGTAGTATCCCGGCGCGGACGTTCATCCGTCGTCACCAGGATTGGATCGCCTTTGCGTTGGGGGACTGCCACGGGGATTATCTCCTGGGCAAATTTACCGCTGTCGATGGCGCTCACTGCCCGGCGGTGGCTTTCCAGGGCAAATGCGTCCTGTTCTTCGCGCGTGATGCCGCTCTCCTCGGCGATATTTTCAGCCGTTTCCCCCATCGATTCAATGCCGTAGGCCGCGGCCATGCGCGGGTTCGGGTAGCGCCAACCCAGGGCCGTATCCCAGGCGGTCAGGTTTCCAAATGGAAAACCCTGTTCAGATTTTGCTATAGAATAAGGTGCGCGGGACATGCTTTCCACCCCGCCGGCGATAAAAACGTCCCCCTCGCCCGCCATAATGGCTCGTGCGGCCTGATTGACTGCGTTTAGACCGGATGCGCACAGCCGGTTAAAGGTGACCCCGGCGATATCCACCGGGAAACCCGCCAGCAGCGCCGCCATTCGGGCAATATCCCGGTTGTCTTCTCCGGCCTGGTTGGCGCAGCCCAAGTAAACTTCCTCGATCAACGCCGCATCCAGGCCGGCCTTTTCGACCACTTCCCGCAATACCAGCGCCGCAAGATCATCCGGACGGACTCCTGCCAGCCCCCCGCCCAGCGCTCCGATCGGGGTGCGCAGTGCATTCACAAAAACTACATCGGTCATGGCATACCTTCCCAGAACGGCGTATGCAGCCGATTCTACCATTATTCCAAATATTAATTTTTTTAAGGTGATTGTATTGTGCGCATACCCAAATTGATGTAAAATAATTCCAGGGTGGCCTCGACCCATTAAGGAATAATTAATAAGCCAAATAATCCTCGTGGGATGATCGCGAATAAGCGGTTCATTCCCAGGTATTTATTTGTTGTTTGCCGACAGATAAGCTCCCAGGGGATTATTCCTGATAATGGTATTAAAATGGGGAAAAGGACCCCGGACCGACTTTGCAGAGCACTTTCGGAGAAAAATGGGGAAAATGAAAACAATTCGGCAAAAGGTCGTGATCCTCCTGGCAGGTATGTTTCTGCTGGGAATTTCTGCTTGCAGCAGCTTCACCTTTGATGGTCCTGCTCCCACACCCCAGGGATCGGTGCCTGTCGTTTCGGATCTTCGCGATTTCTACCAGAGTCTAGGTGGGGAAAACGACCTGGGTCCGGCAATTTCAGCCCCATTTTACCGCGACGGGATACTTTGCCAGTACACCACAAATGTTCTGATGTGCTATAACGCTTCGGCTCAATCCGAGTCCGACCGCACTTATCTTGCGCCGATCGGAGATTTGCTTAACCTCCAGTCGTTGACAGATAATCAGACTGACACGCCTGCCGTTTACGAAGGATTTGCAGATTTTTATCATAAGCACTTTTTTGGCCTGCGTTTTGTTGGAAAACCACTCACCGGTGTTCGCTACAACAAAGAGAGCAATCGCATCGAACAGTATTTTGAAAAAATGGGGTTTTACATTCTTTTAAACGATCCCCAGCCTACCGTTCACTTGCTGGCTTACGGGATCTACACCTGCGGCGACCAATGCGGGCACGTTGCCGCCAGTGTCAGAGGGATCATCGGCTGGAATAAAGGCGTCGCCGTGCTTAACCCGGGCAGCCTGGCTCGTTTGGGAGACTATACCCTTTTTGGCAGCCCGCTGACCCAACCCTACATCGGCTCGGATGGCAATCTCGAGCAGGTATTAGAAAAAGTGGTGGTGTATGTCCCCAAAGATAACCCCGCTACCATCCGTTTTCGTACCATATCCGTCCTTTTAAACCTGCCCTACAGCGACCCGACCCCGCAGCGTTTTGGGTTAAAAGATAATATGGTTTTTTACGCGGTAAATGGGAACCTGGGTTACCACGTGCCAGTTTTATTCGACCAATTTCTTGCCACCCATGGCGGCTCCGAAATTGCCGGAAAGCCACTTTCAGATCCATATATGGTGGAAGTCGATGACCAGTCTATCGCCCGCCAGTGTTTTGAGAAATACTGTATCGATTATTATCCCAATTCCGACCCTGCGCAGCAGGTCAGGCTGGTTTCCTTGGGCCAGGCGTACATCGATAAACTGAAACGTGTGGACCAGGAAATCTTTACCTTCAACCGAAAAAATGTGGAGCTAACCATCTCCGAGGATAAACCTCAGATATCCAGCCAGGAATCACAGGTGGTCCAGATCGCTCTGCGCACCCGCAAAGGACACGCGCCGATCTCAGACATCGAATCCTTTGTCATGCTGGGGCTGCCTGACGGCAAAAAATTAACCTACAACCTGCCGCTCACCGATAAAAACGGACTGGCGCAGGTTACTATCCCGCCATTATCCATCCCGCAAAACGGCATCATCATCCCTTACATTGTTTGCTTGAATGTCCCGGCGCAAGAACAGATTTGTGCCAACGAATCTTTCCTGATTTGGAATTCTCGCTAATTGTTGAATTCTCTGTATCTTCTCAATAAGAGTGGAAATTTTGTGTGTATTTGCGGGCGAAGCCTGCAAATACACACAACGCCCTCGATTTTTGAGATGATCTTTAAGTGCTTTCATTTCGTCCCTGGAGTTTGACATGTCCAAACCGATGGTCACGGTGGCGCCGGGGATGAGGATTGCGGCCCGGGTGAACCTCGAGCCCAACGCGGCTGACCTGGCTAAGGCCGAGAGCGGGCTCCGGGCCGGGGCGGAGTGCCACATGCACCTGACTCACGAGCGGGTCTACACCCGCAAGGAGATCTGGGGGAACTTCAACTACTTCATCCGCCACATAACGGCGGTAACCGAAAAAGCCGGATTGCGAATCCGCACGCCTATACCATCGGTTATATGAAAGCCCTCCTGGAACGGGTCAATGGTGAGAGTGCCCGCTAAGCTGGCGGAGACTCTGCGCCGGATCAGGCGGCCGGCCGCGGCGCTGATGCTGTTCCTCCTGCTGGCGGTCGCCTTGTTGTCCTCCCAACGCTGGAACGAGATCCAGGTTCTGCCGCTGCGCGTGCTGATTCGCGACCCTCAAGACTTTACCGCCAGCGAGGCGCGCTGCCTGATCCGGGTGCTGCCCCCCACCGGCGTCATCGGCTACCTCATCCGCGCCGACGGTTCCACCGCGGATTATTCGAACCCGCGCATCATCGCCGACTACTTTATGACCCAGATGCTGCTCGTCCCACGCCTGCTCAACCGTTCGGCGGAGCACCACTGGATCGTCACCTATCTGATCAACCCGGCGGAGCTGGACGGCATCGCCGGGCGCTACCAGGCCCGGCAGGTGGCGGACTGCGGGTCAGGCATCGCGGTTTTCGAACGTATGGACCTGCCATGAGAATTCTGCAGTTGGCTCTCGTTTTGCTGCTGCCGCTGCTGGGGACACTGCCGGCCTTATTGTCTTTCGAGCGCCTGCGTTCGCCTCGCGATGCGCTCCTCTATCTCTTGCTGGGGAGCGGGGCTGGCATCGGCCTAACCTCCGCGGCTTACTTTGCCTGGTCTCTGCTCTTTAATCCCGCCGCTCACCTGGGCTGGTTCTGGGGGCTGCTGGCGGCACTTTACGCCCTCTTAGGGGTCGCCTGGGTCAGGCGCGCTCGCCTTGGAAGCGGCTGGTTCGCCTGGCAGCCCGCAGCCCGCCCGGGTTGGGCGGTGCTGGGGCTGGGCACCCTGCTGGGGGTGATCGCCTGTTTTTCCTTCGCCGCCTTCGTGCTTTCCGTCCAGGCCGAGCCGCGCGGCGGGTGGGACGCCATTGCCATCTGGAACGCGCATGCCCGCTTTATGTACCTGGGCCATGCCGACTGGCTGGTGGCGTTCAGCCCGCAGCGCGACGGCTTTTCCCACCCCGACTATCCCTACCTGCTCCCTGGAATTCTGGCGCTGGGCTGGAGCATCCTGGGGAAGATGCTCTATGCCGTCCCCAACCTGGTGGCCCTGTTTTACACCTTTGCCAGCGGTGGGCTGCTGCTGCTCGGATTGGCCCGCCTGCGCGATCTCAGGCAGGGCCTGCTGGCGGCCATCGTGCTGCTCAGCGCGCCGGAATTCATTTTGATCGGCTCCAAGCGCATCGCGGACATCCCCCTGGGATTTTACATCCTGGCGGTCTGCCTGGTCAGCGCCCTTTACCTGCGCGAGGGCAGCTCACAGCCCAAACTGCTGGCGCTGACCGGTTTTCTGATGGGCTGTGCCATCTGGACGAAGAACGACGGTTGGAACCTGCTGCTGGCCTTTGGGGCGAGTTGGATCCTGGCCGCCTTCCTGGCCCGTCAGTCCGCTCGCCTGCTGCGCGAAATCCCCTGGATGTTGCTCGGGCTGGCCCCCCTGCTCCTGCTGGTGATCTATTTCAAGTTCGCGATTGCCCCGCCGGGGGATTTGACCGGGCTGGCCATCCAGCAGGGCCCGGCTGCCCTCTTTGGCCGCCTCTTTGACGTCGAGCGCTACCGCGTCACACTGGCCTGGTTCGCGGACCAATTGTGGGTGTTGGGCGGTTGGAAGGTATCTTTACCCCTGCTCGCCGGGCTGTATCTGGCGCTGAACGGGCTGGAGCGCCAGGCGCGCCGCTCGCGCGAAGCGCTGACCCTGGGCATATTCCTCGTCCTGGCCCTGCTGGGTTATTTCTTCGTCTACATCCTGACCCCCCACGACCTGGTCTGGCACCTCTCTACCTCACTGGTGCGCCTGCTGATGCAGCTCCTTCCGGCCTTCCTCCTCTTCCTCTTCTACATTGCCAACCCCGTCCCAGACTTCTGGCCTGGCCGGCTCTCAACTCTCCAGAAAAAATAAACCTGGTTTGCACTGCTTTCTCGGCGCAAGCCAGGCAGCATATTTTCATTCGTCGATCTACAACTAACTTTACTTGCGTGCTTCGACAAAGACCATTACGCTCTGAATGGGCAGTCCCGAAGAGTAGACCTGAATTTCAAATTTCACCGGCTGGCCCTTGTGGGGTGGATTTAATGTGTCCCAGCGGCGCATGCCTGCCACGCTGCCACCCGCCGCAAACGCCACTGCCAATAGGGAAAGTTGGGCAGGTTCCACCTGGTTTTCGGCCAGGCTGACCGTACCGGAGGCCGAAGCTGAAAGGCCGCCTTCCGCCACCTGGGTCTGCAGCGCATCCATTTTTACCTGCGGGTAATGATCCGCCACAGAGGAAGCCGGCAGAACCGCGGCCAATTCTACGGTCACCTTGTACCCGGTAGGGACCGGCGGCGCAAAAAAGGTTGCCACCGGCAGCATAGACTCGCCGGGTAAAATATCCAGCGGGGTCGTGGCGATCTGCTGGCTTAAGCCCTTTCCTGAACTGTCCAATAAATGAAACACGACCGTAACATTGATCACCGGTGTTTTTGTCTGGTTATGCACCTGGACAAAACACCACATGCCCCCGGCAGCGTCCCCTGTGCAGGCGGGCGCCTCCAGGCGAACCGGGTGTGGCGTCGCCGTGGCCACTGCCTGGCTGGTGACTGCCGGAGCCGTTCCCGGGATGATTAATATCGTCCCGACCAGCATTAAACGCGGGTTGACAGTCGGGTTGGCGGTTTTCAAATCGGCTAACGGTACCCGGTAGCGTAAGGCAATCCCCGACATATCTTCCCCGGCCTTCACCACGTGGGTCCGCGGAGTAGGGGTAGAGGATGGGATAGGGGTTTCCGTCGGCGGCGTGGTGGTGGGTCGGGTGGCCGTGGGGGTGGGTGTAATCGTATGGTAAGGGGTAAAGATCGCGCTGCGGGTTGGGGTCGGCGTTCCGAACAACGGTGTGGCAACCGCCTGGCAGCCGGCAGCCAGCCAGATAACTGCGGCAGCCAGCGCACGCATCAGTTTACGTTTCGCATTCATAGCTGGAATTATACCCGCGTCCGCGAGCTTGTCTCTTACCGGGGGCTGTGCTAAACTCATAGTCAGAATGATAACCCCGGAAGATACAGTATTCCAGGAAGCGCTGTCTGCCATCCAGGCGGGAGAAAAAAATCGGGCCCGCGATCTGCTCACTCGTCTCATCAAAATCAATCCGAACAATGCCCAATACTGGATGTGGATGAGCGCCGTGGTTGAATCCAAACGCGAACTGACCTTCTGCCTGAAAGAAGCGCTCAAACGAGACCCGCAAAATGTCGTCGCCCGCCGGGGCTTGATCCTCCAGGGCGTGCTCCCGCCAGACCCCAGCCTGGCTGTCCCGGCTGATTTGCAGCGGCGCAGTTGGGAAAGCCAGTATTTCTCCAATCAAACCCTTCCCGGTCAGCTCCCCGGCCCGTCCAGACTCCGCCTGGCGCTGATTATCGGCGGGGTCCTGCTGCTGGCCGCGGTAATTATTGTGGTTGCCCTGGGCTTCAACCGCCAGGAGGTCCCGGCCTTTATCCGCTGGATCCAAAGGTATACCCCGGCTCCAACCAGCGCCGAATCTGCGACACCGGTCACCCCGACCGATGTATTGGAAACACCCACCCCGCAGCCCAGCCAGGCGGCGGTCTTCAAACTCATCACCTCAACCCCCACCGCGGTATACGTGGCGACCCTCCACCCCAGGACCGAATCCTACCGTACCGCCATGAGTGCCTTTCAACGCTCAGATTGGGTTGGAGCGGTCAATTATCTGCAGCAGGCCATAAAAGAAGACAGCCAGGTCGACCTGTATTATCTACTCGGCGAGGCCTACCGCATGTTGGATAAACCTGCGGATGCTCTCCAGGCTTACAATCAGGCCGTTAAAATGGACCCGCGCTTTGGACCCTCATATCTGGGTCTGGCGCGCCTGCTCCAGGGAACCAGCCCGAACCAGATAAGCGCGATCCGCGTGGATCTGGAAAAAGCGGTTGCCCTGGATCCCAATTTTATCGAGGCCCAGCTGGACCTGGCAGCTTTCTTGATCGATCAGAACGATCCCCAAACGGCGTTGACCGTTTTAGGGGATGCCGTGCGTTTGAACCCCAACTCTCCCGCGCTGGACATCTTGCAGGGTCGCGCCAGCCTGGCGATGGACCAACCCCAACAGGCCCTGGTTTTCGCCCGCCAGGCAAATCAATTGGACCCGGGTTCCCTCGATGGGTATCTTTTCCTGGCCGAAGTTTACCGCGCGAATGATGATCTGGTGGGATCGATTGCGCCGTTAGAAATTTATACTCGCTACAATTTGGATAATGCCCTGGCTGTGGCCTGGTTGGGGCAGGCATATGCTGCCCAGGGGAAGGATAATGAAGCGCTGCACATGGCCGACCAGGCGGTCGCCCTGGATTCATCCTCACTGGAGGTACTCCTGATCCGGGCCCAAATCTATATAGATATGCAAGACCCGGCGAAAGCCAGGGCAGATTTGAACGCCGCCAATCAGATCAAGGCCAACGTCTTCCAGGTATATCTCGGGCTTGGCCGGGTTGCCAGCCTGGATGGCGACAGCAGTGAGGCCTGGCGTTCTCTCTCGTCTGCCGTGCGCCTGGCAAAAACCGATGCTGAGTACGTGCAGGCCTATTATTGGCGCGCGCTTGCTCTGGAAGATATGAAACAGATTCCGGCCGCAATTGCCGATTGGGCAGAAGTGGACCAGTTGGGCGGGGTATCATTAACTTACAGCCAGCGCCAGACGGCCAGCCAGCATTTGCAGAACCTGATCGCATCTTCCACGCCGCCCACCTTCACCCCGACTTCTTCCGCTACGGCTGCCGCAACCCCGACCCTCTCCGCTACCATTTCCCCCACTGCTACCCTGACCGCCACCATTACACCCAGCCCGACCCAAACCATAACCCCCAGCGCCACATCCACCCCCTGACCTAAACGATGCGACCTTTGCCCCATTACTTGCTGCTCCAGCGCCGCCGGCACCGTCAGTTGGCCCGCCGGCGCACATTTTCTGCGCAGTTTGCACAGGTTGCCTGGGTGATCGGGTTTCTGGTGGTGCTGCTCGTATCTGTCGCCGTTCTGTTCGCCAGCCGCCTGTATGCCGGTTTAACCTCCGACTTACCCTCCGTTTCCCAACTGCCAACCCTGCTTAATCCCGATGAAGGTCTTTTGATGCAGCCCACCCGCCTCTACGACCGCACCGGGCAGCATCTGCTCTACACCCTGCAAGACCCGGGAGCCGAACGCAAGTACCTGGTCTTCGATCCTCAAAAGCCTGGCCATTTCTCTCCTTTTTTGATCCAGGCCGCCATCTACGTCAGCGAACCGGATTTCTGGCAAAGCTCGGGGATTTCCTGGCGGCACCTTTTCGACCCGGACCCGGTGACTATCGCCGAAAAACTGATTGATCGCCTGGTCCTCCCCCAGGAAACACCCGGATTGCGCCGGTCACTGCGCATGCGCATGCTCGCCGGGCAGCTGGTCAGCCGCTTTGGCAGGGCGCAGGTCTTGGAATGGTACCTGAACAGCGCCTATTTTGGCCGCCTGGCTTATGGCGCTGAATCCGCCTCTCGACTGTACCTGGGGAAATCTGCGGCCGAATTAAATTTGGGTGAAGCGGCCCTGCTCGCCGCAGTCCTGCAGGCGCCGGCGCTCAATCCGTTCGATGCCCCCCAGGCCGCGCTGGAAAACCAGCAGTCCTTGCTGGAAAGCATTTTAAAGAGCGGCCTGGTCGATCAGCCCCAGTACGACACGGCCCGCCAATTTGAGCTGGTCCTGCGCCCTCCCCAATCCGGTGATCCCGCCCAATACCCCGCGTTTATAAACCTGGTCCTGGACCAGTTGTCCCGCCGTTACGGGCGCACCCGCGTGGAGATGGGGGGTCTGCAGGTCACTACCAGCCTGGATGTGGATTTGCAGGCCCAGGTCAGTTGTACCCTGCAGGCGCAGCTGGCGCGCGCTGAAGGTCATTCCACGGCTGCGGTAAGTGGGTGCGATGCGGTCCGCCTGCTGCCATCCCTGCCCGCGAATTTTCAGTCCACCGGTCCTGACCTTCAGGGCAGTACGGCCATCCTGGATCTGACCAATGGCCAGGTTTTGGCATTCACCGGCGATTCCACCACCCAGGGTGAAGGAAAAAGCAGCGCGGGGCATGCCCCCGGGACGCTGCTCACCCCGATCCTGGCAGTGACCGCCTTCGCGCGCGGGTTTGGGCCGGCCAGCCTGGTCTGGGATATCCCCGGCCAATTAGCGGCCAGCCTGGATACCATTGCCCACCCGGATGGAAAATATGCCGGCCCGATCAGCCTGCGGCGCGCGCTGGCCAATGATATCCTCGCGCCGCTGCAGCAGCTGCTTATCCAGATTGGGGGCGTAAATGCCTGGCAGTTGGCCGAACCCTTGGGCCTGGCAGGGTTAACTCAGGCTGCCGACCCCGGGCAGCTGATCTTTTCCGGCGGTTCCGTCCATTTGCTGGAGGCCGCTCAGGCCTTCAGCACCATCGCCAATCTGGGGCAGCTGCTGGGTCAGCGCGTACAGCCCGGCGGGCGCCTGGAACCGGTGATCGTCCTCCAGGTGGTCGATAACCAGGGGCGGCGCTTGGTGGACGCCGCCGGCCCGGAAAGCCAGCCGGTGGTCAGCGCCCCGCTGGCCTACCTTGTGCACAATGTCTTGAGCGATGAGCCGGCCCGCTGGCCCAGCCTGGGGTATCCGAACCTGTTGGAGATCGGGCGTCCCGCCGGAGCGAAAATGGGCGCTACCGCCGACGGCAGCCAGACCTGGACCGCCGGTTATACCCCACAGCGCTTGGTCATCACCTGGATGGGGCTGCCTGAAGGGAATTCCCCCGCCGTGAAACTGGATCCGCGCCTTTCCGCCGGTCTCTGGCATGCGTTAATCCAGTATGCCAACCAGGACCTGCCGATGATTAATTGGACCGAGCCCGCCGGGATCAGCAAAATGGATGTGTGTTCTCCCTCGGGATTGCTCCCCACACAGGACTGCCCGAACGTCGTGAATGAGGTTTTCTTGATCGGCAACGAACCCACCGGCCCGGATACGCTGTACCGCACTTCTCAGATCAACCGCGAATCCGGGTTGTTGGCCACCGTGTTCACCCCGCCCGAATTGGTGGAGGATCGCACCTTCCTGGTGCTGCCGGAAGAAGCCCAGCAGTGGGGCAAATTAGCCGGCCTGCCGGTCCCACCCGAAAATTACGACCGCATCCAGACCCCCATCCCCATCCCCGGGGTGGAAATCACCCATCCAGCGCAGTTCGGGGTGGTCCATGGTCTGGTAACCGTGAGCGGATCGGCCGCTGGGGCAGGTTTTTCTTACTATCAGCTGCAGGTTGGCCAGGGACTGAACCCCGAGGTCTGGCTCAATGTTGGGGACCGGGGGACGACCCCCGTGGAAGAGGGGACGCTGGCCAGTTGGGATACCGGCCAGATGAACGGCCTGTACGTCCTGCGCCTGCAGGTGGTGCGCCAGGACCAGCACCTGGATACCGCCATCCTCCAGGTTACCGTCGATAATACCCCGCCCCTCGTGCGCATATTGACGCCGCTCGACGCCCAGCAGATTACAGCGGATACGCGTTCCCTCACCCTCCAGGCGGATGCCAGCGATGCCGTTGGGCTGCAAAAAGTAGATTTTATTTTAGATGGCGATCTGTTGGACAGCCGCGGTTCACCGCCCTACAACCTGGCCTGGACCCCCCAAAGCGGAAAACATACCCTGAAAGTGGTCGCGACCGATCTGGCCGGAAACACCGCTGAAGATCAAATCCAATTTATGGTAAACTGACCGCACAACGAGCGCAAAAACTATTTACCCGTTTTGTGACTGGCGTTCAATCGATCAAAGCCGAACGTTTGAAGCGCTTGACAGCAGCGGCGGCCAATGCCAGGTCTGCCGCCAGCCACCCCCCGGCCAGTGTGATTAATATCAGCGGCAGGTCATTTGAATTCAACCCGCCCAGAATTTGCATGCGCCACGCCGCGGGCAAATATTGCATCCCAAATACCGGCAGGACAAACAAGACCAATAACCCAATACTCAGCTGCTGGGATGCCTGGCGCACGGTGGTAGCCCGGATGGATACAAATGTGCCCAACCCGGCAATTAATCCGGCAGCCAACAGCGGGAGCACCAGGCAGCCGATTGCAGTCAGCGGAGGATAAAACATCCACACCGGCCCAGGATTGGCCAGGTTAACTGTCACCACTGCCAGGAGCATCCCCGCCTCAGCCACCCCCCAACCGTACCCCACCGCCGCCAACAGCTTGCCGATCACAATCGCTCGCTCAGATAACCGCGAAGAAAGCAGTGTTTCCAGCGTGTGGCGTTCGCGTTCCCCGGCAAATGCATCCGCCACCATTACCATCGTCAGGGATAGCGGCAGCCAGATCCAGACCAGCGGCACCAGCGGGTTGGTTAACCAGGCGGTTCCGCTTTGCAGGGGCATAAAGATACCCAAAACAAACAGCAGAATCGCCAGGTTCAGGAATCCGCCCCGCATCCCACTGCGCTGCTGAAACAGCTCTTTCCATTCTTTTCGTGCAATCAAAAATATATCCGCTGCCATCGTAAATCTCCCTGCGCCGTTAATTCTGCGCAACCATTTCCAAAAAGGCTTCTTCCAGGCTGGCTTTGCTTTTATGCACTTCTTCAACCCGCACCCCCCCAGATACCAAAATACTCACCAGCGCTGAAACATCCGGGCTGCCATTTAACGTCAGGGTCAGCTGGTCGCCTTCGAGTTTCAGGGCTGCTATTTCGCTCATCTCTCCGACTTGGTCCAGTAAGCCGGCAGAATATCCGTGTCCAACCACACACAGCTGGTTTTTCCCTGCGCTGCGGCGCAGTTCATCCGGCGATCCCTCCATCAACAGTTTCCCTTGCCGGATCACGGCTACCCGGGCGCATAGTTTTTCGGCCTCGACCAGGTTGTGGGTGGTCAGGAAAATCGTCACCCCCCGGCTTCCGGCCAGTTCCAAAAGATCGTGGTGCAGGGCCGCGGCCGAAACGGCATCCAATCCTGAGGTGGGTTCATCCAGAAAAACCAGCTCCGGCTCGTGGAGCAGGACCCTGGCGATGGCCAATTTTTGCTTCATCCCCCGGCTCCAGTTGCCGCAGGGTTCTTTGCGCCGGTCCCATAGTCTCAGACCGGTAAGCAGTTCCTGGATCCGCACCCGGCGTTCTCGGGTTGCGATATGCCAGATCTGGCCATAAAAATCCAGATTATCCTCAGCGCTCAGCCGTTCATACAGCCCGGTATGCTCGAGCAGCGCCCCGCAGCGCAGCCGGACCGCATCCCCCTGTCGATACGCATCGAGACCTAACACCTCTGCCCGACCGCCAGAAGGCGCGAGCAGCCCGAGCAGCAGCCGGATCGTGGTCGTTTTACCGGATCCGTTGGGCCCTAAAAAGCCAAATACTATTCCCGTTGGCACCTCGATGGTCAGATCCGATACGGCCAGGGTGGCGCCAAACACGCGGGAAAGTTGGGTGGTTTGAATTGCATTCATACGATTCCTCATTTGTTTCAACTATCGATCGTGCGCATTATTTTGCGTAAATGCACGCGGTAGGTCTCAAACGCCTTTTGCCCGGTCGGGGTGATGCGCAGCAGGGTCTGCGGAATTTTTCCGCGGTACGTCTTTTCAATCTCCACGTAGTTGGCTTCCGCCAGTTTGGACAGGTGCGCGGAGAGGTTGCCTTTGGTCAACCCGGTGGCGTTGAGCAGGTACAGAAAATCCGCTTCCTCCACGGAATTGAGCACGGTGACGATCATCAACCGCGCCGGCTCGTGGATCAACCGGTCCACATCCGCCATCGCGCTGAAATCCGGGCTCATACATCCTCTCCCAGCGCGGGCTGCGTGCTGCGCAGGTAGGCCGACAGGGTCACTGCCCCCGAAACCACCCAGGCGATGCCAAACCCGCCGAAAAACAGGGCCATGGAAAAGTTGTCACCGAGCCGGAACAAGGTCCCCGCCCCGCCTAATACCCCGCTGACCACTGCCAGCAGGTAGAAACGGCGCAAATTGAAGGTGTATCCCAGGTAAGCCACGGCCCCCGCCATCATCAATCCAATTAATACCGGGATCATCCTTTCGCCGGCCAATTGACCAAAATAAACGGCGGCGATCGCAAAACCGGCGGCCAATCCCACCGACACCAGGATGGCCCGCATGCGTTTCCCGCCGCGTTCACGCCGGTAAGCCACGTACCCGGTCCGTGGGTAGGTGATGCGTTCTTTCAGCCCCCGCACCACCCAGTTGACAATCAACCACCCGGCGATAATTAACCCCGGTTGGCCAAAGCCGATCAGCCAATCCGCCAGGGCTCCTGGTGAAAGCATACCCACCAGCAGGTAAAGCAGCCCCAGCAGGAAGATCAATGCCCCTGCCCCAATTTCAGTCAGCCCATCCACATACCAGTAGCGCTGTGTCTGGCGTTGTATGTTTTTTATCGGATCGTCCATTCTACCTCTTTTCGTAAACTAGTTTGTATTACAAACTTGTTTTAATTATTTTACATCTTAATTTTTTTCTGTCAAGGTCTCTTCAACATATTGGCGCGAAGCACTTCATCTGAAATTAACTAATGACAAAAATCACAAAAACTCATGCTTTCCTCAAGCAGGTATCTATTCGTAAATATTGTAAAATGAGAGGTGCAATTGTATGACAACTGTTTCGCGTTCCCGTTTTAACCCATATTTGAAATGAGGAATCCGTATGCCTGAAGAAGATCCCCGAATTCTTGAACTTCGCGCCACGCGCGCAAAGGCAAAACTCGGCGGTGGTGAAGACCGCATTGCCAGACAGCATGCCAAGGGAAAACTAACCGCCCGCGAGCGCCTGGAACTGCTGCTGGATCCCGGCACTTTCCAGGAATTGGAGTCCTTTGCTCTGCAGGAACACAACCCTTTGGAAACCAAAGATGAAAAATACCTGGGCGACGGTGTGGTGACCGGGTACGGCACCATCGATGGCCGCACAGCCTATGCCTATGCCCAGGATTTCACCGTCGCCGGCGGTTCGCTCGGCCTGATGCAGGGCAGAAAAATCTGCAAAACCATGGACCTGGCCGTCCAGACCGGGTCACCTATCATCGGCCTGATCGATTCCGGCGGCGCGCGCATCCAGGAAGGGGTCTACTCCCTGGGCGGATACGGTGAAATTTTCCGGCGCAATGCGCAGTATTCCGGCATCATCCCCCAGATCAGCGTGATCATGGGCCCTTGCGCCGGTGGAGCTTCCTATTCGCCCGCCCTGACCGATCTGATCGTAATGGTCGACAAACAGGCTTTCATGTTCCTGACCGGCCCCGAAGTGATCAAGACTGTCACCGGAGAGGTTATCGACCAGGAATCATTGGGCGGGGCGGACGCCCATCTCGCTATCAGTGGAACGGCCCATTTCAAAGCCGCTGACGATAAAGACGCCCTCAACCTGGTGCGCGTCATCCTCTCGTACCTGCCTTCCAATAACGCCGACAACCCGCCGGTAGTCGACACCGGCGACGATCCTCAGCGCATGGACGAAGCATTGAACAGCCTGGTGCCGCTGGATCCTGCCGAGCCTTATTCCATGCATACCGCCATTGACCATATCGTCGACCGCGGCACCTTCCTGGAACTGCAGGCGGCCTGGGCGCGCAATGCCATTATCGGCCTGGCCCGCCTGGGTGGCATGCCGGTGGGCATCGTTTCCCAGGAACCCTCCATGCTGGCCGGGGTGATGGATATCGATGCTGCCGATAAGATCTGCCGCTTCGTGCATATGTGCGACAGCTTCAACGTCCCCCTGGTCACCTTTGTCGATTCACCCGGTTTCCTGCCCGGTTCCGACCAGGAACACCGCGGCATTATCCGCCACGGCGCCAAAGTGCTTTTCGCTTATTCCAATGCCAGCGTGCCAAAAATCAGCATTATTACCCGCAAGGCCTACGGCGGCGCCATGATCGTGATGAGCAGCAAGATGCTCGGAGCGGATATTGCGTATGCCTGGCCTTCGGCAGAGATCGCTGTGATGGGTCCCGAGGGTGCGGCCAACATTCTCTTCCGCAAACAGATTGATTCGGCTGCCGACCCGGCAGCCGAACGCGCCCGGATTATCGCCGACTACCGCAGCCGGTTCCTCAACCCCTATGCGGCCGCGGCAGCCGACTATATCGACGATGTGATCGAGCCGCGCGAGACCCGTTACAAGGTCATCACGGCCCTGATGGCGCTGCGCGATAAATCCGCGCCCGGCCTGCCCCGCAAACATGGCAACTCGCCGGTCTAAATCGGCGCGAGGAGGGTTATAAAGATGAGTCCACTGACAGCTACCCTGTGGATCACGCTGATTGGGATGGGATTGGTTTTCATCGCCATTCTGTTGTTGTGGGGATTAATGGATGTCATGATGCGCATTTCGGCGCGCTTTGCCGGAGGCGAAAAGCACGAAGCAGCCGGAGAAATGGATGAGGAAAGCGCCGTGGAAGAACAGGCGTTCCTCAGTGCCGCTGGTGATCAGAAAAAACGCGCCGCTGCCGCTGCTGTGGCGATCGCCCTCGCCCTGCGCCCGGGCGCGCGCCGTGCTGCTCCTCAATCCACTGGCAGCGCCTGGCAGGCGGTAAACCGCACTCGCCAACTTAACCAATCTACCCATATCACCCGCAAATCCTGAGGGAGTGTGCGATGAAACTACGCGTGAAAATTGCAGACCAAACCTTTGAAGTAGAAGTTGGCGATCTGAAAGCTCGCCCAATTCTTGCCACCCTCGAAGGCGAAACTTTTGAAGTATGGCCGGAAGAGCCCTCCGCGGCGGAGGTACCCACGATTCCCGCAGTCCATCTGCAGGTAGCTGCCACTGTGGTCAAAGCAGCCCCAGTCACCCCGACCAACGGAGCGGCTGACCGCAGCAAGGTGGTCGTGGCCCCCATTCCGGGTACGATCGTCTCCATCGCGGTCAAGGAAGGCGAACAAATCAAAGCTGGCCAGGAAATATGTTCCCTGGAAGCGATGAAGATGAAGAATGCGATTCGCGCCAATCACCCGGGCACCATTGCCCGGATACTGGTCAATCCAGGGGACCGCGTCAATCAGGGCCAGCCGCTGGTGGAATACGCCGACTAGGCGGAGGAAACCATGGATTTCAACCCTCTCATAGCAGAGATCTTGCGCGGCTTTTCCAACTTCACCCTGGGAAATGCTGTGATGATTGCCGTTGGCCTGATTCTGGTTTACCTGGCGGTGGCCAAAGAATACGAACCCGTTTTGCTGCTGCCGATCGGTTTTGGCTGCATCCTGGCCAATGTGGGCATGGCGGTCAACATGAGCCCCGATGCCTGCGGCTTGGCAGACCAGAATATGTTCACCACCCTGTACTGCGCCGGGATCAAGACCGAGCTTTTCCCTTTGCTGATCTTTGTCGGCGTGGGTGCGATGATCGACTTCAGCCCCCTGCTGGCCATGCCTCATATGGTCCTGTTGGGGGCCGCCGGACAGTTTGGCATTTACGCCACCCTCATCCTGGCCAGCCTGCTTGGCTTCAAATTGAATGAAGCCGCCTCCATCGGGGTGATCGGCGCCATCGACGGGCCCACGGCCATTTTTGTCACCTCAAAGCTGGCGCCCGATCTGCTCGGTCCGATCGCGGTCGCCGCCTATTCTTACATGAGCCTGATCCCGATCATCCAGCCGCCCATCATGCGCCTGCTGACCACTAAAAAAGAGCGCTTGATCCGCATGGAGTACTCTCCCCGCCCGGTATCCAAACAAACCTTGATCGCCTTCCCGTTTGTCGTGACCGTTGTCATTTCGCTGATCGCACCCCAGGCCGCCCCACTGATCGCGACCTTGATGCTGGGCAACCTGCTGCGTGAAAGCGGTGTTGTCGACCGTCTGAACAAAGCCGCTCAAAACGAGATCATCAATATCGCCACCCTGTTCCTCGGGTTGACCATCGGCGCCACCATGGCCGCCGATAAATTCATCAACGTGCAGACCTTGGGAATTTTAGTGCTGGGTCTGCTGGCTTTTGTCATCGATACCGTCGCCGGCCTGATGTTTGGTAAATTAATGGCCCTGATCACCCGCGGGAAGATCAACCCCTTGATCGGCGCCTGCGGGATCAGCGCCTTCCCCATGGCCGCCCGCTTATCGGCGAAAATGGCATTGGATGAAGATTACGAAAACTTCATTTTGATGCATGCCATGGGTTCGAACACCGCTGGCCAGTTAGGTTCCGTGGTCGCCGGCGGATTGCTGCTGGTGTTAGCCTCCTCCTTCATGGGTCTCCTTTAAGCAGGTCGCGTTCAAGAATCTGGCCTCTGCCACGGCCAGGTTGCAAAAACAAAACCAGGAGCGATTTGCGGTGTTGAGCCGCAAATCGCTCCTGGTTTTTATCTCACTGTAATTACTTATTCCTGGATAAACAACAGCTTGACCGCGCTGCCGCCGGCCGGGTTCTGATCGATGTGGATCTCGACCCCTTCCGTGCCGCGCTTGTAGCTGAGCACGGTGCCGCCTTTGGCATTCGCCGGCGGATCTTTCTCGACCCACTTCTGATCTGGCAGGGACTTTTGGTAGAACTTCACCAATTCGTCGATGCTGCTCTTGCTTTCAAACGAAGCCATTCCAGGCAGGCGTACGAACATGCTGATCGTCTCAGGCAGCGGCACGCTGATCCCGCAGCCAGCCACCGGTTCGATCGGTGCCGTGCCCAGCGGGGCAGCGATGTAACCGGCAGTCAGTTTGCCAGAACCGGCCGCGAAGAATGGGTCCACGCCTGTGGCGGTCATGGTAAACTGGCGCATCATCCCCGAGCCTTTTTCTTGCCAGAGGTCGATGGTCGCGTCTTTCCAGGGGCCGGTGGTGGCCCCCGCCGCGTGGAAGTGCAGGGTGGTGACACCCGCCAGTTGTTCCTCTCCCGCCAGTGTGAACGCACTGCCCAAATCCTTCAGCGACACCAGCGACTCGGGGTAGATGTAGGTCGGATCCATACCCTGCCCGTTGGGAAACTGCACGCACTGCTGATCGGTACCCGCGCCGGTCATCCAGGTGGTCGCGTCATCCGTGACCATGCGGATATCACCCGGGTTCTGCGCGCCTTGCAGCCCCTCGAGATGCAGGCTGATCTCGCGTAGAGCGGTTGACTTGCGTGTGTTCAACAGATAACTCCAATTCTTCGCTCCGGTAAAATGCATTTGGAACTCAGCAGAGTAACTTTCTGCGCCATCCCGGTTGAATACGGGTTGGTTCGCAGCCAGAGTCGGCGTTCTCGCGGGGAGCGAGCAGGACGAAATCACCATCATACACATAAGCATCAGGCAGAGGGCCGGTAAAGATTTATTCATGGCTTTATCATACGAGGTTCATCAAGAATTGACCTTGCATTCTTGTAAGGTGGAGCGTATGCTGGCGCGCGAACTCGTGTGGCCTGCCTCTCACGTTATTAATACTGTACAGAAAGCAATTCAAATTCTCAGCGTACCAAAGGAGAAAAAAGATGCGTAAAATGCTCTCAACCTGGGGGGTAATCCTCATTTTACTGATTTCGGTTGTAGGAACCGCTGCGGCACAATCCGGCGTTGAACCGACAGTCGTGCCAACCAGCCAGCCGGCTGGATCCACGATCTACCAGCATCCAATCGTTCAAATTCTCAGCGCGTACTTTGGGCGCCTGTCCCGTCCGATGCTGCCGACCATCGCTCCGACCGAAACCGTAACCGAGAACTCCTACGGAAGAATCGTCGGTCACCCCCACCGAGACTCTAACCGAGACTCCCACAGAAACCCCCACAGAAGAGGGTTCGGCTACTCCGACCGAGGCTGTTACCGAAACACCCACAGAAACCCCGACGGAGACTCCTACCGAGACGCCCACAGCCACTCCAGTGATGGGCCCTGAGGAATTTGCTCAACAGATCGCCATGTACCACCAGGAAGGCATGGGCTTTGGCGTTCTGGTCAAGCTCTACGCGATGGCAGAAGCCCAGATCGAAGCTTGTGTCAGCCAGATGGGTGCCACCCCTCAGCCCACCGCCGGCGGAGTTGACCCCATCCAGGCCACCTGCGAAGCCGTGACCGTCGACCAGTTGGTAAATGAATTCCGCAGCGGTACCGGCATGGGCCTGCTCTTCAAAGAATATGGCAAACCCGCTTTGCTCGGCGTGGGACAGGTCAGGAAAGCATTCAATAACCTACCATCCACCCCGGTTCCTACCACTGTCGCCACCACTCCAGTCCCGACGGATCCAGCCACTGTCCAGGCCCAGAATCAAAAATCGAACAACGGAAATGGCAACGGAAACGGCAATGGCAATGGCAACGGGAACGGCAAAAGCAATGGGCATGGCCCGAAGAAATAGCCGCTAACGGCAGTTCTCTTCTAAACCAATCTCTACCCCTGATTTATCGGTAGGGAAAATGAACAGACCTCCTGAAGACGTTGGGATAAAAGCCAACCAAACAGGAGGTCTGTAATAATTTAATGAACTCTATTCTTCTGCTTCACCCTGCGGATGCGAATTACCTTCGATATCCAGGCGGTACCCCATCCCCCGGATGGTCTTGATAAATTTCGGATGGCGGGGGTCTTCTTCGATCGCCTGCCGCAGCCAGCTGACATGTACATCCAGAGTCCGGGTATCCACCGTGTAAGCGGTATCCCACACCTGGCGGAACAATTCTTTACGGTCGATCAACTCACCCGGATGGTCCATCAAGATTTTCAACAGAGTCACCAGCCGGGGTGTCAATCGCACCTGGCGGCTCTCGCAGCGCACGAGGCGCTGTTCGACGTCCAGCTGAATGGGTCCGACAACCAACAATGAGCGCGGTTCAGAGGGCATCAAAGGACGGATGCGGTTCACCAGCTTCTGTAGAGTAAAGGGCTCAATTAATACCACTTCCACATCCACTTTATCCGGTGTGGCCGCGCCTTCTTCCAGGATTAAGACCACAGGCACCCCAGGGGCATGCTGGTGGATGGACTGGCAAATCCGTTTGCCGCTGGTTCGCATGGAAGCGGCGTCCACCACCACCAAATGCGGAACATTCCCGGCCAGATGCAAAAACGCAGCTGCGCCATTTGGGACACTATCCACCTGGAATCCCTTTTTTGTCAGGCCACCTAAGAAGGAAGGTCGCTCTGCCCGTTTACCCTCAATTAGCAGAAGTCTGGCTTTCATATTCAGCATCCTAAATAGCCCTCATTCAGGGTTGCGCATTAATATATTAAAAATCCGAGCTGTAAAACAATAGTATTCCAGGCATAATGGGTCAAAACCGGTGCCACCTGAGATCCCAATCCTCGAAAGCTCCATCTTGCCGTCTGCCCCCTGGTCCTAAATCGATAAGACAGGTTCATTTACCCGCTCAGGAGGATAAGGTTCTATTATTATAACGCAAACTTAAAGAATCCATACAAGGAGAATCGCTTTAAGTTTCTAAGAGTTTTTACTGCTTTTCTATGTTAAGAAAACTCTATATTTCGGCAGGCGGTGAATGTGGTTGCATCATGATGTTCACCATGATAAAATCAAGCAGGTGTTGTGTTTTTACTTAGACCGGGAGGTACCCATCCATGTCCCGAATGATTGAAGTGGTCATCGACAGCGTTCGCGTCTCGCTAACCAACCAGCAGCGCATTGTAGTTTTGCGCGAGGTTAACGCTGAAAGATACCTATCCATTTATATTGGCCCTTATGAAGCAGAAGCAATTACGATTGCCCTCCAGGAGATTGAGGTTGCCCGCCCCCAGACCCACGATCTATTGAAAAATATCATCAATTCGCTAAACGCCCGCTTGGTGCGTGTGGAGGTTGTGGCCCTGCGCGAAGATGTTTATTATGGCAACCTGGTCGTGGAAAGCAATGGGCGGATTTTAAACATTGACAGCCGCCCATCGGACGCTCTGGCATTGGCCGTCCGCGGTCATGTGCCGGTCTTTGTATCCAGGGAGGTTATGGAAAGCGTTGGGATCGTTCCCGAGCAGGATATGGCAGACGAACCGCCGCCTGCCCCTATCACCAAGAGCACCGAATTGCCCGCGGAAGAACCTGAGGCGCAAGAAAGGCTTTCTGTTTTCGAAGATTTTCTTTCTAATCTTAATATTGGGGATTTAAACAATCCTGAAGATGAGGAAGATGACAGCGACGAAGAAAAGCCAGACCCGGATAAAGATAAGTAATTTCAACAGGTAAACCCGGGGCGCGTGCGCCCCGGGAATTATTCTAGGCTATCGGCTGGTTATGTCTGATTTTCCTCCTTCCATTGAAGAAATTCAGCCCGCTGAGATCCAGGCCCAACCTCACAACCGCCAGGCGGAAGAGGCTGTGCTTGGCGCAGTGCTGATTAATGCCGAATCCTATTTTGATGTCGCCCAATTTCTGCAGGCTGACGATTTTTATATCGTCCGCAACCGCTGGATATGGGATGCTTTTACCCGCCTGCATGAACGCCGCCAGCCGATTGATTACCTGACGGTTATTTCCGAGCTCGAACAGCAGTCCCAACTGGCCGAAGTCGGTGGGCCCGCCTACATCATGGCCCTGATCAACCAGACCCCCACCAGCCTGCACGCCGAAGCTTACGGGCGCTTAATTGAGCAGACTTCCGTGCGCCGCCGCATGCTGTCCGCGGCCAACGAGCTGGCCAAACTGGCATACGACCAGGGCAAAACTGTGGATACGGTGCTGGATGAAGCCGAAAAATCGATCTTCGGCATCAGCGAGCGCCGCATCCGTAAAGATTTGCAGCCCATCCAGCAGGTGCTTTCGGAAGTGTACGACCGGGTGGATCGCATGTCGCAGCGCGGCGACGAAATCATGGGGGTGCCCACCGGGCTGATCGATCTTGACCGCCTGTTTGGCGGGCTGCAAAAATCGGATCTGTTGATCGTCGCCGGCCGTCCGGGTATGGGTAAAACCGGCTTCATGCTCTCTATCGCGAAAAACGCCGCGCAAAAGCACAAAAAGCACGTGGCGGTGTTTTCATTGGAAATGTCCAACGAACAGCTCGTGCAGCGCCTGATCGCCCAGGAGACCGGCATTGATACCCAACGCCTGCGCACCGGCAAACTGGCCGACGATGAATGGCCCCTGTTCACCCATGCCATTGAAGTGCTTTCCGACACCCATATTTTCCTGGATGACACCCCGGCGATTACCCCGCTCCAGCTGCGCACCAAGTGCCGCCGCCTGCACCTGGAATACAGCCTCGACCTGGTGATCGTGGATTATTTGCAGCTCATGTCCGGGGATACGCGCATCGACAACCGGGTGCAGGAGGTCTCCTATATTTCCCGCAACCTGAAGGTGCTGGCCCGCGAACTGAATGTGCCCGTGCTGGCGGCGGCCCAGCTTTCCCGTGCTGTGGAGCAGCGCGCCGACAAGAAACCGGTCCTCTCGGACCTGCGCGAGTCTGGCTCGATCGAACAGGATGCGGATATCGTCATGTTCATCCACCGCCCGGATGCCATGGAAAAAGACAGCCCGCGGGCCAATGTCGCCGAGATCATCGTGGCCAAACACCGCAACGGTCCTACCCATTCCGGGATTGAATTGGTATTTCGCAATAACCTGGCGCGTTTCGACAATGCCGCTACCGCGAATTACCCGCCCTCGCAGCGATAATTTATGATGACCCAATTTGCTGGTTTTCCCTCCGGAAAGGTGCGTTCCACCCCCATTCCGGCCCCATTTTTTACCGAACTACTTCCCCAGATCGATCACCTGGGCGAGTTGAAGGTCACCTTGTATGCGTTGTGGTTCCTGGACCGGCAGGAAGGCCAGATCCGCTTCCTGACCGAATCCGATTTCACCGCTGACCGCAAGCTGCTCCTGGCGCTGCATCCCTACCCGGATGAAGCCCGCCTGGCCCTGGAAGATGCCCTGGCGCGCGCCGTCAGCCGTGGGACGCTGCTCGAAGCCCAGCTCAAGAACCAGGAAAAAGAGTTAAAGCTTTACTTCCTGAATTCTGCCAAAGGCCGCGCTGCGCTCAAAGCCCTCCAAAATGGCGAGTGGCAGCCTGAATTGGGCGCGCGCGCGCCCGTTCAGTTAGAGTTGGAACGGCCCAATATTTACCGGCTGTATGAAGAAAATATCGGCCCGCTGACCCCGCTGATCGCGGATGCCTTGCGGGAAGCCGAGACCACCTATCCACCCGAGTGGATTGAAGAAGCGATGCGCAAGGCGGTCCTCAATAACGCCCGACATTGGCGGTATATCGAGGCCATCTTGACCCGTTGGAAGGAGAAAGGACGCGATGCCACGGATCGACGAGACTCTACGCAAGATCGCCGCCGATATATCGAAGGCGAACTCGCCGACTTCATCGAGCACTGAACCGGCTCGCCCGAATCTGGTTGGCGATCCCAACTGCCCGGTTTGCCACGGGGTTGGTTTTATTCACCAGGATCTTCCGGTTTACCATCCGGATTTCGGCAAGCTGCAGCTCTGCGTCTGCCGCCAGAAAGGCGCCGCGGACGCCGTTCACCAGCGCCTGTTCCGCATGAGCAACTTGGAAGCGTTCCAAAGCATGACCTTCGAAGATTTCACCACCCAGGGCCGCCTGGGATTGGGCGACGACCAGGTTGGTTCGCTGAAATATGCCCTCAACCAGGGCACCCATTTTGCGCATACCCTCAAAGGCTGGCTGCTGTTCCTGGGTGGCTATGGGGTCGGCAAGACCCATCTGGCCGCGGCTATCGCCAACTTTGTGGTTGGCGTCGGCGTGCCCACCTTGTTTCTGACCGTCCCGGACCTGTTGGATTGGCTGCGCTTTGCTTATGACGCCACCGATTCCACCTTTGAAGAGCGCTTTGACGAAATCCGCAACATCCCCCTGTTGGTGCTGGACGACCTGGGCACCCAAAACACCACCCCCTGGGCCCAGGAAAAGCTGTTCCAGATCATTAACCACCGCTATGTCAACCGCCTGCCGACCGTGATCACTACCAACCAGCAGCTCAACGAAATCGATGGGCGCATTCGCTCGCGCCTGGAAGATCCCGATCTGGTGACGCGCGCCTTCATTAATGCTCCGGATTACCGTTCGCCCTTGCGGGATACCAGCCAACCGGCCCTTTCCACCCTGCACCTGCATGCCAACCAGACGTTTGGCAACTTCAGCCTGCGGGAAACCGAGAAGCTGCCCGCCGACGATCAAAAAGGGCTGGCCAAAGCGTTCCACGCCGCCCAGCAGTTCGCCGAAAAACCGCGCGGCTGGCTGGTGCTCCTGGGCAAGACGTTTACCGGCAAGACCCACCTGGCAGCAGCGGTGGGCAATTACCGCCAGAAAATGGGTGATTCGCCCATGTTTGTGGTGGTCCCTGACCTCCTGGATCACCTGCGGGCGACGTTCAGCCCGACCAGTTCCATTTCCTACGATGATCTCTTTAACCAGGTGCGCACGGTGTCGTTATTGATCCTGGATGACCTGGGCACCCAGTCTGCCTCGCCCTGGGCCAAGGAAAAGCTCTACCAGATCTTTAATTACCGATACAACGCCGAGCTGCCCACCGTCATCACCACCGCCATGACCCTGGAAGAGATGGACCCGCGCATCCAGAGCCGCATGCTGGATACCCGCCTGTGCACGCCGTTCGCCATTCTGGTCACCCCCTTCCGAGGCGGCGGAGGCAGCAGAACCAAACCCCGGCGCACGCGGCAGTCGTCTGCTGACTGATGGGTTCAGTCGCCTAACCCATCCCCGTTCTCGATAAGTTTTTTTAAGCGCTGGGCAAAGCGCGCTGCCGGCGCGCCATCGATCACGTCGTGGTCAAAACTGACGGTCACGCTCAGGTACTCACGTACTTCAATCCGGTGATTGACCACGCCGGGTTTTTCACCCATCCCGCCCAATGTCAACTGTAGTGAATGGTTGGGCACGGGGATTCCCCAGCCGCTGCCTGCCCCAAACATTCCCACCGAAGACACCAGCACCGTGCCGTAATAATCCTTAATCATCTGAGGGTTTTTAAAAAGCACCCACAAGAAAAATCGCCGCACAAACCCGGGCAGCCGTACAAACCATTCGATAAATTTCGATTCCCGGCTTTCCTCGTGACCTGCCTGGAATGCCCGGATCTCTTCCTGCAGCTCTCGCAGGCTCTTGTGGTTAACCCCTCTGAGGATGTGCGGGCGGATCGTCTTGTTGCCATCCACCTCCACCTCGAACAACATGTTCACATCCACTTCATCAAATAAGAACAATTGGTTCCGCCAGCTGCGATAGGCGTGCATTTGTCTGTCCTCGTCGATCGCTTTTCCCAGGCAAACTAAGAAAAACGTCGAAAAGGATAGGGCTTCGCCCGTTTGAGCTCTGTATTGGCGGATTTTTTCCCGGGCTTTGGTGATGTCGAATTCTACCAACCCATGGATGGTATGCTTCTGCCGTCCCAATTGGCCGCCATCGACCATCAGCAGCCGGGTTCTGGGGTAGGGTAAAACCGTAGTGGTTTCGCGTTTCTCAATCAAAGTTTCCGCTCCCTTCAGCCTGCCTGAGGTGACCCAAGATATTTTTGGATGATTTTAACCGCATTCTCGACACCGTTTTCGGCGCGAATGGCCTCGCCGGTCAAATGGGCCTTTTGTTTCATACTCGAGTCAGAAACGGCAGTCCGGATGGCATGGGCCAGGCGTTCCGGAGTCAGGTCCTTTTGGGGTATTGGCTCCGGCCCCAAACCCATCGCCTTTATTCTCGCCCCCCAAAAAGGCTGATCCAAAACAAAGGGCACGATGACTGAAGGCACACCCGCGCGCAGCCCTTCCGCGGTAGTGCCTGCGCCACCATGGTGCACCACCGCCGCCATGTGCGGGAACAACCAGCTGTGCGGCACAGAATCCGCCACAAACACATTATCTGGCAAAAGCTCAGGGCGCAGCCCGCCCCAGCCTGTGACCAGCAGCCCGCGCTGCTTGCATTTTGCCAGCGCACCCAGGACAATTTCAGCCAGTTTTTCCGGGCTGCGTCCGGCCATACTGCCAAACCCGATATACACCGGTGGGTCGCCTGCGTCCAAAAACTCATTAAGTTCAGCGGATGGCTGCCAGTCTGCCTGGGGTTCGAGGAAGAAGTAACCGGTGACGTTTACGCAGTCTGGCCAATCTGCCGGATGTGGAATAATCCTGGGGCTGTACGCGCCCAGCATCGGGGTCGATCTCAACCCGCGTACGAAATCGCCGGCGCCAAACCGGGCCAGGCCTAAGCTGTTCCTGAAATCATTCACAAATGGGCTGTACCACATCCACAATACCCGGAGCATGGCCATGCCCGACAGGGTATTATGCAGCCCTCCTAAATTCCTCTGGATCGGCCAGGATGCCGCCGGGAAAGCTCTTGTCGGCAGCAGTGGGGTCGGCTCGATATTAATCTGCGGAATTTTTAACGATTCTGTGATCGATTGTCCAAAAGCGCTGAAAACGCCCAGGCAAATTAATGCATCCGCGTCCCGGCATGCCGCCTGAGCGTCCATAGCCATTTCTCTGACTACCGGGGCGATCATGGTCCTGACCGCCCGGATGGATTTAATCGGGTTCGCGCCGCCCGTTTCCATGAATTTGCGCCCAGTGTCGCTCGCCATAATCCGCTGGACATCTCCCCGCAGTGGATAAAAGCTGATATCCTGTTTCTGGGCGAAATCCGCAAAGTCTGCCGGGGCAGCCAGGCCGATTTCATATCCTGTTCGCTGCAGCCCTCTGGCCAGGGCGATGCAGGGCTGAATATCGCCCCGGGAACCTGCCGCAAAGATCGTGATCCTCATGATGCCCAAACCCTCCCAAAAGGATTAGGTTTACCGTCTGATTATTAATTATCCCCTAAAAAACCAATTTGGAAAATACGGTTTGTGCTCAGAAATTTCTGCTGGCCTGGCACTACCGCTTTGAAGTGGGCTGGCTATATTGCAGTAAGCACCATCGCCAGCAGGGCCCCTGCCACCGTGCAAACCAGGTTGACCTTATCGTTATCCAGCCAGGCCAGGCCGCGTACGCGCTGCGTGGCTGCGCCGCAGGTGTGGACTGGATGGTGCTCCGTCTCTTTCTGGCATGCCGGGCAGAAATAGATCCCCTGGTAAGCAGCCCCCAGCCAGGAATCCACCAGGCCGCCGGCCAATCCGGCGAAAGTCACCCCAACCGCAAAGCGCCAAGGCTGCCCGCCAGCGGTTAGAAAATCAGGCCGCAAAACAACTCCGCAGGCGGCGATTAACGCACTCCCGCACAGGCTCGCCAGCGTTCCCACCAGCGTCACCCCACCGGACGTGCCGCGCGCGACCGGCCGCAGGCTGGTGATCAGGCGCGGTGCCGTCCGGCTGAGCACCCCTAGCTCAGTCGCCCAGGTATCCGCGTTGGCCGCGGCCAGCGCACCGCAAAAAGCAGCCCACGGCCAATCCAGGTGCGGCCAGAGCGCAGAAGCGGCAGCCATCAGTCCGGCGGCTCCCCCATTCGCCAGCACCTGCCCGGCATCCCGCTTTCCGCCCTTGGCGAAGGCAGCGGTCAGATCCTGTTTGGCCTTACCCAACAGCCGTGTCAGCGCGCTGGATGACGCAAAAAATACGATTAAGACGATAGCCCAATCCCACCCCCCCAGGCCAAAAACCACCGTGCCCAAACCTGCCGCGGCCAGCGCGCCGGAACGGCTGAGCATGCCCAGCCGGTACGCCACGCCGGCAGCCAGGCCGGCCAGAACGACGCCAATCAGAATTTGCATTTTGCTATTTCGCCAGAATCGCGCCGGCCAGCAGCAGGATCGGCACCGCCACGCTGGCCCCCCATAACAGGTATGCCACCGGTTGGCTGGTCGGGTGGCGGTATAGAAACATTCCGGCAATCAGATCCACCCCATACGCAAAACCGCCTAAAACGGCCAGCAGCAGCAAACTTTCGGCCGGCCCTGCATCCAGAGGTTGTTGGGCGGCATCAAAACCCAGCGAAACCGACGTCAGCGTCGGGATGCGTAGCGAAACCAGGATAAATAATACAACAGTTAGCACAAACCCCGCCAGCAGCATATTCCGTGCCGGGCGGTCGGCCCACACCCGCTCCAGGAAAACGGCCGGGCGGACGGAATAGGAGGGCAGCGGCGAAAGGCTGCCAAGCTCAAAAACCCGGCTGAAGGAGCGCATGAATGCCTTGGGGTTGGCCGGAGAAATGACGTATACCTTATTGGGGGTAGCCACCAGCAGCATGGTCTGGATATCCGAGGCGATATATTCCACCGGGCCCAAACCCTCCACCTTGACCACCCCCAGATAGGCGCCGGGAGAGGAAGTCAGCGGGATGCGCAGTGAAAAGCCCAGCTCGTTTGCCGGACGAATCCATTCAATTTGATTGAGGGGAATATCCTCTCCGCGCAGGCCCCACCGGATGCGCAAGCCGTCCCTTTCCAGCGAATAAGAAGCCTGGACTAAAGCATACAACCGGTACATGAGCAGCGGCGTTGGCGCCAGCATCAACACCGAAAGCGCCAGGTACAGGGTCAGTTCTGACCCGATCCCCTGGCGCAGCGACAACCAGAATGCCAGCCCGCCTCCCGCGCCCAGAAACAGCAGGACCACACCCTGGAAAATGACCCCGAACCGGCGCGATGGGTGAAAAAGATTTTCCAATCCTTTACCTGCTCCTCAAAATAATCGGCTGGCGGCTAATATGCGGCTCAAACCAGCGCTGCCTGCAGCGCGCGGCACACAGCCTCGACCTGGTTTTCGCTCATCATCCCCGAAAACGGCAGCGCCAGGCCGCGTTCTCCCAGGTCTTCCGTGACCGGGAAATCGCCGGGTTGGTAACCAAATCGTTCGACCATATAGGGCTGCAGGTGGATGGGCAGGAAATACGGCCGGACCGGGATGCCCAGTTCCGCCAGGCGGTTGGCAATCCGGCTGCGGTCGGTTCCCCGCGCCAGGCGAATTACATATACAAACCAGCTCACCCGCGAGGTATGCGCCGCCAGGTGCGGCGCTTCCACATGGGGAATCTCCACCAGGCGTTCGCCATACCAATCCGCGACCTGATCGCGCTTGGCGAGCAGTTCCGCGATCCGCCCCATCTGCACCACGCCCAGGGCTGCGCTGAGTTCATCCATCCGGTAGTTATAACCCAGGAAGGTATGCTGCAGCCAGGTGTCTCCGGGCGCCCGGCCCTGGTTGCGCAGCGCGCGCATCATATGCGCGGCGCGGTCGTCATTGGTGACCACCAGCCCACCTTCACCCGTAGTGATCTGCTTGTTGGGATAGAAAGCAAACACGCCATAATCACCCAGCATCCCGGCTTTACGGCCTTTGTATTCGGCGCCCAGCGCCTCGCAGGAATCTTCGATGATTCGCAGATCGTATCTGCTGGCGATGGTGTGCAGCGCGTCCATATCCGCGGGTTGGCCAAAAACGTCCACCGGCAGCAGGGCTTTCAACGCGCCCGGCTGCTCGGCCCCTCGCCGCGGCAGCCAGCGCTGCGCAGCGGACCCGCCTCGCGCCAGATCGTGCGCCGCCTGGGCGGCAAGTTCCGGATCGATGTTGCCCGTCAGCGGGTCTACATCCACGAAAATTGGGACCGCCTGCTCGAACAGCAGCACGTTGGTCGACGCGACAAAAGAGAAGGAGCTGGTAATCACCCGGTCTCCGGGGCCGATCCCGGCGGCGCGCACGCATAAGTGCAGCCCGGAGGTACCGGAATTAACCGCAATGGCATGCCGCGCGCCGCTAAAATCAGCCATCGCCGCTTCAAAGGCGTCAATCTGCTTGCCCATACTCAAATGAGGCGTCTGCAGCACGCCCATCACCGCCTGCCGTTCGGCATCGGTGAGATCAGGTGAAGACATCGGGATCGAATAGGTTGGGACCATTAGGGTGATTTTACCTTATCTGCTGCTTCGTTTTTAAGATATTCAATGACATCTTCTCATAGAAAAATTTTACCGGACGAGCAGGCGGGTCCGGTCAATGACCTCTTCCACCGGGATGACAGTCACCTCTTTGTCTTTCCGTGGCTTGAATTCAACCCCACCCTGCTTGAGCGAGCGTTCGCTGACGGTGATGCGCACCGGCATGCCCATCAGGTCGGCGTCCATGAACTTGACCCCGGCGCTTTCGGAGCGGTCATCATAAAGCGGCTCCAACCCGGATGCCTTAAATTGCTGGTAAAGGTCATCCGAGGCGGCGTCCGCCATGCCGCTCTTCCCACTCAAGCGCACGATATGCACCGGGTACGGCGCCACAGCCGCCGGCCAGCACAATCCATGTTCATCATGATACTCCTCGGCCAGGCAGGCTAATAGGCGCCCTACGCCTATCCCGTAAGAGCCCATGATCACCGGGTGAGACTGCCCCAGTTCGTCCAGGAACCGGCAGCCCATCGCTTCCGTGTAGCGTGTGCCTAATTTAAAGATATTCCCCACCTCGACCCCGCGCGTGGCGCGCATCGCGCTGCCGCACTCCGGGCAGGCCGCGGCGTCCCCCGCGGAAGCGATATCCGCGACCTGGGCGGCGGTATAATCGCGGCCGTAATTGGTATTAAGCAGGTGGAATCCTTCATCGTTGGCCCCGGCAACCAGGTTGGGCGAAACCGGGATCGCCTCATCCACTACAGTCAGCCAGGCCGGATTGGCAGCCAGGCCGATGGGCGATGCATACCCGGGGACGGCGCCTATCGCCTTAATTTCGTCTTCGGTCGCCGGGCGCAGCCCGGTAACCGGCCCCGGCAGCAGCGCGCTGAGCACATTGGTCAGCTTAAATTCATTGACTTCGTTGTCGCCGCGCACCACGGCGAAAACAAAGCGTTCGGCCGTTTGGTGATTGAATTCAAAGGATGCCATCAGAAATACCGCCTTGGCGGTGCGCGCCGTGGGCACCTGCAGCAGAGCAGCCAGGTCTTCGATGGTTGAGGTGTGCGGGGTGGCGATTTTTTCGAGCGGGCGCGCAGCTTCCTCGGTGCTCGGTGGGCGTTGAAACCGCGCCACCTGCCGGTTAGCGGCATAACCGCACTGGTCGCAGAAAAGCAGGGTATCTTCGCCGATCGGGGTCAGGTACATGTATTCATGGGCCAGCTTGCCGCCCATCATGCCGGTATCCGATTTCACCGCCACTACCGGCAGGCCGCAGCGCTCGAATATTTTGAAATAAGCGTCGTAATGCGCCTGATATTGGGCGTCCAACCCTTCCCAATTGGCATCCAGGCTGTAGCTGTCCAGCATGGTAAACTCGCGCACGCGGATCAACCCGGCGCGCGGGCGTGGATCGTCGCGCCATTTGGTCTGGACGTGATAAATTAACGCCGGCAGCTGGCGATATGAGCGTACCACGCTGCGCACCAGGTCGGCGGTAGCCTCTTCGTGGGTCATCGCCAACACCATATCGTGGCCGGTTTTATCCTTAAAGCGGCCCATCTCGCTGCCTATCTGGTACCAGCGCCCGGTTTCCTGCCAGAGTTCCGCCGGGTTGACCACCGGCATGGTAACTTCCTGCCCGCCGATGGCGGCAATTTCTTCATGCAAGATGGTTTCGATCCGGTTCATCGCCCGGCGCGCCAGAGGCAAATAACTGAACACTCCCGCCGCCAGCGGGCGGATGTAACCGGCCCGCAGCAGCAGTTGGTGGCTGGCGACTTCCGCATCCGATGGGGATTCGCGCAGGGTTTGATGGAAAAGACGGGACATTCGCATACGGAATTACCTCAAACTACAAATATCAACCAGTCCGACACCGCTCGATAGAGCGCCGGGGATAAGACATGCCCGCTGCGCTGCATAATAAACCCGGCGACCAGCGACTGGACCCCGCTTACCACCACGGTCAGCAGCACCTGGTCGGTGCCTGCCAGCAGGCGCGGCAACTGCCAGAGCAAAAACAAAGCGGATGCCGCCAGCCAGCCAAAGTTTGGTCCTAACCAGGCCGCCAGGCGCTGCTGGATATACCCGCGGAATACGGTTTCTTCGCAGATCGTGGCGATCAGCAAGAAGCCCAGCATGCCTGCTTCAGGCCCGGTCATGCTGGTGATCACTGCCAAAAATTTTCCGCGTAAAAAAATCACCAGGAAAGCCAGGGCCAATCCCAGTTGAAGGGCGCCGTTTAATTTATCGGGCGGCCAGCCCGCGCTGCGCACCGGCTGTTTCCGCCGGTAAAGGGCCACCACCACCGGGATTAATCCGCCAATCGCCATGAACAGGCGGTCGGAGAGCGGTTTGCTTAATCCGATCAATGCAAATGCGGGCAGCGTGGTCAGAATAAATGACACCAATAAAGCCACCCCAAATACAGCCAGCGCCACAATCCCTTCGCGCCGGGGATATTTAAATACCAGTTTGGTTCGCTTAAATTTGGGGCTGATCCCGGCAATCATCGCCACCGCTACCGATCCAATCCATTCGGACAGGTACAATAATATTTGATCCATATTCGTTTTCGGGAGAGAAATTCAGAAAGACGCACAAACCATCCGATGCTTGCTGCCGGTCTCCGGCTTCTTAGGGTGCGTCCTGGAACTGTATGACGCTTTCTAGGCGTTCACTTCTCCGCCTTCCTCCTCAACTTTGATTTCAACTTTTTCTTCCATCCTCACCGAACCGCGCAAGAAAGCGCCTTCTTCTGTCGAAAAGGAAACCACGGTCACATCCCCCCAAACTCCCCCTGAACTGCGAATTTCCAATTTTTCCGCGGTGATATTACTGTGTACGGCCCCGGCGACCACCACCGTGTTCGCCTGCAAATTTTCACAGGTAACCCGTCCCGTTTCGCCGATCACCACCAGCCCGTGGATGCGGATCTCTCCCTCGAAGGTCCCCTCAATGCGCACGCCGCCGCTGCCGCGCAAATTCCCCTGCCAGTTAATCCCTGGGCCGAGGACTGAAGTAACCCGTTCTGCAGGAGTGACGGGCTGGGGGGTGGGGGGAGTCGTTTTACGAAACATACCGTGTGTACCTCATTTCTTGACCGGGATCAACAGCAGCGGGCTTTTGGATGCGCCAACCACTCTGGGCCCTACACTGCTCGACCAAAATGCACTCATACCCGATTTACCATGCGTCGCCAGGGCGATCAAATCCGCCTGAATCTCGGTCGCGCTGGCCACAATTTGCTGCGCCGGGTCGCCGCGCAGAACCTCAGTTGTAACAGATAAACCTGTTTTTCGCCACTGGCTTGCCAGCTTGTCGAGGTGCTCGTGGGCCGTATCTACATCCATATCCAGCATGGCACGGGTCGCCCCCGGCAGCATCCAACCCGTGGCCGCCCGCTCACCCGGCAGGGTCCCCAGAGTATGGACCACGGTCAGCAGGTGCAGTTCGGCGCCTAATTTTTGCGCCAGCTCGGCCGCTACCGGCAGGGATGCATCGTGAGCCGGGTCACCATCCAGGGCAACCAGAATCTTACGAAACTGCGCCGGTTCCGGTTCACCTTCCTGGGGGTTGACCAGTAAGATCGGCGTTTTACCCATCCCAATGATTTGCTGGGCGATGCTGCCGATCATAAAATCGCGCAGTCCGCTCTTCCCATGAGTGCACATCACGATCAAATCCGGCGCCAGCTCGCCGCTGTGCTCGCTGATGCTTTGGGCCACATCCTGAACTTTTTCAGCATGGACGTGACAGGTAGCCGTATCGGGTAAAAAATACTTTTCGGCAATATCGTTTAGATAGCGGCAGGCTTCTTCTTCATCCGTCAAATGACGGTCGCCGTGGATCTCCTGGGGAGCATCTTCTTCGATGATGTGGATGAGGGTCGCGACGGCATTCAACTTCTGGCAAAGCATGGAAGCAACTGCCAGCGAACCTTCCGCCATTTTTGAGCCGTCTAAGGGAACAAGCAGGTGAGTGAACATCGCTTAACCTCCACCAAACGTCACGTATAACAGGTAGAAATTCAGAAAAACGATCAGACCGGCGACAATCACCGCCAGGAAGGTCGTTAATTTCTGATTTACCAGCACCCCCATTAATTTTGTATTGCTGGTAAACATCACCAGTGGAATGATCGCAAAGGGCAGCCCAAAACTCAACACCACCTGGCTGAATACCAGGGTCGAGGTCGGGTCCAAACCCAGGGAAATGACTATCAATGAAGGGATCATCGTCACCGACCGCCGGATCCAGACCGGGATCTCACGGTGCAGAAAGCCCTGCATGATCACCTGGCCGGCCATGGTACCTACCGACGAGGAGGAAAGCCCCGAAGCCAGCAGCGAGAGGGCAAACACCACGCTCGCGGCCGGGCCTAATAAAGGCTCCAGGGTGCGGTAAGCATCCTCGATCGTGCCAATATTTTGTAGCCCTTGCGTGTGAAAGGTTGCCGCCGACATGATCAACATTGCGCCGTTCACCAGGCTGGCCATCCCCATGGCAATCAGCACATCCACCAGCTCGAACCTGAACAGGCGCTTAAGCTTGGAAGGCTCGCGGGTGACGATGCGCGATTGAGTCAGGGCGGAATGCAAATAGATGGCATGCGGCATCACCGTGGCCCCCAGGATGCCGGTTGCCAACAGGATGCTGTCTTTACCGGAAAATTGAGGGACGAAGGCGTGATAGGCCACCAGACCCCAATCCGGCCGGTCGAGAATGGTTTCGATCACGTAGCTCACCGCGATCACCCCCACAAAGGAAGTGATCACCGCCTCCAGCGGGCGGAACCCGTACCGCTCCAGCCCCAGGATCAAAAATGTGGCGATCGCGGTCAAAATTCCGGCAAACCATAAGGGGATGCCAAACAGCAGGTTGAAACCTAAAGCCGCCCCCAGAAATTCCGCCAGGTCGGTTGCCATGGCGACCAGTTCCATCAATCCCCACATGGTCCACACCACCCAACGGGGAAAACGGGCCCGGCAGTGCTCCGCCAGATTATGTCCGGTGGCAATGCCCAATTTTGCAGATAGCAGCTGGATCAGCATTGCCATCAGGTTGCTGCCGACGATCACCCACAACAGGGTGTAACCAAATTGTGCGCCGCCGGAAATGTTGGTCGCGAAATTACCGGGGTCAACGTAGGCGATGCTGGCGATAAAAGCCGGCCCTAAAAACGGCAGAAGCCGCGCCAGCCGTCCTTTTTTGCTGGTGCCTGAAAGCACCGCATCGGCATCATCCAGCGTTTTTTGGTCACCAGACCGGCCCGTAGGAACTTCTTGCTCAGGATTCATACTTGCCTCTCCGCAGATCGAATTTTGGGCACTGGCCAGATTGTGCCGGCCCACACAACCTGTCCGGGTGGTACATCGTTTTTAACCGTCGCTCCATTGCCGATCCTTGCTTCCTGCCCGACCCGAATATTGAGATTGATCGTCGCTGCCATGCCTACCTGAACATAATCTTCCAATACCACCCCGCCGGCCAACATTGCCCCGGGTGAAAGGTTTACGATCCGGCCCAGTACACAGTCATGAGAAACCACCGCGCCGGCATTGATCACCGATCCAAATCCGATTTGGACGTCGCTGCTGATATAGGTTTTTGCCAGCACCTGCACCCCATCGGCTAAACGAGCGCTGGGTTCTATCCAGGCCGAAGGGTGGATCACCGTCGGGCAGCGAAAACCAGCGCTGGCGAGGGTATCAAACACCTTAATCCGCACCGCCACATTGCCGATTCCGCCCACCGCGTTGACCGCCAGTCGCACCCCATCGGCATATAAACCGGCCAGCCGGTCGGCGCCGCCCAACACCGGCAGGCCCAATATGCTCATTCCCATTGGCAGGTTATCGTCGATCACCCCGACCAACCGCAGCAGCCCGGCCGCGCGCACCAGTTCAATGATCGTTTTGCTGTGCCCGCCGCCCCCATAAACCACCAGGGCAGTGGCGTCGCCCGGGGTCGATTGTCCTTCTCCCGGGTTCACGCTTCCTCCTTGGGGTCGGTGCGGGTTAAAAAGCGCCAGGGAATGCTCCGCCAGGGTTCCACCACGCGGTTGATGCCTACCCTGGGTCCGGTGACCACGTTTTCATCTGCAACCCAACGCCCGGACTCGATCCACAGGTCTCCCCCCGGATCGCACAAATCCACCCCGTTAAACTGGCGGTCGATCGCCAGGGCGCGGGTCAGCTTCCCCGGGCCGTTGCACCAATCCTGCCGGGGCCGGGGATGGCGATTGAGCCCAATTGTTTCCAGACCCTCGATAGGGCAGATCCCCCGGATTAAAACCGCCGCCGGGAAACCTTCCGCCCCGGTCACGCAGTTCAAGCACCAATGCATGCCGTAGGTGAAATAGACATAGGCCCGCCCCGGCGGCCCATACATGACCACTGTGCGCGGCGTGCAGCCGGCTCGGGCATGGCTGGCCTGATCATCCTCGCCGCCATAAGCTTCGGTTTCGATGATCATTCCCGCCAGGCGCTCTCCATCCAGCCGGCGAACGAGGCGCATGCCCAACAATTCACGCGCCACAACGACCGCTTCCCGGTGGTAAAAGGATACGGGCAGGCAATCACTCAGGGTCATACATCTATTTTACTTGAAAACAAAAGGATACGCCCGGCAATCAAGACCTGCGCCTGGGGAGAGGTTTTCACCGGGAAAACGGATTACCGCAGCCGGGGATCGCGTTCCAACGTCAATCCAAGGCCAATTTCCAGGTGTGTGGTGGGTTGATAGCCCAATTTTTCACGGGCCAGGGTTAAATCAGCGCACATCCGGTTGGGCCCGCGTTCGGTTCTCGGGTTGAAAACGACCTCCGGGTGCTTGCCGGTGATTTCGAGCACCATCCGCACCAGCTCGCGCACACTGGTATCCCGCCCGCTGCCGATGTTGATGATCGCCTGGTTGATCTCCGGCGCGGTGGCTGCCGCCACCATGGCGTTGACCACGTCCCCCACGTACACGTAATCCCGGGTCTGGGTTCCATCCCCATGCACAATGATGGTCCCGTTCAGGCTTGCCTGGCGCAGCAGGTTGGGGATCACCGGGGCGTGAACCGGGGGAATGTGTTGTCCAGGCCCATACGCGTTGAATACCCGCAGGCAGACGGTTTCAATCCCCCACAGCAGCCCAATTGTGCGCACGTAATACTCCGCGGCGAGCTTTGATACCGCGTACGGCGAACGCGGCACCACAGGCGCCGTTTCTTTCAGCGGTTGTTCTAACTGTTCGCCGTAGATCGCGGCCGAAGATACAAACACCACCCGGCGCACACCTACATCGCGCATCGCTTCCATTAAAGTGACCGTGCCGCCGACATTCACCTGGTTGTATTCTCGCGGGTAAAGCACGCTCTCTGACACCGAAACCCGGGCAGCCAGATGGTATACACAATCGATATCCTGTAATTGGGTCCACAATTTTGGCCGGTCATTGACGTCGCCTCTCGTAAATTGCACTTCTGGCGACAGCACACCCGGATCGCCGGTGGATAGATCATCCAACCCGCGGACCGAGTGTCCTTCCCGCGCCAGCCGGTTGGCTAATGCGGAGCCTAAAAAACCGGCTGCCCCTGTGACTAAAAAGCGCATCCTGACCATCCCTAGATTCGTTTGAGAAACGAAGTGATTATAGCATACGCCGCGCCATCGCTCTTATGCGTACTGAGCGCTGTGCCTATGAAATAATATTCAGAATTCGCGGCAGTTCTCGCATGAAAACATCGACAACCGCCGGATCAAACAGGATGCCTGAATTCTTTTTGATATATTGGATGGCATCATCCTGAGACCACTTATTTCGGTACACCCTGTCGGACGTCAGCGCATCCCATAAGTCAACCACCGCAAAAATCCGGGCTGGCAGCGGGATTTGCTCCCCCTTTAATCCCATCGGGTAACCTGACCCATCCCAAAGTTCATGGTGATAAAAAGGGATATCCGTCGCGGGAGCCAGAAAATCGATGTGCTGCAGCAAACTTTGACCTTCGATCGAATGCTGCTGGATGATCTTTTGCTCTTCTTCCGTGAGCTCGCCGGTCTTATTCAGGATCGATTCAGGAACAACTATATTCCCAATATCATGCAGCAGCGCTCCCCGGCGAATGTGGACCAGCTGGGCGTCGCCGATATCCATCGCCCGCGCCAGGTGGACGGTCATTTCCGTGGTCCGTTTGCCATGCCCTTCTCGGGCATTTTCACGCTTTTCCATTGAAAATGCCCAGCGTTCGATGACCGCATCATAAGCGCGGGTAATTTCTAAATTGGACCGCTTCAAACCCTGGAATAAATCGCTGTTCTCCATCGCGATCGCTGCTTGCGCTGCCAACGTTTCAAAAAAATCGCGCAGTTCCGGATCGCTTGACACCGGTTCATGATGAAATAATTCCAACACGCCTTTAATCTGGCCTTTGGTGACCAGAGGGATCGCAAAATAAGTGGTGAATTTTTCCTCTTCCAGAAAATGGCTCTGGATAAAACGCATATCCTGTTGGATATGGTCTTTCGCGATCGAGCCGCGTTCCAAAACGGCCCGGCCTGGCAGTGACTCTCCCAAACGAAACCGGGTCCGCTTGACTTTGTTATCGCGAAACCCCCGCCCCGCGCCATACTCCAGCCAGTGATCTTGCGGATTATATAGCAGCACATCCGCCGCTTGAATGCCGATCTTTGACACAATTTGATCCAGGATCAAATCCAGGGTAATTGAGATCGAGAGACTGGCGCTCACAGCCAGGTCGATCTCATGCAGAATGGACAATCTTTGCATGCGGACCTGGGTTTGTTCAAAAAATCGCGCGCGTTGTAAGGCATTGGCGCCAATTTCCGCGATGGTCTTCGCCAGATTGATTTCTTCCGGTTGATATTCACGGTTTGATTCCCCTGCGGCGGGGCGCTCCCTTGCCAGCAGCAGGATCCCGGAGACGCCTGCCGGAGAATGGAAAGGCAAAGCCATCAGCGCCCCCAAAAAAGGTGGCGTCTTGAATTCAAAGTCCAGCGGTTGCTGTTGAATGTCCGCAGAGGTATAGACTTTCTTCCCCAAAGAAATAAAACTGTTAATCAAAGCGCTCTTCGGAATAATTAGATCCGTATAGGGAGCCAGGCCGCCTCTCGCTTGCGCAACTTTTAACCCTCTGGATCCTGACGTTAAAATCAATAAAGCGCTGTGCTCTGAGGTAACCGCGTCCATTGTGCGATCCAGAAACACGGGCATCATCTCTTCGCTGGTGGTTGCCTCACTCAGGGCTTCAGAGATACGGTTTAAATGATCCAGCTCCTGCAGTCGCTGGCGTGTTTCTGCCAATAAATTCGTCTGGCTACCGATCAAAGCTTTTTCAGCCGCCATCCGCGCCCGGCGATTTTGAGCCTCACGCAGCGAACGTTCTACTGCCGGTGCCAACCGGGCCAGACGATCCTTGATCAAATAATCCTGGGCGCCGGCGCGCATCGCTTCCACCGCGATTTCCTCGCCCATCGCGCCGGATACCAGGATAACCGGCACGTCATAATTTCCTTCCACAATAATGGTTAGAGCCTCGATCCCGTTGAAATTGGGCATGTTATAGTCTGAAAGGATAATGTCCCATTTTTGGTCCTGCAAAACTTTAATCAGGCTGTTTCGGGTATAGACCCGTTCCCATTTCGGTTCAAATCCCCCGAGGATTAACTGGCGAACCAAAAGGATGGTATCGTCTTCCGAGTCATCGATTATTAATACTTTCAGCGGTTGTTTCAATCAACCCTCCCTGTCCTGGCCCAGGGTAAAATGAATAGTGGCGCCCTGGTCAGGTTCCCCTTCTGCCCAAATAACCCCTCCATAACGATGGATAATCCGTTGAACCGTGGCTAATCCGATCCCCAAACCGGGATAATCCTCCGGATCGTGCAGACGGGTAAACGCGTTGAATATTTTCCCGGCGTCCCCCGCCGGAAATCCCGCCCCATTATCGCGAACGGAGTAAATTATTTTTTGGTCAGGGGCATGAATGACGCCAAACTCGATCCGCGCATCCTGAACTTTAGCGGTGAATTTCCAGGCATTGTTCAATAAATTTTCCATGACAATGCGCAGCAGCCTGGGGTCGGCCTGAACAGGGACATGCTCAGGCACGACGAGGGTCACCTTGCGGTCAGGCTCCTGGCTGTGGAGACCCTGAAATATTTCTCGGGCAAAATCTGCCAGATCCATTATTAACTCGTGTAAATCTCCTCTGGAGGCTCTCGATAACAGCAGCAGAGCATCGACCAGTTCCCGCATTAAATCCACCCCGTGCAAAATCCGGTCAAGGTCCGACCGGGCTTGAGTGGATAAGACTTCCCCCGCTTCCTCCAGTAGCATATGACTGTAACCGCTGATCTGGCGCAGGGGCGCGCGCAGGTCGTGCGAAACCGAAAAGCTGAAGGATTCGAGCTCCTGGTTGATGGCTTCGAGGCTTTCTGCCTGGTCACGCATTTCATTCTCCATCCGCAGGCGTTCTTGAATTTGCGCGGTCAGGGCAGTATTGGCTTCCTCTAAGGCCGCTGTGCGTTCTTGCACCCGCTCCTCGAGTTCGCTGCTGAACTGCCTCAGTTTTTCTTCAGCCTGTTTGCGCTCGGTGATATCGACGAAAACAGCCATGATCTGATCAATATCACCATTCCGGTCATGTACCGGGGCGCTGGATAGTAAAACATTGACCACCTTGCCATCTTTCGAGATCTGCCGGGTCTCATACCCCTTGATCGTCTCCCCGTTTAACACCCGTTTTTGGATGGTCAATGCTTCATCGCGTAACTCTTGAGGGATAAAAAGAGGTGGTTTCCCGATGACTTCTTCTCTTTTCCAGCCAAAAAAGAGTTCAGCAGCCGGGTTCCAGTTGCGCACGGTAAACTGCTTATCCAACGATGTAATCACCAGCGGAGATGAATTGATAATGGCGGTTAACTGTTCATTACTGGTTTGCAGATCCGCGCTGATCCGGATATTCTCATCGACTTTTGCTTCAAGTTTTCTGACTTCTCGGCTCAATAGGATATACAAAATTACCGATGTGACAATGACAAATCCGGCGCCCTTGTACGATTGCAAGCGGGTCAGCCAGGCCGGATCCTGAGTAAGCCAGGATAAAACCTGGTCTGAAAAGAGAATCCAAAGCACCGCCGCAAGCAGGTAAACCGCCACCACTCGCAGCGTTGGGTTCCAGAGGCTGCCAAAAAATTTCTTCCCCGATCTCATTGCACACCGCTTTGTAGGGAAATGCGAAATAGCTTAAGTAATTATCGACAGTTTTCTCTCAGAATGCAACAGGTATAGAAAACCGTGTGCATTTTAATTCTGGAACGGATGCATCACCCTTATTATCAAGAGAGGTTTGGGGATATGAAGGCGTTTTCACGCCTTCATATCCCCATGATTCTTTAAAACCCCTCTCCCAGACTTGGGAGAGAGGTAGGAGTGAGGGGATTGGATGCACCCACCCTTTTTCGACTGGTTTACTTAAAAGGGTGATTTTATTAAGACCTTTGTCAATTGAAAATCAGGAGATTGTACGGGCGACAAACCACCCCAAAAAGTATATGCTATATATTGTATAATTTTTCACTAATTTTATTATCATGAGGAGCACTTTATGTCTAAATCGATCGAAGATCTGAAAGCGGCATTTGCCGGTGAATCACAGGCCAACCGCAAATACACCGCTTTTTCCCGCAAGGCTGACCAGGAAGGCCACGCCCAGGTGGCAAAGTTATTCCGCGCCGCGGCCCAGGCCGAAACCGTGCACGCCTTGAACCATTTCAATGCTTTAGGTGAAGTCAAGTCAACCGCCGAGAACCTGGAAGCGGCGATTGCCGGTGAAAATTATGAGGTCGTTTCGATGTATCCTGAGTTTATCCAGAATGCCGAAACTGAAGGCAACAAAGCTGCCGTGCGCTCGTTCAAGTGGGCGTATGAAGTCGAAAAAATCCATGAACAGCTATATCGTGAAGCCTTGTCGAGCCTGGACAAAAACACCGAGACCTTCGATTACTATGTTTGCCCGGTATGTGGATACACCGTCGCCAAAGGCGCACCCGAACACTGCCCGGTTTGCAATACACCCGGCGCCCGTTTCGAACGCATCGCTTAATCGCTAACTTTGTGAGAAAACAACAATCTGGCGAAATTTCGCCAGATTGTTTTAATCAATAAAATTGCCACATGCCTTTTTCGCAAATATACAACCCGCTTCAATCCGCCTGGTTATCCACCCTGGTAGCATTGCTACCGGTGGTTGTCCTCTTGGCCTGTTTGGGCTTGCTGCGCATGAAAGCGCATCTGGCGGCATGGTTCAGCCTGGTCACTGCGGCTCTGGTGGCGGTGGTCGTGTATGCTATGCCGCTCAAGATGGCTGGCCTGTCCATCCTTTACGGGGCAGCGTATGGTTTCTTGCCCATTGGCTGGATTATCATCAACGTGATCTTCCTTTACAACCTGGCCAATCAGAAAGGCCTGTTTCATACCCTGCAAGACAGTCTGATGGCCATTACCCGGGACCGGCGTCTGCAGCTGCTGCTGGTGGCCTTCTGCTTTGGGGCCTTCTTTGAAGGCGCAGCCGGTTTTGGTACACCGGTCGCGGTCACATCCTCCATTTTAATTGGCCTGGGGTTTTCACCGCTCTCCGCCGCCGGGCTTTCGCTGATCGCCAATACCGCCTCGGTTCCCTTTGCCGGGTTAGGCACACCGCTGGTCGCCCTGCAGGGAGTTACCGGGCTGGACCTGCGCGCTCTGACCACCGCGGTTGCCCAACAGTTGACCGTTTTTGACCTGCTGATCCCCTTTTGGATCGTCATCACCTACGCCGGCTGGAAAGCAGCCCTGGAGGTTTGGCCGGCAGCCTTAATCGCCGGGGGCTCCTACGCGGTGACCCAATACCTGGTTGCCACTTTGCATGGACCCTGGCTGGTCAACATCGTCGCTGCCGTGGTTTCATTAGGCGTGCTGGTGCTGTTCCTGTTGAAATGGAAGCCGCGCCGCATCTGGCAAGCCCCAGGAGAAGCGGATACCATGGAGACCAAACGACCGGACCATACCCGCGGCGCCATCTTCCGGGCCTGGCTACCCTGGCTGATCTTATCCGTGGTGGTGTTCGTCTGGGGGCTGCCCCAGGTTAAAAGCTGGATGGATCAATTCACCATGGTAAAGCTGCCCATCCCGGGCCTGGACGGGCTGGTTCTGCGCATGCCCCCGGTAGTGCCCGCTGCCCAGCCGCAGGCCGCCGTGTTTGAATTCAACTGGCTTTCTGCCAGCGGCACGGGCATCCTGGTGGCGGCTGTCACTGCCGGCCTTTGGATGGGTTATTCACTGCGCGGCCTGCTGGATGCCTATCTCTTTACCTGGAAGCAGACCTGGCGCTCCCTGGCTACCATCTCCACCATGATGGCCATCGGCTTCATCACCCGCTACGGCGGGATGGACGGCACCCTGGGGCTGGCATTCGCCCAGACCGGCCCGCTCTACCCATTTTTCGGCACGCTCCTCGGCTGGATGGGCGTCGTCCTGACCGGTTCGGATACCTCTTCCAATGTTTTGTTTGGCAGCCTGCAGCGCATCACCGCCGAACAATTGGGGCTGAATCCGTTAACCATGGCCGCTGCCAACAGTTCCGGGGGGGTCATGGGGAAAATGATCAATGCCCAAAGCATCGTGGTGGCTTCCACCGCTACCGGCCAATATGGGAAAGAGGGAGAGATTTTGCGCTATGTCTTCTTTCACAGCCTGGCATTGGCCGCCCTGGCCGGTTTGGTCGTGATGGTGTTCAGCGGTTAATGTAGAAGGTTGCCGCAGGGCGAGCATGAAATTTTAATCTGGGCTTGTTACAATCTATATGTTGTAAAAAAGGAGAATTCTCATGCTAAAAAACGGCGTCATGACCGGTAAAGTTGTTCTTGTCACCGGGGGGACCAATGGTATTGGTCAGGTAACGGCCCGCAGTCTGGCGGCGATGGGGGCTACGGTAGTCCTCTCCGGGCGCGATCCCCAAAGAACCAGCACCTCGGTTCAATCGATTCGTTCACAAACCGGCAGCGAGCAGGTGGATGGCCTGGTTGCCGATCTTTCATCGCAAAGCCAGATCAGGAAGATGGCCGAAGATTTCCGCGCCCGTTATGACCGCCTGGACGTGCTGGTAAATAATGCTGGGGCGATCATCATGAAACGCGAAGAAAGCGTGGACGGCATTGAAATGACCTTTGCCCTTAATCATCTAAATTATTTCTTGCTCACCCACTTGCTCCTGGATATGCTCAAGGCCGCTCCAGCAGCCCGCATCGTAAACGTTTCATCCGAGGCGCACCGCGGCGCGCGATTGAATTTTGACGATCTCGAAAACAAGCAGGGATACACCAGTTGGAAAGCCTATGGACAGTCAAAACTGGCGAATATCTATTTCACCTACGAATTATCCGCTTCGCTCGAAAACAGCGGGGTGACGGCGAATGTGCTTCATCCTGGCTTCGTGGCGACGAATTTCGGCCGGAGCAACGGTGGAATTTTCTCCCCCTTGTTCAAGCTGTTCCAATTGGGTGCAATCACCCCCGAGGAAGGCGCGCAGACCAGCATCTTCCTGGCCTCGTCACCAGAAGTCGAAGGTGTTACCGGGAAATATTTTGTAAAAAGCAAAGCGGTAAAATCATCAGCCGTTTCTTATGATCAGTCCGCTGCGCGCAAGCTGTGGGATGCAAGCCTGGTAATGATCGGCTTGACCGTCAAAACCTAGTTTTTAATCCATCGACGATCGACCGGAACAAAATAGGAGGTGAGTCGTCTTATTAATGAGACTCCCTGGTGAAAGGAGCCAAAAAATGAAACGTCTCACATTGATCTCAGTCCTGTTGACTGTCATTTTGTTAATCTCTGCCTGTGTGCCGTCCGCTACCCCTGCCTCCCAACCGACCCAGGTGACGCCCGAGCCAACCCAGGTTCCTATAGCTACGCCTGTACCCACCCAGCCCTCCGGCGATCAGCTGCCGCCTTTCATGCCCGCGGTCGAACAGTTTGCCGCAGAAAAGTTGAGCGCGCAGCCCGGACAGGTGAAAGTAATGAAGATCGAACCGGTAGAATGGCCCGATTCCTGCCTGGGGGCCGCCCAACCCGGCGAATTCTGCTCCCAGGTCATCACCCCTGGGTATCGGGTGACCGTCAATATTAACGGCACGACCTACGAACTCCATACCAACGGCTCAGACCTGGTGCGTTTGGCCAACACTACCACACCGGTTACGGATATCCCGCCCGCGGCCGAAGCTGCCCGCCTTTGGCTGGTCGATCAATTGAAGATCGACTTGAGCGCCATCAAAGTGATCAGCGTGACCCCGGAAACCTGGCCGGATGGCTGTATGGGTGTGCATAAAGCCAACCAGATGTGCACCTCGGTGATCGTGCCGGGTTACCGCGTCATTCTTGAGGTCAACGGGCAAAATATGGAACTGCGCACCAACCAGGACGGCAAATCTGTTGTCCTGGCCGATCCCATGCTCCTGATCTCAAAACCCCAACCCCCCTTAATGGAAGCACCTCAAATCACCTGGAAGAGCGGCACCACGAACTGTCTCCTGCTGCAGGCCAGGGAAGATAAAGCGGTGTATGGACTATGTGGCGGCAAGCTGACCCTCGTCACCCTGACCAACCCCGAGCGGATTAAAGAACTGGCGGCGATGATCGCCTTATACCCCGCTTTCTCGGTTCAAACACCTGCCGGCCAGGTGTCTTACTATGGCTACGGCACTGCGGAAGCAACTCCGGCCCAGCAGCGCGCGGTCGCAGAATGGGCTCAAATGCTTTACCTTGAAATCAGCAGTCCGGCGCCGATGGTCAACCTGGGTCTGGCTCTGACCTGGCAGCGCGTGGGTGGAATTGCCGGTTTTTGCGATGACCTCAAAGTTTACCGCTCGGGCATAGCGCTGGGCACGACCTGCAAGTCCGGCGCCGACCAGCCGCCCCGGAAAATCTGGTTGAACCCCGATCAGCTGGTCCAGTTGTACACCTGGCTGGATACCCTGCAGACCAGTGACGGCAAGCAAAGCGACTCGGCGGTGGCTGATTCGATGACCGTAACCTGGACTTTATCCGCCAACGGCAATCGCAAACCCACCTTAACCGAAGAGCAGAAGATCATGGAGTTTGCCTCACTGGTTTTTCTCAGTAAATAACCTGCCGTGATGGATTGTGGGTTTATATGTTTTCACTGAATGAATACATATAAACCCACATTTTTGTTATTTTGATAGCTCCGGATAGCTTCAGATAGCATTTCACTCTTAGAAAACCCATTTTAAGCGGTAAAATCTCCACAGAGATTGGAGGTAGATTTATGTCTGGTAAAAAATCAAATTCACGTATATCCGAGCTTGAGGCTCAAAAGCGGGCCGCCGAACGGCAGGAAAATCGCACCCGCCGCTGGCAGCAAATTTTATTTATCGCAATATCGGTGATCGTCTTGCTATCGATGGTCATCACCCTCTTCATTCATTAATGAACCGCGCTGCTGCCCGTTTTGGCTGGGCGGCCCTGGCAGCAGCCTGGGCCGTGGATCTGCTGTTCTGGCAGAAAACCCCGGGTGTCTCCTTCCCAATCTGGGTAATTCTGATCATCGCCGCCGGCTTGCTGTTGGCGCGCAGCCTGAAAGTCCGCCCCTCACCCTTCAGCCTGGTTTTGATCGCCGCCGCTGTCATTTTCGCGGTGGTGACCTTTATCCGCCAGGAAACTTTTACGGTCATGATCAGCTTCTTGCTGTGCTTTCTCAGCCTGGGGCTGCTCTCATCCACTTTTACCACCGGGAACTGGGTCTACTATAAAATTGGCGGCTTCATCCGCGGCGGCCTGCTGTATTTGCTGGCCACGTTAATTCGCCCGGCGGATCTTTTTTCGCGCAAACAGCCTTCCACTCCTCTCGCCCCTGCCAAAAATGAACCGTCCGAAAGTGAGCCGGGAGCCGCTTCGCCGGCGCCTGTTTTAGCGGCTGCCCTTCCCGGGTGGAAGAGCGCCGGTCAGCAGGCCATTCCGGTCGTGCGCGGGCTGGTATTGGCGCTGCCCATCCTATTTATCCTGAGTGCGCTGTTGGCCTCGGCCGATCCCATTTTTAATAACTGGATGCGCGGCCTGCTGAAAATCTTTGACCTGAGCAAAGTTCCGGAATACCTTTTCCGCCTGTTCTATATCCTCATTTTTGCGTACGCTTTAGCCGGCAGTTATTTGCACGCCGTCCAGCCTGTGGCCGTTGAAGCCCGTCCCAAACCTGAATCGCGCTGGTTCCCGCCCTTTTTAGGCTGGACGGAAAGCGTGGTGGTGCTGGGCGCGGTCAATTTATTATTCGCGGTTTTCGTCGGCATCCAGTTCTGGTACCTGTTTGGCGGTCAGGCCAACATCAGCACCTCCGGCTTTACCTATTCGGAATATGCCCGGCGCGGGTTTAACGAGCTGGTAATGGTCGCTCTGCTCAGCCTGGGATTGTATCTCAGCCTGGGCGCCGTGGCCCGCCAGGATACTGCCAACCAGCAGAAAATGATGATCGGGTTGAACACCCTGCTCATCGCCGAGGTGCTGGTCATTCTGGCGTCCTCGCTCAGCCGCCTGCTGCTCTACGAAAACGCCTACGGTTTCACCCAGCTCCGTACCTATACGCATATTTTGATTGCCTGGCTGGCGATTTTGCTGGCGGTCACGATTGGGCTGGAACTCACCCGCCGCCGTCATGTGTTTGCCCTCGCGGCGCTGCTGGTGACTTTTGGCTTCGGCCTGACCTTTGGCGTGATTAACATCGACGGCTTTATCGCCAGCCAGAACATTCAGCGTGCCCGCGGGGGAGTTTCATTAGACGATCGCTACCTGACCACGCTGTCTGGCGACGCGATCCCGACCCTGCTGGCAGAATATCAGCTGCCAGGCCAGCCTGCCGCGGTGAGAGATTCCCTGGGGGCAGAACTGGCCTGCCGTGAGGCGCTTCTGGCCAATCCGGATGCTCAATCCAACTCCTGGTTATCCTACAACCTGTCCAAAGGCACCGCTGCCAGCCTGCTGCGTGCCAACCACGCCCTCTGGCAGCAGTATCCGGTGCAAAACACGCCGGACGGCGTGGCGGTCGTTTTCTCCGGCTACAATCACTTCTGCCAGTCAACCCCGTGGATCGATTAAGGGCCTGTACGGGGCCGTACAGGATGTGGTGCGGCCCCAACCCGATCAAGAGATGGTAAAATCCTGCTTATGAAAAATTGGAAGTTCTGGATCGGCTTGTTGATCAGCGCCGTTTTGTTGTACTTTGCTCTCCGCGGGCTGGATTTTGGCAAGATGTGGGAAGTGCTCAAAACCGCCCAATATATCTGGCTGCTGCCTGGCATTGCCGTCTACTTTCTGGCCGTTTGGGTGCGTGCCTGGCGCTGGCATTACCTGCTGCGCCCGCTGAAGAAAATTCCCACCGCCACCATGTTCCCGGTGGTCGCCATTGGCTATTTTGGCAATAACATTCTCCCCGCACGGGCTGGTGAAGTGCTCCGTGCTTTCGTGCTGCGCAAGCGCGAAGGGGTGCCGGTCTCGGCCTCCCTGGCGACGGTCATCGTGGAGCGCATTTTCGACGGCGTGGTCATGTTGGGTTTCGTGTTCATCAACCTTCCGGAACTGGCCAAGCTGACCGGGGATGCCGGCTTCCTGGGCAACATAAACATTCGCGACCTGGCGATTATCGGCACCGTCGTATTTGTCGGGGCGCTGCTGGTCTTCCTCCTGGCGGCCATGTTTCCGAAGGTTACCGAAGGCATCACCATCTGGCTAATCGATCGCGTCGTCCCGGCCAAAGCCCGCCCGAAGACCCTCGACCTGGCGCTGCGCTTCTTATCCGGGCTTGAATCCCTGCGTTCTCCGCAGGACGCGCTGATGGTATTCCTGACCACCATCATTATCTGGCTGCTTGAAACCGGAAAATACTGGTTTGTGATGCACGCTTTTCCCTTCCAGGCCAGCTTCTTCACCTTGATGCTGATGAACGGCATTGTCAACCTGGCGACTACCCTCCCCTCCGCCCCGGGCTACGTGGGCACCTTTGATGGCCCTGGGATCGCCGTCTTAATGGCTTACGGCACCTCACAGGCCATTGCCACCGGATATACACTGGTGCTGCACCTGGCGTTATGGCTGCCGATCACCATCGTGGGCGCGGTCTATTTCTTGCGCGAGGGGTTGAAGTGGGGGCAAAAATACGACGTGGGATTAGAGGGACAAAACGCATGAAGATTGCGATCATCGGCGCAGGCGTGGGCGGTATGGCTGCCGCGCACGATTTACAAAATGCAGGCCACGAAGTCACCATCTACGAAGCAGCCGCCAATGTCGGCGGGCTGGCATCCGGCTTCAAGGAACCCAACTGGAACAGTTCAGTAGAGCAGTTTTACCACCACTGGTTTACCTCAGATTCCGATATGTTCGATTTCCAGCGCGAGTTGGGGTTATATGAGAAAGTGCGCATTTACCGGCCCAAGACCGTGGTCTATTACAACGGCAAGTTTTACCCGCTCGATTCACCCCTGGCGGCGCTGACCTTCCCCGGTTTCTCTTTCATTGATATGGTGCGCTTTGGCCTGGTCACCGCTTACCTGAGATATTTTGCCACCTGGCAGCCTCTGGAAAAAGTGCTCGCCCAGACCTGGATCCGCAAATATTATGGCGAGAACCTGTACGCCACCATGTTCGAACCCCTGCTGCAGGGTAAATTTGGCAGGCATGCCTCGGAAGTCAACATGGCCTGGTTTTGGGCGCGCTTCAAAGCCCGCTCCACCCGCCTGGCGACCTACCAGGGTGGATTCCAGGCTTTTGCCGATGATGCCGCCGCCAACCTCCGCCAGCGCGGAATCCGCATCCTGCTCAACACCCCGGTGCGCCAGATCACGCCCCATGCCAATAACAGCGTGGCCCTCGAGCTGGATTCCGGTCAGGAGATATATGACCGCTGCCTGGTGACCGTTTCGCCGGGCCTGATGGCGCGCCTGGCGCCTTCCCTGCCTGCCAGTTATCTGCAGGGCCTGCTTGACCTGAAAAGCATGGGCGCGGTTGTCATGGTGCTTTCCTTGAAAAACCAACTGTCAGAAGAAGGCTATTACTGGTTTAATATGCCTAAATCCGCCGGCTATCCGTTTTTGGCCCTGGTCGAACACACCAACTTCGTCCCTCCTGCCGAATTCGGCGGCGAGCATATCATTTACATCGGCGATTACCTGGATACCGACCATGAGAACTTCCGGCTTTCAAAGGAAGAACTGTTGGAGCGCTTCCTGCCGTCCGTGCAAAAGTTTAACCCCAAATTCTCCAGAGATTGGATCAACAAGACCTGGTTGTTCAAAACCACTTACGCCCAGCCTATTCCGCTGGTCAACCACTCCCAAAATATCCCCGACATCCGCACCCCTATCCCCGGCCTGTACTTTGCCAGCATGAGCCAGGTCTACCCCTGGGACCGCGGCACCAATTTCGCCGTGCAGATCGGCCGCCAGGCCGCTCGATTAATCCTCGCTCAATAGCCCATAATAAAAAGTAAACGGATTTTTCGCGTACGCGAAAAATCCGTTTACTTTTTATTTAATATTTTACTGTATTCGCAAGATCGCCTGCGCCGCCATGGTCAGCAAGGGACCGGGGATGATCCCAAAGACCAGCACCGCCACCGCCGTGATGATCGCGGTAAACCGCACCCACACATCCTCGACCGCCGCCGGCTCGCCGGGCTGCATGTACATGATCACTACCACTTTCAAATAGTAATAAGCCGAGATCACCGAAGTCACCAGGCCGATAATCGCCAGGCTGGTGTACCCGCCCAGGATCGCCGTGCGGAATAGGAAAAATTTTCCCCAGAAACCCAGGGTCAGCGGAACCCCGGTGAAAGACAGCATAAATACCATCATCGCCAGCGCCAGCCAGGGATATTTGCGGCCCAACCCGGCAAAGTCGCTCAATTCGAGCCCTTTTCCTTCGGCCTGTTCCAGCGCGATGACCACTGCCCAGGCGCCGATGGAGGTCAGCCCATAGCCTACCAGGAAGAATAATGCCGAGGAAACCGAATCGCCGAGCACCACCCCGTTGCCATATGGCACGAAGGCCATCAGCAGGTATCCGGCATTAGCAATGCTCGAATACGCCAGTAGGCGTTTGATATTCGTCTGGACAATCGCCAGCACGTTGCCGGCGATCATTGTCAGCGCGGCCAGCGCATACAGCACCGCGGTCATATCTACCGCCAGGCTGGAAAAAGCCGTGATAAATACCCGCAGCAGCGCCGCAAAACCTGCCGCCTTGACCGCTACGGACATGAAGCCGGTTACAGGTGAAGGAGCGCCCTGGTAAACGTCCGGTGCCCAGCGGTGAAACGGGACAGCCGCGACCTTGAAACCAAAACCGACCAGCACCAACGCCGCGCCGGCGATGAACAGCCCGGCATTCGCCTGGCCGTCGCTGACCGCCTGGCTGATCCCCAGCAGATCCGTGTGCGCCGTTGCCCCATAAACCAGGGCGATCCCGTACAGCACAAAAGCCGATGCAAAAGCGCCCAGCAAGAAATACTTGAGCGATGATTCCTCCGACTCTACTCGCGGACGGGCGAAACCGGCCAGAATATACAGTGGGATCGAGAGTAGTTCCAGCGCCAGGAAGACCATCACCAGGTCATACGCGCCGGCCATGAGCATCATCCCGCTGATCGAGAACATCAACAGGATGTAATACTCACCGCGTTCAATATTCATCCGCTTGAGATAATCGTACGCCAGGCCAATCCCGGCCAGTCCACTGACCAGGAAAATGATATCCATCAATACCGAAAAACCATCGATGACCACCATGCCGTTCATCGCGGTGGCGGTCTTCCCGCCCTGCGCCAGGGTGAAACCCAAGGCCACGGCCAACCCGGCCGCCGCCAGGATCGCGGTGATCCCTTTGCGTTCTTTGGGGATCCACAAATCCGCCAGCATCAGCAGCACCGCCCAAATGACGACCACCAGCATGGGGAGGATCGTATATAAATCAGTTCCAGTCATTTCACTCCTCCGCTATCTTAAGGCACCATTACTGCCGCGGTCTTTACCAGCGCCGCCAGTTGGTCGACCGTCGGGTTGAGCAGGTCGAAGAAGAATTTTGGATACAGACCAATCCAGAAGATCACGACCAGCAGCGGGACCAGGATGGCAATCTCGCGCAGGTTGAGATCCAGCAGGGTCTTGTTTTCGGCATGGGTCACTGGACCCAAAAACACCTTTTCAAACATATATAACAGGTAGACTGCCGCCAGGATCACCCCTAATGTAGCCACCCCCGCAAACCACGGGGAGTTATACGTCGGAGAATTAAACGAGCCCACCAGGATGGAGAATTCTCCCACGAAACCGTTCAGCCCGGGCAGTCCCATCGAAGATAAGGTCACGATCAAGGCCAGCGTGCCCAGCACAGGCATCACTTTCCACAGCCCCCCAAACGCATCCAGAGCGTGTGTGTGCCGCCGCTCGTAGATAAAGCCTACGACCAAAAACAGCGCCCCGGTCGAGATGCCGTGGTTAACCATCTGGATGATCGCCCCAGACAGGCCCTGGCTGGTGAAAGCGAAGATGCCCAAAATCACAAATCCCATGTGGCTGACCGAGGAATACGCGACCAGTTTCTTGACGTCTTTCTGCACATAAGAAACCGCCGCCCCGTACAGGATGCCAATAATCGCCAGGATCGCCATCACCGGCGCAGCCTGGATCGCCGCCTGGGGAAAGAGCGGCAGGTCGAAACGCAGGAAGCCGTAAGCACCCATTTTCAACAGCACCCCCGCCAGGATCACGGAACCGGCCGTAGGCGCCTCGGTGTGGGCATCCGGCAGCCAGGTATGCAGCGGGAACATGGGCACCTTGATCGCGAATGCCGCCGCGAAAGCAATAAACAGCCACATCCCGGCGCCTGCGAACTCGGCGCGCATTTTCACCAGATCGATCCAGGAGAAGGTATTGGCGTTCATCCCCAGGTAAAGGATGGCTACCAGCATCAGCACCGAACCGGCCATCGTGAACAGGATAAATTTAACCGCCGCGTAAATTCTCCGCTCCCCGCCCCAGATCCCGATCAAGAAATACATCGGTATCAGGGTAAATTCCCAGAAAATGTAGAACATCACCAGGTCGAGCGACAGGAAGACACCGTTCATCCCCACTTCGAGCAGCAGGAAGAAAAGCATGAACCCTTTTACCTTCTCTTTGACCGCCGTCCAGGTGGAAAGAATCGTGATCGGGGTCAGGAAGGTGGTCAGCAAAACCATCAACAGGCTCAGACCGTCAACCCCCATCTCGAATTGGATTTTTAAACTGCCGAAAGACAGCCATTCCTGCTGGATGACCATCTGCATTCCATCCTGGGGTTTAAACAGGGACAGCAGCCACACTGACAGGCCAAATGTAACCAGAGATGTCAGCAGCGCGGTCCATCGGATGGCGTTCTTCTGTTCGGAATTGAGCAAGGCGACCACTACAAAACCGATCAGGGGAAAGAGTGTCACCAGGATAAGCGGATGGAGAAGAAAATTCATCATCAACCCTCAGGTTCAGAGTTTTGCGCCCTTAGTGGGAGAGGAATACCAGGTACGTCAGGATGGCAACCACCCCCAGGAAAATCATCAGGGCATAGGAACGGACGTAGCCGTTCTGCAGCAGGCGCCAGTACCTGGCCAGCAGCATGGCTAACGCGCCAAACCCGTTCACAATCCCATCGATCAGACCTTGATCGACAGCCCCGGCGCTGAAGCGTGCCAGAGCCTCATATGGGCGGACGATAATAAAATGATAGAACTCGTCCACCCACCATTTATTTTCTATGCCTTTGAATACCGGCCCTAAAATATGCGCCAGGGGATCGACGCTGCCGGCTTTGGCCAGGGTCTTGCGCCGGCCGTAGATGCTCCAGGCCAGCCACAGGCCCACCAGCGCCACCACCGTGGAGATCACCGCGATCGACACCACAAATCCGGTGGGGTGGCCCGGACCAAAGGTATGTTCCAGCCAGGTCTCCAGCAGGTTAGAACCAGGCAGGTTAAGCCCACCGCCCAGGGTGGCGAGGATTGCCAGGATGACCAGCGGCACCGTCACCAGCGCCGGGCTTTCTTTGGCCTGTTCGGCGGCGGGAGTGCGTGCTTTTCCAAAGAAGACCAGCAGCAGCTGCCGGCCAACATAAAAAGCGGTCAGGAACGCCGCCAGCGCCAGCACCAAGTACACCGGGAAGTTGCTCTGCGAGGCTGCCGCCAGGATTTCATCTTTGGAAAAGAATCCGGACAGCGGAGCTACTCCCGCCAGGGCCAGCGAGCCAATCAAATATACCCAGAAGGTGACCGGCATCTTCTCGCGCAGCCCGCCCATGTTGCGCATATCTTGCGGGTCAAATTCTTCGGCATGCCCGTGGTTTTCACGCCCATGACCGTGCTTGCCGTGCTCGGCGCCGTGTTCCATCCCCAGGATCACCGAACCCGCGCCCAGGAAAAGCAGCGCCTTGAAAAAGGCGTGCGTGATCAGGTGGAACATGCCGCCCACATACGCGCCCATCCCCACCGCCGCCACCATATATCCCAGCTGGCTGATCGTCGAGTACGCCAGCACCTTTTTAATGTCGTACTGGCCCACCGCGATCGTGGCCGCGAACAAGGCGGTCAGCGCCCCGACCCAGATCACGACGTTCTGGGCCAGCGGCACCTGCATATACAGCGAGGAAGACCGGGCAATCAAATACACGCCGGCTGTGACCATCGTGGCGGCATGGATCAGCGCCGATACCGGCGTTGGGCCTGCCATCGCGTCCGGCAGCCAGACGAACAGCGGCAGTTGGGCCGATTTACCGGCTACCCCCACCAGCATGAACAGGGTGATCGCCGTCACCACCCACGGTGCCGCATCCTTGACCTGCGCAAACACCGCCTCGAAATTAAAGGTGCCAAACGCGCCAAACATGATGAACAGCGCGATTAACATCCCGAAATCTCCAATCCGGTTGACCACAAACGCCTTTTTGGCCGCTTTGGCGTTGCCGGTGCCCCCGGCTCCTTTTTCGAACCAGAAGCCAATCAGAAGGTATGAGCACAAACCCACGCCTTCCCAACCGACAAACAGCATCAGGTAGTTATCGGCGGAAACCAGGATCATCATCGCCGCGATGAACAGGTTGAGGAAAACAAAGAACCGGCGGAACCGCCCGGGATCGCCGTTGTGGCGCACATCGCTGTGCATATAGCCGATGGCATAAATGTGGATCAGGGTGCCCACCCCGGCGACCACCAGCATCATCGTCACCGACAGCGTATCCACCCGAAATGCCCAGCTGACATCCAGTGTGCCGATCTTGATCCAGTCCAGAAACGGCACGATTGCCGCTTCAGGCTGCGCCATCCCTCCCAGGGCAAATGCCAGCGCCACCGCCACCCCAAACGCCCCGGCCGCGGCCACGCTGGCGATTGCACCCACGGCCTTTTCGCCTAACCGGCCGCCAATGATAATGTTGACCAGCAGGCCAATCACAGGGATGAAGACCACCCACGGTACCAGTTGGAAAATTGGATCCGTCATATAGCTCTATCCTTTCATACTGGACATCTGGTCGACATCGATACTATGTTTGGCGCGGAAAATTGCGACCATTAATGCCAGGCCAACCGCCACTTCGGCGGCAGCCACGGCAATCACAAAGAAGACAAATAATTGGCCTTCCAGGGCATTGTAATAAGAGGCAAATGCCACAAATGCCAGGTTGGCGGCATTGAACATCAATTCGAGGCACATGAAAATCACAATGGCATTCCGGCGCACCAGCACACCCACGATGCCAATCACAAACATCAAAACCGAAAGCCCCAAAAAATACTGGATTGGCATAAGATCATTCCTCCTTGCGAGATTTTAACAATCGTTTGCGGATATCCAGGTCTTCACTGTGCGTAAGCACCACCGCGCCGATGACCGCCACCAATAAAATAATTGAGGTAACCTCAAACGGGAGGGAATACTTGGTGAAGAGCAGCAGGCCGACGTCGTGCGGGCTGGCGTAATTGGCAGCATGTTCGTTAATCGGCGTGAGATTTCCCCAGCGCCAAACGACAAACATCCCAATTTCAACCAGGGCTACCGCTCCCAGGCCAAACGCAAAAATACGCTGGCTGGGCAGGGTTTTCGTAGGAGGCAGCATTTCCGCGCCCAAAAGCATGATCACGAACAGGAACAAAATCATGATTGCACCGGCGTATACCGTGATCTGTGCCATGGCGATGAACGGGGCTCCCAAAACCAGATATAGCAGCGCCACAAAAGAGAAATTCGCGACCAGGAACAGCGCGGCGTACAGAGCGTGCCGGACCAAAACAACCGCGGCAGCGGTGAATATAATCACCAGTGCCAGACCAATATAAAATATCCAGGTAAACGCCATGCTTCCTCCCTAATCCTGAGGATCTTTCATTTCGGGTACCGAGCGCGTAAATACCCCTTCCGGAGTTACCTGTGGGGTTTGCTTGCCGCCTTCATCCACAGGCTCGATCAGCATATCTTTGGTGTAGATCGATTTTGCCCGGTCGACAAAAGAAAGCTCGTAATTATCTCCGAGCACAATCGCCTCAGTCGGGCAGGCATCTTCGCAGTAGCCGCAGTAAATGCAGCGCAGCATGTTGATCTCATAGGTGCTGGCATAGCGCTCACCCGGAGAGAAACGCTGCTCGTCAGTATTGGGTGACGACTCGACGAAAATCGCATTCGCCGGGCAGGCCGCCGCGCACAGTGAGCAGCCGATGCACTTCTCCAGACCGTTTTCGTAACGCTTGAGCACATGCCGCCCCCGGAAACGCGAGCGCACCGGGCGTTTTTGCTCGGGGTATTGGATGGTAACGGGCTTGGTAAAGAGCGAGCGAAATGTCGTCCATAATCCGTTTAACATGATCTAACCTCCTACCAGTAATATTGCCATCGCGGTGATCATGACGTTGAGCAGGGCCACCGGGAAAGCAATTTTCCATCCCAGGGCCATCAGGCGGTCGTAACGGATGCGCGGTAGGGTGGCGCGGACCCAGATGATCACAAACATCCACAAAACTGTCTTCAGGAACAGGTAAACCGGTCCTAACAGCGGGTATTGGTCGACCAGGGGTCCTGAATAACCGCCCAGGAACAGGGTCGCTCCGATCATCGAGATCGCGATCATCTTGATGTACTCGGCCATGAAAAACAGCGCAAACTTCATGCCGGAATATTCCGTGTGGTAACCGGCGGTCAGCTCCTGCTCGGCTTCTGGCATATCGAATGGCGCGCGGTTAATTTCCGCCAGCGAAGCCGCCAGGTAAATAAAGAAACCAACTGGCTGGTAAACAATAAAGGGTACCGCGTGCTGGGCGACGACAATCGTGCGCAGGTTCATCGAACCAGCCAGCAGGATCGGCCCCACATAAGCCAGACCTAAGGCCAGCTCATAGCTGATCATTTGCGCGGTGGCCCGAATGCCGCCCAGCGTGGCATACTTGTTGTTCGAAGACCATCCTGCCAGGGTGATCCCATACACCGAGATCGAGGTGACCGATAAAATCCACAGGATGCCAACGTTGATCCCGGCTGCCAGATCCAGGGTGATCGACCGGCCAAATAAGGTGATCGAGGTTCCCCACGGCACAACCGCCGTGACCACCAGCGCCGGTACCACGGTGATTACCGGGGCCAGGATAAAGATAAATTTATCGGCGTTGCCCGGGATCAATTCTTCTTTAAAAATCAGCTTGACCGCATCCGCGATCGGCTGCAGAATTCCTCCCGGTCCGGCCCGGTTCGGCCCGATGCGCACCTGCATCCGCGCCAGCACTTTGCGCTCGTACAGGGTGACGTAGGCGAAGCCGCCGGTCATTATCAGCATCAGGATGACGGATTTAATTACCCATTCGACAATTAACGCAGGATCCATTTGCGCCTCATTTCATCACAACTTTGGGCAGTGCCACGGCCTGCGGTTGAGCAACCGGCAGGCCCACACTGCGCGGTGCCAGCGCCACCCCAACCGGCAGATCCTCATCGAGCACGATCTGGACAGTGGAAGTATGCCCGCTTAACGTCACCACCACTTCCTTCTCACCGGTCAGCTCAAATGCCGCCGCTGTATCCGGGTGCATCCACAGCGCCGCCGTCGCCAGGCGTTTTTCGAGTAAAACGGCCGGCGTCAGGGTTGTTCCACGATCATACAAACGAGTGACCGGCATCACCGGGATCGCTCCGTCAGTGACCACGAGCCTGACAACCTGGCTTACCTCGGGCAGGGTGAAAGCCTCGCCGCGCTGCGCGGCCGGGGTCAGCTGGACGCCAATCCCCTGTTTGTTTCCATAAGTCGTCCCGCCGTAATATAGATCGCTTCGCCCCACCAGCGGCCATTGTTCCACTTCTTCCGCCAGTGACAGGTAAGACAGCCCGTGATAAGCGGAGACGGCAGCCGCGAGTTGGTTGAAGATCAAAGCCGGCACTCGGCCTTCCAGCGGGGTATTCATCAGCGCTCCCACCTGGGCAAAGATCGCGAAATCGGCCCGCGGGCCGGGTTTGGCGGTCACCGCCGGATAAAAGCGCTGCACGCGCCGCTCGCCCGAAGTGTAAGTTCCTTCACGCTCGGTATAGGGCACCGCCGGCAGCACGACATCCGCTAATTTGGCAGTCTCGGTCAGGAATAAATCTTGGACCACGACGAAAGCCGCCCGTTCAACCGGCAAAGCCAGGGCCGGGTCATCTCCCGCCGGGTCCGCGGCAGTAATATAAGCCACCAGCGCCTTGCCCAGCGCCGCCGCCAGGTCTTCCGCCGGGCGAAAGCCCAGATCCCAGGCGCCCTGGGTGTTGCCGTTGGGCCACACACCGATTAAACCGTTGTTGGCTTTACCGGTATGCTGGGTGGCCTGCAGCAGTCTGGCGCAGGCCTGGGCCAGCGCTGTCGAACCCGCCAACCCCAGCCCCTCGCTGCCGAACAGGATCACCCCATTTTCGGCCGCTTTGAATGCCTCAGCTGCAACTCGCACGGCTTCCGGCGCATCTCCAAGTGCGTCCGGCATAAACGCGCCGATCGTCTGCGCTTCATTGCCGTAATCGTAGCGCACCACGTGGCTGGCAAAAGCATCCAGCCGGGTGGCACGCGGATTCACCACAATCAGCGTCGCCCCGCGCTCCGCAGCCTGTTTGATGCGCAGCCACCAGAGCGGAGCCTCTTCGTGCAGATCGCTGGCCGCGACCAGGATCGCCGTGCCCTTGCCCATATCGCTGAAGTTGGTGCCCTGTCCCACCCCCACCTGTTCGATCAGATCGCCGCCTCCCATATAGGTGTACAGCAGGTTCGCTCCACTCGGGTTGAGCTGGCGCAGGTTGAATAAATCTTCATTGGATAAACGCCCGCCCGCCAGGGTCATAAAGCCCGAACCGGCGCCTTTTACTTTTTCGGCGACCAGGGTTAAGGCTTCTTCCCACGTAGCGGGCTGCAGCGCGCCGTCTTTGCGCACGAGCGGCTGGCGCAGGCGATCCGCCGATTCGGTAAAATGGTAGCCAAACCGGCCCTTGTCGCAGATCCAGATTTCATTCACCGCCTCATTCTGGCGGGGCATGACGCGCTTGATCATATTCTTGCCGCTGCTCATCGCTTCACGGCGCGTGTTAAAGGTGATATTGCAGCCCACCGGGCACTGGTTGCACACCGAGGCCGAAGCCGTCAGTTCCCAGGGGCGTGCGCCAAAGCGGAAATCGGCGGTGGTCAGCGCGCCAACCGGGCAGATGTCGGTGGTATTGCCCGACCAGATCGAGTCAAAACCCGGCTCGGAATCGGTGATGATCTCCAACGCTCGGCCCCGGTCATGGAAACCAATCACCGGGTCATCCACCACTTCGTGTTGGAAGCGCGTGCAGCGTCCGCATTGGATGCAGCGTTCACGGTCCAGGTAAATCAGCTCGCCCAGGGGAACGTGCTTGGCCAGGTGCATCTTTTCAGCATATAAAAACCGGCTTTCCCCGGGCCCATGTTCCATCGTCAGGTTTTGCAGCGGGCATTCGCCGCCTTTATCGCAGATCGGGCAGTCCAGTGGATGGGAGGTGAGTAAGAACTCGAGCACTTCCTTGCGCGCAGCGGTTACTTTCTCGGATGTGGTCACCACCACCATGCCCTCGCTGACCGGCGTGGTGCAGGCTGTATCCAGCTTTGGGGCAAACTGGATGCGCGGGGCGCCATCGGCTTCTAAAACCGGTTTGCCGGTCGCGCGGTCGATCATCGGCCGTCCGATATCCACCAGGCACATCCGGCACATTCCCACCGGTTTCATCTTCGGGTGGTAGCAGAAGACGGGGATATCGATCTCAGCTTTCTTGGCGGCATCCACAATCAACATGCCTTCGGGCACGGTGATGGCATGGTCATCGATCTTAAGGTTGATCATCTTACCCATAAACTAGCTCCTCACCTTGGCCGCAAAGTCGGAACGGAATTCTTCGATCGCTGAAATGACTGACATCGTCGAGAACTCGCCCAGGGCGCACAAACATTTCCCCTGGATCTGCCTGGAGACATTTTTCAACAAATCGATATCTTCATCCTTGGCATCTCCGCGCATGATCCGGTCGGAAATGTGCATCGCCCAATAGGTGCCCTCGCGGCACGGGGTGCATTTGCCGCACGACTCATGCTTGAAGAAATGGGCAGTCTTATTCACCAGCCAGGCCATATTGACGTCTTCGTCCAAAATAATGATCGAAGCCGAGCCCAACGGGGCGCCTAACTGCGCCTGCACCGATTCATAATCCATCGGGCAGTCCAGGGCCTTATCGTCGGCCACGATCAGGTTGGAAGACGCCCCGGCTGCCATAATCGCCTTGATCTTCTTCCCGCCGGGGATGCCCCCGCCCAGGTCATAAATCAGGTGGCGGAAAGGGGTTCCCAGCGGCAGCTCATAGTTGCCCGGCCGTTCCACACACCCTGACAGGCAGAAAATCTTGACTCCCGGGCTTCTTTCCGTGCCAATCGTGCGGTACCAGGTGGCGCCTTTATCCAGGATCGCCGGCACATTGCTCAGGGTCTCCACGTTATTGATCACGGTCGGCTTGCTGAACAGGCCCGCCACAGCCGGGAAAGGTGGGCGCGGGCGCGGCTGGCCCAGGTTGCCTTCGATCGATTCCAGCAGCGCGGTTTCTTCGCCGCAGATGTACGCCCCGGCGCCCATATGGGTGTACAGGCGCAGCGAATAATCGGTCCCGAAGATTTTATCTCCCAGGTAGCCGGCTTTTTCTAATTCCGCGATGCACAAATCCAGCTTCTTGCCGATTTGCCAGAATTCTCCGCGCAGGTAGGCATAAGAGACTTTCGCCTGCACCGCGTAGGATGAGATCATCAACCCTTCCAGGAACTGGTAAGGGTTATGCTCCAAAATTTCCCGGTCCTTAAAGGTGCCGGGTTCGGATTCATCTGCATTGGCCACCACATAATGCGGCCACAAATCGTTGGGGATAAAACTCCATTTGACTCCGGTGGGGAACCCCGCGCCGCCCCGCCCGCGCAGGCCGGATGCCTTGACCTCGTTGATCACATCCACCGGTTTGAGCGTGGTCACCGCTTTTTTATATCCCTCGAACCCGCCGTGCTGCAGGTAAACATCCAGCTGGTCCAGATCCGGGATTTCCCGGTGGCGCAGGAGAATAGTTTCGCTCATGGGAGCGCCTCCTCGACCGCATTCTGGCGCCGCAGGTCCGCCACGACTTTCGCCGCCGATGCCACCGTCTGGTCTTCATGGTAGACGATCTCGCCATCGCCCTGCACCTGAAACATCGGGGCATGATGGCAGCCGGCCAGGCAGGTCACGGCTTCCACCGTCACCAACCCATCCGGCGTGGTTTCGCCGACCTTGATCCCAATGTTCTCGCATAGCTGCGCCAGGAAGGCTTCCGCGCCGCGCAGCGCGCATGGCAGGTCGGTGCATACCTGGACGTGGTAGCGCCCGCCTTGATTTTCATGGAACAGGCTGTAGAAACCGACCACAGAATCGACGTCTGTGGTCGAAAGGCCGGTGATTTCTGCCACATCGTGGATCTGCACCTTGGTGAGATAGCCGAATTCACGCTGCGCCAGGTAAAGCAGCGGCATCACGGCAGATTTCCGGAAGTTTTCCGGGTACTTTGCCAGGATTTGCTTGATTTCTTCGGGGTATTTGTTCAACAGCTCGTTCACCGGTCTGTATCTCCCAACACAATATCAATACTGCCTATGATACCCACCACATCCGCCACAAAATGGGCCTTCGAAAGCAGCGGCATGATCTGCAGGTTGGCAAACGATGGCGTGCGGTAATGGACGCGGTACGGTTTTGGCCCGCCGTCGCTTTCGAGGAAAACGCCCAGTTCGCCGCGCGGCGATTCAATGGCCGAGTAGACGCTGCCCTGCGGGGCGTTAAAACCCTCCGTCCACAATTTGAAATGATGGATCAGCGCTTCCATGCTGACCCCGATTTCAGAGCGAGGCGGCGGCACGAATTTGCGGTTGTTGCTGCGCACCGGCCCAAACGGCAGCTGGTCCATCGCCTGCCGGATGATCTTGATCAACTCCCGCATTTCTTCGACCCGCACGATGTACCGGGCGTAAATATCCCCCTCCTCTCGGGTGGGGATATTAAAGTCGTATTTTTCATAACCGCTGTAAGGGCGGTTTTTTCGCAAATCATATTTCACGCCAGACGCGCGGCCGATGGGTCCGCCAACCGCGTAGCGTGTGCAGTCTTCCCCGCTGATCACCCCGATCCCCTTGGTGCGTTCCAGGAAAAGCTCATTCTTGGTCAGCAGGGATTCGTATTCGTCGATCCGCGACGGCAGCAGGTCGATAAACTTGCGCACCGCGGCTTCGAACTCGACCGGCACATCGCGCCATAGGCCGCCGGGACGGATATAAGTGGTCATCATGCGCTGCCCTGAACACATTTCGAAGATGTCCAGGATCATTTCACGCTCGCGCATGGTATACAGAAAAGTCGACATTGCCGCCAGGTCGAGCGCCGATGTCCCCAGCCAGACCAGGTGAGAGTTGATCCGGGTCAGCTCGGCCAGGATCACCCTCAGCACTTCAGCCCGCACCGGGACGTCGATCTCGCACAGTTTTTCCACCGCCAGGCAGTAGACCAGGTTGTTGCCCAGCGGATTGAGGTAATCCAGCCGGTCAACCATCACCTCGGCCTTCATATACGTCTTGGCTTCCATGTTTTTCTCGATGCCGGTATGCAAATAACCGATATCGGGGATGCAGTTGATAATAATTTCACCGTCCAGTTCCAGCAGCAAGCGCAGCACCCCATGGGTGGAGGGATGCTGCGGGCCCATATTGAGCAGCATGGTTTCGCCGGTCAGGGCCCGGTCGGATACCAGATGGCGTAGTTCTTCGATCGATACTTCGCGGAAATCGGACATAGTCTCTCTCCCGCCTCACATTTTGGGATGCGGTTTGCGAAGGTTGATCTCTTCATAATTGAAGGTGAACTCAACTTCTTCGTAGCCCAGAGGATAATCTTTGCGCAGCGGATGGCCTTCCCATTCGTAGGGCATAATGATCCGGCGCATGTCGGAATGGCCTTCAAAGCGAATGCCAAACATATCAAAAACCTCACGCTCGTACCAGTTGGCGGAAGGCCAGACGGTTTCGCTGGTCCGTACGCTGGGCCCGCTGCCATCTAGCGGAACGCGCACCCTCAGCAGGAGGCTGTTATTCTTCATCGAAAGCAGTTGATAAACTACATGAAAACGCGGCTTGTCTTCAGGCCAATAATCGACAGCGGTCACATCGACCAAGAAATCAAAACCAAATCGGTCGCGCAGCGCCGTCAGGGCTTCAACGTTGTGGACTGGTTTCACCACCAGCGTAACCTCGTCGCGGAACTCTATTACCTCCGCGCCGAATTCGGCTTGCAAGGCAGCCACAGCAGGTTGTAAAGTTTCAAGCATGGGCCCATCCTCATTTTTCTGCCGGATTTGGATCAGGCAGAAAAAAAGTTACTTTATTTCCATTTTGTCAGTTTTTCGTTTTTGACTTTCTCGTGCAGAGTCAAAATGCCGTGGATCAATCCTTCCGGGCGCGGAGGGCAGCCCGCCACATAAACGTCCACCGGCACAATTTCATCAACCCCTTGCAGGATCGCATAATTATTAAAAACGCCTCCGCATGAGGCGCAATCACCCATGGCAATAACCCATTTGGGATCGGGCATCTGGTCATATAACTGGCGAAGGACGGGAGCCATCTTGCGGCTGACCCGTCCGGCAACGATCATTAAATCCGACTGGCGCGGGCTGGCGCGCATCAACTCCATCCCAAAACGGCTCATGTCATAGCTGGCTGCCTGGGCGCTCATCATTTCGATGGCGCAGCAGGCCAATCCAAACAGCATGGGCCACATGGAATTGGTGCGAGACCAGTTGACTGCATCTTCAAGGGTGGCGGTCACCACCCCCATGTCGCCGGCTTTTTGTTCTAATCCCATTCCAGCGCTCCTTTCTTCCAGGCGTACACAAATCCTACGACTAATATACCGATAAACACGAACATGCTGACCAGGCCCGCCACTCCTAGTTCACGAAAAACCACCGCCCATGAAATTAGGAAGACGGTCTCCACGTCAAACAGGATGAAAAGCACCGCGATCAGGTAATAGCGCACTGAAATCCGGCGAGTTGCCTTGCCGTAGGGTTTCATACCTGATTCGTACGGTGATGATTTTCGCGGGGTCGGGCGGTGCGGGCCAAACAGGTGTCCAAGACCAACCACCAGGAAACCCAGTATCACCGCGATGCTCACAACAATCAGTAAGGGAAAGTATTCTTGTAACATAGATAATCCTTACTCATATGGTCAAATTTACCTGAATATTTTATCACAGGTTGTTGAATTTTTCACAAGTTTAAAATGTGCAGGCCGCTTAATATGGCGAGAGTTTGTAGATTGAAACGCCTTCGCGGTCATAGATCTTATCGACACCTCGACAGCTTTCCAGGGACTGCCGCTGCAGGTTGCCTTGCCCGTCGTGGATATAAACCGAGTCGAGCCTGGCATCCTTAACCAACGTCCAGAAGGTCTGGTCACAATCGGTGATCTCGCTGGCCTGTTTTGACCAGTCGAGGAAGCGTTGCGCGTCATCGCTGTTCCCAAAGGCATAAGCCACCGGAAGCACCACCGTAAAGCGTCCGGTGTACGGCATGATCCAGTATCCGCCGTCGGTGCCGCGCAAAAGCGCCCCCTGCCAGGGTGTGGAATTAATAAAAAAGCGTGCGCTGGGCTGCATGTTTTCATTGATCCATTTCAAGGCCTTCACATCGGCGGAATTTGCCAGGACCGTCACCGGGTTGACGATATCCGCGGTTTCCCAGATACCCCACAGGGCCAGGCCGGCTCCGATGATCAGCGGCAGGATTGTTGAAAAAATGGTTTTCACCCGGATGGATCCGAAGCTTTCCATAAATCGGCTGATTAATGAGGTCAGGCCTTCACCCGCAGTCACCACCAGTTCTGCCAGTAGTAAAGACCCGGGAAAAAACAGGATGATTGCCAGGTGGTCCGGGCGGAATGGGTCGAAACGCGGCCCGTAAGGGGTCGCCATAATCGCGATCAGCAGGCCCCATATGGCGATCAAACGCGCCCGCCCGTGGATCAGGCCTAAAACCAGCCCAACCCCCGCCGCGATCAGCAAAATATGGCTGCGCTCCGGCCCGGTCAGGTAAACGATGTAATCCCAGGCGCTGGCAGTCGCCAGCGTCGGGTCCAGCGGATCCGGCACCTGGACGGCAAACATCTGGTGGGTATAATCCCACACGCGCGCCAGCCAGGGCGACACCAGCAGCGCGCCAAAGGCGGCTGCGGCAAAGGGCTGCCAGCGCACATTTCTGATCGAGCGCGTTCGCGCCCAGACTACGATCTCCGCGCCGAACAGTATCAGCAGGAACAGGACCAGCAGCCCGACTGCCAGGAAATGGCAGAAACACACCGCGGCGCTGTACAGAATCAGCCGCGCCCAGGCGAATTTATCGCCTGGGCTGCGGCGCACTTCCAGGGCAGCCGCCATCGCCAGGGGTAAAACCACCAGCCCCGCCAACAGCGTGTACCGTCCCCAGGTTAAATAATATGCCGGCATGTGGAATGCAAAGGCCGTGAACAGCCCGGCCAATCCCGCCCGCCGCGTATCCCCCCAGGCCGCTTTGGTCAGGCGGTAAACCGAGAAGGCCACCAGGGCATTCATCACCTGGCCAAAGAGCAAGACGGCCTGGTCCGGCTGTAAACCGCTCCAAAAGCTAAATACCGCGGTGATAACATGAAATCCAAAATGGTAATACATCGGCACCGGCAGGTATGGCAGCCAATCCGGGGGCAAACCGCCGTATTCGATGATCTTGCGCACCAGCAGGGTATGATGGACCGAATCTACCCAGACGGGTAAAACCAGACCGTGCACCTGGTACAGCCGCCAGGTCACCACCCCCAGAAAAGCCCCGGCTGCCAGCAGGTACCACGCATTAAACTTGAATTTCATCCCGCGCAGCAGCACAACCAACAGGCCGGCGGTCAGGATGGCGAGATACAGCCCAACCACTCCTCCCGCAGAAATACGCTGCCCCCCCAGAAATAGGAACAGAGCCACCAGGCCGGTCAGAGCCAGACTGGCCCCGGCTGCTTCGGTGATCTTTTCCAGGGGATCCATCTTGCCTGGGCGAACTACAAGCTGCCAGACCGTCCCCGGGAGGAAAAGCACAATCAAGATGGCAAAAAAGAATAATAAATCGCTCATCATCGTCCGCCATTATGGGCGCCTACTGCATTATACACTCAGTGCAGGAACGAAATCAGGATCGTAAGGGTCAAAGGGCTGAATAAAGTGGTTAACAGCACCATATTGGCCGCAAATTCCGGTTCAATGTCGTACTCCGCCGCGAACATGGATGCCATCACCCCCGAAGGCATGGCCGCTTCCAGCATTCCGGCCTGAAGCGCCGGCCCGCTCAAACCGATCAGGCCGTTAACCAGGAACGCCGCCCCAGGGACCAATACCAGGCGGGTCAGGGTGCCCAAGCCGACCAGGCGGGTGATCTTGAAGCCCGCGCTGTGCAGCTGCATGCCTAACATCAATAACATCATTGGGATGGCAGCCCGGGCCACCATTCCCACCGCCGTGGACACCGGACCGGGAAGCTGCAGGCGAAAAAGCTGGAAAATGCCCGCCGCCAGCACGCCGTAAATCACAGGCATGCGTAAAACCCGGCCTAGAGCCCGGGCAAAAGGTTCGCGCCCGCTGGAAGCAATCAGCGTTCCCACCGTATACAACAGCAGGTTGTTGACCACAAAATATACCGTCCCGTAGGTCAGCGCTTCCTGGCCAAAAGCCAGGGTAATGACCGGCAGGCCCATATTCCCCACATTCGAAAACATCACCATCAGCATGAAGGTGGTGGTGATCACATGGTTGAGGCGTAGAACGGCGGAAATAACCAGCACCACCCCGGCGGAAATCGCCACAACCAGGATGGCAAAGAGCGCCATGCGCCCAAAATCCGAGAGCGGGATATTGGATTGGGTCAGGTTTTGAAAGACCAGGCAGGGAATCAAAACATTCATGATCACCTGGGTCAGGCTGCGCCGGTCAGGATGCAGCGTTTGCGCCAGTATAAAACCCACCCCGGCGATTAACAGGGTGGGTAAGATGGTGTTGGTCAGGATGCTGAGGAAGATATTCAACGGTTTGTTATTGTACAGGTGAATAGCACAACCGTCAAACTATGGGTAGGGGCGTAACGTGGCCGTACCCGTTTTGGTAGGCGGCGGCGGATAACCGACAGGCGTATGGGTCCGGGTTGGGGTGAATGTAGCCGTAGGCGGGCGCGGCGTGACCGTAAAGGTGGCGGTAAAGATCCGCGTCGGGGTGACCGTAGCGGTTGCGGTAAAAGTCCGCGTCGGGGAGATCGTCTGGGTGGGCGGCGGTCCGGTAACCGTGGGCGAAGTTGGCCTAAACGTGGCCGTTGCCGCAGGCGGGGTCAGTGTAGAAGTGGGCCTCAGTGTCGCAGTGGGTATGGGCGACGGTGTAGCCGTCGTTCCGAAGGGTGTCGGAACCAGGGTTGCAGTTGGGCGCGGGGTAGAGGTGATCGTAGCGATCGCGGTCACCGTTGGGGTGGAATTCGGAGGAATTGTTTCCAGGGGCGGCGTGGCTGAAGCCGACTGGGCCAGAGTGGCGGTTGCGGTAAACTCACGCGGCGGAATGGTCATGCTGCTGGCGGGCGTACCCGTGGATGTGAGTGCCAGCTTTGTGGGGTTGGGTGAGGCCTGCCCGGGAGTTGGGGTAATCGTATACACCGGCGTTTGCAGTTTACCAATCGCCGTCGCCGCCTCTTCGTCTGGCGGCAGAGTGGTGGAGGTCGTGTGGGCGATGATCGCCTGTTCGACCACTTTCACATCTACCGGCTGGAACACCAGGTTCATCGGGTCGGTGGAATAATCGGCTTGCAGCCCGGACTGCATCGGCACCGGTTGGGCGCCATCCAGGCGTGCCTGGGCATAATTGGGCACCAGCACCAGCAGCGCCAGCCCGACGATTCCTCCGGCCACCAGAAAAATCAACGCAGACCCGGTCAGCCGGCGTTCCTTCAACGGTCTCATGCCATGGCCTCTTCGGGCTCCGTCTCCGCCAGTTTCATCCGGTAAATCAGGATTTGTTCGCTTTTCCCCTTAATCGCGTGCATCCCGGCCGGTTCAAGGTTGAAATCGCCGGTGAATTCTGCCAGGGCCAGGTAGGTGCTGTGCCCGATCACCACCCCGTTGCCGCTGAACAACTGCCGGGTCAGCGATTCGAGACGCTGCGTGGTATTGACCGTATCACCGATGATCGTATAGTGCAGGCGGTCGCTCGTCCCCAGACCCCCGGCGATCACTACCCCGGTATTGATCCCGATCCCGGTCACAAAAGGCGGGTCGCCGCGCTCGATCCGTTCCTGGTTGAGCTGGTTGATCACCGCCAGCATTTCCATCGCTGCCAGGCAGGCCGCCTGCGCCCCATTCTTCGGGCTTTGGCGCCGCGGCAGGATTCCAAAAAAGGCCAGCATCGCGTCGCCATCGAACTTGTTGACCACCCCTCCATGGGCCTGGATGATCGGCACCAGGTGCCCAAAATATTCATTCAACCAGGTCAATACCGTCGATGGATCGCTTCTTTCCGAAAGGGTGGTAAACGCACGGATATCGGTCATCAGCACCGTCGCCACCGCTTCCTGGCCTTCCAGGCGCAAATTTCCCGAGGTAAAAGTCTGGCGGAGCTGATCGCGTACCTCTGGGGATACCGTGCGTCCCAGCAGATCGCGGTAAACCGAGCCTTCCTGCAAACCGGCTACCATGTAATTAAAGGAATGCGCCAGCACGGCCATTTCATCATTGCCGGTCGAATCGACTTTAATTTCCAGGTTGCCCTGCGCCACCTCGCTGGAAGCCGCGACCAGGCGTGCCAGCGGGCGCGTGATCAGGTTAGCCAGGAACAGGCCCACCATGACCACCAAAACAATTGCCGCCGCCACGAGGGCAAATACCTGCAGCTGCACGCCGCTGCTCGTCCGCACCAGGTATTCCTGGGGCAGTGCAGCGCCCACCAGCCCGATATTTTCTTTATTACGGGCCTGCCAGGGCCCCAGGATTTCGGCATAATCGGCCGCCGACAGCGGTAAAGTGCGCGTCAGGCTGGCAGTCGCCTGGTCGCGCAGGATCTGGAGAATTTGAGTTTCAGAAATAGCGGGAAGAGCACTGCTCGTGAAGCTCGATGCCAGTTCCTGGCCCTGAAAATCGTAAAAACTGACGTCCGCCAGGTTGTCCCTGCCCGATTCGCGCGCCAGCGTAGTTAGAAATTTGCCCACCAGTACCGCGCCAACCACCTGCCCGCCGGCATCATGCACCGGTCCGGCGACATAGAAGACGTTCCCCCAACTGGCCTGCACCAGGCCGGCATATTTATCACCAACCGTATCGGTCTGCCCGAGTAGAATCGTGCGCGCAAAGGGCTGCTGTCCAAAAATTGGATCGCCTTTTGAAAAATCATAATCCCCTGTGCCGCCATTGAGCACGTGGTGCATGGAAAGCAGGGTTATCCCCTGCAAATCGACGATTTCGATCGCTTCTTCCCCGGCGTTTACCCCCAGTGGAAAGACCAGGGTGCGGATCGCCTCGGCATCCTGGTTGACGATGGATTGTGCCAGACCTTGCGAATTGGCGATCAGGCGCTCGGTGCCCAACAGGCGGTCCTCCTCGCGCACCATCCAATCCGATACCTGCCGCCCGGTTTCAATCAACTGGTTGAGATAGCGGTCCTGAACGGATTCCAGGATCACCTGGGTGATCACAAAGGCGCTCGCCAGGGCGAATACCAATGCCAGGATCAGGTACGGGGCGGTAATTTTAAACCGCACCGGGAAGCGCACCTGCGGCAGCTGTGCTTTGCGTTTCGTGACCGGCTGGCCTTCATCGCCGGCAGCGACCCGCTGGAATGCAGCTTCGATCCAGCGCTGGGTATAGGGCTGGCGCAGAAAAACGGTTGCCCCATATTCTCCCGCCATCAGCTCGCGCTGTAGATCGGGATATTTATTGGTCAGGATAATTTTTATCGGTGCAGTTTGCTGGCGCGCCTGGCGCAGCAAGCCCAGCCATTCGTTCCCCTCGAAATGCAGGTCAAGCAGCAGCACTTCTGGCTGCCACTGCGTCAGCATACTCATTCCCTGCGCGATGTCATCCACAATCCAAATTTCATCCCCACGGTCCTTAAAGAACCGCTCCAGGGGTTGGGCGGCACGCACATCGGATTGGACAAGTAAAACACGCAGCGGCATGAAATCTTCCTTCTTCTCCGGTCTCAACTTTGATTAAAAATTCCTTAAAGACCGGTCCTCGAACGGCCTTCTGCTCCTATTAAGCAAAAGACCTCTAAGTTATTGTAAGTGAATCATGCCCTTAAAAGATTAACACATTAGTAAGGTTAACTAAAACCATACGGAATAATAACTATTTTATTACTTCTAGAGATGGAATTGAATAGTTTTGCGTAGGTTGGGTTGAGGGGCCTATTACGGATCGCATAGCATAATAGCTACTGCCCCGAAACCCAACAACATGCCAAAACTCAGAGAAAGGCGCTACGACAGGTATTCGCGCAAATGGCGGCTGCGGGTGGGATGGCGCAGTTTGCGCAGGGCCTTGGCTTCGATCTGGCGGATGCGTTCGCGCGTCACATTAAAATAACGGCTCACTTCTTCCAGGGTATGGTCTTTTCCGTCGATCAACCCGAAACGCAGTTCGAGCACCTGCCGTTCGCGTTCCGAAAGCGCTGCCAGCGCATTCTGCACCTGCTCGCGCAGCATCTCGCGCGCAGCGGCATCCATCGGTTCCAGGGCCTCGTCGTCTTCGATGAAATCGCCCAACATGCTGCTATCCTCATCCCCCACCGGGCGCTCCAGCGAAACCGGTTCTTCTGCGGACTGTAAAATCCGCTGAACTTTGGACGATGCCCACTGCCAGCGCCGCATAACCTCCGGGTCAAGCGGGGTGCCTTCCGAGCGCGAGCGCTGGATGAGGGCGATATCTTCCGCAGTCATCATATCGGCTTCCAACGCCAGCTCTTCGTGGGTGGGCTCGCGGCCTAACTGCTGGACCAACACCCGCTGTGTGCGCAGCAGGCGCGTAATGGCTTCAAACAAATGAACGGGAATGCGGATCGTCCGCGCCTGTTCGGCAATATAGCGGCTGATCGATTGGCGAATCCACCAGGTGGCATACGTGCTGAATTTAAACCCACGGGTAGAATCAAATTTGGTGACCGCGCGCAGCAGTCCCAGGTTGCCCTCCTGGATCAGGTCCAGGAAAGAGATTCCCCGACCCAGGTAGCGTTTGGCGATGCTCACCACCAGGCGCAGGTTGGCGCGGATCAGAGTCTGGTTGGCTTCATCCGCGCGGCGGGCGATCCCATCCAATTCGGCGTTCAGTTCTTTCTCGTCCGGCAGGTTTTGTTCGAAGAATTCTACCGGCGGAATCTGGTTGTCCTTGCGGATCTCCACCATCAGCTTATCGGCTTGCGCCGGCGGCACCAGGTACAGGCAGAGGAAAATGGTAAAGGCATACCGCACCAGCCGGTCCCAGTGTTCGTCTTTGCCCCACGAACCGTTATCCAGGAAATTACGCAGGTATGAAGGTTCATCGGCCTGCCACTGGCGGCGCAGCATGTGCGCTTCAGACAGGATCAGGCTCAAATCGGGGACTTCGTTCTGGTTCAGCTTTTGGGCCTCTTCCTGCATGTGTTCCCAGGCGTCAACCAGGTCCGCGGCAATCACCTGGTACAGGGCATGCGCCCGCTGGTGGTCGGTATGGTTCAGGTCCTTGCCCATCAGATCCATCCGCCGCTTGGCTTCGATCCGAGCGGCCAGGCGAAACTCGCTGTCCGCATCCAGCAGGTGGATCTGTCCGATTTCCTTCAGGTATAAACGCACCGGATCTTCGGAAAGCTCCAGGGCGATCGAAGGATCTTCCAGGATTTCCAGCGGGTCTTCAATGGCAACCTCACCCCAGTCATCGCCGGCGGGTGGAGTTGCCGCGATTTCTTCCGGATCATCCTTCTCAAGCATTTCTTCCGAATTGGGCGGCAGGGGGACGCCGTCGGGCGGCTTAATTGAAGCCTTACTCCGGCTTTGACGGGCGTTCGCAGGCTGCGCCTTTCCGTTCGTAGAACGGCGGGAGGGAGGCGTATTTTGAGGTGAAGAAGAGGGCTTTTGGGCGCGAGTCATACTTTAATCATAACATATTATTCAAAATGCAAGCGCTGGACGAGGACTTGATCCAAACGATAGCGAATCTGTTGAAATTGGAAAAACGATTCCTGGTAGGCGCCCAGGGTGAAATCACCCTGCTGCTGCAGTTCTTCCTGCATATAGCGCAGCTGGTTGAGCGTATCGGAGACCCGCAGCAGCCGCAAGCGCACGATGGTATGTACCAGGTCCTCGGACAGCCGATCTGTGACCGGTTCTCCTTCTACCATGGGCAGCAGCAGTTCGCGTGTCAGGTCCTGCACTGCTTCCGGCGTGCGATCTTGAATGTATTGCGCCGGTTCCATTTCATCCTGGTCGAGCGATTCCAGGATCAATTTTCCTAATAATTGGTGCTCCGCGTACTCAAAATCGGTCACTCCTAACCGGCTCAAACCGGCGCTCTGCAGTGCGCGGTCCAGTATATCCACGGCATCCGGCTGGCGCAGCAGCAAACGCAGGGCATGCGCTTCCAGTTTGCGCGCGATCTGGACCGGGCCAACCGTCAGGTCAGGGGTTTGAGCTTTTTGCGCCTTGGGGATGCGCGGCGTGCGCCGTCCACTGCGCGCCGCAGCCGGGACTTCTCCGCCGATCAGGGCTCGTTCATCCACGCGCAGCAAACGCGCCAGGCGCTGGCGGTAGGTATCGCGTTCAATGGCATTCGGGACGTCCTCGATTAATGGCAGCACCTGGGCGGCGATCTCGCTTTTTGTCTTCGGATCATCCAGGTCCCGCCCCACTGCCAGCGTTTCCATAACGTGTATCACCACCGGCTGGGCATTGGCCACAATCCGCGCCCATTCCTGGGGATCCTTCAGCACGACATCATCCGGGTCCATGCCATCCGGCAGGGTGGTGACCCGTACATCCGCTTCCAGGCGTGCCTCATGCCGCACCAGTCCGCGCGCATCAAACACCAGTTCGTCGCTGTGGTCCATCGCCTGGCGGGCGGTTTCCAACCCGCGCAGCGTGGCTTTTACCCCCGCGGCGTCCGGGTCCAGCGCCAGCACGATGCGCCGGGTAAAGCGCTTGAGCATTTTTATCTGGTCCTCGCTCAAGGCCGTGCCCATCGGCGATATGGCGTTCGAGAACCCGGCCTGGTGCAGGGCGATCACGTCCAGGTAGCCTTCGACGATCACCGCCTGGTCCTGGGCGCGAATCGGCTTGCGCGCCTGGTCCAGGCCGTACAGCAGGCGGCCCTTATCAAACAGCACCGTTTGCGGCGAATTGAGAAATTTGGGGATGTCATCCGGGCGGAGAATACGCGCACCAAATCCGCACATCCGCCCCACCATATCCCGAATGGGAAAAGTGATCCGGTGGCGAAACCGGTCGTACACCCGGCTGCTTTCCTGGGCTTCGGTCACCAGGCCCACCGCCAGCAGTTCTTGCGGGGTATAGTTTTTTTCGGTAAAGTGCTTTAGCGCCGCGTCCCACGCATCCGGCGCATAGCCCAGGCCAAAGGCCTCGATCGTTTCCAGGGTCAGGCCGCGCTTTTCAAGCAGGTATTCCAACGCGTTTTTTCCAGCCGGAGTTTGCAGCAGGTGATAGCGGAAGAAAGTCACCGCGTCTTCCATCAGCCCGCGCAGGCGGCTGTATTGCTCTTCCTCTGCTTGTTTTTCCGGGGTTTGCACCTCAAGCTGGATGCCGGCTTTATCTGCCAGGAAGCGCAGCGCCTGCGGGAAATCCCAGCCTTCCTTTTTCATCACAAAGCGGAAAACATCGCCGCCCTCGTTGCACTGTCCGAAACAGCGCCAGGTGCCGGAATCAGGGAAGACCACGAAGGCCGGCGTGCGTGAGTTAGGATGAAACGGGCAAAAACCAGTGTAGTTTTTGCCCGTGCGGCGCAGCTTTACTGTCTCCGAGACCAGGTCAACGATATCGATTCTGGCCTTAATTTCCTCTGATGCACTCATTTGGGATAAATTTACCGGAAAAGTGCAAATTAGTCAAATAAAGATCCGCCTGTTTAAAAACCTTCTAATTTCGAGAGATCGGCTGTCCCTTGCGCCAGGGCGCCCACCTGCTGGAGCATTCCCAGCCGGTTTGCCCGAGTTTGGGGGTCATCCGCCATGACCAGCACCGCTTCAAAGAATTGGTTGATCGCCGGAATCATCGGCAGGAAGGCTTTGAATAAATCTTCCACCGCGCCCAAACGGCGGGGAGTATTTTGGGCAGCCTGCAGGGCATCGAAGAAAACCCGGTCGGCGGGATCCGTCATTGTTTCAGGCCGCACGCTAATCGGCCCGGCCTGATCGCGGGTGATGCGCACGCAGCGCGCGTAAGCCGCCAGGATGGTGCTCCAATCGGGCCGCGCCACCCACTCGCTGAGAGTCTGCACTGCGCGGAAAACTCCCGCCGGGTTGGCGGCCTGCGCCGCCAGGACGGCTTCCACCACATCGTAACGGTAGCCTTCCGCCATTTCCAGCAGGGTCGCGCGCATGCGCCCGCTGATAAATTCAAAGCAGGCAGCCAGCACATCCGGTCCGGCCGCCACCGGCAGGTTCTCGGCAGCCAGGGCCAATCCCTGACGCAGGTCAAAATCGATATTGAGTTTACCCAGGCTCTGCACCAGGGTAATTGCGGCCCGACGTTGGGCAAAAGGATCCTTGGTGCCGCTCGGCGCCAGTCCGGCGGCAAACAGTCCCGCCAGGCTGTCCAGGCGGTCAGCCAGGCCAATCACCTGCCCGGCTTTCGACGCCGGCAGGGAATCGTCCGCCGAACGCGGCAGGTAATGCTCGAAAATGGCATTGGCTGTCTCCCGGGTCTCGCCCGCCGCCGCTGCATAATAACGCCCCATGATCCCCTGAAGCGCGGTCATTTCAATCACCATGTGGCTTACCAGGTCCGCCTTGCACAGGTGCGCTGCCCGCCGCGCCACTTTGGCTTCCTTTTCATCCAGCCCGACCAGCGGAATCAGCTTCTCGACCAGCGCTTCAATGCGCTGCGTCTTGTCGAGCATCGAGCCCAATTTAAACTGGAAGGTCAGTGTACCCAGGCGAGGCAGCAGGTCTTCCAGCTTATGGCGCAGGTCTTCTTCCACGAAGAAAGCCGCATCTGCGAAACGCGCCCGCACCACCTGGGCATTGCCATCCGCGACCACCTCCAGGTAACGGTCGTCCCCGTTGCGCACCACCACAAAATAGGGCAGCAGCTTGCCGTCCTTCCCGTAGGTTGGGAAGTAACGCTGGTGCTTCTTCATCACCGAGGTCAATACCTCGGGTGGCAGGCGCAGGTGGCTCTCTTCAAATTTTCCCACCAGGGCGGTGGGCGCTTCCACGAGGTTCTTTACCTCATCCAGCAAGCCCTCATCTGCCTGGTCGACCGCGCCAATTTCAGCCATCAGGCGCCGGTTCTGCCTGGCAATGGACTGGCGGCGTTCGGCCGGATCCAGCAAGATGTCCTGTGATTTGAGAAAATCAAAATAAGCCTGGGGGGTGTTCACTTCCATTTCTTCAGGCTGTAAGAAACGCAGCCCGCGGGTGCAGTTGCCCGCTTCCAGACCGGCGTATTCAAATGGCACGACCTGTTCGCCCAGCAGGGCTAACAGCCAGCGGATCGGGCGGGAGAAAGCCACGTTGCTGGTATTCCAGCGCATCGTCTTGTCGAATTTAAGCGCGGCGATCCAGCCTGGCAGCGCATCCGCCAGTACTGCCAGGCTCGGGCGCCCGGTTTCCTGGATCACCGCCACGACATACTGACCGCCATCAATTTCGCGCACCTGCAGGTCCGCTGCCGTCAGACCTTTCCCGCGGGCGAAGCCTTCGGCGGCTTTGGTGGGTTGTCCCTGGGCATCGAAGGCCCGGCTGGCGGGCGGTCCTTTGACCACGGTTTCGCGGTCGGGCTGCAGCGGCGCGAGATCCTTGACCCACACCACCAGGCGGCGCGGGGTCCCCAGAATCTTCACCGCGCCGTGTGTCAGGCGCAGTTCATCCAACCAGGCCGGTACGCGTTCGCTAAGCTGGCTCAATGCGCTTTCCAGGTCGGCAGCCGGCAGTTCTTCGCTGCCAATTTCGAACAAGAAATCACCCACACTCTGCGGGATTAGCAGGGCAGACCCGGCTTTATCCTGGGCGGCGCTCCCGGCTTTTTGGCCGGCGGCCAAAGACAGCGAATTTTTCTCACCCCAGGGGAAGCCCATCGCCTGGCGCTGCGCCAGGTAAGCTTCGGCCACTCGCCGCGAAAGGTCGCGCATTTTGGCAAAAAATGCCTGGCGCTCGGTTACTCCGATCGCCCCGCGCGTATCCAGAATATTAAAGGTGTGCGAGCATTTCAAGACATAATCGTGCGCCGGCAGGACCAGCCCTTTTTCCAGGGCCTCCAGCGCTTCGGCCCGGTAGATATCGTAAAGTTGGCGCTGGCGCTCCACATCGGCGACTTCGAAATAATACGTGCTGTGTTCGTGTTCACCCTGCAGGTTAACGTCGCCGTAAGTGCGGTCGATGGACCAGCGCAGGTCGCGGAAGTTGCGCACGTTCTGCAAAGCCATAGCAATCCGTTCCAGCCCGTAGGTGATTTCAACCGACACCGGGTCCAGCAGGATGCCGCCCGCTTGCTGGAAATAGGTAAACTGGGTAATTTCCTGCCCGTCCAGCCAGACTTCCCAACCCAGACCCCAGGCGCCCAGGGCCGGCGATTCCCAGTTGTCTTCCACAAAACGGATATCGTGCTGCCGGGGATCGATCCCCAGTGCCTCGAGCGATTTCAGGTAGATTTCCTGCGGGTTTCCCGGATCCGGCTTGAGGATCACCTGGAACTGGTAGTGCTGCTGCAGGCGGTTGGGGTTCTCGCCGTAACGGCCATCATCCGGCCGGATCGAGGGTTCCACGTAACCCACATTCCAGGGTTCGGGGCCTAAAACGCGTAAATAAGTTGCCGGGTTATACGTCCCAGCGCCTACTTGGGTGTAATAGGGCTGCCAGATCAGGCAGCCCTGTTCGGCCCAAAAGCGCTGGAGGGTCATCATAATTGTCTGAAAGTCAAGCGGCTGGTTCATTCATTCTCCCGCAGGGTAAGTTAATTGCAGGTATTATAACCCCGACTGCTCCGCACGGCTCGCTCTGCACCCCTAAAGGGGAAGCCGGGGGGTTCTGGAGGTAGGGCAGGCTTTGCCGGGTTCTCACCTTTGGCTCACGCTGGCTACAACACCCCGACCGTCCCCGGCCTTCATCCAGACTTCCACGGGCGACCCACTCCGACTCCGGTTCAGACCGAAGGTGGCAGGGAAATCCCCGCCCATCGCAGGTTTGACTTCACTCAACGCCGCCCGGAGGCACGCATCCATACCCGAACTCCACCGTTCTTGTGCGAGTTCCGCGTTGAGCCGCTCACTTTCTACGCACGAAGCCAGAAAGGCTGAAAACAAATCTCTTTGGGCCACCACCCCGCAGTCACAGACGTGCCAGCGTTCAGAGAGAGATTTCTTCTTCACCTGACCGCACAGGCACACCTGACTGAGTTTGGTGGTGCGCGTTGGAAATTCGGTCACAGAAACGCCAGCACTCACAGCCTTGCGTTTCAACATCGACACGAACATTCCCGGCGCACGCATGCCAACACTTTTGCCAAACATCTTCTGGAATGCGCGATAGGAGAGCTTTTCCAGATTTACCTCATTTCCTAACGAAAAAACATGATTGACCAGCTGCCCATGCAAACTCTCGCGGTGAGCCGCCAGCTTGCGGTTTGTCTCGGATAACCGCCGTTGGGTGTCATGATAGTTTCTCGACTTGACCCACTTTTTCGCGCCATTTTTGAGCGTGCCATTCTCGTTGTAGTTTTGCGGGTTGTTGGCCCGTCTCTGGCGGTCGAGTTTTCGCTGTTCGACCCGGACTTTACGCTGGTCTTTTCTCAATTCGTCACAAAATTGGCGCAGTTCCGCCTGCCCATGGGTAGGTGCGGCGATGGCCATGGTGGACGGCCCGATGTCCAAACCGACTGACCCGCACCCCACCTTATTTTTCGGTTTTTGAAAGGGCGTTCCCTCGCACACCCATTGTATGTAGAAACGGGTTTTGCCGTTCAGTTTCCGGCGTACCAACCGACATATTTCAACGGGCGCATTCAACCCGTAGCTGATCACATCGTTGCCCTTTCGTCCTTCTTTCGGGAAAATGGCGGGCAATATCAGCCCGCCCCAACGAAGTGCCTTCCCGTCCCACTGGACGACTGCTTTTTGTTTGCCCTCGATGCTGTCAAACTGCCCGCGCCCTTTGAAACGCGGCTTGCCGCCTTTGCCGTAGGCGTACTGAGAAACAGCCCTGAATGCTCTGGTGGCGACGGTTTGCACCACCTGTCGAGCCAATCCAACCCATTTTGATGGTGGCGGCGTAGGCTTGCAGGTCGTAGTCTCGGAATTGATGAGTTTTCCGAACTTCATCAAAGGCTCTCTTGCGCTCATCTTTATGGTTGTCAGCTTTTGGAATGAGCCGCGCGGATTGGTAGGCTTTGGATTGGCGCATCAGAGCCAGCCGCCGCAAACCCTCGCCCAAGCAAGCATTGTAGAGCTGCCGTGCAAATTCGAAGCGAATCAGAATGGTCGATTCTTGTTTCGGCGTGACCCGCAGGGGTGGTTCAGCGATAAAAGAGGGTGAGGTGATGCGGCCCATAATTTACTGACGATTCCCTCGCTGAAAATAAAAAATATGTTCTATTATTATACACCAAATGAAAAGATGGCGGAAAAGCCGCCGCGCCTCGCTCTGTGTCCCCACGGATGCATCCGGGGGCTTTACGGTGCGACTTGGAAACCCGACCCGACTTTCCAGTTCGAAAAAATTAGGGCTGCCCTTGAAAGAACTTTAAAGCAAAAAGATAGCCAGACCCTGCTGGAGAAGCCGGCAGGGTCTGGCTATCTAATCTATTTTTTACAATTCCTGGCTTTCGAAACGCACCAGCGCGACCGCCATAAAGATCACGCACCAGGCCGCTGTTGCGGCAATTTCGATCAAATCCAACTGCGGCAGGGGCTGGCCCATCGCCACCATCGGGGCAATTTGTTGAAAATCCACCGGCAGGGCATAAGCGATATCGGGGGCGAAACTAACCACAATCGACCCGCCCAACAGCAAACCCAGACCGATGCCGATCACCGCGCCGCGCTGGTGGAATAACGTCCCCAGCATCAATGAAAACGTCAGGTAAAACAGCAGGCCCAAATAAGTCATCCCCAATCCCAGAATATACTCCGGAATAGGAACCAGGGTGCCGGCTGCCGCCGATATTTCCACGATCCCGACCAGGCCGGGGATCAGCACGATAAAAATCAGTATGCCCAACCCATTGGCAGCCAGTTTGCTCAATATGAAAGATACCCGTGCGATCGGCTTGGATAGGATCCAGGCCGCCGTTCCGGATTGTTTTTCACCCACAACCTCATCCTGGGCCAGGATCAGCGTGCCAATCGAACCGGCGATGACCGCGAAGTTGAAGAAAAAACTCAACCCCAGTGCCAGCGGGTTCTGCGGTAGGCCACCACCTTCGGACTGGCTCATATTCGGCACCACAAAAAGGAGGAAAGCCAAAAAACCATTGAAAACCAGCACCCACAGGATCGTTTGTACGATCCAGCGCCGGGTATGGAACCAATCACCCATTTCCTTATTGAACATATTGCTAAAACCGCTCAGTCGTGAGCTGCCCGGATAAGGCCGCAGTTTGCGGTGCTCAACTGCCGGTATTGCGCTTGAAACAGGAGGAATTTCAGCCATTTTTATCACTCCCTTCGACCAGGCTTAAGAAAACTTCTTCCAGGTTGAATGTTTTCCGCCCAAACTGGGTTACCGTCAGGCCGGGATCTTCCAGGATCAAACGCAGCAAATGCTTTTCTGCCTCCGCTTCATCGCTAATATTGATCTGCCAGGTGGCAGCGCCATTGGCAGTCGCTGCGCTGAGGCTGCTCACCCATGGCAAACTCGAAACCCGCGTTTGAGCAGCCCCGGTTTCGCCTTTAAGCGCAATCGAATAGACCACCGAACTGTTACCGCCCGCCAGCAGTTCCGCGATAGGCGCTTCCGCGATCAGCCTGCCGTGGTTCAAGATCGCCACCGTGTCGCTCACCCGCTGCACGTCCTCCAGGATATGCGTCGAATAAAAAATGGTCGTATATTTGCGCAGGCGTTCCATCACCCCCAGCACGTCATGCCGCCCCTGCGGGTCGAGCGACGCCGCCGGTTCATCCAGGATGAGCAGGTCGGGGTAATTCACCTGGGCCTGGGCAATCCCCAGGCGCTGGCGCTCTCCGCCCGAGAAACCTTTGATCGCGCGGTCGGCTTTATCATCCAGCCCGACCAGGCCTAATACCTCGCTCACCCGGTCTTCGATCAGGTTCTTGGGACCGGTGTAAAAGAAGTTGGCCACATAGCGCAGTGTCTGGCGAGCGGTCATGTATTCGTAGTAATGCGGGTCCTGGGCCAGGTAGCCGATCCGCTTGCGAATGGAAACGCTGCTCAACCCGATATCTTCGCCAAAAACCGACGCGCTGCCCGCGGTCGGGCGGATCAATCCCAACAGCAGCTTGATCGTGGTGCTTTTGCCGGATCCATTGGGTCCTAGAAATCCAAAAATGGAATTCTTGCGCACGTTTAAATTAAGCTGATCCAACGCTTTCACTTCTTTAAACGTCTTGGTCAGGTCTCGGGTCTGGATGACCATCGTCTCTGAACTGTCCATATTTTCTCCTCGGTTCTACCCTGGAACATTCAACATGGGTACATTATACATAAACCAGTGTTATGTTCATTAAAACCGTACTTGTAAGGGGTGTTTTCTTACGATTTTTAGGCCGGACAACAGGCATCCAGCCTCTTTCATGCCGGTTACCCGCCTTTTTTCATCTCGCGGATAAAGTGCGGCGTATTCAAGCCGCGCTCCAGCAGGTAGGTCAGGTAATATTGGATCAACGTTTCCATTTCCTGCTGCACCGGCTGGGACACCTGCGCCCGGTGCGCCTCGGCGTATGAACTGCGCTGGAAGTGCCTTAAAAACCGCAGCGCCTCTACCGATATTGGGCGCGACTCGGGCGCGGTTCGTCCATGCCGCGGGCACAGCACCCCGCCCTCCCGGGCCGAAAAATACTGGTCTTCGGCGCGGATTTCTTCACCCCCCTGCACGCACACCTGAAGCTGCGGCCTGAAGCCGAGATGATCCAACAGGCGGATTTCATAATAGCGCAGATTGATAAATGGATCGTCGCCAGCCGAGAGCCGGTGCAGGGTATCGACCAGCAGGTTGTACAGCGAACGGTTTTCCCCCTCTTCATAGGTAAAGCGGTCCAGCAGTTCCATCACATAGCCCGCGTAACTGGTGCGCACCAGGTCCTCGCGCAGGGGCAGGTAAGCGTCCACGGTATCCGCCTGGGTCACGATCCAAAAGTCGCGCCCGCGAGCCAGCACCAGCGCCACCCGGGTAAAGGGTTCCAGGTGGCCCGCTTTCCGCGAGCGCACCTTGCGCGCACCCTTAGCGACCGCCTTAAGCTTGCCATGTTCCCGGGTAAACAAACCCAGCAAGCGGTCTGCTTCGCCCCAATCACTGTGGCGCAGCACCACCGCCTCAACCTTAATCGTCTTATCCATGCTGCCGGTCCTGTGGCTTATTTCCTATAATGATGTTTGAGAGTTATTTTGCGCGGCTGCGCCGCGCAAAAAAACTCTCAAAAGGATTATTAAATAGAACCTAAATCCTTCGGGGTAAATGCGCCCGGCAGCAGTTCGCGCACGGTTGTCTCCTGCACGATGCTTCCTTCTGCGTCGACGATCAGTACCAGGGTCTCCAGGCCAAATTCCGCCAAAACCTGGCGGCACGACCCGCACGGCGCACCGCCGTTCGACGTGGCGACCACGATCGCCACAAAATCACGCTCGCCTTCGGATACGGCCTTAAATACCGCCACTCGTTCCGCGCACATCGTGGTCGGGTAAGCCGCGTTCTCTACATTAACTCCATCATAAACCTTGCCGGAAGCGGTGATCAGGGCCGCCCCCACCGCATAATGCGAATACGGGGCATATGCCCATTGGCGCGCCTGCACCGCGGCGTCAATCAGGTTTTGTTTGGTCTCGCTGGTCAGTGTCATGGATGGTTTCCTCATTCGCCTGGTTTTCCTGTTTGCGGCGAGCGCGCACCATGCGGATGCGCCGCCCGCTGATCTGTTCGACGGTCAGGCCCCAGTCTTCGACTTCCAACTCTTCCCCGCCTGTCGGCACCCGGCCAATCTTACCGTAGATATACCCCCCCAATGTATCCGCGATGTCTTTGGTTAAATGCGTGCCCAACTGGTCATTCACCTCATCCAGGTCGATCCGGCCGATGAATGAATATTCATCCGGGCTGATCATTTGGAACAACTGTTCCTCGCCCTGGTCGTATTCATCCCGGATTTCGCCGACGATTTCTTCGACGATATCTTCCAGGGTCACAATCCCTGCTGTACCCCCATATTCATCGACCACGATCGCCATATGCACCCCGCGCAGCTGCATCTCGCGCAGCAGTTCATCCACTTTCTTGGCTTCGGGGACATAATACGGCGGGCGCAGCTGTTTGCGGATCATATCCGGGCTGTCCGGGTTTAGCCGCACCCGCAGCAAATCCTTGGCATATAAAATCCCCAAAATATTATCGATGGAATCGGCGTACACCGGGATGCGCGAATGACCGGAATGAGTGAAGGCCTCGATCGCCTCCGGCAAAGAAGTGCCCACCTCCAGGCCATATACGTCAATGCGCGGCACCATGATTTCGCGGCACAGCGTCTCCCCAAACTGGAAGATCGAGTAAATCATCTTGCGTTCGCCTTTTTCCAGGCTGCCTTCGGGCTGTCCGGCCTCGACCCAGCTCTTCAATTCATCATCCGTGACCGATGAAAGCTGGCGCTGCAAGACTGCGCTGGGGCCCAGCAGGCGGACCATCAGCAGGGAAAAGGGTTTCAAAATGAAATCGATCAGGCGGCCTAACCAGATCAGGCGCAATGCCCAGGCTTCGGTCCGGCGCAGAATAAAGCCCTCGATCGCGAATTCCAACACCAGCACGACCACCCCGCTGAGGAACAGCAGACCGGCGGCCACCCCCGCGGTCTGCAGCAGCGGGAAAAGCTCCAACAAGAGCAGCCAGATCAGCACAGCCAGGACAAAATGGATCAGCGCCACCGTCAAACGCAGCGTGACCCTCAGCCGGGGATCATCCAAAAAGTGAATTGCGCGGTCGATCGCATCCGGGTTTTGCTCGCGCAAACCCATCAGGTGCGGCAGGCGGGCATGGACCAACGCCGCGCGTACTGCCGCGACCAGCAAATCCAAGAAAAACACCACCAAAAACAAAGAAACTGTGTTACTCACCTGCATCTCTTTTCGGGAATGGTCTTGCCGGCACTCCAACTACGGTTTCATGGTCGCCCACGTCATGCGTGACGACCGACCCCGCCCCGGTTTTCGCTCCCTCGCCGATGGTGAGCGGAGCCACCAGCATGGTGTCCGAACCAATAAAAGCATTCGCGCCGATCACCGTCTTATGCTTTTTCACCCCGTCATAATTGCAGGTGATCGTTCCCGCGCCAATGTTGACGTCTTCATGGATGGTGGCATCGCCAATATACGAGAAATGGCCCATTTTTACCCCGGCAGCCAGGGTGGAATTCTTAATTTCGCCAAAATTGCCCATGTGGACGCCCTTTCCCAAATGCACCCCCGGGCGTAAATGGGCAAATGGTCCCATGCTGACCGAATCTTCCAGAACCGACTTTTCAATCAAAGCCGCCAGAATCTTACAGCTATTCCCCACCTGGCTGTCTTCGATGATCGTGTTGGGACCGATTTCACAGCCTTCGCCGATGGCGGTCGCGCCGCGCAGGTAGGTATTGGGCCAGATGACCGTATCCTGCCCAATCCGCACGCCGGGCTCAATGTAGGTGGATTTGGGGTTGACCAGGGTCACTCCGGCTAACATCCAACCCGTATTGATCCGCCGGCGAAAGATGGCTTCGGCCTCAGCCAGGTGAACGCGGGTGTTGATGCCCACCGCTTCAGTCGCATCCTCAGTTTTCACCGCGCGCACCTCCAGACCGTCCGCGACCGCGATCCCCACCAGGTCGGTCAGGTAATACTCGCCCTTCGGCGAGATCTTGATCCGTTTCAATGCCGGCCATAACCAATCGGACCGGAAACAAAACACACTTGGATTCAACTCGTGCACCGCCAGGATTTCCGGGCTGGCCTGAGCTTCCTCGACAATCGCGATCACCGTACCCTTCGGGCCGCGCACCACTCGCCCGAACCCATGTGGGTCTTCTAATTCCACGGTCAGCATTGAGACTGGTCCCGGGTTTTCTTTTTGCATCTCAATAATCCGGCGCATCGTTTCCGGTTTGACCAGTGGCATATCTGCATACGTAACCAGAACCAGGTCGGTCTCTCCGGCCAAAAGCGGCCCTGCTGCCATCACGGCATGCCCTGTGCCCAACTGTTGTTCCTGCACCGCAAACCGGGCCGCATTTCCCACCGCCTGGCGCACGGCTTCTTCGCCATGCCCTACCACCACTACGGGCACATCATCGCTGACCGAAGCGGCATTCTCCAGGGCGTGCATCACCAGCGGCTTGCCCGCCAGAGGGTGCAGCATCTTGGGGAGTTTAGAGCGCATCCGCGTACCATGACCCGCTGCCAGAATAAGGGCAGTAACCTTCATATAATCTCCTGTACCTTCGAACACGTTTTTCAAAACACCTTACCCCATTTTGTGAGAGGGAGTATATATTATTATATCGTTGGCTCGGGTTAGCGAGTTTACTTGTCGAAGATGTGCTTTAAAACCCTCTTCCCTGAGAGAGACTCTTGCAAAACAAAGAAGTTTGGAGATTTTTGCTCAGCAAAGCGGAGCAAAAATCACCAGAAACCTCTTTTCACCCCTCCCGCGCGTAAGCGCAAGGGAGGGGCCGGGGGTGGGTATAAAAAAGCAATTATCCCGAACTCATTTTATTATAGCTGAAAACAAACCGGGTTAAGCAGGTGTGACCATACTTAACCCGGAAGTTCAAGGCTGGGGCGCCTGGGCTCGAACCAAGATCCACAGCTCCAAAGGCTGGTGTGCTGCCGTTGCACTACGCCCCATCACCGCCCATGATTTTAACACACAAAAAGCGAAACTGGCAATAGACTGCTTATAAAAGAGCCGAGATCGCTAAGCGATCTCGGCTCTTTTATAAAAAAAATTCAAGAGGACTCTTCGTCTGGTGCCAGGCCCAATTTGCGGGCCTGATCGTAAGATAGTGCGTCAGCATTGGCTGCCGGACCAGGTTGGCCCTGAGTCGACAGCGTCTCCCAAAAAGCATCCGCATCCTGATTCTTAAGTTCTTTTTCCGAGTGAGTGATCAAAGTTTCAAAATCGACCAGGGACTGCGCCCCGAGTTTAGACTCAGGCTCTTCCACCACCACTGCGGGCTCGATCGCCGGCAGTGGCCCGGTCGCGGGCAGCGCTTGTTCTGCCGGAGTCCCGGCTTCCTGGATTTCTGCCAGCTTGGGTTCCGATCCTGGCAGCACCTCGCGCAGCGCCTGCTGGGCTTCCAGCGCCTCTTCCACGGCTACCGCCATGCGCAGGGCAGACCGTCCTGGATGGACCAGCACCAGTAAGGCATATTCCCCGGCGGGGGCCAATACCAGATGGTAATCTTTGCCAGGGAAGGCCATTACATGCTGCAGGCTCTCATTCCCCACCAGGCGGGCCACTTTACTCCCCGCGCTGAGCACCGCCATCAGCGGGCCGGCCCACTCGGTCTCCAGCGGCAGGTCTGGCACATCTCCAGCCTGAGCCATGATCCGTCCGCGTTCGTCGAGGACAAATATAGCCGCCGCGCCCACCCGCTGGCGCAGGCTAACCACAATTTCCGAAAGTGTTACCCGGGGCGTTTCTCTGATCAATGGATCAAGGGGCTGGGTAGATAAAGACCCGGTCGGTTTCTGTTGAGAACTCCCCACGTAAGCCTCCGGCATGCTGTTCAGCGGGGTTAAAGGGGTGTTGGCGGAGATATCCAGGCAGCGGCGGGTCGCTTCCAGAAAACCGCCCATATCCAGCGGCTTCCGAAAGAATCCATCCACATGCAGTTGGCGCGCATGTTCATCCACGCCGGGCTCGGTCATCCCGGTGATCAGCAGAACTTTGATCGCCGGGTGGCGCGTGCGGATTTTTCTGACCAGCTCAAAGCCAGAAATCCCCGGCAGGCGGATATCGCTGACCAGCAGGTCGACCGGTATCCGGGTGGACATCAACAGTGCCTCTTCCGCAGATGGCACCACGTTGATCGTCAGGGTCGGATCCAATGTTAAAAAGATCGTCTGCAGCAGCCGGCCTAATTCTCGGGCGTCGTCAACAATCAGGACACGTTTCATAGGTCATCATAAAATGGGATTGTGATCCAGGCTTCAGTCAAAATCCCATTTTCCTCTCTCAGGCTATTCGCCAGCAGGCAACCTGGTGGTTGGGGCTGACCTCTTTAAAAACCGGCTCTTCCACGTGGCAGTGTTCCATTGCCACCGGGCAGCGCGGGTGAAAGCGGCAGCCGGAGGGCGGGCGCAGCGGGCTGGGCACGTCCCCGGCGAGGATGATCCGTTCGCGGCGTAAATGCGGGTCCGGGACGGGAATTGCCGACATCAGCGCCTGCGTGTACGGGTGCAGCGGGTTGCGGAAGAGTTCAGTCCGCGTGGTCAGCTCCACCATCTTGCCCAGGTACATCACTGCCACCCGGTCAGAAATGTGCTCTACCACGCTCAGGTTATGGGCGATGAACAGGTAGGTCAGGCCCATTTCATTCTGTAGTTCCTTTAAGATATTAAGTACCTGCGACTGGATCGAAACGTCCAGGGCCGATACCGGCTCATCGCAAACGATAAAGCTGGGCATCAGCGCCAGGGCGCGGGCGATGCCAATCCGTTGGCGCTGACCACCGGAAAATTCGTGGGGGTAGCGCCGGGCGTGATAATCTTCCAGGCCAACTTTTTTCAAAGTTTGCATCACAATTTCCCAGCGTTCTTTGGATGTGCCAATATGGTGGATCTTCAGGCCTTCCATAATCGAATCGCCGATCGGCATACGCGGGTCCAACGACGCATATGGGTCCTGGAAAATGATCTGCATTTTTCGCCGCATTGCTTTCAGTTCAGACCCACGCAGTTGAAACACATTCGTATCATTGTAAAACACCGAGCCGGCGGTCGATTCGACCAGGCGCAGCATAGTCCGCCCGACGGTCGTCTTTCCACATCCTGATTCGCCTACCAGACCCAGGCATTCTCCCTCATGGATTGCAAAGCTGACGTCGTCCACCGCCTGCACCCAGGCTACCACCCGCCGCAAGATGCCGCCATGCACCGGGAAGTATTTTTTCAGGTGTTCAACCCGGATGAGTTCTTTACCTTCATTCTTAATGGTTGGTTCTACCATGGTGACCTCGATGCTTAGAGCTTGATCGGCGCGCTGTGGCTTCCATGATCGGAATAAAGCCAGCAGCGTACAGTGTGGTTCGAGCCAATTTCATCAAGCTCAGGTTCAATTTCAGTGCAGATTTCCAGATTATATTGTACACGCGACCGGCAGCGCGGGGCAAACCGGCAGCCCGGTGGCAGGTTGACCAGGTTGGGGACCGAACCGGGAATGACGTCCAGTAGTTCGGTCACTTTCCCCAGGACCGGGATCGAGGCAATCAAACCCTGGGTATAGGGATGTAGAGGGCTGTCAAACAAAGGTCCGACAGCTGCCTGCTCCACGATGCGCCCGGCATACATCACCGCCACCCGGTCGGCCATTTCTGCGATCACGCCCAGGTCATGGGTAATCAGGATCACAGAAGTGCCCATCTTTTCACGTAAATCGCGCATCAAGTCCAGGATTTGAGCCTGGATCGTCACATCCAGGGCGGTGGTGGGCTCATCGGCAATCAATAATGTGGGTTTTAGGGCCAGAGCCATGGCAATCATCACCCGCTGCGCCTGCCCCCCCGACATTTCGTGCGGATAAGCCTTGGCTTTACGCCCCGCATCGGGGATACCCACCAGCTTTAGCAGCTCGACGGCTCGATCCCAGGATTTATCGTTTCCCATCCGTTCGTGGATCTGGAAGACTTCGCTGATCTGATCGCCTGCCATAAACACCGGGTTGAGGCTGGATTGCGGTTGTTGGAAAATCATGGAGAGTTGGGCGCCGCGCATTTTAACCATCTCGGATTCAGGCAGTTTAAGCAGATCCCTGTCTTCAAAAAAAATTTCACCGTCCACAATTTTTCCTGGCACCCCCACCAAGCGCATAATCGAAAGCGAAGTGACGCTCTTTCCACAGCCAGATTCACCCACCAATCCCAAAACCTCTCCGGGATATACGGTGAAATCGACGCCGTCCACAGCTTTGACCACGCCTTCTTCGGTAAAAAAATATGTTTTGAGGTTGCGGACCTCTAATAACGTTTTTTTCGATGTCGTATCTGCCACAGGATCCTCACGAATTCAAAATCACAGGTTATTAAAAATTGACCCCTGCCAGTCCTGATCTGGCCTGTACGATCATCGAGACCATAGCATTCGGGATCTTTATACACAAAGATAATGCAAAAAGATGGTTACAAATCAGAAAACCTCCACTTGCTTTAAGCGCAAATGTCTCCTGGAGGCAGAATTTTTTATAGCATACAACAAAAATAAAGTCAATAAATCAGAAAGATGAAATGCTGCGCTACGGCTGGCAAGACGCATTGTAGTCGAAATTCTCTAAATTCCACAGGCTGCTGCGTGCGGTCACATCCATCTTCATGTTGCAGAAATCCGGGCGGCTGATGGAAATCTTCAACGGAAAGTAGAGAGGCAAGACCGGCAGATCATTATTGAACAGCCGGGCCGTCTCCTGGTAATTTTTAACCAAATCTGGCGAATCGAGACGGGCCTGGCGGGCTTTCTGACAGGCCGCATCGTATTCGGGACTGCTGTAACCGGTCAGGTTGCCGCCCATCCAGTTATTCTTGGCGGTTGGGATGGACCGCGTTTCATATAAAAAGCACGGCGGTTGGCTGCCGGTTTCCCAGGAGAATTGAGCCAGATTGAAGCTGCGTCCAAACAGCACCCCATCCGGCCCGGGGGCGTACAACTGCCCCGGGTCGAGCGCTTGAACATTAACTTTGACCCCGCAGTCTGCCAGATTTTTGGCAATCATTTCCGCCGTCTTTGTTCGCGCCGTGGCCTGGGTAGTGTAATATGTGATTTCGAAAGGTGTACCCGAGCGCACATTGGCCGCTCCTTGCGCAATGCGCGGCGTAGCGGGGTTGTTGTCCTCATCCACCCATCCGGCCTCGGTCAGCAGTTGGCTGCCTTTCGCCGCGTCGTACGGCAGCAGGGTTAAGCCCTGCGCTGACATGGGGTGCCCCGGCGGCAGAAAGGTTGTAGGGATACTCGAAAGGTTATTAAATAGGGTGACAATGATCTGCTGGCGATCGATGCAGTAGGCAAACGCCTGCCGCACACGGATATCGCCAAAAAAGTCCGGGGTGGCCTGAGCAGGGTTTGCCCCATTGGGTTCAGCCACCGGCTGCAGGTTAAAATCCAGGTGTTCCCAATCCGGGCCCTGTCCGATATAAGCTTTCAATTTCTTGGCGGTGCTCAGCGCAAGGATCTGCGGCAGTTGGTCTTCCAAAAGGGTCGTCTGGTCGATCAGGTCGCATTCCCCGGATTGCAGCGCCGCCAGGTTATTATCTCCGGGCTCGCCCAAAAAGCGGAACACCAGATTGTCAAACCGGGGTAAACCCTCGCTGGCGCGGAAATAATTGGGGTTTTTATGCAGCAGGATATTCGAACCAGCCTTCCAATCTTCAATAATATAGGGTCCCCAACCCAGTGGCTTGCGAGTGATCTCATCCACGTTTTCCATGTCCACCGGTTTGTATTTATCCCAGGCGTGTTTGGGCAGCGGCAGAAAAAAGAGCTCATCCAGGCTCTGCGGGGCGAAACCCGGGCGGCCTGTCCATTCGACGGTCACATCATCCACTGCCTGGTAAGCTGCGGTCAGATCCACGATGCGTTTGGAGGCCTTGGTAGCCGGATCAGCCGCCAGGTTGAAGGAATAAACCGAATCGGCCGCCGTCAGCGGCGCTCCATCCGACCATTTCAATCCAGCCAGCAGGCGAAAACTGACCTTCAGGCGATCCATTTTAAGCGCTTTCTTGCCATCCCAGGTTTGGGCGCAGTCTGACCCGCTGCATCCCGCCGGGAGCACGCGCGCGCCCGCCGCCAGGTTTATCGGGTTGCCATCTGCATCTACCACCAGGTCGCCGGCTTTGACATCCACCGCTTCAAAGACCGCATCTTTATCCGCCACCGACGGCAGCTTTTCCAGGATCACCGGTTGGGCCGCATACTGGCGGGTATCGATCGGCCCATCGTAGATCGCCTCCAGCACGCTCCACATGCCAATCGATGAAGGGCCGTATACAAATAACGAGCTTGGTTCCTGGCCCAGGCAGATCACCAGGCTGCGCGTCGGTTTCTCAGACGGTTTCGGCGGTAAGGTGGCGGTCGGTGTGGCCGGAACAGGCGTATTGATGCTGGGTAAAGGCGTGGCCGGCAGCGGAGAAGGGCCGGTGGTGGGTTGAGCCTGACAGGAAGATAAAATAATACCGAAAATAAATAATAAAGAAAAAATTTTAGCAAAATTGAAGCGCATAGTGACTCCTTGGGTTCAGATACGGCGGCGGCGGTAGAGCATGATCCCAATCACAACCCCAACCAACACAATAAACACGCCGATCCCGGCCACAATTGCCTCTGTACCACCCAGCAGCGACGGTACAGGGGTGGGCGTCTGAGGCAGCAGAAATATGGTTTTCGCCCGGGCAGCGTCTAAAGGTTGAGTTCCCGGGTCGACCCCGTTCAGGCGCAGCAGGAACGCGGTCAGCTGCCAGTATTGTTCATCCGTCAGCGAACCCGGTTTTTGGTAGGGCATGGATCCTTTGATAAAGGTGTGCAGGTTGTCTGCCGTTTGGAACATCGCCAGCAAGCCGGGACCCTTGACGGCGGGTACTTCGTGTGGAAAAACAAACCCGTCTTTCAAATGGTTGGGGGCGTGGCATTTGGACTGCCAGCAGTTATTATCCGGCGGGCTCAGTTCTTGACGCCACAGGTCCAACCCCTGGCCCTGGTCGCCATGGCAGACCATGCAAACCAAAAAAAAAGTCTGCGCCCCCTGATCGGCCTGGGTCGGAGGGTAAACGGTAGGCGGAGGGGTAAGCAGGCCTGGAAAACTCATTGGCGCCTTGGAAGTTGGCATCGCCGGGACCGGAGTATTTGTGCTCGGTAAAGGTGTACTCGTCTGGGGAGAGGGAGCCTGGGAGGGTTGACTCTGCCAGCCGGCCAAAAAAATAAAAAAAAACAAAGAGAGGTAAACAAAAAACACCTGGCGAAGGTTAACGGGCATAAGGCCTCCTCAGGCCAAAATTATACCCTTTACTGGCTCTGATCCATTAAACGCACACCTGCTCTTTTTGCCTGAAATCAAGACGCAAAAAGAGCAGGTGTACTGAAAAAGGTCAAAATTTGACACCGATCAGCTTGAGCCGCGCATTCTTGGGTCGAGAATATCCCGCAGGGCATCACCCAGCAGGTTCCAACCCATCACGAACAACACCAGAATCAGACCAGGCCACACAACGATGTACCAGTAGGTTCCCAGATCCGTAATCCAATTGCGCGCAAAGGAAAGAATCTGGCCCCAATCCGCGTAACCCAACGGTGTGCCTACTCCGAGAAACGAGAGAGCAGCGAAAGTGAGAACGATGCCGCCAATGTCCAGCGAAGCCAGCACCATCACCGGGAAAATGGCATTAGGCACAATATGTCGGAAGAGAATTTCACCGTCCTTCACCCCGATCACCCGCGCCGCCATGACATAATCGCGTTCCTTAATAGATAGAATATCACCCCGGATGATACGCGAATACCCCATCCAGCCGAAAGCAGTCAGTGCAATAATCGCCGGGAGTATGCTCCTCCCGATCTTTGGCGTCAAAATAGAGGCCAGTATCAAGGCGGCCAGCAAAAACGGCATGGTCATAAACACGTCGACGATGCGCATGATCACCATGTCCACCCAACCACCGTAATAGGCAGAGACAGCACCAATAATCACGCCAAACAAGAAGCTCAAGGAAACGACAATCAAACCGGTCTTAAATGCAGTGCGAACACCCCAGATCATGCCATAAAACAAATCATACTGCCCTTGCGATGTCCCCAGGAGATGGGTCCATGTCGTTTTACCTGTGACCAGTTTGTACCAACCGGGAACTACGTCCGGGTGGTTCAGCTTCCAGGGCGTACCCATCGGTTTTGGTTCGGAACTGAAACCGTCACGCGGCATCTTATACGGGTCATTGGGGGTGACAGGCGGAGCAATGGACGGTGCGAATATCGCGATCAGAACAAATATAAAAATTAAGCTAAAGCCAAGAATTGAGGTCGTTGTTTTTAACAACCCGGTGACGATACGGTAATTGTCCGGGCCTAAGAAACGCTCAAGCCGGCTGATCTTTCTTTGTGGAACCCAATCCAGTAATAAAGATTTGTCTATTTCGGGAACAAGTTCTGCCATTTGTCCATCCTCCTATGATAACCGTACCCGAGGGTCAATCACAGCGTACATCACATCCACCACCAGGTTGGCGATGATCAGAATAAAACCATCAAAGATTGCCAGGCCCAGTACCGTCACGACATCCAATTGAGCTGCGGCATTGGCAGTCGCGAACCCAATTCCTGGATAGTTGAACACCGTTTCGGTGATCACCACCCCGCCAAGCAGCCCGATCACCTGAAAGCCGGCCAGGGTGGTCACCGGCAGCATGGCATTCGGAAGGGCATGCTGGTTGATCACTACGTTTTCTGGAAGGCCTTTTGCGCGCGCGGTCGTTACGTACTCCATGCGTAAGGTTTCCAGCATAGATGAACGGGTAACCCGCACAAATGTGGCCCAACTGATGTACGACAGGGTTAGAATGGGTAGGAACATATGCCGCATGCTATCGATAAAAACATCGAAACGGCCATTCAATAAGGAATCGAAGGTAAGCAGGTGAGTGTATTGGTGAAATGTGTCACTATTGACGACAATGGTTGCCCAGTTGGACATTCTTCCAGGTGAGAACCACCCAAGGCCCACATAAAACACAATCAACATCAACAGGCCAAACACAAATGTCGGAAACGATGTTCCTACAATACTGAAGATCCGGGCTGCCTGGTCGATTAAACCATTCTGGTGAACGGCGGCTAATACGCCCAACCAGATTCCAACCGAAATCACCGGGAATATTGCCCAGAGGGTTAAATCTAACGTGTTAGGAAAACGCTCTTGAATAAGTTGAATAACCGGTTCGGATGCAGATCGAGAATAGCCAAAATTGCCAAAGAGAATGCCGCCGTCGCGTACGCCTGAAGTGGGGTCTACTTTTCCTACCAACCAGTTCCAATATTGAACATAAATCGGTTTATCCAGGTCGTATTTTTTGATGATGCCATTAATTGCGTTTTCATTCTTTGGGATATCTTTTACATATAATGCCGAGCGTTCAACTGGCGATAAGAAGCTTAACATAGCAAAAATGAGCACTGTCACGCCAAACAACAGCAGTGGGACTAGAAGTAAACGACGGATAATATAATTGGTCATTTTTCCTTCCTAGCGGTTTTATCTTCCGGTTGAGGAAAAAATCAGGATTTGACCTCAAACGAAAGTTGAAACCGTTAGAGGTTTCACGGGGGGCTGAAACCAGCCCCCCGTGTATTTGTTCAAGATCCAGGATTAATGGATAGCGAAGTTGTAGATGACCACGTCCTGCGAGGTGTTGCCTGGACGTCCAAGGCGAACACGCAGCGGTTTGGATGCATCGGTGGTGACGCAAGGATCATATGCATTTGTTGTGTTATTCCAGGTGCAGGTTTCGCCGACCATGGCATCAGCCTGGGAGCGGTTCTCTACCGGAACATCGACAACGTCAGCATCACCGGTCTGAAGCATGCTAAAGCGAGTGCCCCATTCAGGAATGATCTTGACGAACACGTTCTTCAATTTCGCAACGCCCGTAGGCCCACCAGTGTAGGCGGGATCAGTGCGCCAGTAATTAGGATTGGCGGTCAGTTGCAGTTCCTGTCCAGGGGTGCGATGATCCAGCGTGTAGGGGCCAGTGCCCATCGCAATGCTGGTGAATGGGTCATTGGCGGAGTCCATAGCATAGAAGTTCTGCCAGGTATCGCAGGATCCGTTCCAACCCTTATTGTCAACAACCCACTTCTGATCCATGACCGAACCCCAGGTCTGGGCAATGGTCGGGAGCATTGGGCTCCAGGGCTGTGCCAGATTGAAGGTCACAGTGCCAGCCTTATCATCAGCCACAACCGCGGTCTGAACCTGTTTGCAAACGCTGGCCAGTTTCGCAGGATCGGCTTTGGAGAGACTGGCGCGATCATCATCGAGTTTGCCAGAAGGATCAACCAGTTCAGCAATATCGCTGATACCCGTACCGAAGAAGGCTTCGTAGTACAGCCAGATCGGGGAAGCGGTGCCACCTTGCAGCAGCGCGCGCTGGAGGGAGTAAGCCACATCACTTGGGGTCATCGTATCGCCGTTGGAGAACTTAACGTTCGGGCGAATCTTGAAGGTCCACGTTTTCCCATCAGCAGAAATGCCACCATTTTCAACTGTTGGGACCTCAGTCGCTAACTGAGGTATGAATTCTTCCGTGCTGTCGCCCTTGTAGAAGACCAGGGTTTCATACACGTTCTGGATGATCTCGCCACTCGCGGTGTCATAAGCCAGCGCAGGATCGAGGGTATCAATATCGCCAATGGTCGCAAACGTGAAGGTAGCAGGGTTCTTGGCGCCGGCGGCTTTAGTTATACCATAGTAGTAAATGCCAGGGAATAACGGGTTCAAGACACGGCCCTGCACCCACTTCTGCTCGAAACCATGACCGGTTGACAGCACCAGGGGAACACCGGGGACATTATCATAATACAATTGGTCCGCCTGCTTCCATAAAACCGCTGCTTTAGCAGGATCGGTTTCGGCAAGAGCCTGATTCATAATGGTCTTGAACTGATCGCCGAGGTCAGCCGGTAAATTCTGGCGGCCGCCATAGGCGCCGATCGTATAGGGCTGCACCCAGTTGTTCGGGTAAGCAATATCTTCCAACCAGCCAGCGGTCATGATCGGGATCTGAAAGGCACGCTGGGAGGCAAGATAGGTCGGCCATGGGAGACCCAAAACCTCAACCTTGAATTTATCGTTGATCGAAGCCAGGCTTGAGGCCATGATCTCAGCCACGATCTGACGGGTTGTGTTGCCCTGGTTGTAGAGCATCTGCAGGCGGAAGCCAACGTTCCAGACGCCGCCATCTTTTTGGTCGCCATCAGCCACACCGTTATGATCCACGTCAGCCAGTTTGAATTCTGCGGCGGCTTTGTCAAGATCGTACGTGTAGTGATCAATCTTCGGATCGTAACCAGGCATCCCCGGCATGATTAAGGACAGCGATTGGACAGCTTCGCCATTGTACACATCGTTGATGTAGGTTTTCCAGTCAAAGGAATAACTAAACGCCTTGCGGATATGGACATCGCTGAAGAAATCAGGGGGAATACCATTGCCATCCAATTTCCCCGAGCCGATATACGGATTGGGTACAGTAGTTGGACCCGCTGTCGGTGCGACAGTCGGAACCGCCGTAGGGGCGGCAACTGTGGGTGCAGTTGTGGCTACTGCCGCCGCAGTCGGCGCGACAGTAGGCGCTGTCGTGGGCGCGTTAGTCGGCGATTGAGGGGCAACGGTCGGTGTTGCGGTCTGGCAAGCGGCTAACAGGACTGCTGCCACCATCAACACGCTAAGCAGAGTATACAGTTTGCGCATTTTCTCTTCTCCTTCGTAAAATTGGTTATGAACTATTTTTGATCCACAGAGAAAGAGGGACTAGATGGCGATCGGTTTCATCCCTCTAACTCTGGTTGATCACACTTTAATCATATGGCAGGCTGCAAAGTGACCATGTCTGTACTCGCGAAACTCAGGTTTCTTTTCAGCACAAATGCTTTCGGCCAGCGGACAACGGGTGCGAAAACGGCATCCTGATGGCGGATTGACTGGTGAAGGCACTTCGCCTTCCAGGATAATCCTGTGTTCGCTCGACACGCTGGGATCCGGAATGGGAACAGCAGAAAGCAAAGCCTGCGTATATGGGTGTAACGGATGGGAATAAAGTTCATCGCGATCCGTCAGTTCGACGATAATGCCAAGGTACATAACCGCCACACGGTCACTGATATGGCGCACCATCGAAAGATCATGGGCAATGAATAAATAGGTTAGATTGAACTTCTCTTGAAGTTCTTCCAACAGATTAACCACTTGCGCCTGGATGGAAACATCCAGTGCAGAAATTGGCTCGTCACAGATAATCAGCGAAGGTTGTAAAGCAAGCGCACGGGCAATTCCTACCCGCTGACGTTGTCCGCCCGAAAATTCATGCGGGTAGCGATTCGCAAAAGCCGGGTCCATTTTTACTAATTCGAGCAGCTCTTCCACTCGCTTGTTGACCTCAGCACCTCTGGCAACATCATGAACCTTAAGTCCTTCTCCAATAATATCATTAATTGTCATCCGTGGGTTCAATGAAGCATACGGATCCTGAAAAATCATTTGCATGTTCCGCCGCATTCGCCGGAGTTCTTCCTTCCGCAGGGTGGTTAAATCAACTCCATTAAAATAAACATGCCCTGATGTAGGTTTATAAAGCTGCAAAATGGTTCGTCCCGTAGTCGATTTACCACAACCAGATTCCCCTACCAGGCCCAGGGTTTCACCTCTTTTGATTTGAAAGGAAACACCATCAACCGCGTGTACAGCGCCCACTTTGCGAGCGATCACGCCACGATAGATCGGGAAATGCATCACCAGGTCATCTACATTCAGAATAATGTCATCGTCAATCATGAGGTCTTGCTCCCGGTTTTGGTATTTACCCAACAGGCAACTCGATGACCAGGACTGACTTCCTCAAGCACCGGATTTTCCTTCCAGCATCGGTTAATAGCCCATTTACATCTTGGCACGAATGGACAGGCAGACGGAACCCGATAAAGAACCGGTGGAAAACCTTCAATAGAGAACAGGCGGTCTGACTTTTTGCTGTCTATTCGGGGCAAACTAGCCAACAGGCCAATTGTGTACGGATGGGTCGGGTTGGCGTACAGATCCTTAACTTCGGCATCTTCAATGATAAATCCACCATACATTACAATCACACGCTGCGCCAACCCGGCGATGACCCCCAGGTCGTGCGTGATCCAGATAATCGACATTCCCAATTCATTGCGGAGCCGTTTCACCAGGTCTGTAATTTGGGCCTGGATGGTTACATCCAGAGCGGTTGTTGGTTCATCCGCAATGAGGATTTGTGGGTTGCATGTAAGAGCCATGGCGATCATCACCCGCTGGCGCATACCACCCGAAAACTGGTGAGGATAATCCTTTAACCTTTCATTTCCATTCGGGATTCCGACCATATCGAGGTATTCAACCGCGCGCTTTTGGGCCTGGCTTGAATTCATTCCCAGGTGGAGTATCAGAGGTTCTTCTAATTGTTTTCCGATGGTAAGGACAGGATTAAGCGAAGTCATGGGGTCTTGAAAGACCATTGCGATTTGGGCGCCTCGCACCTTACGGATATCATCAGTGGGCAACTCTAACAAATCTTGATCATGGAAAATAACTTTTCCTCCCACAATCTTGCCCGGCGGCGATTGAATGAGGCGCAAAATCGAAAGCATGGTTACACTTTTTCCGCACCCGCTTTCGCCAACAACACCCAGCGTCTCGCCTTCAGCCAGAGTAAACGAAACACCATTAACTGCATGGACAATACCATCTTGGGTTTTAAACTGCGTTTCAAGCCCCTGAACGTCGAGTAAGGGAACTGGCATGCACTTTATCCTTTACCATTTAGGAATCTTCCGTTTGTCAATTTCTTAGGCAATAATTATGGAAAATTATACCCTATTTTACCAGTTGGTCAATTACGCTTATGAATTCCCGGATCATCGGTCATACCTACACCATCCAAATCCATGGATGTAATCTTGATCCTGCTTATTTTACCTCATTTATCCTGCCAAATCGCATTTTACTTCCCCGGTCAAGGGATTAAACTACTTAAGATCTTCCCCGGCTAAAAACAGGGCAGCCAGTGTTTTAGAGTCGTGGAACTCCCCGCTTCTGGCCAACCTCAAACTATCCGCGATCGACAGCGATTCGAGCTGCAAAAATTCATCTTCGTCCTGTTCCAACGGCGCCGGTGAAAGCTGGCGGCCCAGGAAAAAATACATCAGTTCGCTGGAATAGCCGGGCGCGAGATATGCACTTCCGAGCAGTTTCAATTCCGCGGCATCCATCCCGGTTTCTTCTCGCAGTTCACGCCGCGCACCCTCCTGCGGGTCTTCATCCTTCTCCAACACGCCTGCCGGCAGTTCAAGCAGCGCCTCTTGGGCGCCCATCCGGTATTGGCGCACAAACAAAATTTTCCCATCATCGGTCACAGGAATCACAGTAATTGAAGGATTGTGCCGCACCAGGTCAAACACCCTGACAGCGCCGTCCGGAAGGTGGACCGTCAGGCGTTCAACGTCAAATGCGCGTCCCTGGTAAGCCACGTCACGTTTTTGTATCTCAAAGGTCATCCGAAACTCCTTTCATATCGATCCAGCCTGCCTGAATGTCATCTGCGCCATAATCATTCTAAAGATGTAAAAAGCCGCTCCCGGTGTTGGAACACACCGGGAGCGGCTTTTGTTTCTGTGATCGTTTAGGGAATATTTAAAGTCTGTCCGGCGGATAAAGTGTAAGGAGACTTCAGGTTATTGGCAGCAATAATACTGTTTGGATCTACGTCGCCATAAGTACAGGCAATTTTGTTGATTGTGTCGCCCGATTGAACCGTATAGGTATCCGGGTGGCTTTTCAAGGTGCGGCTGCCATTGGCCGTGTTCCAGGTTCCGCTCGACGGGATCTTAACCGTCACCCCGGCTACCGCCTGGGAATTCATCGATAAACCATTAACCGCCAGGAAATCACCCAGGTTGACATTATAGCGCCGGGCGATACATACGTAGTGATCGCCTTGCTGGATCGTGTAACTGGAGGGGCGCCCCGGGGTTGCCGTCGGCACCACGATTTGCGGGTGAGGCGTGGCCGTGGGATTCGTGGATGGCTGCTCCGGTTGGTTGGTGGCGACTTCTCCACCGGGCACCTGCGTAGCCTGGTCCGGAGCCTGAGTCGGGTTCACTCCAGGCTGATTGGTGACGGCGGGGGTCGCATTCCGTGCTTCAGCGGTTTGCGCGGCCAACGTGCCCAGGGAAGTGGTGGGTTGTTGGACAGGGAATGGAATACCGCCGCCCGTAGCTGTTGCAGCAGGAGCAGTAGACGCTGGGCGTTCGCATGCGGTCAATGCCACCCCTATTAAGACTGCAAAGATCATCAACATGACAATTTTTTTGCTCATTTCCAGAATCTCCTCGTTCTTGCTTGCAGTCTTTTCTACCTTGCAAGCCTTAATATTTTCTCATGATTTATAAAAATAGTAGCATAACCCAGGTATCGCGTCAAGCAAATACCTTTGCCAATCAATGGCGCGTCCCAATAATGTAAAGACAACCTGATGCAGCACTCCTGGTTACAATAAATGTGCCAGAATCACAAAATCCACCGAACGAATTCTCTCAGGATCCGCTTGACACCTTATCTGCCCTGTTGTATAGTCCTTCCATCCCCAAAGTCAGGAATCCAGCATGATCATCAAAGTCATCCGCCTGTCCAAGTCTTTTGACTATTATAAAAAAGAACTTGGCCTGAGCAATTCGTTCAAGAACCTGTTTCACCGTGAAAAACTCACCAAAGAAGCCGTGCGTGAAATTTCCTTCGAGATCGAAGAAGGCGAAATGGTCGGTTTTCTCGGCCCGAACGGGGCCGGCAAGACCACCACCCTCAAAATGCTTTCCGGCATCTTGCACCCCAGCAGCGGGTCGGCTTCTGTAATGGGATTTACCCCCTGGGAACGGCGCAAAGCTTTCAAGATGCAGTTCGCTATCGTGATGGGCCAGAAGGCCCAGTTATGGTGGGACCTCCCAGCCAACGAATTGCTTTACCTTAATAAGTGCATTTACGAGGTGGATGACCGCGCCTACCGCGACACCCTGGCCGAACTGACCGAACTGCTGGATGTCAAAGACCTGCTCGATGTCCAGGTGCGGCGATTATCGCTGGGCGAGCGCATGAAGATGGAACTGATCGCGGCTTTGATCCAAAAACCGCGCCTGGTTTTTCTGGATGAGCCTACCATTGGCCTGGACATCCTCTCGCAGGTCAAGATCCGTGAGTTTTTCAAGTATTACAACCAGGAGAAAAAGGCCACCATCATCCTTACCAGCCATTACATGGAAGATGTGGTCAACCTGTGCAAGCGGGCCATCATCATCAACGAGGGGCGCATTGTGTTTGATGGAGATCTGCGCCGGGTTAACGACTTATTTGCCCAGACCAAGGTTATTAAGCTCAAACTCACCGAGCTGGTCAGCCCGCAAGTCCTGGCTGGGTTCGGCGAGGTCAAAGAATGCGGTGAATTCAGCGCCACGCTGAACGTGCCCCGCTTGCAGGTCAAAGAGATTTCCAAATCCATCCTTGACCGCCTGCCAGTGGTGGACTTTACCATCGAAGACATCCCAGTTGAGGAGGGGGTGGCCCTACTGTATCAGCGCAAGGAAGCCATCCATGACGGCCAATAGCCCGATCCTGCAAACCGCCATCCTCCACATACCCTGGCTGGAAAAATACCTCAAGGCTTTTGAGTTAGGTTTCCAGACTGCCCTGGAATACCGGGTCAACTTTATGATCTCGCTGATCAGCGCGGCTTACCCGATCTTTATTCAATACTTCTTGTGGACCGCGATCTATCTCAGCTCGACCAGTGATATCGTCTACGGCTTTACCTACCGCCAGATGATGGCCTATACTTTTCTGGCGGGGCTGGTCTCGCGCATCGTGCGGACTGGGTTTGAATATGAGATCATGGAAGACGTCAAATCCGGCAAGTACAGCAAATTCCTTGTCCAACCCCTGGGTTATTTTCCCTACCGCCTGGCCAGTTACTTCGGCCAGAAGCTACCTAACCTGGCCATAATTCTCTCCATCCTGACGGTTGTCCTGCTCGGCCTGAACGCTTTTTGGGGCGTTTCCCTGGAGTTCAACCGTGTACTGCTTTTCCTGGCAGCCCTGGTTCTGGCGGTGGCGCTCAACTTTCTCATTTTTTACGGTATCAGCGCGATTTCCTTCTGGTTGGTCGATATCGGATTCTTGTTTGAGGGCATCCGTATCGTGTTTATCCTGTTCAGCGGCGGCATCTTTCCCCTGGAAGTCTTTGGACCGGCCTTTGTGCGCATAATGGATTTCCTGCCGTTTAAATTCACCGTCAGCTTCCCGATTAACGTCCTGAACGGCAAGATCCTCATGCCGCAGGTGTTCGAAGGCCTGCTGGTCCAATGCCTGTGGATCGCGGCCTGTTATTTCCTGGCTGACCTGTTGTGGCGGGTGGGCGGCCGGCGCTACGTGGCTGTGGGAGGCTGATATGCTCGAAATTTACCGCGAGCTCAAAAAACACTTGATCATTTATTTTCTATTTATCAAGTACAGCCTTATGTCCCAGATGGAGTACCGCTTCAACTTCATCGGCAACTTTACCATGGAGAGTGGCTACCTGCTGGTCAAGCTGTCTTATATTGTGGTGGTCTACCGCTCTGGAGTGCAGATCCAGGGCCTGTCGCCCGATGAAATTCTGCTCTTTATCGGCACTTTCATCTTTATGACAGCCTTTTACGCGGGCATGTTTATGATCAATAATTTCCGCTTGCTCGGAAAGATCAAGGATGGCGACCTGGACGTGCTGCTGACCAAACCGATATCGCTGCAGTTTATGGCAACTTTACGCCAGACCGACCTGACCATTTTCATGGTGGACGCGCTGGCGGGCGGGATAATCATCATCGTGGCCTGGGTACGCCTGGGGATCCCGGTCACGTTTGTCAACGTGGGTGGGTTCTTGGGGTTCATCTTCATTAGCGTCGCCGTCAGTTACAGCCTGTTCCTGCTGCCGCAGATCCTGTCCTTCTGGCTGATGAACGCCAGCGCCATCGCGGAAATAACTGACTCGTTTTGGGATTTCAACAGTATGCCGATGGGCATTTACACCGAAACGATCCGCCAAATTGGCGTTTTCATCCTGCCCATTTTTGTCATCACCAACTTCCCGCCCCTTTTCTTGCTGAACAAGATGCCGCCCACCTACATGATCTGGGCCATTTTCCTGCCCATCCTGCTACTCACGTTTGTACGCCTGCTGTGGCAGCGCGGCTTAAAATCGTACGCCAGCGCCAGCAGTTGACTTTCTTTCCATAATTCTTTATCTGCCCTGGCTGATATTCTACACGGGATATATGTCAGACAGCCAGGGAATAAGATCATCCGTCAGCAGTGACTTTCAATCCTGTGTACCCTGGCTGCATTCGGTTATGATTATTTACGGAGCCGGAGTTACAGGACACCTCCGAATTGCTCATCGCTCTCTCCTCCTTTGGCGAAAGCCTCCGCCGGGCTCCTCCTAAGTAAATCCCAGCGGAGGCTTGTCATTTAATACATGAATCACCCCAGATTTAATCTTTCGGGCTGATCATCTTGGGAAAATGACCCCTCTCCTGCCCCTCCCCGCCCCCCCCTGCGGGGGCGCGAAGCGCGCGGGGAGGGGAGTTGTTTTTAAGAGGATTTTGAGGCTGCTAGCAGCCTCAAAATCCTCTTAAAATATGCCCCCGCCATTGAGGGCGGGGGTTGGGGATGGGTGCAACCTTTCCGACGATGAAGAACCCAGTAAATATTAAATTAGGGGTGCTTCATGTTTCTCTTTATGATTCGACTACCGGTAAAACGACGGTGAACGTACTGCCCGCGTCCACGGTAGAATCCACCCAAATCCGCCCGTTATGATTTTCCACAATCGATTTGACAATTGCCAGCCCCAGGCCCGTGCCGGAGACAGCTGTGTCCGTGTTGCTTGCCCGGTAGAATTTATCAAATACATACGGCAGGTCGATCGCCGGAATGCCGGCGCCGGTATCGATTACCTGCAAGATGATTTGTTTTTGGGTTGGTAAAACCCTCAGGGTAATTTTTCCTTCGGGAAAAGTGTATTTAATCGCGTTATCCATCAAATTTTCAAGCAAGGTGCGGATCTGGATGGGGTTTGCCAGGACGAGTGGAATCCGTTCGGGGATCTCCAATACCAGGCGCTGTTTCTTCGCCTCTGCCTGGATCTGAAAATTATCGGAGATATAACGTAGGATCGGATCAAGCTGAATGGACTCTTTGCGGGCATCAAAACCAGCCTCGATCCTACCCAGGTCCAGCAGGTCGTCTACCAACCCGGTGATATTGTGTACGCTGGCTTGTACCCGCCGGATATATTCGCGCTGCGTATCCGAAACCGGTCCAACCCGCTCGACCAACTCCACGTAGCCGAGGATCGCGGTCAAAGGCGATCTTAAATCGTGCGAGACCGTGCTCACAAAGTCGCTTTTAATCCGGTCGAGTTTCTTGAGGTTGGTAATATCATGCATGGTAATAACCATGCCCACTTCGGGGATCGTGCTCAACAGGACACTAAACACCCGCCCATCTTCCGTGGAAAATTCCGTCCGGTTTGATTGCGCGCTGTTCGTGTCGTTTATCAGTTCCAAAACTTCCGGCTGGACGATTAATTCCTGGTAGGGGCGCCCGGTGATCGTCAGGTCATGCCATGCCAGGGCATCGATAATGGTTTTGTTGGCAAAGACCATGCGTTGGTCCGGGTCGATCACAATCACGCCGTCCTGGATGTTGGTCAGGATCGTATTGAGTTTATTATGCTCCTGGGTGATCATGGCGTACAAATCGGCGTTGTCAATCGCGATCACTGCAAATTCTGCCAGTGCGGCCAACAGTTTGATATCTCGCTCGCGCAGCGGGCGGCGGTCCATGCGATTGTCGACCCCCAGCACGCCGATCACCTGGTCTTTGGATTTCAAGGGCACATATGCCAGGCTGTGCACCAGGTATGCGGTTTTGATCTTCTGTGGCGTTTTTTCGTCCAGGGTCACCGGCTGCCCGGTTCTTAACACCGCGCCGGCCAGCGTGTCCTGGATGGGCAGGCGGAACTTGCGCACAAAATCTTCCTGGAAATTCCGCGCCGCTCGCATGTAAAGTTCGCCCGTCGCCTTATCCAGCAGCAGCAGGCTGCCTTCCTCGGCGCCGGTCAGTTCTACTGCGGCATCCACCAGCAGCAAAAGCACGCTGTCCAGATCCAGGGTGCCAGTAATGCTGCGTCCCAGCCGGGTCAAAGTTTCTAACTCATCCAGACGTTTTTGCAGGCCGGTGGTCGCGCGCTGGGCCTCCTGCAGCACCCATTCCTTGCGCAGGCGGGCCTTCATCAGTCCGTTCTGCACCGATTTCAACACCTCGTCCGATGTCAGCGGCAGGCATAGATAATCGCTCAGTCCCAGGCGCAGCGCGGTTTTTAGCGTCTCGGATTGGTCAGAATTCACAAATAAAACAATCGGCACCGCCGGATACTGGTGCAGCACGGTAGTTGCATAATCCAATCCATCCACATCGCTTAACTGTTCCCCCAATACCATCAGCGCCGGGCTGCCAGAAATCAGTTCCTTCTGAGCGGCAGCCGAATCGAGACAAACGGTGACATTGTATCCCGTCGATTTCAACACCCTTTCCAACAAGAAAGTAACCTGGGTATCAGAGATGACGACAAGTATTGTTTCTTTTTGATTGGTAGCCATAACACCTGTCAGAGTAAGGAAAATTTAAGTACTTATGGGAAGGGTAAAATGGAATGTAGTCCCCGTTCCGGGTTGGCTCTCTATCCATATCTTGCCATTTTGCCGGGTGATAATTTCTTTCACCAATGCAAGATTGACGCCTAAACCACCAAATCGCTGAGCTCGCGAGTTTAGCACCTTATTATGGCCTTCCGCGTTGAATAAGGCTTCTATTTGTTTGCTGTCGAGGCCGGGACCGCTGTCGCAGACCATCACATGGGCCTGTTTAGCAGATGGTTTTTCGACGCGGATAATGATCTGGCCGCCCGGATTGGAGAATTTCAAGGCGTTGCTTAATAAGCCGTCCAGGGCCTGTGCAATATGCCCCGCATCGGCCGGAACCATTACTGGTTCATCTGGAATTTCGGACACCAGTGCCAGCCCACTGCGCTGCGCAAATCCCTGGAAGCGCTGCACCGCCTGACGGATTACCTCAGATAGAGCAGTGGCTCTGCCGGAGGCAGCCTGATCGATCCTGGGGGGGATGATCGCTTCCGTGATCTTACCCATGGACTGCAGCTGGTCTTGCAGCCGGGCCAAATCCTGGCGTTGATCCGGGTTCCAACGCGCGGTAGGATCCTTGGTCAGTTTATCCAGTGCGGAGAGCGCTTCTGCCAGCGGGGGGCGCAGTTCATTTTTCACTTTCATTAAAATCTGGTAGTTGATTCTTTCTCCGGTTTGGGCCGACCCGGCCATGCTTTCCAGACTGCGCGCCCTTTCTTCCACCGCATGAAAGAGGCGGGAGTTGGTGATCGAAATTGAAGCATAATCCGCCACCGCCTGCAGCAGGTGTTGGTCGCTGGTATTAAACGACAGCGGCTTGCGGCGCATCACCGTCAGCAGGCCGATGACTTGCTTTTGCGCCTTAATCGGGACAATCAACGCCGATTGCCCCAGTCCCGCGATCTTAAACCGCTTCACCGGCTCGCCGTGAATGGATAAAGGTTCACCCGAAAGGGCCACTAGTGAACTGATGCCGTCATCCCATGGCCGCTGGATATGTTCGGCAGCGCTCGCCGGCAGCCCGCGTTGGGAAACCAGCAAGAAGGGAGCCTTATCGTCACTACGCATCAAGAACCACCCCAGATCGGCCTGGGTGACACGCGTCGCTCCTTCCAGAATGCGTTCAAAAAGCAGGGTCTGGTCGGTAATCGAGGTCACGGCTTTGCCGATGGCGAAAATCGTGGTCAGTTCTCGCACGCGATCCTGCAGTTCCTGGTTCGTCCGCTGGAGCTGGCGGGCGAGCAATTCCCGCTCCTTACGCTCCCGTCCTGAACGCAGCACGCGTTCGACCACATTGATCACTTCGGGTTCTTTCAACGGCCAGAGCATGTAGTCTACCGCCCCAAGGCGAAAAGCCTGAATAATATCGGCTTCCTGGCCTTTGCGGGCAAGAACAATCACCGGTGTATTCAACCCCTGTGAGGTCAATGCAACCATCAAATCCTTACCGCTTAACCCAGGCAAATCCAGGTTGGCAATGATCGCATCTGGACTGATCTGGATCGCCCGGCTGATGGCGGTCGTGGCGTCGCTGACCACCTGGGTCTGGTAGCCGGCAGACAGCAGCGCCTGGCGCGCTATTAAATCCGCCACCAGGGGATCGTTCTCAACAACTAAAATTCGATCGCGTATGGATTCACCCACGTTAATAATAATAGCACGGATATAAAAAAATATACCGCAAACGGAAAATGAATTTCAAGCAGATCAGGTTGCAGTGAAAACGGATATCATTTAGAATAGCCTATAATAGTGATCCAATTTCAATACGATCGGGCGCGGACAGGTCAAGTTCCTGGTGCGCGTCGTTGTATGCCAGATTATTGAAAGGTGTTAAATATCCATGTCCCCTCTCCCTTTCCCGTCGAAACGCGCAGCAATCTACCAGGATATCCCTGATGAAAAATGGAATAATTGGCGCTGGCAGTTGAGCCACCGCTTGAATTCGATCGAAGATTTCGAGCAAATCATCCACCTCACCGGCAGCGAACGCAAGGCGCTGTCCACCCAGGGCCTGTTCCGGGTGGATATTACCCCGTATTTCGCATCCTTGATCGATCCTGAGGATGAGCACGATCCGATCCGCCTGCAGGTCATTCCCACCGCTGGTGAAATCCAGCCATTTACTGGAATGATGGAAGACTTGCTGGCCGAAGACCGCCATTCCCCGGTCCCTGGCCTGGTGCACCGTTACCCTGACCGGGTGTTGATGCTCGTCACCACCCAATGCGCATCCTACTGCCGCTACTGCACCCGCTCGCGCATCGTGGGCGACCCCAGCGCCACATTTTCCCGCGCCGATTTCGATCTGCAGATCGAATATCTGAAACACACTCCCCAGGTCCGGGATGTGCTACTCTCCGGCGGCGACCCTCTGACCCTGGCCCCCAAGCTGCTCGAAGAACTCCTCGGCCGGCTGCGCGAAATCCCCCACATCGAGATTATTCGCATCGGTACCCGCGTACCGGTTTTCATGCCGATGCGCGTCACGGATGAGCTTTGTGATGTGCTCCAAAAATTCCACCCCTTGTGGATGAACATCCACGTCAACCATCCCAATGAGATCACCGCCGAACTGGACGAGGCCTGCGATAAGCTGACCCGGGCCGGCATCCCCTTAGGCAACCAATCCGTGCTGCTGGCGGGGATCAATGACTGCGTGCATATCCAGCGCAAACTGGTCCAGGACCTGGCGCGCATCCGTGTGCGGCCTTATTACCTTTACCAGTGCGACCTCGTAGAAGGTGCCGGCCATTTCCGCACCCCGGTTGCCAAGGGGGTGGAAATTATCGAGGGACTGCGCGGGCATACCTCCGGGTATATTGTGCCCACCTTTGTAGTCGATGCCCCGGGCGGTGGGGGCAAGATCCCCCTCATGCCCAACTACCTCTTGAGCATGTCTGACCATAAAGTCGTGCTGCGTAATTACGAGGGCTTTATCACCACCTACGAAGAGCCCATCCAGTACACCATGCACGATCCCAAGACCTGCAAATACTGCCAGAACAAACAATCCGAGCCCGGGCAGGACGGAATCACCGGGCTGCTGGATGGGGACGAAATGTTCATCAAGCCCGAGCATTTCGAAGAGCTTCATACCCGTGGCGGCGGAATGCACCGCCTGCGCGCGGATGAAAACAAGTGGAAACCGCTGGGGATAGGGTCTGGTGAGGAGTTCCTGAAAAGATGAGAAGGGTCGGCTTTTTGCTGTGGATGCTAATCATGGGACTGCTGCTTTCGGCTTGCTCCGCCGCCGACAGCGCAGACTGCGCCAACCTGCCGGCGAATGGGCCGCAGATTAAAATTGACAGCGCCTGGTCAAGATCGGCCGAAGTCGCTATGCCCTCCGCGATGGCGACGCCAATGGGCAAAGCCATGTTTGGAACACCCGTGAGCAGTCCGATGGGTGGTACCGGGACTAAACTGATCGCAAAGTGAGATCTACATGGTGAGCTTCAGCACACACCTGGCTAGTAGCAAGAACTCATTGATCGGCCAAGGCTTGCAGTTCTCGGCGACAACGCTGCATCACTTCCGCCGCCCGCTCTGCCAGCCCAGCAAAGAATGCATCCACTTTCTCGCGCACCTTTTCGGCAGTGCCAAAGCAGGTGTTAGCTGTGACTTCTTCGCGAACCCATTCCCATATGGCTTCGAAAGGCTCATCATACTACACCTCGAATCAGTGGGGAGACATAACGAATACAACGGATCGATCAATGTGGGCGGACCCAAAATTCCCAATGCTTTCTTTCCCGTACCCGGTAAACGGTATAGCGTCCCAGCCGAACCAGTTCCCAGAACTGCGCCAGGCCGATGTGCAATTCCCGGCGAACCTGCCGAACGGGTAAGCTCTCCGGGGGAGGCACCAACTGGTTGAGGCGGACAATATCCTCCGGGGTGATGCGTACCCAAACCGGATTGACACCGGGCTTATGCTCATTATACAAGATTCCCTTTTGGGCCCACAGTAGGATCGTGTTGGAACTTGTATGGAGTTGCTGCGCAGCGGCTTCACACGACATCAAACCGTCACCGCGGGGCTGGTCATTCTTGGGCACAATCGGGCAGGCGGTGGGGATGTGATGCCGTCGCCGCGTCTCCATCACCCGCCGATACGACCAATCCAATCCCTGCTGGGTTGTCAACCCTTGTTGGTTGAGGATTTCGGCAATGCGATCGTCCGGATGCTGCTGCGCCAGGGTCCGGATTAATTTCACAGTGGAAGTTGAGAGGCGATGGGCATCAGCAGGGGTCGGGCGATGAACTGTCAGCGGGGTGACGGTATCGGTCTGCCAGCGGATCAGAATGCGCGTTTGCCCCGGTTGGGTTAGCGAATCTAGGCTCACATCGCGGATCAAACAACGCAGCATGCGTTTTCGATCCGCGGGCGTCGTGGTGGGTGCCGCCCATAGCCGTGGCACATCCTGTACCAACCGCCCGATCTGCTGGCGGTCGACCTGGGATAGCGGCTTTTCTTGCTGAAGCTGGGCTTGGGCATATGCGCGTTGTACCTCCTCCACTGCTTGCAGGGCGGCGTTCCATTGCGTCTCCAGTTCGCGGGCCACCATCCGGTTTTCCGGTTCCACCCGGCTGAACTGGCGGTGGGTGCGCTCCGCCTCATATTTGGCGCGTTCAATACGCTGCTGCCACAGCCGGTCGCTCGCCTGGCGCTGTTGTTCCAATTGCTCCAGGGTCGCCAGGGTGGCTTCAATGCGCGCCGGTTCAATGACTTCCAGGAAAGCGGTCACCACCGCCTGATCGACATGAGAGGTCGTAAAATGCTGACAAAGCGGCTCACCATAGCGTTTCTTGAGATGGTCACACACATAGTTTGCGCCGTCGTTATACCGCACGGCCATCCGTCGTCCACAGCGGGCGCAGAAGACGATCCCTTGGAGCAGGGCCTCCCCCTGGCGCGGAACACCGGAGGACTCGGCAAAGCGCCCCAAATTTTGGTGCAATCGGGCGCGATTGGTCAAGTAATGTTCCCAGAGGATGTACGCCGGGTAGATATCCGGGATCAGCACCTCCCATTCTTCTATTGGTTGGCGCGTCCGCCCGGTTACCTCGTCCGGAACTCGTCGGGCGGTCTGTTTACGGCGGCCAAAGGCAAACGCGCCAGCATAGGCCGGATTGGTCAGCACCAGATCGATGGCCGCGTAACTGGCCCGCTTCCAAACAATCTGGCCCATGTCCTCTCCATGTAGGATCAGGCGCGGCATGAGCAGATCCTGGTCGCGGAAATAGCGCAACACAGCATTGGCCGATCCGAGCCGTTCGAACTGTTCAAAGACGACACGCAGGGTAGCCTGCACATCGCTGTGCGGATCCAACTGGACGCGGTGATCGGGCATGCGTACCAACCCAATCGGCAGGATTTGGGCCAGTTCGCCTTTGCGGGCCTTGTTCAACTTTCCCCCTTGCAGGCGGGACTTGAGGGTAAATAACTCCGCTTCACTGAGGGTGCCTTTGAGCCCCAGCAGCAAGCGGTCGTTGTAATCCCGCGGATCGTAAATCCCAGCTTCATCGCCGATCAGGGTACCAGCCAGGGCGGCCAGTTCCAGCACCCGGTACCAATCACTGCAACTGCGCGCCAGACGGGACATTTCCAGCACCAGAACGATCCCCACTTGATCAAGGCTGATCGCACTGATGAGCTGCTGAAACCCGGGACGGTTGCTGGCAGTGGCGCCGGACTGGCCCTGATCCTCATCGATGGTGATCACCTGCGCCGGTTCCCAACCTAACTGGACAGCCCGTTGGGCCAAAGCATACTGTCGTTCGGTGCTTTCACCGTTGTGTAGCACCTGATGGAGGGTCGACTGCCGGACGTAGACATAGGCTTTCCGGCTGAGATGGACCGGAAGGATTTTCGGATGTGGGTTCATGGGTGCTCTCCGCAGGACGGGACAGGAGTTTCAGGCTGGTTTCGACTAGCAACAGGACCAATAACCGCCGGTTCTCTACCGGGAACTGGCTCCACACCGGATGGTTCATCATACTCTGCTCCTTTCTGGCAAACACGATCCTGAAGTTCTGCTATGATCGTAGCCAGATTCCGCAGAGCGGAGAGCGCCAGTTCCTGGGAACCGGTCGATGGATGGTTGCGGGTTGCCTCGGTCCAGCTATCCGGAACAAAGGCCCGACTGCCGTCCGGCAGGGTAATATCCCAATAAGTTTGATCTTTCCGACGCTGATAGATGCGACAAACGGTCACCACCTGTCCTGCCAGGGGATGACCGGGGTGGGTAAGGCGAATGTTCTTGTGGCTCGCGCGTTTTCCACATGTATTCTGTTGGGCGTTCTTCGTCTGGATTGAAATCCGGGCTGTATCCAGGCAAGGCGACCAGGCGCAACTTGAGATCCGGGGTAGTCAGGTAGGCACGCATGGCATCGCCATGATGAGCCGGTCCATTGTCCCAAATCACGATCAGCGGTCCGCTGCACTTCTCTCGCAAGAGTTGCAAAAACGTCACCGAGGTTTCCGCATTCGTGTTGCCCTCGACCGGCATCGCCACTACTTTCCCGGTCTCCAGACAGACTGCCGAGTAATAGGTGGCTTTTTCCCCGAAGCGAGGACTGGTGCTGTCGACCAGGGCGGGCTGTCCACGCTGCACCCACTGGGTACGCAATTCGACATCAGCGCGAAAGTGCGCTTCGTCGACAAACCAGATCTTAGCCCCTGTGGCCAGGGCTTCGGCGCACAAATCCATATACTCCCTCACAAAAACGGCTCGTTTTTCCGCGTTGGCTTTGAGCAGGTGTTTCTTAGGTCGCTTGAGCACAAAACCCAGCCGGTGCAGGTAATTCAGGCAGGTGCGACTGCTGAGCAGACAATCAAAGTGCTCTTTCATAAACTGGCGTACTCCCTTCCAAGTCCACTTCGCCAGATCCAGCCCCACGGCGCTGGGAGCAGCCTGTAACGCCGCCTTCAATGCCGCCTGTTGTGCCGGGTTGAGGGCGGGGGGGACCCACCGCTCTGCTCGAAGGTCAGTCCGCCGGGACCCTTCTGGCGCAACTCCTCCAGCCAATCGCCAATCGTATGGGCATCTCGCTCCAGGGCTTCGGCCACTTGGGCTGCCGACCAGTCCCGCGCCAAGAGCCAAATGGCATGCCAGCGTTCGCGTTCCCGCGCTGTCGGCGCCCCATACATTCGCTCTCGCACCGCCTTGACATCCAACTGCCAGTTTCCGAGTATGGTCAGAATTTCGTTCATCGCAGAGCCTCACTTTGGACCGTATTACTCGGAGTATACTACCCCGCTCTGCGGGTTTCATTCTGCGATTAGTTTAGCGCCGTATATCTGGTGATCAACAACTGCAGCGCCTCGGCCGATGCGCTGTTGGGCGCCTCCAGTACTGTGGCCGGAACCACCGGCATGCACGTCACCGAAACCAAAAATAATGTGACGATGATGAATGAAGTCCAGAGGATTGATATCCCGGCCGGAAAAAAGGTGGAGTTTAAAGAGGGCGGTTATCACATTATGTTGACGAACCTCAAACAGAATATTAATCCAGGGGACCCGGTCGAGATCATTTTAACTTTTGAAAAAGCCGGGGAGATCAAATTCACTGCCCCGGCCCGCAGCCCGTAACTGACATTAAAACAAAATCGGCCCGCAAATCGGGCCGATTTTGTTTTAAACTACCTGCTAACCGGCGCGGCGCGTCTGCCAGACGTACCACAGCGCTCCCGCGCCCGCCAGGTCCACCAGGAAAGTAAACAGGAACCCGGCAAACGGGATGGCTGCCAGCAGACCAAAAATGACCGCTCCCAGGGCAAACGCCCAAAACTGCTGGATATTGGACTGCGGCGACAGCCGGCCGATCACCCACCTTCCGATGATCAGCGCCAGAAGCAGTTTTCCCGCCCACAGGAACACCGTGAAAAACAGCGTCAGGCTCAGCCCGTAGATGGCGAAACCCAGGCAAAAGATGATCCCGGAAATATCAACCAGGGTGGTCAGCGCAAACAGCAGCCCAAGCAACACCAGGCCGATCGCCACCATCGGGATGGCAATCAATACAATAATCAAAGTCAGTAAGCCAACCGCCAGCGAGGCCAGAGTGTGCTGTTCCAGCTGGGTCTGCGCCCGGACGAAAATTCCCGGTACGAGCCATAATGCCAGTGCGCCCAGGATCATGATGGTTACCATATTGCGCAGCATGGCCCACACCCCGAACACACCCATGCTATCCGTGGGGAAATTGATCCGCGGCGCGTTCGCCCGCTGTGTCTCTGTGCTGTTAGGCACAGGCGTCTGGTAGACAATCCCCCCGCCCGGGACGGCCTGGATTGAGCTGCCCTGGTCCGCCTGGCTGGTGTAGGTCAGCTTGCCGCCAATTTTCGCGCCTTCGGAAATACGCAACCCGGGCTGGATCGGCGTGGGCATGTCCGGCCAATAGCTGCCCCAATTACGATAGGAATTAATATCGTTTGCCATGCTGGAATCGGCTACGCGCAGTACTGCGTCGCCGCTGATGCTGCCGTTGATCTCGATCGCCGCGGCGGCAATATTCGCGTTGCGCAGCGACCCATCCAGGGTGGTCTGGTAAGCCGCGGCATACAGGTCCCGGCCCAACGTCGAGCCCTCCTGCGCGGTCAGGCCAAAGCCGCCGTAAAACAGGTTGCGCCCAACCCCGGCGCTGGCGCCCAATGTAAAAGCGGACGCTCCACCGAATACGGTTCCGGTAATTTTACCGCGCACCACAACCGTGGATGCTCCGACGAACAGGTTGCCTTCAATCACTGCTTGCTGATCGATGACCACACTCCGCCCAAGGGCAATCACATCGCTTTTGACCGTGCCGGTGATGGTCACCGTGTTTCCAGCCGCGATCAGGGTACCGTTGATCGTGCCATCCATCTCCACATCGTTGGCCGCCATCACCAGGTCGTCATCCACCGTCGTACCGGCGGAAATTTTCCCATTGCGATCGATTTCAACTGCCTGAGCACGCCCGGCCAATCCCCCTAACAGCACCGCGACCAGCACAAGCACCACGGCCCAACGCACAAAAAGTTTCGAGTTTGCAGACATCTTCCCTCCACAAGTTTTATTATCCGTAAGTTGGGTGAATGGCGAGGTTTTACCGCGCGAAACGCGGCAAAACCTCGCCAACGCTCAATTTTTGGATAGGTTTTGATACAAATACGTTCTATAAGGTATACGCAGCTTGTGAAGAAAAGTTTTGCCCGGCTTTACTGCCCTGAAAGTTTTTCGCGCGCCTGTTGGCAGCGATTCAGGTTGGCGCGCATGCCATTTGCCAGCAGGCTGCCGTCGGCCCCGGTTGCGATAAAACGGAAGCCCATTTCCACCAGCCGGTCGACGTCATTCAGCGCTGGCAGCAAAATACCTGCCGCTTTCCCGTGAGCCTTGCAGGCTGCCGCGACTTTGGCGAACGCCTCCCACAACACGGGATTGGTGAACTGGCCGAAGATCCCCATACTGGTCGAGAGATCCGTGGGACCGATCACCAGCGCATCCACTCCCTCCACCGCCGCGATTTCATCCGCATTGGTGATCGCTTCGGCGGTTTCGATCTGCACCGCGGTCAGCAGTTCCTGGTTCGCTCGCGCAAAATACTCGTCGAAATCGAAACCATAAGCATTGGCACGCAGCAGCCGTGCCACACCGCGGATGCCCTGCGGCGGGTAGCGCATGGCCCGCACCACCTGGGCCGCATCCTCGGCGCGGTTGATCCAGGGCACGATCACCCCCGAAGCGCCCATATCCAGCACGCGCTTAATCAACGGAAAATCGTTCCACACCACGCGCACTACCGGCGCAGCCGGGGTCGCGGAGGCTGCCTGCAGTTGGTGCACCATGTCGGTAAACCCGCCCATCCCATGCTCGCCGTCCACCCATAGCCAATCATATCCGGCTGCCCCCGCCATTTCGGCCGTCAGGCTGGAACCGAGGTTCATGATCAGCCCAAACAGCAGTTCATTGCTCAATACCCGCTTGCGAATAAAATTTACCATGCGCTGCTCCTATTCAAGGCATATATCGGTAATTTTGCCCATGCCCAGGCATGGGCAAAATTACCATTTCTTAAGTTTCCCCTTCCCGCGTCGGGAAGGGGGTAGGGGGATGAGTTTTCCACTGGTACAAAAAGCGTCATTTGAATGATTTCATCTTATTCTACACCGGAGACGGTGTAAAATAAGATGAAACTCGCCAAATCTTACCATCTATGAAAAATTCCAATTTACCTGCCCGCGGTTTGGTTTTGGACATCGACCGCTTTGCCACCCATGATGGGCCCGGCATCCGCACAGCCGTTTTCCTCAAAGGCTGTTCGCTGCACTGCGCCTGGTGCCACAGCCCGGAATCGCAGTGTTTTTCTCCGGAGCTCCTCTACATGGAAAACCGCTGCACCGCCTGCGGTTTATGCCTGAGCGCCTGTCCCAGGGGTGCTCTCCGTCCGGTGGATGCAGGCGGTGCCGCCTGCCGGGTGGCATTAAACCGGTCGCTGTGTGACCAATGCGCGGCCTGCGTGGAGGTTTGTTACCCTGGCGCATTAAAAATGGCCGGACAATGGTGGGATGCGCAAGCCCTGGCAAACGAAGTCGCCCGCGACGCCCCTTTCTTTAAATCCTCCGGTGGCGGAGTCACCTTGAGTGGAGGCGAGGCCAGCCAGCAGGGCAAATTTGCCGTCGCTTTCCTCGGCGCCTGCCGCCGGATGGGCCTATCGACCGCCCTGGAAACGAACGGGGTTGCGCCCTGGCGCGTATTTGAGCAGCTGCTGCAGGTCACCGGTTTATTTCTTTTCGATCTGAAACTGATGGACGCAGAAGGCCACCGCGCCATGACCGGCGCCAGCAGCCGCACCGCGCACGCCAATTTACGCCGGTTGGCCGGCTGCGGCGCGCAGATCGTGGTTCGCGTGCCCTGCATCCCGGACGTCAATGATGGTCCAGAGAATATAGCAGCCACTGCCCGCTTTGTGCGTGACCTCGGGCTGAACGAGATCCACCTGCTGGCTTATAACGCCGCCGCGCCGGCCAAATACGCCTGGCTGGATCGCCCGTATACCCTACCCGGATTGGTCACTCAAGACATTGAAAAGATGGAATCTCTGGCAGGAATCTGCCGTTCCTTCGGGCTGCAGGCGCAGGTTATCCGTTAAACCTGCTCGAATTCACAGGCTCCTGAACGCAAATTTGATTTTCTCTGTGTCCCTGTGTCTCTGTGTTAAATTACCCGTGGTCAGACCAAAAGAGGTGTTCACTAATGAAAACTACACATGCCGAATATCCTGAAAATGTCTCTCCCGCGCTCGAAAATGAGCGTTTTACTCCCCGCGTCAAACACCTGTACGACCGCTTGCAGGATTCCATGCTCCGCCCCCAGGATACCTGGCGCACCGCTCTGTGCCAGCCGGATTCCACCCAACCGCTGGTTCTGCGCCGGGCTGGGGCATTTGCCAGAGTGCTGGATGAAATGCCCATTGAAATCGCCGAGGAGGATTGGATCGTCGGCAAAACTGCCCGCGGCGGCCTCATCCTGCGCACCGCGCTGGCCGAATTTGTAACTGTTGGGGAAAAAGAAGAAGCCCGCGCTGCCGGTCGCGGCATCCCCACGGGTCTATCGCACAAAGTGCCGGATTACCCTGCCTTAGTTGAGCACGGTCTGAGCGGCATCCTGTCGAACATTCGCGAGCGCTTGGCAATCGTCCAGGGCCGCCCGGACTCGCCGGAAAAAGCCGGGACTCTGGATTGGATGCAGGCCATGCAGATCGAGATCGAAGCCGTCCTCCGCCTGGCGCTGCGCTACGCCTCTCTGGCTGAAATGCAGGCCATCTCGGCTGCCCCTGAGCGGGCGCTCGAACTGCGCCGCATCGCCGCCATCTGCCGTCGCGTGCCGGGCGGGCCGCCTGAGAGCTTTCATGAGGCGCTGCAAAGTGTGTGGTTCGTGCATTATGCCTTCTACTCCACCGGCACGAACCTCTCGCTGGGCAGGTTCGACCAGTACTGCGGCCCCTTCCTCGATCGCGACCTGGCACAAAATCGTCTGACCGTTGCCGAGGCTCAGGAAATGGTCGACTGCCTGTGGATTAAATTTAACGACCGGGCTCAGATCAATCGCGACAACTTTTCCGCGCGCGCCGTGGATCGCCCCTGGCAGGCCGGCCTGCGCTGGCGCACCCTGCTGGGCAGCGACAACGCCGACGCTGTCAACCACTTCGGCCAGAACCTGCTGCTCAGCGGCATCCGCCCGGATGGCAGCGATGGCACCAACACCCTGACCTACCTGATGCTCAACAGCCTGGAAGCCTTCGCCCTGACAAGTCCGGTGGTTACCGTGCGCCTGCACCGCGCCTCGCCGCCCGAACTCGTCCGGCGCTGCGCCGAAGTGCTGCAAAAAGGCGGCGGCATGCCTTATATCGACAACGACGACGTCATTGTCCCCGCGTACCAGAAGCTGGGCGTGCCCCTGGAAGATGCCCGTGAGTACGCCAATTCCAACTGCTGGGAAACGATGATCGCCGGAAAATCGGACCAGGAATTGATCCGCGGCTACAACTTCCTGCTGATCCTGGAATGGGCGCTCAACCGGGGCATTTCGCGCGTCAGCGGCTTGCAAGAAGGGATTGACACCGGCGATCCACGCCAGTTCACCTCGTTTGAAGGGCTGCTGGATGCCTGGAAGCGCCAGATGGATGCTTACCTGGAAAAGACCATCGACTATTTCGGCGAACATCTGACCCGCGGCGACCTGACCCACTCCAACCATGGGCAGACCGCCTACAACCCCCTGCTGTCGGCCCTGGTCCAGGACTGCCTGGCCCGCGAGAAAGACATCATCCGCGGCGGGGCGCGCTACGCCATCTGGCATGTGATGGGCGAAGCCGTCGCCAATGCGATCGATGCCCTGGCAGCGCTCAAAAAGCTGGCCTATGATGAAAAGAAGGTGTCACTGGATGAGGCCTTGGACGCTCTGGCCCAAGACTGGGCCGGACATGAAAACCTGCGCCAGCAGATGATCAGCCGCGCCCCCAAGTTTGCCAACGACAACGGTTATGCCGATGCCATCGGGCATGAACTGATGACCTTTTTCAGCCAGCGCACCCGCGCCTACGCGGCCCGCTACCCGGCGATCATTTTCCCGGTTTCCGTGGGGACGTTTTCCTGGTATACGTCCATCGGCAAGGAAGTTGGCGCCTCCTGCGACGGGCGCTTCGCCGGGGAAGCGATCACCCCCAATTTCAGTCCCAACTTTGGCATGGATCTCAACGGGCCGACCGCGGCGGTAAAATCTTATGTACAGATGGCCATGAGCGATCTGGCAGCCGGCGCGCCCCTAGACCTGCGTTTTTCAGCCAGCAGCCTGCGCAGAGTCTGCCGGTGCCGCCCGCCTGGCGGCCTTCATCCAGGTTTTCATTGCTCTGGGCGGCAACATCCTGACCGTTACCGTGGCGGATGCCGGTGAACTGCGTGCAGCCATGGTGGAACCGGAAAAATACCGTGGGCTGCGCGTGCGCATGGGCGGCTGGACCGCCTACTTTGTGGCCCTCAGCCGTGAACAGCAGCTCCTCCACATCCGTAAAATCGAGCACGGGCTGTAGGTTGTTTCCCGCCTACCTCAGGTTGGTAAACACCTGCACCAGCCCCAGCGAGCCGCGCAGCACGATCCATGGGAAAACCCCCGTCAGGATCAATAAGCCCATCGCCGCCGCCAGCAACGCCGCTTCGATGCCGCCCTCGTTGATCTGCCATTCTTTTTCGTCGCTGCGTACCATGGCAGCCAGCAGCCGGTAACCGCCCACCAGAAAGCCCAGGTTGCCCACCACCGCCGCCATGGCCACCGGCTGATTTAAGCCTGCTAATGTTTCCAGCAGAGGCTGCCTGACCGGGAAACTGGCCAGCAGGGGCAGCCCGCCTAACGAAAAATAGGCCATGGCGAGGGCCGCGGAAATCACCGGGTAGCGGCGGATGACGCCCACCAGGCCGTTCAAGTCCGTGGTTATCCCATGTTTGTGGTAGACCGACAGGGCAAACGACCACAAAGCGATCCCGACCAGGCGCGGCATAAGCGAAGCGGCCAGCAGATCGAGCCCCAGGCTGGAATTCAGGCTGATCGCCAGCAGAGCATACCCGTTTTCAAGCAAAATGGCGTACCCCAGCATCCGCGCCAGGTTGGTCTGGAAGGCCGCCCAGATCCCCGCGGTGAGCACCATCAGTCCCCCCGTCAGGCGCAGGCCCTCAACCACAGCCGCACTGCTGCGCAGCCAGGTAAAGGAATCGAGAAAGCCCAGGGCGATCCACAATACCCCCACGGGCAGCATGCCCATTAAAAAGCCAAAAATGTAAGGGGCCGTTTCCTGGGCCAGCAGTGGAACCCAGGTATAAAATGGGAAAACGGCCAGCCAGAAAGCAAACCCCAGTCCCAGGAAGACAATCGCCTGGACAACCCAGCGTGTGCCCGGCAGGTTGGCCTCCACCAGGCCGGAGGCCCATCCTGCCAGGAGGATAAAAGGCACCGCCAATGTCTGGAAAATGAGGAAGCGCAGCGTCCCTGGGCCGGCTCGCTCGCCGGGCGGCGAGAGCAAAGGCAGGCTGATCAACACCGCCATCTCGAGGATTAAGGCGGCGTACAGGAATGGCTCAACCGCTTGAGCCGCCACCAGCATGGCGATCAACGCCAGGCCAATCCCCGGAAAATAGTTCGGTGTGCCGGCCTGGCGCGACCCGAGGAACCAAACTCCCCCAAACACATACATCAGGACTAAAAAAGAGCTGTCGGCTGCCTGCAGTACAAAACGGCGGCCAAAGATCACCATTGCCGGCGAAACCTGTAGGGTCAGCGGTCCAAGATGCACGGCTGGGCCGATTGGCAATACCAATCCCAGGACGGCCAGAAAAAAGCTTACCCCCGCCGCAACCCATAGGACCATGCCGGACCGGTGGCGGAATGGCAGTAAGCTGATCGAAACCAGGAAAGGCAGGATGATCCAGATCAGTGCGGAACTCATCCTACCTCCTTCTGCTCCGGTGAGGAAAGCAAATAGGTACCCGCCAGGGCCAGACCGAGATTAATCGCCGCCATCAAACCGGCTACCAGTACCGAAAACTCGAGGCCCGCATACAACACTTCAAAGCCTGCCAGGAAAGTCAACAGCCCCAGCACCACCCGCAAAGGCCGCGAGGTCATGCTGACCTGCAGCAAGCCCATGCCTGCCAGGACCATCCCACCCCAAAAAATGGGTTGGCTGACCTGCAGCCAGGCCCGCGTGGTCGGCGGCAGGGTGAAAATCACCACCAGCAGCAGGATGGCAACCATCAAGCGAAACAGGCGCCCGGACAGTGCTTCGGATGGGACATCGATTGTAGCCTGAACGGTTGAAAGCACCGCGCCTGCCATCCACCCTACCACCAGCTTGATCGCCGCCAGGCCCGCCGGCCAGCTCAAACTCACCAACCAGGCCACCGCCAGGTACTGCACTCCTACCGCCAGCAGTGTCCAGCGCCAGTTGGGATAAAACAGCAGCACCAATGATGTCAAGCCCACCAGGACCACCGGCACCAGGGCATATTCCTGCAGAAAGGTCACGGCGCACCTGCCAGGCTGCTCTGCAGCAGGGAGATGAGTAAAGCCAGCAGCACAAGCACCCACAGCACCCCGCCTTCTCCCTCCAGAATCACCGTCAGCGCGCGGATCAGCGCTTGGGCCAGCCGGTACGCGAACCCGACCAGCAGGTACAGCCAATCCAGGCGCAACAGCGCATTGGATACTCTCAAAACCGGGCGGCCGACCACCGTTACCCATGCCGTCCGTTCGGGGTGAGCCGCCCACCACGGCCGCAGGCGGCGGTAAGCGTACCACCCCCCTACAGCCGCGAGCACCGTCGGCAGGCTGGCCCACCAGCGGTCCAGCCCCCTGGAATCGGTCCAACCCAGCACGGCTACCAGCCAGGCCGTACCGGCCAACAGACCCAATCCCAGCGGATATACCACCTTGATCCAGGGTTCCAGGATAGACAGGGGTTCTTCAGGGCGAAACATGTGGCGGATGAAGCCGGCCAGCAGCAGGGCATGCACCCCCCAGAATATAAAATCAGGGTAATTAATCGGAAAGACCACCAACCCCTCCCAGCCAACCCCGCCGGGGGTGAATGGCAGGCCGCTTAAAGCCAGGGCGCCTAACGCCGGCAATAAAATCAGGTGCCGTTCCCGCACGGAGTAAAGAAACAGCAGGCTGCCGGATAGGATCAGCAGCGATCCCCAGGCCAGGCTGGCCGTAGGATAACCGCGCACCACGCTGACCACGGCCAGGCCGCCAAGCGCGATCATCCAATAGGGGCGGCCGCGGATTTCATTCGGGCTGGTCAGCCACATCGCTGCCCCATAAAAAGCCGCCAGCGCCGCGAATAGCAGCATCCAGGGATACCAGACCTGTGAGACAACCGTCACCGGCAGGCGTCCCAATACCACCAGGCCAGATGCGGCCGAAACAATACGCAGCGTTGTGCTGACCCCCCGCCGGAAGGGCAGTTCGCGGATATACGGCAGGTGGAGGGGCAGCACCCCCAGGCGCAGACCGGCGGCAATCAGCAGGAAAATCGAAAGGTCGGGGCGCGGGTCGATCAGCAGCAACTCCTGGCCGGTCGCCCGGCTGAGGACCATCGTACCCATTAATACCAGGGTGCCGGTAATGCGAAAAGAAAATGCCAGTACGGCCTCTGAACTGGTCTCTTTTTCACTCACCGCCCCCAGGATAAATACCAGCTCGATGGCATCGATCAGCGTCCAGGCCAGGACCAGTGCCAGGGGCGTGCCCGCCAGGGTGGCCAGCATCCCGGCGGCGGTGATCGCCAGGTTGGCCGCCCAGGTGGATGGATTGGAATTGTGATGCAGACGGGCGGACGCGGTCAGGATGACCGCTGCTGCCAATCCGGCCAGGCTCATCGTATAGATCCAGGCCGGAGTATCCAGTTGAAAAATAACCGTGCCCACCGCCTGGGTCACTGGCAGCCAGTTAATAAAGATCACCGCCGCCGGGGCATGGAAGCGGAAATAGATGAGCAGCCCCCACACAGCCAGGCAGACCACCACCGCCAGCAGCCAGGCATAACCGGACCCGGGCCGGAAACGCCTCAGAACAAGGATCGCCCCTGCGGCGACAAACAGCAGCACGACCGGCAGCAGTAGCAAATATTGCATGCTTTATCCGTTAGAGGCGCGGTGCGTGCGGCAGGCGCCGTAAAAAGCGGCCCATGCCCGCCCTGCCCAACCAGCGTTCTCCGTCCACGATCAATTCACCCCGCAGCCAGACTTGCTGCGGATATCCGGTCAGTTCCCAGCCTTCGTACAGGTTGTAATCGGTGCGCTGGTGAGCCACAGCCACGCCGTAGTGCACGTGCTTTTCCGGGTCCCACACGACGATATCCGCGTCAGCGCCGGGCATGAGTGTGCCCTTGCGCGGGTAGAGGCCGAAAATTTTCGCCGGGTTGGTGCAGTTCAAGGCCACAAACTGGTTCGCCGTGAGACGTCCAGCCCCCACCCCAAACGTCCACATCACCGGCAGGCGATCAGCAATTCCCGGCAGACCGTTGGGAATGCGGGTGAAATCGTCCTTGCCCAGCTCTTTGCCCGGGATCGCCACGGGCTGGCCTTCATACTGGATGGGGCGTGAACCATTGAAAAAGAACGGGCAGTGGTCGGTGGCAACCACCTGCAGCGTGCCGTCTCCCAGACCTTCCCACAGCCGGGCCTGGTCGGGCACGGTGCGCACCGGCGGCGAACACACCCATTTGGCTCCATCCGGGCGCGCCAGGTCGTCTTCCGTGAAGAATAAATACTGGGGGCAGGTTTCACCCATCACCGCCAGGCTGTGTTGGCGAGCGTAAGCCAGCTGGTCGACTTCCCCCCCGGCATTCATGTGAACCACATACAGGGGTGCATTTCCGGCCTGGGCCGACAGGGCAGAAGCGCGCAGCACGGCCTCCACCGCGCCCCACGCCGGACGGGTGCGGCCGTGCCAGGGCGGCGACAGGTGCCCGGCAGCCAGGGCCTCTGCTACCAGCAGGTCGATCACGTCCCCGTTTTCGGCATGCAGCATGGTCAGGAAACCGTTCTCGCGCGCGATGCGCATCACTTTGAAGATGTCGCCATCCGCGAGGCGCAGGCGGTTGTTATAGGCCGTAAATACTTTCAGGCTGGTAATGCCCTCGGACAGCAAACCCGGGATCTGGCGGGCCACCTCGTCATCAAAATGGGTGATATTCATGTGGAAGCTGTAATCCACCGCTGCCTTACTGTCCGCTTTGGCATGCCAGGCATCCACGTTGGCATGCAGTGAAGGGTAGTCCTGGGAGATAAAATCGATGGCGGTCGTCGTCCCACCGAAAGCCGCGGCTTTATGCCCGGTGTAATGATCGTCGGATGAGACCGTGCCAAACATCGGCAGTTCCAGGTGCGTATGAACATCGACCCCGCCCGGCAGAACCAGTTTGCCGGCGGCGTCTATCACCTCTACCTCCTCGCCCACCGCCAGATGCGGCCCAATCGCGGCGATGCGCTCCCCTTCCACCAGGATATCCGCGGCGAATGTTTCTGCGGCGGTGATTAATGTGCCCCCTCGGATGACAAATGCCATAGCCGGACTCCTTTCTAACATCAGCCTATCAGCAGTCAGCAGCACGACGGACACTCACCAAAGGAAGTGATTTGTGTAGCATGAAGCCATCCATCGAAGGTATGCGACTTTTGAAACAGTCTTCTGAGCGGTGTGCACCCTGCGGTGTGCCTGTGGCTCCGTGGTTGAAATACATAAGCATAACCGCCGCTTATTTTATCAGACCACCCAACATTGCCACCAGGAGCGGGTCCAGCGCGATCTCCGGCAGCTCCTCGGCCCGGTACTGGCCAGACTGCAAAGCCCTTTCGCGAAGGATGCGCCACAGCCCGGCCCTTTCCTCGGTGCCCACCAACAGATCGTGGATTTCGCGGGCGGTAAGAAAGCGGTCGCCGGTAGTGTACAGAAAGGTGATCCGCTTCCATTTCCCGGCAGGGATCGGCTCCGGCAGAGTCTGCAGCGGGCCAATGCTGAGTTTGTAATACTCCTCATTGGCCCGCGGGTGATTGGGTTCATCCCGAAACAATGTGCGGCGGGTAACCAGTTCATGGCCGCGCAGCGCGGCGAAATGTTCAATCTGCCCGCCGTGCGGACTGCCAAAGGCGCTCGTCTGGTAAAAAGCCAGGGTATCGACTTCGAGCACCTTGGGAGCAGATTTAAGACGAATGCGATACCAGCCCAACAAACGGGCAATTTCCAAATCACGCGGGTCTGGTATGACTGCCACCAAAACCAGCGATTCTGGGGATGGGTATGCGCTCATCTTTTCTGCTCTACGTCACACTCCAAAACCGGCACACATTTAAGTACTATACATCCTGGCCCATGAGGATCATGGGCCAGGATAGATTTACATCAAGCCAACCCGGGCATTGAACTGCTGGATCAAATCATCGATCTCATCCACCTGCTCCTGGTAACCGGTCCAATACGTGGGGTCGTACCATTGGGCCTGGATTTCTTCGTAGGACTTGCCCTGCTGTTCGACCCAGGTGTAATACTTGAGGTTATGGATCCGTTTCCGCTCGGTGTAGGTTAATTCCTCTAAATTATCGGTTGTGACGCCCTGCAAATATCGAGCGTAAACCTCGGCGGCATCCTGCGCGGTAAACTCGCCCATCTCGCGGCGCATTTCCGTGATCCGGCTCTGGTACAGTTCCATCGAATCGGTAAAAATGGTCAGAACCACGTCGCTGGGTCCCAGTTCATAATATTTGGCGAATTTTACCGCCGAAAGCATATTGGCAATCCCCGAAAAGCCCAGCAGGTCCAGCTGATTTACCAGAGCGGCGGGCACGCCCTTCTTCGCCAGGAATTCCCGACCTACAGGCTCATTAAACAGGCGCATGAGATTGACCACCGCATTGTCATCGATCGCCACCACCATATCCGTGTTTTTGATGTTATGGATCCAGGGGACGTGTTTGTCACCGATGCCTTCGATGCGGTGCGAACCAAACCCGTTGTTGAGCAGGGTGGGGCACTGCAGGGCTTCGCTGGCTACCACTTTGCTGGTCGGGAAGCGCTGCTTCATATAATCGCCGCAGGCAATTGTGCCGGCCGAACCGGTGGTCAGAGCAACCCCGCGGTAAGCGCCATTGGGCCCCAACTCTTTTTGGAGCACTTCTTCCATGGCATGTCCGGTCACATCGTAGTGCCACATGTAGTTGCCAAACTCTTCGAACTGGTTGAAGATCATTAAATCTTCACCGCTGGCGCGCAGCTCTTTGCATTTGTCGAAGATCTCTTTTACGTTGCTTTCCGAACCGGGGGTGGCAATGACCTCACCGGCAATTTTCTTCAACCATTCGAAACGTTCGCGGCTCATCCCTTCGGGCAGGATGGCGATTGACTGGCAGGCCAGCAGGGCCGAGTCATACGCCCCGCCCCGGCAGTAATTTCCGGTGGAAGGCCAGACCGCTTTTTCGGTGGTGGGGTCAAACTGGCCGGTCACCAGACGCGGCACCAGGCAGCTGAAAGCCGCGCCGACTTTATGCGCGCCGGTGGGGAACCATTTGCCCAGCAGGGCAATCACCCGGGCCGGGGTGCCGGTCAGACTGGAGGGCAGTTCCAGGTAATTTACGCCACCAAATCCGCCGCCGGTGGGCACCGGTTGGTTCTTCCAGGTGATGCGGAAAAGGTTGCTTGGGGCAACATCCCACAAACCCGTCCGGCCGAGCTGTTCCTTCACCTTTGCCGGCGCAGTCGCCGGGTTTTTCATCTGTTTATAGGTCGGGACAACGATATTGCGTTCGCGAGCGCGCTTGACCGCGTGCTCCAGACGATCGGGGTAGACCGTCAAATCAATTTTAGCCATCGAAAACCTCCAGGAAACAAGTATAAAAAATTTTCGGTCGGACCTGGGCCGCATGCCTTTCATTCCGGCAGCTGCCAGGAGTACCGCACACAGGTTTTACTTCTTTATAGGCGCCTCGCGCACAATATACAGCGGGCGTCCCTTGACCTCATCATATATCCGGCCGATATATTCCCCCAGGATGCCTAAAGAAATTAATTGAACGCCGCCCAGGAACAAGACTGCGATCAGGGTAGTCGCCTGCCCTGTGAAAGCTCCCCCACCAATCTGAGAGGTCTCACCGATTAACCGCATAATAATTACGACGGGGATCGCCAGAATGGCAATTCCGGCCGAGATAAAGCCCATGAATGTAGCCACCTGCAGCGGGAAATAAGAGAAACCGGTCACCGCCGTGATCGCCAGTTTGAGCATTTTCTTGAACGGGTACTTCGTTGTGCCCGCGAAGCGCGCCGCCCGGCGGTAAGGTACACCCACCTGCCGGAAACCGACCCATGACGACATCCCGCGCAAGAAGCGGTATTTCTCGCGCATGCTGTTCATCACGTCGACCACCTTTCGGTCCATAAGGCGGAAGTCGCCGGTATCCATGGGAATTTTCACATCCGTGATGCGGTAGATCAAGCGGTAGAAAAGTGAAGCCGTGAAGGTCTTAAACCAGGTCTCACCCTCCCGTTCCGCGCGCACGGCATACACCACCTCGTTGCCCTCGCGCCATTTCTGGATCAGTTCCAGGATCACTTCAGGCGGGTCTTGCAGATCGGCGTCTATAATCACTACAGCCTGGCCCCGGCTGTAATCCAGGCCGGCGGTAACGGCAATCTGGTGACCGAAGTTGCGCGCAAAGATCACCGGGCGCACGCGTTCGTCCAGTTGGGCCTGCTCTTGGATCATCTCGGTCGAGCCGTCCGTAGAACCATCATCCACCACGATAAGTTCCCAGGGTTCGCCGGTCGTATCCATCACCTCCTTAACTCGTTTAAAGAGAAAAGGCAAGGATTCGCGCTCATTGAACACAGGAGCGATGATCGTAAAGGTAGGATCCATGGTCATCTCCGTTTGGCCGGTTGGAAAACTTAAGTGGTCTGACATCTGCTCAATTCTAACCTGAAAACCGGTCAAATAGGGAGGTCAGGCGAAAACATCCTATCGACCCAGATGGCGGCGCAAGGCTGCCAGGGTCGGTTCGATCACCGGCGCGGGTGCGACCGCCTGCATGGCGGCCCGCGTGTCTTTAAGCCCATTGCCGGTATTAAGCACGATCACCGGATCGGTGGTGGAGACCAGGCCCTGTGCCAGGGCCTGGCGCAGCCCGGCGAAGGCTGTCGCTCCGGCTGGTTCGGCAAAAATACCCGCCCGGCCAAGCTCGGCTACCGCCGCGAGAATATCCGCATCGGGAACCGTGATGTACGACCCCCCGGTCTGGGCTGCCGCGCGCACCGCGCGCACGCCGTCCCGCGGTAGGTCGACCGAAATGCTGTCCGCCAGGGTATTGGCCTCGACCGGGATAATCGTTTCCGTACCGGCGGCAAAAGCATTGGCCACGGCGGCTGAACCGGTGGATTGGATCCCGAAAAGGCGCGGCATGACCGGCAGCCAGCCTAACTGGTGCAGGTCCTTAAAACCTTTATGGATGCCGGAGATAATGTTCCCATCCCCAACCGAGACGAACACCAGCAGCGGCTGGTCAAGGTGCCGCGGCAGGATAATTTGTTCCCAGATTTCGAATGCCGCCGTCTTCTTCCCTTCAACGGTGAAGGGGTTATATCCGGTATTGCGGCAGTACCAGCCGAATTCATGCGCGGCTTCAATCGTCAGGTCGAAGGCGGAATCATAATTGCCATCCACCAGGATTACCTGTGCCCCATAGACCAGTAGTTGGGCAATCTTGGCGGGAGGCGCGGTCTTCGGTGCGAAAATGACTGCCGGCACCTCTACCGCCGCCGCCATTCCGGCCAGGGCCGCCCCGGCATTTCCCGTGGAGGCAGTGACTACCGTACCGGCTTTGATCTGCAGCGCACGGGCGATCACCACCGCGCTGGCGCGGTCCTTGAAGGATGCCGTCGGGTTGCGTCCGTCATCTTTGATCCAGAGATTCTCCAGTCCCAGACTGCGCAGCAAGGCCGGGGGGCGGAAAATGGGCGTCCATCCGGCAGAACGCAGGGGCGTATCTTCACCCCCGGGGTCAGCTACCGGCAGCAGTGGCAGGTAGCGCCACAGCGAGGTATCCGTGCGCGAGGAGATATCCCCGGGTTGGTAGCGGCGCGCCAGAGATTCAATATCCAGAATGACGTCCAGGTTGCCGCCATCTTTGGGGCAGGTGTATGTCACTTGATCCGGCTGGTATTCGGTCTGGCACAGCGAACAGCGGTAACCAATGAAATTTCCCATTGTATTTTATTTACCATTTCCACCGCGTGGGGGTTGCCCTGCGGCGGTCCTTTCGGTATTTTTATTCGTTTTCGAACGGTACACCCAGGGATGCGGGCGGGGAGGTGCGCATTCCGCGCAGGATTTTGGCCAAAATTCGCCTGGTTTCAGGCGGCAGGCCTGCCAGAGTACGGTCGACCCATTCGGCATTGCCGATATTGACCAGCAGCAGGGTCAGGATCATCAGCGGGAAAGGCGCCACTTGCAGCACTTGAGAAGGAATATTGGGCAGGCTGGGCTGCAAAACGATCCCCAGCCACTGCAGCAGCCCAAACAGGTAGGCTCCCAACGCCACGCGCAGCGGGTTCCATCCGCCGAAAATCGTGATTGCGAGGGCAATCCAGCCAAACCCGTCCAAACCGGAAATGGTCCCCTTCCATCCGGCCTTAATACTGAGCGTGTACATCGGTCCCGCGATTCCCACCAGCGCACCGCCCAATATTGTGTAGATATAGCGCATACGGTTGACATTGGCCCCGCGCACAAATGCCGCCGCCGGGCGCTCACCGATGCCCTGCAGCATCAGTCCCTGGCGAGTCTTGTACACCCAGATGTAAGCCACAATAATCAATATAAAGCTGGCATAAACCTGCAGATCCTGGTCAAAAAACAATATACCCAGGATTGGAATGTCTTTGAGAAAGGGAATACCGAGATGGGGAACCAGCGGACCGGAGGCGCCCATGATGGGATTGCCAAGAAAATAAGAAAGGTCGCGGCACATCAGCGCCAGCACAAAACCAACCGCTACTTGAGATTGCTTTAAGGTGATGCTCGAAAAAGCCACGATCAGCGCCACCAGCCCTCCCACCACCGCGCCGGCTAAAAAGCCGAGCAGGGTGCTTTGGGTGACCAGCGCTGCCGCAAAGCCCGCCATTGCCGCAAGCAAAATCGTACCGTTCAGCGACAGGTTGATCACCCCGGCCCGCTCGGCGATGGTTTCACCGATCGCCGCCACCACTACCGGCGCCGCAGAAGACAGCACACCTGCCAATCCAATTAAAGTCGATTGATCCATGCCGGCCTCCTTATGATTTTCCCGTCAGGCGGCGGCGGACACCGTCTACCATCAGTACAAAAAGAACCAGAGCCCCCTGCAGCACGCCCGAAAGGGTCGAGTCCAGCTGCATCATGATCGGGAGCTGGATGCTGCCGATATTCAGCGCCGCGAAGAAAAAGGAGACCGGCGCGGCCCAGGCAGCCTGGTAATTGACCAGCATGCCCACCAGCAGCCCCAGGAAACCATACCCGGATGAAATCGCTGGGATGAGGCGGTGGTAAACGGCGGTCACCTGCATCGCTCCTGCCAGGCCCGCGAAAGCACCACAGATCAGGAAGGCCGACATCATATAGCGCCCGGTCGGAATTCCCATTAAAAATGCCGCCCGGCTGTTTTTCCCCACGGCTTTGAGCCGCAAACCAAAGTAAGTGCCGTTCAGCACGATATAGACCAAAATGATGCCGGCGATGCCGACGCCCAACGACCACAGGCTGAGGCGTGTCCCCGCGATCACTGGCAGCGAAAATACGTCTGGAAACGGCTCCGTGCCGCTCATGGAACCGATCCCCGGCCGTTTCCATGGGCCAAAGATCAGCCAGATCGTAAAAGCGGTGGCCACAAAATTCATTCCCAGGCCGCCGAAGATTTCATTGACCCCGCCGTAAATCTTGAGCCAACCCACAATCGACGCCCAAAACGCCCCCCCCAGCGCGCCAGCCAGGATCGCCAGGATTAAAGTGATCACGGGCGGCAGTGCGGAATCTTGCAGGGAGCGCAGGACAAAGGTGGTAAAGATCGCGCCCAGCGTAATCTGGCCTTCGATGCCGATATTCCACAGGCCCGCGGTAAAAGTAGCCAATAAACCGGTCGTCGCCAGCAGCAGCGGGACCCAGGCTACCAGTGTATCGGAGATTTTGCCCCACGAGCCTACGGAACCGATGATAATGTTATTGAAGGCCTCGAACGGCGACGCGCCGGTAAGCACCAGGATAATCGTGGTAAACAACAGCGCCAGCACGATCCCCAGGAGACGAAACCCAAGTCCCAGCCAGCGTGAGTTTGAATTCAACATAGGCTGCCTCCTACCATCCTTTCCCGCCGATCATCTGGCCCAATTGCTCTGCCGAGGTGATGGCAGAATCAACCGGTTCTGAAACCCGCCCCCCAAAGAATACCAGGATGCGGTCGCTGTAGCGGATCACCTCATCCAGATCGGCAGAAATAAAGACAATGCCCGTCCCCTGAAGGCAGCGCTCTTTGAGCTTTCCCCAAATCCAGATCGTAGATTCAATATCCAACCCCCGGGTAGGATGCTCCATCAACAGCAGGTTCAACGGCTGGCGCAGGAGCGACAATAATGCCCGCTGCTGGTTTCCACCAGAAAGGGCCTCAATCTGGCTCTCCGGCGTGCCGCGGATCGTAAAATCCTTAATATAGCGGCTGGTAACCTCATGGGCATGGGCTTTGTTGATAAAAAAGCCCTGCTGTTCTTCACACAGCACAAAATGATCGGTCAGGGTTAATCCCGGGATCAGCCCTTCCTCCAGGCGCGCCGCCGGCATAAAGGCTACCCTGCTGTCCATAAACTGCGGGTAGGGCTTTCCTGCCAGGTTGCGGCTGCCCAGTACCAGCTCGCCGCCTACCGGGCGCATTAACCCGCCCAGGGTGCGCAGAAACTGGCTCTGGCCTGAACCCTCCATCCCCGCCAGCCCGATGACTTCGCCCAGGTGGATTTGTAGATTGACCCCTTTGATATTCAGGCGGAAATCGTCAATCTCGAGATTCTTGATCAGCAGCAGGGTATCCGCCTGGCGGGCATTCACTCGTTCATCCGGCTGGACGACCTTGCCAAACATCATCCGCACCAGGTCTTCCGTAGTATAGGGGGGGTGAGCCTCGCCTACCAGGCGTCCGCTCTGCAGCACCGCCACCTGCCCGCACAGTCCTTCGACCTCTTCCAATTTATGGGACACAAAAATAACTGTCATCCCCTGGCCGGCCAACTTCTTGAGCGTGGCAAATAGTTTTTCTTTCTGCAGGGCGCTGATGCCCGTGGTGGGTTCATCAAGAATCAGGACGCGTGCGCCCAACCACAAAAGACGCAGAATTTCCAACTGTTGGCGCTCGCCCACCGTCAGGGAATCTACATATGACTCAGGATCGATGGCAAAATCAAACTGCTGCTCGAGTTCTTTGAGATCTTTAGCTGCCTTTTCTCGATCGGGAAACAATTTTTGACCTTGCCGCCCGATGATGAAATCATCGATGACCCGCATGGGTGGAAAATCCAGTGGATCCTGGTGAAGCATGCCGATGCCATGCACGATCGCATCCGCGGGATTGGCAATATGCACCGGCCTGTCATCCAGTCGAATTTCACCCTCATCCGCCTGGATAAAACCCGACAAGATTTTCATCAACGTGCTTTTGCCAGCTCCGTTCTCACCCAGGATGCCCTGGATCGTACCCGCAGGGACGGTGAGGTTAATGTCATTATTGGCGTGTACCGCGCCGAAATGTTTTTGGATGTGGGAGAGCTCAACTTTCATAACTTATTTTAGCATGATCATCGGACAATACCAGAAAAAGATGGGTACAAAAAAGCATGAGGCTGTCCCAAATGAAAATTGGAACAGCCCCTTATTTTATTTTTTCAATCGGCTGCGCCGACTGAAAAGGTTCGCAGAGCTATTTAGATGGAACGCTCTGGCCTTCTATGCCTTGCAGCAGCTGCGGCAGGTACCAGATCTGCTGATCGGTGGCTTTTTCGCCAGCTTTCAGGTAAACCGTGGTGTCCTGCAGGTTCAATGGGCCTGTCCAGAGGTCCAGACCTCCGCCTAATTCTCCGATGAATTTATCCACGTTTGCGGCGGCAGCGCTCGCCAGAGCGGTGCCCTTGTTGAAGCCCACAATACTGGTATCGGGATTGTTGATATTCGTCCAATCCGGGGCAAGCCATTCAAAGGTTTGTTTGGCGGTGCCGTCCATGATGGCTTTCATGTATTTAACATAGGCCGGGCCCCAGTTGAAGTACGGGACGCCCAGGCAGACGCTCGGGGCTTCCGAGCAGGCATCCTTGTAATCATACGGGATGGCCCATACTTTTTTGCCGGCGGAGGCAGCCTTGTTGGCTTCCACCAGACCCTCGGTGGTATCAATCCCCGAGATCACCACGTCATAATCGCTGTTGATGAAATCTTTGGCGACCTGGCTGGGATCGGAGGTAAAGCCCGGGATATTGAACCAGAAGCCGATCCAGGTGACCTTGAATTTCAGGTCGGCGGCATTCTTGTTCAGGTAATGGGTCCAGCAGTATTCAGCGCCCAGGTAAACCGAGGAGGCCAGGCGGCGGGTCTCGTCATTGATCAAGGGTCCAAGATAACCGATTTTTCCGGTCTGGGTGGTCAGGGCAGCGGCGCATCCGGCAATCATCTTGCCGTAAATCATCCTGCCCATCACATTGATCATATTGGGAAGATCGTGGTAATCTTTGCCATCTTTCCAGACGGAATCGCCGGAAGCAAAGATCACCCAGGTATCCTTATTGTCCTGGGCATATTTGATGGCGTCATCTTTCATATCATCCGAGTTGAAGATGACAACTTTGGCGCCCTTGGATACCAGGTCGGCCGCGAGTTGGGCCGCCGTGGTGCCGGGGCGGTCGGAAGTATTTACCTTGTCGACATATACCAGGCTGGTGCCAGGTACCTTGGTCTGCACGTATTGCATAGCATCATAATGGGCCTGGCTCCAGCCCTTGTCGTTATAAGGGCCTACCATCAAAAGCCCCATCGTCAGGGCTTTGGCAGCGGTCGGAGCCGCGGCCTGACAGGCGCTCAGCATCAGCGAAAACACGATGATCAGGCTCAAAATCAGCCATCCAGCTTTTTTAGACATATCTTTCTCCTCCATACCTTAATTCTGATTGAACTGTTCAGGATAAATGATTGGATATTCGTTTCATCATCAAAGGGTAACAACCACCTCCCTTCAAAACTCAACCGTTGTTCCCGGATGGGCATCTGAATACCGGCGTGAGGTGCAACTGTCTTTACAGATTGCTCATTTTTCTCGAACGATCTTATAAATATTTTTTGGACCAGGGATATTAAGTTTCAAAAGCCATCTTCCCACACAGGGGAATTTAAACGGGATAAAGATTTGTTCTCGTAGTATCCCCCATTTCATCAAAAATGGCAAGATTTACAGGCGACTAGTTTAATGTCCGTTTAATCCGGCCCGGCAAAAAAAATTGGCCCTGCGCGCTCCTCCCGCATTTACCGATGTTGGAAGGCATGCCGTCCAACATCGGTATTAAAATAACGCCCCTCTCCCACATGCCCCTTGTATGATAGGGAAAGGTTTTTCTTCTTCCTCTCCCGAAGGGAGAGGAAGGGTGCTCTTCAACCTGGAGGTGAGAGTCCAGATAAGTGACAGAATCAGGGGAGTGGCAGGTAGTAGGATCGAGCAGGAGTAAGATTAGGGTGTGAATAGGGACACGGCAGATCGATTGCCCCTGGGTCATCAGACCGTCCCGAAGCGTGGATCGCCGTGTCCTTTCGACAAAAGCCCGAACAGTTGCCTGGGCCGCGAGCCCGAATCTGGCAAGGTTGGGACCTGTTAGGCAAATAGAGGGCAACATGACAGAGAACAAGATGGCGAAGGTGTATGTTGGGATCGATGTGAGCAAGGCCCATCTGGATGTGAGCGTTGGACCCGACCCGGTCAGTTGGCAAGTTGAAAACAATCTGGCGGGGATCGGGAAATTGGTGCAGAAATTGAGCGCGGTAAGGCCGGTCCTGATCGTGTTGGAAGCTACCGGTGGATACGAAATGGCTGCGGCGGGGGCATTGGCCCTGGCCGAGCTGGCGGTAGCGGTGGTGAACCCGCGCCAGGTGCGCGATTTTGCCAAATCCTTGGGGCGGTTGGCAAAAACTGACCCCATCGACGCCCAGGTGTTGGCGCGTTTTGCTGAAGCGGTCAAACCAGAGCCGCGGGCTTTGGCCGATGCGCAGACCCAGCAACTGCAAGCCATTCTGGGGCGCCGCCGCCAGCTGATCGAAATGCTGGTAGCGGAGGAGAATCGTCTGCACTTAGTGCATAAGGACGTGCTGGTTAAATCTTAAGGACCATATCGCCTGGCTCCAACAGAGCCTGGACGATTTGGACAAAGACCTGCGAGATTTGCTAAAAAATAGCCCGATTTGGCGTGAAAAGGATGACCTGTTGCGCTCGGCTCCCGGGGTAGGCCCGGTGCTGTCCACCACTCTATTAGCCGAACTGCCCGAGTTGGGTACGCTCAACCGCAAGAAAATCGCCGCGCTGGTGGGGGTGGCACCGTACAACTGCGACAGCGGCAAAATGCATGGCAAACGCGCCATTTGGGGCGGGCGCGCCTCGATCCGTTCGGTCTTGTATATGGCCACGCTCTCCGCCACACGCTGTAATCCAGTCATTCGCACCTTCTATGCGCGTCTCATCCAGGCTGGAAAGGAAGCCAAGGTGGCCCTCGTCGCCTGTATGCGTAAGTTATTAACCATTCTCAATGCCATGATGCACAATCGCAAGCACTGGGAATCTGCTTTGGCTGTTACAAAAACCCGAGCTGCCGCTTGACAAAAACCACAGTTGCTTCGGGCATGTGGGAGAGGGGCCGGGGGTGAGGGCTCCAAAAATCAGGGGACGATCCAGGTGCCGGTCTCGCCCTTGAGCGCGCGCCCGATGTTCTCCGGATTGGTGATCAGCGCCAACTTGCCGCCATTCTTGATGAAGCGCAAAATGGCCTGGATCTTGGGCAGCATGGAGCCTTTGGCGAAGTGACCTTCTGTCATATAAGCTTCCGCTTCGGCCACCGTTATCCGGTCCAGCCATTTCTGATTGGGCTTGTTGTAGTTGATCGCCACCTTCTCGACTGCGGTGCTGATCACGAAAAGGTCGGCGTTGATCATCGTCGACAGCAGCGATGAGCCGAAATCTTTGTCAATCACCGCCTCAACCCCCAACAGGCTGCCGTCGGCTTCCTCGATCACCGGGATCCCGCCGCCGCCCACACCCACCACCGTGAAACCCGCGTCGATCAGGTTGCGGATGGCGGATGCTTCCACGATGCGCTGGGGGATCGGCGAAGCGACCACCCGCCGCCAACCTCGTCCCGCGTCTTCTACCACCGACCAGTTTTCTTTTTCAGCTCGTTCCTGGGCCATCTTTTCATCCATGAACGACCCAATCGGTTTGGTGGGGTTCTTAAACGCCGGGTCGTTGCGGTCGACGATGGTCTGGGTAACCACGGCGACGGCTTTCTTATCCATGCCCCGGTTTAAAAATTCATTGTGCAGCGCCATGACAAACATATAGCCGATGGCACCCTGTGTGTCCGCTCCGCAGTAATCCAGCGGGATCTCGTGCAGTTCGTGGCGGGATAATTCGGAGCGGCGTTGAATGAAGCCAACCTGCGGTCCATTACCGTGGGTCACCACGACATCCCAACCCTGGGCGATCATTTCAGCGATATGATTCATGGATTCGCTGGCAGCGGCGTATTGATCCGGCACACTTTTATGCGCGGCATCCTTGATCAACGAATTACCACCCACAGCAACAACGGCAACACCTTTTTTTTCCATAAAATCCATCCTATCGGTTTCGAGTAATAAGCTGGTCGGCGCCCTGGCGCAAAAGTTGGCGGCGACCGCACAATACGATGCCTGGGAGTTTTTTGCACTCGCGAGTGCAAAAAACTCACCTAAACATCACATAGGAAAAAGCCTTGCCGGTTTAAAACACTGGCAAGGCCCTTCGATTTAGCCCATGGTAAGCGCCATGACGGCTTTCTGCACGTGTAATCGGTTCTCAGCCTGGTCATACACCACAGACTTGGGACCATCGATCACCGCATCGGTCACTTCCACATTTCGATCTGCCGGCAGGGGGTGCATGTAAATGCAGTCGTCCTTCGTCAGACCCATGCGCCGTTCATCCACGATCCAATCTTTATATTTGTTGATGATATCCGTGCTCTGTTTTGGGTCGGAGGTGAAGACCAGCGGCCCCCACGACTTGGGATAAACCACATCCGCGTCTGTAAAGGCCTCATCCATATCGTTGACGATTTCAAAACCGGTGTGGAATTTGCGCGCCTGTTCCTGGGCCTGTCCCACGATATCCGGCATCAGTTTGAACTCCGGCGGGTGAGCCAGAACCACATCAATGCCAAACCGCGGCATCTGCAGGATCAGGCTTTGCGGCACGGAAAGCGGCTTTTGATAAGAATCCGCGTACGCCCAGGAAACCACCATCTTCTTGCGGCGCAAATCGCGCCCTTTCTTTTCCCAGACGGTCAACAAATCGGCCAGACATTGGAATGGGTGGTAGATTTCGCACTGCATATTCAAAATCGGGGAGCGTGAATAGCGCGCCACATCGTTTTGATACTGGTTGCCTACCCCCCAATCCACGTGACGAATCGCCATGCCGTCGTAATAACGGCCCAGGATTTCGCCGATTTCTTTCGCGGTATCGCCGTGAGCGATCTGCGTGGTGCGCGATTCGATAAAGGCAGCGTGGCCGCCTAACTGGGCCATCCCCGCTTCAAAGGAACCGCGGGTGCGCGTGCTGCTGAAAAAGAACAGCATCGCCAGGGTTTTATCCCGCAAATAAGCGTGAGGCTCATTTAACGCGCGTTTGCGCTTGAGGTCCAGCGCCACGTCCAGCACGGTTTCGACTTCTTCCTTGCTGAAATCCAGGTCGCCAATCAGATCCCGACCATGTAAAAATGTCTGCATAACGGTCCTCCTTACATCGAATTTGAGGTTTATTCCATTGCGCCCAATACCAGGGACAGCAGCGCCATGCGCATCACCACGCCGTTGAAGGCTTCCTGCCAGTAGCGCGACCAGCGGGTAATATCCACGTCGGTGGGGATTTCGTCCATGCGCGGCAGCGAATGCAGCAGGATCGCGTCCGGCTTGGCCTTGGTCGCCAGCAGTTCGCGGGTGATTTTGTAATTGGACGGGGTCAGGCCCAGGTCGCCGATGCGTTCATCCCGCGACTTGGTATAGTCCGGCTGCACGACCGGCTCGACCAGGATCACATCCGCCTCGGCGATGGCCTGTTCCACGTGCTCGGCTTCCTTAAAGTTCAGGCTGTACTGGTTGAGCTCCTGCTTAAATTCCGGGGTCAACGACATATCCGGCGGGGCGACAAAGGTGATCGGGCAGTCAAACTGGGTCAGCGCATACCCCAGCGAGTGCATGGTGCGCATGCGCATATCTCCGACCGCCAGCCATTTCAGCCCATCGATGCGCCCCTTCTCCACCAGCACGGTATACAGATCGGTCAAAATCTGGGTAGGATGTTCGCCCCACCCGTCGCCGCCGTTGATGATGGGAATGCTGGCCCACTTGGCCGCTTCGTGCGGCGCGCCCTGCTGAAAATGGCGCATCACGATCACATCGCCGTAGAATTCCAGCATCTTCACGGTGTCTTTGATCGATTCCTGGTAAAAATCTCCCGCGCGGGTCATCTTGGCATCTGAAAAGCCGGTGACGTGCCCGCCCAGCCGGTGCATGGCGGCTTCATGGGCCAGCCGGGTGCGGGTCGAGGGCTGGTAGAATGCGGTAACCAGCGTCTTTTCCTTCAGCAGTTCCACATTCTTGCGCGCGTGCGCGATCACTTCCATCTTCCGCGCCACATCAAATACATGGAAAAATTCGTTGCGCTCAAATTCTTTGAGCGATAAAATATCTCGTCCGGCAAAGCTGCGCATAGTTCACTCCTGTTGTTTGTAGAATTGATTTGTTGATTACTATTTCTGACAAAACGACCCACTCACAAAGTGCAAGCCAATGGTTATTAATTCTTCCTTGAAAACATTAAATTCACTTATTACACTCTCCTTGTATAAATAAGTAGTAGCGTCAGTCTAGCGACTGACATACAATGCTCGTAGAAGCTGAGGTCGACGTTGGTCTCCTTGAGGTATGAGCCTCGTAAAAAAGACTGTCGCCTCAGCGCTACGAGAGGTCTCGAATAAGCAGGTTGCCGTTCGGCGGCGCATGACTGACAAGGCTGAGAGTCTCGTAGCTGTCTGAGGTCACCTCACTTCAATCTACATACAGGAAGGTGTCTCATGATGTACTGTGGGATCGATGTGGCCAAGCTCAAGCATGCCGTGTCTTTGATGGATGAAAAAGGTCAGGTGGTAAAAGCAGCGATCACTATCTCCAACACGCGCACTGGCTTTGACCAATTACACAAGGAACTCCAGGCCTTGGGCGGAGCTGTCACGGTGGGCTTGGAAGCGACGGGGCATTACTGGCTGGCGCTGTACGATGACCTGACTCGTAATCACTACCCGGTGATCGTACTTAATCCGCTACAGGTGGCGGCTTACCGCAAGAGCGGCATTCGCAAGGTGAAAAGTGATGCCAGCGACGCAGTCTGGATTGCCGATTACATCCGCATTGCCAATTTACCGCCCTCCGAGCAGAACCTGCCGGTATTTATGCAGTTACGCGAATTGAGCCGCTTCCGTTTTCGGCTCACAGAGCAGGTCGGAGACCTCAAACGCAAGCTTTTGACCATCCTGGATCGGGTTTTTCCCGAATATGAGCGCCAGTTTTCGAGCGTTTTTCTGCAAGCCTCCCGGGCTGTGCTGCAAGAAGCCGTTTCCGCCCAAGAATTTGCTGAATTTGACCTCCAAGAACTGGCCCAGGTCTTGGCTGAGGCCAGCCACGGCCGCTTCGGACTGGAAAAGGCTGAAAAGCTCCAGATCCAGGCCCGCCAATCAGTGGGCATTGGTTTCTTGACCAACGCCGTTCATCTTGAGATGCGCTGCCTTCTAGATCAAATGGAACTGCTGGATGCCCAACGCGGCGAGATTGACCAGGCCATCGCTGATCTCATGCAGCAGATCCCGCAGCACATCACCTCGATCCCTGGTATTGGCCCCGTTACCGGCGCGGCCATCCTGGCTGAGATCGGCGACATCCAGCGTTTCGATACCCTCGACAAACTGGTCGCTTATGCCGGGATCGATGCTACCGTCTATCAAACCGGTCAGTTCGAGGCTTCCGAAGCCCATATGTCCAAGCGTGGTTCACCTTACCTCCGCCATGCCCTCTGGTTAGCTGCTACCGCTGCACTCTTGCATGATCCTTCGCTTAAAACCTATTACCAGAAAAAACGCGATGAGGGTAAGCACCACGGCACAGCCTTAGGCGCGGTGTGCCATAAGCTCCTTGCACGCATCTTTGTCATTCTCAAAGAGCAGCGTGCCTACGTTATTCGATAGATTTTTTAAGGTTCAGCGTTTTGACCCCTTGACTTCTAATAGCAGGTCTTTTTGATGTTTAGGGGAGTTTTTTGGCGGCGAAGCCGCCAAAAAACTCACAACCGGTCTGCGCGGGCCAGCTAATTACACTCTCCTGACGATATGGAATTTAAAATACCCGGGCAAAAAGTAGCTGGCAGAAATGTCGATCACCCGGTCGGTATTGGAATACAGCTCGCCGGTGAACAACAACAGCACGTCTCCGCGCTGGATTTCCAACGCGCGCGAGACCTCCACCGCGGCAGCCACGGCATGCACTTCGGTAATCGAATTGGCCAGCTGGGGCGAGCCGCGCTGGATCAGCATATCCAGCACCGAACCCGTAAAACCGGAGACAATTTCTTCCTGGCTGATGACGCCCGCTGGCAGCGTGTCGATCAGGTAAGCCACCGGTCGTTTTTCGGCCAGGATCACCCGAGTGATTTTGACCAGCGGGGCATTCAACTCCACCTGAAACTTATCGGCCTGCTCCTGGTTGGCACGGATATCATCGATCCGCAGATCGCCCATCGCCACATCCAGCCCGATTTTGAGCGCCATGGTTTCGATGCTTTCCAGCATTTCCAGCCCGGTATCGATCACCTTGGACTGGCTGACGACAAAGGTACCCACTCCCTGGCGGCGGCGAATTAATCCCTGCCCTTCAAACGATCGCATCGCTTCCCGTAAGGTCGCCCGCGAAACACCCAGGTCTTTCGCCAGGTCGGGTTCCGCGGGTAAACGCTCCCCCGGGGGCGTTTTCGCAATCAACTCGGCCAGCTCGCCTTGCAGCCGTTGAAACGGATGCGCGACCACTTTGGCTGCTGCTTTATCAGTACGTCTTGCCATTTTAAATCCTCCCTATTCTAAAACTTGAATGAAATCATAGTGGTTCACATCCACCAGGCCCAGATCGGAAATCCGCAGTTCCGGAATCACCACCAATCCCAACAAACTGAGCTGCATATTGGGGTTGTTGAGCTGGCAGCCGCAGGCCTGGAAACCTGCCAGCACGGTCGCCGCCTTTTGGGCTACGACCTTGCCGCGCTCGTCTGACATCAGGCCGGCGATGGGTAGTTCGACCCGGCCGATAATCTCTCCGCGGCGCACCACCACCTGCCCGCCACCCCATTCCGCCAGCGCGTTGCCGGCGATGGCCATATTCTCATCGTCGGTGCCGGCTACGATCATATTATGGCTGTCGTGCGCCACGGTCGAAGCCACCGCGCAGGGTTCGGTAAAACCAAAGCCCTGCACCAACCCCACCTGCACCCGTCCGGTGCGCCGGTGGCGTTCCACCAGGGCCACCTTGGCCAGGTCGCGCGAGATATCGGCAGAGACCTCGCCCCCAACCACCGGCACATCCATGATCAGGTGGCGGGTCGGCGCCTGGTTTTCCAGCACGCCGATCACGTGCGCTTTGGCCTGGGCGCCTTTGAGTGGGGTCGTGAGGCGAAAACTTTCTGCCGTCAGCGGGCGTAGCAGATGCACCGAATGCATCACCCATTTCGGATAGCTGATCACCGGTAAATCGACGAAAAGCTGGCCCTCTTCCGCCGCCAGCGCCCCTCTGGCGATCACCACATCCGCGTGCATATCGTGGATATCCCTGACCAGCAGGATATCCGCGTAGCGTCCGGGGGCAATCGAACCCATTTCCCGCCCCAGGCCGAAATATTCCGCGGTGTTAATCGTCGCCATCTGGATCGCCGTGACCGGGTTTAAGCCCAGCGAAACCGCGTGGCGTATCACCCGATCCATGTGTCCGTCATCGATCAGCGTCTCGGAATGGCTGTCATCCGTGCACAGCAAGAAATGGTGCGCATCCATGCCCAGTTCGGTCACCGCCTTAACCTGCGCGGCCACGTCATGCCAGGCCGAACCATAGCGCATCATCACCCACATCCCCTGGCGGGCGCGCGCCACCGCATCTTCGAGTCGCGTGCCTTCATGGTCGTCGCTGGGACCGCCCGCCACGTACCCGTGAAACGGCAGGCCCAGGTCGGGCGATGCGTAATGCCCGCCAATCACTTTTTCCGCCTGGCGGGTGACCGCCATTTCAGCATGCACCTTATCGCCGCCGTTGTAGACGCCGGGGAAGTCCATCATCTCCCCCAGTCCGATAATCCCGGGCCAGGTCATGGCATCCGCCACCTCGCCCGGTCCGATGATCGCCCCGGGCGTTTCCAGCCCGGGCGCGGAAGGCACGCAGGACGGCATCTGTACGAAAACGTGGATCGGTTGTTTTCCGGCTTCATCCACCATCAGGCGCACCCCGCGCAGGCCAAACACGTTGGCAATCTCGTGCGGATCGGCAAAAATGCCCGTCGTGCCATGCGGCAGCACGGCGCGCACGAATTCGGTGACGGTCAGCATGCCCGATTCGACGTGCATGTGCGCATCCAGCAGCCCCGGCACCAGGTAGCGCCCCTCGGCCTGGATCACTTTCGTCCCCGCGCCGATGGTATGGCTGGCATCCTCGCCCACGAAGGCAATGCGGTCGCCGACCACGGCGATATCCGTATGCGGGATGATCTCGCCGGTCTGCACGCATACCCACTGCCCGTCGCGGATCACCAGATCGGCCGGGCTGCGCCCCATCGCGCAGTCCACCAATACCCGTGCATCCTGCAGCCAGAACGAATCATTCCTCATCATCCACCTCTAATTCTTAGGCCCTGGAGCAAATCCACGAAGGAAAACCAAAGATCCTTGTAGTTCTTCCTTTGTGGTCTTCGTGTTCTTCGTGGTGAATTCTTTAATCTTTGTCTCAAGATATCAACCTCGCGATCACGGCCATCGCTCTTTCCACTTAAAAAAACCTCCGTGTACTCCGTGTCTCCGTGGTAAATCTTATCCATTTTCCAGCAGCCTCTGTGCCGACCGGTTGTGGCGCGCCACCAGCCGCGGCAGATCCACCGTCAGCAGCCGTCCGCCCTGCACGATCACCCGTCCGCCGACCACGTTCAAATCCACTTCCTGGGGCGCGCAGAACATCAGCGCCGCCACCGGGTCGCTCAGCGCGCCCGCGTAGCCCAGACGGTTGAGATCGAACGCGATAAAATCCGCGCATTTTCCCACTTCCAGCGAGCCGATGTCGGCACGTCCCAAAACGGCGGCCCCGCCCCGCGTGGCCAGTTCCAGCGCCTGGCGCGCCGTGAGCAGCGGCGGCGCACCCCCCGCGGACAGCGAGGCGCCTTCCAGCCCGGCCCGCAAACGGGCCAGCAGCATCGCCTGGCGCGCTTCCGCCAGCAGGTGCGAGCCGTCGTTGCTCGCCGAACCATCCACCCCCAGGCCAAGTTTTACCCCGGCCTGCAGGTATTCCAGCACCGGCGCGATCCCCGAAGCCAGGCGCATATTCGAGCTCGGGCAGTGCGCCACGCCGCAGCCCGTATGCGCGTACAGCTCGATTTCCGGCTGTGAGACGTGCACCGAATGCGCAAACCACACGTCCGGGCCGATCCAATCCACCGACTGCATGTAAGCCACCGGCCGGTAGCCGAATTTCTCCAGGCAAAAGGCCTCTTCATCCTGGGTTTCCGCCAGGTGGGTGTGCAAATGCACCCCGTACTGCCGCGCCAGCCGCGCGCTCTGTTTCATCAGCTCCCCGGTCACGCTGAACGGCGAGCACGGCGCCAGCACAATTTGCACCACCGCCCCGGGCGCGGCGTCATGGTAGCGTTCGATCAGGCGCACGCTGTCTTTCAGGATAGCGTCTTCGCTGTCCACCACGCTGTCCGGCGGCAGCCCGCCCTGGCTTTCGCCCAGGCTCATCGAGCCGCGCGACGCCTGCAGGCGCAGACCCACCTCGCGCGCGCCGGCGATCTCATCGTCCAATTTTGACCCGTTCGGGAAGAGGTACAGGTGATCCGAGGCCGTCGTGCAGCCGGAGAGCGCCAGTTCGGCCAGCGCGGTCTGCGTGGAGGTGAAGATATCCTCAGGGTTCATCCGCGCCCAGATCGGGTAAAGCGTTTTCAGCCAGTTGAAAAGATTGGCATTCTGCGCCGCCGGCACCGCGCGGGTCAGAGTTTGGTAAAAATGGTGGTGGGTGTTGATCAAACCGGGCAGCACCACGTGATCGTGCAGGTCCAGCACCGTATCCGCCTCGGAAGGCAGTTCCTGCGCCGTTCCCACCTTTTCGATAAACCCGTCCCGGATGTATAAACCGCCGCCGGGGATTTCCCGACGTTGATCATCCATTGTCACCAGTACGGCTGCGTTCCGGATCAGGAGGGTTGTCATTTTTCTCACTCGCTTTGGGATCAAAACCAACTTGTCTGACTTGTCTGTACCATCTTAGTTTAACCAACTTGCACCGAAAAGTCAATTGTCAGACATGTGCAAAAAACCAGGGAATTTACCTCACCCCCGGCCCCTCCCCACACCCCCCTTCGGGGGCGCGAAGCGAGCGGGTAGGGGAGTTTCGGCTTAACTGGCTTTTGGACTATCCCCCGCCTTCTGGTATTTTTGGCAACATGCGTCACCAAAAATATCAGTTTTCAAAAACTTCCCCGCCGCGTTGAGAGGGAGGCCTGCCGCTTGGTATTTTTTGGCGACACATATCGCAAAAACAACATTAAAAAATCCCCGCTATGTTGAGGGGGTTCACCGCTTTCTGGGTTGTTTTGCGACGAATGTCGCAAAACAACCCAGAAAAAAAATTCCCCCTTCTTGAAGGAAGGGGGCCAGGGGGATGGGTCTTAAATCTCCGTCAATCCCTCATTTTTGCCGCGCGCAGAGTGTTGCTTAGCAGCATCGCAATCGTCATCGGCCCCACCCCGCCCGGCACCGGCGAAATCGCCCCTGCCACTTCCTTCACCTCGTCAAAGGCCACGTCGCCCGTCAGGCGGTAACCCCGCGGGCGCGAGGCATCCTCCACCCGGTTCGTGCCCACGTCAATCACCACCGCCCCCGGCTTCACCCAATCCCCGCGCACTATCTCCGCCCGGCCCACCGCCGCCACCAGGATATCCGCCTGGCGGCAGATCCCTGCCAGATCCTTGCTGCGTGAATGGCAGATCGTCACCGTGGCATTGGCCCGCACCAGCAGCAGCGCCACCGGCATGCCCACAATGTTCGAGCGCCCCAGCACCACCGCGTTCGCCCCTTCCAGCTTGGGGACCACTTTTTCCAGCATAACCATCACCCCGCGCGGCGTGCACGGCACAAACAACGGGTCGCGCCCCTTCTGCGCCAGGCGCCCGATGTTCAGCGGGTGGAACCCGTCCACATCCTTCTCGATGCTCACCTTATTCAGCACCCGCTCCTCGTCGATCCCCACCGGCAGCGGCAGCTGCACCAGGATGCCGTGCACCTTGGGATCCGCATTGAGCTGCGCCACAAGTTCCTCGATCTCCGCCTGTCCGGCGGAGGCCGGCAGTTCAAAGCCAAAAGATTTAAAGCCCACCTCAGCGCAGGCCTTTCGTTTGGATCTTACGTAGGATTGAGACGCGGTATCGTCCCCCACCAGCACCGTCGCCAGCCCTGGCCGTACCAGCCCCGCCGCCTCGCGTTGTTTGACTTCATCAGCCACATCCGCCCGTACCTGGGCGGCGATCGCCGTCCCATCAATGATTTGTGCACTCATCCGAGCCTCCAATTTTTTATAGCATTTCAGCCGTTGGGGCAGACCTGTGTGTTTGCCCGAAATTCAGCGGCCTGCCGCCTGTTCCAGATTTATTATACGCCACGCCCCGTAGGGGCAGACCCGCGCTCCCTGTACCCCCGTCAGGGTGGTATACCACAAGGGTATCCTTTAGGATCGCGAACTCCGTGCTTCACGTGCCCGCAGGGGCAAGGAGTGCTTGTGTCTGCCCTCGGGTCGATCGCCGCTGCCGTTTTTCCAAAAAATAAGCGAAACCCATCATTTTGACAGCATATCCGCGTTTTGAATCCCCTCTCCCAGATCTGGGAGAGGGGCAGGGGTGAGGGCCGTTTTTCCAGAAAATAAACTCTGCCCTCCTGATCTATTTCTGTCTTTGGTTAAAATCTATATAAGCGGCTTATTTGCAGTATATTGAACCGTGATAGAGAACATACGCTGCAAAAAATTCAGTCCCAGGCCGGCTGCACCCAGCCGCACCCATCGTGTGGATTCGCCGGCAGCATGCCAGCATTCGAGATAAAATAGGTTAGCCCTCTTGCTATATCCGGTGGCGGTTGAGCCAAACCGTTGGACGGCAGGTGTGTCAATTCAAAATCTACCTTGAGGTCATCTGATATATGATCGCAGAAGAAGTACTATTTGCCAATCAGACCGTTCGCCTGGCAGGAACCCTGTACAAGCCGGAGTCCGATATAGCATATCCTGCCCTGGTGGTTCTGCACGGCGCCAGTGGCGGAACCCGCCAACATCCTTTCTATCAACACCTGGTTACTCATTTGCCGGAATGCGGTTTCGCGGTGCTGCTCTTTGATCGGCGGGGCTCTGGTCAGTCAGGCGGAGATTTTGAAACGGCCAGTTTTGATACTTTGGCAAGGGATGGTAGTGCCGCCGTAGATTATCTGCGTTCACGGGATGACATTGATAAAAGCCGCATAGGATTATATGGTGTCAGTCAGGGTGGCTGGATTGCGCCGCTGGTTGCCGGACTGCGATCCGACATTGCTTTTCTTGTCATTGTATCGGGATGCGGGGTGTCGCCTGCCAGACAAATGGATTATGGAGCAGCCTATCACCTTCGCCTGAAAGGTTTTACTGCGGACACCATTGCCCAGGCAATTTCGCTGCGCAATCAAGTCAATGAATACTACCGGGGGCGCCTACCGCGCGAAGTCGTGGCTGCCGAACTTGATCGCGTCCAATCTGAACCATGGTTTCAGGAAGTCTATACCGATTCCAGCCAGGAATTACCAGAAGATGTGACCCAAGACAAATGGTGGCAAGAGTTGGATTACGATCCGCTTCCCATCTGGAAGCAAATCCAAACACCTACGCTTTTTCTCTTTGCAGAAGATGATCAATGGGTGCCGGTTGCGGAGAGCATGTCAGAGTTACAACGGGCGGCTGTCCATATTAAGGATGTGACCCTGATTCAAATTTCCGGAACAGATCACCTCATGTACAAAACACACCATCAGAAGGCACAGACCCTTTCAGAAGAATACATCGAGACCCTGGTCACCTGGCTGCGAAAACACGCTGCCGGGAGCATCAAGTAAGCCGCACCGGCTGCCTATCCTGCCTGAGTTAGCCTTCATTATTTTCCCTTGACGATCATACCGGCGGCTGTGTCTGGCGCCCGCCCGTCAGTCGCTTTCATCAATTTAGTATGGTGTTGGGTTTCGGGGCAGTAGCATATTTTGTTATGCGAGCGTAAATATGCCCCTCAACCCAACCTACACAAAACTGGATACCCTCTCCGCGCTGGAGACAATCCCCTCGCGAGATTCCAATTTGTCTATACGAAGCATTTATGAAACTTGATTTATGTTAAGCCCCATAAACGCATAAATCGAGCTCTTTTGGCCGAAAAACGCTTTTTGAATTCTTTAACATTCGGCAGCCCCACCTCTCTCCGCCTCTCGCTTTGTGCCTGTCCGCTGAATTCCTGACCGGCTGACATGCTGACCGCTGACTGGCTTGCCACAAAAATGATATAATTCTCAGAATAATTAACTCATCATCATCTCCGGTGGAGGCCTCGCATAATGGAAACGAAAACCACTTCTTACAAACACTGCGACCTGGTCAAGGTTGATGGCCGCGTCGACAGTGCAACCGCCCCCAAATTTTCTGAAGCCTTAGAAAGTCTCACGGAACAAGGACGCTTCAAGCTCATTCTCGATTTCAGCGGCCTCGATTTCATCTCCAGCGCCGGGCTGCGCGTGTTGATCAACACCCAGAAAACCTGCAAACGCTACAACCGCGGTGAAGTGGTCCTGGCCACCGTGCCTGCCAATATTTTCGCCGCCCTGGATTTATCCGGTTTTACTTCCCTGTTCCAGATCTTCGATGACGTCACCAACGCAGTCGGTAATTTCTAACCACAGCTCGTCCCACCGGTTAATGAACACAATTACCATTGCAGGCCGTTACGAAAATCTGGTGAAGCTTGAAGATTTTGTCCGCCAGTTTACCCAGGAGGCAGGTCTCGATAGTTTTGCCATTTATTCCGTGGTAACCGCGGTAGAGGAAGCCAGTACCAATATCATCGAACATGCCTATGGCGGTGAGGGCAAAGGCGACATCCAATGCACCTGTTCCGTCGATCCGGCCGGGGTCACCATCCAGCTCCACGACCAGGGCAAACCGTTTCATCCCGAAAAAATCAAGAATCCTGACACCAAGGCTCCGCTCAACAAGCGTAATTCGCATGGGCTGGGCCTTTTTATCATGCGCAAGTGGATGGATGAAGTGCGCTTTGAATTTAGCCCCAAATCGGGCAATACCCTGACCATGGTCAAATACCGGGAGCAACCATCGGAATGAAACTGCCCAGGCTGGCAGCCGGCCCGGACTGGAAGCAGTTCCTCGGTCTGGGGGAACAGCTGCTCAGCCAGCCAAACGCGGCTGCCCAATGTCAATCCATTTCGGATACCCTCGAGTTGGTTTTAGGCGCCCAGGCCCAGACCTGGCTGGTAGAACCCTTCTCTCCGCTGCCGGATGAACCCGAAATCGCCACCCTGCCGGATGCGCCTGCCCCCGAGCTGGTACACCATGTGCTCCACAGCCGCCAGGCCGTCTGCCTGGCGGAAGATGCTTCCATTCATTCCCCCTGTTCCAGTGAATATAAGTCGCGTGAAGCCGCCTTCCCCATCCTCGCCCAGGCCGACCTGATCGGGGTGGTACATATCGCCCGCCCGCAGGGCCCGGCCTTTCGCCCGGAGGAATGGAATTTTCTGGAAGCGCTCACCGCCCACGCCGGTACGGCCATGCGCTCCACCCGCCAGGCCGCTTTGAAGAACTGGCGCTACGAACAGCTGCTGCTCGTGCGCTCGGTCATGGCCCAGGTGGCCAACGTGCATAACATCGACGAGTTGTGCCAGCAGGTCACCGAGCTCATCCTGGATTCGTTTCATTTTTATCACGTCTCGATTTTTACCCTCGAACCGGGCCAATCGGAGCTGCTGCTGCGCACCAATGTCACCCGCGGGCTGGAGCACGATGCCCCCCTGGATTACACCGTGGTCATGGGCCAGGGCATGATCGGCGCCGCCGCGCAAACCGGTGAGGAGCAAATTGCCCAGGACGTCAAGGAACATCCCCGTTTCCGTTACTTTGACCAATTAGCCAGGACCCGCTCCGAAGCCGCCCTGCCTCTCATGGTGGACCGGCGCATTCTGGGGGTGCTGGATGTGGAGAGCGACCGGCGCGATGCCTTCCACGATAACGACGTGCTCGTGCTGCGTTCCCTGGCGGATGGCATCGCCCTTGCGATGGAAGGCGCCCGCCATTACAACAGCCAGAAACGCCGTGCCGACCAGATTTCAGCCGTGGTCGAAGTCACCCACGTCCTGACCTCCATCCTCGACCTGGATCTCCTGCTCGAAGAAGTGGTCCAGGTCATCCAGAAGCGCTTTAAATACCAGTACGTGCATCTCTTTTCGGTGCATCCCGGCCGGCGCAAGGTCTTTTACCTCACCGGCAGCGGCCGGCGCAGTGAACAGATGCGCCGCCTGGATTACACCTACGATCTGGATTCGCCGGTAGGCATTATCCCATTTGCCGCGCGCACCGGGCATACCTACCTGGCCAACGATGTCTCCGTAGACCCGGTGTATTTGCCCAGCGATCTGCCCCCGGACGATACCCGCGCCGAATTGGCCATCCCCATGAAATTTGGCGATGAGGTCCTGGGCGTGCTGGATTTGCAGAACGACCAGGTCGAGGCCTTTTCGCACGAAGATGTCTCCCTGCTCGAAGCCCTTTCGGCCAGCATCGCCATCGCCTACCACAACGCTTCGCTCTACCGCAGCGAGCAGTGGCGCCGTCAGGTGGGCGACAGCTTCCGCGACGTCGCCAGCTTGCTCTCCACCAATGTCGCCCTCGAACACCTGCTGGATACCATTCTCACCGAGCTGGAACGCAGCCTGCCCTGTGATGCGGCCGCCGTCTGGCTGGTCGATGATCCCTCCGCGGTGCAGGGCGATCATGGGCGCGCCCTGCGCCTGGCCGCCGTCCACGGCATCAGCCAGGATGTGATCGACCGCGCCAAAGATGAATCGGAGCAGATGCGCGCCTGGTTGAACGAATTGATGAACCAGGACGGCCCTTCCACCCGCAAAATGGATGATCCCTCCGGGCCGCTGGGCGCTGCCCTGGGCTTTCCGGACGACTACTCTTCGATCGCCACCCCCTTGCGCACCGGGGATGAACTGCTGGGCATCGTCTTGCTGGCGCACCACACTGCCAACCGCTACGGCACGGAAACGCGCTCCATCCTCAGCACCTTTGCCAGCTATGCCGCGGTCGCCATCCAGAATTCCCGCCTGTACAGTGAGGCCCAAACCCAGGCCTGGCTTTCCACCATTCTGCTCCAGGTGGCCGAGGCCAGCCAATCGGCCAATTCGGTCGATGAACTGCTTTCCTCCATGGTCCGGCTGACCCGCCTGCTGGTGGGGTTAAAGAAATGCGCCGTGTACCTGTGGGATGAACTGCAGGAGGCTTTTATTTTAAAAGACTGGTACGGGTTGGATCAGCCCAACCGCACGATTTTCGACCCGAGTGAAGTGCCCGCCATCACCCAGATGCGCGTGACCCGCAGCATGGTCACCATTCAAGATGCTGCCAGTGAACTCAGCCTGCCGGCCGCCGCCCTGCCGCCGGGCAGCGGTTCGCTGATCTTAATGCCCCTGCTCACCCGCGATGCGCTGCAGGGCGCCTTCCTGGTAGCCCACCAATCGGCCAGTTCCTTCGGCTCGCAGTCGGCGCTCGACCAGCAGACTTACGCGATTCTGCAGGGCATCGCCCACCAGACCTCGGTCGCCCTGGAAAACCTGCACCTGCTGGAAGCGCGCCAGGAAGAGGCTTACGTCACCGCCGTGCTGCTCCAGGTGGCCCAAGCCGTGGTCAGTCAAAACGAGCTGCAGGATATCCTCGATACCATCGTCCACCTGATGCCCATCCTGGTAGGGATTGACGCCAGCATCGTTTGCCTGTGGGACCCGCTGCAAAAGACGTTTCATACCGCCCAGGTGTATGCCGGTTCGCGCGAGCTGGAAAATAATCTGAGCGCCTGCTCTTACAAATCCGGCCAATTTCAACTGCTCGAACGGGTGCGCGCGGCGGACGCGGCCTTTTACTGCAAGGTTCCGGTCGACACCCCGGCCCCCACCGGCTGGTTCGATCTGGAACCGCTGCCGATTGAATTTATGAAAACCGATCTGCTCCTGACTGGTGAAGATTGGCTGCTCGGCTTTCCCCTTTCCGTCAAAGGTGAGCTGCTCGGCGTGCTGCTGGCCAAAGAGAACGCCGCCTCGACGATTTTCCACGAGCGCCGCCTGGAGATCGTCACCGGCATCGCCCAGCAGGCCGCCCTGGCGATCCAAAACGAGCGCCTTACCCAGGAAATGGTGGTCCGCGAACGCCTCGAACGCGAAGTGCAGCTGGCGCGCCAGATCCAGCAAACCTTTTTGCCCAACCGCCTGCCGCGCTGGGAGGGTTGGGAAATCGCCGCCCGCTGGGAGCCAGCGCGCGAGGTCGGCGGCGATTTCTACGACATTTTCCGGCTGCCCCGCGGCCGGCTGGGAATGGCCATCGCCGATGTATCCGATAAAGGCCTGGCGGCGGCCCTGTACATGACCGTGGCCCGCACCCTGATCCGCGCCTATGCCCAGAATGCGCGCAATGCCTCCACCGTTTTGCAGCGCGCCAACCACCCCCTGGTCGCCGATACCCCCCACAGCATGTACGTGACCGCCGTATTTTCCATTCTCGACCCCGAGAGCGGCGAGATCGAGTACGCCAATGCCGGCCATAACCGGCCGCTGCTGCTGCGCTTCAAGGATCAATCGCTCGAAGAGTTGCCAAAGGGGGGCATGGCCATGGGGGTCATGGCCCGCCACCAATTGACCGATTATCATCTCACCCTCGAACCAGGTGATTGTCTTTTGTTATACACCGATGGGGTGACCGAAACTTTTTCCGCGGGCGGCGAAGCATACGGCGATGAACGCCTGAGAAATATCCTGCAGGGTTGTTTTGGCGTAAATGTGGAAGAAGTGCTCAAAAAAATTGAGGCCGACCTGGTCGAATTCCGCGACGGCGCCCCGGCCAGCGATGACGTCACCCTGCTGGCGATTCGCCGTCTGGAATGGCACGCATGAGTTTTAATTACGCCATTTTATGGGATTTGGACGGCGTATTGGTCGATTTAACCCGCCTGCATTATTTATCCTGGGTCGACACCTTAGAAAAACGCGGCATCCAGATCACCTACCCCACCTTCACCCGCACTTTTGGCCAGAACAACCGCGCCGTCCTCACGGATATCCTCGGCCGGCCTCCCGCCGAGGCTGAGTTGGATGAGATCGCCGGTGAAAAAGAAATCTGGTTTCGCGAGCATATTCCGGGCAACATGGAACTGCTGCCCGGTGTCATGAATTGGCTGCAGCGCTTCCAGGCCTGGGGTTTTGGGCAGGCCGTGGCTTCCTCGGCTCCTCAGGAAAACATCGAGATCCTGGTGGACAGCCTCAACATCCGCCCATTTTTCGGCGGTCTGGTTTCGGCCGCGAACCTGCCCAGCAAACCCGACCCGGCCGTGTTTTTGGAAGCCGCCCGGCGCCTGGGCTGCGCTCCCGCCCACAGCATCGTGATGGAAGACGCCCCGGCCGGGGTGCAGGGCGCCCGGCGCGGGGGCATGAAATGCATCGCAGTGCTCACCACGCAGGCCGCCGCCGCGCTGAGTGCCGCCGACCTGATCGTCAACCGCCTGACAGACCTGACCGAAAGCCAGGTGCGCGCCCTGCTCGGCTTCGACCCGTCTTGATAAAGCAACAGGCATAATTAACAGCAAGAATTCCGCGCGAATGCGCGGAATTCTTGCTGTTAATCAAAAATCTGTGTCAGTTTAAAGATTTCTTGCTGCGAGTGGTCTGCAGTTCAAAATCGGGCGCCTGGTGACTGAGCAAATCGAGCGAAATATCGATCAGCTCGCGCGCTTCATCCGCGGTGGTCGTGCCCACCGTCACCATGTCGATCGGGCGGATCGTATTCCAGACGTATGCCAGACCCACGATCGGCATCAAACGTCCGGCGGCGAGCGGTTTGATCGTCATCACCGGTTTTTTGGCCGATTGGATAATGCGCATTACCCAATCCACTTCCACCTGCATCAGGAACCCGGCGGCGTTGTAAAGCTGAATGTATGTTTCCACATCCGCGCCCTGTTTATCGGCGTAGACCACCGATTCAGGCATATGGGTGGAAAGGCCCGGGATCATCTCGCGCTCGCGGATCATGCGTGTGTAAATATCCAGATCGCGGATCACACCGCTGCGGCGGTCGAGCAGCGCGTCCGTGACGCACTGGTGCGGCAGGCAAAATGTGCCGTTCAGTTGGGCGCAGGTATCGAAAACCCGCTCCGGTTCCTGATCGGGGCTGCCGCCGGGGAGCAGGTTAAAGGATGGCGTCCAGATGCGGATCAGGCGTTTGCCGGTGCGCTCCTCGGCGATCTTGCACGCCTCTTCGGTCGGCTGGACGGCCATGCCCATGATGGCATCGATCCCGTGTTCCAGAAAAACGCATAAAATATCCGCCACGCGGTTCACGGATTGAAATTCGGTGATGAAACGGTCTTTGGCTTTGCTGGTATGCGAATATCCCCGAAACCAATTGGTACCGATAATCATCCGGGGCATGCTCACCCCACCCACCATCGTACGCGGAAACGGTTCCATAAATGCCTCCTGCTATAGATCCAATAGAATCGACGTCAATCGATGCAATTATACAGTTAGGTTCAGCCCAAAAGAAGGGATTTCACTGGCCAAAAAACAGCGCCCACCACTTTTGCCAATGGTCGACTGCCATGGGAGTTGGCGTTGGCTGGACAAACGCCGGTGGGGTTGCATTGGGATCCTGCACCGGGAAGACCGGCACATCATTTTCCTTGTACCATTTGCGGTCGCTGTTGGCAAACTGCTGGACGGCTGCGTCTGATGTGGCGAAGGCGATCTGGGTGAGCAGCACCTGCTTGGTCGACTCCAGATCGTAAATATTGGTATTCATCTCATCAGAAGTATGCGATAAACGAAACAAAACAGACAGACGGGTGTTTAAGTCCATTAGTAAGAAAAAGGACAACACCAGCAAAACAACCACCACGATTTGTTTTTTGTGCCGCAGGATCGATTGCATAAAGTAATATTACCCGAAAGTTGAATGGAGGACAAGTATATTATTGAGTGTTGGTGCAATAATTGCACCAGGTAAGAGATGAAATAAAAAAAGAACCCCACGAATGGGGTTCTAGTGCCGAAGGAGGGATTTGAACCCTCATGGAAATACATCCACTACGCCCTGAACGTAGCGCGTCTGCCAATTCCGCCACTTCGGCATTGCTCACAGGCAGATGGTATTTTAACTGAAATGCCAATTTTGTCAACCTCTACGTGCTATAATTCCTATTGGGTAGGAATCCGGGGTTATGGAAACTTTTTATCAACAGCTGATCAACCTTTTTATCGTTCCACCAGGCAATTTGATTTATCATATCGTGCTGGTCTTTGCCGTTACCGCTGCCCTGCAAGGCATATTAATCAACCACCGCTCAGGACAGGGTGAATATCAAGGACGGGCTTTGCTTGGGCTGGGAATGGTGCTGGCCGGTCAGGTTGCGCTTTTCGTGGTCAGCGGCCTGGCCTGGCAGGGCATGGTCAACCCGCACGTGGTGCTGCCTCCGCTCGACCTCGCGGCAGCCTTATTCAGTATTTTATGGATCCTCTGGCTGTGGGCGTTCCCCCATGCCAACCGCCTGGCCGATAGTCTGGTGGGGTTAATCACCGTCGCGGTGGTGATTGCCTTCTTTTTTACCTGGACGCAGTGGGCGGCGCAGCCGCCGGCGCTGGTTTTCAGCGGCTCAGTGTTCGACATGGCCTGGGAGCTGGCCTCGCTGGGATTAATTCTGGCCGGTATCTTGATTTTGGTCCTGCGCCGGCCGTTGGGCTGGGGCATCGGATTGGGCTTTTTGCTGGTAAACCTGGCCGGGCACAGCGCGCAGTTCGTCTGGCCGAACCTCAGCGGTGATTTTTCAGGCGTTGTCCGGTTGGCGCAGCTGTGCAGTTTCCCCCTCTTGCCTGTGCTCGCCCTGCGCCTGCAGGGACAAAGCGCGCCCCAGGCGATCCAGCCCGGTATGCAGTTCAAAGTTGCCCCGCAGTCCGCGTCTAATTCCAGCCAGACCGAGCCGCGCGTCATGCGCGAACGGCGCCGCTACAGCGCCGACCCGCGCGCCGTGCAGGCCTGGTTGGACGTCGCCACCCAGACTGACCCTGCCAAGATGCTGATTTCGGTGACCCGGGCTGTGGCTCAAACCATGCTCGCCGATATTTGTTTTTACGTGGCCGACCCCGGCTCGGGCGGCGATCTGATTTTCCAGGTCGGATATGACCTGATCCGCGAAGACGAAATCCCCGGGATGGTCTTTACCCGCGCACAGCTTCCATCGCTGGCATCCTCGCTGCAGCGCGGGCGCTCTTACCATTTGGATCCGGGCAGCAGCACCCCCGATTTGCGATCTCTCGGCGAGCGTTTTGGTTTGAAAAAGCTGGGCAGCCTGTTATTTATCCCCCTGGCCGGCCCCGAGAATAAACCGGGCGGGTTCCTCCTGCTCTCACCTTATTCCGACCGTTCGTGGACCACGGAAGATCAAAATTATTTCGCCGCGGCGGTCGGGCCCCTGGCAAAAATATTGCAACATAAGCCAGAGCAGGCGCCCGCGGCCGAAGTTGTGCCCGCTGCAAACGGCGAGCTTGAGAATTTAAAGCAGATGGTCGATCAGGCCCGCCTCGAGAGCCAGCGTTTGAAAGATGAACTGAGCAGTTTGCGCAAACAGCCGGCCGGACTGGACGTAGAATTGCTGTTGGTGGTGCAAAAAGAATCTCAGGACACGATTAATCACCTGCAGTTGGAAAATGAACGGCTGCTCAGTGCAGCCACAGCGGACAGCGCAACACCCCCTCCGGCTGCGGGTGAAGTTGCTTACCTTGAATCGGAGTTACGGAATTCTTTAATGAATATCGCGCACCTGCAGAACAAGCTGGCTGAGACCAATATGCAAATGCTCACTCTGCAAAAGCAGGTCAACCAGCCGGTGCGCATGATCAACGAGGAACGTGAAGTGGTCGCATCGATTGCCCAGGAATTACGCCAGCCCATGGCCTCCATCATCGGTTATACCGACCTGCTGCTGTCCGAATCGGCGGGTATTCTGGGCGCGCTGCAGCGAAAATTCCTCGATCGGGTAAAAAATTCCATCGACCGCATGCATACCATCCTGGATGACCTGGTGCAAATCACCGCCTTCCAAAACGGCAATATCGAGATCGTCGCCCGGCCCATTCAGGCTTCCACCGCCATCGACCAGGCCCTGGAAGAAACCCGCACCCAGTTTCAACAGAAAAATATCGTTTTGCAGGTTGACCTGCCGGACGAATTACCCGAACTATATGCCGATCCGGATGCCATCCAGCAGATCCTGGTGCATTTACTGCAAAATGCCGGGGCAGCCACCCCGGTTGAAGGCACAATTTTGTTCAAGGTACGCATCGACCAGCGCGATGCAGCGGAACCTTACCTGCTTTTCCAGATCACCGACAGCGGCGGCGGGATTTCCCCGACAGACCTGCCGAAGGTCTTTTCACGCCGCTACCGGGCTGAGCATCCTTTGCTCCTGGGAGTAGGCGATACCGGGGTGGGGCTGTCGATCGCCAAGACCCTCACCGAAGCCCACGGCGGGCGCATCTGGGTGGAAAGCGAGCCGGGAAAAAGTGCAACCTTCAGCGTGCTGCTTCCCTTACGCCCGATCAATAAAGCGGATGTGACGGAACCGGTCTCATGAGAATTTTGAGGGAAGCCTTTACCGGGATCGCCGCCGCCCTGCTCACCAGTTTGCTGGTAATGGGCGCTATCGTCCTGGCGATCACCGAAGGCATGGTTCTGCCAACCCCCGAGCCGGTCGTTGAGGTTAAAACGCCAGACCCGATGGAAACCTTGCAGTTTGCGTTCACCACGCCCACCTCCCGCCCAAAGGCGCCGTTGGTGGCAGTTCCCACTCAACCGGCTGCCTCGCCCTGCCCCATCCCCGCGGGTTGGGAAACCTACATCACCCTCCAGGGTGATAATTTGAAAGCTCTGGCAGACGCCCGGCAGACTACGTCAGAAAACCTGGTCGAGGCAAACTGTATGTCTGGCACTACCCTGGTTGCCCACATCCGGCTTTACCTGCCGCCTGCCCCTACCGCGACCGCGACACCCTTAATCCCAACGGCTACCTTCACCCCCACCATCACCCGCACCGTGTGCGCCCCGCCGTCAGGATGGATCCGCTACCTCGTGCGCCCTGGCGACAATCTTTACCAGATCGCCACTATGTACGGCACCACCTGGCAGAACCTCCAGAGAGGCAACTGCATGGGGAGCAGCGTCTTGATTTACCCCGGCAACAGCATTTACGTGCCCAATGTAGCCCCGCGTTTCACCGCTACCAGCATGCCATTTATTCCCAGCGCCACCCCCAAACCTTCCCCAACGCGCACATCTACCGTGAGGTCCACATTAACCTTCACTCCGACCTTCCTGCCGCCGCCGAATACCTTCACCCCCACCCCAACCGGCAGCGTGCCCACTGACACCTCCACACCCACCTCCACCCCCACGGCCACTTCGAGCGCGACCCCGACCCCTACTGCCACGTCCACCCCTACCCCAACTGACACCCTGACCCCCACAGGAACCAATACACCCACAGATACGTCTACACCAACAGCAACAATGACTGCTACAAATACTACAACTGGAAACTGAATAGAAAAATCCTATGGCCAAGCGCATACTTCTCCTCTTCATGCTACTTTCCATCACCGTCGGGTGCAGTGTAAATTCGCTTTCTCTGCCGATGGCCGCGGCTAACGCCCCGGCTGGACGGTCGATGCGTCTGGTTACCGTAGACCCCAACGCCACCCAGACTCCGACTCCCTTCCAGCCGGTTACGTCGACCCCAAAATTCACTGTGGTTGCCCCGCCGACCGCAACAAGCACGGTCACCCCCACCGTCAAGGCCACCGCTACAAAGTCCGGCCCAGGGCCTGTCGCTCCCACCGATGTACCCGTGCTGGGGAAATACCCGGATGGGCAGGTGCGCATCCTGGTTTTGGGTTCCGACGCGCGGCCAACCGGCGGTTTCCGCACCGATATCATTATGCTGGTGACGATCAACCCCAAGCAGGGCACCGCCACCGTGCTATCGCTGCCACGCGACCTGTGGGTCGATTTACCAGGCTGGGGCGCCAACCGGGTCAACACCGCCATGGTGTATGGCGGTTTCAGCCTGATGGCCAGCACCCTGGAGAGCAATCTGGGAGTGCGCCCGACGAACTACATCATGACCACGTTTAACGGGTTCACCCAGATTATCGACAGCCTGGGCGGGGTAGACGTCACCGCCAGCAAAGCCTTGACCGATAAATGCTCCTTCACAGCCAGCGGATACTGCACGGTCAAAGCCGGCGTGACCCACATGAACGGTCAATACTCATTGTGGTACGTGCGCTCGCGCTACTCCACCAGCGATTTCGACCGCGAACGCCGCTCCCAGGAAGTGCTGCAGGCATTATTCACAAAGTTGATGAGCGTTAATGCGATCACTCGCATTCCTGAAATGTTTGATATCTACCGCAAGAATGTGGAAACCAACCTCTCCCTGTCAGACATCGTTGGATTGGCCCCGGTCGCTTCCAGCCTGATCGCCGACCCTTCCAAGATACGGCGCTACACGGTTGGCCCAGGCCAGGTAGCGGATTGGGTCGTCCCGGGCAGTGGGGCAATGGTGCTGCTGCCGAATTACGCCCTCATCCGTCCCATCATCATGGATGCCATATTTACCCCCTAAATAAAATCGTCTGTCCCGGCAAGATTTCAGGAAAAGTCCTGTCGGGACATTTTATTTTTCGAGAGTGTTTTCGAGATTTGACAATGCGCTGAGGGTCTGCTATACTTTTGCAGGTTCATCTATGCGAAAATAATGATAGGGGAAAGACGAAATGTCCACTCAATCTGCTGCAGCTCATATTACCGAACAGACCAGCTTTTTGCCAGCCCTGGGCGCATGGGAGATTTATCTCAATGATCAGGGGCGCTCGCCATATACAGTCAAATCGTTTCTGAACGACTTGAACCTGTTGGCGAACTACCTGCCCCCCGGCAGGACCGTGGGATCGATCACCACCCGCGAGCTGAATAATTTTTTGAGCTGGCTACAGAACGGGAGAGGCGTGCCTTGCAGTCCGAAAAGCCTTTCCCGGCGAATTACCTCAATCAAAGCCTTTTTTCGCTGGCTGCAGCGCAGCGGTGTCATGACCGTTGACCCGGCGGATAAAGTCCTCCAGCAGTCTGTGATCAGCCCCCTGGCAGAGATCCTGACCGCAGATGAAGAGAAGCGGGTCCTGGAAACAGCGGACGCTTACCGCCGCGGGAAAAAACCGGATGCCCGGCCCTACGTTTTGTTGAGCTTGCTGCTGATCACCGGCATAAAGAAAGGCGAGAGTTTAAATATCCACATCAACCATATTGACCTGGAAGCCCCCGCCGGACCGATCCTGTTTGTGCGCTATGCCAGCCCCCAGAATCGTTATAAGGAACGGAAAATAGAGCTGCCCGCGGATTGGGTAACCGCTTACCAGGAATACCTGGCCCAGTACCAGCCTCGTGAGACCGTTTTCCCGTGGTCACCTCGCCGCCTGGAATATTTACTCGAAGAAATCGGCCAAAAAGCCGGGTTGTCCAAGCATCTTTCGTACGATATGTGCCGCTGGACGTGCGCCTTGGATGATTGGCTCTCTGGCACGGACCATGACACCATCCGCCAAAAGCTGGGCATTTCGAAGATTTAATGGCGCGAGGTCAGCAATAAACTGCGCCAGTTGTCCGGGGAGAAAGCACCCCTGCCGGAAAGCCCCCGATCCGCAGGCCCAGCCAAAAAACCTAAATAACCGCCGGCAGAGAATCTTTCAGCCTGGCTGACTCTGCCGGTCACTTTAAGCTCAAAGAGCAACTACTCAGCTCCTGCGGCTGAACAGTCACTAAAAACCGCGACTGCTCACACCTGCTGAGCAGTTGCGGTTTTTTATTGGCAAATCATAAACCGGTTATTCGCCGCACTGTTGGGGCCGGTTATTGTCATTCAATCCACTCGACGTGGTTCGCTTTTAAGGTTGCAGATGTTATTTCGTACTTTCCAGGGTGACCTCTACCTGGATGCGATCGCTGCCGCGATACAGGGCCAGGGTCACCTTATCGCCCGGTTTATAGTCGAACAGGGCATTCATATAGGGATGATCGCCATCCAAAACCACATCTCCGACCTGGACGATGATATCTTCCTCCTGGATCCCGGCGTTTGCGGCGGGGCTGCCCGCGTCAACCTGGGTTACGTAAACCCCCCACTGCGCCGGCAGGCGGTAAACCGTGGCAATCTGGGGATCGATAGACTGGTAGCGAATCCCGAGATATGGGCGGGCGACGGCGCCATCCTGGATGAGCTGCTCCGCCACGACCTGTGCCGTGCTGGCCGGGATCGAAAAGCCCAATCCTTCGACCACCGTACTGGCGCCTGATCCACCGCGCACGATCAACGTATTGATTCCAATGACCTCTCCCGCCAGGTCGACCAGCGGACCGCCCGAATTTCCCTGATTGATGGCGGCATCGGTCTGGATCATATTTTCCATTAAGAACCCATTGCCTGAATCCAGGCTGCGCCCCACGGCGCTGATCACCCCGGCGGTGACCGTATTTTTAAAGTCGCCCAGCGGTGAACCGATGGCGATGACCGTCTCGCCCGGTTTTAAAAGATCGGAACTGCCAAACTGGACCACAGATGGCGGGGTGTCGTCCACCTTGAGCACAGCCAGGTCCGAGTAGGGATCGGCGCCGATCAATTTGGCCGTGATTTCAGTGCCGTTTGCCAATACCACACTGTAAGAATCGGCGCCATCGATGACATGGTTGTTGGTGAGCACATAGCCATCCGTCGATATAAACACTCCACTGCCGCTGGATACGCCCCCGGAAACAACTCCAAAGCGGGTGCGCTGGGACGGATTTTTTGCCAAAACGGTGACTACCGCCGGACCGACTTTTTCTACCGCCTGGGTAATGGATGTTTCAATCTGAGTTTGAGATACTATCAGCTTGCTTTGCGGTTGAACCGGGTCGGAAGCTGTAACCCCGGGTGCGGCGGTAGCGATACTCGTAGCCCGGACCGCCGCCTGGGTAATGACCAGCGCTGCAGGTGTTGGCTGCGATTTCATGTAATCATAGACAATCGTACCGCCCCCCACCGCTCCAACCAACCCGGCGCCCGCTGCCACGATTAACAGCAAGATAAGGTATAAAAACTGTCTCCCAGTCATACAATGCTTCTTTCCTGTTCAAGTTGATACCGAGGGTTCGGATATGGATCATCCTCCTCCGAACCCTCGGATGGCGTTTATTTCGTGCTGCTCGTTAATATTTCCACAGCCTTATCCAGCTGGGGATCGCGTTTGTTGGTGATATCGTCCTGGGTTAACGGGACGACTACATCCGGTTCGAGGCCGACCCCATTAATCTGGCGTTCCTTAGGGGTCAACCAGCGCGCCACGGTGATGCGCACCGCACCGCCGTCATCCTTGAGCTGAGTGATCTGCTGAACCGAGCCCTTGCCGTAAGTTTTGACCCCGACCAGCGTGCCCCGGGTATAATCCTGGATGGCGCCGGCGGTAATTTCGGAGGCGGAGGCGGTCCCTTCGTTCACCAGGATCACCAGTGGGATGTCGGTTGCCAGCCCATTAGGTTTGGCGGTGTAAGTGTTGCGTGTCCCGTCGCCATATTGTTCGTACATCACGACGTTGGGGGTCTTGATAAACTCGGAAACCACATTGATCGCCGTATCCAGATAACCGCCGCCGTTGTTGCGCAAATCCAGGATCAGGCCGGCTGGCTTTTGAGGGAGAAGCTGCTGCAAATATTTGCGCAGTTCGGGTTCGGTCTGGTCGCCAAAGGTATACAGGCGAATATAGGCGACGTTTTTATCCAGCATCTTCCCTTCGGCCTGGGGAACGGTGATCTCAGCCCGGGTGATGGTCACGTCAAAGGGCTGCTCCGCACCTTCACGCTGGATGGTGAGGACTACATCCGTTCCCGCCGTTCCGACGACCTTGCTTAGAACCACGTCGCCCGGGTTCCCGGTCATATCCACTTTATCAACGGCGATAATTAAATCTCCAGATTTTAAGCCCGCATTCGAGGCTGGAGAATCGGGCATGGGGGCAATAATCCTGAGAAAATCGCCCGTGGTATCCACCCAGGCGCCGATGCCTCCATACGTCTTGCCATTCAGCTGACCGGTTGCTTCGGCGTAAACGGTCGGCTCCCAATAGGAGCTGTGCGCATCACCCAGGGCGTTGATCATGCCCGTGATCGCTCCACGCATCAGGGCCTGGTCGTTTACCGGCTGGTCTACATATTCCTGATGCACCAGAGTCCAGGCGTCCCAGAATGGCTTAAACAACGTGGTGGTGTCTACACTGGATGTTGACGCTTCCTGAGTGGCCGCCGGTTGGAATAATGCTGGCAACCGCACCTGGCTCGGGATCAACCATCCCACAATCACCCCTCCCGAAAAGGCCCCACCGACGAATATGATCGATATCACAGCAATCAAAATGATTCTGGTCGTCTTAGATTCCATCAAATCTCCTCAGAACAAACCTGTCGAAACACAGCATTCAAACCAACGATACCATGAGAGAATTAACGGAAGATGAATCCTCCGCCGGGCACGAACCTCTTCAGAATGGGCCGGCCCAAATAATAAACACCGGTCATCGCCCCGTCTCTCTACCCGGAAATGTCATTATCCTTCTTGATTTTTTCCCGCGGGTTTATCCTGACGCTGCGCGCGAAGCTCGTCCGCCGCCCGCGCCAATTCGGCAAATTGAGCGTCTTCTTTATTCCATGTCCGATTATAACTGGGACCTTCAGCTTTTTCGCCTGGGGAAGTGCGCCCGCGTGAGCGCATCCCGCGCCGCCAGGCGCTCCACAACGCGACTCCGGAGAGCAGCACCACGCCTGCCAGCCCTCCCAGGGCAACCCAGGCTTCGGTGCTCATTGTCTGGCTCCATCCCAGGGAAAGACGGTCGGCAGATCATCCAGCCGGGAAATTGTCACCGATTCAAAGCCAGGCTCAACCGCGCCAATCCGGATCGCGTGCAATCCAAATTCCCGGGCGGCGCGCACGTTATGCGCCTGGTCGTCTACTAAAACGCAGTGCGCAGGGACGCTCTCCCCTGCCATCTCTAATGCAATCCGGAACGCTTCTTGCATCGGTTTACAGTAAGGCGACATGGCTTTGATATCGATGATTTGCTGGAAACAGGCGCTCAATCCAAGTACAGCCAGAACGCGCCGCGCATGGTTGCTGTCGGCATTGGTAAAGATCACCTTGCGCTGCGGGTAAGCCTGGAGCATCTGGCACAGGCCGGGATTGGGGTGCAGAAAATCGACCAGAGGCACGTCATGCACGAAAGCCAGGTATTCATCTTCATTCACATGGTATTCTGCCTGCAGGCCGCGCATGGTGGTGCCGTAACGTAGAAAAAGCTCCTGCCGCCGCACGCGGGCGTCTTCCAGCGAAAGATGGAACCTTTCCATCACATACAGATCGATCCGCTGGCGAATGGCCATCCAAACGCCGGAATCCACCGGATAGAGCGTATCGTCGAGATCGATGAATAAAGTCGTATAAGACATGCGTGCAGTATACCAAAAAAGAAAGGAGCCTTACAATCGTGATAGGTGTACTTCGGCGGCAGTCGCTTTGCTTGACACTTGATCCCCCCTGTGCTAAATTATTAAAGCCGCATTAGATATTTAAGAGGGGGTCCCCTCGAAGGAGCACCACTTTGACGAAGACACGTACCCAACTTATGGTCGAACGCCTACGCGAACTGCAGGCATCCTCTCCGGATATTGAAGCCTCCGCTATTGTCAGTTTGGACGGCTTGACTATCGCCTCCGCTTTACCGCAAGGCATTGAGGAAGACCGCGTTTCGGCCATGTCGGCTGCGATGCTCTCCCTCGGCGAGCGGATCGCGAGCGAATTGGGCCGGGGATCCCTGGAACAGGTCTACATCAAAGGTGTCTCCGGCTACGTGATCTTGATGTCGGTTGGGGAAGATGCTGTTCTGACTGCGCTTAGCCGTGAACAGGCGAAATTAGGCCTGATTTTCCTCGATATGCGCAGGACAACCGAGGATCTCAAAAAACTGATCTGATCTCAGGACTAAGTTATGGAACCGATCCCAAAAAGCGGCCTTTTTTATCCGTACAAATTTGCCCGCATCGCAATTCTGGCCTTGAAAGAGGTTATGGGACAGAACGGGGTGAATGCCATTTTGAACCTGGCAAACCTTTCCAATTTGATCGATAACCTGCCGCCTGACAACCTGGAACGCAAATTTGATTTCGCCGATTTTTCGGCGATCAGCGGTGCGTTGGAAGATATGTTTGGGGCGCGCGGCGGACGCAGCCTGGCACAGCGTGCCGGACGGGCAACCTTCGAAGATGCGCTGCGTAATTTTGGCGCCCTGGCTGGGGTAGGCGACCTGGCTTTCAAGGTCCTGCCGCAGTCCATCAAACTGCGCATTGGCTTGCCTGCCATGGCAAAAATTTTCACCCAGACCAGCGACCAGTTATCCACCGTGGTCGAAAAACCGGATCATTTTGTTTACACTATCCACCGCTGCCCGGTATGTTGGGGCCGGAAAACCGAAAAACCGGCCTGTAATTATGCCAACGGCCTGCTCCAGGCCAGTATTAAATGGGTCTCGGGCGGGAATGAATACCGGGTGATGCAGGCCACGGCCAAATCCTGCGGTGACGAAAACTGCCAGTTTGTTATTCCTAAAGAAGCAATTTCATAAGGCCGGGGTTGGAAGACGAAAAAAACACCCTCTTGATCGTTGAAGATGACCTAGATATTGCGGATATGCTGAACGCGTATTTCCGCATCCAGGGATATGAAGTGCTGACCGTAAATTGGGGGGAAGACGGCGTCCGCGCCGCCCAAACCAGCAGCCCCGACCTGGTGATCCTGGATATCCGCCTGCCAGATATCGACGGGTTCGAGGTGGCTCGCCGGCTGCGTTCCATGCGCCGCACTCGAGACCTGCCGATTATCTTTTTAACCGAAAAACGTGACCGCAAAGACCGCCTGGCCGGGCTGGAATTGAACGCGGACGATTACATCACCAAGCCCTTCGACATCCAGGAGCTGCGCCTGCGGGTACGCAACGCCCTGCAGCGGGCCCGGCGCGGCACGCTGACCAACCCTGTCACCGGGCTGCCCGAAGGCTACCTGGTCGACGACCGCCTGGGCGCCTGCCTGAAAGAAAGTAACTGGTCGCTGCTGACCATCTCCCTGCGCAACCTGGACGCCTTCCGCGAGACCTACGGCTTTGTGGCCTCAGACGACCTGCTGCGCGCCGTTTCGATCATGCTCCAGGATGCGATCCGCGAAAATGGGAACCCGACCGATTTTCTTGGCCATTTGACCGTGGCCGATTTCGCGATCATCACCCTGCCAGTTTCGCAGCCGCTGCTGAAAGAACGTATCCGCAAGCGCCTGGAGCAGTCCTTTGATTACTTCTACCGCGACCAGGACCGCACCTCGGCGGTGACGCGCAAACAGCGCCTGGCAGTTGAGATTAAAGAATTGGCGGCGGGCAAAATGTCCTTTAAAGATCTGGATGGGTTTAAAATGGAGATCGAACGCATGTATCATCCAGGAGTCGTATGAAAACAACCGTCATCATCCCAACTTTTAATGAAGCGGAAAACCTTCCTAAACTGGTTTCCGCTTTATTTTCGCTGCCGCTAACGGATCTCTCCATCCTGGTGGTCGATGATAACAGCCCGGATGGAACCGGGACTATGGCTGAGGAATTCAAGCTGGCTCACCCCGGTCGGGTGGATGTGCTTCACCGCGCCGGTAAAATGGGTCTGGGAACGGCGTACCTGGAGGGCTTTAAAAAAGCCATGGCGGATGGGGCCGAAGCTCTGCTGCAAATGGACTGCGATTTCTCCCATCCCCCGGAAAAGATCCCGGAATTGGTCGCCAACCTGCCGGATTGTGATTGTGTGATCGGTTCGCGCTATATTCAGGGGGGCTGTGTGGACGTGAACTGGCCCATGTGGCGCAAAGGATTATCCGCCTGGGGTAATTTTTACGCCCGGACAATTCTGGGATTGAAAAACAGGGACGTGACCGGGGGTTTCAGGCTGTGGAAGCGCGAGACGCTGTTGGCGATGCCGTTAAACCGCATCCGTTCCAATGGGTATGTTTTCCAGGTGGAATTATGTTATGTGGCGACCCGCCTTGGACTGAGTTTCAATGAAGTGCCGATTTACTTTGCTGACCGCCGCTGGGGAAAATCAAAGATGAACAGGCGCATCATGCTGGAGGCGGCCCTGCGGGTGTGGCAGCTTCGCGGGATATACGGCGATCTTAATAATTCTGGCGGTAGCGCGTCTTGAAATCCAGGTAGCATTGGTGATATATTTCATGCCGCGCCGGGTCGGGCTGCAGGGTTTCATCCGGCTCGGGCAGAGGCGGCATGGCCTGGCCCAGTCCCAACCATCCCAGGCGGGCGGCCCCCACCGCCGAGGCATCCGCCGCTTCCATCAATTCGAGCGGCGCTCCCAGGACATCACATAAAATTTGCGACCAGAGATGAGCGCGAGTAATCCCGCCGGTCAGACGCGCCGGGCCGCTGCCTTTGACGATCTCCCAGACCTCTTCCAGGCAAAATGCCACCCCTTCCAGGGCAGCATGGGCGATATGCGCCCGGCTGTGCTCGAGGCCGATGCCGGAAATAATCGCCCGCTCCCAGGGGTTCCAATGCGGGCTGCGCTCGCCGCTCAAGTAAGGCAGGAAGACCACTCCCCCCGACCCCGGCGGGATCTCGCTCGCTTCGCTCAACATCGTCTCAAAGGTTTCCTGCGGATAAAACTTTTCGCGCGCCCATTGGGCCACCAGACCCCCGTTATTGATCGCCCCGCCTGCCATCCAGCGCGTCTCGTCCAGAATGTAGCACCAGGTGCGAGCCTGGCTGTCGAGCAGCGGCGCAGGCACAATGCGCCGGATCGCGCCGCTGGTGCCGACGGTGATCACCGTGCTGCCCCCGGCGCCGAGCATCGCCATCCCGCCGTCGCTGCCGCCGATAACCACCGGCAGCCCCTCGGGAAATCCGGTCTGGCGGGCAGTATCCGCGGAAAGTTTTCCCACCACGCTGCGTGAGGCCACCAGCGGGAGGAGCTGGTCAAGGGTGATCCCTGCCAGGGAGAGCATTTCAGGCGCCCAGCAGCGCTGGCGCAGGTCGACCAGACCGGTGGCCGAGGCCACGCTGAAGTCGCTGGCCCATTCCCCGGTCAACCGGTTAAGCACAAATTCTTTGATCGCCGTCACCCTTGAAAACTTGAACGGCAGGTTTTCCTGGCACCAGCGCAGCTTGGCCGGATAATATATGGATACCAGCGGGCAGCCGGTCAGCTCATAAACGTGCTGGCTTTCGGCCTGCTCGCGCAGGGATTTCACCTGGGCGGCAGCCCGCTGGTCGGCCCAGGTCAGAGCCCGCCCCTGGGGCTGGTCGTGAGCATCCAGCAGCACCACGCTGTGCATGGCGCCGCTCAAAGAGAGCCCGCCCGCCGCCGCCGGATCGACTTTTCCGGCTAATGCCGTCAGCGCGCTCAGCGCCCCGCTCAGGATCTCCTGCGGATCCTGTTCGGCCCAGCCGGATTGGGGAGCATACAGGGGATAATTGGCCGAAGCCGCGGCGGTGATCCGCCCCGAAAAGTCAAGCGCGACCGCTTTACATGCAGTGGTACCCAGATCCAGACCAATCACATATTCCATCGGAGCCTTTTTTTGAGCCTTTCAGCCTTTCAGCCAGTCAGCTTGTCAGCCTGTCAATAAATCCACGTAGGTTGAGAGATTTCACAGTGTAATGCTGCGAAATATCCCGGAGTTTTTGTTACAACACAGGATCACTCTGCCTACAGTCTGCCGGGTTGGCGGACATGGGATAGTTTTGTACCAGCCGCCCCCATTCATCTAGATTGAGTGTTTCCGCGCGGCGCTGGGGGTCGATACCAGCGGCCGATAGCAGTTCGACGGCCTGCGCCGGGGGAATGCCCAGCCCGCCAGCCAGCGAATTGCGCAGCATTTTTCGCTTCTGGCTGAAGCCAGCTTTGGCCAGGGTGAAAAAACGCTCCAGGCCGGCGCTGGGGATGCGCGGCTGGTCGTAAAGATCGACCCGCACTACCGCCGAATCCACTTTGGGCGGGGGGATAAAGGCCCCGGCTGGCAGGCGGGCGGCGATACGCGGCTGCCCGTAAACCTGCACGCTCAGCGCTAGCAGGCTCATGTCGCCTGGCGCGGAGCAGATGCGCTCGGCCACCTCGCGCTGCACGGTCAGCACCAGGCGCGACGGCTTGAAACGCGCCTCCAGCAGGTGACGGATGACGGCCGAGGTGATGTAATAAGGGATATTGGCCACCACCAGGTAACCCGGCTCGCCGGCCAATACCGCCGGATCGACTGCCAGGATATCGCCCTGAGTCACAACCACGTTGGGAAAATTGGCCAGCACCTGCTCAAGCAGCGGGATCAGGTCTTTATCCAGTTCGATCGCGGCCACCCGCCGCGCGGCGCGCGCCAGGTAGCGCGTCAGATGGCCCAAACCCGGGCCGACCTCCAGCACCACCCCATCCGCGGGAATATCGGCGGCATCGACCACGGCATTCAATGCCGCCGGGTCGACAAGGAAATTCTGACCGAGGCCTTTCTTGGGCGAAAGACCGTACTGCCGCAGCAAGCCGGCGACTTCAAGACGAGGGAGTTCTATTTTGGCAGGACCCATGGCACATTGGCGGGAACAGGAGTGAGGAAATAGAGGGTGGTGTTGCGGTGCCAGTTGACAAAATCGGCATCGCTGTAACCCAAATCGACCCAAAAGCCGGGGACATAACCGTAATCCCCGACCCGGGCGGTACCATAGCCGTCGACGTACACCCCCCAACCCTTCATCAGGTTGTACCAGGCCTCCCCCACTCCGATCACGCCCTTCTGCAGGGGGTAACCCGCGGCGGTGGTATAGGAGCAATGCCCGATAAATTGGATGAAGTTGCAGGGAGCGAACGACGTGGCATACACAGTCACCTTGCGGTAGTACTCGATTTTGCCATCCGGCGTATCCAGGGTGCGGATGACAATCTTGGTGCCGTAGCCGGTCTTCTGGTTGCGCGGCTGCGAAGCGACCCATTCGGCTTCTTTCTGGCGGGAGACCTCCTTGCCGTCTTCATAACGCACGCGCACGCGGGCCAGTTTAACCCCTGCCTGCCCGGACTGGACTAGGCTCACCTGGTCCAGTTCGGTGTTGGGGTCGGCCACGTTTTCCGTTTTATAGGGGATAGAGGTCTGCTGAAGCTCAACCGCTTCGCGCACGCGCACCACGCGTACCCGCCCATCCGCCGGCATCGGCTGATCTGCCGCCGGGTCGGAATAATCCAGGCCCTGCAAAGAGACGCCTACCTCGGCCAGGGCCTCGCCCACGGTTTGCGCCGGGGTACGCCCGCTGACCTGCGTCCCATCCACCGCCACCCGCACCGGCACCGCCAGGCGCATGGTCAGGGTCTGTGCTTTGGAGAGCGGGTTGTCAAACGGCAGCGAAAGTACATCCAGCGGCGTCAGGCGCAGGCCCAATTCCCACAGAGCCTGGCCCAGGGTCGGTCCGAGGGAAGCCACGCTTTTAGGATCGCCATTGACGTTGATCGTAGCCTGTCCGGCGCGCATGACCTGGAGCAGGTACTCCTCCGCCAGGGGCAGGGCCTGGTCCCGGGCGACCGGCGCCCCATTCCACAGCAGCCGGTCCGTTTTGGCCAGGGTAACCCTGGCGGCAGCCAGCAGGTCTGCCGGCACGCGCCCTGTGCTCCACCAGGTCTTGCGCAGTCCTTCGCCGTCCACCCACACCGACACCGGAATCGGGCGCCGGATTTCAATCGCCGCCCCATCCCAGGGCAGGTTTTGAGTGAGAGGCGGGCTGATCTCGTCCAGTTCGGTGAGCGGGATGCTGGAATCTTTCAGCGCCCAACCCACGGTCAGGGCGCGGGTTTGCACCACCTGGCTGACCCCATCCACGGTAACCGTTACCGGGCGGTGGGCGAAGACTGCCACCAGCCCTGCCGCGACCAGGATGAGCAGCGCCGCGCCAGGAAATATCCAACGCTTGTTCATATGCGTATTGTAACAGATCTAAATTCGAGTATTTCCCCTGTCTACCCCTTCACCGGCTCCAACCGCAGCAGCACCGCACCGGACTTGAATACCTTGCTGCTCTTCAGCGCAAAATCGACCTTTCCCGGCAGGCCTTTAAACAAAGGCGTGCCCTGGGCCAGCGCCACCGGGTTGACCACGATCTGCAGCTCGTCGATCAGGCCGGCCAGCAGCAGGCTCACCACTAACTCGTTGCTGCCGAATATCATCATGTTCTGGCCGTGGCCTTCCTTGAGCGCTTTGACCTGCGCTGCGACATCCCCGCAGAGCACCGTCACCTTCTGCCAGCCCGGGTCAAAATCCTTATGACTGGCCACATATTTCTGCGTTTCGCTCATGAAGCGCGCCACTTCCGGCATCCTTTCCACCGCCTGCGGGGTTGACCAGAATTTCATCATATCGTAGGTCTTGCGCCCGAACAGCAGGCTATCCACCACCTGGCCGGGTTCGGAAGTAAAGGCTTCAAAATCGTTCTTAAACCCGGAAATATCGTGTCCCAGACCTTCAAAATATCCATCCAGGCTGATATTGGTGAAGACAATTAATTTGCGCATGGTTTTCTCCTGATGGTGAAGTGAATTTTCCACCATTTCAGGGAATATGATACCGAATCTGGCCGGCATGTGCAATAAATAAAGAAACAGCGCCTGCCTTTTCGGGCAATCGCTGTCTCTTCAAAAATTACCGTGTGCCGAGTTGCAGAATTGGACTGCGGACACTGCGATTTTCAGTCGCATGCTCTACCAACTGAGCTAACTCGGCCTGGCAAAATTGTAAGCGGATTTTAACTGTACTCTTAAGTCTTGTCAAGCTATTGCCCTTGTAATCCCCTCATTGGGGATTTATAATGGCTGAAAGGTTTTTATAACTAAATGGAAAACAATCTGGAGAACCTCCGCACAGAAGAATTACCCGAGTCCGGTGAGCCGCCATCCAACGGCCGCCCGGCCTGGCTGACATTTCTTACCGAAACACTGCAAACCATTATCCTGGCGATTATCCTGTACTTCTTGATCGATAGCGTGATCGCCCGGGTAAGGGTAGAAAACATCAGCATGCTGCCCACCCTTCAGCCTAACGAGTTTGTGATCGTCAATAAGATGGCCTATAAGCTGGGTGAACTCAAAGGTGGGGATATCGTCGTCTTCCACTACCCGCAGGATCCGCGCGAAGATTATATCAAACGTGTCATCGGCGTCCCCGGGGATACGATCACCGTGGAAGGTCAAAAGGTGTACGTCAACAACCACCCGCTGATCGAACCCTATATTTCCGCGGAACCGCAGTACACCGGCACATGGACGGTGCCCCCAGGTCAGTTCTTTGTACTCGGAGACAACCGCAACCAATCCTCCGATTCGCATTCTTGGGGTTTTGTCCCAATGGGAAACCTGGTGGGCAAGGCCCTGGTAGTCTATTGGCCGCTGGATCAATTTAAGCTCTTATCGCAACCCTTGATTGTCAACGCCGCAAACTAAGATGAGCCTCAGCCTGAATGAACTAATCGACCTGGCCAAAACCTACGAAGAAGCTCTGCCGTCTTTCCCAAAGAACGGCAGAGTTGAGTCTGGACCCATGGCGCAGTGGATCGACCATACCCTGCTCAAACCAGAAGCCACCCCCACCCAGATACGCGTGCTCTGCCGGGATGCGCTCCAGTTTGAGTTTGTCTCGGTATGTATCAACCCGCTGTTTGTGAAATATGCCGCCAGTGAACTGGCCGGTTCGACCGTCAAAGTATGCACCGTGGTCGGTTTTCCCCTGGGCGCGGTGCCCACTCGCACCAAGGTCCTTGAGACCACCCTGGCGATCCGCCAGGGCGCGGTGGAAATCGATATGGTCATTCCGATCGGGATGCTGAAAGGCGGCCAGACTCGCAAAGTATTGACCGATGTGAGCGAGGTAGTGGAAGCCGCCCATGCGCGAGGCGCGATCGTCAAAGTGATCCTGGAGATGGCCCTGCTCACGCGCTACGAAAAAATCCTTGGCTGCCTGCTGAGCCAGGCTGCCGAAGCGGATTTTGTCAAAACCTCAACCGGCTTTGGCCCGGGTGGGGCCACGCTGGAAGATGTGGAGTTAATGCGCCGGGTGGTCGGCCCGGTGGATTGTATGGGCGTCAAAGCCGCCGGTGGCATTCGGACCCTGTCCGATGCCCTCGCCATGCTGCAGGCAGGCGCCAATCGTTTGGGGACAAGTTCCGGTGTTAAACTGGTCAAGGAAAGCGAAGGCGCTTATGAACGCGGATAAAGCAGATTACACATTCCCCTGTAACGAATGCCAGGCCGGGCAAATGCGCCGGGTTTTCGTGACCTATTTTACCTGGCTCGGTGAAGAGCTGATCACTGTACCCGATTTTCCCGCCTGGAAGTGCGACGTCTGTGGGCGCCGCGAATATGACATGCACGCGCTCAACCAGTTAAGCCTGCTGCTCAACCCCAACGCGGGCACACCGACCCGAAACAAGCACCGCAGCCAACCCCAAAAGCTTCACGAAAAGACCATCCGCCCGCCTAAACCGCGCGACTGATTCTGGCATCATCCGCCTACGGCGCACTTCGTGTGCGTGGTCCTTGCCAACGCGGCTGGCTTTTTCATAAATTTGCGGGTGTCCCAAATGAACATTTGGGACACCTGCTTTCTTTTTTAAGGCTGCCAGGCCGGCCACAGGTTGCGGGCCGGGGAGAGCGTCAGGTTGATGGGGGTGTCCTGACCGGTGGCGCGCATCAGGTAGATTTCAAAGTTGCCGTCGCGGCGCGAGGTGAAAGCCAGCCACTGCGAATCAGGCGACCAGGCTGGCTGGCGGTCCAGGCCGCCGCTGGTGAGCTGTACAATCTTATCCCCGCGGGTGGCGGCATCCATCGACATCAGCTGTCCCTCGCCCTGGAAGGTGAGCTTGATATAGGCGATGCGGCTGCCGTCCGGCGACCAGGCCGGGGAAGCCACCTGCCCGGTGCGGCTGGAAATGGCTTTGTTATCGAAAAATTCGCCGCTGGCAAACTGGTCCCCTCGACCGCGCCGGTACAGGATATTGTTGTCGCGCGCCAGGACCACGTACACCAGCCACTGCCCATCTGGCGACCAGGCCGGAGAAAATTCTTCCAGGTCCACGCTCAAGCGGCGCAGCCCGCTGCCGTCGGCATTCATCAGGTCGATCATGCGGATCTTGTCACTGCGCCCATTATTGGTAAACGCGATTTTCTTGCCGTCCGGCGACCAGGCCGGGTCGGTGTCGTCGCCAGCGCGCGCCGTGAGGTTGAGCGGTGCGCCGCCGGGCTGGGAGAAATCCAGCAGGAATATATCCAGTCCCATATCCTGCCCGTTGGCGGCCTTGCCGCCCGGGGCGACGTACAGCAGGCGGCTGCCGTCCGGAGACCAGGAGGGCTGCTGCTTATCCCCCGGATCAAAGGTTAACTGGGTGAAATCCCCGGCTTGGGGCAGGCCCTGGTTGTTGAGCGACACCTTCGCCGTCCAAATTTGCAAAGTCTTGCCGTCAGCGCGGTCGCTGACAAAAGCCAGAGCGCGGCTGCCTCCAACCAAGGGCAGCGTGGTAGCGGTCGGCTGGGCCGTGGCGCTGGAGGTGGCGGTGAAGGTCAGTGTGGGGACCGCGGTAAAAGTCATCGTGGCTGTCGGTGTGCCAGTTGGCTGGATAGTCACCGTGGGCGGCAGCGAGGTAGGCGCCTGGGTTGGCGTGACCGGGGTAAATACCGGCACCAAGGAAGCCGTCGGGGTCATGCCCGCCAACGAATTGGCCATGCTGCCGGGTTTCATCTTGTTAAACAGGAAAAAAGCCGCAGCGGCCAGCACTGCCAGCCCGACCAGGCCGGCGATCCACAACCAGGGTCCGCGCCGCGCCGGCGGCTTCCCCGGCAAGGCAGCCGGCGGAAGTTCGGGAGGAACCAGCGGCGGGGGTGGGTACTGTGGCAGGGGCACGCTTTGCGGGTTCACCCGCTGGGTAGCCTGATCGTTAATGTTTGTCAGAGCAAGCATGAAATCATCCACCGAGGCAAAACGATCCTCTGGGCGGAGCGACATGGCCCGGTCCAGAACCAGTGAAATCCTGGGGGGTACACTGGGGTTAGCAACGTGCGCCGGGGCAAGCACGGCCTGGCCTAAAACCCGCTGCAGGGCATCCACCGGCTTCTGACCGGTCAGCAGGTGATAAAGGGTCGCCGCCATGGCGTATTGGTCTGAATAGGCTCCGGTGCGCCCCGTGCCGTACTGTTCAGGCGGGGCGTAGCCGGGCGAAAAGCCAGAAGCCCCGGCGGCGGTTGCTTGAGCCGCCTCCGCCGCCTTGGCGATCCCAAAATCAACCAGGATGATCTCATTCTCGGCGGTCAGCTTGAGGTTAGCTGGCTTGACGTCGCGGTGGAAAACAGGCGGGTTCTGGCGGTGCAGGTAGCCCAGGGCCGAGCCCAATTGTTCAGCCCACTGCAAGACCTGCTCCGGGGCAAATGCGCCGCGCTGCTCGACCAGGTTTTTTAGATCGTCCCCGGGAATATAATCCATCACCAGGAACTGGGAGGGTCCTTCCAGGAAATAATCGATCACCCGCGGCAGGTTGGGGTGGCGCAGACTGGCCAGCAGTCGGGCTTCGTTGATAAATTGGGCGGCGGAATTGGGGTTCTGGTTGTGATTGATCTTGACCGCGACTTCATGCTCCAGCGCAAGGTCGTAGGCCAGGTACACCGCGCCCATGCCGCCCTGGCCCAGCAGGCGGGTGATGCGGTAGCGGTCGCGTAAGATGGTGGCAGGGGTGAGATCCATAAAGGTTCGTTTATACCCATTGAACGCTGCCGGTGAAGTGGGTATCATACCCGATCAGGCCTCCCAGGCGCCGGCGCGCCTGATCACCTGCCAGCCAATTGAGGATGGTTTTGAACGGCTGGCGTTCGAGAGCCGACGCCGGAAGCACCAGGTCGTAGGATTCCTTGACCAGGAAAATGAAATCCAACTGAAAGGCGGCCGCCGCGGCCTTCAGGCCCAATCCAAAATCAGCCTGGCCTTCGGCAACCGCCCGGCCTACTTCAGCATGGGTGTGCTTTTCGTCCTCATAGCCATTGATTTTTTGCGGGTCCAGCCCCAGGCGCTCCAGGGATGTATCCAGCCAGACCCGGGTGCCTGACCCTGGCTGGCGGTTCACATAACGCAGTTCAGGCCGGGCGATATCTTCCAACCCACTGATCGCCAGCGGGTTGCCAGCCTGAGTGATCCAACCCAGCCGGCGCTCCGCCAGGCGGATGGCAGCCATCTTGCGCCCGGGGAACAGCTTGCGAATGAAAGGCAGGTTGTAGGTACAGGTATCCGGATCCCACAGATGGCAGCCCGCCAGTTCGGCGCGCCCTTCGGCCAGGGCCATCAGCCCGCCCAGACTGCCCGAAAATGTGACCTGCAGTTCCACGCCGGGTGTAACTTCACCCATATTTCCGGCCAGCCAGGATACGGCCGAATCATGACTGCCGGAAAAGCGCAAGACGCGCTCGGCGGGCGCCTCGATTTCAGACTTGAGAGACCGCCAGCGGTCCAGGGCCAGATCAACCGCCTGGCTGACCTCATTCAGATCGAACCCCGCCGTAATCGCTTCTAAAAGAAAGGCATCCGCCTTTTGCACCAGGCTGGCGCGGCGCAGTGGACCCTGGGCCTGCATCAGCAGCGGATCGATACGCCCCGCAACCCGCGTGCCTTTTCCCGCCTGGCTGACCAGCAGCCCCAGCACAGCCAATTCCTGGTAGGCGCGCTGGATGGTGCCCTGGGTGCAGTGCCAGATGCTCGTTTGTTCACGGATCGAGGGCAGACGGTCGCCCGGCTTGAGGCGGCCCTCCAGGATTTCCCGGCGGATCTGTCCGGCAATGCGGTGGTAAAGGAAGGTCTCATCTCCCATAGAAATGATTATAGCGGAAATGGCGTAAAGGGAAATTTCAATCGTAAATATCTTCGGGATGATATGGAGCGGCCTGGTTCAGGATCCACTTGACCAGGATCAGCACCAGGAAGGAAATCGCCACCAGAATCACCGCCAGGGTGAGGGCCACGTTCAAATCGATTTCAAAACCGATGTATATCGCCAGGGGCATGGTCTGCGTCCGTCCGGGGAAGTTGCCGGCGAAGATGATCGTCGCCCCAAACTCACCCAGGGCGCGCGCCCAGGTCATGACCAGCCCCGAAAATATCGCCGAAAAGGACATCGGCAGCATGATATAGCGGAAGGTGTGCCAGCGCGTGGCCCCATCCAGAGCGGCGGCTTTACGCAGTTCGCAGTCCACGCTGGCCAGGCCCTGCGCAGCGGACTTGATATACAGCGGGGCAGCGATAAAGGTCTGGGCCATGACCACTGCCAGAGAGGTAAAGGGGATAGTGAAACCTACCAGGTTGAGCCACTGCCCCACCAGACCATACCGGCCAAAAGCCATCAACAGGGCCACGCCTGCCACGGCCGGGGGCAGAACCGTAGGCAGATCGATCAGCGTATCCACCAGGCGGTGAAAAGTGTAATGGCGGTGCGCCAGGTAATAGGCCACCGGCGTGCCGAACACGAAGGTGACTACGACCGTCACCGCCGATGTGCTCAGGCTGAGAGCCACCGCCTGGCGCACCGTTGCACCCTGCAGCGCGGTCCAGATTGCGCCGGGGTCGGCGCGCAGCAGAAGCGCAATCAGCGGAATGAGGATAAAAAGAAGGAATGGCAGGACGGAAAGTTTCCAAAAATTTTGGCGAGATCGGTTCAATCCAGGCCTCCTCTCCCCCTACCGGCGGCAGCCACCGGGCCACAGTTAATCTTGAGAGAGTCGCACTTATTTTATGAATGTGTGCGGCGCTAAATCAGCCGCACACATTCATTTTACTGCGAAAAATGGCGCTGAAAATGCGCTAATCCAAAATGCGGGCTTTCATCCATTCGTTGCTGTTGTGGAAATCCGCCACGGCGTTGCCGGGATGGACCAGGGCGTCGAACAGCGGCCGGTCGTCCTCCGCCAGATTCATATCCAGGATGGGCAGGAAGGATTCGAGGTGGGCCATCGTGCGCGGCCCGATGATCGGCGATGTGACTCCCGGCTGGTCCTTGACCCACAGCAGTGCCAGTTGGGCCGGGGTGAGGTTGCGTTCTTTAGCCATCTCGGCCACCTGGCGGGCCACTTCCAGGGCGCGGGTGGTGATGCGGTCGCGGAACATATCCCCGGAACGGGCCGCGCGCGAACCATCCGGCAGCAGGTCTGCGGCATAACGCCCGGCGAGGATCCCACCGGCCAGCGGCGACCAGGGCAAAATCGCCATCCCGTAGCGCTGGCAAAGGGGCACGATCTCGTTCTCGATACGCCGGTCGACCAGATTGTAGGGCGGCTGTTCGCTGATATACCGCGCCCAGCCATAGTGTTCGCTGATCGAAAGCGCTTCCATGATCAGCCAGGCGGGGTGGGTCGAGCTGCCGATGTAGATCACCTTGCCGGAAGTAACCAGGTGCTCGAACGCGCGCAGAGTTTCATCCTGCGGCATGTCCACCGGCGGGCGGTGCAGTTGGTAGAGGTCAATGTGGTCGGTTTGCAGTTTCCGCAGGGAATCTTCACAGGCTTTGATCATGTGATAGCGGGTCGGGCCCTTATCATTGACCCCTTCGCCTGTTTTATTGAATACTTTGGTAGCCAGCACAACCTGATCGCGCTTGCCGTACTGCTGCAGGGCCTCGCCGACGATGCGTTCGCTTTCGCCATTATTATAGGAATTCGAGGTGTCGATAAAGTTAATCCCGGCATCCAGCGCGCGGTGGATCATGGCAATCGATTCGGCTTTCTCAGTGGGGCCGCCAAAATTCATCGCGCCCAACGTCAGCGGGGAGACCGACACGCCGGTCCGGCCCAATTTTCGGTATTCCATCCTTACCTCCTGTGGTTTGTTACTTTTATTGGCTGAGAGTTTCCGCAAAAACCGCGGAAACTCTCAGCATAAATGACTCAAGTGCTGGCGAGCAGTTCCGCCGCACAGGCGGCGGCTGCGGAACGGATCGCCGTCAGTTTGTACTCCCGGCTCCAGCGGTTTACCGGAATCAAATCGAAAGTGCGCGCCCGCACGTGCTGGATCCAGCGCTCGACGCTGAGCAAGCAGGTAATCATCCCATTCCCGCTGCCCCCCGCGGCGGTTACCGCGATCACCGGTTTTCCGGCCAGGCGGCTTTCAGCAGCCATGCTGGCTTCACACCGCCGCAGGCGGTCGGTGAAAGATTTGGACGATTCGCTCATCTCACCCCAATAGACCGGGGTCACCAGGACCAGGCCATCCGCCTGGCGAACGCGGGCATGCAGCGCCTGGAACCCATCCAGGACCTGGCATTCGTGTTCCGTGCGGCAGGTTCCCCAGCCATTTTCGCAGGCCTGGCAGGCGCCCACCTTCAATTCGTTCAGCCAGACCGGTTCTGCCTCGACCCCCGCCATTTGCAGCCCTTCCAGGGCCGCGGCCGCGCAGGCCGCGGTCAGCCCATCCTTATTCGGGCTGGTGCTGATCACCAAGACATTCATACCTTCCTCCCAATCAGTTTTCTGGGTGAATTATGCTTTTTTTGGCGCCGGTTGTCAACCGATGGATTTTATAAAAGGGTTATGCCGGTGTTACGGCGTACTGGTCGAGCAAGTCCTGGGGCAGGGCATTCGCCCGGCAGATGCGCGCATACACATCCACACTCGGCCGCCAGATGCGCTCCTGGGTATCATGGTCCAGGCCCCACAGGCCAAACCCCTGCTTCCAACCGCGTTCCCACTCAAAATTATCGGTCAGCGACCAGTAAAAATAACCCAGGATGGGGATGCCCAACTGCAGCGCTCGCCACACCTGTAGGACGTGCTCGACGATGTAACGCGGGCGCAGGGTATCGGCACAGTCTTCAACCCCATTTTCGGTAATATAGATCGGCAGGTGGAAACTGTTGGCCCATTTCAACGACAGGAACATCCCTTCGGGTATGTTGGCGATGAAGCCGGTATCGCTCAACTGCGCATTTTTAGGGTAGCGGCGGTCCATGAACATGCGCCCGGAGAATGGAGAAAAAAGCATATCATCCATTGAGTAATAATTCAGGCCCAAAAAATCCTGGGTGCCGACCAGTTCCGGCATCACCACCCGGCGCAGCATGAAATTAAACTGGCCGTTCACCAGAGGGGTAAAAAAGGCCTCATTAAATTGGTGGTTGGAAAACCTGGCTGCGATCCAATCCGGCAGCATCCACCAGCGCGCGGCGCGAAACGGCCGGTAGCTGTAAGCCAGGCCGGCTTTCGCTTCGGGCTGCAGTTCGTGAATGGCACGGTATGCCAGACCGTGGGCGCGCAGCAAATTAATCATCACCCGGAAGCAGGCCCCGATATCGATCCGCCCGGGTGGAAAAGTGCCGAAAACATAGCCAAAAATCGCGTATCCGTTGGGCTCGTTAAGTGTGATCCACAGGTCGGTGAAATCCTTCAAGGCGTGCACCACCCGGCGCACAAAAGTTTCAAACAGGCGCGGACCGTCCTCCGCCTCCCACCCGCCGCGTTCGGTGAACCACAACGGTTCCGTGAAATGGTGCAGGGTGATCATCGGCTTGATCCCGAGTTCGAGCATGGCCTGGGCCATCTGGCGGTAAACGTCCAGCGCGGCATCGTCCCAACGGTCCGGCGCAGGCTGCACCCGGCTCCATTCGACCGAAAAGCGGTGCGCATTTTGCCCGCCCTGGGAGGCGCGTTCCATATCTTCCTGCCAGCGCCCGCCCCACCAGTCACAGGCCAGGCCTGCCCGTTGTCCCAGATAGATTTTCCCGGGCAGTTTTTCCCAGGCCGCCCAGTTATTATTCTCGTTTTGCCCTTCTACCTGGTGAGCGGCGGTCGCCGTGCCCCATAAGAAGTGGTTGGGAAAACGAAACTCACTCATTGCCTGCCGTTCTCTTGCCGTCAATTCTGTACCGGCCGGTGGCGAGGATACGATCCCAGGATCCTGAAAAAAGTGGTGTATTCTTGCAGGTTCGCCAGGGCGCGCTGAACGACCGGCTCATTGGTTGAGCCGGTGAAGTCGATGTAAAAATAATATTCCCACAGCTTGCCGACCAGCGGGCGCGATTCGATCTTGGTCAGATCGATCTGGCGCAGGGCAAACACGCTCATTGCGCGGTACAGCTCGCTGGGACGGTTATTCAGGGAAAATACGATGGAGGTCTTGGCATCTTCCCCCGGGTCGACCGCCTGGGTGGTGATGATCTGAAAACGGGTGAAATTTTCGGGATTGTCCTCAATCGAAGCGCGCAGCACCGGCAGATTATAAATTTCAGCCGCGCGGCGCGATGCCACAGCCGCCACAGTCGGATCGCCAATTTCCTTGATCATCTTGACGCTGCCGGCTGTGTCGTAGACCGGCTCGACGGTGACCCCCGCCAACTCGCGCAGGTTGTGTTCGCATTGCGCCAGAGCCTGTGGATGGCTGATCACCCGGCGCAGGTTTTCGATGCGCGCCCCAGGCAGGCCGATCAGGCAGTGCGAAACGCGCAGGTAATGCTCGCCCACCACTACCAGGTCGTGCTTGAGCAGCAGATCATAGTTGCGGTGGATGGAACCGGCCAGTGAATTTTCGACCGGGATGAACCCGTGCGAACACTCACCGCTCTGCACGGTGGCAAAAACCAGGTCAAATGTTTCGCACGGGGTGGTTCCCGTCCTAGGGCCGTAATGCTCCAGGATGGCCTCTTCCGAGTAAGCGCCGTGCTCACCTTGAAAAGCAATCTGCATATTTTCCTCAGCCATCGATCATTATTCCAACGCCAGGCAGTTCAAAGCCGTTCGATAATCGCGTCCGTCGCCTGGCGGGTATTCAGCGGCCCGCCCAGGTCGGTCGTAACCTGCCCGGCGGCGATGACCGCCTCCACGGCGGCTTCGATCTGGCGGGCTTCATTTTCCAGGTGGAAGGTATACCGCAGCATGAGGGCCACGCTCAGGATGGTGCCAATCGGGTTGGCGATGCCCTTCCCGGCAATGTCCGGCGCGGAGCCGTGGATCGGCTCATACAGCCCTGGACCGCCGCTGCCCAACGAGGCCGAAGGCAGCACGCCCATCGACCCGCCCAGGACCGCGGCTTCATCGGTGAGAATATCCCCGAAAGTATTCTCAGTGACGATCACATCGAACCCGGCCGGCCAGGTCACCAGGCGCATCGCGGCGGTATCCACCAGCATATGTTCCAAAGTCACGTCGGGATAATCCACGGCCACCTCGTTGGCCACCTGGCGCCACAGGCGCGAGGAATTGAGCACATTGGCCTTATCCACCGAGGTCAGCTTCTTGCGCCGCCCGCGGGCCAGGTCAAAAGCCACTTTGACCACGCGCTGGATCTCGTCGTCAAAATATTCCATCGTATCCACCCCGCGCCGGCGGCCGTTGACCGTCATGCGGCCTTTCGGCTGGCCAAAGTACAGCCCGCCGGTCAGCTCGCGCACCACCAGCAGGTCAACCCCAACCAGTTTCTCCGGCTTGAGCGGCGAGGCTCCCACCAGGGCCGGGTAGGTCTTGACCGGGCGCAGATTGGCAAAGGCAGCCAGCCCTTTACGCAGCGCCAGCAGTCCCTGCTCCGGCCGCATCGAAGCACTGGGGTCATCCCACTTGGGTCCCCCGACCGCCCCCAACAAAACGGCCTGTGAGGCCTGGCAGGCGCGCAGCGTGGCTTCACCCAGCGGCGTGCCTTCGGCGTCGATCGCGCAGCCGCCAATCAGATACTCTTTGAATGAAAATTCGTGGCCGGCCTTTTTCGCAACGGCTTCTAAGACGGCCCGGCCAGCCGCGACCACTTCCGGACCGATGCCGTCTCCGGGTAGCAGGGTGATGTGTGCTTGCATGCCATTCTCCTCCATCTGGACCTCACGGCTGCGCAGGCAGCCGTGAGAAAAGATCAAATCAACGATTTTTCGTAGCGCGTGATATCGCTATCGAGATCGAGCAGGTACCCGAGCTGGTCCACACCTTTCAACAGACAGGTTTTCGAAAAGTCATCAATCGGGAAACCCAGGGCGCGCCCATCCGGCAAAACGACCACCTGCTCATCCAGGTCGATGGTCAGTTCCGCCTGTGGGTTGGCCGACAGCAGATCCATCAGCGCTTTGTGGTCCTTGGGGGTGACGATCACCGGCAAAAACCCATTCTTGAGCGAATTATTGCGGAAAATATCCGCAAAGCTGGTGGAAATGGCGATGCGGAAGCCAAAATCCATCAGCGCCCAGGGAGCGTGTTCGCGCGAGGAGCCGCAGCCAAAATTATCCCCGGCGATCAGGATGCGGTTGCCCTGGTTTTCAGGCTTATTGATGGCAAAGTTCGGGTCGGGGGAGCCATCCGCCTGGTAGCGCCAGTTGGAAAACAGCCCGGCGCCCAGTCCGGATTTGGTGGTGGCTTTTAGATATCTGGCAGGGATGATCTGGTCGGTGTCGATATTATCCACCGGCACCACCGTCACCCGCGAAGTTAAGGTCTCAAAGGGTTCCATGATTTCCTCTTTAGATAAAGCGGCGGGGGTCGGTGACCTGCCCGGTCAGCGCCGAGGCAGCAGCGGTCAGCGGACTGGCGAGGAAGGTGCGGCTGCCTGGTCCCTGGCGGCCTTCAAAATTGCGATTGCTGGTGCTGACCGCATACTGGCCCGGGTTGACCACGTCTCCGTTCATCCCCAGGCACATGCTGCAGCCCGGCTCGCGCCACTCGGCCCCGGCATTTTCGAAGATCAGGTCCAGACCTTCGGACTCGGCCTGGCGCTTGACCTGCTGTGAACCGGGAACCACCAATACGCGCAGTCCCTCGGCCACATGCCGCCCCTGCAGCATGCGCGCCGCCAGGCGTAAATCGGTAATGCGGCCGTTGGTGCAGCTGCCAATGAAGACCACGTCGATTTTATGCCCGGCCAGGGTCACCCCGGGGGTAAGCCCCATGTAAGCCAGGGCTTTTTCAAATGTCATCCGGCTGGCAGGGTCGGCGATATCTTCGGGCATGGGTATTTTCCCAGAAATAGGGATTACCATCCCGGGATTGGTGCCAAACGTGACCACCGGTACAAGTTTGGCGGCATCCAGCAGCACCGTGCGGTCATAGACCGCGCCGGGGTCGGTGGGTAACTTGCGCCATAATGCCACCTTGCGCTCCCATTCTTCGCCCTGCGGAGCATACGGGCGGCCCTTCAGGTATTGGTAGGTGGTTTCGTCAGGGGCGACCATCCCGGCCCGGGCGCCGGCTTCGATCGACATGTTGCAGATCGTCATGCGCTCTTCCATCGAGAGGGTGCGGATCGCCGATCCGGTATATTCGATCACGCAGCCTGTGCCGCCGCCTACCCCAATCTGGCCGATCAACGCCAGGATGATATCCTTGGCGGACACACCCGGCGCTAAAGCGCCCTCCACGCGCACTTCGAGCGTCTGAGGGCGGCGCTGCAGCAGGCATTGCGTCGCCAGGACATGTTCGACTTCGCTGGTGCCGATCCCAAATGCCAGTGCCCCCAACGCGCCATGGGTAGCGGTGTGGCTGTCACCGCACACCACCGTCTTGCCAGGCTGGGTGAGGCCCAATTCAGGGCCGATCACGTGCACGATTCCCTGGCGGTCATCCGTCAGGCCAAAGAGCGGGATGCCGTAATCGCGGCAGTTATCTTCCATCGCCTTAATCTGCTTGCGGTTTAAATCATCCGCAAAATCCAGGCGGCCCAAAGCGCCGCCCGTGGTGCGGGTCGGTACGGCATGGTCAATCGTCGCCGCTGTCAGTTCAGGCCGGCGGACTTTCAAACCGCGTTCGCGTAGGTCGGTAAAAGCCTGGGGCGAGGTCACCTCATGCACCAGGTGCAGATCGATGTACAGAACCGCCGGTGAATTGGGCGGTTGGGTTACCACATGGGCATCCCAGATCTTATCAAACAGCGTTTTGGGAGCATCATTATCCATAAGACTACCTTTTTAAACAGTTTTCCTGTGCAAAGATCAAGAAATAAGTGTGTGTATTTTACAGCACTTATCCATCGAATCCATTCCCAATTTTAGAGTTGAGCTTATCGTCTGGGAGAGCGGGGAGTTTGCCTGACCGGCAAACTCCCCGCAGAAATTCATGTGCGCGTGGATCAGCCCGGTTTTCACCGATTAATTCACGGTTATGCCTTCGGCAGCCGGGGTTTCGGGCTCGCCGTACTGGCCGGAAGCTACCAGCAGTTTATTTAAAGCAGCCAGGTAAGCCTTGGCGCTGGCAACGATAATATCCGTATCCGCCCCATAACCGCCGTAGGTGCGCGCCTGGTCGCTGTCCGATTGGGCTTTGACCAGGGTCTGGCCTTCGCTCTGGATGCGCACGGTCACTTCGCCCAGGGCGTCAATACCCTCGGTCACGGCGTGGATCACGAATTCTTGCAGCACGTTGGGGCACTGCACGACCATGTTCATCGCCTTGAATGTGGCGTCGACCGGGCCGGTGCCGATGGCGGCCTCAACATGCATCGTACCCTGCGGGTCGCGCAGGCGCACGGTGGCAGTTGGCATGCCCATCGTGCCGCAGGCTACCTGCAGGCCGTCCAATTGGAACAGCTCGCGTGGCTGGTAAAGTTCATCCGAAATCAGCGCTTCCAGATCGGCGTCTGTAATGACTTTTTTGCGGTCTGCCAGATGCTTGAAACGTTCGAAAACCTGACCCAGTTCGGTATCCCCCAGGTCGTACCCCAGGGTTGCCAGGCGCGATTTTAGGGCATGCCTTCCGGAATGCTTGCCCAAAACCAGTTTGGTCTGGCTGGCGCCGACCGTCTCGGGGCGCATGATCTCGTAGGTCTGGTGGTTCTTGAGCAGGCCGTCCTGGTGAATCCCGGCTTCATGCGCGAAAGCATTGGCTCCCACGATGGCTTTATTGGGCTGCACGGCCATGCTGGTATAGTTGCTGACCAGCTTACTCAGGCGCGAAATTTGGGTGGCATCGATGCCGGTGGTCAGACCGTATTGGCTGGAGCGCGTCTGCAAGGACATCACCACTTCTTCCAGGGCGGTGTTGCCGGCGCGCTCGCCGATACCGTTAATCGTGACCTCTGCCTGGCGGGCGCCGGCCTGAAGGCCGGCCAGGGCATTGGCAGTCGCCAGGCCCAGGTCGTCGTGACAGTGCACCGAAACGATGCACTTCTCGATGCCGGGCGTATGGGCGATAATGCCGGCGATCAGTCCGCCAAATTCGGACGGAATGGTATACCCCACCGTATCCGGAATATTTAGGGTGGTCGCCCCGGCTTCAATGGCGGCCGTCAACACCTCATACAGGTATTCGGGGTCGGAGCGTCCGGCATCTTCCGGGCTGAATTCCACGTCAGCGCACAGGCTGCGGGCGTAAGCCACCATCTCGCGCGTCCGATCGACAACTTCGGGGCGGGTCATTTTTAACTTGTATTGGAGATGGATATCGGAGGTTGCGATAAAGGTGTGAATGCGCGGTCGAGCGGCCGGACGAACCGCCTCCCAGGCTTTGTCGATATCGCTTTTGACGGCGCGCGCCAGGCCGCAAATCACCGGCACGGGTGCGCCATCCGTCGCATTCCCGACTTCAACCGCGATCCGGCGCACCGCTTCCAGGTCGTCAGGCGAAGCCGCCGGGAACCCGGCTTCAATGATGTCGACACCCAGGCGGGCCAACCCACGCGCCACTTCCAGCTTTTCAGCGCTGGTCATGGTCGCTCCCGGAGACTGTTCGCCATCTCGCAGGGTGGTGTCAAAAATATAAACGTAATTGTTGCTCATCGCTCTCTCCTTTATATAAAAACACCGAAAAATATTGTGGTTATAGTTTCCTCACAACAAAAAAGCCGCCCGAAGGTTCGGGCGGCTGTGTGAACAGGGTGAATAGGATATGCTAAGGATTACTGGTCCGATTGCTGAACCTTCACCGCCCGACTCAAATACTGGCTCTCAAGCAAGAGAGCCGCAATAAGGGAGAGGAGGAACAGCGAATAGGTTAATATCATCAAAATAATCCAATAGGTTGCGCTGATAATAGCAGTTTCAGGAACAAAAGTCAAGTAATTTGGGCAAATTTGGGGGATTGACTTTTAAGAAGCAGTCGGGTAAAGTATTACCATCTTATGCAAAAGCTCACCCGCTTCTACTTTTATTATTACTACGGCGTGCATCACCTGGCTGCTGGCGGCGGAGCTTAAGCGGGAACAATCGGTTTTGATAAACTGACCTGCGACGCCAAAGGCGCGCAGGTTTTTTTATTTTATCGAGGAGGTGTGTTTATGTCTGTTCGCGGAATCCGGGGTGCAACTGTGGTTGAATGTGATGAGCCGACCGCCATTTGGGTCGCCACGCGCGAGTTGTTGATGGAGATCCAGACCGCCAATCCCAGTCTGAATACGGTCGATCTGGCCAGCATCTGGTTTTCAGCCACGCCGGACCTGAAATCCGCCTATCCAGCGGCGGCGGCGCGCCAGATGGGCTGGACCGATGTCCCTTTGATGTGCGTCCAGGAGATGGCTGTGCCGGACAGCCTGGCGCACTGCATTCGGGTCTTGCTGCACTGGAACACCGAGCTGCCCCAGGAGGCCGTGCGGCACGTATTTTTAGGAGAAGCCGCGACCCTGCGGCCGGATTTGGTCAAAAAAATCTAACGGGCGTCTGTCTGGAAAACAGGCCCGTTTTAATTAAGGAGAGTCGAGTCTCACGGAGGAGACCATGGTTATCGTTATGCACGCTAACGCCTCGCCAGAGGAAGTCCAGGCAGTTGTCGCCCGGATCGAAGAACTGGGCTTAAAACCCCACCTGTCTACCGGAACGGAACGCACGATTATTGGTGCAATTGGTGAAGGCACCATCGCGTCCCAATACCAGGGACAATTTACGATTTTACCCGGTGTTGACCGGGTCATTCCCATCTCGCGGCCTTACAAACTGGCGTCTCGCGAATTTTGCCCCGAAAACACCCAGTTTTCGGTGGGGGATACCACCTTTGGGGGCAACGAGATCGTCTTGATCGCCGGCCCATGCTCGGTGGAGAGCCGCAGCCAGACTTTGGAGATCGCATACGCCGTCAAAGAGGCCGGGGCGACTATCCTGCGGGGTGGGGCATTTAAACCCCGTTCCTCGCCTTATTCCTTCCAAGGCCTGGGCGAGGAAGGTCTGGAAATCCTGGCTGAAATTCGCCAGGCAACGGGCCTGCCGGTCATTACTGAGGTGATGGCTCCCGAGCAGGTCGGACTGGTGGCATCCTACGCCGATATGCTGCAGATCGGGGCGCGCAACATGCAGAACTTCCCCCTGCTGAATGCGGTCGGTGCAAGCCAGCACCCGGTGCTGTTAAAACGGGGCCTGAGCGCCACTACGGAAGAGCTGTTAATGGCGGCCGAGTATATTCTGGCGCACGGCAACCGCCGCCTGGCAATTTGTGAGCGCGGCATCCGCACCTTCGAAACTGCCACCCGCAATACAACTGATATCAATGCCATTCCGGTGCTCAAACTTCAGACACACTTGCCGGTGCTGCTGGATCCCAGCCATTCTACCGGCAACTGGCAGTACGTCAGCGCCGTAGCGCGCGCCGGTGTTGCCGCCGGGGCGGACGGGCTGATCGTCGAAGTGCACGCCCACCCCGAAAAAGCCCTTTCCGACGGCGGGCAAAGCCTGAAACCGGAACGCTACGCGGAGATGGTCCGCCAGGTGCGCTTGATCGCCCAGGCCGTCGGCCGGTCTGTCAAAGATCCCGATCCGGCTGTCCTACCCACTCAAACCCTGTAAATGGCTGAAGACCAATGAATGATGACGACCCTGGTTTTTTTACCCGCCCGAACCTTTCGGAATGCAGGGTGGCAATATTAGGCCTGGGATTGATGGGCGGTTCGCTGGCGATGGCGCTGCGCGGCCGCTGCCAGAAGATCCTGGGATATGACCCCGACCCGCGGGCGGTGGCCCTGGCCGGCGAACGCCAGGCGGTTGACCTGGCGGCAGATGATCTCCAAACCGTTCTGGCGGGAGTCGACCTGATAATCCTGGCCGCGCCGGTGCGCGCGATCATCCAACAACTGGCCGCCCTGCCAGACCTGCACCCCGGCCGGGCGGTGGTGATCGACCTAGGATCCACAAAACAGGAAATTGTGAAGGCTATGGCCTGCCTGCCGGAGCGCTTCGATCCGGTTGGCGGGCACCCAATGTGCGGTCGCGAGAAGGGTACGCTGGCGGCGGCGGATAAGGATTTATTCCAAAACCATACCTTTGCATTCACCGCGCTGGATCGCACTTCCGGGGTTGCCCGCCGCCTGGCCGAGGAACTGGCCCTGGCCGTTGGAGCGAATGCTCTGTGGCTGGATGTGAAAACTCATGATCGTTGGACCTCCGCCTCAAGCCATCTGCCGTACCTGGTAGCCAATGCCCTGGCGGCAACTACCCCGAGCGAGGCCGCTCCAATGATCGGCACAGGTTTTATCAGCACTTCCCGCCTGGCAATTTCGCCGGCAGATATGATGCTGGACGTAGTTCTGACCAACCGGTTCAATGTGCTCCAGGCCCTGCGCACTTTCCGCGGGCGGCTTGACCAGATCGAGCGCTGCCTGGCTGAAGGAGATGAAGATACCCTGCGCGAACTGCTCCGGGATGGGGCTGCCCAGCGCGAAAGACTGGTCCCCACGCCTTGATTTATCGCGCGTCGATTAATTTTTAGCTGACCGCTGATCGCTGAAAAGTTGGTTGGCTAGATCAGACTGAGGAGGGTACATAGATGAATTTGACCATCCATCCCGGGCGGCCCTTACAGGGAGAGGTCAGGCTGCCGGGAGATAAATCGCTCTCCCACCGGGCGGCCCTTTTCGCCGCCCTGGCCGAAGGGCAGAGCCTGGCCGAGAATTTTCTGGTTTCTGGTGTCACCGCAGCCATGCTGCGCGCATTGACCGCCATGGGGGTTGCCTGGAATCTGGAGGGTGCGACTTTAACAGTCAATGGGCGCGGGTTGGGCGGGCTGCGGCCTGCGCAGGCTGCCCTGGACTGCGGTAATTCCGCTACCACTCTGCGTCTGCTGGCCGGGGCAGTGACCGCGGCTGGCATCCCGGCCGTTTTAGATGGTTCGCCCGGCCTGCGCCGCCGTCCCATGGAGCGCATCGTCACTCCGCTGCAAAGGATGGGGGCCGCGATCAGCGCTGCAGACAGCGGCGGTGCGCCGCTTCGCCTGAACGGTCGGGCCCAGTCAGCGCCTTTAAAGGCGCTTCAATATACCCTGCCGGTGGCCAGCGCCCAGGTTAAAACCTGCCTGATGCTGGCGGCCCTGGCCGGCGACGGCCCAAGCACGCTGGTTGAACCTTCTCTTTCGCGCAATCACAGCGAACGCATGCTCTCCAGCCAGGGGGTAGAGGTACGTTCTTTCAATACCCCGGACGGCTCGGCGGTTGAAATCACGCCCCCTGCCGGTCCACTGGCGCCCTTGCATATGAAAATCCCTGGCGATTTCTCGGCCGCGGCTTTTTTGCTGGTGGCGGCGCTGGCTGCTCCGGGCAGCGATATTTTATTGCACAACATTGGTTTGAACCCGACCCGCACCGGCTTGCTGGTCGCCCTGCAGGAAATGGGCGCGGATATCACCATCCTGGATCCGCGCGAATCTTCCGGGGAGCCAGCCGGCGACCTGCGGGTGCGCCACAGCCAGCTGCACGGGGTGACCATTGCCGGATCGCGGGTCGTCGATATGATTGACGAATTTCCGGTCTTTGCGGCAGCCGCGGTTTTAGCTGCGGGCCGGACGGAAGTATGCGATGCCAGCGAGCTGCGCTACAAGGAATCGGACCGGATCAGCGCATTATGCGCTGAACTGCGCACCCAGGGCGCAGCCGTGACCGAAAAACCGGATGGGTTTATCATTGATGGCAGCGGCGCCGTGCGCGGCGGCGCGTCCGCCAATCCGTACGGCGACCATCGTCTGGCCATGTCGCTGGCGGTGTTGGGGTTGGGAGCCGGCCACAGTCTGGAGGTGCAGGGCGCGGAAATCATCGCCGAATCCTTCCCGGAATTCGTCAATACCCTGCAATCCCTGGGCGCGAGGATTGATCAAACGTGATGGTGCATATCCCACTGGAACTTGGTTTAATCGGCTACCCGTTGGGGCACAGCCTATCGCCGCAGCTCCATGAAGGGGCATTGAAGGCCATGGACCTGCCCGGCGAATACCGGCTGTATCCCATCGCTCCCCTTCCGGAAGGGCATACAGCCCTGTCCAAACTGATCGATCGCTTGCGCCGCGGCGAATTGGCAGGATTAAATGTAACCATTCCCCACAAGCCCAACGTGCTTCCTCTGCTGGATGACATGACCCCTTTGGTGCGGCGCACGGGGTCGGCTAACACCTTGTTTATGGACAGGGACCGCCTGATCGGCGATACGACCGACGTGCCCGGTTTCCTGGCGGATCTGGAAGCCTGGCTGCCACCCGACCTGACGGAGGCAAAAAAAGCGCTCGTGCTGGGGGCTGGCGGGTCGGCGCGAGCCGTGGTGGTGGCGCTGCAGGAAAGCGGCTGGCACATAACCCTTTCCGCGCGGCGCACCGTCCAGGCAGAAGAACTGGCAGCCGGCCTGGGAGGATCGTTCGAGATTCTGGGCCTGCACGAGAACGAGTTGGCGAAAATGAACGAACCCTCGTTAATCGTGAATACCACCCCGGTGGGGATGTTCCCAGAGACGAACGGCAGCCCCTGGCCTGAAGGACTGCCCATGCCGGGAGGGGCCGCGGTCTATGACCTGATCTATAACCCGGCCGAAACTGTCCTGCTGCGGAAGGCGCGAGAAGCAGGGTTGCCGGTGCGCAACGGGCTGGGCATGCTGGTTGAACAGGCTGCGCTTTCTTTGGAGCGCTGGAGCGGCAGAGTTGTGCCGCGCGAGGCAATGTGGGAGGCAGTGCAATGAGTTTGCGATTTTTAACCGCCGGAGAGTCACACGGGCCTGGCCTGACCGCGATCCTGGAAGGGCTTCCCGCCGGGTTGACCCTCGACAGCGATATCCTCAACCGAGATCTGGCCCGCCGCCAGGCCGGATATGGAGCCGGGCCGCGCATGAAGATGGAACAGGACCAGGCCAAAATTTTAGGCGGCATTATGGAGGGCAGAACTACTGGCGCTCCCCTGGCGCTGTTTATCGAGAATAAAGACCATGCCCGCTGGCTGGGCCGTGCGATCGCCCCATTTCCGATCCCGCGCCCCGGGCATGCCGACCTGACAGGGGCGATTAAATACGGCTATAGCGACCTGCGCCCGGCCCTGGAACGCGCCTCAGCCCGCGAAACAGCCGCCCGGGTAGCCGTCGGCGCGGCCTGCAAACACTTCCTCGCCCAATTTGGCATCCGCATCGGCGGTTACGTCAGCGCCATCGGTGAGGTGCGTGCCAACCTGGCAGATATGCCGTTGAAGACGCGCATCGAGCAGGCGGAAGCCAGCGATGTGCGCTGCCCTGAACCTGCCGCCAGTGAAGCTATCCAGAATGCGATCCGCCAGGTGATGCTCGATAAAGACACCCTGGGCGGGGTAGTCGAAGTTATCGCCCTGGGCCTGCCGCCGGGGCTGGGATCCTTCGTGCATTGGGACCGCCGGTTGGAGGCCCGCCTGGGAGCGGCCTTATTGAGCATTCCCGCCATCCGCGGGGTGGAAATCGGCCCGGCCTTCGAAAACGCGCATCTGCGCGGGACGCAGGCCAATGATCCCATCCGGCTGGAAAATGGGGAACTGGTTCGCCCGGCGCTGCGCTCTGGCGGGCTGGAAGGGGGCGTGACCACCGGGCAGCCCCTGATCTTGCACGCCGCGATGAAACCCATCCCCACCACCCTCACCCCACAGCCCTCGGTGGATCTATCTACCGGGCAAGAAGTCGACACCCATTACGAGCGCTCCGATTTTTGCCCGGTGCCGCGCGCGGTGCCGATATTGGAAGCGATGGTCGCCATCGTGCTGGCGGATGCATTGATCGAAAAGCTGGGCGGGGATTCCCTGGAAGAAATGCTGCCGCGTTTCGCGGCCCTGCGCCAGGGAAAACTGAGTGATTTGAAAATTGACGGTCAGGAGCATGTATTCTGGCCCAATGCGGGCGAATAGACCCATACGGCGCCATCTTCTTATTCTGGTTGCATAGGACTCATTTTTCACCATGGCTGACTTTTCTGAACCCATCCTGTTCCTTTATGGGCCGCCCGGAAGTGGAAAAACGTCCACCGGGCGCCACCTGGCCAGGGCACTCAACCTGCCGTTTATCGATCTCGACTATGAAATCACCCTCCAAGCAAAGCAGTCGATCCCGGATATTTTTGCCAGTGAAAAAGAAAGCGGCTTTCGCAAGCGCGAATCGGCGGCGTTAACTGACGGCATCACCCGTGGGCCGGCGGTAATTGCCCTGGGCGGCGGCGCGCTGCTCGATCTCCACAACCGCGCGGCAGTAGAGCAGCACGGCATCGTGATCTGCCTGACCGCCTCACGTGACGTGCTCGCCGAACGCGTGCGCAAGCTGGAGGGAACGCGCCCATTATTGGGCAAGGCTGCCGATCTGGAAAATCGCCTTGAGGCCCTGCTGGCGGCGCGCGCCGGGCATTATGCATCATTTTCAAAACAGATCGACACCCAGGCATTATCTCCGGAACAATCGGCCTGGAAGATCCAGATACAGTTGGGGATGTTCTTTGTGACTGGGATGGGCAAGGGTTACGATGTGCGCGTCTCACCCGGCAGTCTGACCCGGCTGGGCGAATTGATGAAGACCCACCACCTGGGCGGGCCAGTGGCGCTGGTCTGCGACGAACATGTCGGGCCGCTGCACGCGGACCGGGCCGCCCGGTCGCTGAGCGAATCCGGCTACAGCATGGTGCGCATCAGCCTGCCGGCAGGCGAGGCCACCAAATCGCTGGCTTCGGCCGCCCACCTATGGGAAGAATTCCTGCGTGCCGGGTTGGAACGCGGCAGCACGGTAGTGGCCTTGGGCGGTGGGGTGGTCACCGATCTGGCCGGCTACGCCGCTTCGGCCTACCTGCGCGGTGTAAAGTGGGTGTCCGTGCCCACCAGCCTGTTGGGCATGATCGACGCCAGCCTGGGTGGCAAGACCGCCATCGACCTGCCGCAGGGCAAGAATTTGATCGGCGCCTTCCACCCTCCGGCCCTGGTGCTGGCTGACCCGGAAATATTGCAAACCCTGCCCGAGGCAGAGCTGCGTAATGGGCTGGCGGAAGTGCTCAAACACGGCGTGCTGCGCGACCCGGGGTTGTTCGATATCTGCGCCCGCGGGTGGGATGCGCTACAGGACGCAGATTGGAATGCCCTCGTTCGCCGGGCGATGGCCGTTAAAGTGCAGTACATCCTGAATGATCCTTACGAGCAGGGCGAACGCGCCGCGCTCAACCTGGGCCATACTATCGGGCACGCTGTCGAGCAAGCCTCAGGTTTTGGCCTGCGCCACGGCGAGGCGGTATCCATTGGCATGGTCGCGGCTGCCCGCCTGGCGGTCCGCGCCGGGATGGCCGAAGCCGGGCTGGTGGATCAGATCCGCGGCGCGCTGGTTGGATTAGGCCTGCCCGTTTCAATGCCGGCGGAGATGGATGCGAACCAGGTGCTGGCTTTGACCCTTAACGACAAGAAAAAACGAGGCGGGCAGCTGCGTTTTGTGTTGCCGATAAAGATCGGCGAGGTGTGTTACGGCATTCCGCTCGACCTGGATGCCCAAACGCTGCAGGAGGTGACGCAATGATCCCGGTGCTGGTGCTGCATGGACCAAATCTGAATTTATTGGGCACGCGCGAACCCGAGATCTACGGGCGCACGACCCTGGATGAGATCAATCAGATGCTGGTGGAAAGCGGCGCCGAATTGGGCCTGGCAGTCCGCACTCTGCAGTCCAACCATGAGGGTGGGCTGATTGATGCGCTGCACGAAGCGCGCGGCTGGGCGCAAGGGGTTGTGCTCAACGCCGCCGGCTACACGCATACCTCCGTGGCGCTGCGCGACGCCATCGCCGCCGTCCACCTGCCGACGATCGAGGTGCATCTTTCCAACACCCAGGCACGGGAAGAATTTCGCCATCACTCCGTGATTGCCGCAGTCTGCACCGGTTCAATCGCCGGTTTCGGCGTGCAGTCGTACCTGTTGGCTTTGCGCGCCCTGGCGGGGATCCTGATTCACAATAAATAGCAAAAATCTCACGCAAAGACGCAAAGAACACAAAGGAAAAACAAATTTAGAAAGATCAATTTCTGAAGCTCTATTTGTTTCAAACATACCCACAAAGAATGTGACGTTATTATTATTCTTTTAGTCCATTAACAATCCGTGTGATTCCTTCCTTGATAAGAGGCGCCCCAAAGTTGATCAAAAGTCCCAGGCGCATATCTGCCAGGCGTAAATAAGTCAATAATTGTTTTTTGTGCACATCAGCAATCTTTTCAACAGATTTCAGTTCAATGATTACCAAATTCTCAACGATGATATCTGCGCAATAACCGGCATCCAGAGTGATTCCATCGTAATGGATGGGCATTAATATTTCTTGCTCAAGAATCAAACCACGCTGTCGTAATTCATATACCATGATGGCCTTGCAAGCTGATTCAAGTAATCCGGGACCTATGCGACTATGAATTTTAAACTCCGTATCCACGACAATTTTTGCGATCTCATTTTCAGTTATTTGGTGCGCCCTTCATGGAATTGCTTAGGATATTTTTTGTTATAGATCTTATCCAAAAATTATTTCAGTTCTTCCTTTCGCCCACGCCGTAGGCGCTCTTCGGGTGTCGCTTTGAGATATAAATTATTCTTCTTTGCGCCCTTTGCGTGAGTTTGATTTTTTTTACAAATCATGTTCTTCTTTGCGTCCTCGCCGTAGGCGCCTACGGGTGCGTCTTTGCGTGAATAAATGCTTTTATAAACCCAGTTCTTCGTTGTCGTCTTAGAAATCAACGGTTACGGTTTTGCGTGAGGTTATCGGAGCGCCTCTTCTGCGGCCATCGACGCCCATTCCCATAAGCGCCGCGGCTGGTAGCGCACGGTACTGATATCTTTCATTATGATTTCGACAACGCAGCCGCGGGCTTTTTCCAGAAATTGGCGCAGTTCCGCACGCGCACGCCTTAAATTCCAAACATCCTCGGCAAAAATGGCCGGGCTGGGTTTGTATGAAAACACGTAGCGGTCGCCAACATTGCGCACGGCTCTCTCCACATCAATCCAGGGACTCATCGATATCTTGCGCAAATTGGGGATACTTTTGAGGATATGCACCTTGGCATCCAACGGTTCACAGCAGCCGTAGTAATTTAACCCGAAGCGTTCCAACCAGCGGCGTTCATAACGCAAGGCAAACTCCTCATGCATACGCGGCGATACGCCAGAAAATATCTGCGCGGTGGCGCAGCCCCACAAATCCTGTGTGCGCACGTGCTGTGGATCAAATCCGGTCACAGGCAGTTGATCGCAGTACCCCAAACCGCCCGAGCCCACCCGCACGTTGGTGTTGTTGAGCGCCAGCAGCCCCTGGTGTTCGTACTGGTCCAGGCGATGCAGATAAGCGCCCACCAGCCGCTCCATGGCAGCATGCACCAGAGCCGGGCGGTCGATCAGATCGCGCATGGCTTCCTCCACACCCCACCAACGCACCAGTTCGTCCCAGGGGGCGAACCAGAAACCGGGCTGACCGCGAGGCACGATTGGCAGCAAATCTCCAAACACATCGTCCAGGATAAGGCGTTGATTTTCAGATTCAGCCGCGTTAAGCCTCACCTGAGGAATCTGGATTTTTTCCAAATCCCGCTCATCATGGATCTGGATATGGAAATGGCGTGAAACCACATCCGAAGCCGCATCCGTGGAAGCGATCTCCACCTCTTCACGAATGCCAAACAAGGTGTCCTCGATCACCAGCGGCAGATAAAAAACAGGCTCAACGACCATATCCCCCGGAAAGTGCTTCCATTGGTAAAGGTTGCGCCGAAGTTCCATTTCGACCCGACGCAAAAGTGGATGGCGACAGGTCAGGCTCAGTTCGCCTTCAAAGTCCATTTCATGCCAGCACACCTCGTTGATCCAGAGCAGAGGCCGGCCCGGTTCCAGGCGGTTGAGGCGCTGCCAGTCCTGAACCGTGCTCTTGTGCCGCGGCAGTGCAGCGATAGAGGCTTGTTCTTGCGTCAGTCTGCGCAAAACATCGCGTTCCAGGTGAGTAATATCCATTTTTACATACCCTCAAAGGAAGATCAGGGAGAATAATTATCGCCGTGAAAGCTCTTCATACGCTTCCTGGTAATACAGGCAGTTTTCCACCGGGGTGTTGGCCGGGATGTGATTGCCTACCGCCAGGAAGTAACCCGGGCAGCCTTTGCCCAGGCGGATGCAGCGTTCGACCTCCGCTCGAATTTGAGCGCGCGAGCCGCTCAACAGGATGCGCGTATCGGCGTTGCCGATGATCACGTGGGTCTGCCCGTAGCGCGCCACCATGGTTTCCATATTGGTGGTCGGCTCCAGCACAAAGCCATGCACACCGCATCCGGCAATATCGTCGATAAATTTGGAGTAATTCCCATCCGAGGTAAACATCACCCGTTTGCCGCTTTCGACCAGCGGCGCAACCAATTTCTTCAAGTTGGGAAAGATATGTTCATGATACCATCCCGGGCACATGATCGGTCCGGATGTCCACACCATATCGTCATGGACCATCACCACCGGCACCCGGGCGTCGGCCAGGGCATTGAAATACTGCTGGATCCAGGAGGCATAGCGGTCGGTGAGCAGCCCAAAACGGCGCGGATCGGTCCCAGCAGCGACCAGGAGCATCTCCCAGCCAAATAATTCGATCAAACCGGAGACCTGGCTGATGTAAATGCCGGTCATATTGACCCCAAAAGTCCGCTCGGCACAGCGCGCCGCATAATCCTCTTCGAAGCGCTGCACCAGGCCGGCATGATCGCGCGCGCCGAGCTTCTCCCACGGGTCAAACGCCAGCACCTCTTCCACATCCGTGAAAGGGCAGTGGATCGTATCCCGCCGGTCGACTCCGCCCGCGGCATATTCGGCGTGCCCCATATCCGTCCGCCAGGGTTCCACCTCCTCACCGCCAATCAATGTATTCCAAAAAAAGTCGAAATTCCAGGCGCGCTGAAAAGCAATGCTGGCGGCGGTCTGCGCCTCTGCCGGGCTGTTCACGCCAACCTCGATCCCGGTCACGACCTTGATCAGGTCCCAATGACGCTCGATAGAATATTCGGTATGGGGGATGCGCGCCGGCATCTCCAGGTGTACTGCCGCCCAACCATCTTCATATGACATTATTTTCTCCCAGAAGCAGCCGTTTGCCAACCGTTGACCATGCCCTCACACCATTGGCCTTTTGATCGTTGACCGGCTGATACGCTATTTATACCGGTTAACCTTCGATAACAGGCCGGAACTGCGTCCAATGTTCGTTACCATATTGCTGCGCGTTATCTAGAGATATGACACCATTGTATCTAAGATTTCACAATGGACAGTACTTCCTGGCGCGTTTGAAGATGCGAAGGATGACATTTTCTCGGAAATGCAAAAGATAGTACTCGATTAGTCCCATTTATCACTTTTCGGATTGGCAAAATTATGCTAATATTTTCATTAATTTCTCATTAATTTTAAACCCCGTTTTAAAACTTTTAGAGGCGAAAAGGCTATCTGCCACAGTCAAAACAAATATTTGATAATCTAATACTTGCACTTCGATAATTTACGCCTCATCGCAGCATCCTGCCCATCCGATGGTTTTGCCATGCGGGCCACTTCATCCGCCAGATGGTGAATTCCACTTTGTATTGTTTTTATACAAAAACCTGATCATGAACGTACAGGAGTACAAGGACAGCTTCGACCCAATTCCACCTGTCATAAGGACTTCACCATGGCAAATTTTCTAGATCGAATCGCAAACCCGGAAAACACTTTTGAGCAGATTATGCAAGAAATCAGTCAGTTGGGAACTGAACTGATCGATCTTGATCAATACTGTGAACTGGTATTGAAAAGAATATCTGCGAGATATTCAGTGCAGAGCGCTGGCATATTTCTCAAGCAAAGAGCCGCCGGGAGATATCATTTGAGCGCTCGAATAAACCTGGCAATCAGTGACATGCAGATCTCCCTGAAACATCCCCTGCCGGTTTATCTGGATCAAAACCCGCGCCCTTTGTACGCATCAGACATCGATTATTTGCCTCAATTTGAAGCATTGTGGGAAAAAGAACGTGAAGATTTGAAGCGCCTGGATGCTTTTCTCTTTTTACCACTCAAAGCCGGGAAAGATCTGGTGGCCATCCTGGCTTTAGGACCGAAGGCCAACCGGGGCACTTTTAACTCAGAAGAAAAGGAATTGATCACCCTGGCAAGCCAGGTCGCCATGGCGATCCGCGTCAAATATTTGATAACCTCTGAATTGCGGCTCCAGGAAGAAGCGGGATCGATGCGCCAGGCTCTGGCCGAAATCTCCTCGGGGTGGAGTTCGGAGGAGGGGCTTAACCGAATTCTGCTCCACCTGCGGGCAGATTTTCCTTACGAGAGCGGCTGCATTTTTGTGGTTCGGAATGAACGCCTGATCGTAGCCGCTGTCCAGGGTTTCAACAATCATGAAGCGGTCGTTGGACATGATTATCCGCTGGGAGGAAATACACCTTTCGTAACCATCCAGGAAACGCGCGATTTATTACTGGTCGAAAATACCCGTGATGATCCACTGTTCAAGGGTTACGCCGGGCCGCCCGTCCGGCTGTGCTGGATGGGTGTTCCGTTGATTTACAGCGGTGAGCTGACCGGCGTGCTGACACTCAGCAGTCAGAAAAATGATGCCTTTCGGGCCAATCCGGCGCGCATCGAATTGGTCAACACCCTGGCCACTCAAGCAGCTATTACCATCGAGAACACCCGGCTCTTCAAAGTCGAGCAGCAGCAGCGCCAGATGGGGGACGCCCTGCAGCTTATCGGTAAAGAGGTCAGCCAGATCCCAGATTTTGAACAGGTATTGGATTTTCTGCTGGAACGAGCCAGCCAGGTATTTCCAGCGGACATTTCCATGCTTTTCCGCATGGAAGGCGGGCGATTTCAACTGGCCCGGTACAGGTATTCGCCAAAACTGGCTGGCCAGGTGGATCTTGCGGCAAAATCGCCGGCGTTTGAAGCCGCCGCTTTTGCAAACCTGCATTATCTGGTCAATGCCGAAAAACCCAGAATTATCCCGGATACCCGAAATGAGCTGGAATGGATAAAAAACCCGGTTGAAGTCCGTTCCTGGGCCGGCACTCCGATCTTCCTGGACGGAAAAGCAGTGGCATGTTTCACCTTTTCCAGCCTGAAACCGGATTATTTCCAGCCAGGCACCGCAGAACTGCTCACCATTTTGGCCGGACAGGTTGCGATGGCCTTCCAGAATGCTCATCTGGTTTCTGAAATGCGCGAACTCGCGATTATCGACGAAGCCACCGGCCTGTTTAACAGCCGCCATTTTCTGGATTTGAGTGAACGCGAATATCGCCGCGGCCGGCGCTTCCGCCGGCCGCTCTCCCTGATGATGGTCAGCATTGACCAGTTGGAACAGATCCGAAAAGATCGAGGGGCAGATATCAGCAGCCAGGTCGTCCGATACGTGGGTGAATTAATCCAGACCAATCTGCGCAATGTGGATATTTTCGGGCATCTGGATGGTGACGATCTGGGAATCATGCTCACCGAGACAGACCGCAGCGGTGCAGCCATTTTATCCGACCGCCTGCTTTCGATCGTTACCAATTCTGCCGTGATCACCACTGCCGGTCTGATCAAAATTACTTTAAGCGCCGGTGTGGCCGTGATGCCCGCAGATGCAGCCAGCCTGCAGGCTGTCCTGGATATGGCAGCCAGCGCTTTAAAAACGGCGCAACGTAACGGACACAATCGAATCGTGTTTTATCAGAAGGAAGTCAAATAAAACCGACCCCTCTCGGAAGCGGGTATCCATGAGCGAGAAACATTACATCGTCGAAGCATTTTCTGAAATTTCCTCTCGCTACGAGCAGGTCGTGGATGCGGAGCTCCAAAGATTCTGGGGGTGGAGCTACGATGGCTTCGTTAATCACCTGGTCGAAATGACCGAAATACAGACCGGCGACCGTTTGTTGGACGTCGCCACCGGCACCTCGGTGATCCCTTTAAAATTGGTTTTCCGTGGAGACCCGCTCGGAAAAATCGTCGGGCTGGACATCACGTACTCCATGCTGGAAAGGGGCCGGAAAAAAATATCCAAACAGGGTGTGGGCGAATTAATTTCATCGGTATGTGGCAATGCCATGGCGATGCCCTTTCAAAACGGTTGGTTCGACGTAATCCTGTGCGGGTTAGCGACCCACCACCTGGATGTTTCAATATTATTGGATGAAATGAGCCGGCTGCTGCGCCCGGGTGGAAGATTGACCATCGCCGATGTCGGCGGGTCTGCTGCCTGGCGGCGGCCCCCGATCAGTTGGGCCATCCGCACGGCTACATTTATATATTTTCTACCCAAAGAAGGGTATGCCCGTGCCAGGGCCGAATCAGCCGCCCTGACACACGTGTTGACCCCTTCGGAATGGAAAGAGCAGCTGGTTGCTCGCCAATTTAAAGATGTTTGCGTGGAACAACTCGAAAAGAAAAGGGCCTGGGTACCTGCCCCACTGCTGATTCGCGCCATAAAACCTTCCTGAGGAGCATATCATCATGAACGCTACTGAAATGTTGAAAAAGGGACTCAAAAAAGAAATTTGGAAGAAGTATTGCGGCTTCCTGGATCTAAGCATGGATGAGTTTATGTATATCCAGGAGCATTTGCTCATGGAACAAATCCAACGCATCGCCGGGAATGAAATTGGCAAGTATTTCCTGGGTGAAAGAGCTCCGCGCAGCCTGGAAGAGTTTCGTTTACAGGTGCCGATTACGACTTATGATAATTATGAGCAGTTTTTCGGACCCGAAAACCGCCAATATCCCGACACTTACTGCTGGGCCCACACCTCGGGCCGGTCCGGCAAATTTAAATGGGTTCCTTACACCCATCAATCGTATCAAAAGATGGGGGAACGCATCTTTTCTCAGCTGCTTTTGGGGGCAGCTCGCGAACACGGCGACATTAATCTCAAGTCAGGCGACGTGTTCGTCTACAATTCTCCCCCACGCCCCTACATCAGCGGGCATGTCGTGCTCGCCGTGGCAAACGAATTTAACTTCAAGTTCGTTCCCCCGATGGATATCACCGAACAACTGGGATTTCAGGAACGGATCGTAGCGGGCTTTAATACCGCCATGGAAACCGGAATCGACGTCCTAGGATCGATATCATCCGTATTAGTCAAAATGGGTGAGAGCTTCGCGAAAGGTGCCAGCTCAGGCGGTTTCTCAAAGCGCATGTTGAAGCCCAGGACCCTTTTCAGGATGTCACGGGGATACTTGCGCAGCAAACGAGAAGGCCGTTCTATATTGCCCAAGGATTTATGGAAAATAAAAACGATAGCGTCTGGAGGAACCGATTCGGTGATTTACCGGGATAAAATTATCCATTACTGGGGAGTGGCACCTTATGAATCATACGGCTCCACGGAAGAAGGGGCTATCGCCATCCAGGGCTGGAATCAAAAAGGCCTCACTTTTATGCCCAGCGCAGCCTTCTTCGAGTTTATCCCCGAGGAGGAATGGGCAAAATGGCATCACGATCCACTATACGTTCCTCAGACTGTCTTATATAATGAGGTGGTACCCAATAAGCGCTATGAGGTGGTGATCACCAATTTTTATGGCAAACCCTTCTTGCGCTACCGGACTTTTGACGTGGTTCATTTTCCGGAAATGGAAGATCGCGAAACCGGTGTCCGCTTGCCGCAAATGCGCTTTGTTAGCCGGGCCACGGACTTTATCGACCTGGCTGGATGGAGCGGGTTGATTGATGAACATATGGTCTGGCAAGCCATTATTAATACGGGCATTGATTATGCAGATTGGTCCATCCGGAAAGAAGTCAAGAGCCGTGAACCGTATTTGAGGTTGTATTTTGAGCCTATCGAAACGGTTGGTAATGAGATAATCAGGGATAAAGTCGATGTGGAATTAAAAAAGTTAAATCCTTTCTATGCGGATTATGAGAGTATGATTGAAAAGCGCGCCCTGGAAGTGACAACGCTTTTGCCTGGCACTTTCCAAAAGTATATGTTGGAAAAACAAAGGGCTGGGGCAGACCTGGCCCATCTGAAACCGGCGCACATGAATACCGCCGATGATGCGATAGAATTACTGTTACGCTGCAGCAAGCGAGGGGATTTGACCTGAATTTTGCCTTCCCAGCGGTTGGAGTTGGCTGAATGATCGATATCAACACCTCAAGTTTAATCTGTGCCATTGCAACGATTTATTATGGCGCGCTGTTTGTCATTATCTTGAGGCAGAAAAACCTGACCAAAGTTAATATCTATTTCAGTTTCTATCTGTTCGCGATGACATTCTGGAGCATGGCCGCGTTCATGATCTTTGCCGAAGTACCGATCATGGACACACTGTTCTGGAACCGGATGATGGTGGTGGGATCCATGGCGATGCCGGTCGGTTTTTTGTGGTTCGTCATGGCTTTTTTGGGGAAGGATGAGCGTCCCTGGCTGATCATCGGGGGCTTTAGCTATCTCATTATCCAAGCGCTCAACCTATCCGGGCAGGTGATAGCCAGCTCCTCGGTGAGCGATGGTAGAGTAACCATTCATTTTGGGCCGGCATTGACGATTGTTAGCATCACCTGGATATTGTCTATCGCGGTCGCTTCTTTCGAGCTGATTCGAGAATATCGCCGATCAAAGGACGATATTTTTCGCAATCGCATGCAATATCTGGCGCTGACCATTATCGTCATCAATATTGGCAATCTGACCATTCTGACAGACCTTGGGTCATATCCTGCTGATATCACAGGCAATATTCTCGCGGCGTTGCTTACCACCTTTGCCATCCTCCGCCACCAGCTGCTGGATATTTCAGCTGTGGTGCGAAAAGGCATCTTATATTCCATCCCAACGATCATGATCGGGGCAACTTATTACCTGGTCATCCAAAGTGTGCTGCTCCTATTCCCACAATCTGGCGGCCTAAACCTGGTCCTATTGTCCATTTTTACGGCCATTCTGACGGCACTGGTGGTGCAGCCCTTCTTGAACAGGGCTCAAACCTGGCTCGATCGTGTTTTTTTTCGAGAACAATACGATGCCAACCTGATGCTTGAGCGCATCAGCCGCAATGCCGCTCACTTGCTGGACCTGGACGCGATCACCCGATTAATTTTGAGCGAAGTAACCCACACCCTGCACATCCGCAAAGGTGCGATCCTGATCAAACGCCAGGATGGCGGTCATTTTACTCTTACCAGTCAAATCGGTTTTGACGATACAGCCAATATTTTATGGGAATTCAACCATCCGGTGGTTGGAATCCTCGCGGTCAGGGATACCCCCATCACCCGCTTCGACCTGGAAGCCCTGCTCGTCACCAAATCATTGTCCCCGGAAACCCGCGACGAACTGGACAAGATCAGCGGACATTTGTACATCCCCCTGAAATCCAAGGACCAGTTGGTCGGTATTTTCATTCTGGGGCCAAAGCTTTCAGAACTGACGTATTCCGAATCCGACCAGTTGATCCTGACCACACTGGCAAACCAGACCGCAGTGGCGATTGAAAATGCCCGCCTGTTTTCGGCAGAACAAAACCGGCGCGAAGAATTGGACGGATTATACGAACTTACCCGCCAGCTGGTCGCCACCAACGAGGTGAATACCGTTATTCAAAATACGACCCATCATGTCGTGACCAGCGCCCATGTCACATTTTCACGCATCCTCACCCCGGACGAAGACGGCGGTTTCTACTGCCGGGCGGCTTACCCCATCCGCAATATCACTTACAACCTGGGTGTCGAACGTTTTGAACCCCCGGAAGCGCTGCCATATTATAAGTTCGCTATCCAACAATCCGATCCGGTTTTTGTTAACCGCAGCGACCCCGGGATTACCGATCAGATCTCCAAATCGTTAATGCTTGACTTGGCCAATACCCTGTGCATGTGTCCTTTAAAAGTGGGCGGAGAACTGCTGGGCTTATTGATCCTCGGCGAAAGGCGGGAAGCCAATCGTGAACCATTTGACCCGGATAAGATGCGCATGATCAGCGCCATTGCCGACCAGGCTGCGAACGCGCTGCAGCGAGCCAACATGCATGAGCAGATGGAAAATACCTTTCTAGAAACGGTGTTAGCCCTGGCAAACGCCATGGATGCCCGGGATACCTATACCAACAACCACAGCCAGCGCTTGAGCACCATCGCGGAAATCATGTGCCGGGAGGTCAACGGCAGCGAAGACGAGGTGTGGGCCGTCCATTGGGCCGGAATGCTGCACGATATTGGCAAAATTGGTGTGCCGGACCAGATATTGAGGAAGGCCGGGGCTCTTTCTCCTGAGGATTGGGTCAAAATGCGACAGCATCCGGATATCGGCGCACGGATCGTGGCGCCGGTGAAGAAGTTGGGCAATGTTGCCCCCTTGATCCGGGCGCACCACGAATGGTACAACGGCTGCGGTTATCCGGAAAAGTTAAAAGGCAAGAATATTCCGTTGGGGGCGCGCATCCTCTCGATTGCGGATGCCTATACCGCAATGACCGATGAACGGGTATATCACAAGCCGCTCCAAATCAGTGAAGCGATTGCCGAACTGCGCGATAAAAAAGAAACCCAGTTCGACCCGGAACTGGTGGAGGTGTTTATTTCCCTGTTGGAGCGGGGAGTCTTTCCGCAATACAGCGAAATAGAAAGCATCACCAGCACCCGCAAGGACATAAACACATGAAAAACCCCGAATGAAAATTTCGGGGTTTTTCATAGTTACTTCTATTGGATTTTCAAAGTATACGCATAATCACACGGCGCTCGGTCGGGCATGCGGACGTGCAGCCCATCATCGGCGGCGGTCCATTCCAGATTGCCATAACCCAGCAGTTCTACGGATTTTACCGTTTCCCCGCCCAGGCCAACGGCCAGTGAGCGGATAGTGACTGCCGCGCCAGAGCCCGGCCAACCCAAACAAACTGCGTAAATTGCATGGTCTTTGGCGGTAAAGCGCATATCTGCCGCGGTAAATACTTGACGGCTGGTGTCGGTGAACTGGCCCTCCGGCACCTCGGTTGGCCCTTCGCCGAAGCGCACCCAGGGGCGGGTGGAATAAATAGCTTCGCCGTTGACCGCCAGCCAGCGCCCAATCTCCAGCAGAATGTTTTGGTCTTCATCGGGAATGGTGCCATCTGCTTTGGGGCCGATATTGAGCAGCAGGGCGCCGTTCTTGCTCACCACGTCCACCAGGTCATGGATGATATCCCGAGGGTTCTTATAATCCTGGTGGCTGATATACCCCCAGGAATTTTTTGAAACCGAAGTGTCATTTTGCCACAACAAAGGCCGGATGTCTTTGAGCTGTCCGCGCTCGATATCCAGCACCGCCGCCCCTTCGGGATAGGCCTCGTGCTTATAATTGATCGCGACGCCCTCGTTCCACTGCGCGCTGCGGTTATAGTAATACGAGGCAAAGGTCTTGAGGTAAGGCGCAAAACATTTTTGCTCGATCCACCAGTCAAACCAAACAAGCTGGGGCCGGTATTTATCGACCAGTTCGCAGGTGCGGGCCAGCCAATCATCCAGATATTCCGTGCTCGGGCGAGGCAGCGAATCAAGGTCATGGTGACCGCCAGGTAAGGGCTGCGCAGGGCCGTAGAAATCGGCCAAAGCCGGGTCCTGGACATCGGATGGAAAATCCATCCCGCCGTTCATGAACCACCAGTGCTCGGCGCGATGGCTGGAGATGCCAAAGACCATGTCCAGTTTGCGGACGGCATCCGCCAGCTCGCCGACGATATCCCGCTTGGGACCCATTTTGGCCGCACTCCATCGCGTATAAGAGCAGTCATACATGGGGAAGCCGTCATGGTGTTCGGCGACCGGGACGACAAAACGCGCTCCGGCGCGCCGGAACAGATCCGCCCAAACAGCGGCATCGAAGTGTTCCGCTTTAAACTGAGGGATAAAATCCTTGTAGCCAAATTGATCCTGGGGACCATATACGGCGCGGTGGTAAGCATACGCCATCTGCGTGGGAAGATACATATTCCGCGGGTACCATTCGTTCCCAAACGCCGGCACACAATACAGTCCCCAGTGAATGAAAATACCAAATTTGCCATCCTGGTACCACTGCGGCGTGGAAAATGAACGCAGTGACTCCCAATCGGGGTGGAAAGGCCCCGCTTCAGCGATCTTGCTGATCTGCTCGACAGATGTTTTTACCAACGGCTGCGCTTTGGGATCCATACTTCCTCCAGCAATCTAAAGAATATTAATCGACAGGCATTATTGTGTTTCATCCAAAACTTTCTTGAGCAGTTGGGGATAATCTGTAAAGATACCGCTGACTCCAGCGGATATCAAGGTTCTGAAGGTTGGCTCATCGTTGACCGTCCAGATGTACACATCAAAACCCTGCTCGCGAATAGGACGAATTAAATCGGGTGGGATCACTTTCACTGATGGATTATAGGCCTGGGCGCCAACTTTGTGTAGTAAGGCTGCTGGATCGGGATCGGCCTTTTCCACCAGGGCGGCGGTGGAGATCGCCGGGGTGATGGTTTTCACCTTCTGGATATAGGAATGGTTAAAGAGGAGACCAAGACCTGTCCGGACATCCCCAGCTCATCGATTAGCGCCACCGTCTGCTGGACGATGGTTGCATCCGCCGCAAAGCCGGAAGCGTCTTTGATCTCCACGTTAACTTTCCAGTGGTTATCTCGGGTAAATACCAGGGCCTCTCGTAAGGTCGGGATCGGTTCACCTTTAAATTTTTCCAGCTCAGTCTGCGAAACCGCCCCGATTGCGATTTGATTGAACGGATCCTTCTCGATAAACCAGGAGCCAAAATCGAGTTGGCGCAGTTCCGCCAGGGTGAACTCGTAGACAGGAGTTTTTCTCCTGTCGGGAAAGACTGTGGCAACGTTGGAGGTGCGATCCAGTGTATCGTCATGCAGCACGACAAGCTCACCGTCTTTGGTCATCGCTACGTCGAGCTCCCACCAATCAGCGCCGATTTCCAGAGCTTTACGAGCCGCAGCCATGGTATTTTCCGGGGCCAATGAGCGAGCGCCGCGATGGGCAATATTTAATGTTCTTTGGGACTGGGTCATTGTACTCACCTTAGAGGATTGAACTGCCGCTGGAACCAATGCAGTTGGGGTAAAACTGGCCAGTGGTGCCGTTCCAGAGGCACAGCTCGCCATCAAAAGCGCTGCGATCCATATCATCAACATGACGAACTTCGCATGAGAAAACTGCATACTTGTCTCCGACAGAAAGGTGGGTTTTACCCGGTAAGCCGGGTAAAACCCACTGGTTTCTAAAACGCAACCTCGCCGAAAGGATTACTTCAATCCCATCGTCAGGTTGTACTCGCCAATCGCATCGGTAACTGACTTGGCGGCTTTATCCAGTGCTTCCTGAACCGTACCCTTGCCTGCCAGCACCTCTTCGATCATGGTTTCCACAGTGGCGCGAGCCTGTGGGAAGACGCCGATCAGCCCACCCTGGGTAAAGGTGTTGAGTGGAGCGATATGCAGTTGGTCAACTGCCGTGGTGAACTGAGGGTACTTGGCAACCCAATCTTTGTCCACCTGCTCGTTGTATGCCGCTTTGCGGATCGGGTAGTAACCGGTCGCCGTGTGCCAGTAAGCCTGCTGCGCGGGCTGTGACTGGTATTTGATGAACTCCCAGGCGCAGTCTTGTTCGGCCTGCGGGCGGTTGTTGATGATCCACAATGAGGCGCCGCCGATGATCGTGCCAGATTTATTGTAGGCATCTTCGTTAGGCCGCGGGAAGAAGGCCGTGCCCAGTTCGAATTTACCCTTCGACCCGTCTAACAATGCACGCACCTGCGCGGTAAACTCGAAAATCATCGCTGTCTGTCCTGCCAGGAAAGCATTGCGCGAGTTGACGGTCGGACGGCCAGTATTCGCCAGGATACCCTCATCGTACATGGATTTCCACCAATTCATGATCGCCAGGCCTTCGGGACCGTTAAAGATTGCCTTGGTGGCAAAACTCTCGCGTCCGTTGCCGTTGTCAACATAGTTCGCGCCCGAAACGGCGATGAACTGTTCGAAGAACCATCCATAGATCGCGATGTTGATACCGGCAACCGTGACCTTCCCGGAGGCATCTTTCTGGGTCAGCTTGCGTGCGGCTGCCACCACTTCGTCAAAGGTGCGGGGCGGTTTGGTGGGATCCAGCCCGGCGGCTTTGAACATATCCACGTTGAAATACAACATGGGGTTCGAGGTATTGAAAGGCATGGAATACAGCTTATTGTCGACCGAGTAGTAGCTCAGCACGTTCTGCTCGAGATCGGAAATATCGTACTTCTCCTTGTCGATGTAATTTTGCACCGGGGTGACTACTTTGAGGTCAATCATCTGGCGGGTGCCAATATCGAAGAGCTGGACAAGCGCCGGGGTATCCTTGCTCTGAAGTCCGGCTTTTAGCTTATTCAATAAATCATCGTAGGAACCCTGGTAGATGGGGGTCACGTGGCACGTCTGTTGCGAGACGTTGAATTCATTGGCGAACTTGACGATCGCCGAGCCACCCGGATCGCCCATGCTGTGCCAGAAGCTGATCTTGGTCGCCCCTGCCGCAGCCGGGGCGATCGTTGCCGTTGGGGCAGGAACGTTTGTAGGAGCAGCGGAAGTAGCCCCCGAAGGTTGGGTCGCTGCTGAGGCCTGGGTGGGAGCGGCGGTGGCTGCGGGCGCGCATGCGCTGAGTACCAGGCTCAGTACCATCATGGCGCTGAGTAAAACAAATACGGTTTTCTTCATTTTTTCCTCCTGAAGGATTGAAAGAAGGTCCATTAACGAACGCCGGAGCTTTATCCTTTCACAGCCCCAGCGGTTAACCCACGGATCAGTTGCTTGTTGCTAAAGACAAAGAGCACAAATGTCGGTACCAAAACGATCATCACCCCCGCCGCGACGATATTCATCCTGAGATGTTCCTCATCCTGCAGCAGGGTCAGACCAATTTGCACCGTACGCATACTCTGGTCATTGGTGATCAGCAGCGGCCACAGGTACTGGTTATAGGTCTGCAAAAAGCTGTATACCGCCAGGGTACCTATGGCCGGCCGGGCCAGCGGCAGTACAATCGTCCATAAGAAGCGCAGGCTGCCGCAGCCATCAATCTCGGCAGCATCCCGCAGTTCGTGCGGAATTTTCATGAAAAACTGGCGCAGTAAAAAGGTACCGAAACCGGTTGCCATGAAAGGTGTAGCCAACCCCCAGAAAGTATCGGTCAATCCCCATTGTTTGATGGTCAGGTAGTTAGGGATGATCGTCGCCTCCCATGGGATCATCATGGTAGCCAGAAAAAGCAGGAAAAAGAAATTGCGATACTTAAAGTCAATAAAGGCAAACGCGTAAGCCGCCAGGCTGGCGGTGACTAACTGGCCGATCATGACCATCGAAGATTGGAGCATGCTGTTAAACAGGTACCGGCCCAACGGAGCTTGTTCCAAGGCTCGGGTGAAGTTCTCCACGAAGAAACCGCTTGGAAACAGCTTGGGAGGGAAAGTGGCAACTTCGGGATCGCTTAGCAGGCTGATGTTAAGAATGGTGTAAATTGGAAAAAGGATGATCACCGCCGCCAGGATCAGAGGGATGTACCACAACACGTAAGCAGAAAGCTTCTTGGGATGAATGTACGCGTTCATTCGTAAAAGACCTTTCGTTCGACGAAGACGAACTGGAAGATCGTCAGAACCATCATCACCAGGAAGAGCATGATTGACTGCGCGGCGGCAAAACCGTATTTGCCGTTGATATAAAATTCACGGTAGATCGAATACACCAGGATATTGGTCGAGTCCATTGGCCCGCCAGCAGTCATGACCGAAACTGGAGTAAAAGTCTGGAAAGCCGCCAGCATATCCACTACCAGCAAGAAGAAGAATGTGGACCCTAGAAGCGGCAGCGTGATGTGAAGGAACTTATTCCAGGCGGAGGCGCCGTCAATCATCGCGCTTTCGTACAATTCCTCTGGAATGCCCTGCATCGCTGCCAGGAGGATGACCGTATTCAAACCCACCTGCAGCCAGACCGTAACCATTGCAACCGAATAGATTGCACTCGCATCGCTGATCAGCCAGTTTACCGCTCGAAAACCCAGGAGTTCCAGGAAATAGTTTAACGCGCCTATGGTAGGATGGTACATAGACAGGAACATAATGGACGCTGTTGCACCCGAGACTGCGATCGTGATTGAAAAAACCACCCGGAAGATCGCGATTTTTTTCAAGCGCAGGTTGCCCAACATCGCCAGGATCAGTGAAAACAGGAGGGTCAGCGGCACAGTAATAGCCACATACTGCGTCGAACGCGCCATGCTGTTAAGAAAGGATTCCTGTGTGAAAAGGCGCTCGTACTGCAGGAACCAGACGAAGGCCGCCGGGCGTCCGATTGGGTCGGTAAGGAACATGCTGAGCTCGACCGACCGCACCAATGGGATGAATATAAAGGTGAAAAAAAGGATCAGTGAAGGGACCAGGTACAGTAGCGCTGTCAGCACTTTTCGCGTTTCGCGCCACTGCACGCCTGTAAGGCCAATGCGGGCCCATAATGGAGCTTTAGGTTTGTGTGAAGTGGGAAGAGTGGTTGTTTCCTGAGCCATCAATCGGGTTCCAATACAGGTCGGGATGATGAAATGTCCTGGGTTTTTCAGCGAACAATCTAACCAGGATTTTTTTATGAATACAGGAAATCCCTATAATATTAATCCAGTAATGGGGCAGTGCACGAGATGACTTATAAATTCATTATATTGAACTTATCCCTGATGTCAACTTTATTCTATCGTCAATATCCCCGCAAATCCGTACTCGACCGACGAATGAGGCCCTCTTTGGGCAGGCGCTGCAGCACCACATATTCCAAACCGTGTTCGCTGCAGAAAGCCCGCTTTTCGGGTTTATCACCATCTTCATTTACCAGGTATATATCCGGGCGGAGCTCGTTTATTTCCGGTTCAGCATCCATCCAACCCCAGCCGGAAGTGATCAGCGCCTGGTGGACGGTTCGAATCGATCCCGCCATGTAGCGGCGCAAATCCTGTGGAAACAGGGGGTGGCCTTCACCCTTGAGGTGGGTCACGTTGGCGTCGTTGCCCACGATCACATACAGCTCGCCGTACCCGGCTGCTTCCTCAAAAAAACGCACGTGTCCGGAATGCAGCCAATCATAACAACCGGTGACCAGCACCTTTTTTCTACCCGGCGTCCGCAGCTTATCCATGACAGGCGGTGGGGGAAACCCCCGCGTTCGCTCTGAGTCGATCGCCACACAGCGCAAACCGTGCCGGTGGGAGAACGCAGCGGCAGGATGGTCCTCGCCCGGCGCCGCGACCAGGTCCAAGGGCGCGCCTGGAGGGAAAACGCCTGAGCCGGGCAGATCTTCCACCAGAAAAACCTGGCTGACGTAACGGATCGCGGATAAATAGAATTGCCGTTCGGCCTGGGGAAATTTTGGCAATTGCCCGCTCAAACGCTCCACCAACCGGTCCGACCAGAGATAAGCGCTCACCTGCCCCAGACGGCTGGCCTCTTCCAAAAAGCGCACTCCTGGGGCGCGTAAATCGTCGAAACTATCACTTACGGCCACAATCATGTTAGGCTCCCTATCTTCTCCCGGTAGCGTTCGACCAGGTCATCCTGGGGTTCAAATCCTGCCATGCCTTCTCCTTGGCTTACTTAAGACGAATTCTAACCCTAAATCCACCGGGTACGAGTTCGTCGGAAACCACGTACAGGTACCCGCCGCCGCAGCCGGAATACATCGCGCCTGGGTAGCGCGTCTGGTAGACCGAAAGCAAGGCCGTCAGGTCGACAGGAATCGTCGGGTGGCGCACAGTTTGTGGAAGCAGCATCTCCCAACACTGCATGCATGTATTGAAAGACTCCCCCAACCTATCCAGATCTTGCTCCAAAATGGCCGAATAACAATCTTTTCCAGTCTGTCCCAGGCGTCGCACCCAGTGCGGGTCCAGGTTCTGGATACCCAGCGGGTTGTAACCCGGTTGGCGGGGGATGACCGGGAGCATATACAGTACCCCTTCCAGCCAGGCGGCGACCTCTGGATCGCGGCATGATTCGATCTGAGCCGGGAATATTCCACCCTCGTAATCGGCGCTGTAATCCAGACGGCTGATCCCAGGGTATATCAGGCCGACCATATCCTGGGAGCCGGAAGGTTCGGGTTTTCCCTGGTTTTCTGCCCGGTACAGCTCACGCACCAGTTGGGCCGGAGCTGCCTGCGGCAGGCTTCGGCGCCATAACTGGCGGGCAACGTTGCGCGTGCCGGTGGCCATCCCGCAGCGCTCCATAAAAAAGCGGTCCGGTTCAAGGCTCACCACCACCATCGATCCGCTTGGATCGGGGTTGAGGCGCGACATAAACGGCTGGTCGATCCACCCGCCGGCGAAAGCCATGCGGTACGGGATGGTTCCAATTACGTCACCCAATGCACCCCCAGCACCGGGTTCAGTCATGGACCACCTGTTTGCCGGCTTTTTTCAACGCATACTGGTCTTTGATCCAGGCATAAGTCTTGCGCATGCCGTCTTTCAGCGGCAGGTTGGGCTCCCATCCGAGCACGCTGTGGATGAAAGTATTATCGCTGTTGCGCCCGGCGACACCTTTGGGGGCATCCAGCTTGTAAGAACGCTTGAGCGTAATCCCGGCGATCTCCTCGACCATGGATACCAGGTCATTAATCGAAACCAGCTCGCTCGAGCCCAGATTGATCGGCGTCGCGGTCAGCCTCTCGGTATGCATGATCTGGTCGATGCCCAGGGTACAGTCATCGATGTACATGAAACTGCGCGTCTGGTGTCCGTCACCCCAGATTTCGATGCGATGGTCGCCAGTATCGAGAGCCTCGATCACCTTGCGAGAAATGGCAGCGGGGGCCTTTTCGCGGCCGCCAAACCAGGTGCCGTTTGGCCCATAGACGTTGTGGAAGCGGGCGATATGCGTTTCGAGGCCGCGTTCCGCCCAATATTCCTGGCAGAACATCTCGCTGATCAGCTTTTCCCAACCGTAACCCCGTTCGGCCATCGCCGGATAGGCATCCGATTCTTTCAAGGCGCGCACATTAGGGTCCTGCTGTAAATCGGTATTGTAGGCGCAGGCGGAGGAGGAGTAGAAATAGCGCCGGGCGCCGGCTTTATAGGCGGCCTCGATCACGTGGGTGTTGATCAAAATGCTGCGCAGGCACTCCACGCGGTGGGTCTCGATAAAACCCATCCCGCCCATATCAGCTGCCAGGTTGTATACTTCGACTGCCCCTTCCATGGCGCGGACCGCGTTTTCCTTTTCGGAAAGGTCGAGGCACAGGCTTTCCACATCTGCTACGCGCTGGTACCACTCACCCAGCGGCTTCTTATCCACGGCGCGGATGCGGGTATAACCGAGGTCGTGGAAATAACGGGCGAGCGATCCGCCGATAAAACCACCTGCCCCGGTAATGACGATCAGGTCATCCTGCCGGATGCCTCGCTCAATTGTTTTTGGATCTGGATTTTTCATTTTGGATTCCTTGGTTTTTTATAGTTTTTTTACTTGAAAATAAACAGGTACACACACCCATCAGCCCCACCGGGATTAATACTGGTTGTTTTCCCAGCAGGATCAATGGAGTAAACGAATTACCCCAATCGCGGGCCGCTGGAATGGCGTACGACCAGTTCCACCGGGATGAGGATCTCCTGGGCCGGACCGGTCTCAGTTCCTTCCAAACGGGCAAGCAGCAGTTCCGCCGCCCGCCGGCCCATCTCGTAGGCGGGTTGGACGGCTGCTGTCAGGAATGGATCCACCACCATCGCCGCCGGCAGGTCATCAAAAGCTGCCATGGCGACTTCATCCGGCACTTCCAGGCCGGCGTCACGGATGGCCTTCAGCGCGCCGATCGCCAAAAAGTTGTTGGCGGCGATCAAGGCCGTCGGACGGGGCTGCTGGCTTAACGCCTGAACGGACATGGTGTAGCCTAAATCCTGGGTAAATGCCCCATAATGCACTTCGGGAACCGCAACCCCGCTTTCACGCATGGCGCGACAGAAACCGTCCGTCCGTTCTACGGCGGTCGAAACGGAAGCCGGGCCGTTGAGCAGGCCGATCTGGCGGTGGCCCAAGTCGAGCAGCAAGCGGGTCAAGCGGTAGGCGCCATCCTCCGAATCGCAGCGCACCACGTCCACCGCTTCCCCGGCAACATACCGGTCGAGCAGCACCAGGGGTGTCTTATGATGACGAATATGCTCCACCGAAAGGGCAGATCCGCCCGCCGGAACCAGCAAAATTCCATCTACCTGTTTTTGGAGGATCGTCTCCAGGTAATGCATTTCTTTTTCTTCAGATTCATCGGTATTGCCAAACAGCACCGTATAGCCGGCCTTGCTGGCAGCATCTTCTACCCCGCGGGCCAGGGTGGTAAAAAACGGATTGGTAATGTCCGTCAGGATCAGGGCCAGGGTAAGGGTACGCCGGATGCGCAGGCTGCGGGCCAGGGTGTTGGGCATGTAGCCCAGTTCTTCCACCGCCGCCAGCACCCGCGCGCGCACATCAGCGCTGGCATAACCTGATTGGTTGATGACTCGTGAAACGGTCATGGGGGCGACCCCGGCTTTCCGGGCAACATCTTGAATAGTTGGCATATTTTCTCCCTGTTATCGATATCACATGATAACGATAACAGGATATCAAGGAACATTTATTCTGTCAAGGGGGCAAACGACAACTTTAACCGGCTTGAATGACCGCCAAAAACTCGTTGCCGTAATCCGTATTGATCATATCCGCCCCGCTGGCGAGGATGAGCCGGAAGATTTCGGGATCATTGCCCGCATACAGCACCATCACTCGCATTCCCAACCTGTGACATACAGTCAGCAGTTCGGGAGTCACATTTTCCAGGCCTACCTCTACGAAAAGCGCCCCAAATTCACGCCAGGCTTTTTCGGCGTCTTCAGGCGTGCGCACGTTCACTTTGAGCGCCAACCGGGGGTCGAGTGTGTGCAGGCGCTGCATCCACTCCGCGTCAAATGACCAGAAAAAGCAGTCTTTTTCAAAACCGGTATCATATACCAGGTCGACCAACTGGCGCGGCTCGACGTTTTTAACATCAAAGAATATTTTAGCCTTGCCTTTGATCCACCGCAGGAAAGGCTCCAGGCGCGGGATAGGTTCTCCGGCAAAAGCCGGGCTGAACCAGCTGCCCGCGTCGAGTAGATCCAGCTCGGCTGCGCTGTAAGCCCCGATCCAGCCGCTGCCATTGGTGGTGCGCTGCAAATTGGGGCCGTGAAAAATATACAGCACGCCGTCGCTGGAGGTATGCACATCGATCTCTACATAATCCACTCCCCACTCAACGCACAGCCGCGCCGCGGCCAGGGTATTTTCAGGGGCAAGTTTATTCGCGCCTTTATGACAGACGATCTCAACCGGATGAGGCATGGTTCACCTTTCAAATTCATAATAGTTGCATCAATACCTGGAACAGGCTTACAACAAAATATTATACAGGCTTCGGCGGACAGACCTTTCTCTAATATCCTCACTCTGGGTAAAATTCAGGCAGGATATCTAATTTTGACAAATTTCATCATAAATTTACGCAAATGAAACCTATTCGCAAATATTACCTAACAATTTCTAAATAATGCCCTGTTATCCTGAAACAAGATCCTTAAGGGGTCAAAAATCCAAAAGACATCTGCAAAGGAGTTTTTATGCAAACCAAACGAAACATTCCTGCAATTGCATTTCGAATTATGGCGGTTTTGGCAACATTCATTGTCGGTCCGTTGTTGACCGTACAGGCTGCGACCACCCAACCATCGATTTCCGTGGTTGCCGTCAATCCAAATCAAGACCTTCAGGTAGTGATTTCCAACCTTCCGGCGAATACAGATTTTACCGTCACCGAGAGTGCAGCCGGTAATCAGGGCATGGGCCCGGTCATCGCCCATTTCAATTCTGTGGATGGCGGTACCCGCTCCTATTGGTTTGAAATGCTGACCGATGTACGATCTGACGCTTCGGCTGAAATCCGCATCGACAGCGGCACCGGGATCTATGCCTATGCCACATTCGCTCCAACCACTACTCTTTCGAACTCCAGCACCAGTACCACCACGACCACCACGACCACCACGACTACCGCGCCTGCCTCGGCATCCGTAACCATGGGCATGATTCAAGTCGTCCACGTCCAAAAGGGCGGTATTGTTGTCGCAGAATTAACCGGAATGCCGCTTGACACGCAGTTCTCCGTCACCGTCGGCGCCGGTGGCTCGCAAGGGTACGGCGGTTTCAAGGTCGGCGACCTTTCGACCGGCAGTATAAGCGACCACATCGGTTCATTTGAAATTCCGGTGGATTTGGCCAGCAATTCCACGCTCGATCTGCGCATCGAAGCCCCCGGATACCTCTATCTGGTAACTTTCAACAACGTAGACAAATAGCCATAAAGATTACCTCCAACCACCCTCTGAATATAAACATTCAGAGGGTGGTTATTTTTTTATGCTTGAACGACCAAGCGGCCCTTGGCAGGAAGGCCCGGGAGGGTAATCTCCAGCAGGCCCGGGTAGCGCTCCAGGGTTGGGACAGGCTGCCCATCCCAGGTTGCCTGATAGTTTGGTCCGGAGGCCATCCCCGCCAGCACGGTGAAGGGCCGCGGTACGGTTGCCTGGCAGTCCAGATCCGCTTCCAGGCGGCGTTTGCCATCCGAAAACTGCTGGCGTTGGATCCAGGTATCAAATCCAACCGTCAGGCGCCCGGGACGGTGGTAAGCCCCATACCACGCCAGGACCGGTGTGGACAGCCCGCCAAACTGGTGCCAGCCAGCGCCGCGCCCCGATTGGACGATAAAATGCTCGAAGCAGTGATACGAATCATCCACTTCGCGCTTCCATGAATCCAGCGCGGTACGTGCAATCTGGGCCGCAAAATCGGCCTGCCCCTGGTCGAGCAGCGCTTTCCAGAAGAACCACTGCTGCGGAAACCATACCGCCCCGTTCCAGTAGCCGTCCACTTTGTAATAGGCAGCGGTCTTATCGACCGTGCACAGGCCAATCGGGGTCCACATGCGCTGCGGTGAAGACAGGCGCTCCAGCAGGGACGCCTCTTGTTCGGGGTTACAGGCGCCGGCAAAGTATGGGCTGGCGCCGTCCAGGCCCATATCATAATTCTGGCCAGGTTCGTGGCGCAGGATACCCTGGGGTTTACCCTGTTCGTTATGCCGTACATATGAGAAATATCCGGCTTCTGGGTCCCACGAAAAACGCTGCAGCGCGCTGGTCCAGGCCTGGATATCCGCCTGGTACTCGTCCACATCCGCCAGCAGGCCGGCGGCGCGCGCCACCATTTGCAGGATTTTGGCAATGCGGATCCCGTGTGCAGTGCTGATCACCGGTGTGGTGGTGGCTTCCGACCGGTCGCGGTGAACCTGTACCTGGGGCGGGTAGTCATCCCATCCGCCCGAGTTGTAAAAATAATCCCAGGTTTTAAGCAGGTTGGATTGCATGGCGCGGGTGGTGGAACTGCCCAACCGCCCGGCAAAGAAACGGTAATACTGGCGCAGGCGCGGATAAAAATATTCGAGCAAACCCCGATCCTGGGTACGGTTCCACAATTCCTGAAACAGGTAATGCTGCACAGGCACCATGCTGCCGTGATGCATAAAGGCTACCTGGGGGTCGCCCTCGGGGGTGGTATATGCATTCAGGCAGTCGACTGCCCGGTCGACGTCCAGTTCCAGCAGACCCAGCCCAATAAAGCCCGAATCCCAGGTATACAGGCAGTCCCACCACTTGCCGGGCGTGGAATGGCGGATAAAGGTGCGCCGGGTATATACCGGGTAAACGACATTGGTCAGCAGGGTCGCCGCCATGCGCTCCTGGCTGAAGCGGTAGCCATCTCCCGCCGGGGCCGGCTCCAGGCGCACGGCGTTGGCTCGCGCGCGCCGGTAGGCAAGGTCCAGGGTTTCAGGCTCTGCTGAAAACATCTCCAGCGCCCGCGTAACCTCCTCCTGCGTGCCAGAACAGGTCAGACCGTACAAGGTCCGGCTCTCGCCCGGCGGAACTTCAATCGGGCGGATAAAGACATTGGTAAAGTGGCCTTCTCCTGGCCCGCGCAGCACTTTCTGCAGGTGCTCCTGCACGTAATAGCGCATGAACCGGTCCAACTCATCGTTGAAAAACTCGCGCAGCACCCAGGGCTCGCCCAACCAGGCCAGTCCATAATACAGCGGGACATCGCCATATTTCAGAATCACGCTGTTGGGGCGCGGCCCTGGCAGGATCTGCGGCACGTGCTGCCACGCCACCGGCGCAAAACGGACTGCATCCACCGCCGCGGGATCGACCAGCACAAACCCATCCAGCTCAACCGCCGCCCCGCCCACGGCCTCCAGGCGGAGGGAATGCATCCCCGCCGGCATGTCACCCTGCCAGACCCGCGCCAGGCCAAACTCCACGCAGTCTGGGAGTTCCATCTGCCCGGCGGTGAAGCCGCTCAGGTGGAAAGCTGCCGGCCCTTCCAGGGCGCGGTAGCGCACCATAAGCAGGGCAGCAGGCAGTGGATGATCCAGGTCAAAGGTATATTGGGCCCAATCTCCCGCCAGGCGGCCGAAACCGTCGCCCAGCCCGGACCCACCCACAAACCCGTGCGCGCGCACCTCCCCGCGCCACATGCCGTCATACACCAGGTTATCCTGGGGACGTGCCACAGCAAAGCCCTGGTCGTCGTAATCGAGCGCATCCAGCCAGACCGCTCCGGGCGGCAGCTCTACCCGGTAGGGGCGCACCGGTTCATCCGAATAGGTGCGCACCGGGGGAAAATTCATATAGGCGGCGTAGTTCAACACCAGGTTCTGGTGCTGGGCAGTGTTATTAAAAAATTCACTGCGTATCAGGCGGGTATTGTCATCCAGCGCCGAGAAGGAGACGTCGCAGTACACGCGGTCTTTCCACTCTAATTCGAAGCGGTAAGCGTAATAGCTCAGATCGGGGGCGGCTTCCCAGGGATGAAAACCCGATTCCCACTTGGCATTGGGCACCAGCACCTGCCGGCGGTAATAACCCGGAAAAACGCTCAGATCGAAACGCAGGCCCGTTTTCGGGTCGGGCAGGTGGGAGATACCGGTATATTTTTTGGTGTAAGGTCCCCAATCCGGCAGGCGCAGGTCGTGCGTATGGGTCAACGGATTTGTATTGTACATGGCATCCTTTGATAATCTTGCGTGCTCCAATTTTACCTACGGTGATTTAGATTTTTCAACCCCACAGATGGTCGTATAACGCGGCAGTGCGGCCCTGTAAAGCACCAAGTTGCGCTTCCGCGTGCGGGTCTCCTGCCAGGAAAGCCAGCATCTGGCGGCCTTCCTCCAGGCACAAAGCATCGTGCAGGGGAAAAATTTCGCGCAGCAGGAAGTGCGCGTAAAGTACCAGGCGAAATGGACCGTGAGCGCGCGGTGGGTTCTCTGGCAAGGCATCGATAGCCACCGAATACAGGTCCTTGACACTCTGCACCAGGTCCGGCAGGCCGGACGTGGGGGAAAAAACTACCGTGTAGAACCAGCCAAAGAGGTCGCGCTCGCAGCCGTGGGCATCGCTCACCCCGACAATCGGAATTCGTTTGCCGCGGGCGCGTTCTTCATGGTAGCGAGCCACCTGGAGCATATTCAATTCGATCTCGTACAGGTGATACCCGCCTAACAGTTCCAGGGCGTCGTAAGGTTGGCGCTCCAATACCAGGCTGACGATCGTTTCCGAGATATCGTAGCGGTGGCGTGAGAGCCAGTAGGGGTGGCAGAAAACGCCCAACCCGCCTCCGGCGCGAATCTGATTAAAGCACCAGACGCACGAGGCATAGATATACGGGTCGACATCCGCGGGAAAATCGCTCAAACCGACAGCGATGACCGCCACCTCGGCCCGGTAACGCTCTTCATCCTGACGAAAAACCTGGTTGAGGCTGAAGCTTCCGCCAAAGTTGATGATATGCACCGGGTTATCCGGCGGGTGGACCTCTTCGCCGGGGTAGATGCGCAGGTCGGCCGGCAGGCCTTGAAATGCATGTATCGCTTCCAGGGAAGGCTCATACTGGCGGTGGTCAGTTACCGCCATAAAATCCAGGCCGATCCTCCGGCAGGCGCCGGCGACGTAAGCCGGCAATTCGATACCATCCGAGCGGTAGCTGTGCATGTGCAGGTCGCCCTTATACGGGCGGCGGTTAAATAAATCGTCTTCCAGCGCAAAGAAGCGAAACTCGTACGAACGGGCCCGCGGCAAGCCAGATGTATTTTCCACGACCAGGATATATTCCTGCTCGTTGGCGAAAGGATAGCGGAATTTCAGCAGGCCATCCGTCCAATCCGGTTCCACCTCAAACGCGTTGGTCGAGCCGGGTTGGCCTGGCAGGCCTCCGGCCGGGAACATTAACAGGCGGTAGAGAAACGGAGATTTGAAAAGTGTGTGATCGTAAAGTGGGCGGATGGTTATTTCTGTTTCACGCCCCGCGCGCACAGCCCGTGGATAAACGTCAAACTCGCCGAGTTCGGGTTTCATCAATGCTCCTGAAAAACTGTGTGAGTGAAATCAACTTCATTGATTTCACTCACACAGGCGATTTAAGAAGATTCTAACTGCTCGATCAGCTGGAGTAATTCTAACGGAAAATGAATGGTATAACGCGGCCGTTCGGCCTCGTCCGCCGGAATTTTAGGGCGGCGCGGTGACCAATCCAACCAGACGCTGATCAGCCCCACGGCGTTCGCCCCACGGATATCACGGGCCAGGTGGTTGCCAACCATCACCACCCGGCCGTAATCCTCTGGCTGGATGGCCAACCCTCGCAAAGCCGCCTGGAACATGGCCGGATCGGGCTTGTCCACCCCGACTTCTTCCGAAATGGCACGCACATCAAACAAATCGAACAACCCGTGCTGGCCGAGGATATTGCGAAAGGTGCCGGTAGGCCCATCCGCGACCAGGGCCAGCGGATAACTGCGTTGTTTTAACTCGCGGACCATCTCATCCGCCCCCGGTATCAAATCGGCGCTCAGCGCAATTTGCGATTCGCCCCACACCTGGGTGGCTTCGTCTGCCAGCGTATCGCCGCAGTCGAGCAGCACGGCCAGAATTTTATGGGGTACCGGGGAAGATGGCATAATTAGCTGACTTCTGCGATGCGCACCGGCCGCTGCTCGCGGCAGGAAAGCGTGGCGGCTTTGGCGATCAGCACCGGCGCCCGCCCATCCCGGCCGGTGACAGGCGTTGGCGTCCCATTGCGTACAGCGACCACAAATTCGCGCATCTCAGCCACAAAGGATTCGGTATAGCGTTCGAGGAAGAAGTACAGCGGTTTGGCTGAATGCACCCCATCCGCGGCAGAAAAGACATGCGTATCAGGGGTGTTGTTGGCGACTGCCACCATACCCTTCGAGCCGAAGGCCTCCACTCGCTGGTCGTAACCGTAAACGGCCTGGCGGCTGTTATCGATCGTGCCAATCGCCCCGTTGGCAAACTTGAGGGTGATCACCGCGGTATCGAAATCGCCGGCCTCACCGATCGCCGAATCGACCCGCACTCCACCGGCGACATACACTTCCTCTACCTCGCTGCCGGTCAGGTAGCGCGCCATATCAAAATCGTGGATGGTCATATCGTAAAAGATGCCGCCTGAAACCTTGATGTACTCGATGGGCGGGGGAGCTGGATCGCGGCTGGTAATGCGCAGGATATGCACATCCCCCAGGCTGCCATCGGCGATCATCGTGCGCACTTTACGGAAGTTGGGATCGAAGCGGCGGTTAAATCCGATCTGGAGTTTAACCCCGGCCTGCTCGACTGCCGCCAGGGCGGCATCGATCCGGTCGACAACCACGGCGATCGGCTTTTCGCAGAAGATCTGTTTTCCGGCTCGCGCGGCTTCGATGATCAAGGCGGCATGCGTGTCGGTAGAAGAGCAAATCGCTACGGCATCGATGGCCGGATCGGCCAGCAGTTCATGATAATCGGCCGTGGCCTTGGGAACATGCAGACGGGCCGCCAACTCTTGCGCCGCTGTCACCAGCGGGTCGGCAATCGCCAACACTTCGACGCCGGGAATGCGGGAGGCCAGGTTTTCGGCGTGCAGCTTGCCAATCCGGCCGGCCCCGATCACACCAAATCGAACAATTGACTCATGAGGCATATTGGTCTCCGTAGGAAAATTATTAACCACGGAGCCACTGAGTTCACTGAGGAAAACCAAAATCTAACCTGTTTCTCCGTGAACAGCGTGTCTCCGTGGTTTTATTGCTTTATAATCCGATGCTCTTCAAATATGCGCGGTTGCGCCGGGCAAACTCCAGGGGGGTGCCCATACCGGGCAGCACATCCTGTTCCACGACCCCCCAACCATTGTAACCAATGCGCTCCAACTCAGCAATCAGCGCCGGGAAGGGAATATCGCCCTGGCCCAATTCGCAGAACACCCCATGCCGCACCGATTCAAAGTAATCCCAACCTTTTTCAGCGGATTCGGCGCGCACGCCGGGATGGCAGTCTTTGAAGTGGAAATGCCAGACGCGCTTTCCGTACTGTTGCAGCCCGCGCAGCGGGTCGCCGCCGCCGAACCGAAAATGTCCGCTGTCAAAGCATAACCCCAGCAGGTCCGGGTTGGTCAGGCCCATCAGACGCTCGATTTCGGCCGGGGTTTCCACGTAACCGCCGCAGTGGTGGTGGAAAACCGTGCGCAGGCCGGTTTCGCGTTTAACGGCCTCGGCCACCGCCTGCGCCCCGGCGGCAAACACTTCCCACTCTTTCACGGTTAAGCCCTGGTCGGGGCGGATGCGCCCGGCGTTACGCGTGCGGTCCACGACCGTGCCGTTGTTATCCGCCAGGACGATGAAAGGCAGATTACCCTGGACGCCGGCCAGCAGGCGGGCAGTGCGCACCGCTTTTTCAATCCCTGCGGCGTGGGCGGCAGGGTCCTTGAGCGCCACCGGCACAAACGCGCTTAAAAGAACCAGTTCACGGCGCCGCAGCTCGGCGGAAAGCAGGGCAGGATCCGTGGGCATAAAACCCCAATCCCCTAGCTCGGTCCCGGCATAACCGGTTTCACGCATTTCATCCAAAACGCGCACATATCCGGCCGCCTGGCCTTCAAGCGCAAACTCCAGCACGCCCCAGGAACAGGGTGCATTGGCAATCTTAATCATACAATCCTCCTGAATGAAGAATCCACATTTCGCCCCACTCCCAGCAGGAATAAGGACGGGTTCGTAAATGCTTTTAAAACTGGCGCGACCATTCTTTCAGCCAGCGCTCGACCACCACTTTGGTCTGGGTATAGAACTCGACGGCGTGTTTGCCCTGGCCGTGCAGTGTGCCAAAGAAACTGGCCTTCCAACCGCTGAAGGGGAAAAATGCCATCGGCGCCGCCACCCCAATATTGATGCCGATGTTGCCCGCCATGGCCTCGCTGCGGAACTGGCGCGCGGCCGAACCGCTGGAGGTGAACAGGCAGGCCATGTTGCCATATTCGCCGCTGTTGACCAGGCGAATGGCATCTTCCAGGGTATCGGCTTCCATCAAGCCCAACACCGGGCCAAAGATTTCCGTGCGTGCCACCGTGGTTCCCGGGGCAACTCCCTGCAGGATGGTGGGGCGGATGAAATTGCCCCGCTCGCAGCCCGCAATCACCGTATTGGTCCCGTCCACCAGCAGGCTGCCGCCTTCTTCAACTCCTTTGGCTACCAGACCCTCGATGCGCAGTTTGCTCTGGGGCGAAATGACCGGTCCCATGTGCACCCCGGGTTCGAGCCCGTTGCCCACCACCCGGCTTTGAGCCATTTCCGCCAGCAGAGGTTTGAAGACCTTACCCGCGTCCCCCACCATGATGGCCAGTGAGGCCGCCAGGCAGCGCTGCCCGGCATTGCCAAAGGCGCTGTCGATCACAATTTTGGTGGTCATCTCAGGGTCGGCATCCGGCAGGATAACCAGCGGGTTCTTGGCGCCGCCCTGGGTTTGCACACGTTTGCCGTTGGCCGATGCGCGTGAATAAACGTGGCGCGCCACCGGGGTGGAGCCCACAAAACTGACTGTCTGCACCAGCGGGTGATCGAGCAGGGCATTGACTGTATCTTTACTGCCGTTGACCAGGTTCACCACGCCTTTCGGAAAACCGGCCTGTTCCATCAGGCCAAACGCCTTCTGCATGGTGAGCGGGGTGCGTTCGGATGGTTTGACGATCACGCTGTTGCCGCAGGCCACGGCATACGGCATGAACCAGAAAGCGATCATACCGGGGAAGTTGAAAGGGGCAATAATCACCGACACACCCAGCGGCTGGCGGATCATATATTCGTCGATCCCGCGGGCAATATCCTCGGAGAAGTCGCCCAGCATCATGCTCGGAATGCCGCAGGCGACCTCCACATTTTCTACCGCGCGGCGCATTTCTCCACGGGCGTCGTCCAGCGTTTTCCCGTTTTCCAGCGTGATGGTAGTCGCCAACTCTTCGAAGTGCTCTTCCATCAGCGCCTTCAGTTTGAACAGGTATTGGATGCGTTGGGTGGCCGGGACGCGGCGCCATTCCAGGTAGGCCTGGTGGGCAGCCTGAACGGCCAGATCGACCTGCGCGGCCGGGGTCAGGGGCACACAGGCCAGCAGTTCGGCCGTGGCCGGGTTGGTCACATCCAGCGATTCCACCGCGGGTGGAACCTGCCATTCACCAGTAATAAAATTGGCTAATTGTTGGGTCATTTTTTTCTCCTGTGATCAAATTATTCAACTTCACTGACCAGCACCGGGCGGTTTTCGTCCAGCGAGCGCGTCGCGGCAATCGCGATCCTGACCGCTGCGCGGGCATCCGCCCCGCTGACCAATGGCTCACGATCCTCGACAATACAGTCGATAAAACCTTTCATTTCCTCGGCAAAAGCCGTTCCGAAGCGTTCCATGAAATAAGGCACGGTATCGTGGGCGATGCTGTTTTCGGTCATGATCACCAGGTCGGTGTACCGGTCTTTACCCACGATCAAGCCGCCTTTGGAACCCAGGATTTCGGTGCGCACATCGTGGCCATAAATGGAATTGCGGCTGAGATCGACATTCCCCAACAGACCGTTGCTGAAACGCAGGTTGATCACGGCATTGTCAATGTCGCCCACATCTTTTAATTCCGGGTAAACCAGGCAGCCGCCTTCGGCGTAGACCCGTTCTACTTCACTGTCCATCAACCAGCGCGCCGTATCGAAGTCATGGATGCCCATATCCATGATCATCCCGCCTGAATTCTCGCGCCGGGCAAAATCCAGGCCGGTGCGCCGCGGGTCGCGCCCAATACACTTGATCATCACCGGCTGGCCGATCTTGCCCTCCTGGATCATGCGTTTGGCCGCGACATAGGCAGGGTCGAAATGGCGGTTGAGGCCCACCTGCAGGCGCACCCCGGCGGTTTGGGCGGCGCGGATCACCTGGTCGTTTCCCGCCAGGGTCATCGCCAGGGGTTTCTCGCAAAAGATCTCCTTGCCGGCCTCGGCCGCGGCGACCGCCACCTCAACATGGGTGTGAGTGGGGGTGGCGATGACCACCGCCTGGATATCTTTCTGGGCGAGTAGTTGGTGATAATCCGCATACCAGGCCGGCACGTTGAACCGCGCAGCAGCTTCTTGGGCCGCCGCAGGGTCGCTGTCGGCGACTGCCACCAGGTCCGCCTGGGGGACATTGAAAGCCAGGGTATGGGCAAAAACCTTACCGATGCGCCCGATGCCGATCAAACCGAGCTTGATTGCCATGCAATTTCTCTCCTAAGTCTTTTATCAGAGAGACCCAGAAGCACAGAGATTTTGAAAATTATATTTTCCTCTTCTTATCTCTGATTCTCTGCGCCTCTATGTTAAATCGCCTCTATTTTGGAAAAAAATAGCGCTCTTTGCGGCGGGCTGCTTCGTATGTGGCGCGCGCCTTCTGGGTGGAGGGCAGGGTCGAAACCTCTGCCACGGACACATCCCACCAGGAGGCGTAGCCGGGGACCTTGAAGTCATTATCCGTATACACCACGATCATCGTCGTCCGGTCCGCCTGGCGCGCATCTTTCAGCGCCTGCCGGAATTCAGCCAGGGTGTGGGCTTCGAAGGTCACCGCGCCAAAGCCGCGCGCGTTCTGGGCGAAATCGATCGGCAGATAATCGCCTTCCAACCGTCCTGAACGGGCATCGCGGGACCGGTAAACCGTTCCAAAACGCCCGTTGCCAACCGAATCGCTCAGACTGCCGATGCTGGCGTAACCGTGGTTATCCACAAGGATGATGTTAAATTTAACGCCCTCCTGGATCGAAGTCACAATCTCTGAAGGCATCATCAGGTAGGTGCCATCCCCCACCAGGGCATAGACTTCGCGCGCCGGATCGGCCAGTTTGACACCCAGGGCGGCGGGGATTTCGTAACCCATGCAGGAATAACCATATTCCAGGTGAAAACTTTTGTGTTCGCGCGAACGCCATAGTTTATGCAGGTCGCCCGGGGCGCTGCCGGCGGCATTGATCAGTACGTCCCGGGGCTGGATGAACTCGTTGAGCGCCCCGATCACTTCGCTCTGCGCTGGCATGCTGGTGGTGTTGAGGTGGTAAAGGCGGTCCACTTCTTCATCCCAGGCGGCGCGTCCGGCCCGGATCTGAGCGGCATAGTCTGCGGACACCTGATAATCGCCCACGCCAGCCGTCCAGGCTTCCAGCACGGTGCGCGCATCCGCGATCAAGGGCAGGGCAGCATGTTTGACTGCATCAAACTCGGCTACATTCAGGTTGATAAAATGCACGTCCGGGTTCTGAAAAGCGGTTTTGGATGCGGTGGTGAAATCGGAATAACGCGTGCCGATACCGATCACCAGATCGGCCTGGTCCGCTAACTGGTTAGCGATCAAAGTACCGGTTACGCCCACGGCCCCGGCCTGCTGGGGGTGGTCGAAATTCAGCGAACCCTTGCCGGCCATCGTCTCCACCACCGGGATCCCGGTTTGGGCGGCAAACTGGGCCAGGGCGTCATACCCCTCAGAGTAATGCACCCCACCGCCCGCGACAATCAACGGCTTGCGGCTGGCACGGATCCATTCCAGCGAACGGCGCAGCAGCCCCACGTCCGGCGATTGGCGCGGGATATACCAGACGCGCGGCGCAAAGAATTCTTCGGGATAGTCGAAGCTCTCGGTCTGCACGTCCTGGGGCAGCGCCAGGGTGACGGCGCCGGTTTCCACCGGGGAGGTCAGCACGCGCATCGCTTCAGGCAGAGCCATCAAAAGCTGGTCCGGGCGGTTGATCCGGTCCCAGTATCGCGACACGGGCTTGAAGCAGTCATTGGCCGAAATATCCTGGCTGCCCGGCACTTCCAGCTGCTGCAGGACCGGCCCTACGTTCCGCCGGGCAAAAATATCCCCGGGCAGGAGCAGCACCGGCAGGTGGTTGATGGTGGCTGCGGCGGCTCCGGTGATCATATTGGTCGCGCCCGGGCCGATCGAGCTGGTGCAGGCAAAGGCGCGCAGGCGGTTGTTCATCTTGGCATACGCTGCCGCCAGATGAACCTGGGCCTGCTCGTTACGGGCCGGGTAGAAGGGGAAATCCGGGTTTTCGAGCAGAGCCTGCCCTACCCCGGCGACGTTGCCGTGGCCGAAAATTCCCCACATGCCGCCAAAAAACTTGTGCTGCTGCCCATCGCGCTCCACGTACTGGTTCTTGAGAAAAGCCACCAGCGCCTGGGCCATGGTGAGTTTGCGAGTCGCCATACCTGGTTTTCTCCTTAGCGTTTCACATCCGGGTTGGGGAGCATAAATTCACGCACCAGACCGGTCAATTCACGATAAGACTCGATAAACTGGCGCAAAGTGCGCACATTCGGGCCAAAGGTATCAAACTCGGCCGGGGTCATGCCGTCTTCATCATAAGCGCGGCGGAAATCGGCAAAATGTTCGTAGAGCGAATCGAAGACCGGGGCGGGGATGGGGTCGGCAATGCGCGCTTTGACCTCGACGTCCGAGGCGTTATACAGCTTCTGCCAGTCGCCGGGGATGCTTAAAATCAGGTTGCCGCCGATCAGTTCGGACCAATGCAGGTGATGGCGGAAGGCGGCTGCCAGCAGGCGCGCCCGGTAGCCGCGCTTTTGATATACCTGGTAGGCCTTCTTGACACAGGCTACTCCGGCCCAATCCGAATAACCCGGGGTGACGATGATCCGTTCGCGCTTTTCGAGAATGTGCATCCAGTCGTCGACCCGGCCTTCCATTATCGTGCATACCGGGGCCATGTGTTCGATGTCCAGGCCTTCTGCCGTGCGCCGGCTCAGCCCGCGCTCGATCGCTTCGGCGACCGCGATGGCTTGCGGCACGGTGAAACTGACCGTGGCGTTGATGCTTACCCCACGGTAGGTGGTTTCTTCAATTGCCCCCAGCCCGGCCTGCGACACCGGGATTTTGACCTGCATATTGGGGGCGAGGGTGTTGAAATGAACCGCCTGCTCGACGATCAGTTTGGCATTGCGGTAATAAGTGGGGTTGGTCTGGATCGAAAGGCGGCCTTTCTTTCCCTGGTAGCGTTCAAAAGCCGGCATGAGCAGCGCCGCGCCCTTCACCGCCATTTCCTCAATCAATTCCCAGGTCACCTGGTCTTCCGTCCAGGTGGAATTCTCGGCGATGATCTCAAAAATCCGCGCCCGCCAGGCGTCCATTTCCTTCTTGAGCACGTTCAGCACAATGGTCGGGTTGGTGGTAGCGCCCACGGCGCCGTTGTTGATCGCATAAGTAAGCTCTTCTATCGAGCACGAGTTGTTCCACAGATCGGTGGGGGTCGTCATCACCATCTCGTGAAGCGGACTCTTATACGTGGTTGTGGCTGTCATAATTTTATTTTCTCCTTTTCCTGTCTCCACAGGCGAGACAGGCACAAATACCGTTGCGATACGCTAAGGGTTCGGGGTCCGAATTTAATTTATTCCAACTCCATTCCAAGATGCACCAATGGCAGGCGTGGGTCGCGCTCGGTCCATTCCGCTTTGACCCAGGCATACTGCGGGTCATCGCTGGCGGTCAGCACCTGGGCCGAACCTGCCAGTACATTCAAATAATAGGTGGTGTAACCATGTGCCGAGACGACCGGGTGATAGCCTTCAGGCACCAGCACCAGGTGGTCATCTTTAGCCATCACCAGCTCATCGAGCCGCCCGTCACCGGTATAAACGCGCTGGTAGGCAAAGCCTTCCGGCCGGTCGATCTTGTAGAAATAAATTTCCTCCAGGTCCGCTTCCACCAGTTCACCCTGATCATTGACCGTGTGGCGGTCGTGCTTATGCGGCGGGTAAGAACTCCAGTTGCCGGAGGGTGTGAAAACTTCACATACCACCAGGCGGTGAACATGCGAACCGGGCGGCAAGATGTGGTTGATCTGGCGGGTGGCGTTACCGCCGCCGCGGATTTCGATGCGCACGTCACGCGGGGAGATCTGGCGAGGCGGGTGATCCTGATCAGTGGCGCACCAGCCGTATCCAATTTCCACATCCCCGCCCAAGGCTTCAACTTCAAAGCTGGTGCGGCGCGGCAGGTACAGGCTGTAGGGCATCCCGTGAAACACATCCGGGCGGCGGCCTAACGGCGACCATTTTCCCCGGTTAGATTGCACGTCGCACACGCCACCCAGAACGACCAGAGCCAGCTCGTTCTCGCCGGTTTCAAAGCGCCAGGGATGCCCCAGCTGGATGCGGCGGGCGGCAAAATGGATCAATTCCCACCCGGCCCGCTCAGGATCAACATGAATAAACTCGTCTTGCGAGCGGTCGGGGGAAATCAATAATGGAGAATTCGTTCCAGGCATCGTACCTTCCTTTAGTTAGAGTTGGAGGACCGGCTGGTGGAAGCGCGGATGACTAACCGGCCCTGCAAATAAATATGCTCGGGTTCGGGCAGCGCATCACCTGTTTTAACGCTCAGCAGGCGCAGCATCAGGCGAGCAGCTTCTACGCCCAATTCATACCGCGGCTGGCTGTAGGTGGTTAATGGGGGTGTCAGGTAAGCTGCCAGATCAATATCGTCAAATCCGGTCACCGAGATATCCTGCGGAATGCACAAACCGGCATCCTGCAGGCCGCGGATCAGGCCTATCGCCATCATGTCATTGAAACACACAATGGCCGATGGCCGTTCCGGCAGGTCCAGGAAATAGTGTGCGCCGGCGTAGCCCCCTTCAGGGCGGCCGTCCGGGCCGTTAAAAACCGTACCCGGGCAAACCGGCAGGCCGGCAGCTTCCATTTCGGCCCTGAAACCGGACAGCCGGTTTTGATTGGTCAGGCCGCTCAAAGCGTTGCCCAGGTAACCCAGACAGCGGTGACCTTGCCCGATCAGGTAGCGCACTACCTGGCGGGCGCCCTGCTCGTCGTCGTGATCCACCGAATAATCGTAACCATCCACGCCCTGGTTGTTCACCACTGCCAGCGGCAGGCCAGAACCTTCCATCTGGCGGCTGTGTTCAATGCGGAAAGGCGGCGTACAGAGGATCACCCCATCTACGCGGTGCTCCATCATTGCCGTGACCGCGACCTGTTCACGTTCCACATCATGGTGCGAGGCCGCCACAAACAGGCCGTAACCTTCTGGCTGGACGGTGTCTTCCACGCCTTCCAGGACGCGGGAAAAATATGGGTCGTCGATATAGGAGAGGATGATGCCAATGGCCTGTGAGCGGCTGGTCTTGAGGCTGCGCGCTGCCGCGCTGACCCGGTAGCCCTTTTCGGCAGCCAGGGCACGGATGCGCTCGACCGTCTCAGGCGCGATGGCCGGGTGGTTGCGCAGGGCGCGCGATACGGTGCTGTGCGAAACCCCGGCGATACGGGCCAGATCTTTGATCGTTACAGGACTGTTTTTCATAGGCTGCACACGTGTGCATCAAAATTATCCCAGAAACAATGCGGAAAGTCAATAGGTTGAAAACCAAACCAGGGGATTATTTTAAAAACTTCACCATTGGTCAAATTAGTTGGTCATTTCGATATTCGTACGATATAATTTAGTTATCATTATTTCTTTCTACAATCTATGGTAATTTGAAGGTTCGCAACCATTAACCCGGCCGAATTTCCAGGGTTTATGTCAAGGGGTTTACGTCCAGGGGTATTCACCAGAGACTCAATGAAAAATCCGCCAAAGAAGACGATTTTATGGGTCTTGGATGAACCCGAATCGATAACGGGGGAGATCCACGATTTAGAAGAATCCGGATACGAAGTCCTGACTGCCACCAATGCTCACACGGCAGTCGAAAAGGTTGTTAAATATCCGCACGTTGGCATTGCTTTGGTGGACCTCGAACTGGCTGATGATCTCGACGGGGCTCAAACCGCCCGGGTTCTGCTGGACCAGCGCAGCCTGCCGGTGATTTTTCGCGCGGCGAACCCGGACCGTGAAGCTTTCGAACGCATCCGGGAAATCCCCCATTACGGCTTATTAGGCAAAAACACCGGGTTTTTCACCCTGCTAACCACACTAGATTCTGCTTTTCAATTATTTGAAGAGCACCGAAAACATACCCAGTGCGAATTGCGTTTCAACGAGCTCAATGCAGCCATTAACCGTCAGGCGCAAGAATTGACGCTGCTCGACCAGGCGCGGCTCGCAGTCGTCAGGGAACTGGACCTGAAGGCAGTGATCCGCAGCACCGTGGATGGCATCGCCCATACATTCGGATACCCACTGGTGAGCCTTTACCTGCTGCGCGGCGATATGCTGGTCCTCCAGCACCAGGTCGGTTACGATAATGTCCTTACGGAAATTCCCATTGAAAAAGGCGTAATGGGGAAAGTCATCCGCACCGGTCAGCCAGTTTTAATCAAAGATGTACGCCAGGAGCCTGATTTTTTGGAAGCCGTGCCCAATATCATCTCCGAAGTATGCGTGCCGATCTTTGACGGCAAACAGGTTGTCGGAGCTTTTAATATTGAAGCTGGAAAGGGAATGGGATTAAAAGAGGAGGATTTACACCTCCTGAACGCATTAGGAGACCATATCGGCATTGCCATCGCTCATGCCCACCTGTACGCCGCAATCAAAGATAGTTCCCGCTTCTTATTGCTGCTGCATGACATCACCCATGCCGCCTTACAGGCAACCGACGTGGCAGGTATGCTGCAAATTGTGGCAGACCGCATGGGTGAACTGCTGGAAGCTGATGGGTGTTATCTTACTTTATGGGATGAAGCCAGACAAAAGGTTATTCCGGCCTCCGCCTACGGCCCACATCGCGATGACTATCAGGCGGTCGAGATTGAACCCGGCGAGCTCACTATGACCGAATCCGTGCTGCGCGGCAGCGCCCCAATCACCGAAGAGGATTTATTTCACTCCCCTTACATCAGCCCCAGGATCGCCGCTAAATTCCCGGCGCGGTCGATGCTGGGTCTGCCATTAATTGCCGATCTGCACAAATTGGGCGCGGCCTTGATCAGTTTTAACCAACCCCACAAATTTACCGAATTAGAAATTGCGCGCGGCGTTCAGGCTGCTAATCAGGTCGCATTGGCCATCGCCAAGGCCCAGTTGGCCGTTACCGATCATATGACCCAGGCATACAACCGCCGCGGTTTATTTGAGATTGGCCGGCGAGAGGTCGAACGCGCTCACCGCTACAAAAGCCCATTATCTGCGATTATGCTGGATGTCGACCATTTCAAACAGGTCAACGATCATTACAGCCACACCGCCGGCGATCAGGTGTTAATCTCCATTGTGGACCGCATCCGCAGCAACATCCGCACTTCAGATGTCCTGGGGCGCTACGGGGGTGAGGAATTTACCGTAATACTGCCGGATTGCAATCTGCAAGCTGCTGTCTTGACCGCCGAACGCCTTTGCCGCTGTATCCGCGAAACCCCAATCCACACTGAGCAAGGTGAGATCTCGACTACGGTCAGCATCGGAGTGGCCAACATCGAAGGGCTGACCTACAACCTGGAAGCTTTGATCAACCAGGCTGATGATGCGATGTACGCTGCGAAGCAAGCCGGCCGCAACTGCGTCTTTACTTATACCCAATAATCCCTTTATCTCAACAAAATCATTTCTCGCCGGAAGGCAGATCCATCACAAAGGTCGTCCCCTGCCCCGGCTGGCTCTCCACCCGGATCTCACCGCCATGCGCCTGGATTAACTGCCGGGCAATTGCCAGACCTAATCCGCTGCCGGCGCCCGGCAGGCGTGAACGCGAGCGGTCCCCTTTCCAAAAACGGTCGAAAATATAGGGCAGATCCTCCGACGGGATCCCCGCCCCGGTATCCTGCACCGCCAGCTGCACCCCTTGCGGCCTGGGCGCGGCTCGCAGGACTATTTTTCCGCTGGCAGGCGTGTAGCGCAGAGCATTGGCCACCAAGTTGTACAGCACCTGTTCGATCCGGTCAGCATCAGCGGAAAAGGTCATTTCTGACGGAGTACCCTCGGCCTGCACCAACAATTCGACTCCCGCCACGGCTGCTGTGCCGGCAAAGCTGGCCGCGGTATCCTCCAGCAGGTCAACTGCCAGCAGCGGTTCGCGGTGCAGGGGCAGTTGGCCAGTCTCGGCCAGGGAAAGGGTTTGCAGATCATCCACCAGGCGCGCCAGCAGGCGGGTTTCATCCAGGGTGGAATGGATCATCTCAGGGGTGGGCTGGTAAACCCCTTCCAGCAGACCTTCAAGATTGCCTTGAATAATGTGCAGGGGAGTGCGCAGCTCGTGAGCGACGTCCGCGGTCAATTCGCGGCGCTGCTCCTGGACACTGGCCAGCTGGACAGTCATGCGATTGAAACTGCGCGCCATGCGCCCAAACTCGCCCGGGATCTGTTCGCGCACGCGCACGCTCAAATCTCCATTCGCCACCGCGTCGGCGGCCGCCATGATATCCGCCACCGGAGAGATGTTGCGCCGGAAAGCCAATCCGCCGATGATAATGGTCATTATCACCAGCCCCAGCGGCACTCCACAGATTAATCCAAAGAACAGGCCGGGTTGTGGTAAAGCCGCGGCCAGCGGTTTATACGCCAGCGCCAGAACCAGGACAAAAAAGGAAAAAAAAACCGCCATAAACGCGCCTAATATCCCCGCAAAACGCCTGACTAAGAAGCGGCGCTTGGTAGTGCGCTCCGCCCACCAGTGCGGCGGCCGGTGCTCCCAGGGATTCGGATGGGCCATAACTTCACCCCCTTTCGATAAATCGATAGCCCTCGCCGTATACCGTTTCGATGAAACGCGGGTTAGACGGGTCGGTTTCCAGCTTGCGCCGCAAATTCTTGATGTGTGAGTTGATACTGCGGTCAAAACTGTTGAACGAATCGCCGTGCAAATGATCCACCAATTGTTCGCGGCTGAAAAGCTGTCCGGGATGCCGGGCCAGGGTCGCCAGGAGCTTAAATTCATTGGGAGTCAAATGCACGTCATTGCCATCCACCTGGACGCGGTGTCCCTGCAGGTCGATTTCCAACCCGGTGGAGCGGATCATGACGGGCGGTTTCATGCGTCCCTGGGTGCGGCGCAGCAGGGCGCGCACCCGCGCCACCAGGGTCCGCGGTGAGAACGGCTTGGAAATGTAATCGTCCGCGCCCAATTCCAGACCAACCACCTGGTCGCTTTCCTCAGACCGGGCGGTAAGCATGATCACCGGCACATCGCTTTCCCGGCGCAGTGCTCGGCAGACCTCCCAACCGTCCATACCCGGCAGCATCAGATCGAGTACTACCAGGTCCGGCTTTTCCCGGCGGGCCATCTGCAGGGCAGTCACCCCGTCTGCGGCGCTGATCACCCTGAATCCATCTTTTTCTAGGAAATCGCGGGTCAACTTGACGATTTTTGGCTCGTCATCGACGACTAAAATCAATTCTTGCATAGCTATAGTTTAACCCAAACTGAAAAGTTGCGATTAACCGGCAGATATTCAGCATGATCATGCCGAATATCTGCCAGAAACATGATTAACAGGGCTCACTGGGCGACTGCCCGGGTGTTGGGGCCGCGTCACCCGGCGCCGGGGGTTGGGGCTGCCCGGCCCAAGGCGGAGGGCCTCCGGGATAACCCTGCCGCGGCCCGCCTGCCCAGGGTCCGTATCCGCCGTAACCATGCCCCCAGGCTCGCCGCCGGAAAATGGCGCCGAACACGCCAAAGACCAGGAAGAGAAACCCACCCACGATCAAGAAGCCGAAGGGGAAGAAGAACAGGTGTCCCCAACCAAAGCCATAATAAGGCGCAAAGCCGTAATAAGGCGGCATGCCGTAATAGGGTGCCATGCCGCTATTGGGCGCCGGCGCAGTTTGATCCTGCCCGGCTGCCGCCAGCCCCGCTGCGTAACCCTGCGCCTGACCGGCATGGTATAACATCGACCCTCCCGCCACCAGGAAACCAATCAGGATGAGCGTGCCGATAATCCGAAATGCAATCCAACCTCCGCGAAACATATGTACCTCCTTCATGGATACTGTTTCAATAATTCTCAGTCCAGGTATGGATCTGATTGCTCTCAGTATGCCAGCGAATTGTGGAGGGATTATGGGAAAGAAACGGAGATATCGTAGAAATTTTTTGCACGAGCGGATTGAATCGTTTTCCCGGCTGAAAAGTGTGGCAGATTCTGATTGGCAGGCCGCCTATGACATGCCGAGGAGTAAACTCACTGCCGGGGACCTGCTGGCTTCCTGGGTCGCCCACGACCTGCTGCACCTGCGCCAGTTTAACAAACTGCGCTATGCGTATTTGATCCAGGTCGCCGCACCTTATATGGTACAGTATGCCGGAGATTGGTAACAGGGAAAAATTAACCCTGGTATAAATCATCCCGCCGGTCGCGCAGGTGAGCCGAAGGCCCCGAGCGAATCTCATCTACCGGGCGCAGGTCCACATCGCACAGGGTAAAACGTTCGGCGGAATTGTGATGATTGCATAAAATTTCCCCCCACGGCCCGGTCACCAGGGACTGCGCCGGGTGACAAAACGCAATCACCACTTCGCTTTCATAAGAACGCGTCTGCATCATATGCTGGTTGCGCTGGTCGTGCATGCCGTAGGTCGGGTTGAAAATGATGCGCGCGCCTTTCAGAGCCAGGGTGCGCACGGTTTCGGGCCAGCGCCGGTCGGCGCAGATCATCACCCCAAATGGGCCAAAATCGGAAGAAAAAACCGGCAGGGATGTCCCAGGGAGGAACTTCACATCATGCGTCTGGATGTGGGTCTTGTCATACATTCCGGCCAGCTCTCCGGTGCGGTTGATCACCAGCGCGCTGTTATACACCCCCTGCACGGCGCGGCGGGTCACCCCTTCGACTACCCAGCAGGCCTGACTGCGGGCAAAATCACGGACTTCCTTCACATACGCCGATCCCTGCGGGTCGACGGCGTACTGGAGCATCCCCGGAGCATCTACCCAATCTTCGGTGACCACATAACCGTCCAGAAAGCATTCCGGGGTGATGATCACATCCGGGTGGTAGGGGGTGATTTCGGCGAGGATTTCCATTAAAACAGCATGGTTGTCCGCCAGGTTTCCTTTTTTCGGGTAGACTTTCACCAATGCCAGCTTGAGCTTGTCCATTTTTCTGTCTCCGAGAGAAATTATAGCATTGCGAGCATATTTTCCTGGCAGTCCCATCTGAACGGCCGGTGCCCGAGACGAGTGTCTTCTCCTTCGCCCGTAAGTCGGCTTTTCGGTTTAGAATAGAGGCTGGAAACAAAAAGCTGGAGATCCATTATTCCGGTATCCAAACCGGATTTAAAGAAATCTGAATGAAAGAGGACCTGATGAAAAATATTTCACTGCAGCTATACTCCGTCCGCGAAATGCTGGCCGTAGATTTCGCCGGCACGGTGCGTAAGGTTGCCGCCATGGGCTACCAGGGTGTCGAAACCACCAATTTCTCGGGTATCACCCCCCAGGCAGCCGCCAATTTGTTCCAGGAACTGGGTCTGAAAGTAGTGGCTTCCCATTCCCCCATACCGCTGGGAGAAAAGCAAAACGAATTAATCGAGACCGTACAGTCGATGGGCAGCCCGGTGTATATCGTTCCCAGCTCAAAACCGGAAGAGATTGCCAGCCGTGACGCCACGCAGCGCTTCTGCGAGCGGCTCAATGCGGCAGCAGAAGTCTGCCGCAAGCACGGTCTGGCGTTCGGCTACCACAATCACTCGCGGGAGATGAACGACCTGGGTGGCACGCGCGTTTACCAGGTGATGAACGCCGAGCTTGATCCGCGGGTTTTGTTTGAGCTGGATACCTACTGGGTGAAAGCCGGCGGGTTGGACCCGGCGGCAGTGGTCACTGAGCTGGGAGCGCGCGCGAAACTGCTGCACCTCAAAGACGGACCTGCCACCCACGAAGCTCCAATGACCGTCCTGGGAACAGGTGTCATGGACATCCCGGCCCTGATCAAAGCCGCCAAATATCTGGAGACACCGATCGTCGAATTTGACCGCTGCGCGGGAGATATTCTGGTGGACCTCAAACAAAGCCTGGAATATTTGAAAGGCCTGTAACCGGCCGCCCTGGCTGTGAATTAACCTCACACCATCCCCTATTTTCTGAGGATGGTGTGAATAATTTTGCCTCTGGCACGCTATACAGCCTTTTTAGATAGGAACTGCCAAATATTAATGTTTTTTTCGAACATTTTTACCGCAATGTGCTGGTAAAATCATATCTGCTTTGGCTGCATGGGCGGTGTCCATCCGGAATGGCTATAACCGCTCTCCAACAAAAAAATACAGTTCTCAGGACACAACATGAAGAAGTTTAACCTCGACTACCCTCTCACCGACGGCTATATCGATCATTGGCTGGCGGCAGATCTTGGCAGAAAAGAAATAAAGGTGAAAACCCAGAGTGGCGAAACTGCCCTAGATTACCGCCTGCGCGTGCTGGGAGAATCGTTCAATAATGTGCTGCCGTATACCACCCCACCGGTAGAGTTAGAAACCATGAGTTCTGGGTACTGGCTGGTCGCCCACTGCAAAGCGGACCACCTGCTGGAAACAGCTACCCTTGCCCCTATCTGGCAGCTTTTGGAACGCTGGGCGTATGTCCAGGTGGTCGTGCCGGGCGTCACTGTGGTGAATGTCGAGCTGGCAGCATCCGGCGCAGCAGCTTTGTGGTGCAATGGCGACCTGGTTTTCCGCAGCATGGAAGTGCAGCCGCTCAATTACCAGGGGCATACCCACCATCTCTTTACCCTGCATCTCAAGGCTGGCGCAAACCACCTGTATCTACAATCGCAAGAAGCCGCTCAGGGCGATGCGCTGCTTTCCATTGACGTGCGCTTGCTCGGCCAAAAGCTGGAATTGGCTGTAATCCGCATTCCGGTGCAAAATGAAAATACCGAACAGCGCAAAGCCATCGAAGCCATCTACGAGATTGCCAGCCTGAGCCAGGCAGTGTATACCGAGGAAGACCGCATTTCCCTGAACTGTGCCGACCGGGTAGTGGGTGGCGCAAAAAGTGTCCTTCGCCTGCAGGATTTGAACGGCGGCATCCGCGCCGAAACCTTCAGCACGATCGAGCCAGGGGCAACCATCAACAGTATTGTCAGCGTCCAGCTGCCCGAAGGGCCGATGGAAGCCCACATCATGCCGGAACCCGAACTTTATTACAACGAAAAATTTCACGCGGATCGAAAGATCCCCTTCATTAATGCCCCGGTAAAAGTGTCCCCTGAAGCGGAAGACATTTTTGAAAATCGTCTGGTGCGATTAATGCAGGAAACCGCGCGCACAGAAGGAATCTTTGGCGAAGTCACCAAGATGCTGTTAGGCTGGTGGGAAAATATCGACGTGAAAGAAATCAAAAAGATCGTGAAACGCGTCGAGCTGCGCACCACCGGCTGCCTGGTGGACTTGCTGGGATTGATCAGCATGGTGACCCGCCTGTCCAAGGAGAAAAAATTTCCCGAGGATCTGCTGCCGGAAATCAACGCCGCGATCACCGGCTTTCCATACAGCCCCGAAAAAGCATTCCGGCCGTTGGTCCTGGGTGAAACCGACCGCCTGCTGCTGGCTGCCTGCCAGGTTTTGGCCGGACAGCAATATTCCCGGCTGCATTTTACCGTTTCAGGCCGCACCGGGGCCAAAGAGCGGAAACTGGGCGAGGACATTCTGATCCCCCTTATGCAGCAATGCGGAAGGCTCGGCTGGCGGGAAGGCAGTTCCCACCTGGGCGAACGCGTGAGCGCCCTGATCCATCTGGCGGATCTCGCCAAAGATGAAACCATCGCCGAATTGGCGGCAGTATTAATGGACCAGACCGCATTTACCCTGGCGCAGTATTCGTTCCAGGGCATGCTGGGCGCGCCTCAGCTTGAAACCACCCCGAACCAGCTCAAAACCGGGCGTTTGACTCCAGCGGCTTCGCTCAACCGGCTGCTATTTGGAACAGGCTGCTACAACAAAAATGTGGTCGGTGCCGCCTCTGTGGGCATCTCCACGGATTATGCCATGCCAGAACTGGTGCGCTCGATTGCCGTAGAACGCCTGGATGGGGCCTGGACACAGGAACACAGTGCCCGTCCGGATGAGAACTGGGAAGCCAACCAGGCTACATATAAGACGACCGACTACATACTGGCGTCCCTGCAAGATTACCTGCCGGGCGAATGGGGCGGTCAGGTACATCCCTGGCAGGCCACTCTTGGGCCGGAAGCCGTTGTGTTCACTAACCACCCCACAGCCATCAGCCAATCCGATCAGCGCCAGGCTGGAAAATGGTGCGGCAGCGGCGTCCTGCCGCGCATCGTCCAGTGGCAAGATTCCCTGATCTGCCTGTACCAGCTGTCGGAAAACGAGCGGCTGAATTATTCCCACGCCTACTTCCCAACCTTTGCCTTCGATGAGTACCGTCTCGAAAACGGCTGGGCCTTCGCGCGCAAAAACGATGGTTACCTGGCAATCTATGCTTCTTCCGGATTGAGCCTGGTCGAGAGCGGCGATGACGCCTACTTTGAACTGCTTGCGCCAGGCCTGCAAACCGCCTGGGTGGTGCAGATGGGCCGCCGCACCGACGATGGAGATTTCGTAGATTTTTACAGCAAGGTGCTGGCAAACCCGGTAAAAGTCGATGGTCTGGCGGTCGAATGGCAAAATCTGCACGGCGACCTGCTCCAATTTGCCTGGAGCGGCCCGTTCCAGCGTAACGGCGAGAGTATCCCGCTGAGTTACGCCAAACGCTATGAGGGCCCGTTTGTGGATGCGGCCTTCCCCGCCGAGACCATGGATATCGGTCACGGCGATCAGATGGTGCGCCTAAGTTTTTCATAAACGAAAATGAGTGATGGTGGTTGCATGGCGCGTATGCGCCATGCAACCACATTTTCCGGATTTTTAGCAGTCGCCAATGAACCTCTATCGTTTCAAACAAAACCCCCTGATTTATCCTGAACTGCACCCATCCATTGGCACAAATATCAACGGTCCTTCACTGATCCGCGTCCCGGATTGGCTGCCCAACCCACTGGGACGCTATTATTTATATTTTGGCCACCATCACGGGCCATTTATCCGCCTGGCTTACGCTGATAAGCTGGTAGGCCCCTGGCAGATCTACATCCCCGGCACGCTGCGCGTCAATGAAACGCGCTGCAGCGATCACATCGCCTCCCCGGATGTGCATATCGATCCTGAGACCCGCCGGCTGCGCATGTACTTTCACGGTCCGGTACGCCAGGCGCCGGAGAACGCAGACCCCAACCCCGAAGCCGCCGGCCAATACTCATATGTCGCCCACTCAACGGATGGCATTCACTTTACAGCTGGAACTGAGATCCTGGGCGCGCCGTATTTCCGCGTTTTCCAATGGCTGGAGGCGACCTATGCCCTGGGCATGCCGGGCATCTTCTACCGTTCAGCGAATGGGACCAGCAGCTTCGAGCGCGGGCCGGTGCTTTTCAGCCGCTCCATGCGCCACACCGCCGTTCAGGTCAAAGGGTCCACCCTCTTCGTGTATTACAGCAGCGCCGGCGACTGCCCGGAGCGCATCTTGCGCTCGACCGTCGATCTGCGGCCCGATTGGCGCCTGTGGCAGGCCTCGCCCCCGGTCGAAGTGCTCGCCCCGGAACTGGCCTCCGAGGGTGTTGATCTGGCGCTGGCTGCTTCGGAGCGAGGTTGGGCGCCTGAACGGGTGCGCCAGCTGCGCGACCCGGGGATTTATGAAGAGGATGGGCGCACGTTCTTGCTGTATTCGATCGCAGGCGAAGCCGGTATCGCCGCGGCAGAGATCATGGAATGACATTCAAGCAGGTCCTGCGCACCTGGTGGCCGCTGGCGTTGAGCTGGCTGCTGATGTCGGCCGAGCCTTCGGCCCTGGCCGCCGTGGTAGCCCGCATGGCGCACCCTGAAATCAACCTGGCGGCCTACGGCAGTGTCGCCTTCGCCATTAACGGCCTGATCCAGGCCCCGCTGCTTTCTCTGCTCTCCCTTTCCACCTCGCTCAGCCGCGACTGGCCCTCTTTCCAGATCGGGCGGCGCCTGATGTACTTCATGGGCATCGGCAGCACGCTGCTCTACCTGCTGGTGGCCTTTACCCCCCTTTACGATTTGCTGGTGCGCTACGTGATAGGCGCGCCGCCTGAGATCATCGAACCGGCTCGTATCAGCCTGATGGTGGGCGTACCCTGGGCCTTTGCCGTGGGTTACCGCCGTTTTCACCAGGGGGTGCTGATCCGTTTCAACCATGCCGGGATCGTCACCCAGGGCACTTTCAGCCGGTTCCTGGCGGATGCCCTGGTGCTCTCGGTCGGCTACACCACCGCGGCTGTGCCCGGCGCGGTTCTGGCCACTCTAATGATGGTCTCCGGCGTAATCACCGACGCCATGTTCGTGGGCTGGCGGGTCAGGCCGGTGCTGCGCAACGAAGTGCGCAACAGCCCGCTGCCGGCCAAACCGACCCAACTCAAAGAAATGTTTACGGTATACCTGCCGCTGGCGCTGACCCCGCTGCTCAACATGATGGTGCGCCCGATCGGCAGCGCGGCATTAAGCCGGCTGCCCAACCCGATCACCGCCCTGGCGGTCTGGCCGGTGATCACCTCATTTTCATGGCTGCTGCTGACGCCGGCCTCGGCGCTCAACGAAGTGGTCAACGCCTTGATCGACCGCAGCGGCGCGCGCAAGCCATTGGTGCGGTTTATTGCCATTGTAGGAATTACCGAAACCGCCTTCATGATCCTGATCGCCGCTACCCCCCTGGCCCAGACCTGGTTTGGCACAGTATCCGGCCTGGAAACCGAGGCGGTCCAGGTGGCCAGCAATGCATTCTGGCTGCTGGTGCCGCTCGGCATCCTTGCCCCGCTGGGGGCATGGTTCACCGGGGTGATATTGAATACCCGCAAGACCCGTCCGATCACCGAAGGCATGCTGGTTTACCTGGGCACCTTTTCACTGGTCCTGGCAGCCGGCAGCGCGTTGGTCAAAACCAACGGCCTGTATCTGGTCACCGCCGCCTCCCTTTCGGCGAGCATCTTCCAGACCGGTTGGCTGTGGCTGCGCAGCCGGCAGGCCCGCAAAAACCTGGTGTGAGGTCAACGAAATGGTTGTCCAAAGCACGAGACGTGCGAACCGGCCGTACTTCTAAGGGTTTATTAAGCCTATTAGGGCCATCCTGATGTAAACTCATATTATGGGACTCGTATTCAATATCCAGCGATTTTCAATCCATGACGGCCCGGGGATCCGCACGACGGTCTTCCTGCAGGGCTGTAATCTGCGTTGTTTTTGGTGCCATAACCCTGAATCCAACCCCCTCCAACCGGTAGTTGAATTTTTTCCGGATAAATGCATCCTGTGCGGGATGTGCGTCGAGACCTGCCCGGAAGGGGCTCAGCAAATCGAAGACGGCCAGCGCCTGTATTTCCGCGAACTGTGCCAGACCTGTGGAAAATGCGTGGATGAATGTTTTTCACGGGCCCTGGTGATGCCCGCCCGCGAAATGACGGCGGACGTCGTCCTGGCGGAGGTGCATCGCGATCGCGATTATTACAACGATTCAGGCGGCGGGGTCACTTTTTCGGGCGGAGAACCTTTCTTGCAGAAAGAATTCCTGCTGGAGCTGCTGCGCGGCAGCAAGCGCGCCGGGCTGCACACCGCCGTCGATACCGCCGGCAATATCCCCTTCGATTGGATCATGGAAGCTGTGCCTTACACCGATCTTTTCCTGTTTGATTGCAAGGGTATCGATGAGCAGCGCCACCGCGCAGCCACCGGGGTCAGCAACCAGCGCATCCTGGAAAACCTGCGCAAACTCGGCGACGGGCGCGCCCGGGTCTGGGTGCGGGTGCCGTTGATCCCCGATGTGAACGACCGCGCGGAGGATATAGAGCAGATCGCGGAATTTTTAGCCGGTTTGCCGGGGATCGAACAGGTGGAGCTGCTGCCGTTCCACCACCTCGGAGCCGGAAAATATGAAAGCCTGGGATTGGAATATGCCAGCCAGGGGCTGAAACCGCCCACTGAAAGCCAGATGGAAGCGCTGGTCCACATTCTTGAAAATCGCCATTTGCCGGCCCGCAGGATGGTCTGAGCATGTCCATGACCTCTTATGAAGTCGTCCGGCGCGCCGTCGAATTTCAAAACCCGGACCGCCTGCCCCTTCGTTTTAATTCGCTCGGCTTGAGCGATATCCACGATGTAAGTTGGAACCAGATTGGCACAGGCGACCATTCCCACCTGCACACACTGGACGAATGGGGCTGCACCTGGGAGCGTTCGGCGACCACCGCCAATATGGGCCAGGTCAAAGGACATCCCCTGGAGGATTGGCGCAGCCTGGACCATTACCGCTGGCCTGACCCGGACGACCCGGCTTTTTATACGGGTATGGAGCAGCGCTTCGCGGGCAGCGACGAAAAATATGTGATGACCAGTATCTTCATGCTCCTGTTCGAACGCATGCAGGCCCTGCACGGCTTTGAGAACACCCTCGCCGGCCTGATTCTGGAGCGGGAGCGCATGGAAATATTCGCCGATCGCATCCTGGAATTTGACCTGGCGATCATGGCCAATATTGCCCGCTGTTTCCCGGGCCAGATCCACGGTTTTAACTTCACCGACGATTGGGGCACCCAACAGGCCCTGATCGTCCGCCCCAGTCTCTGGCGGGATTTTTTCCAACCGCGGTACACCCGCCTGTTCGCCGCCATGCATACCGCCGGCTGGCACGTATGGATGCATTCCTGCGGCAAGGTCAACGCCATTCTGGAATACCTGCTCGAAGCTGGCGTCAACGTCGTCAATTTACAGCAGCCGCGCGCGCTTGATATCTGCGCCGTTGGCCGGCAGTTCCGCGGCCGGTTGTGTTTTGAATCCTTGTGCGATATCCAGCATACTCTGCCGTTTCAAAGTCCGTCCGAGATCGAAGCAGAAGCGAGCTTGCTGCTTCAGGAATGGGCTGCACCCGAGGGCGGTTTTGTCCTGTCGGACTACGGCGATGGGCGAGCCATCGGCGTGCCCCTCGCCACCAAAAAAATCATGCTCGAAGCCTTTCTCCAGGCCGACCCCTGGAAAGCCCGTTACCATCCCAGTAGTTGCAGTCCCAACCAGAAAGCCCATACCGGGTAATCAAAATAAGACAGCCAATATACTCATCCCCAGGCGGTTGGGCAGCCTGTTGGTGGATCGGGCAACCAGACCCGTAAGAGCTTATTATTCTCACCACAAGTCAATTCTTGCTCGTTTGGCTGCGTTCGAGGCTAACCTTGCGCTGCAATATTAAGTGTGCAAATAATAGAGGACGCACAAAATGCTACCGGCGTTCAGGAATTAGACAAGCGGCAGCTTCCAGATGATTAGCATGCCGGTATTTTGACCATCGGTGGGCCTTCATCAAGCACGATATCGAGTTTACACGAATGGACGGAGTACGAGCAGAGCGATCCCATCCACCAGGGTAACGATATAGTATAAGAGCGGTGGTAGATCTTTAAATATCAAGAAGGCCAGTGCAAACAAAACAGCCGAGCCCATATTGAAAAACGAAAGCCAGCGTGGAATATTATATCGGTAGGATTCCAAACCAATTACGAAGATTGCCAGAAGCGTGAGATAACTGTAGGTTGGAAAAAGCCACCCTGGAATGCGATTATAGACAAAGTCCTCCGGACTGATCGTTCGAAGATAGACATATATTATCCAAAGGACAAGCCCAATGCCGGCGGCAGCCACGGCTATGAATGGAAAGGTAGGTCCCTTCGTCGCTTTCAACCGGTAGGCCAGCATTCCCATCCCGATACAGGCAACCGCTGCGCCAAAGACGAAGAATAATTGGGAAACCAGCCAGCCGGACCGGTCAGCCGCAATGACGGCCAATTTTCGGGCTGCATCTCGTATGGCAAAAACTTGGGAAACCGGCATGAATGCTGCCACCGAAAAAAGGAGCGAGCCGGTCAATAAAATAATTCCGTTTGTCCGATTCATATGCATCACCCCAGTATATGGATCTGTAAAAAAAAATCCCGCATGGTCAGTAGCAACCCTATCAAATAAACCGCCGCCGTGTCATACTAGAAAATGCGTAAGTTGGGGTCATATACCCCCGGAAGGGCCAACCATATCCCTGATCCCCAAAAAACAGATGATCAATATCCTACCCGGCAGTATTTTCCAGGAGTGGCGGGCGAAAGAGGTTTCAGCCTTTGCATGGCCAGGAATCACGGTTGTGGTTGTCATTTGAGTCCTACCTTTCTTACCGCCCAGAAGGCGGCACAATCCCAAGCTGTTGTAAGATTCCCAATTGATCGGTCAGAGTCCAATCTTCAATAATGAGCCCGTTTTCAGTCCTCCCAAATATGATCCCCAGCACATCGACCTGCTTCCCGGTCGGTGGGTTGCTAAGGAACATTCCCCGGTGCGTGCCATGGATCGACCAGCACACGGCAAATTTGTCACCCTCCACGATCTCATCCTCCACGGTACATTGCAGGTCCGGGAATGCCGTCCGGAATATGGCGATCATCAACTTGAGCCCTTGCGGGCCGTTCGGAGCCCCGCCTATGGCGATCCGAGCGTGATGGTCCGGGGCCAAGACTTCGTCAACGACAGCCAGATTTCCCCTGTTGAAGGCCTCGTCAAAAATTCGCCGGATCAGGGAGGGAGCGGATAGCATCGGATCACCTTTACTTTGGCAATCGGCTAGACAACGCCTTCCATGTACGCCTTAATGCTGGCCAGGTTCTTCACTTCCCCGCGTTGAAAAGATTTTTTAAGGATAGGCGAGAACAACCTTAGAAAACCTTGCGGAAAGAGAGTCATGGTAACAGTCAGGAAGGTTCCGTTGTCCTGGCTGGTCACCTGACCGTGAAACCCCATATCCATACCCTTCCCGCTGGCATCGACCGTCCAATCAACCAGGCGGTCGATGCAGGTATATTCACAGGTCATAGGAGGGCTTCCCTTCCATACCGCCAGAAATTTTGTGCCAACCCCGATGGGTTTTGGCGTAAGGGCTTTCAGTGAGAGCAACCCCTCGGGGTTCCATTTGAGCTCATTCTCGAGATCGAAGCAGAAGTCGAAAACTTCCTCAAGGGTTCGTTGGATCAGGATTGAATTTACCAGCTTAATCCCGTTATGGTTCTCTGCCATTTCATTGTTCCTTTCTTTAATAATTTACCACGCTCTCGGATGGGCGCGTTACGCGTGCGTGGTCAACTCCGGTGCAAGCAGCTTTTGATCGGCTGGCAACCTCTGTATCTCCCACATCACTATTATGACAAATAACAACACCTTCGCCAATTAACGTGAAGAAACTGGCGTTTTAGCGACATGAATGCTGCCCAAAGTGGCTACATTGCGAAAAAGCTGGGCAACTAAAATATCATCGGGTTTTTTCGGAAGTATTTTTAACAACTCAGTAGCATAACGACACCCTCGGTAATAAGATTTGAGATCCAGAACCCCAAAATCAGGATCGGTTTGTCGAAAATCGCACATTAATAATTGAGACAGATTCACCATGAACAAAGACAAGTTGGCGGCATTGGTCACGGCGGTCGGGTTGATATTCATAAAATCTTCCAATCCCCAGAACTGTTTTGCGTCCCTAAAATTGAACTCGATTTGGAATCTCAAAGAGTAATAATCGACCAAATTCTGGCAGGGCAGTTGGAGATCACTGCAGAACAGAATGACGTGCCCCCAGGCCAGGGTGGTGAGGTTCGTTTTGACGAGAATGACCACATTGAGCGGTACAGGAAAATCCTCGTGTAAGAGCTGGGCCTGGTAAGTGCAAGTCTGAAAGCCATCTTTCACCGTAGTGGACTTGAGATATTTCTCCGGGATGTGAGCATAGTCCACCCGTTTTCCATATTTGCACTTATGTCCCTTGCCATCCCAGGGAAAACACAGGGCCGCATCCCATCTCAGCTTGGAGATCAAGTGCAATCCGCATTGCCTCACCATTTGAAAAGCAGGATAGTTGCCAAAATGACCATCCATGGCCAGGTAAACCGGGTGGAGCAAAGCGCCCATCCTCAAAAGTAGCGCTTTGAGCATCTTTTGGATCCGTAACAACTCTGGGTTGAGCATGACTTCCGACTTGTCTTTGTTCTTGCTGCCTTTGGGTCGTCCCCGTTTGCGTTTCGGCTCGGCGGATTTGACATTTTTCGCCTCTTTCTTGGCTTTGCAGGCTGCTTTTTCTTCTGCGCTGCGCACCGTTTGCTCCACGCACACCGGATACGAACGCCGTTGGTTTACACTGACCAACGAGACCACAAAGAAGGATAGACTGGGGATCACCTTTTGCTGCAACCCGGAGAAAAAGTGATCCAGCCCGTAGGTCTTCTTCCCGGCTTTGCTGACCACACTTTCATCACCCGCCAGGATGTAGACCTCTTCCTTCCGTAACAGGTGTTGGCTAAAGAACTGCCAAAACACTTGCGCCCACGGGATCGCCGTATTGTAAAAGCGCTGAATGGTCCGGTAACTGCCCCCATCTTCAGCCCAGCGCGAAAGTCCCAACATCGTCACCCGCCCGGTCATGGCGAGCATGGCAAGGATCACCCGGCTCATTTGGCGCAGAGTTGCTTTGGATAAACTGTCTTCGATTGGTTGTAAAAGTGCTAGAATGTCCATTGTGGGCTTTTGTGGTTCCTGAGTTGAGGTCTTGGTGGACTACAACTCTACTACAGAAGCCCATTCACTTCAGCCTATTTTTGGCGAAGGTATTGAAATAAGATACAAAATATCGCCAGTATTATTACATAGACGTACACGTATTTTTGGGTACGTATGGAGTGACTATCGGAATCAGGAAAATAGAAAAAGCTGAATTGATGTAAAAAAAGCGGCTGCACTCCAGGTGCAGCCTTTGACCATCATTTGTATGTTTGACCTATTTAACCGGATTTTTTTGCCAATCCATGATCCAACGCCCAGCGAATAATTTGGGCCCGGCTGGATAAGCCCAGCTTGGATAAGATGTGGCTGGCATGTGTCTCGACCGTCCGCTTGCTCAAGAATAACTCGGTTGCAATATCCCTATTGGTCATGCCCTGCGCGATCAGCATGGTAATTTCTCGTTCGCGCCCGGTCAGGCCCATGACGGGTTCCAGGTTTGGGCTTTCAGTATCCAACCTAACTCCGATATGCAATGGGAGGTTCCGCGCGTAATCCACGGCTTGCTCCAGCGACATGCGCCGCCCGGCTGCTTGCTCTGCCAGGCACTCAAACTCAGTGAGCTTTGCGCGGGCCAGATCCAGATACCGTTTATATTAGACCTTATCACGATTTATTTGAGTTTGAGGCATAATTCCAGGGTCTGAAATTCAAGCGAAAATTATGTAAGCCGCAACAAGTTTCCATCGCCCGATCGCGAAAGTCATCTTTCCTGGTACGAAGCTGATCTTTAACAATTCGATAGCGTTTGACACCCCCAATCGCATGCTCCACCCGAATGCGAATAAGGGAAATCTGACGATTGCTCTCTTTTTCAGCAAAAGTCAGCTCTCGTCCGCGTGGTTTCTTCATTGGTTGGAGGATCGTGACATCCGGCAAGCAATACCCTTGAAATCCTGTATCTTGATAGAGATAGCTGCCATTTGGCAGGGTCAAATGGGTTTCGTCCGCGATCTTCTTATCGTGTTTCTTGCCTTCACACGTTGGGGTCAGCAAAATAATCTTCGCCGACGCATTTACCAGCAGATTATTTTTGACCGTATGCCGTTTCCGCTTGCCGCTATAGAAGGTGGTTTGGGCTTCCAAATCTTTCGGTCGTTCAATGGTGCGTTCGGTGCCATCCTGAAAATAAACCTGCTCGGCTTCTTGGGGCAGCTGCATATCCGTGGTCATACGCGCGGGGAGTTCCTTCAACTCGGCCAAGGCTTGATTCAAACAACGATGCAGGATATGGATCCATTTATTGGCCACGGGCTGAGGCATATGGAACACTTCCCCAAAGATATCCTGGGTGGTGGCTTTGCGTAAATACATCAAAATGAACAATAACTTATCTTCCATCGTGGGCAAAGGACTGTTGCGATAGGCGACAAAACGGCGCTTCTCCCGTTTCTTCGTATCCAGCGTGTATTTCTGCATGTATCTCAGAAAAGCGGTACTAAAAGTGGGTAGCAAGGCTTGAAATTCACCGACCGTGTAGGCCGTTAGGGAAAGAAAAGGCAGTGGTTTTTCTGAAAGTCTGGCATAATTGGTCATGAGAGGGGCTTCTTCCTTGTGTTGTTGGTTGCAACTTGGGAAGGATACCCCTCTTTCTTCATCCTTTCAATTATTTAAATCGTGATAACGTCTATTCCATCTGGGTTGCCGGCTAAGTCGAAACGGCAGCCTCGGCTGCCGCCAGCAGGCGCGTTCCGGCGTCAGAGATACCGGTCTGGATTGCACACCCGGCAAGCCCCACCAGGTCATCCATCATACCGCGCTTGTTTTGTACGTCCTGGTAAATAGCCATGCTTTCAAGGAATTTTGCCCGCGCAGTCTCGATCTCTCCCAGGTGGAGGAAGGCGAATCCTAGATTGCTCAAGATCGATGCCAGATAGCCCCGTGTATTCAGGTCGCTTAGCATCGCTTCACTTTCCTGGTACTTCGCGACCGCCTCGGTGTAATTTAGCTCCATCCGGGCCAGATCGCCCAGGTAATTCAGGCTGTAAGCGATGCGAACCTTGTCATGGTCCTTTTGGGCCAGCGATAAGCTCTCACTCCATTGCTCTCGGGCTACTGTGTAGTTACCCATGTAGAAAGCAGTTTCTCCCTGTGATATCAGGGCCATGCCCAGGTTCATTGGCGGCCCCGATTTACGAAACAACTCCACCACCCGCTTACCGGTTGAGAATGCCGCGCGATATTCTCCCGCTGTTTTTTCACCCGAAGCCAGGCCCGCCAGGGCAAAAGTCAGGACAGGTTTTCCTTCGCTGCCCGCCGCTTCTGCTAATTCGACGGCTTCATGCCCATACTTCAGGCTCAGCTGGCCATCGCCCAGGAACATGGCCAGAAAAGACGCAAAAACAATGGCATTGACACGCACTTCCAGGGAGATTCTGTGGTCCGCATGCGCCAGCAAGCGCCGGAACCATTCCAATCCCTCTTGCAGTTCTCCCTTCATTCCCCAATAATACATCAGAGCGCTCGCAATTCGCAGGCCGGCTTCGAGGCGCACGATTTCCTGCTGGCTGCCATTATCGCTTTCCAGCGCCCAGGCTAAAGCGGCGCGCAGGTTGTCGTGCTCATCGTCCAGCCAGTTGAGCCAGAGTTGTTGGTAGGTTCCGCCCAGTTTTGGCATAGCCTCTTCGGCTCGAGTCAGGTACAGGTTCAGATGGCGGTCGCGCCAGTTCTGCGCTTCGCCGGACTGATCCAATTTACCAAGCAAATATTGGCGGATGGTCTCCAAAAGTCGGTAGCGGATCTGAGCCCTGCCCGTGGTTTCCGGTACGACCAGGGATTTGTTCACCAACGAGGGGATCAGGTTGAGCGTGGTATCTTCTGGGTGCGGTTCGCCGGCATAATAGGCTTCGAGCATATCCAGGGTGCAGCCGGCCGTAAACACAGCCATCCGGCGCAGCAGCGCCTGTTCGTTGGCCTTTAACAGGTCGTAGCTCCAATCAATGGCTGCCCGCAGGGTATGATGGCGCGGGTCAATCCCTCTCCGGGTCTCTGCTGTCAGCAGGTTAAACCGGTCGTTGAGCCGGCTGGCAATTTCCTGGATGGTCAGCACATTGAGGCGGGCGCTGGCCAATTCCAACGCCAGGGGCATGCCATCCAACCGCCGGCAAACTTCAACGATGGCCGAGGCATTTTCAGGATTAAGGTCGAATTGGGGGGAGATGGCGCGCCCGCGTGCTACGAGCAAATTTACCGCGTCAAAGTCAATCAATTCTTGCAGGGCTTTGTATGCCTGCTCATCCCGCCCTGCATCTTTATTCGCCGAGGGGTAAGCCAGGCCAGATACCGGGTAGATGTTTTCGCCATCCAGCGCCAGGGCCTCGCGGCTGGTCGCCAAAATGCGCAGGTTGGGGGTTCGAGACAGCAACTCCAGGATCAACCCGGCGCAGGCATCCGCAAGATGCTCGCAGTTATCCAGGATGAGCAGCATATTGCTGGAATTGATGTGATTCACCAGCAAATCTACGGGGGGTAAATCTGGGGTTGGGAGCAGATCCAGCGCCTGAGCCACGAACTGCGGAAGGAGCGCTGGTTCATACAGGGGAGCTAATTCGACCAACCAGGCACACTCATATAAGCCGCTAATTTGGGCGCCAATCTGAAGCGCAAGCCGGGTCTTCCCACACCCGCCTGGGCCAGTAAGTGTCACCAGACGTGAGGAAGAAAGCATTTCTTTAATTTTTAATCGATCTCTCTCACGGCCGATGAAACTCGTCAACGGCAGGGGTAGATTCGTGCAGGTCATTTCAAACTCCCCTGACATAACCATTAACTACACCAGAACCATTTTGGTTAAAGATATATAGTTATTTTACCAAACAAGTCAACAATCTCCAGGTCGAATCCGGTTATCGTGAGATCTTTCCACACCCGTAAAATGTCTCAAAGATAGGTTATGTAGATGTGTGAAATCGCTTCGCGATTTCACACATCTACATAACATCAAAAAAGATATTAGAATAGTGAGTAGTTTCTACTTTTAGCATTCTCCGCAGGAGCAATGGAATGACCATCAACCCCGACCGCGTTCTCACCTACCGCCAGCGCATCGCTGCCCTGGCCAAAACCAAGCTGGAGTTCAACCAGGCCAAGATCGCCGCCGGCGGCTACCACGATGTCGACGACCACGGCGATATTCCCTGGCCCGATCCTATCCCCTTTGAAAGAATCAGCAATCACCCGGGTGGCGGCAGTTACGGGGCGCGTTGCATCGGGCAGAACTTCCGCCGCTGGTTGGAGGTGCATCCGGTATACATCCACCCGCAGAGTGCGCTGGCCGGGGCCTGGGTGGGGTTGATCCCTGGCTTTCGCGACAACCTCTGGAAGCCGGAAGACCGCCCTACCCACCTCTACCCGCTCCACGAAAAATACCATTTCATCAGCACCGGCATCGGCGCGATGAACCATTTGGGGCCGGATATGCAAATCGGGTTGGACCTGGGCTGGGGCGGGCTGCTGGAAAAAATCCGCCGCTACCGGGCGCTCAACCGCCCGGTCGACACCAGTTTTTACGATGGGGAAGAAGACTTTGTGTTGGGCGCGCAGGCCTGGATCCGCAAACACGTGGTCAAGGCCCGCCAGCTGGCCGGCGAAGAACGCGATCCCGAAATCCGCCAGAACCTGTTCGAGATCGCCGCGATGAACGCCTACCTGGTGGATGGCGCACCGCGCACCCTGCGCGAGGCCGTCCAGTTCCTGGCCTGGTTCCAATCGGTCGACCGCATGTGGTTCCTGGGTGGGGCGCTCGGCCAGCTCGACGAGCTGCTGCGCCCGTACTACGAACGCGACCTGGAAGCCGGGTTGATCACTGACGAAATGGCGATCTGGTTTGTTGCCAGCCTGCTGTTCAATGACACCCATTACTCTCAAATTGGCGGGCCGGCCCCGGATGGGCATGACCTGACCAGCCGTATGTCTTACCTCATCCTCGAAGCCCAGCACCGGGTGCGCCTACCTTCCAACCTGGCGGTGCGCCTACACGAGCAGCTGGATCCCAACCTGCTGCGCCAGGCGTTGATCTATAACCTGCAGGACGGCACCGGGCCGAGCATTTCGTGCTCGAAAGGCCTGGATGAAGGCTACGCTCGCAACGGTGTCCCGATTCAACTGGCGCGCATGCGCGCCAAGGTTGGCTGCAATTGGACGGCCCTGCCCGGGCTGGAGTACTGTCACCAGGATGTCACCCGCCAGTGCCTGATCCAACCCCTGCTGCTGGCCTTCTATGAGCTGGTCGAAGACCCGGCCGCGCCGCGCAGTATGGATGAATTATGGCGGCGCTACCTGGCACACCTGGCGATCTCGGTTGAGGTATTGAAAGAGGGCTTTGACTGGCACATGCAGCACCACGCCGGCAATTTGATTGAGATCGTGCTTAATTTATTCAGCCACGGTCCGCTCGAGCGCGGGTTGGACGTCTCCGCGGGGGGGGTGGATTTATATTTGCTCACCGCCGACGGCATCGGCCTGGCGGTCGTAGCCGATTCGCTGGCGGCGATCGAGCAGCGCGTGGTGCGTGAAAAACGACTGAGCTGGGAAGCATTAGCCCAACACATGCGCAGCGATTATGCCAACGCCGAACAGGTGCGCCTGATGCTTCGGAACATCCCTCGTTTCGGCACGGGCGGCTCGCGCGCCGACGAATGGGCCAAACGCGTCTCCGGCGCCTACACCGATCTGGTGCGCGGCACACCCACCCCCCTCGGCTACACCATCCTGCCCGGCCTGTTTTCCCACGGCGGGATCGCCCAATATGGCGAGAAGTTGGGCGCCACCCCCAATGGACGCCACAGCGGGGCGCCGGTATCCCACAGCGCCAACCCCGACCCGGGTTTTATGCCGGACGGAGGCGGGGCGCCGACCGCCAAGGCCAATGCCGTGGCAGCCGTCCAGCCCGGTTGGGGTAATTCGGCCCCCCTGCAGTTGGACGTGGACTCCCACCTCTTAAAGAGTTCGGGCGGCATCGAGGCTCTTGAGTCGCTGATCCGCACCCACAACCGCCAGGGCGGGACGCTGATCAACCTCAATATCGTCTCCAAAGAGACCATCCTCGCCGCCCATAAAGATCCGTCCAAATTTCCGGAGCTGATGGTGCGCGTGACCGGATACAGCGCCTATTTCTATTCGTTATCCCCGGAATACCGCCAGCAAATTGTGGACCGGCTGTTAGCCTGACCGTATTGTTAAAAAGCCGCTCGCGCTATCGCGCCCCAGGCAACTTGATGGTTGGGAGTTTTTTGCCCTCGCGAGGGCAAAAAACTCCCCCAAACATCATATAAGTAAGATTCGCAACCAGACCAGGAGAGGATTGTGATATGCCTGCATCATCCCTGAAAAAACCTGAAGTGGAAAAACGGGTCGAAGAACTGCTGGGGCGCATGACCCTGGAAGAAAAAATCGGCCAGATGAACCAGACCATGCTGCTGGGCGAAGGCCAATATGAACCCATCCGCCAGGGTGCGGTGGGCTCGATGATCTATGCCAGCAGCGCCTGGGCAGGCAAGGATCTCCCGGTGCCGGCCCGCGCCGAATTGGCCAACCAGATCCAGCGTGAGGCGGTGGACGGATCCAGGCTGGGCATCCCACTGCTGCTGGCGCGGGACGTGATCCACGGGCACCGCACGGTCTTCCCCATCCCCTTGGGTCAGGCCGCCGCCTGGGACCCCGCCCTGGCCGAACAGGCCGCCCAGGTTGCCGCCCGCGAGGCGTCCACCGAGGGTATCAAGTGGACCTTTACCCCCATGCTGGATATCGCGCGCGACCCGCGCTGGGGGCGCATCGCCGAAGGTTTTGGCGAAGACCCCTATCTGGCAAGCAGACTGGCCGAGGCCGCGGTGCGCGGAATCCAGGGGGATGATTTTTCGGCGGAAGACCGCCTGGCAGCTTGCGTCAAGCATTATGCCGGGTACGGTGCCGCCGAAGGCGGGCGTGACTACGACCGCGGCGATTTTTCAACCGCCACCCTGCGCGACCTTTACCTGCCTCCCTTCCACGCCGCGATCAATGCTGGCGTGGCGACCCTGATGTCCGGCTTCCACGATTTCGCCGGCGTGCCGGTTGCCGCCAGTCGCTTTTTGCTGACCGATATCCTGCGGGAAGAATGGGGTTTCCAGGGCCTCGTGGTCAGTGATTGGAATGCCGTGCTCGAATTGACCGAACACGGCGTAGCATCGGATGAAAACGAAGCCGCCCTCAAGGCGCTCAATGCTGGGGTGGATATCGACATGGTCTCGGGTGTCTTCCTGCGCACCCTGGCCGGATTGGCCAGCCAGGGTAAAGTCTCGCTTCCGGCCATTGACGAAGCCGCCCGGCGCATTCTGCGGGTCAAGTTCCTGGCCGGGTTATTCGAACGCCCGTATGTCGACCCGCAGCGCGCCGGCAGGGTCATGCTGACCGCGGATCACCGCGCGCTCGCCCGGCGCTACGCCCAGGAAGTGATCGTCCTGCTTAAGAACGACCACAAACTGCTGCCCTACCAACCCCAGAGCCTGAAAAAGATCGCCGTGCTTGGACCGCTGGCCAATGCCCAGGCCGAGTTATTCGGCTCGTGGACCCTGGACGGTCAGGGCAAAGACGTCAGCTCGATTGCCCAGGCGATCAAGGAAGGCGCGCCGGGCACCTGCGAGGTGAGCCTGCCCAGCGGATACGTGGACCAGGACCTGTACCGCGCCCACCAGGCTGACCTGGCGGTGTTGGTGGTGGGCGAACATCCCCAGCGCAGCGGTGAAGCCAGCAGCATTTCCACGATCACCCTGCCGCCCGGCCAGCGCCAGCTGGTCGAGGCCGTTTACGACCTGGGCGTGCCGGTCGTGCTGGTGGTGATCGCCGGCCGTCCTCTGGCGATCGGGCATGAGGCCGCCCTGGCAAAAGCCGTGCTGTACGCCTGGCAGCCGGGTGTGGAAGGCGGCCAGGCCCTGGCCGACCTGCTCTTCGGCCAGGCCGCGCCTTCGGGCAAGCTTCCGGTCAGCTTCCCGCGCCGCACCGGGCAGATTCCGGTCTATTACAACCGGCGCAGCAGCGGCCGCCCGGCAGGCAGCGGACAAAACACGGTGGGCTATATCGACCTGCCGATCGCCCCGCTGTATCCCTTCGGGTTTGGCCTGGGCTATACCCAATTCGATTACCGCCAGCTTACCGTGCAACCTGGTCCGTGGAAGGGGGCCGGCGGAGAAATCAGCGCCGAGGTGACCAATACCGGCGAAAGCGCCGGAAGCGAGATTGTCCAGCTTTACGTGCGCGACCGGGTGGGTTCGGTCACCCGCCCGCTGCGCGAGCTGAAAGGTTTTGAGCGCGTCAGCCTGCAGCCTGGCGAGACCCGTAGCGTACGTTTCCAGTTGACTCCCCAAGACCTATCCTTCACTCGCTTCGACGGCAGTTGGGGTTGGGAAGCCGGTAAATTTGACGTGTGGGTCGGTCCGGACTCCACACGCGGTCTGCAGGGCGAATTCGAGGTTGGGTAAATGAATACAACAGACTATTCGCCCACTGTTCGTGCTATGTTAGCGGACCGCGACCTGAACGCGCTGGTCGCGGTGCTGCGCTCGCCGGCTGACGCCGGACTGCGCGCCCAGGCCGCCCGCGCCTTGGGTGAGTTAGGCGACGTCGACGCCACCGAGAGCCTGATCCGCGCCCTGTCGGAAGACCCGGACCCCGCTATCCAGGCTGCCGCCCGCCTGGCATTAACCGAAATGCATGGCGGCAATTCAGAACTGGTGATTGACAGCTATCGGGGTGGCCCGCCGGAGATGGATGAATGGCTGGTTGAACCGGAAGAGGAGGATATAGACGTACCCTCCCGCGGGAGCGGCCCAGTAACCGAAGCGGATATCGATGGGCTGTTGATGATCGTGAGCCAGGAATCTAACCCGGTCATCCGAGAAAAGGCCATCCGCGCCCTGGCGCACATTCAGGATACCCGCAGCACTGATATGCTGGCCTTTCTGGCGCTGCACGGCGACGAAGATTCCGTGCGCAGCGCGGCGCGCGAGGTTTTAGAGGCCCATTTTGGTGAACAGGCTGAGGAAATTATTCAGGCTGCGAACACCGATGAAGAGGATGAGTGGGCCGACGAGGAAGAGGGAGATCTTCCCGATGAAGATGAAAACGAAAGCAGTGAAGACGAAGTGGATGATGAGCATGACGAGGAACTCGACGAAGAGCTGGAAGAGGATGAATCCGAGTCAACCGGCGCCTGGGGTCTGGCTTCGCCTACGTCTCGCCCGAGTGACTTTCCCCAGGGGCCGTCCATGGCCAGCCAGGATCGGGGCAGTCCGGTCGTCCAGGAAGTCGGCGTACCTTGGCGCATTCTAATCATCGTGGGTCTCGCCATCCTGATCCTGGCGGCGGTCCTGCTGCTCAGACCATGAACCGGAGAAGAAATGCCACCCAATAAAACCCCTTACTCGTGGTTATTTTTCGACGCGGATGACACCTTGTTTGATTACAGCAAGGCAGAAGCCAGCGCGTTGACGGCGACCGCCGATGAATTTGGCCTGTCCCATATTCCAGACCTGGCGCCCACCTACCAGGCGATCAACGCCCAAATCTGGGTCGAATTCGAACAGGGCCAGATCGACGCTCTGGAATTGCGTTCAAAACGCTTCGCGCGCCTGTTTGCCCGGCTGGGTATCCGCGCAGAGGTGGAAGATTTCAGCCAGCGCTATCTGGTTCACCTCTCCCATGGTTTCTTCTTGTTCGACGGCGCGCCAGAGCTGCTCGCCAGGTTGGGCCAGCGCTTCCAGATGGGATTGATCACCAACGGTCTGCCGGAAGTCCAGCGCCCGCGCCTGGCAGGATCCGGCATCGCTGGCTATTTCAAATTTGTAGCTATCTCGGAAGAGATTGGCATTGCAAAACCCGACCCGGCCTTCTTCTCTGCCGCGATGGTCATGGCCGGCAATCCTGATAAACGCCAGGTGCTGGTCATCGGCGACAGCCTGAATTCAGACATCCGCGGGGGCATCCAGGCCGGGTTGGATACGCTGTGGTTCAACCCTAGAGGGAAACAGGCGGATACTAATTGGCCGGTCACTTATGAAGCCCGGTCGTTGAGCGAGATTCTGACAATCCTGGCTGTTTCCTGAACTGTTCCACACTTTTGGTCATTGAGGGTTTCGCGGACCCATGGGTCCGCGAAACCCTCAATTGATTCCCCCCTCCCCAAAATTTTTGGGGACACCCTTGGTGCGCCCCCAGGGGCGGGAGGCCAGGGATGAGGCAAATCTTAAAAGCCTGCTGTCTGAACCCTGATTTTTCAGGCGCTGCGGTCAGTGGTACAATAAGGGTTCGTATATTTCCGGCCGGATGGACCGCATTCAGCCGCATGGAGGCTTGTTTTTCGGAATGCCAGCAATTTACCCCTTTACTGCCATCGTCGGCCAGGAGCGCATGCGCCGCGCCCTGCTGCTCAATGCTGTCAACCCCCGCATCGGTGGGGTCCTTATCCGCGGTGAACGTGGCACGGCGAAATCAACCGCCGCCCGTGCGCTGGCGGCCCTGCTGCCCCAGGTAAAGATTGTTGCCGGCTGCCGTTTTGGCTGCGATCCCGACAACCCGACCACCTGGTGCACCGAATGCCGCGAACGGGCAGCCGGTGGAGAACAACTCCCGACTGCCACCCGGCCCACTTCGTTCATCAACCTGCCGGTCTCGGCTACTGAAGACCGGGTGGTAGGCACGTTGGACATCGAAAGGGCCATTCAAAAAGGCGAACGGCGTTTTGAGCCGGGCGTGCTGGCAGCTGCGAACCGCGGCCTGCTGTATATCGATGAAGTCAATTTGCTCGACGACCATGTGGTGGATGTGCTCCTCGATTCGGCCGCCATGGGAGTTAACGTCGTCGAACGGGAAGGCATCTCCTTCTCTCACCCGGCTCGCTTCATCCTGGTAGGTACAATGAACCCCGAAGAAGGCGATTTGCGCCCGCAGTTGTTGGACCGCTTTGCGCTTTCGGTCGATATCCATGGTATTCGCGACGCCCGCGAGCGCGTGCAGATTATGGAGCGCAACCTGTCATTTGAAGCGGATGCCGAAGCTTTTCGCCAGGAATGGCTGTCGCATGAAGCTGAACTTTCCGAGCAGATCGGGCATGCCCGCGAGATCGTGGAAAAGGTTACTTTTACCAACCGCAACCTGTTAGCCATCGCTAACCTGACGGCTTCCTTAAACGTGGATGGGCACCGCTCCGACCTGGTTATTCTCAAAGCGGCGCGCGCCCAGGCCGCCTTCGAAGGGCGCCTGACCATCAACGACCGCGATATCGCCCTGGCGGCCGAGCTGGCCCTGCCCCACCGCCTGAAACGCGGCCCCTTCCAGCAGGCAGAAATGACCATGGAAGAGCTCCAGGAGCGCATCGAACAATTGGAAGGCGCCACCGGTAGCCAGACCCGCATGCAGTTCAGCGAGACCCAGGGACAAGAGGCCAATACCTCAAAAAAATGAGTGAGGGCGAAGCCAGCAGCGAGCAAGAAGAGCCGCAAGACGCCCGCCTGGAACCTTCGCCCCAAAATATATTCGACAACAAACAAGCTCGTTGGTGGGAAGGCGGCCAAAACGTAAAGGTGGGAGAATCCTTTACACCTCGCCGCCTGGATACTCCCCTCGACAAAATGATGCGGCATTCTGGCGGGCGGCGCAGCCGGACTCGTTCTGACCGGCGTGGGCGCTATATCATGGCCCGCCCCTCCCCCGACCATCCGATCGACCTGGCCCTGGATGCCACCTTGCGCGCCGCGGCGCCCTATCAATCCGAGCGGGCAGAACTGCGCCAGCACGTGGCCTTTGCCATTCGCCCCGGGGATTACATGCGCAAAGTGCGCGTGCGGCGGGCGGCGAACCTGGTTCTTTTCCTGGTCGATGCCTCGTGGTCGATGGCCGTCGCGGAACGCATGGCGGCAACCAAAGGCGCCATCCTTTCCCTGCTGACCGATGCCTACCAGCGCCGCGACCGGGTCGGTTTGATCGTATTCCAAAAAGACCGCGCCACGCTGGTTTTATCCCCAACCAACTCGGTATTTCTGGCCAAACGCGCCCTGGAAGAAATTCCGGTGGGCGGAAAAACCCCGCTTTCAGCAGGCCTGCTGATGGCTCACGAAGTCTTGCGCCAGGAAAAAATTACCCACCCGGATGTGATGCCGCTGATGATGGTTCTGACGGATGGCGCCGGAAATGTTTCTATGGGCCAGCAGCCTCCCCAGGAAGAAGCCCACCACCTGGCGGAAATGATAGCCGAAGATAAAATCCATTCCGTGGTAATCAACATGGAACACGTAGCATTCGACCAGGGTCTGGCGCAGCAGTTGGCCGACCATCTGGATGCACCCTGTTATGCAATCAGCGATCTGCGCGCTGAGAGTCTTTATCTGGCCGTAAAACAAGAGATCAACCAGGTCAAACCAGACGACCGCAGATAACCCTTTTGCCCCCTCTTCCACCCGAAGAAGGGGCATTCTATTTTGGGGCGTTTTACCGGAAGAACGAAGAAGCTTGAGTTAGTAATTCATGATAAGATTAATTTTCACAAGGAGAATGCATGGCTTCGGGGTTGGAACGTCGCAAACGGACTCGAACACTGCTCGTGGTGATTATATTGCTCTCTGTAGCTTGCTACTGCCTGGGGCTGGCCGTACTGCAAATCGGCCGCGCCCGCGGCGCAGGGGCGACCGCCACCCCCACCTCCATTCCACCCACGATCACTCAATCCTATACCCCGGTTGCGCCCAGTCCTTCATTGGTGCCTTCTGCTACCCTTACCGTTTCGCCAACCCCGACGATCACCTGGACCCCCAGCCTGACATATACTCCGTTTACGCCGCCCACGCCCACCGCCACACCCAGTCAAACGGCAACCCTTACCCTAACGAATACTCTTACCGCGACGGCAATCCCCTCCAACACGCCTTCTCCTACCCCGATTCCACCCACGTCTACGCCATTACCGTCTTCCACGCCTACACTGACGCCTCCTCCGCCAACCGCGACGGATACGGCTACCAATACTCCCGTGACACCTTGAGGAATTCGTACGGATGATTGAACTAACCCCATTTTTAAAGACACTTCTTACCCAGTCAGGCCTATCCGCCTTCGAAACCCCGGTGAGAGAGGTCATCGCCGATGCCTGGCGGCCGCTAGTGGATGAACTCACCGTCAGCCGGGTCGGCAGCCTGCACGGCCTCCGCCGCGGCGTTTCACCGTCCCCTACAAAGTACCCACGCTCACGCATCCTGCTTTCTGCCCACATGGATGCCATCGGCCTGATGGTCACCGGCAGCAGCGCCGGCCTGCTGCGCTTTACCCAGGTCGGCGGCGTTGACCCGCGCATTTTACCCGGGCAGGTGGTGACCGTGCACGGCCGGAGTGACCTGGCGGGGCTCGTGGTGCAGCCCTCAGACCGCCTGCTGCCAGAATCCAGCCATGGCAAACCCGTCGCCATGGAATATTTATTGATCGATACCGGCCTGCCTGCCGAGGAAGTGGCCCAGCAGGTGCGGGTGGGAGACCTGGCGTCCTTCGCCCAGCTGCCGCTTGAATTGACCGGCGATACCCTGGCCGGCCATTCGCTGGATAACCGGGCCTCCATAGCCGCGGTTACCCTCTGCCTACAGGAACTGCAGCATGTGTGCCATACCTGGGATGTTTGGGCGGTGGCTTCTTCTCAGGAAGAGGAAAGTTTTGCCGGGGCCTATACCTCACCTTTTGAGATTCGGCCTGACCTGGCCATCGCCATTGATGTGACTTTCGCCAGGGGGCCCGGGGTCAACGACTACCGCGGCTTTCCATTGGGCAAAGGCCCAACCCTGGGCTGGGGGCCGAACATCCACCCGGCGCTGTATAAGGCGTTCGACGAGTTGGCCGAAAAACTGGATATCCCTCACACCATGGAAGCCATGCCGCGTCATTCAGGCACCGATGCCTATGCCATGCAGGTCGTCGCCGAGGGCATTCCCACCATGGTAGTCAGCATTCCGCTGCGCTATATGCATACCCCCGTCGAGTTGGTGGCCCTCAAGGATATCAGCCGGACCGGCCACCTGCTGGCCGAGTTCATAGCCCAATTGGAACCCGATTTCATTCAGCAAATTCGTTGGGATCAATAACCGATGACTGAAAGAAAAGAGAACCTTGCGCAAGCCCCTGAGATTGGACCAGACCAGATTGCCTTGCTCGAAAAGTTGAGCAACGCCGTGGCGGTTTCAGGTGATGAGAGCGAAGTACGCCGGATCGTTCTGGAAGAAGTGACCCCTTATGCCGATGAGGTGAAAGTCGATGCCATGGGCAGCGTGCTGGTGCGCGTTCACGCCCGGCAGCAGCCGGCGCTGAAAGTGATGCTGGATGCCCACATGGATGAAATCGGCTTCATGCTGGTGGAAGGCGGAGATGAAGGCCTGTTTCGCTTTGAACTGATTGGTGGAATCGATGTGCGCCAACTGCCCGGGAAACCGGTCCTGGTGGGCAAAGATCACATCCCGGGAGTGATCGGCGCCAAGCCCATCCACCACTCCACCCGCGACGAGCTTAAAAGCATGATCCCGCTGGACAGCCTGAAAATCGACCTGGGCCCATCCGGCAGCAGCAAGGCGAAAGTCGGCGACCGCGCCACTTTCGCCACCACCTTTCAGCAGATCGGCCCCAGCCTGCGGGGTAAAGCCCTGGATGACCGGTTGGGTGTCGCCACTCTGATCGAGATGGTCAAACACGCGCCTGCGAACATCGAACTGTGCGTCGCTTTTACCGTTCAGGAAGAAGTGGGGCTACGCGGGGCAAAGATCGCGGCCTACACCTTGGATCCGGATCTGGCGATTGCCATTGACTCCACCCCGGCGAACGACCTCCCCGTCTGGGATGAACTCGGAAAATGCCGTTTATAATACCCGGTTGGGTTTCGGCCCGGCTATTTACCTGGCAGACGCCGGCACCCTGGCGGACCCGCGCCTGTTGCGCCATCTGACCGCCACCGGCGATGCGCTGGGCATCCCTTATCAATTCCGCCAGCCAGGTGGCGGCGGCACGAACGCCGGCGCCATCCACAAACAGCGCGCCGGCATTCCGAGCGTCTCCATCTCGGTGCCGGGTCGTTACGCCCACACCGCCGCCCTCATCTCGCGGCTGTCCGATTGGCAGGCCACCCTGGCGCTGATCTACCAGGCTTTAGTGCGCCTGCCGGCTGACATCCTGAGCCAGCCCAGAGAATAAGTGAATGGCCGATCGTTTCAACAATTCACAGGAGAACCATGAAAGAACTTATTAAGAAATTGGTAGAGTCGGTTGGGCCTTCGGGCTTTGAAGCGCAGGTGCGAAAACTGATCCAGGCTGAAATTCAAGGCCTGGCGGACGATGTGCGCGTGGATGCGCTGGGCAACCTGATCGCCCGCAAAGGGCAAAAAACGCCCAACGGTCAGCGCATCATGTTTTCCGCTCACATGGATGAAATCGGGGTTATGGCCACCCACATTGACGAGAATGGGTTCGTGCGCTTTACCACCATTGGCGGGGTACGCCCGCACACCTGCTACGGCAGCCGGGTGCGCTTCGTCAGCGGTGTGGGCGGGATGATTGGCGGCGAGCGCACCGAGTCCCCGGACAAAGTGCATACCTTCGAACAGATGTACATCGATGTCGGCGCTTCCAGCCGGGCAGATTGCCCGGTAAAAGTTGGCGACGCGGCGATCTTCGACCGCCCGATGCTTGACCTGGGCGACCGCCTGGTTTCCAAAGCGATGGATAACCGCATCAGCTGCGCCGTGTTGATCGAGGCCCTGCGCCAGATGAAAGACAGCCCGAATGAGGTCTACTTTGTGTTCAGCACCCAGGAAGAAGTGGGGCTGCGCGGGGCGACCACGGCTGCCTATTCCGTAGACGCCGAAATCGGCATTTCTGTGGATGTGACCGGGGTTGGCGATACGCCCAAAGCCCGCAAGATGGAAGTCAGCCTGGGGAAAGGGCCCACCGTGAAAGTGCGCGATGGTGGGATGATCTCAGACCCGCGCCTTGTGCAGTTTATGGCCGACAGCGCCGAAAAAGCCGGCATTCCCCACCAGTTAGAAATCCTGGAAGGCGGTACCACCGATGCCCGCGCCATGCAGGTGACCCGGGCCGGTGTGCCGGTAAGCTGCGTATCGATCCCGACCCGCTATATTCACAGCCCATCCGAAATGGTCGATTATCGCGATGTCCAAAACGCGGTGAAATTCCTGGTCGTACTCGCCAGCCACCCCATTCAATTGCAGTGAACTCTTGTAGAACGCGATCATCCCGGAATCCCGCCTGGTTTTGGAAAACCGGGATGATTTGGATTGCCATAAGCCTAATTTTCAGCCTGACGACGGGCTGCGGGGTCGACCTGACCGGTTGGCTCCAGTCCAAAACCGCCACCCCAACCGCGCCGGCAATCAGCCGGACAGCCACACCGCAGCCGACTGACCCAGCCGCCAGCGTCACTGCTACCCCCTCTGGACCGCAGGTCCTGGAGATCTGGGTTCCCCCGCAGTTTGACCCAACCAGCGGCAGCAGCGCCGCGGAAAAGCTGCGCAACCGGCTGGCCGCGTTTGAAGCGCAGAACCCCGGCTTCAAGGTTCGGGTGCGGGTAAAAGCGGCCTCCGGTCCCGGCGGATTGATGGAATCGTTGTCTGCCGCCAGCGCTGCTGCACCGGCTGTTCTGCCGGCCCTGGTCGCTCTTTCGCGCTCCGATCTGGAAACCGCCGCGCTGAAAGGCCTGGTTTTTTCACTGGATGGCCTGACGCGCATCGTCGACGACACCGATTGGTATGCTTATGCCCGGCAGTTGGCCTTGATCCAGGGATCGGCCTTTGGCCTGCCGTTTGCCGGGGATGCCATGCTCCTGCTCTACCGCCCCGCGAAACTGCCGACCGCCCCCCTGGATTGGCCCGCCCTGATAAAAGCCAACCTGCCCACAGCCTTTGCCGCTGCCGACGGGCAGGCCCTTACCACCCTGGAGCTATATCTTTCTGCCGGTGGTCAGGTGAAGGATAACCAGGGCCGCCCGACCTTGCAGGCTGACACGTTGGCCCAGGTTTTAAAAATATTAGACGAAGGGGTAAAAGCGGGCGTTTTCCCCAACTGGCTGTCGCAATACCAGACCGATGGGCAGGCCTGGCAGGCATATCGCGAACAGCGCACCGATCTCCTGATTACCTGGAGCAGCTATTATCTGACAGATTTACCCGCGGATACAGCCGCTGCGCCGCTGCCCTCGCTGGGAGATAAACCTATCACCCTGGCGACCGGCTGGATTTGGGCCTTATCTGACCCGCTGCCCGAACGCCGCGCGGCTTCTATCCGCCTGGCAGAATTTCTGGTGGACAGCGAGTTTCTGGCCCAATGGTCCGCGGATGCCGGATACCTGCCTACCCGTCCATCGGCTTTAACGGCCTGGTCAAATGCGGGTCTGCGAGGCTTGTTCAGCCCGATTGCGCTTTCCGCGCAGGTCAGGCCATCCAACGATTTACTGCTCAGCCTGGGGCCGATCCTCGAAGATGCTACCCTTCAAATCATTAAACAACAGGGCGATCCGGTGCAAATCGCCCAGGCTGCCGCCGAACGGCTGGCAGTATCTCCCTCAAAATGAAAGGCGCTTCGCGTTTGAAATTTTCTAATCGTATTCCGAATGTAAAAAATGACCTGCGCTGGATTGTGCTGCTGATAATCTTATTTTTGCTGATTATCCTGGCATGGCCCAATCCGGCTTCCGGCGCAGCGTTCCACCAGGCCGCGACATCTGGCCCGGCTGCCACACTCACGCCCACAAGAATCCCGGCAGAGTATCTCAGCACCCCGGACCAGACCAGTGGAATTATCTGCGGCTCGGCCGTTCTGGTATTAATTATTGTGGGAGGGACAGTCGGCGTGCTGCGCCGTAAGAATGGGAGTTCAAACCAGAAATAAAAGTTTAAAAATTAATGTGATTTTTTCGGTAAGATGCCTTTGGGAGTGCGTTCAAAGGTCAGGCTTCCGCCAAACAACATCTTGGTATGCGCGTGCAGAGCCGGCACGCCGGATAAAGCAAAGGTGATCACCGGGAAAATTATCCAACTGCCGATTTCCTCAAGCATTACCCCCAGCCGCCAGCTATATTTCTTATTGTTGCAACGAATACGTTCCACCAGCCAGATCGTCACCAACCCCAGTCCGCCAAGTACGTTCAAAGCGGGGATCACGTACGGCACCGGGAAAGGTGGGTAAGTGATCACCGGGTTGTGGTCAATGACAATCGACAGCAACGTGCCTACGACCGTAATCACCCCGCCCAGGCTGAAGACCATATTATCGTGCCACACTTTGGTAAAACGGCCAACTTTTAGCAGGAAAGGCGTCTTTTTTTGTTTGCGCCACTGCTGGAGCACATAGACCATGTCCCCGGCGCCCCAGGCATGCCGCACCCGGGTCTTGTAGACCATCACCCAGGTTTTCCACAATGTTTCACCCAAAAATGGCTCGCCAACCGTCGGCAGGTAGATCGAACGCAGCGCCATATTGCCATCTTTAGCGAAGAAACAGCGCAAGAACATGTGCCAGTCGTCCGAAATAACGATCGGGTCCCAATAATCGACATCCACCAGCAGTTGAAAACTGAGCGAATAGGTGCTCAAAGGGAAGGCCATCGCCAACGGGTTTGAAAGCTCTGAGACTTGAACCGCGTTATTAAAGAATGTAAGCAGGCGTACCGATCCCGGGGTCTGCCAGATATTATGATCAAAGAAGATAGGCGTTTGCCAGATCAGGTTTTCCGGCTTGCCGCAGGTTACAAATTTTCGGGTGAATTCCGCAAAATAATAAGGGTCCAGTTCCGAATCGGCGTCGCAAGAGGTAACGGTCACATCCTCAAGCGCAATCCCCATCCGGTCTAAGATTTCACGCTTGACCTGGCGGGCTGCCCAGGTCTGGTTGGCAGCCTTGCCTGGAATTTCGTTAGGCAAATGCGCCGGATGGAAGCTTAATATGAAATTGGCAAAATATTGGGAATATTTGTCAGCCAGCAACTGCCCTTTTTCATGAGCCTCAGCTTCAGCTTCTTCCATTGCCATCACAACCGTCAGACGTTTACGGTCGAATTTTTGGTTGACCAGGGCATCCAACGAACGGGATAGAACCTCAATCGGTTCTTTATAATTCGGGTAAATCACAACATGGTGGATCTTGGAATATTTGGTTTTTTGCTCGGGTGTTAACCCGTCGGTGACAGGGCCCGATTTCAGACGCCGGTGGGCGAGCCGGATGCGGTTGAGGCTGATCAGGTAAAAAAACGCCACCATGGTAAAGCGAAATAACAGGTAGATGGAAACAATTTGGGAAACTACCAGAGCTGCATGCGGAGAAATGATAATCAGAGCAAAATAAACGAATAAAACTACCCAGGTCTGTATACCGGGAATACGGTAGCTAAAAGATCCAGGGTCAATTACCGCAGCAAGTTCTTGCGCCATCTGCTGCTTTTTTGTCATTTCCATGTGCAACAATAAACCACCTTTTCGTGAGATTCCCGGCGGAAATAAAGCCTGGTTAGTAATGCCGCCCCGCTTTTCCTGGCACTGGGGATCCCGGCACAGGTTGTGATAATGGTTGGATTATACCGCATGTGGACGGAAGGCATGAGATTTTAGCCTCAGCGTTGAGGTCAAAATCTCATGCCTGGATGAGACGAATGCCGGTCAGCGTCTACGCGGAGGGCGGCGCATTTTCGAAAGCGTTACCAGCATAAAGCCAGCAGCCGTCAGAGCCGCCATCCACAGCTTGGTGCGATCCATGACGGGTTGGATGGAGACGCCGTTAGGCGTGCACACCACCACTGCTACCGGTCGGGAGAAGGTCTGCCCCCCACCCCCGCCGCCTGAACCCCCACCTTTTTGATCACCTTGCTGTCCGCTGCCTTCGCCAATCCCAAAACCGAACCCGCTGAAAACTTCAGCCGCGGTGATCACCACCGTATCTCCCTGGCGCACCGGCTTTGCATAAACCGCATTCACGTTTGCGGTCGAAAGAAATTGATCGAATGTGGATTGTAAAACATCCAGTGAGGAGAGAGCCTCTTCCGGAACAGATTCCTGAGCTCCTTCCTCGGCTACCGGTTTTTCTTCATCAGTCATCCGAACCTCCTGCAAAAATGAACGATCAACGCCGCCGAAGCAGCATTGAAAGGACGAGGCTGCCGGCAACCCCCAGTCCCAGCAGCACGATTTGCATCCAGCGAGTTTCATCGGTCACTGGCAGGATCACATCGCCCGCGCCTTCGGTCTCGATCCGGACCTGCGCCGGACGGTTCCACACCAACCCAATCGCCATGCCGGGCACCTGCAAGCGCAGCACCCTGGAAACGACCGTGATGGTTTGCTCGCCAACCCGAAACGGTTTTCCCTTACGCAGTTCAAATAAGGAGGAAAGAAAGGTCATAGACACCTCCTGTATTATTATACGGAAATCTCTGCCATGGGTTGCAATTTTTTATGATCGGTTGGAAAGAAAAATTTTTCCCGAGTTATTCGTCAATCACCCGGCGGTGGGTAAAGGGTGCCGTCAAGAAACGCCAGCCAATCATCCAGGGATTGGTCCAGGAGATGACCGCGCCGTGTTTGGTGTTTTCCAGGACTCGCCGGGCCAACCAGGGAGCTACAGTTTCCACCCGGTCTGCCAGGATATTGAAAATCCGGCTGGCCCGTTTCCATTCCTCCGGATCGCTGTCCCGCTGCTGGGTGAGCAGGTCCGTCACCACCATACCCGGCAGAAGGGCACCCACCAACACCGCCTGGCCGCGCGTCTCTTCCACCAGGGCATGGGTTAAATAAGCCACAGCCGATTTACTGGCGCCGTACAGCGCCATGCGCTTCACCTGGCGGCCCGTGCTGCCCAGACCGAACATATTATAGATCGCCCCACTGCCCTGCTTTTTAAAACCGGCCAGGGCGGTGATCGCGCCATACATCAATCCGGCGATGTTCGTTTCCACCACAGTCTGAATGGTATCCGGCTTAAAATCGGCGAAATCGGTCAAGGGGTGCGCTACCCCGGCATTGTTGATCCAGATATCAATCCGCCCAAAGTGAGCCGCGGTGGCTTTCCATAGGCCCTGGACCTGTTCCAATTGGCGTACATCACACGCAAACCCAAATACCTTTTCGGCGCCAAAGCGAGCAGCCAGACCAGAAACGGCCTGATCCACCACCGGCTGCTGGCGCCCGCTGATTACCACCCCACAGCCCATCTCCAGGAATGCGCTCGCCATCCCATAGCCAATCCCCCGGGTCGAACCTGTGATCACAATGATTTTCATTTGATTCCTCACTTATCACCTGCCTGGCATCTTGAATTCTCATTACGAATTTTTTATTAGCCTATTCATACAGCCCGCGCAGTTTCTGGCGCAGGTCATTATTATTAAGCACATCCACCGAAACCAGGAACTGGTTTACCGAACCGATATCCTCCGGCAGGCTGCGCACGCCTTCATCGCGAATCGCCGCTTTAATTTTCGCGGCAATCTCATCCCCATGGATCACCCGGAAGGGCCGGCCGTGATAGAGGGAGGGCTGAGTCTCCACAGCAGGGGTAATCCCCAACGAATTGTGCATCTCTGCGGTCAGGGTGTAAGCCCGGCAAAGATACTCCTCGCGCTGCCCCCAGGTGGCACCCGATAGCACACCTTGCAGCGCCTCCCCCAGGCGTGGGGCGCAAGTCAGCTGCGAAAAGCCGGTCCCGAACCACTTACTGTAAGGGATAAACTGGCGTTCCATCATGAAACCCAGGCGCATCAAGGACTGTACCAATCGTGATGCAACCAGGCGCGAACCCAATTCATCACCAACTTCGCCGGTCCGCCCCACAAACGCCTCTTCCTGGCTGATTTTTTGCCACTCGGCCGCCAGCAGGTACAGCCAGATATCCCGCGGGTAGTAAGCCAGTTTCTCGCGCAGCGCGCCAAGCAGCCCCAAACCATCATAATAGACCCGGCCGCGGGTCAAAGTGAGCAGGCGCTGTTCTTCGAAAAGCAGCCAATCTTGCGCAGTGAACTCGCCAAACGGGTCAATCCCCAACTCGCGCCTGCCGAAAGCTTCGACGGTGGTGATCTCGATCATATGGTTAACCGGGCCTTTTTCAACCCATTGTGTCAGGCGCACCCCATTATCGTTAGGGTTCGGTGGGGTAAAGTTAGTCGAATAACCTGAGAATTTAACGGGCAGCCCCTGGCGCAGCGCTTCATCCACCTTCGCACGTAAAACGGGCCATTCCTCCGCATTCAGGAAGAGGATCAGGCGCAGCCCATAGTGGTGGTCGGTGGAACGAGCCGTGTCAAATCCCAATACTTCCGAACCAGGGCCGAGCAGGGCAGCCGAATGGGGCAGGCCTGGGAAGGATTGGTCCAGAATAGGACGCACGACTTCCCAATAGTAACCTTCGCTGAGTGTCAAACCCGGGATATGGTCAGGCATAATGTCCATCCTGGCAGGCCGCCGCATACGCCGCGCCTGCGAATATGAAATAAGAGCCTATGGTTGAACCGCTGCTTTCCTGAAAACAGGACGCAGCTGCACCTGGAGTATCGCCGCCAGGATTAAAAAGCAGCCTAAAACCTGGACCGGCAGCAAGCGTTCATTCAGGAACATAAATCCAAACAGGGCCGCGAAGACTGCTTCCAGGCTGAGGATGATCGCTGCATCCGCGGGCGGGGCGTGGCGCTGGCCGATGCCCTGCAATGCATAACCGATGCCGATTGAGAAAATACCGGTGTACAACACCGCCCAGGCAGCCGGCAGCAGCCCCGGAAAGGTGGAGATATCGGTGAACAATGAAAACACCACATTGAGCACGGCCGAAACCAGGTCCTGCAGGATCACAAAAGACAGCACATCCGTGCGCCGGGCCAGCCATCCCACCAAGAGCACATGCACCGCCCAGGCGCCGGCGCCGGCCAATTCCAAAGCATCCCCCGGGTTCAGTTTGATCTCCCCGCCGGTGCTCAGCAGCAGCGCGCCAATGGTCGCGATCCCCGCGGCTAGCCAGGTCCACCGTGATACGGGCTGGCGCAAAAATACGACCATCACCAGCGGCACCAATACTACATACAGGCCGGTGATAAATCCGGCATTACCGGCAGTGGTGTACTTCATCCCGGCTTGCTGGAAAAAGCTGGCGGTGAATAAAACGATCCCCGCCAGGGCAACCCACGGCAGAATGCCCCGTGTTACTTTCAGGCGGAAGCGGGCCATCGGCAGCAGCACGAGCACCGCGATGATAAAACGCACGCCATTAAATAAAAATGGACCGAGGTGATCGGCTGCCACGCGCTGCGCGGCAAAAGCGCTGCCCCAAATAAGTGCGACCAGCAGCAAAATAAAATCGGACTTCAAACGCATGGACATTTTCCACCAGAAAATTAGGGCAATCATACCATAGGATTAATTTGGACGGCGTTTGGCCAGAATTTCCAAATTGCTCCATAAAGTTCAGAATACAACCTTTTACACTTTCGGTTCGCTCATTTTCATGATGGTTCTGAAGATTCAGCGCTCAAGGCGAGGTAAATTTCATGGGACAACCCCAGCAAGGTTAGGATTCGGATTTGGAGATCGGAAAGCGGTGAGATATAACGGTTAGCCTGGTTACCCAGATGAGCAATATTCAGAAAGATGTCCTTGAAAGCCTGCAACAAAGCTTCAGCTGTAGGGAAAGCCATGGCTCGTTTCGGGTTGCCCACATACAAACCTGCCAATTTGGAATGGGTTTCAGCCAGGCGTCGGCGGACAAGCCCTTCGAGCAGGCTCAAGACCCGCAAACCGATGGACAGCAGGCGGATCAAGCCAGTAGCGCGGTTATCCTCTTGCAGGTACATGGGGGTGAGCGACAGGGGTTTGCTTTTCAAGCGGCCGAAATTACGCTCCACCCGGTATTCTTCTCGATAGGCCAAAACCGCTTGTTCCAGCGGAAGCTGTTCCACCGGTTGATTAGTGCCATATACACGCCAACCCAGGCGGGCGATAACGGCCTGGATGGCGGTTTCATCGCGTTGAATATCCAAAAAGAAATTGCGTTCAATCCGAGTTTCTGCCGGACGTTCTTTGTACTGGCGTACCGTACGTTCTGCGACCTTTTCAATGTAGGACAAGGTCAGCAATCCTGCCACATCATGCTGTTTGAGCAGTGCTTCCGCCGCTTTTTGCAGCGTTTCCACCTCGGTCAACCGTTCCTTTCCCTGCCGCCGTTCATTCAATCCTTTCAGAGCCGCTACAGCTTTGTCCAGGCGAGCCTGCAAGGCGGTTTCAGCCGCGTGTGCCTGTGCCAAGGAACGCACTACCAGTCGGCGCTCTACCCAGGTCACAACTTTTCCAGCCACACTGGCGCTCAGAGTTTCCGCTCTTTCATAACCTTGAGCTACCTGAACATGCTCCCCGCTCTCCTCCACCCGATACACCGGGATCAGGGGCTGTTTTCCAGTCCAAACAGGCTGCAAATAGGCATCCAAAACGTCATCTGGGATTTGCACCTTCGAAAATGGACCCAGGTAGTAATCCCCGCCGACCTCCGCATAGGCGCGCGTCTCAAGCGCCATGATCTTGCAGTCCCCAACGTACAGCAGCCCGCCCTGTCCAAGCCCACGCCGTACTTGCTCAATCGCCGGAATGTACAGCGGGTCATCCGCTTTTTCTCCCGAAACCACCTGCACTGCCACCGGCATCCCCAATGGATCCAGCGTCGACAACATCACTTTGACCTGCGGTTGGTCAGGTCGATGGTCTTTGCTGTGACCAAATTGAAACAGCCCATCCTCCATTACCTCCCAATAGCCGTTCGCCGTCGTGCTGTCCAGGCGCACACATTTTCGCTCCAGGTTGTAGACTCGCAGCGTGCGCTGATTCAATCTGGCTTCAAAATTCGACCAGTTTCCATCCTCGCTCAACTTGTCCAACACCAACGCCAACCGGTCATCCGTGAATTCCTACCCACGAACATTCGCCCCAAGACAGGCTCGCAGCGTTCTCGGACGTTTTTCGGCCCAACTGCGCACATGATTTAACCGGTGGTCCGCTTCAGAAAGGATATGCGCCAGCCATCCTGTGATCACCCCACCCAAATTCATCCCCTGCCAGTTCCCATGCATTGCAAAATTCTCGTCGATCAATTCTGCTATGCCCATTTGGTTCATCTCGGCGATCAAAACCGGAATATCGTCTACTCGTTCTGTTTCGATGGTAAGTCCTGTGTTCATCCCCACAGCTTACCCCAATTCTTAAATCACGTCAAAATTTGAGCGAACCGAAAGTTTACACAATTTTTGAGTTGTTAAAAATTGGGGCCGTTGATTATGCATATTTTTTTGCCTTTAACTCTTTAATAGTAAATAAACTGGATAAATATTATAATAATTAATGAAAAGAAAATAACGCAGCCCAATCCCAAGATATTCTAGAATGGGCAGCTGATTGTCCTCAGAGTAACCTCGTTCAGCCGGAGGAAAAATGGCCCAAAGATTTGATAACAACATTCCGGAAAAAAGAAATGAGGTCGCGCAAGTCGTGGAAATGATTACGAGCAACTGGATAACCCAGGCGATATACGTAGCCGCAGAACTGCGTATTCCAGACTTGCTGACCCTCAGGCCGATGAAGAGCGACGAACTGGCGACCGAAGTCGGCGCGCATGCACCTTCCATACAGCGCTTGATGCGAGCGCTTACGACCATTGAAATATGTCGCGAGCGAGACGATGGCTCGTTTGAGCTTACGGAGCAGGGTGGGCTGCTGTGCAGCGATCGAGAAGTTTCCTTGCGCTCCTACGCGTTATATATAGGCGGATATATGTGGCCGCAATGGGGGCATCTGCTTGACAGCGTAAAAACCGGAAAAAGTGGCCGAGAGATAATGCACGGGCACAAGGGATTTGAACATCTCGAGCAAAACCCTGAAATAGCAGCTCTCTTTAACCAGGCCATGGTCGAGCAGACAAGGATCACGGCAAATGAGTTAGTGCAAGCCTATGATTTTTCGGGTATGAAGCGAATTGTGGATGTTGGCGGAGGCTCTGGGCAATTGTTAGCCACAATCCTCCTGGCAAACCCTGGAACCACTGGAGTGCTGTTCGATATGACCCATGCTCAAGAGGCTGCTAAGCGCCTTATAGCCGCGGCCGGGCTGGCAGATCGGTGTGAAATTATATCAGGCAGCTTTTTCGAGACGATTCCGGGAAAGGGTGACACTTATCTCCTAAAAAGTATTATCCATGACTGGTCTGATGACTTCAGCAAGCAGATTCTCAAAAACTGCCGTAAGGTAATGTCAGAGTCAAGCAGGCTTCTGCTGATTGATCGGATTTACCCAGATCATTTAGCAGTCACTCGTACACACCAGGCGATCGCGCGCAGTGACCTCAATATGCTTATCGGACCCGGAGGGCAGGAGCGTAGCGAGAGTGAGCTGCGTGAGTTGCTCCTTGCCACAGATTTTGCTATAAAACAAATCACCCCCTTACCGCTGTCCTTTAGCCTCATCGAAGCCGTCCCAACGGAATGACCTCAATATTTATTGGATTGGGCATTCGTTTTAAAATTAGCTCGAGAAACTCTTTATATCCATCTCTGACATCCGTAAACTTTTGATAATGAATGAGGCTGACTCAAAATCATTTGAGACAGCCTCGGTATGTACATGGTGTTGAGATTTTCTTACCGAAAGACTTAATTGCGGGTTTCGGTATTGAATTGATCGAAAATTAACGGAATTTCTTTGCCCCTAGCGCCAGGCGCCAGCGGCGGATCATTTTCGCATATTCCACTGCGACCAATGCTCTATTCGCCACCCCGGTATCACCTTCACCAGGGGCAGTCAGGTATTGGTGGATTTGTTCCGCCAATTCCTCCGACATGCCCACCGTATGGATCTGGTCGATCCATGCCGTACGTTCCGTTTCAGCGGATGCCAGTTTTTCGAGTATTTTTACGATCTGGCGTTCTTCAGGTGTATTATGTATAGCCATGATTCGCCTCCAGCATTAGTATAGTCGGTTCTGGCAGGCAGGTAAAGTCAGTTTGCAGGTAAAATCGGACGACATGCGCCGCCGGCTCGCCAAAGCGCTCAGCAAACTCTCCCAGAGCAGCTTCGGCTGCTTCGCGACCCGCCAGACCCAGTTCAGCGGTGAGGACGTCGCAGAAGGTTTTATACAGATGTCCAACGTGGTACTCCCACGGTAAAATCGCCCGTTTCCCCGGGTTTAATTTTTTCCCGACAATCATGGAGATCTGGTTAGCGGCGCTCAGCGGCGATCCATGAAAGATAAAATCGCAGGGTTGGCGGTCATTGGTCTGGGTCTTAACGACATCCAGGTGAAGTTCAGAGTTAAACCCACGCAGCAGGGCGAGATCAATCTCCTGGCAGTAAATCCGGCCGAAATCCAACAGGTCGTTTTCCAACCAGACAGACTGCCAGGGGCAGCGCTCAACCAATAAACGCATGTTGTTATGGTTATTCTGCTCTAATTTTTGCTCAACTTCGCCGGGTGCAGCCGACCATTCCCCATAGATCATAAAGGTTAAGGTTGTCAGTTCCTTCTTATCGGCCCGGGCGCGCAAAGCCATACGCTGGCCCCGTTCCTCACCATAACGCCGGATTGCTTTCCGGATCACAACTTCTCCCTTTAAGGGTCCAACACGTTGGCACACTTGCCGGGCAATCCAGGCCATCAGCAGGCCGTGATGAGCAGGGGTAAAGGAGCTTTGAACTTTTTCTGTTGTCATGAGACCTTTCATACTTCCTTTCACGCTAAACCTTTAAATAAGCTACCATTATATCGATCTCTGGCAAAGCGCATATCAAGAAACCATAAAGAAATAGGGACAACATAAAACATCGAAATCCGATTAAATTTCGTTAAGTTATACCAGATTAAGCAAGCATTAAACGGGTGATATTTGGGTGCTTTCCAAACCGTAAGGTTTAATCACCCTTTTGAGGGATTTAAATCAAGCATCCGTCATAAAGCAAAGGCGGCGCCGGGCGCCGCCTTTGCTTTATGACTCGTCTTCGCGTTCGCGCAGGTGTGGAAAAAGCAGCACCTCGCGGATGGTATGGCGATCGGTGAGCAGCATGGTCAGCCGGTCGATCCCCATCCCAAAGCCACCATTGGGCGGCATACCGTAAGACATGGCTCGCAGGTAGTCTTCATCCATCGGGTGGCGCTCCTCATCTTCTGCGGCGTAATCCCGGCCCATCTCGAGGAAACGCTGTTCCTGGTCCAGGGGATCGTTCAATTCGGTGAAGGCATTGCACAACTCCATCCCGCCGATGTAACCTTCAAACCGCTCCACGGTCGTCGGGTCCCCCGGCATGCTTTTGGCAAGCGGTGAAATATCACGCGGGTAATCGTAAAGGAATGTCGGCTGGATAAATGTCGGCTCCAGGAAATCGCTTAAAAGTTGGTCGATTAATTTGCCCCGCGCCTGGCCCGGTTTGGCTGGCATGCCTTTCTGGCGCATAGCGTCGCCCAGGCTTTCATCCGTCGGGTACAGGTTGATGTCGATCCCGGTGACATCGATCAGGCCCTGGCGCAGGTTAATCCGCCGCCACGGGGCGGTCACGTTGATTTCATGCCCGTCATAGACAAAGGTGCGCGTCCCCAAGACTTTGTCGCAAACTGAAACGATCATTTCCTCGGTCAATTCCATCACTTTCAAATAATCGGCGTACGCCCAATAGAACTCAAGCTGAGTAAACTCGGGGTTATGTTTATAGGAGACGCCTTCATTGCGAAAATCGCGGCCGATTTCATAGACCCGGTCGAGCATCCCCACCAACAGCCTTTTGAGATATAGTTCGAA